>CAKOXC010000001.1 GCA_934129945.1 uncultured Bacilli bacterium
ATACTTTGCTTTTTTCTTTTTATTACAACCTCTCATTTATAAACTCTCCTTTAGCATATTATACATATATATAAATATAAAAACAATTAATTTTTTATTAAATTTATTTCATTTACTAATATAATTTCTTATACAAATTACTATTTGTCTTTCAGTTCCTATTATATCATTTTATTTACTTAAAATATTAAAATGTTGGTTAATTTTACTAAAACCATGTTATACTAATTTTAGTTAGTAGTTATTACTACCTATAAATTGTTGCTTTTAATGGTTGTTTTACCAGAACCATAAGGGCTCCATAAGATAAAATCGTCGCACCAATGTGGCGTTAATGATTAAATCAATCTGAAAAGATTGATTTTTTTTGTTTTACAATGATTTGTAAAAAAGTAATGCTATCAATATTATTAACAAATAGTTTAAATAATTATATTTGAAATAAAAAAAGATGATTATGAGTGTTAATGCTTTTTATCACCTTTTTTATTAATTCCTGTATTTCTACTTTTTATAAGAATTCTATAATCATTTCCTAAATTTATATTTCTTGTTGCATAGTTATAAAATTCTTTAATCATTTCTAATCTTTGCAATTTATCTACACAATTTGTTGTAATTAAATTTAAATACATATTAACAAAATCTAATTCTGGATTTTCTTTATAAACCGAATTTCTATAATCTTCATCAGTATAAATTCTATAAACTTTTGATGTAGGAATTTTAGAAATACCAATACTTTTATGATAAAACTTTCTAATTTTATCAATTGTTAAATGCGATAAATGTTCAAATCTAGGGTCATTGTTTATAGCAAATTTTTCTAATTTTTCCATCCTATTATTTATAATAGACACTTGCTCCCTAGCATCTTCTTCACTTAAACAAGGCATAGGTGTTGAAAATCTATTTATAGCATATTGTTGTAGCAAATTTAACTTATTATCTCTTTCAAAAACTATAACACCTTTACCAATTATTGCAAAAGATGCATTATTTTGATTTAAATAACCATTTTCAATTTCTAAATAAATATCCTTAATAGGTTTTTCGAAATACTCAATTTTAGTACCATCTATAATTTTATTTCCTCTAATTAAACGTTCTGGTTCCTCATTATCAAATACTACATGTAAATCAATATCTGAAATATTTGTATTAAAACCAGTTAAACTACTTCCATAAACTATTACTCCTAAACAATGTTCATCATTTAAATAATCCATTTCTTTAATAAATTTTAGTATTTTTTTTAAAGTGGTTGATGGAATCTCAATAGTATCTCGGTTTTCAATTACAGTTGGTTCAATTATAGGAACATCAAAGTCAACATTTCTACTTTTGATAAGTATTCTATAATCATTTTTCAAAATAACATTTCTTTTTGTAAATTCATACATTTTATTTAATAAGTTATATTTTTGAATTTTATTTAAACTAGCATCAGAAATCAATTTAAAATACATCTCTATAAAATTTTTTTCAGGGATATTATTAATACAAAATGCATTTCTATATTTTTCATCAGTATATATTCTAAATCCTTTAGAAGTTTCTATTCTAGGGATTCCCATTAAATTATGATAAAATCTTCTGATTTTATCTATTGTTAAGTGATATAAATGTTCAAAATATGGATTATTAGTTTCTGCATATGTTTTTAATTTTTCCATTCTATTATTTAAAATAGATACTTGTTCTTTAGCCTCATCATCACTAAGTGGAGGTAATGGATTAGAAAATTTATTAATTACATATTCTTGTAATTGTTTTAATTGAGTATCTTTAGCATAAATGATTTTAGAAGTTCCAAAAATTGTTAATGTCGCATTATTTTGATTAATATAGTCTTCGTTGACAGTTTGATAGATATCAGCAATTGGTTTTTCAAAATATTCTATTCTTGTTCCATCTACTACTTTATTTCCTCTAATCAAATGATTAGGTTCTTCATTATCAAATATAATATGCAAATCAATGTCAGAATTATCTGTATTTAATCCTGTTAAATAACTACCATAAAAGAGAATTCCTAAAACGTGTTCATTATTTAAATATCCCATATCTCTAATGAAATTTGAAATCTTATTTTCAATCGACACTTATATCACCACCAATACAAGAAAAATTATGTATTATATAGTACCACAGTATGCTTTATTAATCAATTTTGGATATTTTTTTCATCTTGAAAAATAATATTAGCCAGTATTTTTTTGATAATTTATCATTTAATGCTCTATCTTTATGCCTTTGAAAATAAAGATACTCATTACTTCAATACATATACCTAAAAGAATATCAGTAGAAATTAATTTTTTGTATATCAAATCGTTAATAAGTGAAAAGTTGTAGATATCTTCGACAACCGCTCCATTTGAAATCAACTTGCGGGCTTAAAAGTTTGTGAGTTTTTATTTTGTATAAAACTTTAAAAGTTCTCTTATCACAGAAAGGAGGACTTTTTTCATCCTTGAAATTAAATCCATTAGAACGGACAAAATTAATAAACAACTATAAAAACACAGCAGAAGAAATTGTCTTAAATGAATATATTTTTGTATAAACAATCTTCAAAAAAGAGGAAAAAAATTATCAAAATAATTTAATCCTCTTTTTAAATTTAGGAGTAAAATTTATGTCTAGCCAGCACTGAATTTGTACTCACACACAAATTCTACTATGAGAACTCCCATAACCTATATTTTTATTACCTTTAATGTTGTGATACAGAAAGAATAAATTCAGCCATAATAGAAGAAGAATTTAATGCTAATCTAGCATGATAGTCTGGAATGTTTACTTTCTTACTTCCAAGGCCATGTGAATCACTTCCATTATTTCTCATTTCAGCAATTGATTAAACAATATTTTCAAGACCAGATAATACCTTGTTGTTTCTTTTATCCATATACTACCATCTACTTAAATTTGTTTTAGAACTATTTCCCCAGTAATATTCTTGATAGCATCCAAACTTTTGGAAAATTTCACAAAGCATTGGTTCACTTAAATAAGGCATAGTAATTCTTATACCATCAACTTCTTCTATTTGAAAATTTCCATCTAAAATTGCAATTATTTCTTTATTTTTTAATAAGTTGTAATTAGTATTCATGCATTTTCTCATCCCTGTGTTCTATATCTTCCATTTTTTTGGATAAATATATTCTATTCTTTCTTTTTTGGGTACATAATGTTTTTTGATTTTAGTTCTATTTGATTTTAAATCCGGTATTGCTTGTCTACAATATTTATCTAATTCACAAAATATATTTTGACAATCAATAAGTTGTAATGGTCTATTACCAATTTTTTTAAAATCTAAATTAAGTCTTTTAAACTCTTCGTCTTGATGTTCATACATATAACTAATTATATCCTCATTACTCATTTTACCTTTATCAATAAAACACTTTTTTATTCCGCGAAGTGAACCAGGACCTGCTACTGTAAATTCATCTTCTTTCCAATTTACCACTTCACTATAATTAATATCAGTTACTAATTGATAAGCCATAAAGTTTCCTATTAATGGATAACTTTTAATTATATTAAATGCCTCTTCCATAGTTTTGCATTTAATTATTTTATTTTGTATTCTATCCTCATTAAACATTTTGTTAAGTAGTGCTAAATGATTATCGTGCTTTCTATCATATCCAAATGCTTTATTAGCACAACTTATATAAGCATCATTATATATTTTAATACCACTAGATATAGCATTTTCTAATACTCTAGAGTATTCTTTTACATTAAATGTTTTTAAAGTAATATCTATAAAATTATTTAATAATAATTTCCAAGTTGATTCTTTGTTAAATAGTTTAAATAACAATATTCTAAATAACATATCTTCATCAGAATACTTTTTACCATTATAAATAACATTTTTTAATAAATATTGACTAACTCTATCATTAACTCTATAACTATTACAAAACTTATATTCTTGTAAGATTTTATCATTAGTCCATGGAGCAGGTTCGCCATTTAATTTTTTTATAAAAATATTTTGTCTTTCACAAGCAAAATACCAATATAAATCATAAACTTCTTGTCTTTTTTTCATATTTACCTCATACATTTTGGATCTCTTGAATTTATACATTTTTTTAATACTTTTACTTTATCTTTATCTTCGATATAATTTGCTATTATTTTTTGACCAATACAACCACTTTTACATATTTTATAATCTTTACAAGTAGAACAAGAATTAATAGTATTTAACTTTCTAATATTTGAAAAATAAGATGAATTATACATTTCTTCAAGAGTATTTTCTTTTATATTTCCACTGATACCAAGTTTGGTAAAATACTTTATAGAATCACAAGGATATGCAATACCATCAAATCCAATAATCACAATTTCATCAGCAATAATACAAGGACTATTTTCAACACCTAGAATATTCCATGGACTACCTAATCTTATTTTTCTCTTATTTCTAAGGCTTAAATATAACTCTTTTATCATCAACAATTCTTGTTTAGTTAAATCCATTTCTGTTATTCCTTTGCCATGAGGAACAAATCTAAGCAAACTAACTTTATCAAAATAAGATTTATCATTAAATAAAATTAAAGTACTAGTTACAGTGTCATTCATTTTAGGAATAGAGTCTTTTGAAACTGTATAATGAAATCCTAATTTTGCATTATAATCTTTAAAAACTTTATCAAAAAATTCAGTATGAGAATATGTAGATAAATCTTGTTCATCTGATAAAGTATCAGCTAAAGAATATATAATTTTATTTAAACCATTATGTAATAATTCTCTATATTTATTTAAGCTTTTTTCATTTCTATAAGCAAAAGTATATAGTGTTGAATTCATACCTAATTTTGAAGTCACTTTTATTAACTCTGGCAGTCTTTCATACATTAAAGGTTCCCCACCAGTAAATACTATTGTTTCTACATTCATATCTTTTGCTTCATATATAATTTTTTTTACATCTTCAAAATCTAATTCTTTTACATTATTAGAGCAATTAGTTGCACTACTGGAGCAATGCTTACAATTTCTAAAACATCTATTAGTAAGTTCAATTTTTACCTCTTTTAACATTGTCATTACCTCCAAGAAATTTATATAAGATATTATACAATAAAATACAAAAAATTCCCATACTTCCTTGTAAAAATATAGGAATTACTATATAATATTTTTTAGAAAGAGAATTTAGTTCGTAACTTGTTATTTATTCGCTCCAAATTGATAGGAAACTTGGAAATCGACTTCTGAGAGTAATAAATGCTAACTAGAAATAGTTAGTTTTTTGTTATGTAAAGGAGTTGATTATATGTTAAATATAGAAACAAAGAAATTAAAAATAAGTGATAAATTAAAAAGAAAAATTGAATGGATGAAGATAAATTTCCTATACTTGTAGCACATAATGGTTTTAGAACTAAATTTGAAATAAAAAATTGTATTAATAACTTGAAAGAAATGTATGATGTTAATTATTATGAAGTTATATCAAATAAAAATTTCACTAATTTATCATTTACACCTAAAAATGAAATAGAAAAAATAATAAGAATAATACCTATAAAAAATAATGATAAGTTTAAAAGTAACAAATTAGAACTCGGAATAATCACTATTAATTTATCAAGTTTAAGAAGTACAAAAGGAACACAGCTATATATAAATATTTATACTAATTTAAATTATTATTTATATTCTTATTATATTAATTCTTTATATTAACTTATTATATTATGTGTGACAAAATCATCACCATGTGACATTTGTGTTATAATTCTTTCTTTTAAAATAAAAAGACTAGTTTATTTAAAACTAATCTCACTAATAAATTATAATTTATCAATTACTTATTATTTTTCTTATTATCTTTAATAAAATGATAATATTCATTAATTATCATACCAATCCAAGCAATAAATCCTACTTTAAATCCAGACAACCAAATATTTTCATATCCTAATTTTAAAAGTAAATCAAATAATTTTAACACTGCAGTTCCACCTACAATCATTACTATCAAAAGTAATAAATATAATGTAGTGTTCTTAACTAATTTCAATTCAATCACTCCCTCTCAAATTACTATTTATCTGTCACTTCTATATATACAATTATACCATCTATACAACCTATACCATCATTTTGGCAAATTTTATCACTAGCTTAATTATTATTTTAGTATTTGCCAATATCCTGCTTTGTCAGAACCTATTCTTTCAATTATTAAATTATCTATTAATATTTTAAAATGCCTTTTAATGGTTCTTACATTAACATTAGTTATATTAGCTATTTCATTTTGTGTAATTCTATTATTATTTGATACTAGTTCTATAATTTTATTTTGAATACCATTACAAACGAAATTACTATTTTTTATCAATTTATCTAACGATGAATTAATTGTCTGTAAAATAAACTCTATAAATACATTGGCATTTCCATTATTATGACATTCTGTTATAGCTAAGTAGTAGTTTTCTTGATTTAAATATATTTCCTCTTCTAGTGGTATAAATTCAAAATTTTTATCATAATTTATTAGCATTAATGTTACCCAAAATCTAGCACATCTCCCGTTTCCATCTGAAAAAGGATGAATAAAAACAAAATAATAATGAAAAATTGCAGATAAAATAATAATATTTAAATCACTACTGCTTATATATTCAAATAAACTTTTCATTAAAGATGGAACTAAAATGGATTCAGGAGCCATATATATTATTTCATCTTCTCTTTTTACTCCTTCACCATGATTTCTATAATTGCCATTATCTTCATCAAAGTATTTCATCATTAACCCATGTAGCTTTAATAAATCATTTTCACTTTTATAATTATATTCATTTATATGATTATATGCTTCAATTGCATTTTTTACTTCTTGTACTTCATCTTTTTTACCTAATATAAGTTTGTTTTCTGATATATTTTCTACATCAAATAAAGATAATGAATTAGCTTCAATTGCAAGTGAAGAATGAATTGATCTTATTTTAGATTTTGAAATCATATATTTTCTTTTTTGTTTATCATTAACATTTATATTTTTAAGTTTAACATTTATATCATTTAATATATTATTCATTTTATTGTCAATAAAAAACACTGGTTTTATTTCATCAAATAATTTCACCTATATCACTCCTCATACTAATATAAGTATATCACAAATGTCACTGTAAATGTCACTGTATTTATATTTTTTGTACTATATTCGTATTTTAATGGTATACTTATATTAGTTAGTAGTTTTTTACTACCTATTATATAGAAAAATAAAGGTTGTCCGGCTTCAACCTTTATGGCTCCATTGAAGAATCTGTTCTGAAAATCCAAACTTACATATATGAATCATTCGAAAGAATGATTTTTTTTGTATCCTGAAAAGAATTTATTATAAAAAAGTAATGTTATCAATAATTATCAACCAATAAATTAAATAATACTTATATTTGAAATAAAAAAAAAGATGATTATAAGCATTATTGCTTTTTATCATCTTTATTTTGAATTTAATTTTTTAATTAGTTTTTTATGAATAGGTCTTATAAAATCACACATTGTCTCATTATCTGCTTCATCAAATGAAATCCATTTCACACCTTTTGATTCATCTTTCTTATAAATTAATGGTAACTTGTCATCTGCTTCCATAATATATACAACATCTAAATGAAGGTGTGCTGAAACATATTTTCCACGTTTTATATGACCTTTTACAGGCGCAGATTGAATTGCATATATATTTTCATCTAAAACTTTTACCTTTAATCCTGTTTCTTCTTCAACTTCACGAACTGCAACAGATAAAAGATTATCTTCTCCATCAGCATGTCCTCCAGGGTAAATCCAACCATCATTAATTATATGATATACTACTAACATTTTATTTCTTTCTTTATTTACTACAAAAGCTGATGCTGAAAAGTGTCCAAAAATATTATCTCTAGTCAAAACATCATCAAATGTATCAATAAATTTTAAAAATTGTTCTTTATCTTTTTCTTCTTGTTCATTAAAAGGTACATAATTTTCTATTTTTTGTTTTAGATTCATATTCTCCCTCCTAAATAAATATTTAAACAACACATATATTATATCATTCAAAAAGCAAAACTACTATAGTTTTGCCATCCTTTATAAATTATTTATGCATTTTGTATGCTCTTACTTTTGATAAATGAAAACCATTATCAATAACTTCTTTATATTTGAAAACATCTTCACGAGTTTCAGGGCTTTCAATAATTTCAAAAGTATTTGCTTGTTCTATAACACTTTCAAGTGCTTGAGATAATACTTCAGCAATTGATGGTTTAAACAATCCATAATATTCACAAGTATGTAAACATAAGAAATCATCTACTGTTTCTAGTCTACTTGGATCAACAACATCTCTCTTATCTTCATGACGATTCCAAATATAAGATTGATTTCTCAATTCTTGCAAAGTAAATTCTCTTAATAAATATTTCATCTCATCTATTGTTATAATTCTTTTAATCTTTTTATATAAGAATAAAATTTATTCTTAATCAATACTAAATTTAATCTAAGAATTTAATTTTTTTTGTAATATATTTTGTCTAATAAAAGGTGAATCCATATTGTTTTTTTCATATATTGATTCAACTTCTTTTTCTGTTACTCCAGAACAATGCCATTCAAAATAACGTTTATAATATTCACTTTTTTAAATCTATGTCCATCGTCAGCATTTACAACACTAAATAGATTAACAATATCATACTTGTCACCTCAAATATTATCAATCTGTTTGAAACCTATAGATTTAATTTTTTCAGTAGTAGCACAGCAACAGTAATATGTACCTATTTCGTACTCAGTGTTATTAAAAAAATATGATATAACTTTAAAAGCATCAGTTTCACTAAAATTTTCAGGTATAGCAAATGTATTACATGCAAAATCATGCATTTCTCCAAATGGATAATCATTAAAATATAAATAATGTAAGCGATATACTTTTTTATCATTTTGAATTTTTGATATAGCATCGTTTGAAATTTTTGATTAAATTATAATGTTTTTTAATCTTTTTAGATCATCTATAAATTGCATAATATCTCTCCTCTCTATATATGAAAATTATAAATTATAGTAATTTACAATTATTATATTTTTTCTAAATTACTTTTTTTAAAGTTTTTTCATTTTTTAAAGGAATTGAATTTATTTCAATATTAGCCCTTTCATCTAATGAATTATTAAATGTTTCTATATCTCCGTTTGAATATCTTATAACATACCAATCATCATTACAATAAACTTCTTTTAAGTATTTCACATCTATTATCATAAATAATTCTAAAGCGTTGTCTATTTCAGCTTTAACATATCTTAAAGAATTAACTTTTTTATTGATAATTTTTATATAATCTTCTTCATAAGATTTATCTTCTGAGTAATGCATAACATCTTTTCTTTCATCTTGGTATGAAAAACAACTTTGTCCCAAATTAAATATTCCATTTCCTTTAATTAAATATTGAACGTTTTTTGAATCAGAATATTCGACTTCATCAATAGGTTGTGGTAAAACATCAACAAATTTTCTATTAATTCCCAATCTACTTCCAAAATTTTCTTCTTCAAGATTACATGTTTTTGCTATTAAACAAGGATATTGCTCAATCCCTTCTATTTCTTTATCAAAATTTGTAAATCCAATAGTTATATTTTTAATACAATTCTCTATTCCTTCGGATTGATATGAAGTTTTTATTAACTCATCTGCAATTTGCAAGTATATATCTAAGAAATCTACTGAGTTTATTTTTTTAGAAATTTCAATATTATCTAAACATAATAGATCTCCATTTCTCCAAATCCAACTGTGAGCTAAAATTTCATTATCTTTTTTTATTACTAATATTCTACCATTGTTGCTTGTTAATGAATGTTTTAAACAAGGATAACCATTACCTAATACTCTAAAACAACAATCTGTTTTATTACCTACAACTAATGCTTCCATATCATCTAGTCTTAATATTTCATAGGAATATTCATTTTTAGTACCCTTAATTCTTGGTATTGTAGAATTTATTCTAGTTAATATTTGATTATGTAATAGTAAAGTTTCATTTACTTTATCATTATTACATCCAATAAATTTGAACAAGCCATCTAAACGATAATATTTAAGTGGTAATGATACTTCATTATTTTTAAAAAAATCTATTATCATTTTTAATGATTTATCTTTGCCATTTATAACAATCATTTCCCATTCATTAAATATTCTTGGAAAATATTTATATAAATCATTGTCCTTATTAGATAACATTTCTTTCATTTTAAAATAATCTTTATCATTAAATAATAAATTCATTATCTTTATGTTTAATATTGGATTACTTTGTTTATCTAACTTAATGTTTTTAACATCAACATTACCAACGAGATGTTCCAATACAGGTAGTGTATCATCAATTTCTAATAAAGCTCTTGCATTATTAAATCCAACCATTAACATTAATTTTAAAATTAACTGTTTATAGCTCATAAAATTACAATTACTTTTTTCAAATTTTTTGCATAATTGTTTATGATGTCTAACATTATAATTTTCTAATTGTTCTACTGTAAAATCTTTAACTTCAAAATCAATTTTGCCTAATCTGTTAAATATAGTTACCTCTTCAATACTTGATAGTTTATATAATATTGTAATTGATTTTCCCATAACAATTCTATAAAACAATTTTTCTATTTCTCGAAAATTATTATTTTCTATATTGGTTATAATATTTTGATTTTTCAAAAATAATATAAAATTTGATAAATGTTTTTTATATTTTTCATCATTTTTTGTAATAATATTATTTTGTAACATTTCTTTAAGTTCACTTAAATTATTTAAATATTTTTCAGAAAAAATTGAAGTTGTTACATCTATTTCTTCTAATACACCTTTATTTATAATATTATTTCTATACTTTGTTTCAATATATTGTAATGCAGACATGTCATGCATAGGATTAGCATAAAAATCTTTATCAAATAATTTTTCTGTATTCTCTATTTTAAAAGTATCTAATATATTTTTAAAATCATTATCAATTATTCTAATTTTTGAGCACAACTTAATCCAATCATTTAGAGTTAATGATTTTAAAACATTTTTATTATACAAATCTATAATAATCTTAGGACTTAATTTAGATAATATCTTATTTAAGTTGCTTTTTTTTAATATATTTTTTTGAAATTTTGCTACTAAAATTTCTTGCTGTTCACTATTTGTTTTTATTAAATATTCTTTCAAATCAGATTCTGAAATATTATAAAAAGCAAGTTTTAATTTAAAATAATGTTTATTTATAAAATCTTTATACCTTTCTTTATTTTCTATATACACTAAAAATAATAAAAGTTGTCTAGAATTAAATGTATCAATTTTATCATTAAACTTTTCTAAAATATAATTCATAAATTTTTCATTATAAACTTTTTGTTGTTCAAGAACATTTATTCCATCATTACTAATGATATTTTCATAACAGCAAGTATTGTGATAATATAATCCATTAATAAATTCCATATTTTCTATTTCAATTAAATCATCATAGAATTGACTATAAAAAGAGCAATAATCTTCATGAGTAAATCCATGAAATAAATTTTCATAATTTTGACTTATAATTTTCTTAAATATTTCAGTATCAATATTCCTTAATTCTTTTAAAACATTAAAAGAAAGAAAATATGATAAAGATATAGGAGCAAGCATTGTATATAAAAATATATCATTATCATGTTCTTTTATATATTTTATATTTTCTTTTAAAAATGTTATTTGTTTTTCTTCCGGTAATTTGCTAATAATATAATAAACAGTAAGAGGAGTCATATCATTAATATTTTTATTACCAGTTTTAATATATTCTTCACATTCTTTAAGTGCTTTTTCTTCATTTTCTTTGCTAACATCTAATGAAAGTGGTGTAATATTTTTGAGTTGTTCTACTAATTCTTTATATAGTTTTAACATCCTTATTCCTCCTCAAATTTTTATTTTTTAAATCTACTGAAATCTATTTTTAATATTTTTTGAACAGGTTTAGATATGCTTATATCTAATTCTTTTAATCTAGCTATTGCTTCTTCTATTGAAGGTTCGTAGATTCTATCACAACACTCTAACGCCTCAATAAAGTGTTCTGCTGTAATAAATTTACTATCATAAACTTTTGCAAATGCAAAAGCTTTATCAATAATAGATATTGCTAAATCCGGATTGTTAACTACATCATTATATACTCTATGACTTTTTTTAGTAGCAGTTAATATAATATTCACTATTTGGTTTTTTACATTCTCATTTTCAAAAAATATTTCATTCTTTATATAATAATCTCGAATTACTTTATCAACTATTTGATATAAAATATCTTCAGTAGGTTCTTTAACAATAATTTTTTCGAATCTTCTTTTTAAAGCATCAGTACTAAAAAATTCTTGATATTCTTTTTCAGTTGTTGTTCCAATTACTTTTAAACCAGTTCTATCAATATAATATTTTAACATAGATGCCATGTCATTGTTGCTTTTTTTACCACATCCAGCACCATATATTGTATGAATTTCATCGATGAAAACTATTATGTCTAGCTTTTCACATAATCTCATTAATTTATTCATTTTTTCTTCAAACATTCCAACAAATTCACAACCTGCAACTATATCGCTTGGACTAACTTCTAGAATTATTTTTTCTTGTAAAAAATTTGGTACTTGTCCTGTTTTGATTCTATAAGCTAGTTCATCTATTAGTGAAGTTTTTCCAACACCTGATTCTCCGACTAATAATGGTCTTTTTTTATCTTGAGCTAAAGTAATCATAAGATTTTTCATTTCTTTTTCTCTTCCAACAGTTGGTGCAACTATATAATTTTTTTTATTTAATATTTTACCATATTTTTCAAGTTTTAAAATATCTTTATCAGATATTGTTGGGGCTATTTTAGAAACAGAACTCTCTTGTTTTGATGGCACACTATTAATAACAGCAGGTTTAATTTCTTTAGGTTGATTTTCTTGTTTAACCTTAGGGTATGTTTCTTCAAATTTTTTCTTAAAACTTTCTATTTGTTCTTTAGAATATTGGTTTTGAAAAATCATTGCTTCAAGCAAATTTCTACCTTCTGAACAAACTTGAGTACAATCATATCCATTAGCACATAATAAATCATAAATTCTTTCAATTTCACCTAAATAATCATCACTATATATTGCAGTATGCATAATAGTATCCTTATCACTATCAACATGATTAATATTTAAGTTATATTTTAATGCCTCATTAATAATATTTAAAATAAATTCCTCAGTATATCCAGCATATAAAGCAGTTTGAATAAAATTATAATTAAAGTCTGATTCTAAATTTGGACTTAATCCTATTTTTAGTAATGATTTAATAGCCCAAAAACATTTTGTTTCATCATATTTATTATCTACTAAAATATGTAATATAGATTGATTTTCTTCATCAGTATAATCTAAACTTCCAAATGCATTTTTGATTATTTCGACATTTGAATAAATATCTTCTGTCATATCTGATAATACAGCTTTTATATTGTCTTTATTTAACATTTAAAATTCCCCCTTAAACAGTGAGAATTATTATAGCATAAAATTTAAAAAGATACTATATTTATTTAATTGCTTTAATTAATTTTTACATACCTTATTACCAGTAAAATAAAATATTCCCAACAATAATATTTTTAAATATTTTTATAATTTATTTTTACGTATATAAGTTCATATATTGAAGAACATATTTGCCCTATTATGGTGCAAAATGGCGTTGGTGTCAAAGAAATAATAGTTCTTATAATATAAGCTATTAATGTATTAATTGTAGTTTTTAATGATGAATATTCAATTTCTAAGTAACACATTTTAATATTTTTAAATGGTGTTATAATAAAATCAATGATATGTAAAAATACAAAAATACAAACTACTGACAAATCTGGATTATATATTGGATAAATTAATACTCCCATTAATATAACTGATATAATCAATATTAATATAAATTTTATAGCAATTTTTAAATGCTCAGTATAAATAAATTTTTCTTTAACAATATCTATTTTAGCAACATTTTTAATTGCTGAAGATACATCCCATTGAACGTCAGTTATTAAAGTTACAAACGTAATAGCAGTTACATATTTTTGACCAAAAGAAAATGAATTACTGAAACCAAATAGATATATTATAAAATACAAAAAATTTATAGAACAAGATACAGAATCATATTTAAAATAATTTTTCAAATTAATTTTAAAATCTATTTTGCCTATATTTTTTATAAATAATATAATATCAAATATAGTTAATATAATTATAGTTATACTTGTACTAAAAACTTGATTTTTTGTTATGAGTGCAGTACCTATCAAAGTAATAAAAGTAATAAAATTAAATAGAAAAGATATTTTATTTGCATATTTATTTAATTCTAAATAATATAATTTATTCATAATTAAATAAAAAATAGTCTGTAATAATATTTGTAAAACTGAATAGGTACAAAAAATTAAATAAATATCTTCATTCATATTCATAAATTTTATATAATATTTACAATTTAAAGCAATTATTCCAAATACAAAAAGACTTATTAAGGTTCCATATAATATTGCATTATTTACACTGTTTTCATTTTTATCTTTAATACCACTTACATTTGCGCCTACACCAAATATAGAAACAATTATTCCCATAAGGCATTGTAATGGATACGTTAATGTAAAAACATTTATTAAGTCTTTATTAATTATTATTCCAATTAAAAGCCATACAATAATTGGTGTTAATGATGTTATAAATATATCAAAGCCTATTCTTAACAATCTTTTCATATAAACTCCTCCAGCGATTCTAAGCTAAATTCTTTTTAAAAAATAATAACTTTTATTTTACTTTCTATACTTTTTAATCATTTTATAAGTATAAAGTACTACATCATCAAATGACTTAAAAAGTTTAACATAATTTGTTATGTTTAATTTTTTTTAACACCTTTCCAGTTTTGTCTACATTAAAATTTAATTTAAAGATTATACTAACAGTGATAAATTGATATAATGATGAACATACCTGACCAATACCAGTACAATATGGTGTCTTTAAAAGTGATATAGACATTCTAAGTATTAATGCTAAAATCTTATTTGATGTAGTTTTTAATGCCGAATATTCTAATTGTAAAAAACAAGTTTTAATTCTATATATAGGATAAACTAAAAAATTTACTATTTCAAATGAGAAATATATCATTGTAATTTTAAAATTTAAATCATAAAAACTATAAAGTATTCCAAACATTACTAAACTTGATCCAAATAAAATTGATAATAACTTATAAGCATTATTTCTGTGTTCTTTATAATTAAATTTACCCTTACTAATATCTATAGTTGCTGCCTCTTTTATAGCATCAAAAGTATCCCACTGTGTGTCAGTTATTAATGCTACAAAAGTTAAAGCAGTTGCATATGATTCTCCATATTCTAATGCATTGGATAACCCAAATAAAAATATTAAAAAGAAGGCAATATTATTAAATAATTCTACAGAATCATATTTTATGCATTTCAATAAATTTATATTTAGCTTAAACTTATTACTATTTTTTATATAAATATATATAGTAAATAAAAGTAAAGGAATTAAAGTTGTTGATATAATTATAATTTGATTTTTGGTTATTAAAGAAGTTCCAATTAACAAAACAAAATTTATTAAATTAAATATAACTGAATTTTTATTTGCTAACTTATTTTTTTCTTCATAGTATAATTTATCTTGCATCATTGCAAACTCTAAACTAATGAATAATTGTAGTATTGAATAAATAGTAAAATTTTTATATGTATTTATATCCATATTCATAAAATTAATATAATTATCTACATTTAATAAAATTATCATAAAAATAATTATAGAAATAATGGTTCCTAATACAAGTCCTGACATTACGACATTTTCATTTTTGTCCTTTTCTTTACTAATATTAGCACCTGTAGAAAATATTGATTTAATTATATAATATATAAATTGTAAAGGATAAGTTAATGTAAATATATTAATTAAACTTTTATCAATTATTATTCCAAGTAAAAACCAAGATATTATTGGTATAAAGGATAACAATGATAAATCAAAACTAATTCTTAATAATCTTTTCATGCCTCAATTTTCCTGTCTATTCGGTGAAGGAACTAGGATGATAAGATTCTATTCCTAAAGTTTCTGCTTTTCTTAAAACATCTAATCTATCATCAACAAATGCTACATCTTTAATATCCAAATTATAATGTTTACAATATTCAATTATAAGTTCTGGTTTTAACATGGTAGAAGATATAAAAAACATATTTTCTCTTTTTATACTTGGATAGTATTTTTCTAACCATTTATATTTTTGATCTATCTCATTATTAGTTGTAACTGTACCTAAAATAAATACTTTATTCGCATCTAAATTATCTATAACTTTTTGCATAGTTTTAAGTGGTCTTGCTTTATAATATAAATCATTAAATAATAAATTTTCTAGTGATTGGCAACCATATTCTGGACATAATCCACCATACAATTTATCTTTATATCTATACTCTGATAATGTTCCATCAACATCAAAAAAAACATACTTTCCTTTTAATTTTTCTATCATACTTATTACTCCTTCTAATATCATAATAAATAAATTATACTATTTTTTATTTAGTATCTTTTAATTTATTAAATAAATCTCTAAAAATATCATTTGCATTTAAATAATTAACAAATTTAATATTATGTCTATTTTCAGTTAGTTTAAATGTATTATCATCATTTATATATGGACAACTAACATCCATAGTATTAAACCAATTTTTATTTACCATATAAGCTATTACACTAATATCCCATAGTGGCCATCTCTTAGTAGGACCATAAGCTCTATTGTAAAATCTATAGCATAAATAATCACATAATTCATTTTTGCCTTTTAATTCACTTTCCAACTCGTATATTGATGTCATTAGATTAGATGATATAGGTGAACAAGGCATCACAGTAAGCTTAACTTTTGATTCAAAAACAGTTTTTACAGCTTCTACATCTTGATCGAAATTAAAGTCTTTATTAGGTCCAAATAAAAAATTACTTCCTAACCAAATAATTTCAATTTTATCTTTTATTTCAGGATTAGATTTTAATGCCAATGCTATATTTGTTAAACACCCTATTGCTAATATATAGGTTTTTTTATTTGTATTAGCAATTTCAACTATTTTATTAACTGCTGGATTTTTTTCATTATATCCATTTTTTAAATAATCACGGGAACCTTTATATATAAGTGATTTATCTTTTAAACCCAATAAATCGAACACTTTACATGCTTCACTATAACTTGCATCTATAGAATCTGAAACCTTTTTTTGCCATTTTTCATGCCTAAACGGAGCAATTGTTATTGCTTGAATATTAAATAAATCTTTACTTTTTAACAAGTAAGCTAAAGCAAATTGATCATCAGCTTCGTTATAAGTATCTGTATCTAAAATCACATCATATTTATTCTTCTTACAAATTAAATTGTAAATTTCTTCCCAGTTATTAACTATAGGTACATTTAAACTGTATTTTTCATTGTATCTTGTCTTAACTAAATAACTTTCTATTCCTACATTTAATATAAATTTACATTTATCTGCTTCGTCATCAAACATAATATCAATACCATTTTCAAGACATTCAGGACTTTTATTATTACTTTTTGTAAATATTAATTTATCATATTTTATTCCTTTTTTATTTAGCCAATCTACAGTTATTAGTTTTGGATTTTTAAAAAAATGATTTGATCTATGTGTTATTAAAAATATTTCATTATCTTTATATAATTTATTAATAAATTCTTTAGCGCCTTCTATTAAATCGAATTTTTCAGCCATTCTATCCATGTTATTACAGA
Organism: uncultured Bacilli bacterium; assembly: GCA_934129945.1. Classification (GTDB taxonomy): domain Bacteria; phylum Bacillota_I; class Bacilli_A; order RF39; family UBA660; genus RUG14121. Next base: position 18,032 of record CAKOXC010000001.1, read on the forward strand.
TAAAATCTTCTATTTCTTCTGCGCTCCAATCAAACATTCCTTCAGTAATGTGTTTAGCTTTTTTATTTATAATTCCTTTATTTCTTTTATTTTTATCTTCTTTTTCAAACTCTTCTAAAAAAGTTTTATCTAAATCTGCTATAACATTATCAATATCTATTCCAATCTTCATAAACTACCTCATCTATAATTAGATTATACTATATTTTTTGTAATTTTTATAATTTTTAAATTATACATACATAAAAAAAAGCAAATCAATCAAGAGATGCTTATTTAATTAGTTAAAAAATATTTATAAAAAGTTTATTTTTTCAAAATGTTGATAATCAGGATATTCCCAGTCACCACCCCAGTTAAATCCTCTTTCTTTAAACAATTTATAACATAAATCATTATGATCTATTTTATGCTCAAATTCTAAATCTCTATTTGCATATTTTGACCCATTAACAGGCAATATTATTTTTTCACCAGTTTTTAAAACATATGGATTATATAGAGGATTAATATCTATTGCAAGACCATAAGCATGTTTTGAGTACTCATTTTTATTAAGTATTTTTCTAAAGTTAAAACATGAACTATTGTTATCAGTCATTGATTTTATATCATCAAATTCATATTCATCAATTAATAATATTTTTTCTATTTGATATTTATTTTCATATAACTTTGTAAAAATATAATTTAAATCTTCTGCTATATATTTGTTACACATTATTAAACCATTCTTTATTTCATTATAGAAATTAAAATACTTAACATCTATAAGTACTAAATCATCAATAATTTTTAACAATTCATTATTTTCATTAAATCTTTCTATAAGTTTTAATTTATAATTTTTATTTAACTCTTTTATCATTTTTATCCTTTCTAAAAATAATTATATTCTTTTGTTCCTTAAAATTTGTTTTTTATTATTTTTAGAAAATTCTTTAACAATTGATATTAAAATATCACGAGTATTATTCATATCTTCAACAGTTACATATTCATATATACTATGAAAATTATGCCCTCCTGTTCCTAAGTTTGGACATGGTATTCCTTCATAACTTATTTTAGTTCCATCAGTTCCACCTCTAATTGGTAATATTAAAGGTTCTATATTCACACTTTTTATAGCATTAATTGTTCCTGTAATTAGTGTATCTTCTTCTTTTATGACGTCATACATATTATAGTAAGTATCTTTTATATGCAGTTTAATACAATCATTATATTTTCTATTTAATACGCTAACTATTTGTTCTAATAATTCTTTTCTTTTTATAAAACTTTCTTTATCAAAATCTCTTATTAAATATTTAAGATGGGCTTTTGAGACATTACCATTAATTTCTTCTAAGTGATAAAATCCTTGACGACCATCAGTATTTGCAGGTATTTCATTAGGTAATAATGAATTTATAATTGTAGCTATATGACAAGCATTTACCATAATATTTTTAGCATTTCCACAATGAGTACTTATACCATTTATTTCTATAGTAGCACTTGCAGCATTAAAATTTTCGTAGGAAAATTCTCCGACACTACTACCATCAACAGTATACGCAATATCTGGTGTAAAAAATTCTTTATTAAAATTTAAAGTTCCTAAACCTAACTCTTCATCTGGAGTAAAACATACATAAATATCACCATGAGTTTCATTAGAATTAACAAAATATTCTAACATACTCATTATTTCTGCTATTCCTGCTTTATCATCAGTTCCAAGTAAAGTTGTACCATCTGTAGTAATCAAAGTCTTTCCAATATGATTTTTTAAATCTGGATATATTTCAGGAGACAATGTCTTTTTATTATTTAATATTATATCTTTTCCATCATAGTTTTTTATTATTTGAGGTTTTATATTTTTACCAATAGCATTTTCTGAAGTATCTAAATGTGATATAAAACCTAGTTTAGGAAGTTTTTTATCTCCTTCTAAAATAGCATAAATATAACAATTTTTTTCATCAAAATGAATTTTATTAATATTCAATTTTTTTAATTCCATAACTAATTTTTTAGCTAAAATTAGTTGGCCTTTTGTACTTGGGTTTGTATTTTTCTTTGAATTTGATGTTGTATCTATTGCGATATACTCTAAAAATCTTTCTAATAATTCCATTGTAAAACCTCCCGAATAACCAATGTTTTAATTATTATATTAAATTTTAATTTAATATTCAAATTTATTTTATAAAAAAAATGGTTAATTTCTTAACCATTAGAATTCTACATATTTATTAGTATTATAAATTTTATCATTTACAGAAACATACACTGAATATTTACCTTTTAAATTAGTATTATTTATATATTTTGTAATACTTATTCCTTTTTCATTTTCTTCTTCTGTAAATATATCTACACATAATGCTGTATATGGATGTTTACTTATTCTTACATCATAGTATTTTAATTCAAAATTATTATATAAAATTATATTAACTTTATCAGTCCTTTTAAAAGTACCACTAAATACCAATCTATCTTCTTCTTTTTTTAGATTAACATTGTTATTCTTTAATTTTTTGATATCCATGGTTTTATCAATAAAACCATGTGTTTCTTTTAGAACTTTAGTCTCACCAAGTGAACCAAGTTTTTTAGCTTCACCTAATTTAAATTCAGAATTATTATATATATTCATTTTTTCAACACGATAATTATTAGTAGGTAACTTAATTTCAAATATAACTTCATCATCTAATAATTCAACCGTATCAGATTTTAATTTTACAACACCATTTGATAACCCTGCTGGTTTATTAGAAGGTTTCCCATCAACAGAAACAATTCCACCAGAATGAACTATATAATGATTTTTTTCTAAGTAGTCAACATCAGAAATATATGGTGAATAGAAACTACTTCCTCTTTCTTTGCCATATTGCCAAACTTGTTTTATTGTCATATTTTCAGTATCTATTTTATACATAACACCTCTTGAATAAGAATTATCTGCAGATACATAATTTTCTTTTATTTTTGATTTATTATTACCATTGTCAAATAAGAATACATAGCCTTCTGGTGTTATCATTGCCGCATGTTGACTCCATTGCCATTCAAAATCTTTATTATCTGATTTAAAGAAATATTTCTGATATTCTTGACTCCAGTTAGTTGAATCTCCTATAATCCAATTAAGTTTTTTGGTATCATAATCAATATTTATAACTGCATCTTGATGTCTACCAGATAAAGTTATTGAATTAGTTTTTTCATCATACCATACAGAATTATTGTGAAACCAATCATAACTAGTCCAATTTTCACTTTTTCCATCTTCCATATTTAAGATTTCTTTTAAATCAAAGGTTTTAACTACTTTACCAGTATTACGATCTATTTCTACAATATAATCTTCAACTGTTCCTTGTTCATTTAAAAAGTCATCACTAGCTACAAGTAAATTGCCATTTGGTAATTCATAATAATCATGGTGATATCCTCCTTTAAGAGAGTATTCTGTATAAATTTTTCCAAGCATATCTATTTCATATAAACCAGTCATATAATAAGGTGTAAAAATTGGTCTTTCTGTACTAACTAACATGTTACCATTTTCAAGTCTTGTATTATCCCATAAAGCATAGTGAGTTAAATACCATCTAACATCACCATTAACATCATATGCACAAGAATATCCTCTAGCTGATGGTGTAAAGAAATAAAATTCTGTACCTAATTTTTCTTTTTTAGCTTCTACGCTTGTAGGAAGGACAAAATCTTCTGGAAGTTTATCAGTCTTAATATAAATTGTTTTTTTATAAACTTTATTATTATCTTTGTATTCAATTTCTACTTCATTATTTGTATCTGCATATAAACCATAAACTGTTAAATAATGCTTTTTACTCTTTTTAAATTCATGAGTTATTGTAGTATTTTTATCTTTTCCTTTTACTGTAATTTTAGGAATAACTTCATTGTCAGTTTCAAAAAGTATTAAAGCAGTAAGTGGGGAAGATTTATAAGGATCTAAAATAACTTTAGGATTATCAAAAGTGTATCCTTTTGTTGTAATTTCTTTTTCATATTCACTTTGTAATGTAATTAAACTTTTAATACTTTCTAATTTAGTTTTATTTGTACTTTTATAATTCAAAAAAAGACAAATAATAATTATTATTAATATAATAGTTATAATGCTTCCTAATAAAATTTTTCTTTTTTTCAATATAATCACTTCTTTCTTGAAATGATTATAAAAAAAATTTTAGTTAATTCATATAATGCAATGGTTGAAAAAACTCAACCATTGGTTGAATTTATTTATTATCACATTGATTAGACATTTTCAAAGGAATTTTATATGTAATTATTTCATCATTTTCATTTTTAGCATTAATTTCTAAATATAAATCATTTTCATTATATTCTTTACAAGTTCTTGAATAATTATCAACAGTTATTGTAATATTTTTTAAATATTCTTCCAGTTTTACATTTTTATTATTCTTATTATTACAAGAACTTATTTTCTTTTGAATATCATTATGTTTTTCATATAAAGTACATTCAATTTCTTTATAAGTTTTCTTATCATCACCACCGCAATAATTTACATTTGAAATATAAATTGCTGTTTTATTTTTATTGTAACTAATACTACCTGAAATATTAAAATTTTTACAATTAGACCCAAGAGTTTTAAATTCAAAATCTTTGTTCTTAGAATTTATTATTAAATAGATTACTCCCCCTACTAATAGTAAGATTACAATAATATAAATAAATATATTTTTCTTTTTTTTATTAATTTTTCCATCCAATAAATCATTTAAATCAATGTTAAAGTCACTGGCTATTTGTTTAATTATAACAGTATCTGGCATATTCCTACCATTTTCCCACTTACTAACAGCTTGATATGTAACATTATATTTATTAGCCAGTTGCTGTTGAGTTAATTTATTATCTTTTCTAATTTTTTTTATTATTTTTCCAAATTCTTCTTGATTCATCGTAATACCTCTTTATTTTTATGTTCAAATTCTGTATGACCTTTTGTACCATATTTTTTAGATATTGGATCTTTAAATATAAAAGTTTTTAAAGGTTGTAATGTTAATGTCATATAACTTCCAAAAATTATAAATAATAATATTGCTCCAAGATATTGGTAAACGAATGGAATTTGTTCTAAATTAATAAAACGATAAAATACTATTTGACCCCATGTTATAGCAATATAGAATGTTAAAATATCTATTGGTAAAAATGGTTTTTTAGTAAATCTTGTATACGTATAAAATATTAATGGTATAACTATTATAACTGTTAAAAGACTTAAACTTTTAGCTATAAAGTAGTTACTATTCATCCCAAATATATAACCATCATATAAACTCCAAAATATCATTGGACTTAAGGCAATTTTTATATGTTCCCATGTGCTTTCATTAACTGCTGCAAATAAAGCAACAATTTTATTATGATTGCTTATTTCATATAAAAAATGTAAAAATGTTCCAACTAAAGAAATTATAATTATTGATACTAACATTCTATCCCTCTTTTCTATTTTTATTATATAGCAAATTATGTATTTTTTTAAGAAAAAATGAATTAATTTGCTTAATTCATTTCTATACTTCAATTTTTAAATATCATATCTAATTTTTCTTTTATTTGTTCTTTATTAAATGGTTTTGCTAAATAATCTGCAAAACCTTTACTTATATATCTTGCTTCTGCTCCAGCTAAGGCATCTGCTGTTAATGCTATTACTGGTGTATTAAAGCCATTTATTTCTTTTAATTTTTGGAGTGTTGTCTCTCCACTCATATTTGGCATCATTATATCCATTAAAATTAAATCATATTTTGTTTCTTTTACTTTATTTAAGCATTCTTCTCCACTTGTTGCTGTATCTATTACAAAATTAAAGTTTGATAATACTCTTGTTGCTACTTTTATATTTAAGTTATTATCATCTACTATTAAGATTTTCTTTTCATTATACTCATGGTTATTATTTTCATTTTCTACTTCAATAATTCTATTTTCTGTATTTTCTAGTTTACTTATCTTTTGTGGTATTCTAACCATGAACATTGATCCAACACCAAAGCTTGATTGAACATTTATTCTTCCACCCATCATTTCTATTAATGATTTTGTTATGGCAAGTCCTAATCCAGTTCCTTCTGTTGTTGTATTTTTTTCTATGTCTAATCTTTCAAATTTAGTAAACAGTTTATCTATATTTTCTTTTTTTATTCCTCGTCCTGTATCTTTACATACAATTATTATATTTGATATATTTTTATCTAATTCATTTATACATTTTATACTTAAGTTTATTTCTCCTTGTTCTGTATATTTTATTGAATTAGTTAATAAATTATTTATTATCTCTTTTACTTTTCCTTTATCGCCGATTAATTCATATGGTATATCATCAGCGATATTTAATTTGAAATTTATATTTTTATCACCTATTCTTGTTTGTGTTACACGACACATGTTTGTTATTTCTTCTTTAAAGTTATAAGGTGATAAAGTTATTTCCATCTTATCTGCTTCAATTTTATTTATATCTAAAATATTACCAACTATTTCAAGAAGTGTCTGACTAGCATTAACTATATCTTTAGAATTTTCTACTACTTCTTCTGGTACTTTATCTATATAATTTAAATTATCTTCTGATAAACCAACTATAGCATTTAGAGGTGTTCTTATTTCATGACTCATACTTGATAGAAAATCTGATTTTGCTCGGTTGGCTTTTTCAGCTTGATTCTTTGCTAATATCATTTCGTTTAACATTTTCATATCAGGGTTTTCTATTGTGAACAACATAATCAAATTAACAAAAGCCAAAACTGCAGATATAATAACAATTGATTTATCAATTTGATTTAATGAGTATACTAATATAAAAAATAATATTAAAACATACAATGGTGTTAATTTTTTATTTATTGCTTTTTTTAGATTAATAAACAAGCAAGTTACTATAGTCAAAAAATATAAACCACAACTAAGCATCGTACAATTTAAAGCTATACCATCACTATATAATGAATAATCATTAATATGGACATCAACTTTCATAAACAAAAGTGTAATCATTAATGCAATATCAATAAATGTTGTAATCCAAAAAAACAAATTATAATATTTAACTTTTTGATTTTCATTTTCTTTAGAAGTAACATAATAAACATATAAAAACAAATTACTAGTAAATAAGATATACATAGCATAATCAGCTTTATTTAGATATTCCAACAACTTAATGTTATTATTATGAAATAGTGCTAAATAAATAATAATGACCATTAATATACTATCAATCAAACTATAAATAAGTTCTCTAGAAAATATTTCAGTTTCTTTATTTTTTGCTCTATCTTTAGAAAAGAAAACTATATTGCAAATAATAGAAATTAATAAACCACATATTGGAATATAAAGATTATAAATACCATTCATAAATTTAAACCTACCTTTATACAATTATAACATATTTATACTTAAAAATGAGAAAACTATTTTTTTATAATTTTCTCATTTTAATATTTTTTTCAGTTATACCAGGAACTAAAACATTTTTTTCATTTATAGTATATTCGTTATTTCTTTCTTCATTTCCTAAGAATAATAAAAATTGCTTTTCTAAATTAGAATCATAAGTAAACCCTAATGCTTTAAATTTTTTTACAAAAGTATGATTTACATACATTTTAGGATCAATATCATATATATTATCTTTAACTATTTGATAATCTCTCCATATACCAGTTCTTATTTCTTTCATTTTCTGTTTTATTAAATCAGATTGCATACTTAATTTTTCATAATAGTTGGTATAAATAGGTTTACCAAATCTTATAACACACTTCTTAAACAGTTTATTTTCTGTTGTCACTATTTCATCATTTTCAATGTATTCAAACACAACTGGAATAATAGGTACTTGTGAAATTAGTGAAACTTTGGCAGCGCCGTTGTGGATATTATGCATTGGAAGAGTTGGATGTATATTCCATGTACCCTCACCAAAGATCAAACCATCATTTCCTTGAATTATTTTATTAGATAATTCTAAAACTGAATTTTTTCTAGAATCAGCAATTTTTCTATCAAGTAATGTAGCATTGGAAATATTAAAAATCTGTGTCGTTAATAAATTTAAGCAATCTTTTGCAACCATAACACTCCCTCTTCTTTGCAAAAGAGAAAAAATTTCATAAGCGGTAAAAATATCATGAGAATTACTATGATTTGCAACAAATAAAACGTTAGTATCTTTAGGAATATTTTCTTCACCTTGAATTTCAAGTGGATAATTTCTAATTATTGGATATAATTTACTGATTAAATCTTGACCAAATGAAAATTGATTTTCTTTTAATAATAAACATTGTTTTTTTAAATTTTCGTAATATTCTTTTTGCTTAAAAATAGATAAATCTACAATATTTGTTTTACTATCATTATTCATTTTACAGCATCCCCCTATTAATCAAAACCCCTTTAGGTAAGAAATATTTTAGCACATTTTTATATTTTTGTCAATTTCATGTAAACTTATTTGTTCCTCAATGATTCTTCGTGACTTGGATATGTAACCAAATTATTTTCAATATTAAATTCAAAATCAGCATTTAATATTTCATTATATTTTCTATTATGGGAAATACTTATAATTGTACCATTATAATTTTCAATCAATTCATAAATGATATCTAATGCTTCTTTATCTAAATGATTAGTTACTTCGTCTAGTATTAATACATTAATTTTATTTAAAGCTATTTTAATCAAATTAACTCTAGTTCTTTCACCTGGAGAAAGATTCTTATATTTTTTATTTCTATCATCATACTCAAAATTAAATTTATCAAGCAGCATATAAATAACTGAATAATCTATATTGCTTACATTTTTAGTTAGAAATTCTAAAATTGTTTCATCGTTATCTTCAAATATTGTATCTTGCGAAATATAGCCGATTTTTGCATCATTACCTATAATGCATCTTCCACTTAATGGTTTTAATAAGCCCATTATAGTTTTAATAAGAGTTGTTTTACCACATCCATTAGATCCACTTATGCTAATTTTGCTTCCAAAATCAATTTGTAAGTTGATTGGAGATGTTACAAATTTTTTTTCGTATCCACACACTAAATTTTCTAACAAAATATCTTTGTTACCTTTTGAGTTATCAAACTGAAAGAAAAAATTTATTGACTTTTTTTCTTCAAATTCTGGTATTTCAACCTTTTCTAGTGCTCTATTTATTTTAGAAATATTTGAATTGTTTGTCTTTTCTTTGGAAAAATTATTAGCTATTTTATCATTGTCACTATAAGATTTTTTATTATTTCCCTTATTAGCCCATTCTTTAGCTTTTTGCATTTGTCTTTTTAAATTTTCTTTTTTTTCTAAAGCATTGTTATATTGCTCTAAATTTCTTTTATATTCTAATTCTTTTGCTTCTACATAAGAGTTATAAGTCATACTATATTCTTTTAAATTTCCGTTATTCAATTCAAAAATTCTATTTGTTATATAGTTTAAAAATACTTCATCATGAGAAACAATGATCATTTCTTTTTTAGAATTTTTCAAATAATTTTCAAGCCATTCAACTGCTTTTATGTCTAAATTATTTGTTGGCTCATCCAATAATAACAAATTACTATTAGATAATAAAACAACTGAAAGTAATATTTTAATTTTTTCGCCACCAGATAGTATATAAATTTTATCCTGAAGTGTTTTATTTAAATTAAGACCTTTTAAAATTTCATTTGCATTTTCTTCAAAATTATATCCATCTAAACTTAAATATTTTTCTAAAATTTCACTATATTCTTCCAAATTTTTTTCATTTAAATTACTTTCAAGAAAATGAAGTCTTTCTTCAATTTCAAATAACCCTATTTCTCTTTTTATAAACGTAAGAATAGAATCGTCATTAAATGAATGTGGAATTTCTTGCTTTAAATATGCGATATCTTCATTTTCTAATTTTATACTTCCTTTTTCATATGGCAATTCCTTTGAAAGAATTTTTAATAAACTTGATTTACCAGAGCCATTTTTTCCAACTAAACCAATTTTATCATTCTTATTTATAATAAAACTAACGTCATTTAATATACTTTTATTACTGATAGAAAAATTCAAATTATTTACTTGCATTATTTTTACACTCCTTACAATTTAAATTTTTATTCCAAGTTATTATTTTTGATTCATAATTTGTAATATTAAACATAAATGTTTTACCAATTAAAGAACACGAATTATAATTAGCAAAATAATTGATAATTTCATTGCTTGCAATACTAGAAACTAATATGCATAAAGGACCATATGATGGAACTATTTCAACATTATTAAAAGGTTGATCATTATTTTCTATTTTTATGCATCCTAAACAAGCTGTTTTTTTAGGAATAACAAATGGTCCAACCATTGCCACATGTTCAGAAAAGCCACAAAATAATACTGGTTTTTCAAACCTTACACAAAGTCTATTTACTAATCTTCTAATAATCCTTTGAGGCTTATCAATAGTACACAAAACAAAGTCACTATTCTTTAATTCAAATTCTATATCTTTTTCAGATAAAATTTTTATATTTTTAGAAAATATTTTATTATCGTCTAATTTTTCTTTTAAGCAAGATGTTTTATATTTTCCAATATCTTTAAAAGTATAAGGAATTTGTCTAATTAAATTAGATTCTTCAACTTTGTCATAGTCTACCAGCATTAAATTACAAAATCCAGCCCTTTTTAAAATTAATGCTACATTTGCTCCAATACCTCCTAATCCTAAAATCAATACTTTTTTATCTTTAAATATTTTATCATATTTAATAAATTCATTACTTAAAGAATTAAAAAATAAATTTTGTCTACTATAAAGATTATCAGCTATAATATTCTTATAATTATCATAATTAATTATAAAATTTTCTTTTATCAAATAGTTTAATGCATTATCCATATCTGATTTTGAAATTCTATATTTGTTCCAAATTTCATCAACTAATTTTTCTCTTTCAATAGGTTTTTCTAACTTTTTAAACATATAAATTAAGGAATCATCTTCAAAATTTAACTCTTTACCATCATTTTTAAAATTTCCCATTCTAATTATTTTATCTTTTTTATTTAAATAAAAAGGTTTAATTTTATTGATTATTAACATTTTACCTCCTAAAAAATAAGGACTATTTTCATAGCCCTTCTAAAATCTAAAATTAGCAATTTTGATCAACGTGACATGAAAACTTTGTTACTGCAATTTTTCTAATCATAAATTTCATTTGTGGTTCTCCTTCTAGAAAGCAATAATTCTGCTAGCTTTCAACACATATTATACAAATAATTTACTGTTTGTCAACTATTTATTTTTAAAAAAAAGATTATTTTTTGAATAAAAATTTAAAAAAAATGGTTATTAACTAACCATTGAATTCAGCATCTACGTAATAAATAGGTCTTCCTTCTTCAAAATATTTCTTTTCAAAATCAGTCATAATATTTGGAATAGGATTTTCATCACGATGCAAATCTAAACTAACTCTATTAAATGAATACCAGTATTGTGATAAAGTTTCTAAAGAATATGCAAATAATATTTTATTATCAGTTTTTAAAATAATATGTTTATTCTTTTTAAAAATCTTATCATAAAGTTTTAAATAAGTATAATGAGTAAATCTCTTCTTCTCATCTCTTTTTTTAGGCCAAGGTTCTGAAAAAGTTAAATAAATAGTATTTATTTCTTTACCAAACACTGTATCTAATTTAATAGCATCCATATTAATTAATTTTAAATTAGGAATATTTTGGTTAACTAATTTTTGAGCTGCAGTAGCTATTTGAGATTCATTTAGTTCTATCCCTATATAATTAATATTTGGATTACTTTTAGCCATATTTATTATAAAATTACCTCTACCCATTCCAAGTTCAATACAAATAGGGTTTTTATTACCAAATAAATCTGACCATTTATTTTTATATTTAGTTGGGTTATCTATTATATATGAACTTCTATTAATAATTTTATTTGCTTCTTTTACTTTATTGTATTCCATGTAAATTCACTCCTTAAAGGTATTATACCATAGGTATTAAAAAAGATGGTAATAAATACCATCAATTTGTATATAATTATCCTTCTATTTGGATATATTTTTTATTTTCAATTTCTTTTTTAGGTTCTTTCTTAGGAACTACTAATTTTAAAGTACCATTCTTAAATGAAGCTTTAACATCTTCAGCTTCTATTTCTTCACCTACATAGAAACTTCTTTTACATTCTCCATAATATCTTTCTTTACGAACGAATTTACCTTTTTCTTTTTCTTCTTCATTAGAACTTTCAATAGCATCTATTGTTAAATAACCATCATTAATATCTATTTTAATATTATCCTTTTCATATCCAGGTAAATCAACAATTATTGAATAACTATCCTTATGTTCTTTTATATCAGTTTTCATTATTTTGTTATCGTCGTAATTAAAGAATGGATCTTTAAAAATATCCTCCCATAAATCAAAATTATTTTTTCTAGGTACCATCATCATATATATCTACTTCCTTTCTTGTTATGTGTTGACACCATATAGGTAGCACATAAATATAAATAATTATACCTGTAAGAACTTCATTTTTTCTTACATTGTAATAATAGCACTTTTTATTAGCAGTGTCAATAGTAAAGTGCTAATAAATATATACTATTACTTTATTAGTATATCTAAATATAAAATTATTATACTTAAATACTTTATAAAAAATAAAATTTATTATATAATTAACATGATAAAAAGTGGTGATATTAGTGAAATATATTTTTGATACCGATCCTGGAATTGACGATGCTATTGCCATAATGCTAGGATATTTAAATAAACTTGATATAATCGGATTTACTTTAGCAACAGGTAATATTTCTAAAGAAAAATCTGCTAATAACTTAAAAACTATTCAAGATATTTTAAAAAGTAATATTCCAATGTATTATGGTTCTAGGGAAAATAACTGTGAATTTATGAGTGCTGAGTATGCTCATGGTAAAGATGGTCTTGGTAATATTTTTATGCCAGCAAGTTTAAGAAAATTTGAAAATACTTTTGCCGAAGATTTTATAATTGATGCTTGTAATAAATATGATGATATAACTTTTGTATGTTTAGGTCCTCTAACTAATTTAGCAAGTACTATAAAAAAAGATAAAAGTATTATAAATAAGATAAAACACGTTGTAATAATGGGTACTACTTATAATGAATCTGTTAAAATTCCATATAAAGAATTTAATGTTAAGATTGATCCAGAAAGTGCTAAAGTTGTATTTGATGCTGGTTTTAAGGATATAAAAATAATTACTCATGACATAGCTATGATGTCATGCATCTCTAAAGATTATATTGATACTTTATATTATTCAAATAAAATAACTTCTAAATTTTTATATATTATTAGTCAAAAATATATAGAATTTTGTAAAACAAAAGGTATTGATAATGCTCTTGCAACACCCGACCCAACTACTGTTGCATCTATAATTAACCCTAATATATTAGAATTTAAACCATGCACAGTAACTATTAAAGATGATTTGTCTTATGTAAATTTAACTGATAAAAGTAATTTATCAGTAGCAACTAAAGTAAACAATAAATTATTTGAAGAACTATTTAAGAAAACTTTCAATTAAAAAATCGCCTTAAAGCGATTCTTTTTTATTTTTCTTTATTTCTTTTCTAACTTGATTAAAATGTTTAATATTTTCACTTGAATAACCAGTAGTTATTTTATCATTCTTATCTAATATAGTATTCCATATTTCATTATACATTTCTTTTTTACTTTTAGTAGTTATATTAATAATTGCTACAATATTAGTTTTACCATCACTAGTAAATACTTTAATAGCTTGTGAGGTCTTAACTCCATTTACTCTTTGCTCAAAAGGATACATCCATAAAATATCACTATATTTAATTGCTTTGAATGTTCCATTAATATTTATTATATAATCTTTTGTTAAATATAATTTTAATTTAGCATAATAAAATGCTTCTTCACTACTCATTTCTTCGTCTAAAAGTTCTAATGTTTCATTATCGTATTTTTTTATTGCTTTTTTAAATCTAATTTTCTTTATAAACACTACTAAAAATATAGTAATAGCAATACCACAAGATAAAATTGCTAATAATGCATAAGTATTTGATTCATCAGTAAAATCAGTAGTTGTATCAAGATAAACTTCTCCAAAATAATTATCAAAATCAGCAAGAGTTATTTTATCTTCTTCATCTTCCATAGAGTCATTATAAGCATCTATTGCTAATTTCTTTATATCTTTTGTTGTACTATGAGTAACTCCAGTGATTTTTTTAGAATTTTTAAAGTCATTTTCATCATCCATAGTAGCAAATTTAGTATCACTCATATATATTACATACAAGTATTCTCCATCAGTTACTATATAATAACTATCAGTTTTACCATCATATATTGCAAATTTATATGGAACATTAGTTATATTCAAATATGCATTTTTATCATTTTTATTTTCTTCATTTATAATGATATCATTTAAATCAGTCGTATTATCTAATGATTCTTCATCTTTATTAACTGAAGTAACTAATAAAATAATACCAAGAACTAAGAACATAACTCCAATTAATAATGCTTGTAAATTTTTCTTGTTATTTTTTAAGACATTTTCATTTTTTAATTTATACATAAACTCACCTACTAATTAATTATAGCAAAAAAAATGCGATAATTGCATTTTTTTACTCGTTTCCTTTTAAACTAGAAACCATATCAATATTTTTTATTTTTTTAGCAAGGATTTTAGAAACTATATAAGAAAGTACAAATGTACCAACAGAGGCATAAACATAAGTTAATGGCTTAATATATGCACTAAAATCATAAGTTTCATCAAGAGCCATTTTAAATAACCAATCAGTTAAGTAATATCCTAAAGGACATCCAATTAAAATAGCAACAATACTAATCCATAAATTTTGTTTAATATATATTTTTTTGATTTGTTTATCTTTAAATCCTAAAACTTTAATTGTTGAAAATTGATATTGTTTTTCTGAGTAAGATAAAATACCCATGTTATAAATAATTACTACACCTAAGAAACATGCAATAAATATAATTAAAACTATCATAGATTTCATAGTATTTAACATGTTAGCCATTCCATCTTTCAAATTATTAATATTTTGAATTAATTCAACATTTTTGATAGATTTAATATTCTTTAAGTTTTTATTAGTATAAATACTATCAGGAATATAATCTATCCCTAATTTTTCAGCATACTTTCTTGTTAATGTAATATTTTGATTTTGAGGATCTTTATTAAATCCAACTATCTTTGATTCATAACATTTTGAATCACCATAGATATGCCATTTTATAGTATCACCAATTTTATAATTATTAGTTTCTGCTAGTTTATAAGTAACATAAATTCCTTCATCATTATCTAATTTAATGTAATTATTTTTATCGTCTTCAAATCTTACATAATCTTTAGCATCAGTTATAAATGCATTGTTACTTTCTCTAGTATCTTTGTTTTTTATTTCAATACCAAGAGATTTAGAACTAGCATTACCATAAACAGATTCTATTTGTTCTAACTCTTCTTTTGTAATATTTTCTTTTAGAGTTAATTTGTAATCAAAGTTAAATAATTCATCAAATTGCATTTCTATAAATCTATTTAAACTATTAAGCATTCCAAAAGCACAAACTATTAGCATACAGCATCCAACTATTCCAACTAATCCTGTTAAAGTTCTTGCTTTATTACGAACTATATCTCTTAAGTTCCATTTGCTTGAGAAAGATAAATTTTTAAATATTCCTTTAGTAGTTAGATTTAAACTATTTTTCTTCACTTTAGGCATTTTTACTCTTAGTGTTTCAGCAGGATTTTCTTTTAGTTCTTTATAGCATGTAAGCATTGTTACAATACTTACAAGTACAATAACAAGTAATGCACAAATATAATTTTGGCTATTTAATATTGCTACCCCATTTGGCATTTCAAAGAATGTCATTTCTAAATTCATAAAGAAATTACCCATTAAGTATCTTCCGGCTAAAAGTCCAAATATAGATGCAATTAAACTTATATAAAAGCCATAAGATATATAATGTAAAAGAATTTTTCTATTTTTAAATCCTAAGGCTTTTAATGTACCAATTTGCATTCTTTGTTTTTTTACAACTCTAGTCATTGTTGTAACTACAGATAATAAAGCTATAAATATGAATAATCCTGAGAATATTCCAACATAAGCTTTTCCTTCATCAATTTCTCCTTGATAAGTAGAATATGATGATGAATCTTCTATTTTAATTATTGCTTTAGCATTTTCTACTTGATCTTCAATAGCATTTTTTACACTATCATTATTTTTTTTCTTATCAACATCTACCATTACATAATTAAATACTAAATGTTCTTTGTAATCAAAATCTTTAGCATATTTAAAAAATAATTCTTCATTGTCAATGCCCATTTGTTTCATAGCATTTTCTTTAATATAACTTTCGGGAAATTCATTAATAGATAAATAAACTATTCCAAATGTATCATGAGAAGGATATAATTCTGATGCATCTTTAACATCATAAACATGATCAGGTATATTAACAAGACCTATTACTTTTTCTTCAAGTACGAAATTATCATATTTTATTTTTATTGTATCGCCAACTTTAACATTTTTTTCTTTAGCATAAAAACTATCTAGCCAAGCTCCGCTTTTATTTACATCAAATTTTTCACCTTCAAATACATAGAATTTAGAAATATTATTTGATTCAATAAAGTTTAATAAATATGTTATGTCATTATTTTTAGCATCAGTAGCTGTTAAAGACAATTTTCTTTCAGCATCTTTTACATGTTCAATTGATTTTATTTTATCCAAATCTTCTTTTGTAAAGTTTGCACCCATAACATTTAAATCTTGTAAATTATTTTTTTCATAATAACTATCAGCACTTTGTTGCATTCCATCCATATAACTTTCTATTCCAGAATAAGCCATTACACCGATAAAAAGCATTAAAAATATTGTTATAAATTGTGATAAGTTTTGTTTTATATCACGAAGCATTTTTTTTCTTAACATATTACCACTTCACTTCATCAATATTTTTTGGATGTTTATTTATTTCATTAGATTCAACTTTACCATTTTTAAGTCTTATAACTCTATCTGCAACTTCAGCTATTAAAGCATTATGGGTAACAATTACAACAGTGTTTTCACCATTATTAGCATCGCATTGTTTCTTTAAAAGTTTTAAAACTTCAACTCCAGTTTTACTATCAAGAGCACCAGTTGGTTCATCACATAGCAATAACAATGGATCTTTTGCTATTGCACGAGCTATAGAAACTCTTTGTTGTTCACCACCAGATAATTGATTAGGAAACTTATTTAAGTGTTTTTCAAGGCCGACTTCCTTTAAAATTGTTTTAGCGTTTTTAGGCTTTTTAACAATATCTTTTACTATTGAAACATTTTCATATACTGTAAGTGTTGGTAATATATTATAAAATTGGAAAATAAATCCAACATTTTCAGCACGATAATCAGTTAGTTGTATATCATTAAAATCTGAGATAACATTTTCTCCAACAACAATTTCACCACTTGTAACTTTATCCATTCCGCCAAGTAAATTTAATAATGTTGATTTACCCGCACCAGAAGGTCCTAAAATTACAACAAATTCACCTTTTCCAATTGAAAAGTCTACTCCATCAAGAGCATTAAATTTTTTTTCACCAACATTGTAAGTTTTCTTTACATTTTTAAACTTAATTAATTCTTCCATATTAACCTCTTTCATAAAATATGAATTTTTTCTCACATTCATTTGTATTATACTAATAATTATTAATGAAGTCAACAAAATATGAAACATTTTTCACATTATATTGAATTTATTTATAAAACAAAGTATAATGATATTAGAAATCAGGTGATTTTATGAGTAATACTAGAATGCCAACTCAAAAAAGAAGTATAGAAAAACGTAATAAAATTGTTGAAAAAGGTTTTGAATTAATGTGTGAACAAGGATATTTTTCAACAAATACTACTGAAATTGCAAAATATGCTAATGTATCTACTGGCATTATTTATCAGTATTTTAACGATAAGAAAGAAATTTTTATTGAAGGTGTTAAAAACTATTCTAACAATATTATGTTTCCTATGCTTGGTATATTAGAAACTACTAAAATAGATTTAAAAAATTTAAATAACTTATTAGAAAATATGATTGATTCTTTTATTAAAAGTCATACTATTTCTAAAAAAGCTCATGAAGAATTAATGGCTATGTCACATCTTGATAATGATGTTGCCAAGATTTTTAAAGATTCTGAATTAGAAAGTACAAATAAAATTGTAAACATTTTAAATACCAATGGTATTAGAAAAGATAATTTAGAAGAAAAAATTCATATAATTATTGCAATGGTAGATAATTTATGTCACGATATTGTTTATCACAAACATGAAAATATAAATTATAATGCTATGAAAAATATTGTTATTAATGAAATAATTCATTTATTAAAGTAAAAAAGTGCTACTTTGAAGTAGCATCTTTTATTTGTTTTAATATTTTTTTTACAGTATCTTCGTCTTCTTTAAATAAATCTATTCTAAATTTTTTAATTCCTAGATTTAAATAATTATTTATATTAGAAATTTTATCAATAGTTTTATAATGAAGAATTTTAGTTAAACATTTCTCTTGAATAATTGGATATTTATTATTATTTTTATCTATTAAATAATAATTATCATTTGTTATATTACATTTCATACATTTTCCAAAGTACTGTTTAATTGGACAGTATTTCATAACCATTAATTCTGGTCTTGAATAAATTACTAATTCTAAATTATTAAAATTCTTAAAGGTATTTAATTTTGTATCGTCAACTTCAACTGATAGGGTTACTCTTTCTAAATCTTTTAATAATAAATCTTTAGTATAATCATTAGTTACATTTAAGGGATAATCCCCTAGCAGTAGATTATTATTTTTATACTTATTTATAGAACCTATCTCACTAACTATTAAATTTTCATTTTCATAAAAAGGATATTTCATATTAACTCTTGGAAGTTTTAAAAAGACATTTTTGTTTTTATATTTTTTATATAAATTAATATTTGATGTAATTATTTTATCAACTTTATTTTCAAGACAAGTAAGCAACTGTTTTTCATCATTTACTAATACTGTTATTTCTATATCATTATTAACTTTATATGTATTAGTTTCATTAAATTCTAACTTAGTAAAATCATGAACAACAGTGTTTTTTCTAGCATCAACTAGTTTATCCAACACTTTCCTTCTTACTTCATTAATATCTTTTAAATTTACAAAAATATTATTATCTTTTTCTATTTTAGTATCAATAATTTTAAAAGGAGTATTTCCAACTTTTTCTAGTTGTCTTTTTATGTCCATATCAGTAACTTCATGTTTTAAAGCATTAACTACTATGTTTCCTTTTTCAGTTATTTCATTTTTACCATCACTTACTTTTATTTCAAATTCTTTATTAAGCAAAAATTTGCAAGTAAATTTTATCGGTATTTTTCTTTCTGGAAGTTTTAAAAGTTCATCATTTAATTTTTTATCAACTGTTTTTAGTACTATATCTTTTTCTTTTAATTTAACTTTGTTATCAACTAGACAAATACTTCCTTTTTTTATGGAATTAGTCAGTAATTCTTTTTCATTATATAACTTATTAACGACCATTCCTTTATTACTATTAGAAAAACGAATAGCATCTTCTTGATTTAAAAAATCGTCAGTAATTTTAATCCATATATATCTACTGGTTACTTTAATTACTTCACCTATTTTTATTCCTTGGTGATTTGATGTTTTTATGTTAGCGATATTTTTATCATTAAATAAATAACCAGTTGTAAATTTTCGATTGTACAATTTTTTTAAATTATTATATTCTTCATTAGAAATAGTCATTTCTTCATGATTATAATATTTATCTATTAATATACGATATAATCTAGTTACATATCCGACATAAGAAGGTGATTTCATTCTTCCTTCTATTTTTAAACTATCAATATTTGAGTCCAATATTTCCTTTAAATTATTAATAGTATTAAACTCTCTTAAACTAAGGGGATAATCTCCATTGCCATTAATTATTTTATCATTTTGCATTATTTTATAAGGAAGACGACAAGATCCAACACATTCTCCTCTATTTCCACTTCTGCCACCATTTAAACTACTAAATAAACAACAACCAGAATAACATACACATAAAGCTCCATAAACAAAGACTTCTTTTTCAAGGTTAGTATTAATATTATTAATTTCTTCTAAAGACATTTCTCGTGCTAAAACAACTCTTTTAACTCCTAGAGATTCTAAATATTTTATACCATATTCATTATGATTATGTGCTTGAGTCGATGCATGTACTTCTAAATTAGGAAATTTTTTACAAACTAAATTTATCATTCCTAAATCTTGCATAATTAGTGCATCAACATTATTTTTATGCAAAAATTCTACATATTCAAGTAAGCTTTCTACTTCATCATTATATATTAAAGTATTAACAGTCACATAAACTTTTACACCATATAAATGACAAAACTTAATTGCCTCAATTAATTCTTCATTATTAAAATTATCTGCATATTTTCTAGCACCATAATTATTACCTGAAAGATATACAGCATCACAACCGTTAAATATTGCTTGATATAGCATTTCTTTATTACCAACTGGTGATAATAACTCAACTTTTTTCATAAACATCACTACAAATATAATACAATTATTTTTGATTTTTGAACACCCCTATTGACTAAATTCAAGATTTTTTATAAAATATAATTGTATACAATATAAAGGGTGGTATTAATGGAAAATAAATACGATAAATTAAAATTAGAAAATCAATTATGTTTTGCTTTTTATGTTTGTTCAAAAGAAATTATTAGAAAGTATAAAGAGTTACTTGATCCTTTTAATTTAACATATACACACTATATAACATTACTCGCTTTATGGGAAGAAGATAATGTTACTGTTAAAGATTTAGGTAAAAAATTATATTTAGATTCAGGAACTTTAACTCCTCTTTTAAAAAAGTTAGAAAATCATGGTTATGTTACTCGCGAAAGATGTCTAAAAGATGAAAGAAATGTTTTTATAAAGCTTACTGCCGAAGGTTGGGAACTTCGTGATAAAATGATAAATATTCCTGATAAAATAATTGATAAAATTTTTGAAAATTCTCCACAAAAGCCTAAAAATTCTAACTTTTTATTATCTACAGTACATGAAGTAAATAAAATTATGACAAAAAAAGAAAAAAATGATTGATTTTTTTCTTTTTATATGTAATAATAAATAAGTCAAAAGAAATTGCGGGTGTAGTTTAATGGTAGAGCTTCAGCCTTCCAAGCTGATAACGTGGGTTCGATTCCCATCACCCGCTCCATTGAGGTTAATACTCGCACACTTATATAGTGATTGCGAGTTTTTTATTTATATAAACAAGTTCATAGTATTTGATATTATGGGCTTTTTTCATGTTTAAAGGAGGTATGAATATTTTGAAAACGACCATAGAAAATTTAATATTTCCTTGTGAAATTAAAAATAAACTAAAAATTAAAGGAAGTTTTGGAAATTTAGACATTAAATATATTGATGGACATTTAATAAAGTTCGACAACACCAATTTAAGCGTAACAGAACCACATAAGATTATTGCTAGTAATTCTTCTTCTGTTATAGTTGCTTACTTATATGATAACAACGATAAAATTTACATTCCTAATTCTAATGTGATTATTTCATTAAATCGTTTTATTTCCTTATTAAATGAGATGAATAAGGTAAGATAAATTACCAGTTATTTTACCAGTAAAATTACCATATAAATTACCAGTAAAAATGGTAGAATTTTGGGTATTGTCAGTTCAAATAGTCTGTGATACCCTATATATGATAGAAGATAATTTTATCAAAAATACTTCTAGCATTACATTTTTAGTTTATTTAACACAAGGGAAAAATCTCTCTTGTGTTTTTAAATGTTTAAAAATAATTAAAAAAAAAGGAATGTGATAATTTGAAACAAGAGGAAACTGAAATTATTTGTGGTCTATATCCTAGAGTTTCAACCGAAGATCAAAGTAGATTTGGTCATAGTTTAGATGAGCAAGAAGATAGATTACAAAAATTATGTGAATTTAAAGGTTATAAAATATATAAAGTATATCGTGAGGAAGGTGTATCTGCTAAAGATACCAATCGACCAAAATTTCAAGAAATGATAGAAGATATGAAAAATGGCAAGATAAACAAAATTATTGTTTATAAACTTGATAGACTTACTCGTTCTATTCGTGATTTAGAAACAATATGTACAATGTTAGAAGAATATAATTGTAGTTTAGAAAGTGCGGCAGAAGAAATCAATACTGAAACAGCAAATGGTAAATTTTTTATTAGAATGCTTACTATTCTTGCTCAACTAGAAATTGAAAGAACAAGTGAAAGAACAAAATTTGGACTCATAGGAGCAGCAAAAAAAGGTCATTTAAGTGGACGACCACCATTGGGATTTACGAAAGAAAAAGATAGTAAAGAACTTATTGTAGATGAAATAAAAGCAGAAGTTGTTAGACGAATATTTAAACTTTATTTAGATGGAGCTTCAGTATGTTCTATTTGTAAGTTATTTAATGAAGAAGAAGTTTTAAATAGGCATTGGGCAACCACTACTGTTGATAAGATACTTTCTAATCAACTTTATATTGGCAATATGGAGTTTGGGAAAAGAACTAATGGAGAAAATCAAATATTCGAAAATGTTGTTCCAGCGATTATTGATAAAACTACTTTTAATATGGTACAAAAAAGAAAAGAGAAAAATCTTAAAAATTTCAAACGAAAACTTGTATATATATTTATGCAAAAAATAAAATGTCCTAAGTGTGGCAAAATTATGGGTGGTAGTTCTAGTACAAGTAAAAATAAAACAAAACACATTTATTATAAATGTGCAAGTTGTAATACTAGAATCAATGAAAATAGAATTGAAAAATCTTTAATGAAATTCTTAAATGATATGTTAGACTTTTTTCTTATTGTTGACAATTCTTTTAAACCTACGCTTAATCTTGATACTGAAAATGAAATAAAAAAATATAAGACTATTATAAATGGTTTAGAGGAAAAAGAGAATCGAATAAAAAAGGCATTTATTGATGGACTACTTAAACCTACTACTCTTTCAAACGAATTAAAAGAGATTGAAAATGAACTTGAAATAACAAAAGTCAAAGTTATTGAATTAGAAAAATTGAAAGAAAGTATGGAATTTAAGCAAGATATTAAGACTATATTTAATTTAAAAGAAATCGAAAAAATGAAACAAAAATCAGAGTATGTAAAAACGAATAATCTATGGAAAAAATTAAGCCAAGAACAAAAGCAGTTTATCATAAATAAATACATTGATGAGATAGAAATTGATGTGGATAAAGATTACAATGTTTCTATTTCTAACATTGTATTTAATAAAAATGAAATTGAAAATATTGGTTATATGTTTAGAAATGATTGTTTTGATATGATTGTAAATATAAATGAAAGAGATATAATTCTTTCTAACTATAAAAATGAACAAGAAAAAAATGATTATGTTTATAATTTAAGAAACTTTTATAATATTAAAGAAACAACAATACAAGCAGATTCATTTGATATAAATAGTTTTAATACTGATGATGTGATACAAATTATTCCACGAGAAAAGAAATCTAAATTTGATAAAAATATTTTTACAATACTACAAATCGAGGTATAGAAATATATCTCTTTTTTATTTAAAAGGGGGGGGGTTGATAAGTGATGAATTATTTTTTTAAATATTTAATTCCACAGTTACTAGAATATTTTAATGATGATAAAGAGGTACTAAAATTTTTTATTCCAAAAGTCATTGAAGAAAATTATAAAAATGAATTAGAAAACACTAAAAATATACAAAGTAAAAAATAAGTATAAAATTGGGATAGGTTCAAAAAGAGTTCTTCATAATTGCTTGTAAAATAAGGTTAAAATCGAATTTTGATAAAGATTTGAACCTTAAAATTACTAAAAAGGTTATTTTCGCAAGTGCGAAAATGGTTGGTGGTGCACCTAAAATCAATGAAAGTTCTTATTCTATAAAGCCTTTTTTGTTTCGTGGTGCATTCCCATATCCTGTTGTATTAAAAATTTTAACTATTTTTGTAAACGGAGTGAAAAACAATATAAAAAAAGAAAAAAACTTGTAGTATAAAATTAGATATAATTGATTTAAAACATTTAGACATATTAATGAGAAAAATGAACACGAAAAATAGATCACAAACTATAAGGAAGTGTATAAATTTAGTTATGTTTCAAGAAACTAATATTGATAGAATGAATGATATTTATTATAAATTAAATAGATTACTTTACAGAGAAACATTTATAAAAGATTTACTTGCACAATTTTTTTTAATATGGGATTTGCAAAAAATATTTCATTAGAGAGTGATAGATGTTATCAAGAATTTTTGAAAAAGTATAAAGATAGATTTATGTAGATATTATTTCAATAAAAAAGAGAGGAATTATCAATATAATTTAATCCTCTTTTCAAACTTTATTAAACAAGATAAATACTGAATTTATACTCCTACGCAAATTTTTATATGGAAATTTCTATTTTATCAAATCAGTATAATATAAAATTTCTTTATTTAATGACTTAGCAAACTCAATTTCGCTTTTAGTACTACTTCCTATATAGTCATTAACATTTACAACTAAAATAGCATTTGATAATTTTATTCTTTCCTTGTGCATTTTATCTAACATTAAAGCCTCTTCTTTTGTAAAATCATCTTTATTAGGTCTAGTGGGATTATATATAGGTACTAGCATACAATTACCTTGCAATTCCATTTTTTCTGTTATTTCCATCATCTCTTTATAAAACCTTAGACTACCACATACTGTTATTATTTTCATTTTTATATACCTCTTATTAAGCAAAATTTTCTTCATCCAATAATGGAATAATATCTATTGCAGGTTCTTCATAAGGATGAATTTCTCTCAATTTTAAAATAACATTTTTAACATTATTCACATCACAAACTACTTCCAGCTTTTCTTCTTCTACAAATTCCATCTTGTTATTTTCACCAATATAAGGATTAGCCTTATCGTTAGGTTTAAAAGTTCCAATACATTGAGCAGTATGTATAATTTCCAATTATTCCTGCACCAGCTTCACATATAGCATTTCTTACTTCATTTACACTTTCAATTGGAATTGTAACAATTATTTTTACTCTATTAATATTTATATTCATATATTATATCTCCTTTAAAATTTCTTCAAATTTTGTATATCCACTTTCTGAATTTATATGTCCTCCAGATTTAATAACGTATTGTTCATTAGCGACATTGTCAGCAAATTCTTTTTCTACTTTAAATGTTACATAAGGATCATTATCCGAATAAAAACAAATTATATTATTACAATACTTTTTAACATCAAAATAATTATCAATAAACATTGATTTATTTACAGAATCAAATTCTGAATCAATTCCTAAATAATTATTGAATCCACATACAAATATTAATTTTTTAACATCGATTTTATTCATAATTAAATATTTACATACAAATACAGGTGCAATACTATGAGCGATGATTGTTGTATTTTCATTTATTTCTAATCCATCTAATGCTTTGGACCAACTTTCAAAATTTTGATTACCGACACCTACAGGCATTTGTGGAACATCAACTTTTTGATTATCATTTTCTAATTGCTCTTTTAACCAAGGAAACCAATTACCTTCATTTGAACCAAAACTCCCATGTATTATTATATAATTACTCATATTTCTCTCCTTATATTTTGCTTGTTAATGTAATGTTAAAATCTTTAAAACCTATTTTTTTATAAAAATTAATCGCATCTTTATTTTTTGCGCTTGCTGTTACTTGTAAATTAGTTATATTATTATCTAAACAATATTGTCTAAATGATTCGAATAATTTTCTACCAATTCCATATAGCCTATAATTAGAATCTATATACATATTATTTATTTCACCATACTGAACTTCTTCGTAGCACCCTTTTTCATTTATAGAACCTGCTAGGTAACCAACAATATTCTTATCAATAATAGCTATAACAACATAATTATTTACTATCAAATCAGAAAAATATTTTTTCCCTTCATTAGTTAATGGCCAATTTTCTATTAAAATATCATCAAAGCTTTTTTCTAATTCAAAAAGTTTATTATTTAAATTTTGAATATCAATCAAGTTATCTAATGTTGCTCTTTTTATTATTATATTCTCCATTACTATCTCCTTTTTCATTATTGATTTAATATTTGATATATTACAGGTATTAATGTAATTGCAACATCAGTTCCTTTATCTGCAAGCCAGATTAAAATTGATTTTAACTTGCTCCATTTCATTGTTTTTGAATCACGGCTGGTATATACTTTTTCTAATTCATTTATTTTATCAATTATATCAGCCTTTTCGTCACCTGAAATAGAATCATTTTTTTCTATTTTATTTCTAATATCATTAAAGTTAACCTGTATATTTAAATTGTTTACATTAGAATTATTATTATTTATAATTGGTTGAAAAATCATATTATTTTCCTCCTTATTTAATACATTTAAATTCATTGCAAATGCTGACAATTTATAAAGCATAGTTTGCAAATTATCAATCAATGATGATACCCCTAATAATTCATAATTAAATCCAAAATTGGGAGTCCATGCCCACATACTGTTTGACCAATCTTTTATGCAAGTTTGATATTTACCATCTACTTTTCTATGAAGTTTTTTTAATATTTCCAAATCTTGAACATTGTTATTTAATACATCTTCAATTTCTTTCATATCACTAATGATGTAAGATTTCACTGTGCCATCGCTAGTATTTTTTTCTTCATTTTCTTCTATTAACAATGTTTCTAATTCTTTTACAGTAATTGCCATTCCTTTTTTAAAAGCAGATATGAAACTACTAGTAGGTGTGCCTAATGTATATACACTTAATGAGTAGTGTCTATTTTTAAAATTTGTTGTAGTACTTGAATTGATGCCATAATTTTTTTCTAGATATCTTATTAATGAATTATTCCAAGCAACAAAATCAGGATCTTTGGAAGTAATATTTTTTTGTTCAAACTGTCTTGCTTGCTGTAAAAAAGTTTCTAATTTGCTCATATAACACCTCCTGAAGTTATTTATAAAATATATTATACTACATATTTCGTAAAAATTATATGTTTACATTGAAATTCAAAAAATCATACATAATATTTTTAGAAGAAGAGATGTTTGTAGGATGTAGTTTAACTAATTTGTTTGAACTTTTTGAACATGATATATAGAAATCAATGAAAAATTATTTTGTGTTATTACAAATAATTTTACAAAATATATAAAAGATAATGCAATTTATATAAAAAAATGGTACAATAGACAACATTGGAGTTGATATTCTATGAGCAAATATGAAACACTTATTTTTGATTTAGATGATACGTTAATAGATAATAACTTATCAATCAAATATGCATTTACTACTATAATTAATCAATTAGAAATAGAATATAGTGATGATTTATTTTTTAAATGGAAAAAATTTGATACTGCTTATTGGCATACTTGGGAAAGTGGAAATATGATTATTCCTGATTCAATAAAAACACTTGAAGATAAAATAACATATTTAAGAGCAAATAGATTTGTCATTTTCTTTAAAGAACTAAAAATTGATTTTGAAACCGCAGTAGCAATT
Organism: uncultured Bacilli bacterium; assembly: GCA_934129945.1. Lineage (GTDB taxonomy): Bacteria > Bacillota_I > Bacilli_A > RF39 > UBA660 > RUG14121. The sequence continues at coordinate 46,029 of CAKOXC010000001.1, forward strand.
AATGAATTGTATTGTAGTATGTTAGGAGTTAATATAGTAGAAATTGAAAATGCTTGTAAATTACTACAAGAACTTAATTCTGATTATGAGATTATTATTGCTACAAATGGTCCTAAAGACGCTGCAATTAACAAATTAGAAAAAGCAAAACTAAAGTCATATATTTCATCAATTATTTGTTCAGAAGAAATTGGATTTTCAAAACCAATGCCAGAATTTTTTAATTTCTTATATGATAAAACACAAAACAAAGATAAAAATAAAATGTTATTAATTGGCGATTCATTAACAACTGATATATTAGGCGGAATGAATAATGGAATTGATACTTGTTGGTTCAATCATAATAATAATTCCTTGCCAGAAGAATATTGTCCTACTATGACAATAAATAGATTATTACAATTAAAGAAAAAAATATAGCATGTAGAAATCCATCCTTCCTACATGCTTTTTTATTTTTGTAATATTAACCAGTTATGGCTTTCATCAATGCCATATTTATTTTGATTTTCACTATATATGACTTTAAAGCCTATTTCAGAAAGTATTTTTATATATGTTTCATAATCATAATAACTCCACATCATTTCTTGATTACAAAAATTGCTTTTATATTTTATTATACCTGCATCTTCATCTCTAAGTGTAAGTAATAATATACCATTATCATTTAAGCTATTATATATATTAGATAATACTTCTTTATGTTTTTCTCTTGGTAAATGAAGTAATGAAAATAACATCATTATTAAATCATATTGTGTTTCCATATTATAGTTTTCAATATCATTAACACTATAAGTTGCATTAGAATTTATCTTTTTTGCTTCATTTATATGTTTTTCACAAAAATCTACACCCATAAGGTTAAACCCTTTAGAACATAAATAATAATCATAAGGATATCCATTACCGCATCCTAAATCTAAAACTTTTCCTCGTTTTGGTAATAATTCTATAACTTTATCAAAAACATTTTTTTCAAAAGTAAGTAAACCTCTTCTCCTGAATTTTTCTATATAATTATTTTGTTCATATGAATTCTTAATTTTATTTTTCATAGAAATATTATCTAAGACTTTCTCATCTAAAGCAATAAATCCATTTCTACTCCATAACCATAATGCAGTATGAATATCAATAGGTTTATATTTTGTTCCTTTAAATAGTTTATTCCATTTGTCTATCACTATCAATTGAACATCAGAACTTTCTAATTCTTCATCATTGATAAGTCCTAGCCTATGAGTTGATTTAATAACATGTGTATCTGGTGCTACTGTTAAATTTTCTATATTTTTATATTTTCTATCAGTATATTGATAAATAACGTATAGCCAATAATTACATATTTTAGTCCCTGCTAAATATGGAAATTTCTTTCTATTTTGGATTTGTATAAAATCTCTAATTTTATCAACATCATTATCTAATTCATCAAATAATTTTCTAATATCCCCATCAAATAATTCTACGAAAGTAGCACAAAGTGTTATCCATATTTCAGTTTGTTTTTGTTTCTGTAAGGCAACTTTGTATTTTGCAAGAGCAAATTGTACTTCTTCAAAAGATTTTTCTAAACATTTTTTAGGATTAAATACAAATCTTGTTTCTTCATCATTATATGTTTTTAATGCACTCTCCCATAATGTATAAGAATTTCTTTGATAATTAAGTGCCATAGGCAATGTAAAATACAAATAATTTTCTAATGAATTTTTTTCTAAATGTGGATTTTCATCTTCTGGCATAAATTCTCCTCCAAGATTACCTTCTTTCCACATTATATATAATATATCTACTTTTCTTAATATTTCTTCTTTATTCATTAATACCTCCAACAGTAATTCAAGTTATAATACTAATAAAATTATACTAAATTTCCTAGCATTTTCCTAGTAATTTCCGTTTTTTCTAATAAACTCCGATTAAATGGTTGCTCTTTTCTAAAATACATATTATAATTAATACGTCAAATACAAATGAATTTGTTTATCAAAAGTGTGCATTACCCCTTTAGTAATCGCTCCATTTGAAATCAACTTACGGACTTAATTGTTCGTGAGTTTTTATTTTATATAGAAAAGAGGAAAAAATTATCAAAATAATTTAATCCTCTTTTTATATATTTTTAAATCTGGGAGTAAAACTTGTGTCTAGCCAGCACTGAATTTATACTCCCGCATAAATTCTACTATGGGAATTCCCAGGCCCTTTTATTTTATATTATATTTTCTAATTTCACAATTTTTTTGTGTTCCAATTTTCCAAATCTTGCCATCTTTTGGAATACCATTAAAATACGCATATATTGCTCTTGCTACACCATTATGCGTAACTATTAAAATATTTTTATTATTATAATTTTTAATTATATCATTAATACAAGAATAAACTCTTTTTAACAAATTATCTACTGTTTCTACATTTTTATATTTAGTAGAATAATAATTCCAATATTCTTCTCTATCAATTATTTCATAGGGCATTAATGTTATATCACCAGTATCTCTTTCTATCAATCTGTTATCGTAAATTATAGGGATGTTGTTTATGTTTATAATATTTGCTGTATGTTTTGTTCTTTTCATAGGAGAACATATAATCAAATCTATATTAATTTTTCTTAAAGTATCTCTTACTTTTTTTGCTTGTTCTATTCCTATATCATTTATATCTTCATCATTTCTTCCATTAAATAGTCCTAAATCATTATTATTTGTTCTACCATGTCTTATAACATAAATATTCATAATATTATCCTTTCAATAAACTATTTTAAATTCCAATTTTTAGGATTATACTTTTCAGTATTTTCTAATAATGAAATTTGCTTTTTTATCTCCCTTATATCGTCAAAATTAAATGATTCAAATTTATCATAAAAACCTGTATCTTTGTTCGGAAATACTAGCGCTTCTCCAAAAGTTTGAGTTTTTGAATTTATTGTTCTTCCATATAAATGTATATGGAAAACTGGATTTTTTCCTTTACGATATGCCCAATTACCATTTTCTTGATAGTTTATTTTTTCTATACTAATATTCCTATTTTTCATTCCGTTTATCATTGCTTCGCTAATTAACATTGTTAGTCTCATCACTTCTGTTGCTTCTTTAGGATTTAAATCTAATCTACTACAAAATTTATTTTTTTTAGCTCTTATCCAAATATGCCCACCATCTTTTCTTGGAATATGTGGCATTTTAGGTATACATACTATAAAATTTTTAGTTTCGTAAATAATTTCATCATTAAAATTTACATCCATTATATTTTTCCTCCATTAATTCCTTAAGTTTATCTGGAAAATCAACAGTCATTCCGTCTATATTAAAATTAAAAGCTTTCCTCATTATATCTTCATTAGAAACTCCCCAAAGTCTTACTCTAACTCCACTTTTATTTGCTAATTTTATATCTTCTATTGTAACATCTTCTGCATTAGGACATATTTGAATCCCATTAATTTCTAGTAATTTACTTATATTATCAATGTTTATTCTATCTTCGATTAACCAAGACAATTTTATATTTGAATCTATCGCCCTAACATTATCAAGAGCTTTAAAATTAAAAGATGTTATATAAATATCATCGTGCGTAGCATATTTTTTTATAATATCTAAGACATTCTTTTCTATTCCTTCTTGTTTTAATTCTATAGCAAAAGTTAAATTTTTTGATAAAAATTCTTTGGCAAAATTTTCAAATAAAACAATTCTTTCATCTTTATATTTTATATCAAACCAACTTCCAAAATCAAAATCTAATAATTCTTTATATGTATAATCACTAATTTTACCTTTTCCATTGGATTTCTTATCAATATTTTTATCATGAAAAATGACAATTTTTCCATCTTTTGTTCGTTGTAAATCTAATTCAATTCCATTTGCACCTAATTGTAATGCTTTTCTAAATGATATCATTGTATTTTCAGGTGCGTATGCAGAAGCACCTCTATGTGCATAATTAACAAACATTTATAATCACCTCTCAATAAAGAATCTATTACATAACAAAATTATACTATAGAATAACAAAATTTTCCATACTACCATTGAAATTTAATAAGAATTCATATATAATGTTTTTAGAAAGAGAGTGTTATGGTTCGTAAGCTGTTGCTTAACCGCTCCATTTGAAATCAACTTACGGACTTAATTGTTCGTGAGTTTTTATTTTATCTAAAAAAGAAGAATATATTATATAGAATATGCTAAAGCACTAGAAGAAAACATTGAATGTTTAATCAAAGTAAAAAAACGATTTAATTATCTTAGATATTTTGAAGATGAACGAGCAATTTGAACTAAAATTAAATTTTTAAAGATACAAGATAGAACGCTTAAAAATATATACCTATTAAAAACTCTAAAGACAATGCCAACTAGCATTGTCTTTATTAGATCCCAATTAATTAAAATCTTTCTTACAATATTTATTATATACTAACATTTGTAGTAATATACTAAATGATAAAATTGCAGCAACTATTCTTAAATTATTTAGATTAAATGCATATACGACTGGTATTAATAGAATTAGTTCGCTGAATGCTTTTCCTAATCCATGGATAACTTCACTTAAATAAGTGTATTCCAATTGATATTTAGTTAAGGTTTTGTTTGAACTTATGTTAAATACTGCAGTATCTACTAAAATTTGAGTAATTTTATATGCAATATTAAAAACAATATTATAAATTATAAAAACTATAAATGAATTAGTAAAAATAATTGGTATTGTTACAACTAAAATCGCTAATGCTGATATTAAAAAAGCATTTTTATTTCCTTTTTCTTTTAAATATTTTTTAACTAACAAAGAAGTAATTAAGCCTAGAAATGCAAAAACAGCATTTAAATTTCCTAAACTAGATTCTGAACCCAAAGTTAAAAAAATAATAAATGTAATAGTGGTATCTAATCCACCTCTAAAACCCATACCTTCAAAGAAAACAATTTTATATATTTCTTTTGCTTGTTTATCTTTATACGCATATTTAATGTTTGATAATTTTATAGGATTAATATCAAATGTATATTTATCCAAATAGAAAGTAGAAATAACTGCAATAAATACTAACAAAACGATTATAATTAATAAAATAGAATATGATGTATTTACTATTACATAACCCATTCCAACTGTTGAGATAATTGATATTACGCTTGTTACAATACTGTTATAAGAGAATATTTCCTTAAATTGATTGTCATTTTTAAAATTATATAAAATCATTTTATATGCCGACCAGTATAATAGACTTGTAGCACAATCTAAAACTGCAAAAAGATATATATAATTTTTAATATCGTTACCTAAAAATAATAGAACTAATAAGCATAGTCCATTCGAAAATAAACCTATACGATAAACATTTAATACATTGTTTTTATTTAGCAATTTTAAAGATAAAAAAGAAAAAATTCCGTTTAACGAATACTTTAATGTATAATATAGAACTACACTAATAAAATTACCGTCTGTAATTTTTAAAAAATATATAGCCAAAAATAGAGATGTAAATTTACTTACTATACTATTTATAGAATGTGTGAATACAATTTTTTTCATATCTTAACTCCTTATGTTTTTACAATAATTTATTATTAAATTTCTAATTATTTAAATAATACAACAAATTATAAAAAATTCATATACTTCCTTGAAAATATCTAATAAAATGATATAATTTATTTATCAGAGAGATTTAATCAAATCTTATAGTCTTAATTTCGCATACGTGTATAGTTAAGGCTCCATTTGAAATCAACTTACGGACTTAAAAGTTTGTGAGTTTTTATTTTATATAAAACTTTAAAGTTCTCTTATCACAGAAATGAGGACTTTTTTCATGCTTGAATTTAAAGTAATTGAAAATTTAAAACTTAATAAAGATTTAACTGACATCTTAAAAAACTTTAAATATACAGTTAAATTAGGACAAATTAAAACTATTTTACACACCAACTTATAAGTAATAATACCTGCTGAATACAAAATTACATATCCTACTACTCTTACAATACTTTAATACAAAGTTAATGAAATATCAAATAAGCCATTTTATATTAAAGAACATAATCAAAAGTACAATATTAAAGAAATTACACAATTTTTGTTTATTACCATTTAAGATGTAAAAATCATAATTGTAGTGGATTTGGATTTCATTACAATACTGAAAAAAATATTATTAAAGATATTTTAATATTAGTGCCAAAAAGCGAATTAATTAACACTATTTAAAGAAGAAAGGAATGATAAAAATGAAAGTTACTTATACAAGAAAAGAAGATTATTTATTACCAGATTTATATTTAGAAAAAAACGAAAATTATAGAAGAATTGGAAGATATGGAATATTAAGATTACACTTTATTGCCAAAAATAAACAAGCTTTTTATGAGACCCTATTGATGACAAATAAATTAACCCATCATCTTCTTTTAGAAAGTAGATATTGTGAGAATTATTATAAAGAACTAATGGAAAATTATATTAAGAATGATGAAAGACTGTCTGAAAAAAACAAAGAATTAAATCCATTGGAATGGACAAAATTGATGAACAACTATAAAAATACAGCAGAAGAAATTGTCTTTAATGAATATGTTTTTATATAAATAATCTTCAAAAAGAGGAAAAAATTATCAAAATAATTTAATCCTCTTTTTATATATTTTTAAATCTGGGAGTAAAACTTGTGTCTAGCCAGCACTGAATTTATACTCCCGCATAAATTCTACTATGGGAATTCCCATACCCTTATTTAAGATAATTATTTAAATATTCAATCCATTCAGGAGCATTTTCTTCATTAAACAAATGATATAAAAAATCTACAACTATTTGATGCCTATTTTTAGATTCTTCTTTACCAGAATCAGTTAGCATTAAATCTTTAAGTTTTAATATTTTTTCAAAAATATGGCATACACTACTATCTGCACATTTTCTTGTATATTTTTCTGCATTCATATCTTCAATTGGGAAAATATTTCTATCAAAAAATGGTTTTCCATTTTTCATACTATAAGTATAGACTCTTAAAATACCATTTGCTCCTAATGCATCACACATATCTACATCTGATACAATTTTCCCTTCAAGAGTTGTTGGACTATGTCCTTTTAATCTTTTGCTATATCCAATATTATTAATAGCATCACATACTTGTTCTTGGATAGCTTTATCAACATTGCAATCATCCATAATTATTTTGGCGTTTGTAAGTTTTTCTGCATTTTCCATACCAAATAACTTATAATCATCTGCATCATGAAGTAATGCTATTAATGATACTATATACTTATTTGCATTTTCTTTTTCAGCAAATTTTAAAGATAAATCTAAAACCCTATTAATATGTTCAAGTCCATGTCCAGAGTTGTCTTTCTCTAATAGTTTTGCTACTTCATTTTTTACTTTTTCTATATGATTACTAACATTATATTTGTACATAACTTCAGAACTCCTTTTATAGACATTTGTTATTTTTGATAATTCAGAAATAATCATATCTTCATCACTATTTTTAGTATAAAACAATTCATTTTTATTTGAAAAATGAACAGTTTCTTCGGATATGTAATTTGTAAATATACTTCCGACTACTACATCTTTAATATTATATTTTTCAATATATTTTTTATAAAGTTCTAAATCATTGATTGTTATACCTTTTAAAACTGGTTTTATATATAAAACAACAGGTATGTCTAAACTATTAAAAAGTGAAAAATTTTGAAATCTATTAGAAATAGGTGTAGTATTTTTTTCAATGGTATCATGTTTAGAAATAGTTGCCGAACTAACAAAAATAACTAGTTGTCCAAAATAATTTATTAGTGGTAATATTTCGGTAAGTTCTTCTTTCCTTATTTGTTTCTTAGTTGATAATTGAATTTGATTTCCCTTTTTTAAAAAGTATTTTATTAAACTAATTGTTTCATTTTTATTATATTCATCCCAACACTCTGAATAACAACCAAGTGTTATTAAAGTTTTTTGATTTATATCAAGTTTATTTTTTTCTATAAATTCAATTATAGTTTGTGCTGAAATAGTCCTATAATTATCTGAACTATTACTATATCCCATTTTTGGTAAATAGCAATATGCGCATTGCCCAGCACATCCTAAACTTGTATTTATGAATATTCTTTTATTGTCTTTAGCAAAAAGATAACCATTATCAATCATTAATCATCACCTAAACCTTTCCTATAAACATTTCTGTATGAAAATCAAAACTAACGATGTCATCATTTTTATATTTATTAAAAATAGTTATAATACCATTTATAAACTCATCATAATATTCACTATCTTCTTTTGGAGCATACGATAATGATTTAGATAACCCTATTAGCATATCTATAGTATAATCTTTAGAATGGATAAATGTATAAGTCTTATATTCACTATTCTTGAAAAATTTTTTACGATCATCAACATTTTTATGTTGATATGTTTTACCAGTAAGTTTAGTATTCCAAGAGCTTATATATTTGAAGTATTCCTTACTAAATTCATTATTTTCATCTTCCCAGTCATTCCAAACTATTGCAAAATCTCCATTAGATTGTAATATTTTATTTACTTCTTGTTTTAATTTTTGTTTATCAAACCAATGAAAACTTTGGACCGCAAATACAATATCAACTGAATTTTCAGGCAATCCTGTTGATTCTGCACTTTTATTAATATAAACAATATTATCACAATCATTGCAATATTCTTTTCCTTTGTTAATCATATCAATATTTGGTTCAACATAATAAATTTGTTTACAATAAGAACTTGCTATTTTAGAAAACTTTCCAGTTCCTGCACCTAACTCAACTATAATTTTATTTTTCATATTATATTCCTTAGATAAAAAATCAAAAAGTTCGGTTGGATATGTGGGTCTATATTTTGAATAATCTTCTTGTTTTCCAAAATAAAATTTTTTACTATCTTTTTCCACATTATATTTCATAAAATCACCTTTATAAAATTATAATATAAAACAACAAAATTTTCCATACTCCCGTTGAAATTTAATAAGAATTCATATATAATATTTTTAGAAAGAGAGCGTTATGGTTCGTAAGCTGTTGCTTAATCGCTCCATTGAGGAATTTGTTCGAACTGTTTAGTTTGAACTTGATATATAGAATCAATCGAAAGATTGATTTTTTTGTATCCTGAAAAGAATTTATTATAAAAAAGTAATGTTATCAATAATTATCAGCCAATAAATTAAATAATAATTATATTTGAAATAAAGAAAAAGATAATTATAAGCAGTAATGCTTTTTATCATCTTCATTTTGAGTTTAATTTTTCAATTAATTTTTTATGAATAGGTCTTATAAAATCACACATTGTCTCATTATCTGCTTCATCAAATGAAATCCATTTTACACCTTTTGATTCATCTTCCTTATAAATTAATGGTAACTTGTCATCTGCTTCCATAATGTATACAACATCTAAATGAAGGTGTGCTGAAACATATTTTCCACGTTTTATATGACCTTTTACCGTTGCAGATTGAATTGAATATATATTTTCATCTAAAACTTTTACTTTTAATCCTGTTTCTTCTTCAACTTCACGAACTGCAACTGATAAAAAATCATCTTCTCCATCAGCGTGTCCTCCTGGATAAATCCAACCATCATTAATTATATGATAGACAACTACCATTTTATTTCTTTCTTTATTTACCACAAATGCTGATGCAGAAAAATGTCCCAAAATATTATCTCTAGTCAAAACATCATCAAATGTATCAATAAATTTTAAAAATTGTTCTTTATCTTTTTCTTCTTGTTCATTAAAAGGTACATAATTTTCTATTTTTTGTTTTAGATTCATACTTATACTCCTAAAAATTTAATTTATAAACATATTATATCATTTTTTTAATCATATTAATTTAATAGTTAAAACTTTTTTATTTATTTCTAAATAAAAAACACTCTTTATCATGAGAATAAATGAAACCTATTGCTTGTAAATATGAATATATAGTAGTTGAGCCAACAAATTTCATTCCTCTTTCAATTAGATCTTTAGATATCATATCAGATAAATTATTAGTTGTTTTTCCAATTTCAAAAATTGTTTTTTCTTTAATAAATTGACATAAATATTTATAAAAACTACCATACTCTTTTTGAATATTTTTAAATATTTTGGCATTAGAAATACTTGCTTGAATTTTTAATTTATTTCTAATTATATCTTTATTATTTAATAACTCTTCTATTTTTTTATCATCATAATTAATTACTTTTTCAATATCAAAATTATCATAAGCTTCTTTAAAAGATAATCGCTTATTTAAGATACATTCCCATGATAATCCAGCTTGAAAGGATTCTAAGATTAGCATTTCAAATAAATATTTATCATTAGTATTTAAAACTCCCCATTCTTTATCATGATAATAAACATATAAAGAGTTATTCTCATTACACCACTTACATCTTTTCATAATTATATTCCTTCTAATCATAAATTATCTTTTATTTTTGGAAATAAATCATATAGATTATACCCTAATAAATTATCAAAATATTTTTTTAATTTATAAGTTTCTATAACATGATATTGGGTATTAGCATATGCTCCTTTTCTAATAATTAAATCAATTAATCTTTTATCAATTGTAAATACATTGTATCCATGAGGGCACATTAAATCACAAAGATTTATAATTTTTTCTTCAATTGTATACTCATGATTTTTTATAAAATCAGTCAAAAAAGGATTATCTTCTGGTTTTGGGCCACCGCCTGCAGTACATGTAACATCATTATTTAAGTAGGAATGTGTCAAACAAATATTAGCATATTCTAAATCATATCCTTTACTTTTTAAATACTCATATCCCCTCATAACATGACCGCGAGATTCACCATTATATTTTCCAATATCATGTAAATATCCTAAAGTAATAGCTTTATCTACATCTACATCTATCCCTTTTTCATATAAAGCATTAGCAATTCTTCCAGCACTATCCCCTACTGAAATACAATGTTCTATCCATCTGTCATCCTTTGTTGTTTTGCTTTCTATTTCTAATAATTCTTTTGCTCCTTTGCTTGTTAACTTCATTTTTATTCACCTAATTTTTCAAATAAATTCTCATATATTTTATCTCTATCCAATTTAGTAACAAAAGTAATTTTATGTTTATTATTAGTTATTTCATAAGAAGTATCTTCTTTTATATTTGGACAACTTACATCAATTGTTTCAAACCAATTTTGATTTATCATATAAGCTATAACTGCTATATCCCATATTACTCTTGATTCTTTGATTCCATGATAACCATCATTATAAAATCTCTTAATTAAATAATTACATAAATCAGATTTATTTTCTAAATATCTTTTTAAAGTATTAATATCAATTCTTAATTCTGAAACAACATTTTTACATGGAAGGATAGTTAATTTTACTTTTGATTCAAATACTATTTTTACAGCTTCAATATCTTGTCTAAAATTATATTCAAGATTATCTTTATAACCAACTGCATTACCACCTAACCAAATAACTTCTATTTTATCAATTATCCTAGGATCTTTTTTGATTGCTAAAGCAATATTAGTAATAGCTCCGATTCCTAATACATAGGTTTTATCATTTTTCAAAGCTACTTCTATAATTTTATTTACTGCAGCATTATCCTCATCATAACCATTTTGAATGTAATTTGTTGAACCTTCAAATACTTTATTAATTGAATTAAAACCTTGCCACTTACATATTTTTAAAATTTCTTCATAACTTAATTTTTGACTATCAACTGTGGATACATTTCTTTTTACGCGAGAAAATGGCGCTATTGTTATTGCTTCAATATTAAATATATCTTGATTTTTTAACATGTAAGCAAGTGCAAATTGATCGTCACACTCATTATAAGTATCTGTATCTAAAATTATATTAATTTTTTTCTTTGTATAATTTGATACACAATCATAAAATTCTTTCCAACTCTTAACTCTTGGAACATCAGAATTTTTATTAAATGGTGTATCCATTACAAATGTAGTAATTCCATGTTCAATACATTTTTTACATATTCTAATAGAATCATCAAGCATAATATCAATATTTTCTTCCAAACACCTTAAAGCTTTAGCGTCATTAACATATGCATCTGTTAAAATTAACTTATCATAATAAATATTATTTTCAGCTAACCACTTTTTTGTCATAGTTAAGGGATCAGAGTATTCTCCATTATCTCTACCAGTGATAATACAAACAAAATGTCCATCTTCATGAAGTTTATCTATATAATATTTAGCTCCTTCAATGAGACCTAATTTTTTTGCTATTCGCTCTATATTATTTTTATAAAAATCTTCTTCTTCCTCTTTAGACCAATCAAATCTTCCTTTTCTTACATCTACGTTTTCATTTATAATTCCAGTATTTCTTAATTCTTTATCATGAATTAAATATTCTTTTAATAAACATTGTCCTAAATTTGAAATTACATTATCTATGTCTATTCCTATTCGCATGTTATACCTCCACTGCATAAATTAATTATTTTATTACCTATTAAAATTATATAATAATAATTAATGTTTTTCTACCTTAACTATATTTTAGACTTTTTAACTTCTAAATTAATTACTATTGTCGAAATAATTGACATAATAAATATTATGTAAAATATATTTTTACCAATAAATTTAGTTATAATTGCTAAGATTGTAAGTATAATAACTTCTGTAAAACATAGACTCATTTGACCTACTGCTGCTAATAAATCTTTATCTTCTTTAGAATTTTTTATAATGTTTTGAATTGAAGTTTGTACAGAAGTTTCATAAACTTTTTCTAAATTATCACTTGCTGTTTTATTAACAGAAATTATAATCTTATTTTTAGCAAATAGATAAATCGAAGTTATAAAAATTCTAATTATAGAAACTAAGTTATTAGCTTTTGTTATATTTTTATCAGTGTACTTTCCAATCAAAGTAATAGTAACAATTTGGAATAACAATGAAAAAATGATAACCATAGAAAATGCTTTAAAATCTTTAAGAACTATATATAAATATAAAGGAACAAATAATCTTTCTATAATGTGATTAGTACGAAAAGCATAAATTATTTTATAACTACTTTTTTTATAAAGTAAATATTTCATAGCAGATTTAAAAGGACTATTCTTTTTCGCTGGTTTATAATCAATTTTTAAAACCATAATATATTGTAAAATAAAGAAAGAAACTATTAGAAAGAATAAAAATATTGTATTATTGTTTACTACAGTCCATGCCACAAACAAGCTTGCAAAAACTGCTCCAAGGATTTTACAAATAAAATATATACTATTAAATTTTCCACGATTTTTATTATCTACGTATTTGCTAGATAAGGCATCTGAAGAAGGATTTGAAAGTCCCATTAATCCCATTGATAAAATAAAAATTATAATATTAGTTTTTAAACTACCACCATTAAGCATAAAGTAAGAATTAATTATACTAAAAATATTAGAAATAAGTAAACATTTTGCAATTCCTATTTTATTAGATATTGTTACAAAAAATGGTGTTATAAATCCAGTTATAAGAAATCTTATATCGTATATTAATAAAATCAAATAAATTGGAAGACCAGCTTTATAAAGCATTACTGTTCCAAAAGTTTCAATTAATGCATTTGCAAAATTGTAAAAAAAAGCATTTAAATATAAAAATTTATATTCTCTTTTTAAAAAATATTCATTCATTTTTTACTCCTTTAAATTTTTAGATTTTCTTAAATTGACCTCACTATTAAAATATACTACAAATACTTGAAATTAGCTAATCTTTTCTTCTTTTAATAACATCATTTTCTTCTATATTTCCAATCAAAAGAGAAGAATTATCAGAATGTTTTAAATAATTATAATTTACTTTTTGTTCATCATAATTAGCATAACAATATTTACAAAAGTGTTTACAAGAATTATAAGCACCAATATCAACCATCTGAACACAATTACACTTTTGTTCTTTTCTAGATTTCCAATTTTTATATTTTTTACCAGTAAGTATGTAAGCAAGTTCATGTGATAAACATTCACCCACAACAAAACCATATTCACTCAAGTTTCTATCCTCAAAGCATGTTTGAACTGTCATATTATTCTTCTTAGCACTTTTACTAAAATTTTTGCCAATTAATTCATAATCACTCTCAGTAAATGGTTTAAAATTTAATGTCTTTTCATTTTTTCTAACATTTTTATAATTATCTATAAAAGAAACAATAATTTTATGTACATAACCATTTAGTAACCCACATAATTTATCAAATGCTTTTATATGATAATTTATATTATATTTTTCACTTAAAAATATGGGATCATATCTAACTACTAAATTATCTATTCCAACAATTTCTGATAATTTTTTAATAGCTTTTATTATTTCTGCTTTAGATGGAACATTTGGCTCAATATCATTTTTATAAGGTGTTAAAGTAACATGAAATATTATTGGCTTTTTTATCTTTTTTAAATCATTTATAATTGGTAAAGGATTTTTAGTACAAAATAAAATTAAATCAACATCTTCAAAATATATTCTACTTATGACTTTAGGATTAAAAGGATTTCTAACATCAACAAAACCTTCTTTATAACGATTCATAAACCATTTAGAATAAAATGCTACAATATCTGTTCTTCCACTAACATTTAAAATCATTAAACAACATCCTTTTCTTAATTTAAATTTATTTTTATAATATTTATAAATGTTTATTTACCTTTTTAATATATCACACAAACATTAAAAAAATAAGTATTATGATTTTAGCAACTATGTATATCTGTTTTATTTCAAACAAACTGTAATTTAATTTTTATTTAATTTATAGTATTCATGATATAATGTAAGTACGGTGATATTATGAATACAGATGTATTAATTAACAAAATAACTTCTGAAGTTAGTAACTTGTGGCCTGATTTATATAAAATAAGATATATTTACTTAGAATTAGGTAAAGTTTTATATAAGAATACTGATTTCTTTTTTCGCGTAAAAAATAAAATTAATGATGATTTTATGACATTTGATGAAATTAAAAAAGTTTTTTATGACAGAAAAGAAAATGGTGGAGATTACAGCGTTATTTGTAGATCTGCTGCTGAAATTCTACATAAAGCATTTGATAAGGTTTGGAATTAATTCTACAATTATAGAAACTAATATTGATCCAGATAGTAAAAAGGAATCTACAGTTTATTCAAATGATGGTGAAAATTTAGAAGTACATCATTTCTTTTTAGCAGCACATGATAAAGATAATAACTGTAATTATTTTTTAACATTGGCAGCTGACTTACCATACATTCAAATGGGAATGCAAACTCTTCACTTTGCAACTAATATCGACAAAAAAAGAACGGGAAAGAATGGAACTATATTTGAATTATATGATGGTAAAGAGATTCCTCACAAAGTTTTAAATAAAGAAGAATTAAAAAATATAGATTTAAAGATTGGTTATATTAAAACGTTATATAATCAAGAAGCTTCAAAGAAAAATAAGGCTCAAAGTTTTTTAGATTATAATGATTATTCATTTAAAATGATACAAGATGCAATGATTGGAAATAATTTGTTCTACTTTGAAGAAGAAAAAAATACTGAATTTTATAAAGAAATAATAAATCAAAAAGTAAATTTATATGATACTAGCTTAAAAGAATTAACCAATGATGACTGGAATTCTATGATAGAAATTACACTAAAAAGTACTGAAAACAAAATAGAAAATTTAACTGGACATAATTTAAACTTAGATTTAAATAACTATAATGAATGGCTTCAAAATATTTGTTTCCAGTTATCACCTTATTTCAAGAAAAATTTTAATATAAATATAGAAGAATTTTTTAGTGATGATATTTTTAACTATCCAAAATTTTCTAAATTTATAAAAGAAAATTTAAATAAATTTAATGTTGATGAATATCACAATATTATAATTATCTTAGATAAATGTAATGCATTAGTTAATAAATTTTTAAATCATGATTATAAGTTTTCAATATTATTAAATAGATTATCTTATCATTTTATTGAAGAATATCATTTACCTGAATTTCAGAAAAATTATGCTGAAAATAAATACCTAGCCAATAAATTTAACATACTATTTTGTAAACTATTTAATTGTAATAATGGAATAAATATTTTGTCTAATATGCAATACAGTGAACAAATTGTTATAATAAAAAAAGTATTAGAATTGATGTTTCCTGAATTAAATTATGAAAACTGCAGTCTTGTTAAAAATTATAACGATTCTTATAGTCCTGTTGAGAACAGGATTCAGTCATACGTTATTAAAAGTAAAATAGATAGTGAATATTCTATTATTTTTAACATTATTGGTCTAAAAAATGAAGCTGATTATTATTTTCTTTATAATCCTAAAACTAACGAATTTAAAGTAATTAACTATTTGATGATTCCAATAAATTATGTGATAGTTAGTGATAGACTTAAAAATAAATTAGAAAATATTGAAGACATTGAAAATAGATATCAAAGATAAAAGCAAATAGAAATTTCTATTTGCTTCTTTTATTATTAATAAGACTTTCATTATAATCATTAATTTGATCAAGCATATATATTATTAAGTTTTCCTTTGCTTTATTTCTTTCTTCCTTCTCATAGTAATTTAATTTTGCTATTCTTTGATTATTTTCAAATAAACTATCATCAGGCATATAATTAATCTTTCCATTTGCATAATAAATTAAATTATTATTAATCATTTTAGAAACTTTTTGTTTTTTTAATAGTTTGACTAAAGCATAAGAAAGTCCATTTATATAATCTAAGTAATTTTTATCTTCTTTATATATTTCATCAATTTTCAAATGCTTTCTATTTAAAAAATCTATAATATTTGGTATTTTTTCTAAAGTATAATCTTTCTCATTTGATTTTAGAGCATAATAATCAAATCCCAAGTTATCTTGAGTTGGTACTGTAAAAATATAATATTTCATTAATTCATCCATTACGCTAATAACCATACAATTACTCCCTATTTACCGCGATTATAATACATTTTTCAAAAAAAGTCAATATTTTGTAAACTTCAAGTAAATTATCCGTGAAACTAATTCATTTCTTTAAACTAATTTCATTATCTAAATCTAAACCATGGATTACTTTCACTAATTCAATTGGAATACAATTTTTGTATCCAGAAGATTTCATAAATTTAACTGTAGGATCTTTGGACATCCCATTTCCATTATCAAAAGCAACTTGAAAGTATTTTTTATAAGCAGGACATTCTAGTATAACTTCACCATATCTTAAACATACTCCTCCAAGGTACCAATCTATTCCTTTATTATTGTTATACAAAGTGTTATCAAGATAATATTCTTCGTATTCATCATCAATTCTTCCACTACTAATATATCCCATTTCTAAATATTTTTTATAAGTTTCAGTATTTACAGCTCGGTAACAACAATAATCTTTTAATATATATCCATCTATTTCTTTTATAGTTGTGTCTCTACCTAATAGTATTTTTTCTTTTAAACTTAATTCCTTTCCTAAAATATATTTTAATTGACTTATTCTTCTTTCTTTATTATTGGATAAAGGGATTTTTCTAACATTGTAAACATCATTCATAAAATCAATCCTTTAAAATTTTCGTAAATATTTTCTTAGTTATTTCATCAATTATGTAAATTATTATAACGACTACTGCACATGAGAGTATTTGTATTATATTTAATTTTGCTATACCAAATATTCTTCTTAATGGAGTTAGAAATATAATTAATTGAAAAGTAATTAAAATTAACATACTTTTATTTATATATTTATTTTCAAACATTTTTCTTCCTAACATACTTTCTTTTAAGTTTCTACATGAAAATGTGAATATCATTTCTAAAAATACTAATGTTAAGAAAGCTTGAGTTGCTGCTATATTAATACTATACATCTTACAACTTATTAGATAAACTACAAGTACAGCAACTGTTTTTAATATTGCTGAAGTAATCATTTTCACTGTTAAAAATTGAGTAAAAAATGTTTTTCTATTACTTGTTTTTCTTTGCATTATATCTTTTGCACTTTCTTCAAAAGCAAGCGCTATTGCAGGAATACTATCAGTAATTAAGTTTATATAAAGTAGTTGAATTGGGCTAAAAATTTCAGTTCCAAAAATCATAGCAATAAATACTACTAAAACTTCTGATATATTACCAGTTAAAAGATACACCAAAACATTTCTAATGTTATCATAAATTCTTCTTCCTTCTCTTACGGCTGTTACTATTGTTGAAAAACTATCATCTGCTAATATAACATCTGAAACATTTTTTGATACTTCTGTTCCTGTGATACCCATTCCTACTCCTATATTAGCATTTTTTAATGCTGGGGCATCATTTACTCCATCTCCAGTCATTGCTACAATTTTTCCATTAGCTTTCCAAGCATTTACTATCGAAAGTTTATTCATAGGGCTTACCCTAGCATATACTGAATAATCACTAACTTTTTCTTGTAATTCTTTATCTGATAATTTGTCTAATTCTACTCCTGTAATTGATTTATCTTTATCTGTTAATATTCCAATCTCACGAGCTATTGCTTCAGCAGTTTTTAGTGAATCTCCAGTAATCATAACTGGTTTTATATTAGCTTTTTTACACATAGTAATTGCTTCATATACATCTTTTCTAGGTGGATCAATCATTGCAGCAAGTCCTACAAAAATTAGTTTATTTTCTAAATTTTTATCACATTCAAATTGTTTATCTAAATCTTTAAAAGCAAATGCTAAAATTCTGTAAGCTTTATCTGATTCTTGCTCTTCTATTTTTTTTAATTCTAATTTCTTTTTCTTAGTTAATTTATTAATGACTCCATTTTCTAGTATTTTATCACAATTATTTATTATAGAATCAAAACTTCCTTTAGTTAAAATCTTAATACAATTATCATACTCATTAATTGTTGACATCATTTTTCTATCAGAATCAAATGGTAATTCATTAATTCTACAGTGTAATTCATTTAGTTTGTCAATATCAATTAATTTATTTTCACAGACATTATATAGAGCAATCTCAGTTGGATCACCAATATAGGAATTTTCACTTTTTACAGTATCATTATTTAAAGCCATTATATCCAATAAAAAATGATCAGTAGGTATTTCATCTATATTAAATAATCTATTATCATAATAAATTTCTCTAACTGACATTTTATTTTGAGTAATTGTTCCAGTTTTATCAGAGCAAATAACTTCTGTACATCCTAGTGTTTCTACAGAAGAAAGTTTTCTAATTACAGCATTATTTTTTGCCATAAAAGATACACCTAAAGACTGAATTATTGTTATAACAGCCGGTAATCCTTCTGGAATAGCTGCAACTGCCAAAGATATTGATAACATTATTATTTCAAGTAATTTCATTCCTTTTACTAAGCCTATTATAAACATAACAAATATTATTATTGATATTAGTACTGATAAAAATTTACTAATATTATTTATTTTTATTTCTAATGGTGTTATTTCATTTTCTTCATGTTCTAAATACTTTGCGATTTTTCCAATTTCAGTATTCATACCCGTAGCTGTAACTATTGCATGACATTTACCATAAACTACTGGTGAACCAGAATATATCATATTTTTTCTTTCAGCAAGAGGTGTATTTTCACTTAAAGATTCTATGCTTTTATTAAGAGGATTTGATTCACCAGTTAAAGAAGATTCGTCACATTTTAATGATGATTCCCATATAATTCTTGCATCAGCGGGTACAGTATCTCCCGCTTCTAATAAAATCAAATCTCCTATAACTAATTTTTTACTATCTATTTCTTTAACAATATTATCTCTTTTTACTTTTACTTTATTAATTTGCATTTTTTTAAGAGATTCTAAAGCTTTATCAGCCTTTATTTCTTGTATATATCCCATAATAGCATTAAGTATAACAATAAAAATGATAGCAATACTATCTATAAATGATTCATGATTAATAACGGCTAATGCAAATGATATGCCAGCAGACATTATTAAAATAATTATCATTATATCTTTAAATTCTTTAATAAATTTTTTGAAATTAGATTCTTTTTTTGCTTCATTTAATTTATTAAAGCCATTATTTTTTAAACGCTTCTCCGCTTCTTTTTCTGTAAGTCCATTTTTACTACTTTGCAATTCTTTTATGACATCTCCAATAGTTTTAGAATGATACATTTTAATCAACCTCTTATCTTTATATAATTATTACTTCAATTATATTTTAACATACTTCAATTTAATTTGAAGTAATAATTATATAATTTTTTTAGAAGTTTACAAAGTGGAGGTTATATGAAGAAACAAATAACAATGAAAAATATGAAAAAAATAATTAAATCTCAAAACAGGTCATTAACTTCTTTAGCAGTGGAATTAGAAGTATCTCAAGAAGCTATAAGTCAATACATAAGTGGTAAAATCCACCCAAAATTGGAAACTATTGTAAAAATGGCTAATCTTTTAAATACTTCAACTGATTATTTACTTGATTTAACTGACGATCCAACTAAACCTGATTTTAGCTTGAATGAAAAAGAGCATAATATTATTAATTTGTATAGGAATTTATCAGACACAGAAAAAATTAAAGTTGAATCGTACTTAACCGCTATAAATGATTTAAAAAATATTTAATAGTTTAGAGTCCTTTAATTTATAATTAAATTAAAAATAATTATAGCATCAACTATAATTATTTTAGTTTTGAAACATTTTCTGATATTAAATCATACCAAGACCCGGAGTCTAGCATTAAATTGTTGTCTAAGTAATTAATCATTAAATTCAATTCTTCATCACTAATTTCTTGCCCATTCGATTTACAATATTTAATACCAGCTACAATAATTTTTGAAATCATTTCATAATCTGTACAATTAGAAGTTAAAATTTTAAAATCTTCTCTAGTAACTAATGATTGTTTTTCTTCAACATCTTTATAAAATTTTTCAAATTCAGAAATATTATCATCAAAATAAGCATTTAATAAATAATTATTATTATTCATAAATAATTTTGAAATAACAACATATGGGGCGTAATTTCCTGTATATTCTTTTGTTATTATTGAGGCTAACAATTCTGTTATTCCTTCATTTAAACCATCCGAAGAAAAATTCTTTTCATTGCTATATTCGTCTAAAGATCTATTATAATAATCAATTTTTGTTCCGGTTTTTGTGTAAGTTATTCCTTCATCATCAAAATAATCATGTTGTCTAGAAGAAAGTACATGTAACAATTCATGAACTAATTGGTGAACATTATAATTTTTGCGCAATACGACACCTGGAATTATATTTAATTCTTTATCATCCACTTTAAAAATCATATTAGTTTTTAAAGCTCCAGAAGTTCCTGCTATTCTATTTTCTTTAATAACGCCATTTGGAAGTTTTATAGAATATGTCCCATCATTAATAATTTGAATAAAGAAATTTTCTGATTTTTGATATATTTTTTCTAAAATTTTGTAATCAATATTCATATTTTTTAATGTTGCTGTAATATTTTCTAATATTTGTGATATATCTAAACTAGTATTTAATTCTTCGAAACTTTTATCTATTACTTTCATCATTTTCTTCCTTTCAGATATCTATTATTTACGCTTTGGTATTTCTAGATTTTTATTAAAATCATATAATTCTTCATTTTTTAAAAATAAATACGCTATATCAACTGCAAATCTTTTTACCAAATCATTATATCCATACACTTTTTTAAAACCATTAAGTAAATTAAAATAATACCATTCATGATAATCTTTGGGTCTTTTAAATTTACTATAAAATTCATCACCATATCTATTATCACCATTAATCAAATCTTCAATATTATTGATTTTATCGCATAATGGAACAATACATTCTTCTTTAGATAAATTAGGAATTAAATTAATAGTATGTTTTTTTCTATCTTCCCAATCAAGACTTTTATCTGGTTCACTTGCACAATCAACAAGATGTGCTACTTTACCAGTAAATGTTTTAGCAATATCTTCAAGTGTGTATTTTGTATCTTCAACAACATCATGAAGATAAGCTGCTGCTATACATTCATCACAATAACCATTTTCTCTAACCATATTAGCAACTGCTATAGGATGATTTATATATAAAATACCATCTTTTCTTCTAGTATCACCATGAGCTTCTATTGCAAACTTTAAAGCTCTAGAAGTTAATGAATCTTCATTTAATAATTCAATTTCATTTATATTCTTTATTTCCTTATTATTTACATAATCTTTTAATGATAATCCCATAAACACCTCTAATTATTTAACTGTTTCTAAAAAGAATATTTCATACCACTTTAAGAAACAGTAGATAGTCCAGACTTTCTTGTAATTATCCTTCTTATTATTCTTATGTTGTTCAAGTAATTTAATAATATATTTTTGATTAAAAAACTCTTTAACATAATCTTTACTAAATGTATTTTTTATTTCAGTATAAAAGTCATCATCTCTCATCCAATTTCGAAGTGGGACTGGGAATCCTAATTTTTTCTTCTTGTATGATTCATTTGGAATTACTTTTTTGGCAGCATCTCTTAAAGCAACTTTTGTATTTTCTTTCGTAACTTTATATTCAATCGGAAGACTAGAAGCCACTTCAAAGACTTCCTTATCAATAAATGGTACTCTTCCTTCTAATGAATTTGCCATTGTCATTCTGTCAGCTTTTTGTAATATATCCTTTATAAGCCAAAAGTTTATATCTATTGCTTGCATTTTAATAATGTCACTTTTACCTTTTTGTTCTTCATAAACAGGTTTTGTAATATCTTCATTTTTTATTTGATTATTCAATCTCAATATTTTCTTTATTTCGTTTTTACCAAATACTCTATTAACTCCGATATAGTTTTCTTCTAAAGTCATACCACGTCTAATCAAGAAATTTATTCCTCTTATTTCTGGTAAATTAGAAGCAATTTTTGCAATTAAATGACGTATCTTAAATGGTATTTTGTTATAAAATCCCATATCGACATCTCTTCTATAAATATTATATCCTCCGAAGAATTCATCGGCACCTTCACCTGATAAAACTACTTTTACATCTTTACTAGCTATATTTGCAACAAAATATAGAGCCACTGCAGCTGGATCTGATGATGGTTCATCCATATGATACATTATTTTAGGTATAATATTCATATATTCTTCTTTAGTTATTTTCTTTGAGATATTTGTTATATTTAATTTATCAGTTAAATCTTTTGCATAATCTATTTCATTATATTTAAGTATATCATAACCTACTGTATAAGTTTTAGCTGGTTTTGCTAGAGAAACTAAGTATGAAGAATCTATTCCACTTGATAAAAATGATCCAACTTCTACGTCACTTAACATATGATGATTTACAGAATCTTGCATAACTTTAGCAATCTTGTCTACACTTTTTTTATAATCTTCTGTTTTTTCATTAAATTCAATTTTATAGAATCTATCTTTTTTTATTTCACCATCTTTTATAGTCAAGCTATAGCCTGGTTCTAATCGATAAACATTCTTAAAAAATGTTTCATTTGTAGGAGTAAAACTAAATGATAAATATGAAGCTAGTATTTCTTTATTCAATTCTTTTTTAAATTTTGGATGTTCTAAAAAGGATTTTATTTCTGAAGCAAACATAAATACTTCAGCATTTTGATAAAAATATAATGGTTTTATTCCAAAGTTATCTCTTGCACAAAATAATGTTTTAGTGTTTTTATCCCAAATAGCAAAAGCAAACATTCCTCTCAATTTTTTTGGTAAATCTTTTCCCCACTCTTCATATCCATGTAATAAAACTTCTGTATCACTTTTTGTAGCAAATTTATGTTTATGTTTTTTTAATTCTGTTTTAAGCTCTGGATAATTGTAAATTTCACCATTAAAAACAACAACTAAGCTTTCATCTTCATTATACATTGGTTGTTTACCATTAGATAAATCAATAATAGAAAGTCTTCTATGACCTAAAGCTATATCATTATCAACGTAAAAACCTTCAGCATCTGGTCCACGATGAGCAATTTTATCTGCCATATTTTTTATTATTTTCTTTTTATTTTTTTCTTTGTCTATAAATCCTACTATTCCGCACATTATTTATCACCTATTACTTTCCTATAAATATCAGTCTCTAATATCATTTTACTTGCTATAAAACTATTGTCAACTCTTAATTTCATATTTTCTAAATAATCATCAGTTAAGTTAACACTACTATTTGGTATAAAAGTTTTAGTACTGTTTATATATTTTCCATTATCAGAAATGAAACTATGATCTGAAAAAATAGCAAGACCTTCTGTATCACTTAAAATATCATTACCTATTAGTAACCTGGAATCATATGATACACCAAATAAATTTAGAATTGTTGGTAATACATCTATTTGGCTACCAACTTTGTCTACTTCTTTTATTATTTTATCATTATTATTCCAAATTATAAGATTACTATGATTAACTTCAAATAATTCATCTCTTTCATAGGAAGATATTTCATTAATTTTATCAACACTTAAAGTATAAGGATAATGATCTCCTGTTATAACAATAACAGTGTCATCAAGTTTATTACTTGCTTTTAAGTTATTAATTAAAGCCTCTATTGCTCTATCAAATTCTATCTGGGTTGCAAGATATGCTTTTAAATCTTCATCATATGGTAAATCTTTAACTAATTCTTCATTTTTTATGGCAATGCTATTACCACCATTGAAATTATATGGTGCATGTCCACTAACTGAAATATAATAAGTCATAAATTTATCATTTTGCATATATAGAGGACTAGTTTTATTAATCATATCAATATCACTTGGTAACCATTTACAATCAATGTAATTTTCCATACCATTTTTACATCCCATATAATTATTAAAGCCAAGAGTTGGCATAGTTAAATCTCTTTTATAATAAGTATACGTCCAATCATGATATGCATTTGTTTGATAACCTAAGCTATTAAAAGTGTTTCCAAGAGAATATAAAAATGATGGGTTATACTTTCGCCAAAGGTTTAATATTTCCTGAGTTGGAATAAGACTGGTGGTAGCTTGAAACTCACCACCAGTAGTTGATAAGAACACAGGCGAATAATAATTATTAAATACAAACCCAGTATGAGTTAATTTATATAATGTCGGTGTTAACTTTTCATCAACAGCTATACTATTAAAACCTTCTGCTAAAATAAAAATTAAATTCTTACCGTTATACATACCAGTATATTCATTCTTAGATGTAGCAATGTTATTTTCTAAATACTCATATAAATTTTTTTCTTCATCACTTATAGCATTATTTTTTAAAGAAGCAAAATCTATATTTAATATATTATCTTCATATTTTGAAATAACTGTTTCATTTCTATTTTCTTTGAACGTTTTTTGAATCTCTATTGTATCATTGAATCCAAATAAGAATCTTTCAACGTTTAATCTACTACTGGTTATAAGTCCAAAATAATTAATACTTTCTAATAAGTTATCATATTTAAAATAATACTTATAACCAGTTTGTTTAAAAGGAATTATAATTAAAATAGAACATAAATAACTTATTAGAATTTTAGAAAATAACTTCCATTTTCTTTTATGATAATTTCTAAAATCTATTTTTTTATTAAAAATAATTAATAAAATAAGTGGAATAATCATTATCAATATATAACCAATATTTTCAAAAAATACTTGGAATCCAATTTTATAAAATTCTATAGCTTGAGTTGCTAGTGTAATCGTACTTATTGAAAAAGGTACATCTAGTAACTTATAATAAACCAAATTAAATCCAAATAAAAATGAAATAAAAACTGTAATAATTATTGTAAAAATAAATTGTTTATTTCTTGTTTTAAATATTTTAGTTAAAAAATATAAAACTAATGCAATAGTTATTGAAAAAAATAAAGTGAAAATTAAACCATCAGTAAAGTTTTTATAAACTACTATTTTATAACATAATTCTAAATATAAAATTAATATCAAATAAAAAGCGAAAAGATTTAGTTTTTTATTCATACTACCAACTCTTTCTGCTTTTTATTATAACATTTTTATTTATTTTATTAAACTTAAAAATACTCTATTTTTTTCTATATCAACATCAACAACATAACAATCTACAATATCTCCAACTTTAACAATATCGAGTGGATCTTTAACAAAATCATGGCTCAACTTAGAAACATGAATTAAGCCATCATCATGAAGTCCAATATCAACAAAAGCTCCAAATGAAACAACATTTCTTACAACACCATTTAATTGCATTCCTTTTTTTAAATCTTTAATATCTAATACATCTTTTTTTAATATTATATTATCTAAATTATCACGTGGATCTAATCCTGGATTTAATAGTTCTTTAATGATATCACTTAAGGTATATTCATCAGTATTAAGATTTTTAGCCATTTCTTTTATATTAATTTCATTTAATCTATTTTTAAATTCTTCTTTATTGATATCTTTCAAATCAAGATTAACTTTATTAATTAGTTTATTAGCAATATCATAACTTTCTGGGTGAATTCCAGTCTTATCAAGTAAATTATCGCCATCAGGTATTCTTAAAAATCCAATTGCTTGTTCATATATTTTATCAGATATTCCTTTTATTTTCTTGATTTCTTCTCTAGATTTTATTTTATATAGTTCTTTATAATTAGTAATTGCATCTATTGCTTTTTTATTCATCCCAGAAATATATTTTAAAATACTAGCTGATGCTGTATTAACATTAACCCCAACTTCATTTACTATTTTTTCTACAGTAAATTCTAAAGCTTCTGATAAATTTTTTTGATTAACATCATGTTGATATTCTCCAACTCCAATACTCTTCGGATCAATTTTAACTAATTCTGATAATGGGTCTTGTACTCTTCTTCCAATTGATATTGCACTTCTTTTTTCAACAGTTAAATCTGGAAATTCTTTTATAGCTAAGTCACTTGCAGAATAAACTGATGCACCAGCTTCACTTACTATTGCATACTTAACATCTAAATCTTTTATGGCATCAGCAACAAACATTTCACTTTCACGTGAAGCAGTACCATTACCTATAGCAATTAAATTAATAGCATATTTCCCAATTAAATCTCTTAAAATTTTCTTTGCCTCTTCTTTTTTATTGTGCGGTTCATGAGGATAAATTGTTTCTACTTTTATCATATTTCCAGACTCATCAAGTACCGCTAATTTACACCCTGTTCTAAATGCTGGATCAAATCCTAAAACTTTTGAATTTTTGATTGGCTTTGTTAGTAATAAGTTTTCTAAATTACTTTTAAAATTTTCTATAGCTAATTGTTCTGCATGTTCTGTTAATTCACTTCTTATCTCACGTTCTATACTTGGTAAAATTAATCTTTTTAATGAATCTTTAATAGCAGATTTAACTAATTCTACAACAAAAGATTCTTTATTTTTTATAATTTTATTTTCTAGATATTCTTGAATATTATCAAAATCATAATCTAGTGAAACAGTAAGTATTTTTTCGTCTTCTCCTCGATTCATAGCAAGTACTCTATAATGTTTAGCGTATTTTATCTTCTCTTGAAAATCATAGTACATTTCATATGTTTTTTTAGAATCTTCTGCATTTTTCTTTAACTTAGAAGTTATAAAACCATTGTTAAAAATATTTTGTCGAATAGATTTACGATAAAATGCATTATCACTTATCCATTCAGCTATTATAAATGAAGCTCCTTCTAAAGCTTTTTCAGTATTTTCAACACCTTCTTTTATATATTTTGTAGCTAAGTTTTCTAAAGTTCCATTTGTTGGAAAGGCCATAATCATTTTAGCAAGTGGTTCTAAACCTAATTTAATTGCTTCACTTGCTTTTGTTTTTTTCTTTTCTTTAAATGGTCGATATAAATCTTCTACTTCTGTAAGTTTATTACAAGCCATTATATTTCTTTGTAATTCTTCTGTTAATAAGCCTTTTTCATCGATTAATCTAATTACATCTTCTTTTCTTTTTAATAAATTCATAAGATATGTATATTGATTTTCAATAACTCTTATTTGTTCTTCATCAAGTGAACCGGTAGCTTCTTTTCTGTATCTTGCAATAAACGGAATAGTACAGCCGTCTTCTAATAAATTTAATACACTTTTTATTTGACTTTCTTTAACATTTAAATAGTTTGCTAGTTGTTTAATTATTTCTTCATTCATATTGTTACCTCTTTTTCAAAAAAATATAGATAAGTTATTCTTATCTATAAAAATTATAAAATATATTTTATTTTTTAACAAGTTTTAAAATTATAAATATTGTTTAATATAAAAATATATGCTATTATTAATTTAAGTGAGAAGCAGATTTCTTTAGGGAATGATGCTAACCACATGTTGGGTGCATCTTTATTCAGTCAGAATAAAGATGCTTTTTTATTATATTAATATAAATATCAATTTATAAATTATATATAATAATATGATTATTAAGATAAATAATCCTAAGATTAAAAAATCTTTTTTTGTCATATATAATCACTTCCTTTATTACTTTTAACCCCCCTGAATTAAATCCCTAGATAAGAAAGTGATTAGCATCTTTTTCTGCTTCTCGAGACTGTATTATATAGTAATTTTTTTATATTTCAAGGCTTTCGACAAAACTAGATAAAACTTCTTATTTTTTGACATTTTTTGCATAAAAAAACTTACATCAATTTGATATAAGCTTAATTTTTTATCTTATTAATTATATTCGTAGCAGCTTCTGCTCCTTCACTTGCAGCATGAACTAGTTGATAATGTTTTTTACTAATACTATCACCTACAGCATAAATTCCTGATATTTTTGTTTCATAATTATCATTAACAACAATATATCCTTCTTCATTTGTTATATCTAATTTATCAAGATAATTGTTAGCTGGAATGTACCCAATATATTCAAATAACCCTGAAACTTTTAAATTCAATCCATTATCTAAATCAATAGATTTTAACATACCATTTTCTTCATTTATTTTTACTATTTTACTATTTACTATTATTTTAACATTATCTAATTCTTTTACTTCTTCTACTAATTTATTATCAGCAGTAAATTGCTCTTTTCTATGAATTAAATATATTTTATTTACTAATTTTGCTAAATATATTGTTTCTTCTAAAGAACTATTACCACCACCAACTACTGCTATATCCTTTCCTTTATAAAGGTTACCATCACAAAGTGCACAAGTGCTTATTCCTCTACCAAATAACTCTTCTTCATTTTCTAATCCTAATTTTCTTGGGATTCTACCACTTGCAATTATTACATATTTAGTTTCATAAACATTATCTTTTGTAACAATCTTCTTAATACTATTTTCAATAGTGATATCTAATACTTCACTTATTTTATATTCTATTTTATTTTCATTAAATTGTTTAAATAATTCATAAGATAATTCTGGCCCTGTTATATCTCCAACTCCAGGATAATTACTAACTATATTAATTTTGTTTAGTAATCCTCCTGGTGCACTTTTTTCAAGTACTAATACATTAAGATTATTTCTCTTAGCATATATAGCAGCACTTATTCCAGAAATTCCCATTCCTATTATTATTAAATCATACATTTTATCACCTAAAATCTAATTTGATCAGCATTTGATTCACTATAAAGATTTTCAAATTTACTTCTTCTAGATAAAATCATAAATGCAAATAACCCTATTAAAAATAATAATACTGATATAAGTTGGGCAACTTTAAATCCACCTAGCATTAAAGAATCAGTTCTACTAGCTTCTATTACAAATCTTCCAATGCTATACCACATTAAATATATAGATGTTAATTGACCTACTTTTAAATATTTAAATTTTCTAGCTATTAATAAAACTATAAATCCTAAAAGACACCAAATAGATTCATACAAGAAAGTTGGAGTATAATATATTCCTCCAATATTCATATTATTAATTATAAATTCCGGTATATGCATATCTTTTAATTTAGCATAAGTTGTAGCTACTCCGTGTGCTTCTTGATTAAAGAAATTTCCCCATCTTCCAATAGCTTGACCAAGAATTAATGGTACACAACACATATCAGTAATTTTTATTAAATTAGCATTATATTTTTTACAATATATAATTAATGTAATAAATCCAGCAATAATGCCTCCGTGAATTGCAAGACCGCCTTCCCAAATTTTGAAAATTGATATTAAATCATTTTTATATAAATCAAAATTAAATATTACATAATATGCTCTTGCACCTATGAATCCAAAAATAATCATCCAAAAAAACATATTAAATAAAAAATCTATATTATAATTATATTTTCTTCCTTCTTTAGCAAGTAATAAAAATCCTACAACTACTGCAATTAATAATAATACAGAATACCATCTTATATTAAAATTACCTATAGAAATAATATATTTACTCATAATTATCTAACCTTTCATTATTAATTATTATAACATAACCTATGACTTTTATTATATAATATTTTTTATATTAACAGAATTATTGTCTAGCATTTAAAATTATGCTAAAATTATCTTAGATTAGGATTGATAATATGAAATTTTATACTAAAAAACAATTAAAAAGATTAAGAGTTGCACTGATATTTGAAAGTAATAAGAGAACTAAATATATTGTAAACCACAATTTATTCAAAAATGTTGGGAAAAATTTTTTCTTTCAGCCTCGATTTATTCCTGCTGATCCAGAATTAATTTCATTTCACGATAATGTTGTAGTAGCAAGTAATGTTACTTTTATCACTCATGATATTACACATAATATGCTTAATAATATTGATGGTTGTAATTTAAATTTTGAATATAACAATGGTTGTATAGAAGTTATGAATAATGTGTTTATTGGTTCAAATAGTATAATTCTTCCTAATGTAAGAATTGGATCTAATGTTATTATTGCAGCTGGTAGCATAATTACTAAAGATATTCCTGATAATTCAGTTGTTGCTGGCGTACCAGCTAGAGTTATTGAAACTTTTGATAAGTATTTAGAAAAAAGAAAAAATATAAAATATTTAGATACTAATAGCGCGTGGGAGAAATTTTATAATGAAAAAAATAAATAATTTTTTAGAAAAAAATATAGAAAAAATATTAATTATTTTTCTATACCTTCAACCTTTTTTAGATATTATAACGGCAATTAGTATTAAAAAATTTGATATTAATTTAACTATAGGTTCTATAGTTAGACTACTATTTTTAGTATTTTGTTTTGTATACTTAGTTTTTATTAACAAAGAACATAAAAAGAAAAATATTTTTTTTCTTATAATTATAGGGAGTTATTTTATAATATACACTGGTATTAATTTCTATTATAAAGATTTAACTTCAACAATTTATGAAGTAAAAAATTTACTTAATACTTTTTATTTACCAGTAGTTTTAATAACATTTATTGAAATTTTTAAACAATACAAAATTAAGTTTAATTTAAAACATTTAGTTATAATTTTTTCTATTTATATTTTTTCAATTATAATTGCTGATATCACTAATACTTCTTTTTTAAGTTATAGTCATTCTAAACTAGGAAGCATTGGATGGTTTTTATCAGCTAATGCTATTGGTAATATTTTAAGTTTTTTACTTCCCATAATTATTTATTACTTAATTTATAAGAAAAATAAATTATTTGGAAGTTTATTAATACTATCTACTTTATATGTTTTTGCTACAATGGGAACTAAAGTACCAATTTTAAGTTTAGGAATAATTTTAGCAACAAATTTTCTTTATTATTTTATAAAAAGTATTAAAGAAAAAAAATATAAAAATATTTCTTTAATAATTTCATTGTTTTTAATAATCATTGTCTCTACTATTTTAATTTTACCTAAAACTTCTTTTTACAAGAATATCAAAATTCATATGAGCTACTATAAAATTAACAATATTTTAGAAATATTTACAGACTATGATAATATTAATAACTTAATATTTAGTGAAAGATTAACTTTTTTAAAAAATACAAATAATTCTTATAAAAATGCACCATTACCAGCTAAAGTATTTGGTATTGGATACATTGAAAATTTTAATACAGCAAAAGAAAGCACTAAGACAATAGAGATTGATTATTTTGAAGTTTTTTATCGCCATGGTATAGTTGGATTCATTATATATTTTAGTGTTTTTATAAAATTCTTATATATTGTAATTAAAAAAGCTTTAACAAAATTTAGCTTAATTAATACAGAATATTTAACAAGTATAATTTTAATATTACTTCTTTCATTATTTTCTGGACATATTTTAGTTACACCTGCAGTAAGTATTTTTATTGCCATCTTATTTTGTATAATTATATACGAATTTAAAGATGATAAAAGAAAAATTGCTAAATAAATAATTTTATGATATTATTATCTTAGAATATGGAGGATTTAGACATGAGTGATGTAAATCAAACATTTAAAGTTGAAACTGAAAAAGGAGAAATTAAAGATGCTGAATTACTAAATGTAATTAGTAATA
The DNA here is from genome assembly GCA_934129945.1 of uncultured Bacilli bacterium. Classification (GTDB taxonomy): domain Bacteria; phylum Bacillota_I; class Bacilli_A; order RF39; family UBA660; genus RUG14121. The sequence goes on from CAKOXC010000001.1 coordinate 78,688, forward strand.
ATGACAAAGAATATGCAGTATATTCTATTGATAATGGTGATGAAACATCTAATCTTTATGCTTCTAGAATAGTTATTGACGAAAATGGTAAAACAAAATTAATTGATCTTGAAGATAATGCTGAAAAAGTTGCAATTATTGAAAAGATTAAAGAAATGTTAAATAAATAGAAAAAGAGGTAATAAAGATGGAAAAAGAAGATAACAAAATTTATATGAATCCAACTGAATATCAAAATTCTAAAATTCAAAACGAAGAGCAAGAATACAAGAATAGAATTGAAGAATTATTAGAAAAGCGAAAGATTCAAGAACAAAAAATTAGTGATTTTAGTTTCTTAGGTCTTATTAATAAAGCTGCAGCAAAACGTTTATCTGGAAATTCTAAAAGATGTGAAGAAGTTGTTGAATCATTTAAGCAAGATATTAAAAATGAAGAACAAGTAAATGAAGATGTTAAAAGTGATGCACATGAAATCGTATTTCATGCTGAAGAAGTTATTGATGAACAAAAAGAAGATATTCCTAAAATAAATGAAAAAAATGAATTAATCACTGTTCCAACTCAAGTATTACCAGTTTTAACTAGCGAAGATTTATTAAAACTTGATGAAGAACAAAAACAAAAAGAAGTAGGAAAATCTAGAAGCTTAAAAATAAATAATACTAAAGGATCAGTATTTCCAACTATTTTATTACTAGCAACAACATTCACAGTTGGTATTATCGCCGCAATGTTTATTATGAGATAAAAAAAGACAATTATTTGTCTTTTTTTAATACATTTTTTAAATATAATCCTGTATATGAATCTTTTATTTTAACAATCTCTTCTGGTGTTCCAGTTGCTACAATTGTTCCACCATTATCTCCACCTTCAGGGCCAAGATCAATTATATAATCAGCAACTTTTATAACATCTAAATTATGTTCGATTACTACTACTGTATCACCATTATCAACTATCCTTTGTAATATAACTAATAATTTTTTGATATCAGCGCTATGTAATCCTGTAGTTGGTTCATCCAAAATAAACAAACTCTTACCTGTTGGTTTTTTTTGTAATTCTTTTGCAAGTTTTACACGTCCTGCTTCACCACCAGATAGTGTTGGGGCTCCTTGACCAAGTTCTACATAAGACAATCCAACATCCATCATAATATCTAACTTAGCTTTTATTTTTGGAACATTTTCAAAGAATTCTTGAGCTTCTTCAACACGCATTTTTAAAACATCTGCAATACTTTTATTTTTAAATTTAATATTCAAAGTATCTTTGTTATAACGTGTACCATGACATACATCACAAGGAACATAAACATCTGGTAAAAAATGCATTTCTATTTTTTTTACACCATCACCATAACAAGCTTCACATCTTCCGCCTTTAACATTGAAAGAAAATCTTCCTTTATCAAATCCACGCATTTTAGATTCTTTCATATTAGCATATAAATCTCTTATATCATCAAATACACCAACATAAGTTGCTGGATTACTTCTTGGAGTTCTTCCAATTGGATCCTGAGAAATTTGTATGACCTTATCAATATTATCTAAGCCTTTTATTTTTTTATAATTACCAGGTTGAACTTTAGACTTAGGATAAATATTTTTAAATACTGCTTTATATAAAATTTCATTAACCAATGAACTTTTGCCTGAGCCTGATACACCTGTAACACATACCAATTTTCCAAGAGGTATTTTTACATCAATATCTTTTAAATTATGTTCTTTGGCACCAATTATTTCTAAATATTTTCCATTACCTTTTCGTCTTTTATCAGGTATTTCAATACGTTCTTTACCAGACAAATATCTTCCTGTTAAAGATTTATCATTTTTCATAACTTCTTCTGGAGTTCCAGCAGCAACAATATTACCACCTTCTCTTCCAGCTCCAGGACCTACATCAACAAGATAATCTGCTGCAAGCATCGTATCGGTGTCATGTTCTACTACTATTAATGTGTTGTCTAAATCAACCATTTCTTTTAATGATTTTATTAGTTTATCATTATCTCTTTGATGAAGACCAATACTTGGTTCATCTAAAACATATAAGACTCCACTTAATTTGGAACCTATTTGAGTAGCAAGTCTTATTCTTTGTAACTCACCACCAGATAATGTCCCCGCCATTCTATCTAATGTTAAGTAGTCAAGTCCAACATTTTTTAAAAATTCTAATCTATTTTTTATTTCATTTATTATCAATTTACTTATTTCTTGTTGTTCATTATTAAGCTTTAAATTAGTTATAAAATCTAACAATTTTCCTATACTCATTTGCGTCATTTGATAAATATTTTTCTTATTGATATAAACATTTAAGATACTTTCTTTTAATCTAGCACCATGACAAACAGGGCAAACAAGTTCCATCATGTAATTATCAAGCCACTCTCTAATCCATGAACTACTAGTTTCTATATATCTTCTTTCCAAGTTATTAATAACTCCTTCAAAGAATCCTGTAGAATATCTTTTGTTACCATTTTTAGCAGTATATACAAAATCAAGTGGTTCAGTACTACCAAAAAAGACTATATTTTTTTCTTTCTTTGTTAAATTTTTGAATGGTTTATTCATATCAATATTATAATGTTCACAAGCAGTTTTAACATCAGTATAAAATATATTTTGTTCATCTGATAATGTCTGAATTGCTCCTTCATTTATTGATTTAGTTTTATCAGGTACAAGTAAATCTTCACTAATAGCATTTTTAAAGCCTAAACCTTTACATTCTGGACAAGCACCAAAAGGAGCATTAAAAGAAAACATTCTTGGCTCTAAATCAGGTATTGAATAATTACATTTAATACAAGCAAATTTTTCACTCCAAAGGATTTCTTCATCAGTATCATATTTTTTTATTAAAACTAAACCATCAGCCATTTTCGTACTTGTCTCGATAGCTTCAAATATTCTTGTTCTTTCTTCTTTTGCTAAAACAATACGATCTATTACCACTTCAATTGTATCTTTTATATTTTTTTCAAGAGTTATATCTTCATCTAAAAATTTTACTTCACCATTAACTCTAACTCTTGAAAAACCATTTTTTCTTAAATCTTCTAATATTTCTTTATGCGAACCTTTTTCATCTCTAACAACTGGTGCTAAAATTTCTAATTTAATACCGTAATCCCAAGTCATTACTTTATTTGTCATTTCTTCAATACTTTGATGATAGATTGGTTCATGATGATTTGGACAATAAGGAGTTCCGATTCTTGCATATAAAAGTTTTAAATAATCATAAATTTCTGTAACAGTTCCTACTGTACTACGAGGATTATTGTTAGTTGTTTTTTGATCAATTGCAATACTTGGACTTAATCCATCAATTGAATCAACATCTGGTTTTTCAGAATTTCCTAAAAATTGACGAGCATAAGATGATAAGCTTTCAACAAATCTTCTTTGACCTTCTGCATAAATTGTATCAAACGCCAAACTACTTTTACCTGAACCTGATACACCTGTCATTACTATTAAAGAATTTTTTGGTAATTCTAAGTTAACATTCTTTAAATTATTTTCTCTTGCTCCCCTAATTACAATTTTATTATTTTTCACAAGAATCACTTCCAATCGTTAATTATTTTACCACATTATTTGCTATTTTATCATAATTAATTTATAATAAATTTACAAAGGAGTATGCAAATATGTTTAGTACTGAATTAAATTTAATAAAAAATGAAAAAATTAAAGAAGCTGGTGTCATATTAGTTAAAAAATTACCAAGTTATTTTTATGATATACCTGCATCATCTACTGGCAAATATCATCCAAAATATACTTGCGGGAAAATGGGACTTTATCGCCATGTTAAAGCTGCTGTTAAAATTGCCAGTAGCTTATTAGAACTAGAAATGTATAGTAAGATTTTTACGAAAGAAGAAAAAGATTTAATTATTTTAGCTCTAATTCTACATGATGGTTTCAAAAAAGGAATTACAGAAGAAAAATATACAAGATTTGATCATCCAATTATAATGAAAGACTTTATAATAAGTATGAAAAATGAACTACCAATTCCAGAACAAACTGTGGAAAAGTTAGCATCTTTAGTGGAAACTCACATGGGCCAATGGATAAATGATTTTAATGGTAATGAAGTTTTAAAAAAACCTGTTGATAAAGCCCAAAAATTTGTTCATATGTGTGACTATTTAGCAAGTAGAAAATTTTTGAATGTGGAATTTGATGCTAATAATGAAATAATTGACTAAATTAGCATTTTGTAGTATAGTATTTGCAAGTTAAAGGGGGAATATTATGTACGAAAATAAAAATAAACGTGGATTGCATATTGATCTACCTTCGTTTAATTTTCCTAAATTTAAAAGAAATAAAAAAGCTAGAAATACTTTATTAAATATAATTGCGAAGTTAGCTATTGTCTGTTTATTCTTTTTTATATTTATCATGTGCATTTCAAGATTTGGTAAAAATATAAATTCTAAAGATTATAATACAAACAGTTTCAACCCAAATTTAACTTATATTAAAGATACAATATTAAAATATTATGATAATCAAAATAACTTACCAAAAATAAATGGTGATTCATCATCATATACTATCGATGAATTAGCAAAGAAAAAAATTATTAAAAAAAGTAAGATAGATAATTATCAAAATTGTAATTTAAAAAAGAGTTATATAATTGTAACTAAAACAAGAGATAAAATGTACGATTTAAAAATAACATTAATATGTAATGATATTGAAGAAGAATTAGAATATACTTTTAAAAAATAGAAAAGTTTTTACGCTTTTCTATTTTTTATATATTAAACACATATCTTGGTTCAAATTTGTTTCTTCCATAACTTCAGTAGACATAATTGATTGGATTGAGCGAATGTAAATGTTATAAAAATTATCGTTTCCAAATACTTTATTTCGAAGTTCTTTATTAAAAATTGCAACATCTTTATCTAAATATTTTGGTTCATATAAATATCCAGCAACCATAAAACCATCTTGTTTTAAATAAGTCGCTAAATATTTTAAAACATTTTTCATTTTTAATAGTTTTGTTTCTTGATTATTTATTTTATCTAAATTATCATAATTTGAAAAAAGAGAATCACAATATTGAATTATATTAGAAAAATACATAAAATCAAATTTAGAATGTAAATATGCTGGTAAACTTTTAATATTAGCATTTATAAATTCAATACTGAGTTTATTTATATTTTTTTGTAATTCCTTATAAGAGCTTTCATTAAAATACCCTACTGTTTTTTCAAGTATTTGACACGATGGTTCATCATATGTAAAAAGTCCAAAAGGAGTACGTATTTCAAGAGAAGAAAAACAGTTATATAATTCTGCCCAAAAAAGATATGAATCTTTATCTAAGTACTTTTTTATAATATTAAATTCATTATAATCAAAAGCATTTTTATTACTTCGGTGATTATTATATTCTTCAAAGCAAAAGAATTTCTTATAATCTTCAAAAGTTAACCCAGCCATCATTGCTGCTTTTTTTAATTTATAATAATATTTTGTTAAATTATTTATATCAAATGTTGTAATACTTTTAGCACCTTTTAAATACATATCAAATATTTGATCAGAACTTGCTAAAACTGATAAACAATCTTTATCTTTCAAGTTAAAGTAAGATAATAGTTCTTTAATATTTTCATTACAAAATGGATAAATAAAATCAAATAAATCTTGATTATAGCTTTTTCTAATGTGAATTTTTGCATTATGTATAGCAGCATTTACTTCTTTCATAATATTACTTCCTTTAAGTTGATATTTTATCACAAATAAATTCAAAATAAAAGACGGTTTAAACCATCTATTTATCTCTTAATCTACAATTAAATTTATTTGGTATTTCTGCACTAATTTTATTAAATACATCCATAACCTCTTCTTCATTTAAAGTTCTATTACTATCTTTAAATATTAAATTGAATGCAATTGATTTCTCATTTTCTCCTATTTTATTGCCTTCATAAATATCAAATATTTTAATTTCATTTAATAATTTCCCACCAACTTTTTTGATTGTTTGAATCAAACTATCAGCAGTTATTTCTTTATTTACAACAAATGCTATATCTTTAGAAACACTTGGAAATTTAGCTATTTCTTTATATGTCATTCTTGTTCCTTTGTTCGCTAAAACTTTATCAATGTTAATCTCTAAAACATAAACATCGTCTTTTAAAACATTTGGATGAACTTTACCAATAATTCCAACCTCTTTACCTTGTAATTCTATTACAGCAGATTGATATGGATGTAATTCTTTTGGAAGATTATCATTTACAACTAATCTGTATCTATTTTCATATCCTAAATAGTTCATTAATTCTTCTAATACACCTTTTATATGATAAAAATCAACTTTAGTATTTTTTATAGATTCATAATAATCTCCAGTCATTAATACTGCTAATTTATTATCTTCTTTGTACTGATCATTTTCTTTATAAAAACCTTTTCCCATTTCAAAAATACAAATATTATTTTGATTATGTGATTTATTATATAAATATATTTCTTTTAAAGAATAAAGTAAACTATATCTTAAAGTTTTTCTATCTTCACTCATTGGATCAGAAAGATTTATTTCAGTAAAATTATCATTGGTAAATTTATGAACTTCTTTATTTGGTATTAAAGTATAACTCATAGTTTCACTAAGACCTAAAGAAATCATTTTATTTCTAATACTACGTTTTGTTTTATCATAGTAACCATTAACGACACTTAAATTAGGTAATTTACCAATTATATTGTCCATACCATACATTCTACCAGCTTCTTCAATTAAATCTTCTGGTATTGAGATATCTAATCTTCTTGAAGGTACTAATACTTCAAGTTCATTATCATTAATTTTTACATCAAACCCAAGGCCTTCATAAATACTTTTCACTTCATCAATTTTCAAATTTATTCCTAAAACTCTATTAATTTTATCAATTGTAAGTTTAATTTTTTTATCTTCTACTTTACTTTCATTATATTCTAACATTCCACCAACTATTGTGGCATCAGCATATTTTTCTAGTAAAGCACAACTTCTTTCTATTGCCATATAAGTTCTTTTAGGATCTAGGCCTTTTTCAAATCTATTTGAAGCTTCACTTCTAAGTATTTTTTTTGATGTTTTTCTTACTTTTATATTATCAAATATAGCAGATTCTATAATTATATTTTTTGTATCATTTTCAACTTCTGTTGAAAGACCACCCATAACACCTGCAAGTCCAACTGCACAAGAGTTATTAGCTATTACTATATCATCAATACTTAAATTTCTTTCTATATTATCTAATGTAGTTAATTTTTCATTTTCTAATGCTTGTCTTACAACTAGGGTATCACCTAATCTGTCAGCATCATAAAAATGTAGAGGTTGACCTGTTTCTAACATAACATAATTTGAAATATCAACGACGTTATTTATTGGTCTAATACCTGATGCTATAAGTCTATTTTTAATAAAGTCAGGACTTTCTTTAATAGTAACATTAATAGCTTTTTTAGCTAAAAATAATGAGCAAGCAGGAGTTTTAATTGAAATATTGAACATATCTTTAATATTCTCTTTATTTTCATTATACTTTAAGTCTATATCTTTAACTTTTTTATTATAAATTGCTCCAAGTTCATAAGCAAGTCCTAAAATACTTAATAAATCTCCTCTATTAGAAGTAAGTTCAAAATCAATAATTTCATCATCAAGTTGCATAACTTTAATAGGGTCTATTCCTACTTTTGTATCTAAAGGTAATTCATGAATACCAGCTTTATCTTTTTCTTCTAAGAATTTATTATCAAGTCCTAACTCAGCTTTAGAACAAAGCATTCCATTAGACTCAACACCTCTTATAACACCTTTTTTTATTTCTCCTCCTGGTAGTTTAGCACCAGGTAATGCAACTATAACTTTAAGTCCCGTTCTAACATTAGGAGCTCCACAAACTATATTTAAAACTTCATTACCAACATTAACCTTACAAACATGTAAGTGATCACTGTCCGGATGATTTTCACATTCTATTACTTCACCAGTAATTAAATTTGTACAATTTATTAAGGGTCTTGCCTCGTCATATTCATTGCCTACAGAAGTCATTGCTTCTGCTATTTCATTAATAGAAAGATTATCATCTAAATCAATATAATCTTTAACAAATTTTCTACTTAAAATCATTAGTCTTCATCCTTTCTATCAAATTGTTCAATAAACCTTATATCATTTCCATAAATAGTTCTAATGTCTGGAATACCGTATTTAAACATAGCAAATCTATCAATTCCTGTTCCAAAAGCAAATCCTTGATATTTTTTAGAATCATATCCACTCATTTCTAATACATTTGGGTGAACCATACCAGCACCTAAAACTTCAATCCAACCAGTTTGTTTACAAAGATTACATCCTTTACCACCACATTTAAAGCAAGTAACATCAACTTCTACAGAAGGTTCTGTAAATGGGAAATAACTTGGTCTAAATCTAACTTTAGTTTTTTCTCCTAATATTTTTTTACAAAATAATTCTAATGTACCTTTTAAATCTGCCATTGAAATATTTTCATCAATAACTAATCCTTCTATTTGCATAAATTGATGTGAATGAGTTGCATCTTCATCACGACGATAAACTTTACCAGGGCAAACAATTCTAATAGGTCCTTTTTCTTTATTTTCTTCCATAGCTCTTACTTGAGCAGTAGATGTTTGACTTCTAAGTAAAAATCTGTCTATTTCATTTTCTAAGTAGAATGTATCTTGAGCATCACGAGCTGGATGTCCAATTGGTAAATTTAATTTTTGAAAACAATTTTCATCACTTTCAATTTCTAATCCTTCATAAACAGTATAACCCATTGAAACAAATATATCTTCAAACTCTTCAACCATTCTACTCATTGGGTGTTTACTACCTCTTCTTAATTTCTTTGAAGGTAATGTTATATCAATTTTTTCACTTTCTAATTTTGCATTTAAAATTTTATCTTCAATTTCTTTGTTTTTATTTTCTACTAAAGCATTGATACTTTGTTTAGCTTCATTAATCTCTTTACCAATAGTTTTCTTTTCTTCTACTGTCATATCTTTCATTTTAGATAATAATTCTTGTAATTCACTTTTTTTACCAAGATATTTAGCTTTAACATTAGCTAAATCAGCACTTTTTTCACAAGCACTTATTTCATTTTTAGCATTTTCTAATATTTTTTCTAATTCTTTCATCATTAAATCCTTTCTATAAAAAAACGTCTCTTACATAAAAGTAAGGGACGAAAATAACATTTTCCGCGGTACCACCCAAATTCAAGGTATACTTGCTCTTTATAGTTTAAAGCACTACATACTTTTAAAGCTCTGATAAGTGAATTTCACCCTATTAATTAACTGTAATTTTCCCACCAACTAAATTACTCTCTAAATAAGTTTAATAGCATTACTTAAATTATCTTCATTGCTTTTTCAATAAATTTATTCTAACACTAAATAATAAAAAGTGCAAATTATTTTGCACCTTATATTTGCTCTTTTAATTCTTTTGCAAGTTCATTTTTCAAATCAGAATCTTCTACTTTTACAATATAAGTATCTAAGCCCTCAATAAGTTCTTTAAATATAGCAACATTATTAGGAAGTATTTGTTTTTCTTCATCTACTCCCATAACCATAAAATACTTACTTCCTTGATAAAATGTTTCATTTAAAACTATGTATTTTTCATTATTTTCTAATGTTATAATTGTATTTACTGTTAATCCCACTTTATCACCTCTAAGAAATATAATCGCCGATTAAAAACTCATTATTTTCTAAAGTTTCATCTGAAGTATTATCATTTAATTTTTCTACATTAATTACTTTTAATTTTTTTTCAGAATCATTTAAATCTGTTATATTTACTTCTAAATCATTGTCATCAACAACTGGTAATGAATCAATTGTGACTGTTTCTATTTCTTGTTTATCATCTTTTGTTTCTAAGCTTTCATTACCAGTAGATTTATTTGAATCATTAGCTTCATTAGAATTTAAAATACTTAACTGATTTAAATCATTCTCATTTAAATTATTGCTAAGAGAATCATTTACACTATCATTAATTAAATCATCTGCTGTAACTATTTCATCACTTTTGCTTTCTTCATTAATTATTTTATCATTAAAATCATCTGCAGAATAAATTTCGTTATTTAAATTTTCATTCAAATTATCTTCAATATTTTTATCTTCATTGTCTATAGAATTAATATTTTTTCCTAATAGCAATTCAATTTCTTTATATATTTCATTAGGAGATTTATCAAATGATTGTCTTTTCTTTATAGCTTTAATATTTTCATTCAATTCTTTTAAATAATTTTTATCATTTTCTATTGCAATAGTATCCTTTGATTTATTTGTAGAGCTTACTAATTTATTTAATTTTTTTATTTCTTTATTAATTTGTTCTACCCTTTGTTCCAAATTACTGATTTCAGTTTTTTCAAGATTAAAACTTGTAACAATCAATGAATTTCTGTCTTTTCTGTATGAAGACATTAGCTTTTGAATATTTTCTAATTCCTCTTCTTTTTTTATTAAAGAAGTTTGTAAAGAAACCTTTTTACTTGGAGATAATTCTTCATCATTAATTCCATTTTTAAATTCATCAATTTTCTTTTTTAATGTTTCTGCCTCATTTTCACAATAATTAATTCTTTTACATAAATCATCTAATTCTATATTATCTATATTTTTTATATTTTCTTTGATTTCATCAATAGATTTTATACAATTTTCTTTGATTTCTTTAATATATGAAAGGCGATCTTTAATCAATGTAGTATCTACACTTTCATAATTTTTAGAATTAATCATTGACGCAAATTCGTCTCTTTTAGCTTTGGCATTTTCTAGTTCGATATTTAAATTTTCACTTGCATTTAAACCTTCTACATCCATATAAGGTTGTTTAAGTATTATATTCTTTAACTTTTCTATTTCTTTTAAAGTCCCAGTATAATCTTCATCAATTAAATATGCTTTAGCCTTATCAGAAATCATTAAAGGATTATCTTCAAGTTCTAATTTTTCTTTTTTTAAAGTTGAAATTTCTTTAGATAAATCACTTATTTTTTGATCGTCTTCTGCTTTTAAATCATTATTTATATAATTTCTTTTATTTAAAAGATTTGCTTTTACATCAATCAATTTTGAGCTTTCATCTTCAATTTTTCTTTCAAATTCACTTTTTGAAAAGCTTAATACCTCTAACTTGCCTTGAATTTTATCATAACATTTCTTCTTAGAATTATATTGTTTTTTTGCTTTTTCTAGTTTTTCTTTTGTTTCTACTCTAAGGTTTTCAAAATCATTATTTTTCTTAGAAGACATCATTTTAATTTTTTCTTCTAAAATTTCTAAAAAGTCTTCTTTTTCTTTTATTTCTCTTTCTAATTGCTCTAATTCTAAATTAAGTTCATTTTCTTTGATAAGTTCTTCACTTAATTGATTTTCTATATCAATCAAAGATTTTTTTAAATTCTTAATTTTTTTATTTAGAGAAATCTCTATATTTTTATCTACAATTTCAGCACTTTCATCATAATATTTATCTTCATTTATAGAATTTTTTATTAATTTCAATTCATTTTCTTTCTTTGTTATCGTTTTTTCTAATTCACTAAACTGAATTTGCAACGTATTTATATCTGATTGACAATCACTCATTTGTATCAAAGTATCAATTTTAGCTAAAACATCATTTTGCATACTTTCAACTCCCTTATTCTATCATTTTTAATATATCATATTTATCACTAATTTTCAATTAATATTAATAAAATATATTTAAAGTCAAAATTTTAAAATTATTATTTTTAAAGTTTTATTTTGTTACAAAAAAGGACAACTAAATTTTTAGTTGCCTTCAGAAAATAAAAATTATTTTTCTTCTACATAATCATAAACATCATCATCATTAAAATTACTATTTCCTGATGAAGGATTTTTTTCCTCTACATAATCATAATCATCATCGTCTGATTTGTAAGAGTCATTTGCAGCATTTTTAGTTGCAATATAATATTTATTAAACACTTTTAATTTTTTATAGGCCGTATGATAATCAACTATATTATTATTTAAATTTTTAACTGATTTTGCATAAAAAGTTTCGGCATTTGCTCCTGTCCAAAGTTTATCTCCACCTTCACCTTCAGTCATCATTCTAGTAAGCAATGTTTTCAATTTTTTTAAAGAATCACTTAAACTTAATAAAGTTTTATTCATACTCTTAATATTTCTCTCAATTTCACTGTAGCTTTTAATTCCCTTGCCCATTTATATTACCTCCTCTCATTTTAAATTTTTAAAAGAAATTATCCAAATCATTTAATTCTGATTCTTCTAATTTTTTTTCTGTAACAGTATCATTACCAAAGTCATTATTTAAAATTTCATCTTCTTCATTGTCAAAACTATCTTCTTCATCCGGAATTAAATCTTCTTCATCTTCAGATAAGACAACATCATTTAATTCTAATGTAAGCACATCAATATTATTATCATTAAAATATTGAAATAAATCCACTAAATCACTAGGAGTTGTTTCATTAATAATAAATTTACCATCTTGTCCTAAAAATCTTTTACATAATTTCTTTGTATTTTCATCTAGTTTTATCATATTTTATTTTACCATTCCATATCAAAATTACTTTGCCAGCCATCGTCATCAGTACCAGTTTTTACTTCTACATCACCTTTATTTGAATCAGAATTACTAGCATTTTTAACTTTATTGTAATAATTGTTAAAAATTACTAATCTTTTATAAGCAGCGTGGTAATCATTTAAATTATTATTTAAATTTTTAACTGATTTTTCATAAAAGGTTTCGGCATTTGCTCCTGTCCAAAGCTTATCCCCACCTTCACCTTCAGTCATCATTCTAGTAAGCATTGTTTTTAATTTTTTTAATGACTCACTTAAACTCATTAAAGTTTTATTCATATTTTTTATGCTATTTTCTATTTCAGAATAGCTTTTAATTCCTTTTTTTGACATTAGAAATTCCTTTCTTTTACTATAACAATTGTGCTAATTTCGCTTCTAATTCATTAATTTTTGACTCTAAACTTGAATATTTAAATAAATCATTCATTTCATTTTTTCTAGTTAAACAATATCCGCCTTGCTTTTTACATTGTCCTGCTATTTTTATTACACTATCTTTTAATTTGCTGCCGCAAACTCCAGATGCTGCAATATTATTAAATCCTTTTGCTAATTCTTTAAAATCAGAATTTAACTGATTATACACTTCTTCAATAGATTTTTTAATAGCTATTGCTCCATCTTCAACTGTACAACCATCAGGATTTTTGATTTTTGTATAAGACATACCATTTAACTTTTTTGTCATGTCTGGTGCAGTTATCTTTGCCATATTTTTCCTCCTTTATTATAATTTCATGTTACTACATACTTGACTGTCTGTCAATTAAATTGATATATTTTTGTAAAATTGTTTACATTCAATAATTTTTGGACAAAAGTACAAGCTTTGAACCATTTCTAATATCACTTTTATATACTAAAGTATTAAAATCATATACTTGTAAAGTTTCACTATTATACAAAACTGCTGTATTTGTTACAGGAAAATTTCCATCAGTGAGCTCCCACAAGGCATTATTTAATAAACCAATAATCGTTCCAATTTTTTTGTTAATTGGCAAAAATATATGAAATTTTTTATCAATTTCTGGAACAGCCAACATTATATTCACTTTATCATTCATATATATTCTCCTAATTAAATTTTACATTATTAATATTTCCTTTATTAATAATTGTGATATTACTATTATTTAATCTTACACTACTATCATATCTTTGTGTTTCAAAAACTGATTGCATATCAAAATCGCCACCAATCCAAATTCCAGTATCTCCTTTGAATAAATAATCTATATCTCCATCAGTAATAGATGATATACTACTTTCTCTTTCATATAATATAAATTTGAAATTATTTACATTTGAGCCATTTAAAATTAATTCATCTAAATTTGTATTATTTTCAATATTTTCAGAATTTGCTATTAAATCCTTAATTTTTGAATATCCAATTATAATAATTAAAAACTGGTCTTTTTTAGGTGTTTCCTTTATTTTTTCTACATTTTTGTTAATAATCTTTACTATATCACTAAAGCAATTTTCATAAATTTTCAAATTTTCTCTTTCGTTAACTTTAATTTTTTCGGCATAAGCATTCAAGACAATTATTTTAGAATTATCTATATGCAAAAAGATATCAATAAGAAAATTTAAAAATCTTTTTAAAGCTGTCAAACATCTATTTCCACCAGACATTACACTTAAAGTGTTACTAAAATCATAATAATCTATTTGAGCAGTTTTAACATCAACACCAAGTGGTACTTTTGACAAATCAGTTATATATGGATAAATTTCATCTAGCACTACTCTATCAGGAATAATCGGAGTATTTTTAGCATTTAGTTTCAAATACTCATTTAATTTTTTTATAGCAGTAGCTATTTTTTTATCATAGAAATCATAATTATCAATCAATGCAGTTTGAAATTCATAAGTACCGCCTTTTTCAATTAATCCTCTTCCAGGAGAATTCTTAGGAATTAATCTAGTCTCAAAAAAATCCGAATAATCTGATGAAGAATTTAATTGTAACGCTATCTTCTTAGGGAAGTAACTTTCTATCAAACTTACTGATCCTGACACCGAATCTAATGCAATGACTACTGAAATTCCAACTTTGCTACAATTTCTTACAAAAGGTATAAATTCATCGTCATAAAAATCGCTAAAATTTTCTCTAAATACATCAAAATCATTGATAATTAATATAATTTGTGGAAATATAGTGTTTCCAGTTTTTAAATCCCTTTCAAAACTTCCGCCATTTTTTGAATAATATTCAAACCTTTTATTTTTTTCAACTATCAACATATAAAATAAGAAATATATTTTATCCTTATCTTCTGACGTTAAAACATCTCCTACTTGAGGTGCATTTTTAAATGCTTTAAGTTTTTCAGATCCTAAATCGATTATATAAATATTAACATTTTCTGCACTATGATATATGATAATTGAATAAATCATAGTTGATAAAAACGTACTTTTTCCACCGCCACTAGAACCCCTAACGCATATGTTACCGGAATTATAAAATGGAATTGTAATAACCCCTTGTCTTTGATTAGCTGGATCATCATATTCGCCTACTATTGGATTGATTAATTGTTTTTTTACTTCCAAAGGATATTTTTTCATTAAATCATCTAAATAAATCTCTTTTGGAATACTATCAAGCCATAATGAACTAAACTTAAGATTTTCTTTTTTGGCCAAATCATATAAATATTTTACAATGTTGCTTAATTGGTCCCCTAAATCTTCTTGCTCAGATTTTTTTACTACTTCATTAACATTTTTTAATGTACTTCCCAAATTATTTACAAATATAATATCATCATTAACTTTTTTCTGAACATTGTCAGTTGGAACATATTTTGCACCGGTCCATCCTGATTGTCCTAACTCATATATCTCATCGTTACCAACTTGTAAATAAAATCTTCCTGCTTCTTTAATGTATGCTGCATCCTTATTTTTCAACATCTCTTCACTATCATCAGGAGTTTGAACTTTTAAACATACTCTAAAACGCGTGTTAGACCAAATTTGTTGATCAACTACACCACTTGGCTTTTGTGTTGCAAGAATCAAGTGAACCCCTAATGATCTACCAATACGAGCTGTAGAAACAAGTTCATCCATAAAATCAGGTTGTTGCTCTTTTAATTCGGCAAATTCATCAGATATTATAAATAAATGAGACATAGGATTTTTTACCTTACCTTCACGGTATAAACGTTGATACTTATATATATCTAATGTACTCAAATCGAGTGCCTCTCTTGTCTCATTAAAAACACGCTGTCTTCTTTGAAGTTCACTTTTTATAGATACTAATGTCCTTCCCATTTCACTTTTATCTAAATTTGTTATTGTGCCAACTAAATGAGGAATTTTAATGCCTTTTTCTCTATTTTCAAAAGCCCCTGTTAATCCTCCACCTTTATAATCAATCAAAATAAATTGTACTTCATAAGGATGATAATTAATAGCCATTGATAAAATAAATGTTATTATAAACTCTGATTTTCCACTTCCTGTAGAACCAGCTATAAGACCATGTGGTCCATGGAATTTTTCATGTAAATCAAGTTCTACTAATTTATCATTTTCTTTTATTCCTATCACTGTTTTAAGACTATTAGTTGGATCATTATTTTTCCATCTTGATAAAATATTTAATTGATCCACTCTACCAACTTTAAACATTTCCAAAAAATTTAAACTTGATGGAATACTTGTCATATAATTTTTAGAAAATACAGGAATATTAGAAATTATTTTAGTATATTTGTCTATATCAATGTTTTCGATAAAAGTTGGTTTAAATAATAAAGGATCTAATGTTGAATCATTTTTATAAATAATTTTCCCACCATTATCATTTATTTCAATTAATGAATTAAATCTACTTGGTAAGTCAATAATTGATTTTTCAAATATTAACAATGAAAAACATCTTTTATCTTCGTTATTAACAATTTTATTTATAAACGGCATTTCTCGAGCGCTTTTAAAATCATCAGTAATTATTAAATAATATTCATCACTTTTTTTAATATCAAAATTTTTATTTTGATCATATTTTTGTTCTAAAAGAAGTGATAATTGTTGATACTCATCAGAATTTGTTGCAAAATAGCAATTATCTAAATTGTTATCCCAACTATGAGGTAAATATTTTATAAATTCCCATTTATACTCATTATATTTATTTGTAATTGTAACTATTTTTAAATCTTTACCACTATGGTAATAAATTAATTGTAAGATAATTGATTTAATATAATCATCATTTTTTTCAAAATCAGTAATATTTAATATGACCGGAATTATTTTATTTTCTAAGCATGAGAACACAATCGGAACATTTTCTAAAAATCTTTTTTTATTAGCCAAATCTAATGCTTTATTTTCAAGTTGATCCTCTTCAAGGGTAAATCCTTTTTGTGGAACATTTACTTGCAATTTTGGTTTAATATTTCCTATGCCTAAAGAAATAGATAAAAAATCATCATCTATTAATTCTCTTTCCCATATAGAAACATCATGTTTTTTTATATTTTCATTTATTTCTTGGTAAGAAAGATTATTTTCTTTTATAATTTGTGATTGTTTTTTTACTATGCTATCAATTTCTAATTCTTTTTCTTGTAAATATTCACCATATTTTTTTACTCTAAGTTTTTCTCTTTTATCTTCAATCTTTTTCTGCCATTTTTCAGTAATTAAAGGAATAAAAAAACTAGCTATGAACATTGTACCACAAGATATTAATGTTATTATAAATGAAAAAAATTCTGTTGACCCTTTTAAAAAACTATTTATTGATTGTATTAAATATAACCCTGAAGTGAGACTCATAATAAAAGTTGAACCATAAGTAATAAATGTTGGCATTTTTTCGCTTTTTTGACTTCCAGGTGGATTTTCTATAGAAACTTCTTTTTCTTCAATAATTTGTTTCATTCTAGGTGTGTGTGTAAATAACTTATCATCAGTATACAGCTTAACATTTTTTTCAATGTCATTTACAGGTGTTATTGGAGTTTTAATACCATTATCTTTCTTTTCAATCAATTCTAATTTTTTTACCACAACGTTATAATTAAATTTATTAATAAGCAAAAAATCTTTCATATAAATAATTCGAATGCCATCAACGAAAATTGTATCACCTACGCTCAATTTTCTATGATTAAATACATTATCATTTAAATATAC
This sequence comes from uncultured Bacilli bacterium, assembly GCA_934129945.1. GTDB lineage: Bacteria > Bacillota_I > Bacilli_A > RF39 > UBA660 > RUG14121. Next base: position 96,621 of record CAKOXC010000001.1, read on the forward strand.
AGAATTTTTATTTTCACAAGTCCTTTCAATCCAATAATCTAGTCCTTTTTTTTCTAATTTAAAAACTTCATTAAATAAATTAGGACATTCTATTAGACAGTTATTAGAGCTCCCAACATTTATTAGATCATAATTATATATAGAATAAGATTGAAATTCACAGATATCATTCAATATAAAGATTTTAAAATATTCTGTCATATCGGCAAATTTTATCTCAAAAAAAGTATTTTCATTTAACTTTATAGATTGAATATCAGTATTGTTAGTTTTTATTTTTAACTTTTCATCTGCATTTATTATCCATGCATCTTCTAATTTTTTTAAAGTTAAAGTTTCGTTAAAAATATCTTTTTCTCCATTAAATTCAATGTTAAGCATAAAAAAGTTTTCAGATACTTTTGGAATATCAAAAATATTTATTTTTTTATAATCACAAACATAAAGTTTCAACCCAATCACATCCTATTATAGTAATTATATAATAAATAAATGAATAAAACAAGATTTGCTATTGAAAATGATTTTATATAAATTGTATTTTTTACGATTTAAAGCAAAAAAAAGAAACTAGTGATCAACTGTTTCCAAAAAAAATTATTTTTTCTGAACTAGATAGAGTTTGCAACTCTCTAAATAACCCGAGTTTATTTGCTAAAAAGTCATGAGTCCACTCTCATTATTCATTAAATATGCTGTTAAAAAGACGCGCCATGACGTTGATCAATCGTCGTTTAAGCATAAATAACTACTATGTAACAAATACTAAGCAAAATAAAATAGAATCTTTATATGCTAAAATTTATGATACGCATAAACCTGTATTTATTACATACTTAAATATTCTTAAGTACATGTTTATTATATTATTTTTTTTATTACGTGTCAATACTTTTTTATTTAATTATTTGATTAAGCTTTGATTCAAGTTCATTAATTTTTGATTCTAAGTTTGAATATTTAAATAAGTTATTCATTTCTTGTTTTCTGTCTATGCAATATCCACCTTGTTTTTTACATTTATCAGACACCACACTAATTTTTTCCTTTAACTTACTACCACAAACGCCAGATTGTGCAATTTTATTGAACTCTTTTGCCAAATTTTTAAAATCATAGTTTAATTGATCATATATTTGCTCAATAGATTTCTTAATACTAATAGCGCCTTCATCTATTGTACAACCATCTGGATTTTGGATTTTAGTATAAGTCATACCATCGGTTTTTTTCGTCATATCTGGCGCAGTTATTCTGCCAGTTTTTCCAGATGCAGAATATGCTTTTTGTGTTATAGAGCTAGCAGAGCCAAAACCTTGAGTAACTTTAGACGAAGAATTTGAACTAACACTTGAATTATTAGAAACACTACCAGTAGTAGTTCTATTAGAAGTTGCATTTACGTTAGAACTACTGCTTGAATTAGTAGCATTAGAATTGATATTTGTTCTTTGCTGTATTTTTGCTTTTCCTTCACTCTGTTGTTGTTGTGCATATGCATACCCAGCTTGCTTCTTTTGGGCTGCTGCAGCTTGTTGTTGTTGAATTCTAGTTTGGCCTTGATTTCTTTGCTCTTGCGCATATGCATATCCAGATTTATTTGAATTCAATCTATTCTTTACTTCTTGTGTAATATCTTTTTTTATTGTAGCATTATTTGGAGTTGGGGTAGCCAACTCCTTTGCATTAGGATTTTTAATATAAAAGCTACTTGGATTTACCATTTTTAATCTCTCCTATTCTTCATTCATTTTATCACATTTAATGTTAAATTCAAAATTTTTTAAAATTCATCATACCATTTGCTAGTAATATTTACACTTGTACTTGTTGGCATTGGATTAGGTATTTCAAATTGTGTAATAAGTGGTACTTTAAATGCACTTCCAAATAATAATGCAGAACCTGGTCTTAAAGATTTAACTCTTTCAACTGCTTCAGGAGTTACATTAGATGAAATACTTGTAATCATTTTTATATCATCAGGATAATACATTCTAAAAACTATAAAATTAGAACATTGACTTAAAGCAGTAGCTGATAATTCGCTTAATCTTTGAGTAATAAGTCCAAGTAATAAACCATATTTACGTCCTTCCTTAGATATTCTATCAAATACATTGTATCCAATTACATTAATATCATTATCCATTTGAACATATCTATGAGCTTCCTCAATTATTATATTGATAGGAAAAGATCCTCTATCTTCAATTGAAGTAGAAAATTTATAAAGTATTTTAGCAAAAAGTTTGCATATAACTTTAGCTATTCTGTCATCTATTCCATTAAAATCAACATCAACTAATTGAACATTTTCTCCATTGTTAGATGTAAATAATTTTTTTACAAATGATTCTCTGCTTACGTATCCATCATATTCAAAAAATTTTCTATTCTCACCATTAATAATGCTATGTAAACTTGTTTTTAAAACATTTAATTTTTCATAAGCACTCTGATTATTCATCGTTCCATCACTAATTAAAGCAAATTCTAGTGCATTATATAAATCATCTAAGTTGTATTCTGTAGGACGTATCGTAATTTTTTCAATTGAAACTTCAGAATATTTTTTCATATTTTCAATTAATAATTCAACTGCTAGCATTTTTCCTTGCGGATCTATATTTAAACATTGTCTTATCGTCCTATTATATCCCATTTGAGGTATTATTGTTTCAAGATTGATATCTTTTGTATTATATTTTGAAAGAAAAGCTAGAGACTGATCACGAATTTGTTGAGCAGGTTTACCACTAGATAATATATCTAAAAAAACTTTTGCAATTATGTCATTTTTGTATTTTTCACATAATTCATCTTCGCCCTTAAAAATATATACATAAGTTAAAGTTTTTTCTAAAGTTGTTATAAGTTGTGAATCATTTATATTTAGTAATAATGCTAAATCATCAGCTTCTAGAAGATATGGTGGAATTTTTAATATTTCGTCATTAGGATTAACTAAGTTTCCATCACTGCATAAACATTTAACATTTATCCCAGGATGAGAATTTATTCTTGTTAAAGCACTTTTATATTCACCATAAGCATCGAATAATATAATATGGCAATTAGTTGGATTTTTTTTATTTTCAGCAAAAATATTTTGAATAAGTCTTGCAACCCCACATGATTTTCCACTTCCAGTATTACCAATTATTGCAAAATGACTACTAAAAAAATCATTTAAATCACATGTATTACTAAAGCCATCATAAATAGAAGATCTACCAAAAAGTAATGTCTTAGGTGCATAAACACTTTGACTTCCAATTATTAATTCAAGTTCATTTTTGTATATTAATCTTACGGTAGCATTTGAATATGGATATACATCAATACCTGAAATAAACTTATCATTTACTATTTCTCCTAATAATTTAATTTGAAATTCTGATACTGTAACAAATGTTATTTCACCAACAATTTTTTTGTTTCCTTCAAAAACAACATGATATCCAATATAATTAGTAACTGCTATTTTTTTTAGGTTCTCTACATATAAAATTTTATCTTTAATATCAATAATTTTGCCAAACATACTATATCATCCCTTATTATCATAATAATTATAGCAAAAACAAAACATCTTGTAAATTTAAAATAATACTATACAAGTTTTTTCACAAAAAAAGAAATGTTCAAAATCAACATTTCTTATTATTTAACATATGGAACTAAAGCCATAAATCTTGCATATTTTATTTGTTGTGCAATATGTCTTTGATGTTTAGCACATGCACCTGTCATTCTTCTAGGCATTATTTTACCTTTTTCATTAATATATTTATTAATAATCATAACATCTTTATAATCTACACTTTTACCAGCGCACATTTGACATATTTTTTTCTTTTTTCTATAAAATTCAGCCATGATCTTATCTCCCTTCTTTAAAATGGTAAATCATCGTCACTAAGGGCTATTTCATCACCAAAGTCTTTAAACGGATCTTCTGATACATCAGCTGTAGGAGCTGTTGCAACAGATTCACCAGAATTATAATTTTCATTATTAAAGTTTGTATTGCTAGCTTTTGTTCCCAAAAAAGTAACATTATCGCAAACAACATCAGTCGTATATCTTTTTGTGCCATCTTGTGCATCATAACTTCCAACTTGAATTCTGCCTTCTACTGCAACTTGGCTACCTTTTGCGCAATATTTTGCAACATTTTCAGCTTGTCTTCTCCAAGTTAAGCAACTAATAAAATCAGTTTGTTGTTGGCCATCTTGTGAATTAAATGGTCTACTAACTGCAAGAGTAAATCTTGTCATACTAATTCCACTAGATGTTGTTCTCATTTCAGGATCTCTAGCAAGTCTTCCAATTAAAATAACTTTATTCATATTCTTATTCCTCGTCTAATTTGATAGTTAAATGTCTAATTAAGCTTCCGCCTTTTTCTTCAAGAGTAGCCTTACGATCAAATTCGTTAATAGCATCAACTGTAGCTTCTACAGTCATTACATAGTAATAACCACTTACTTCTTTGTTGATTGGGTAAGCTAATTTCTTTTCGCCCATTTCTTTAAAGTCTACAACTTTAGAATTATAATCAGTGATTATTTTTTTCATAGCTTCAGCAGCTTTTTTAATTTCATCACTTTCCATTGTAGCTTTAACGATAAACATTATTTCGTAGTTTCTCATTATTACACCTCCTTATGGTCTTTTGGTTTCTTTTTGCAAAGAAACAAGGAGTATCAAAATACTCGCAAGTATTATATCAAAATTAATTATAAAATACAAATAAAAATTAATTCTTATAATATAATTTATTAATAGCTAATTAAATTTAATACAAATTAATATTTAAAAATAGCAATTTCTTGCTATTAAATAATCAATGTCTAATTTCTAAATATCAAAAAATTATTCGCCTTCACCTTCACCATCACTGCCAGTATCAATGTCACAATTAAAAATTCCATTCTCATCTATACCACAATATTCATCAGTTTTATTATCAGAACAATTAACAGTATTCGTTTTGTCAGCATCACAATAAAAGGCTTCTGAATTACAATAAATATAAGTACCACCATCACTGCAACTGCTTTCGCCAAAATGCTCTTTTAATACTTTTTTCGATGTTTCATATTCGTTTATATTTAAACAAAATAAACCATTATCATTAATACATACACTCTTTGAATTATCTGTTCCTAATTTTACAAACACATTTTTTCCTAATGTTGTATAGTCTGTTGTACTAGAAGTTGTTGGTGTTCCAAATGCATAATAATATTTTAAAATTCTAAAATCAACTTTACAACTTATCTTTTCTTGATTATTTGAATTAATATTTACAAGGCCCCATAATTCATTATTCCAATCTGCTGTTACACCATTATCACACGTAACTACCCCTATATAATTTGAAGCTAGTTGACCTTTAACTGGGAAAGCACTTCCACTTTGTTTTACACCATCAATAGTATAAGCAAGTTGAATATCACTTTTACTAAATTCTCCAATTTTCGACTTTATAACATCATAACTATTAGATTGCTTATAATAAGCATAAGATTTAAAAACTATTAAACTTATTAATGCAATAATTAAAATAACTCCACTTATTACTATTGTCTTAATTTGTTTTAATTTATTTTGTTTATTAAATTTTTGTAACTTTATCATTTTTAGAATCACCTATCCTAAAATAATTTTAACATTTTTATTCTTCTTTGTAAATTAGTAATACTTTGATTTTTCATGAATATATTTAGATTGAGGTGATTATTTATGAATGGAAGTTATTTTCAAAATCCAACTTTTCCTACAGCAAATAACTCAGATGTAATTCCTACTACTCCTCCTGGAAATAGTAATTACTATGATACTATGCCAATGGAACAAAGTTACATTGAAAATATTTTAAGATTAAATAAAGGTAAAAAAGTAAAAGCATACGTCTCTTATCCAGATTCTTCAGCTTGGCAAAATAAAGTTTATGATGGAATTATTGAAGAGGCAGGAAGAGATCATTTAATTATAATGGATCCTTCAACTGGCTCCTGGTTTTTAATAAGAATGATATATTTAGATTATGTAGAATTTAGTGAAAAAATAAATTATAGTCATGATTATTCAGAAAAGACATTTTAAAAATAATAATTAAAATGTCTTTTTTCTTTTCCTAAGTTAGTATAATTTCCATGACCTGGATATAAAATTATTTCATCATCATATCTTTTTATATTTTCTAAACTTGCTTTCATGTCTTTTATAGAGCCTCCTGGTAAATCCATTCTACCAATAGAATTGAAAAATATAAAATCGCCACAAAACATACAACTTAACTTTTTAAAATAATACGTCAAACTATCTTGGCTATGACCAGGACATTTAATAATCGTAAAATTATCATCAACATAAGTATTATGTTTTAATTTGTATTTCTTTTCAAAATATTCTAAAGCCCCCACATGATCAAAATGATGATGAGTTACTAAAATTGCTACTAAATTCTTATCCTTTAAATATTTCTCTATTTTTTCTGATTCATCACCCGGATCAATCAAATATGTCTTATCATTTATTGTTACAACATAACAATTTTCTTCTAATTTACCAACTACCACTCTTTCTATTTTATAATTCATGTCAATCACCTATTTTTATTATATCAATTTATTTTTAATAATGATATAATAATATAGAATAGGAGTGATTTAATGGACTTTTTTACATTTTTATTAATACTAGTAATTATTGCTGGAATTTTAGGAATAATATATGTAATCAATTACAACAAAATGCAATATTTGAAAACAAAAATAGAACAATCTGAAGGAATTATTGATGAAACTTTAAGAGAAAGATATGATTTGTTAGTTAGAGCAGATGGTATAATTAAGACTGCTTTAAATGACGATAAGGATTATTTGAAAGAATATATTAATCTTAAAAATAAAAATTTAACTAATTTTGAAATGGATAGATCTTTAAGAAAAGCGTTTATTGTATTAAGCAAATTTAAAGATGATTACAAAGAACTTCAAAACAATAAAGAAATGAAAGAAATTTTTACAAGTATTAAAGAAAGCAATGAAAAACTAACTGCAACTACTAGTTATTATAATAAAAATACTAATATGCTTAATGGCTATATTCGTAAATTTCCATCTAATTTAATTGCAAAATTTAATAATTTTAAAATAAAGCCTTTTTTTGATGGAAAAGATATGACTGACGAAATCTATGATGACTTTAAATTATAAAATATAAAAAAACTACTTGAGTAGTTTTTTTTATATTTTAATTTTGAATATTATCCATAATAGTCTGTTCTAGATTTAAATGAGTATCCTTTTGAATTTGGAAAACCTGGTGGTGTTATAACATTTGCTCTAGCAATTGTTCCTGTATAATATCCATTTGCTACACCATAGTGAAGGTGAGCTCCCGTTGTACATCCATCATAGCCACCATTACTTTTAGCTGTTGATGAACCACCAACTGTACCTATTATAGTATTTTGTGTTACTGTTTGTCCATAACTTACATTTACCGTTAATAAGTGATAATAGTAAGTTGTATATTTTTTACCACCAACGGTAACATTTATATAAACCATATTTCCACCACAACGATAACGCCATATGATACCTGAAACAGTACCTGCTGCTGCTGCATAAACCGGAGTACCTTCTCTATTACCTCCAATATCTAAAGCATTGTGATAAGAACCCCAACGTGATCCAATAGTACTTGTTGTTTTTCCACTATTTAAAGGTTTTAACCAACCAGCATTATATGGCACATTTGTACAATCTGAAAGTAATTCATTATCTCCTAAATAACTCTTACTACTATTTGCACATAATTTAACATAAGCATTAACCTGGCTTTGCATTGTTTTTATTTGTGTATCTATATCAAGAGCAAATTTATCATAAGATTCTAGATTACCATAAAGACTTTTAATTGTTGCTTGATAATTAGAAATTTTTACTTCTAAATCTTTTTGCTTTTGAGTAAGTTCTACTTTTAAAGCCTCATTTTCTTTAATTAAAGCTTCTAGTTTATTTAAAAAATCTTGATTATAAGAAGTTATTTGTTCAACAGCTTGAATACGCATAACTAAATCTGTCATAGATGATGCTCCAGATATATATTCTAGATATTCATTTTGGCTTTTCATTTGTTGTAAAAATATAAGCATTTTTTTTGTTTCTTCTTTTAAAGAATTAATTTTATTATTAGATTCCTCAATTTTTGCTTCAGCTTCTTCCATGTCTGATTGAGCTTTTGTAATTTCATATTCAGCGTTTCTTATTGCTTCTTCTCTTGCTTGAATTTGAGCTTGAGTATATTTTTGATTTGCATCGTTATCACTTTTTTTCTTTTTTAATGCAGCTAGTTCATTTTTTAAATCCCCAAGTGTTTGAGGATCCTTTGCCGCATTAACTGGAATAGGGCCAATAATCCAAGTTATCAAAAGTATTAACGATAATAATATTCCAGTAGCTTTTTTCATTATATCTTTAAATACTTTCTAACAGCCCTATAACTTCCAATCATACCTATAACACAGCCAATTACTAATAATATAACTGAAACATAAATTACAAAATTAAATGGTTTTACTAGAGTAATTATTGGAGATAATATATATCCGTTAAAATGATCATAAAGTAATACATAACCATAGATAGTAATTAATATTGGAATAATACTTCCTAGAAATCCTAGTATAAATCCTTCAAAAACGAATGGTAATTTAATTGTTGAATTAGATGTTCCAACAAGTCTCATTATTTCAATTTCATTACGTCTTGAAAATATTGTTAATTTAATTGTATTACTAATTAAGAATGCTGTTACAAATACTAAAGCAAGTACTATAAATATTGTAACTTTTTCAATAACGCCGAATGCTGATATTAAGTTTTCAGCCATTCCCTCACCATAGTTAGCACTTTCAACATATTCAAATTCTCTAATAGCATCAGTAGTTTCTTTCAAATAATTAACATCTTTTACTTTAACAATAAAAGAATCTAAAAGAGGATTTTCCTCTAAATAGTCAAGAGTAGTACTATAAGTTTCAGAATATTCTTTCATTTCTAGTTTCCATTCATCGTTATCTTTAAATTCAACTTCTTCAACATTTTTCATTTTAACAAAAGAAGACTTTAAGTTTTCTATTTGTTCATCAGGTACATCTTTTTTTAAATAAACAACGATAGTTAATTCGCTTTCTAAGGTTTTAGTAATAGAATCAACATTATATGAAACAATAATTGAAACAGCTACTAATATTAATGTTATTGTAGAACAAGCAACTGCCGCTACTGACAAAGAAAAGTTTCTAAAAACGCTTTTAAAAGAATCTCTTAATCCTCTTTTTAAATACCTAAACATTTTCATGTACTTTATAACTTCCTTTCTTTGCATCACTAACTAAAACACCATTATCTAGAGATATAACTCTTTTCTTCATTCTGTTAACGATATCTTTATCATGAGTTACCATAACAACTGTTGTTTCATATTCTTTATTAAGTTTATCTAAAATATCCATTATCTCTTTTGAGGTAGTTGGATCAAGATTACCTGTAGGTTCATCACAGATCAAAATTTTAGGTTCATTAACAATTGCACGAGCAATACAAACTCTTTGTTGTTCTCCACCAGATAATTCTCTTGGATAACTTCTTATACGATCCTTAAGTCCTACTTTATCAAGAGCTTCAATTACTTTTGGTCTTATATCTTTATCTTTCATACCAATGCTTTCTAAAGCAAAAGCAACATTTTCATATACTGTTAATTTTGGTAATAATTTAAAGTCTTGAAAAACAATTCCTAATTTTCTTCTAAGTTTATATACTTTACTATTTCTAAGTTTAGCTACATTAATGCCGCCAATATTAATATTTCCTTTTGTTGGTCTTTCCTCTCTATAAAGCATTTTAATTAATGTAGATTTCCCACAACCTGTTGAACCAATTATAAAGACAAATTCACCTTTGTCAATTTCAACTGATAAATCAGCAATTGCAGTTACACCATTTTTATATACTTTATAACAATTTTGAATACTTATTAACTTCATTTATTTCACCTTTCTATTAAATTAATCCTTTCTCTTTTAAATCCTCCAGTTACTTCATAACAATCATCTATTATAAAGAAAGCTTTTGGATCTATTTCAAGAACTGATTCTTTAAATAAATAATAATCTTTATTGTCTACGACACACATTAACATTTTGCCTTTTTTAGAGGAATAACCTCCTTCAACATTAATAACAGTAACACCTGTTTTTAATTCTTTAATTATAAATTGTTTTACCTCATCAATTTTAATTGTTTTAATATAAAATAACTTAGTAGTTGATACACCAATTAACATTTTATCAATAATTATACTACTTAAATATAAGATGATAGCAGAATAAGCAACATTATTTATATTAAATACAAAACCACCAGCAATTACTATAATACTATTCATTATAAATGTTGCTCTTCCTTCTGGAATTTTTCCATATTTATTTATTATTTTCATAAGTACATCAGAACCACCTGTATTAAAACCTGCTTTATAAATTATACCATTGGCAAACCCAAACAGTATTGATGATACTAATGCTACTAGTACAGTATCCTTAAATTCTAAATATTTTCCAATAATATTACATAATGGAAGTGTAAACGTTATAAAAAACGGATATAGTAAAGATACAAACATTCCTTTAAAAATATCTTTTTTTTCTAATAAGAAAAGACCAATCACAATTAACAAAGCTGTTGCAACATAAATAAAGATTGTAGCATTCCAAGAAAATAATTTTTTAAATAGAACTGCAAGTCCTGAAAGACCTCCTATTACTAAATTATTAGGTTCTAAAAAAAGATTATAATTAATTGCTAACAAAAAAGCCCCTATAATAGTAATAATTAATCTTAAAAATAAATTTCTAGAATTAACTGTATCAATAATTTTACTTAAATCAAGGTTCATTACATCACCCTCTATTCTAATAATTATACTATATTTTGTTTAATTTTCATAGATATTATAAATGAATTTTTTATGAAATTTTTGTCCAAAAATAAAAAAACTTTTTCAAGCTTTTTTATTTATAATAATTTAGTACATCGTCATAATTTTGTTTAACTTCTTCTGGAGATAATTCTTTACTATAAATTCTTGCCATTTTCATATTTCCTTTAAAATATGGGGATTCGCACTCACTTCTGACTGAATCACAACCAACTGTTGTAATTGTATTTTGAACATTTTCTTTAAATGAAGTGTAATTATTTGATGATCTTAATGTCCCATTTAGATATAATTTCATTCCATTTCCTCCAACAGTCAAAACCGCATGATACCATTTATCACTTTCTAATGTTTCTTCAGTAGCTATATCACGATATGCACCATTCATATAGCAATTACCAGAGAGTAACCCAGAAGAGCGCATAATTAGTGCACAACCTCCTGTTTCTTCTGAAGATATAATTGCACCTTCAAAAGCACTTGGTTTAAAATAGACTTCATATGACATAGTATTAGATTGAAATCTTTTTAATAAAATTGAATTTGAACCACTAAATAAAAATCCTTCATCAGTTATTTGAGCATTTATACCATAAATAAAATTTTGGGTATTTTTATAATCTACATTTACAACTAACGCATCCTTTACAAAATTACTATTTTCTTTAGTTTTGTTTGAATACAATTCATTTAATGCTTCCTCAACATTTTCTACTTTCCAATCAGAATTTTTTGGAGTAAATCCTATATCTTTTGAATTCATTTTTATTGCTGCATAAATACTAATACTGCTAAAAATTAAACATATTAAAATTACTAGAAAAATTAATTTGATTTTTTTCATTATACTCATATCCTTTTTTACATTATACCAATATTTAGTTCAAAAACCTACAATTATTTGTTAATTCTGTAAGTTATCGATTTTATTTCACCAATTTCTTGATCTATAGATATTTTTAAAATTTTATGTTCATCTTTCTCAATACTGTTACCAATATAACCAGTTAAATTATATGAATTATTTTCATCTTGAATAATTACAGAAATTGTTTTTAATTCTTGTATAACACTATTATCATTTATTACTTCACATTCAAATGTTGTAATACCATCTTTTTTATCAAAATTAACATTTTCAAAAGAGATACCTTCAACAACCTGATTATCAAGTGGAGAAGTTGTTGAATAAGCTTTTCTAATAATCATAATACCAACTGTAATTATAAATACACTTAATATAGCTATAATGATTTTCTTTTTATTTATATCGATTGTTTTAAATTTTAATTTATTTTTCATTTTATCATTCTCCTATAAATATTTATGAACCTGTATTATTATCTTCACTTAATTCCACAACTTCAAATGTTTTATTTACTGATTTTGTTACATTTGCTCCATTGGTAATTGAACATTCAATAGTATAATTTCCGGCAGTTAAATCTTTTGTATTAGTAACTATGGATTCATTTATTTTACAAATTGGTATACCACCGCTATTTCCAACATTAAAATTAGTTGGTAATTCATATTCAGTTCCTACTTCAATTGAATCAGGAATATTAATATCAATTGTAGGATCTACCTTATCAATTTTAGTAACAACCATTGAACTACTTGAAACAACTTTTCCATTTTCATCGACAACTCTTGCTAATATTATAGCATTATCATTCAATATTATATTTGTATCATAGATGCTCCATGTCTCACCGTTGTCTAAGCTATATTCTTTTCTATAATCTCCAGTTGGATATAAAATATCAACACTCTTTGAAGTAGACCACTTACTATCATTTATTTTTATTTCTGGCAAATCATTATCTGAAACAACATTACTTTGATCTCTTAAATTAATTTCTATAATTGATAAATCAGAAGTTCCACTATTGATAATTGCCTTTTTACTATTATTTGGTATTTCCACAACACTAACTTTTTCTGTTAAACTGTGATTTAATAGTTCATTATTATCTTTGTCATAGAATATTATATTTGCTGTTGAAGATGCATTTTCTTTTGAATATATTCTTAAACTTCTATTGTATGTATTTTCAGTAACTTCAAAGATTTTTTGAGTATTTTTAGCAACACTAATACTTGTATTTTCATCATTATCATATGCATTAGTAGTTATTGTATCAGTTGGATCAACAACTTTATAAGATGTAATAGTTGTATCTTTGCCTTCAGATGTTATACCTTTAGCTTTTACAGTTGTATTAGCAGCTAATACTAATGGTTCAGTATAATTTAACCATGTATTACCATTATCTAAACTATATAATTTTTCAGATAGATTAGATAAATAGTTAATTTTTAATTCATTATATCCAGGATTAAATCCATTAGTTGTTAACGTAGAATAATGTGTTACCTGTGTAAATGTTGGATCTGATGAAGGGCGAAGTTCATATATCAAAGCTGGTCCGTTTATGTGATTCTTTCCACAATATGTATATAAATAAAATGTATTTGTTGGTACAGTTAAAATATGCTCTTTAGTAGTTTGGCCCTTCCAATCATTGGCATAATAGTAGCTTCTTAATGCTGTTCCATTATTGTCATAAAAGATTAAATGTAAATCATTCCAATCAGAGTCAGTATACTCCTTTAAAATTATCTTTTTATTCCACATTGATTTATCAATCGAAACATATTTTTTGTTAATATCTTTTGTTGAAGTATTTAAATTATTATCAAAAGCTTCTTGGCCCAATGTAGAAGTACCAATAGTTGCATTATAAACACTTATTAATGATTCTTTATTATTTTTATCATAAAATTTTGCATAAATAACATCATTCTTATATATTTTGAATTTACCATTGTATGTTTTCCAGTCGCCATCATTAATTTTATATAACCTGTTTATTGCAGTATTATCATATTTAATATCGATTAAACTATATGCTTTTTCTATTTCAAAATCTTTTATTCTAGTATAAAATTTACTTTCATTTATTGAAGGATATGTATTTAATCTTATCTCATATATCAAAGCAGGTCCGTTTATGTGATTCTTTCCACAATATGTATATAAATAAGATGTATTTATTGGTATTTTTAATATATGCTCTTTAGTAGTTTGACCTTTCCAATCATTAGCATAATAGTAACTACCTAATGCTTTTCCACTTTTATCGTAAAAAATTAAATGTAAATCATTCCAACTAGAGTCAGTATATTCTTTTAAATATAATTCTCTACCCCAAATTTCATCACTAATAAATATTTTTTTACCATTAATTGCTGACGTAGAAGTATTTAAATTTTCATCATATGCTTCAAAACCTAATACATCTTTTGGTTGAACAACATTTTTTTTAGCTATTATTGTCAATCCTGAATTTTTCTTAACACTTTTTGCCATTACTGTACCATTTGTTACTTCTTCATAACCTGTATATAATTTCCATGTTGTTCCATTATCTAAGCTAATATAATTATCAATGTCATCTCTTTTATCGTAAGTAACTGTTAATTCATTATCAAATTTAACACCATATTCTGTTAATATTGGATACCCAGTTTTAGCATTTATAACTGGAGTTACAGGAGCATCTAAATCTAAGTTATAAATTATTTCTGAAACTTCATTTTCATTTCCAGCTGTATCTGTTCCCTTAGCATATATTGTTAGTGTTTTATCTTCATTTGCTAATGCTAAAACATCATTAGATTTTATTTGGAATTTACCATTATAATTCTGATAAGTACCATTTGTTCCAACTTTATATTGTTTTGTAGATGAATCACCGTAATCTATTTCTACTTCAGTTTCTATTCCATATTCTTTATTTAATACATTAATAGTTATATCTGGAGCTGTTTTATCTATATTAGTAACTTGTATTTGTTTAGTTATTTTATTTCCTACTTTATCTTCAGCATAAATAGTATATATACCATTTTCTGTAATTGTAAATGATCCATTATTTTTTAAATAAGTACCATCAAATTTTTCTTTAGAAACAATTCCTTTTACATATCCAACCCTTTCTATTCCTAAATTATCAGTACCTTTAATTTGAACAGTTATTTGTCTTTTTGGAGTTACTGAATCATAAATAGCATCAACATCTGGGTTAATATTATCAATATTTGTTATTTTATATGAAGAAATTTTACTCCATACTTCTGCACTATTTTTTTGTTTAGCATATATTATCGCATTATTCTCTTTTATTTTTAATGGAGAAGTATATTCTAACCAGTTTGTTTCTTGACCATTAGGATAAACGATTTTATACAATTTTTCTGAAATATTTTCTTTATATTTAATTGCTAATTCTAACTCTTTAGTAGGTTCTTTAATAGATAGTATAAACTCTGGATTTGATGGCGTTTCTGCATCCCATCTCATAAATAAGTTTTCACTTAAATCATTAGAAACATTACTTACAAAGTAATAATGATCTTTATAAATTACTTCATTTCCTTTGTCATCAATAATTTTTGCACCATCAGAAGATAAAACTTGGTCTTTATATTGATTTTTAATTAATAATATTCCTAAATGTTCATCATATTTTTTCCATTCTCCATCAATAGTCCATTTGTATTCTCTATTTTCTTTTGAAGAAGAATCTGGATAATTTAATTTTATTACATAATATTTTCCTTTATCTATTATTGTGTAATTTGGTAATTTTATTATATTATCTATCTCTTTAGTACTAGAAGCACTATCATTTAAAACATTTTCATTATAAGCAGTGATTGTACAGTTTTCTAAAATTGTGAAAGGTCCTGTGTAATCGACATATGCTTCATTATTTATTTTATATTTTTTTACTGTTGCATTTCTATCAAATTCAATTGATATTGTTTTTGAATAACTTACATTTTCTGGACTTACACTAATTATAGGTTCAGAAATTCCTGTAGTAAGATAATCTATTTTTTTGGAAGTAAAACCATAGCCATTTTCATTTGTTGCATACGCATAAATAGTTGCATTATTTTCTATTATAAATGGTCCATTATACTCTATTAAATCTCCTGAATTAATTCTATAATACTTTTTAGTTGCTCTAGAGTCGTAGTTTATTTCTACAGTAGCTTTATTTATTAATCCTTTTACTTCAGTTTCACTTGGATTAACATTTATTGATACTAATAGATTATCTTTTTGTACTGGAGGATTTATTGTAATTATTGCCACTTTTGCTATTGCAACTCCATTTTCATTTGTTGCTCTTGCATATAAAGTTTTAGATTGTGTTATAGATAAACTTGTTGTATATGGTAAATATGTTATACCATCAAAACTATATTCTAATGTATTATAATCACTTCCTGAAATTGTTGCTGTTACTTCTGTTACATCGTTAGATAAGTAATCTTGTGGAACTGTATCAATTCTTACATAAGGTTTTGACTGCTGTTTAATATTTTTTATTTGATAATAAGATTTTGCAGAAGTTATACCATCATTTGCATCAATGTAATAGGCCTCTATCATACAATTATAATTAATATTAAAAGTATCAGTATATTCAATCCAATTACCACTATTTATTCTATAATATATTTTATAAGCTGGTTTTGCTGTTGATATAGAAATGTTAGTGCTTTCTACTATATCTAAAGTATCTTGAGTAATACTTGGTCCTTCTAAATAATTTGCTTCTGAATGGTTACTAGAAGGAATTGATATCCAATTTGAGCCATCGTATTTCCAGTCACCTTTCCAATCAAAATCATGACCTGGAGTTGGAGTGCTTGAACCAGTATTTGGATTTTTATTTTCAACCTTCTCACTTATAAATACTGCATCAGATCCTGTAATTTTTCTAGTATAAACATAATTTCCTTCTGAATCATAAACTTTTTCATTTTTTGTAGCTCTAGCTTCTATAGTTTGATTTATTCCAACTTCAAAAGGTTCACTGTAAGTTTGCCAATTGCCTGAGTCAATACGATATTCTTTTGTTTCTGAATTATTATCATATGTAATTGTTACTTTTGTTTTTTCATTTTTATATAAACTATATTTATCTGGTGTTATATCAACAAGTAATCTTGAAGATGGTGGAATAATAAATGTTTTTCCATTTAATTTATATCTTATGTAAACATTTTCAACATCACTAAGTCTTACTAAAATTGGACCTGTATAATCTTTCCAACCATCGTTGTCTTTTCCTAATCTAATCTCACCATGTCTACCTAAACGCCATTGCCAATCTGTTGAATTTTCTGGATAGTATAAATTCATTTTTATCCATCCATCAAATATTTCATCTTCGCCATTTTCAAGCTCTACATTAATTAATTTGCTTACTGAGTTTGTTAGGCCATTATTTCCATATGCATTGCATACAACTAAATTATTGCCAATTTTTAATTCATTAGTATTTTTAACTTCTTGTGTTCCAACTTTACATTCTACACTACCACCCATACTATCAAATTCATAATAACTTGGTAAAGTATAATTATCATTAAAAGTAATATTTGATGGTACTTTATCTAAATTAATTATTGGCGGAAATTTTTTTACATTATCGTTGTTATCATTATTATCATTATTATTTTCAGATTGATTATTATCTGAAGTATCTCCACTATTATTTGTGTTATTATCAATGTTATTACTCGAACTATCAGTGTTTTGATTATTTTCTGAATTATTATCTTGGTTATTTTGATTATTTTGATTATCTTGATTGTTTTGATTTAAACTTTCTAGATATTTATCTATTTGTTCTCTATTTAAAATATTACCTTTTTCATCTATATAAAACTCTAATTCGCTGTAATTATCCACTTGATCTTCAACTTTTATTTTAATTTTATATACACCTGGTGTTAGGCTATTTTCTAAATTAAAAGA
The DNA here is from genome assembly GCA_934129945.1 of uncultured Bacilli bacterium. Classification (GTDB taxonomy): domain Bacteria; phylum Bacillota_I; class Bacilli_A; order RF39; family UBA660; genus RUG14121. The sequence continues at coordinate 114,490 of CAKOXC010000001.1, forward strand.
TTTTGAAACTTTATTGTAATTTGAATCATTAATAGAATAATAGTAGTTACTTATTCCACTATGTGCATCAGTTGCTAATATTTCTATATTTAATAATTCATTATTTGTTATTTTTATATCATTTATTTTAGGTGCAATATTATCTATTAAAACTTCTTCAATATTAGAATTGTTACCAATAGACTTATCATTAGAAACACCTCTAAAAGCTATATAAAATTTACCAGTTTCACTTACTATTACATTTTTAGTATACGTCTTTTGCCATTTACAGTTATTTAATTTATCATTATCACTTATACAATATTCATAATATTTAATTCCACTAGCACTCTTAGCATCACGTTCTATTTTTATTAATCTTTCTTTTGACCATTCAAGTGAACCACCAGTAATTACTGGAGCAGTAGGTTTATCAATTTTAATTTTTTCTATTAAAAAATCTTCTACTGTTTCTCTAAATTCAGGAATATTAGAGTAGGCAAAACCGATTCCTGAAATTAACAAGAATATTCCAAGTAGAGCTTCTATTATAATCAATTTATTAATATTTCTTCCATATATTTCATATTCTCCGCATTCTTTAACTTTAGCAGTTAAATTAATTTTCTTAGAATTTTTTGCTTTCTTTGTTTTAATTTTTTTTATTTTTCCATTTTTAAAAAGACAAATAGTGTATTCGTCACATAAATCTGTTTCTAGTTCTACTTCTAATAATTCTTCTTTACCTTCAAATCCTACATCATATGATTTTAGTAGGTCATAATCTTTGTATTTTCTTTGTTTTTTCTCTTCTTTAGATAGTTCTTTTTCATATTTTTTTATCATATAAACTTCCTACTCTCTACTATATATGATTATAATAATATTTTTGCTTTTAGTCAATTTATATAATAAAAAAATAGTAAAATTAATTACTATTTTGAAAACGTTACTTCTTCATCTATTTCTAAAGCAGAATCATCATAAAATCTATTTTCTGGAGCTATTTCTATCACTTTACCATAAGAAGGATTTTTTATTAATTCTGTAATTTTTCCATTTTCACAATGAGCATAACCATATATGTAATTAGGAATTAAATAATAGTTTCCATCGTCTCCAATATACCATATTGGTTCGCTTTTTACTCCATCATATCCTACTGAAGCTCTAGGCACCTTAGCAATAATGCAGCCTTTACATCCTTTATAATCGAATGTTGCCACTAATTGAGCAAGTAAAAATGGAACAAGTGAACATTCTGTTAATGTGTAATGAAAGTTATTACCACCATTATTGATTAATCCTCTTAAAAATATTTTTCCAATTGTATTAATTTGTTCTGGTATTGTAAGTTGAGTTCGATGTATTAAAATCATTGAATCGGGATCATTACATAAATTTTCAAGATCTACGCCAATTTTATATGGTATTCTATTTTTTAAAGTTTTATTATAATCAGCAAATATAGGGTTATTAAGGTAATTATTAGGTATTTTATAAAATTCTTTTTTAAAAAGCATTACTTATCATCTCCAAATATACTTAATAAATGTAAGAAAATATTTATATAATCAAGATATAGTTGAAGCGCACCATATATTGCCATGTTTTCTTCTGGTATCATGGTATAATTATTTTTTATTTTTTGCATATCATAAGCTGTTATTCCCATAAATATAATAATTGTTATACTTGAAAGTATTAAATCAAATGTATTATTTTTAATAAATAAATTTATTAATGAACAAATAATAATTCCAAATAAAGCCATTATTAAATATGTTCCAATTTTAGTTAAATCAATATTAGTCTTGTACCCAATTAATGAAAATATTCCGAATATTAAACTTGCTATTAAAAATATGTAAATAATGCTTGTTATTTTATATACTACAAAAATAGATGAAAATGTTAACCCACTTATAAAAGAATATAGAATAAACATTGTCTTACATGTTGTAGGTTTCATTTTCCTAATTCTTGCAGATAATGCTATTACCAATACTAATTCTAATATTGAAAAGAAAATATATGTTCCTGTAGAAAAAACAGATATAAGCATATTTTCATTAATAGAAATTACATACCCTGTTAAAAAAGTAACTAAAAGTCCAATAAACATCCATAAAAACACTTTAGAAATTATTTTATTATCCATAAAATTCCTCCTTAAACACTTTAAATATATCATGAATAATTATGAATATCAAATATCTAAGAATTGACTTTACATAACTTTTCATTAATTAAATTATTTATATTTCTTAGCCCATAATTTATATAATCTGATTCTAATATAATATTTTCAATCATTTCTTTATCTAATTTTGAATTTAATTCAATATAATGATAAATATCATCATGAGAAAGAGTTTTAAATTCAATCAATTGATTAAATCGAGAAATTAATTCTTTGGGTAAAACATCTTCAAAATTACTTTTTACTTTACCAAACCCTAGCATTTTTCTAGTTTTTATATTTGCTGTTGCAATAATTAAACAATTATTAAAATTTATTAATTCATTATGTGCATCTAATAATGTTCCATCTTCTAAAATATTTAAAAACAGGTTTAATACTTTTGGATGAGCTTTTTCTATTTCATCAAGTATGATTAGAGAATGAGGTTTTTCTCTAATTTGCTCAAATAAATATGCAGTATCATATCCATTGTATCCAGGTTCAACTCCAATTAATTTGCTAACAGAAGTTTCTTTGCTATATTCTGCCATATCTAATTTAATTAAATTATAACTTTCTCCTATTATTTTAGCAGCCATTGTTTTTCCTATTCCTGAAGTTCCATAGAATAACATTGATTTAACTTTTTCATTATGATTTTTTAAACATAATGTTATTTGGTTAATAGCTATATCTTGTCCAATTAATTTTTCTTTAAGTTTTTTTATTATAATTTCATCACTATTACTACTTGTTAAAGGAATTTTTGTTCTTTGTTCAATTAAACTTAAAATATCATTTTTTGTTATTTTATTTCTAGAATCACTATCATAAACATTTAAATCTTCTTTCAAATTATTTTCAATAATTTTACATTTAATTGCTTTATCAAATTCATTATTTTTTATATAATCTTTTTTCTTTTCAATTATATTATTTAATTTACTAATATTACTATTCAAATAAACTGTTGAAGTAGTTTTTATTTTTACTTGAGCACATATAGAATCTAATAATTCAATAGATTTATCAGGATTACATTTATCATGAATATATAAATCAGCATATTTAACAATGTCTTCAATATTTTTGGAAGTTATTTTTATATTATGATATTTTTCATATTCTTTTTTTACATTGTATAAAATTTGTTTAGTTTCTTCCAAGGAAGGTTCATCAATTACAATTTTTTCAAATCTTCTTGTTAAAGCTTTATCTTTCAAAAAATATTTATTATATTCGTTTATAGTAGTTGCTCCAATTACTTTGATATTTCCTCTAGCTAAATATGGCTTTAATATATCAGCAGCACTTACTGCTCCATCAGCTGCTCCAGCGTTAACCATTGAATGAATTTCATCTATAAACAAAATTATACTTTCATCCTCAGTAGCTTTATCTATTATTTTTGTTAATTTTTCTTCAAATTCACCACGGTATTTTGTACCAGAAACTAAATTTCCCATTTCTAACATTATTATTTTAGCATTCTCTAATTTTTGTGGAATTTGTTTATTATTTATTCTTCTTGCTAGTTCCTCAACTATTGCTGTTTTTCCAACACCTGCTTTTCCAACTAATAATGGATTATTTTTTTTATGTCTAAGCAATGTTTCTATAACTTTATTTATTTCTTCATCTCTACACACAACTGTTTCATCTTTTGAAACAGTTGCATTTAAAAGAGTCCCAAAATCTAATTTTATCTCTCCATTTTTAGACTTTTTAAAATGATTATAAATTTTTTCTAAATCAACATCCATTAATAATAAAATTCTTAAAGCTATTCCTTCACCTTCTTCTAACATAGCTAGAAATAAATGGCGAATTGTAACTTGTGAATTTTCTTCTTTTGCATCATATGTTGCATTTTCTATAACTCTTTTTAATAATGGTGTATATAAATTTAATGAACTTGGAACACTGGCTGATCCAATTATTTTAACTAGTTCCTTTTTAAAATTTGTGTAATTAATATTATATTTTTTTAATTCTTTAGAAACCTCATTATTATTCTTTAAAACTGCTAACAATAAATGTTCACTTCCTACATAAGGATGTCTTAAATCATATCTTATTGTCTCAGCATCTTTAAATAATTTACTTATTTCAAAGCCAAAGTTTTCAAACATTATAGTTCCTCCTTTTAAATTATATGATTATAATGTTTGAAAATTTTATAATTTATTCACTTTAATTATTGGATTTTTTTAACTTCCTCTTTTGTTAATCCAGTTATTTCAATAATTTCTTCAATATCTATTTTTTTCGTCAACATTTTTCTGGCTATTTCCATTTTATTATTTCTTATTCCCTCATTATATGATTCTTCTCTAGCTTTTTTTAGCTCATCTTGTCTTATCTCTTCATCCAAAGCTTCTTTATCATATGTTGGTATTTTTAATTCGTCTGTATAATCTGGATCTTCTAATTTCTCTAAAGGCATACCAATTGCTTTTTCTATTTCTTCTTTTGAAATGTTCATTTCTAATAGTTTTTTTGCTATTTCTCTTTTTTCATTTGTAGTTCCTTCATTGTATGATTCTTCTCTAGCTTTCTTTAATTCATCTTGTCTTATCTCTTCATCCAAAGCTTCTTTATCATACTCTAGTAAAAATGAATAATCGTTTTTATATTTTTCTTCTTCTACTTCATTTACTATTTCTTTCATTTTGACATCCCCCTTATACAAACTTTCTAATATCTTTTTATCTTGTTCTATAAATATTAGTAGTCTTTTTTCTTCTCTATTTATCTTATTTTTATTATATAATTCTTCTTTTAAATATTCAAGGTTTATGTCATATATTATTTCGCTATTGTAAACATCTTCTACTTTTAAATTCTTATCCATTCTTACTATTTCATACAATAATTCGTTGGTTTTAGGTATCCTTGCTTTTGTACTTATATTTATTTGGATTATAAGTTTATCTAATTTACTATTCTTTTCTGCACTTACACTACTTAATGTATTTACATACCATTTATTCTTTCTTATTAATTTTTCTGATAAGTTTCTATTCATTTCAATATTTATTATTTTTTTATCTACTTCAACTAGTATATCTGAATAACCTGTTTTCATTTTTATATTGCTACTGGATATAAAATCATTTTTCATTTTCATATTTTTTAATATGTAATTTATATCCAGTTTTGTACAATAACTTATCAAGAATGCTAAATACCACCTGTTTTCTTTAGCTGTAAATACTTTTTTAAATGCTACATCAATTGTTAAATCAAGTATCCTTTCATTTAAATTATATTTTTCTTTTAATATTTCTAATTTTTCATTCATGAAAAATCCCCCTTCCACGATATAAATAACACATAAAAAAATTGATGTCAAAACACCAATTTTCAATTTTTGTTCTCTATAAACTACAGATATTTAAAATTTGTATACAGATTTTAAATATCTGTTTTTAAAACTAAGCAAATTTTCAAAATTTGTAAAATTTTAATTTTTTAATCTTTTTTATCTGTAAATATTAAGATTAATCTTAATAATTCTAAAGCAGAAGATAAAACTCCAGCAACATATGTTAACGCTGCTGATATTAACATTTTTTTTGCTCCATCTAATTCATCATCTGTTACTAATCCTAAATTTTTAAGTTCAATTAATGCTCTTTTACTAGCATCAAATTCAACAGGTAGTGTTACTAGTTGAAAAATTAAACCAAGTGCTACTAAAGCAATACCTAAATAAATAATATTCATAGCTTCTGCTATAGCTCCAATAAAAATTACTAAGTATGAAAACATTGTACCAATTCTTACAATTGGATAAATAAAGCTTCTAAGACGCATAAAGAAATATCCATCTTTATCTTGGATAGCATGGCCACACTCATGAGCTGCTACAGCTAAAGATGCAATACTTTCATTGTCATAAATGTCTTTTGAAAGACGTATTACTTTTCTACTAGAATCATAATGATCTGTTAAATTACCACCAGTAGCTACAACATATATCTTCTCTAAATTATTACTATCTAAAATCTTTCTTGCAACTTCTTGGCCAGTAATTTTTGATTCATTAAAAATTCTTTTGTATTTACTATAATTAATTGAAATAAATAACTGTGCTAAAGCAGGTATTATAACAATTAAAAGACATATAATTAAATCCATTACAATATTCCTTTACTAATCAATTCTTGACGAATTCTATCAGCGCTTTCAAAATCTTTATTACTTCTTTTCAAAAGCCATTCTTTATATAAATTTATACTATCTTCATCTAATTTATCATAATTATATTTTAAACCTAAAATCATAGTTATTGTATAAATTTTATTTATAATATCTATATAATCTTTTTTTTGTCTTAAGTTAGTATTTAATTCTTTTACAAGTTCAAGTAAATAAGATATTAAATTTGGTGTATTAAAATCTTCATCCATTATCTCATCAATCTTATTATCCTTAAAGTTTTTATCAATTTCTAAATTATTAACTGAAATATCTATCATTGCTTGTTTAATAGCATTTTCAATTTTTTCATTTAAACTTTTAGCTTCATCGATAAGTTCTTCTGTAATATTAAATGGTAAGCGATAATGAGTTTTAAACATTGCAAGTTTAACAGTATTAGCATCTTTATCTTTAATAAAATCTTTAGCAAGTATAAAGTTACCAAGAGATTTACTCATTTTTGTACCTTCAACATTAATATGGCCATTATGCATCCAATAATTTGCTAAATGATTATTATTTAATGCCATACTTTGTGCTATTTCATTTTCATGATGTGGAAATTTAAGGTCAACTCCTCCACCATGAATATCTATTTTATCACCAAATAAACTATTAATCATTACAACACATTCTGTATGCCATCCTGGTATTCCCATACCCCATGGAGATTTAAATTGTTCTCCCTCAGTAGTTTTACGCCATAATGCAAAATCAAGTGGATCTTCTTTTTTAGGATCTACATCTACTCTAGCTCCACTTTCTAGTTCATCCAAAGTATTATTTGATAAAATACCATAATCTTTTACTTTATTAACTCTAAAATATACATCCCCATCTACTTCATAAGCATAATCTTTTTCAATTAATTTTGTGATAAAAGCAAATATATTATCTAAATTTTCAATAACAGTAGGTCTATAATCTATATCCGTACAATTATAAGATGCAACATCTTCCAAATAAGCTTTTATAAACTTATCTGCAACTTCTCTTTCAGTAATGCCTAATTCTTTCGCAGCACTTATTATTTTAGGATTAATATCTGTAAAATTACTAGCATATTTTACTTCATATCCTTTATATTTTAAATATTTATAAACCATATCAAATGTAATAACTGGACGCATGTTTCCAATATGAACATAATTATAAACAGTAGGTCCACAAACATACATTGTTACTTTACCATCTTCTATTGGTTTAAATTCTTCTAATTCATTTTTTAAGCTATTATATATTTTCATAATTTTATCCCAATCTATTTAATATTTTTTCTTTACCAATTAAATATATTGTCTCTATTATATCAGGTCCTTTTGTAATTCCCGTTATAGAAATCCTAATTGGCATATAAATGTCTTTAATCGAAGTATTACAAATCTCACTAACATTATTTAAACATTGTGTAATTGATGTAACATTCCAATCACTTATTTTAATTATTTCATTCTTAAACGTCAAGACAATTTTTTTTACTTGTTCACTATTTTTTAAATATTTTCGACATTCCTCATGATAAATAACATCATTGTCAAAAAATATTTTTATTAGTTCAACTAATTCCATAGCATTTTTAATATGTTCTTTATAAAGAAGTGCTATCTTATTAACATAATCTCTATCTTTACCTTCCATATTACAATTTCTAATTATAAAAGGAATAATATATTTAAGATATTCTTCATCAACCATTCTTTTTAAATAATCCTTGTTATACCAATTTAATTTTTCAATATCAAAATAACAAGAATCTTTTGTTATATGTTTGTAATCAAATTCTTCTACTAGTTCTTCTAAACTAAATATCTCTTTATTTGATTTAGGACTCCATCCAAGTAATGCTATATAATTTAACAATGCTTCTGGAAGATATCCTTGATTTAATAAATTAAATACACTTATATTACTTATTTTTTTTATTTCATTAACAAGCATTGGAAAGTGAATTATTTTTGGCATATCAAAATTAAAATTATCATAAAGTTGGATATATTTAGGAGTATTAGATAAATGTTCATTACTTCTTGTTACATAAGTTATATTCATTAATCCATCATCAACTACATTACTTAAATTATATGTTGGTGATTCATCACTTTTGAGTAAAATTTGATCTTCTAAATATTTATTATCAAAAGTTATATCATCGTATACTTCATCATGAAATGATGTTGTGCCTTCTTTACTAACTTTTTGACGTATAACATATTCATCGCCATTAGATATTCTATTATTTACTTCTTCTTTAGTAAGACTACGACATCGTCCATCATACATATATGTTTCATTTTTACTTGTAGCTTCTAATCTTTCTTTTGCTAACTGTTTTTCATCACAAAAACAGTAGTATGCATAATCATTCTCTAAGAGATATTTTACATGTTGCTTGTATATATTTATTCTTTCACTTTGAATAATAGGTTTATCATCATAATTTAAATTAAATATTTTTAAAATCTTATAAATATTACTTTCAGCATTAAAATCATAATTATCTTGATTAGTATCTTCAATTCTAAGATAAAATTTTCCATTATCATGCTTAGCTATTAAATATGAAAATAATGCTATATGTAAATCGTTTATAGTAAAAACTCCAGAAGGAGTAATTGCAAATCTTGTAGTAGTCACATAATCACCACCTTATATCTTATTGATATTATATCAAAAAAATTATAATTAATATAGCATGAAAAAAGATAACTAATTTCTTAGCTATCAACTCTATTAGTTATCTTTTTAACAAAATATACAAATTAATACATAAAATTACAGTTAATTAACTACTTACAATATAATAGTAAATTTTTGCTTTAAAATCAAAACTACCCGTACTATCTCCAAGTTCACCTGCTTGACATCTTATATAAACTGTATTATTATTTTTAGCCAAACCACTTATATTTTTATAATTCATATTTCCAATATCATATTTGCTGCATGTACCAGTAAAAGTACCATTTTTCCTTGCAGCAATGTTGAAGCCACAATTAACAACAGGTTGTTTTGAATTATTAATGAAGAAGCCACAATTACCAGCATATGGAGAAGTATTATTTGAAATTGTTACTTCATAATCAAATTTTTTAATTTTATAATCATTTGTTGGATTACAATCAGTTTCTGAACGTGTTACTGCATTTGTATTAGCCACTTGAAGTGTTGTTTTTTTAAAATTACAAATTCCATCATAACAAGCTTGAGTATTGCAACTTCCACCACCACTATCTTCATCAAAATCTTTACATCTTTTTGAATAATCACTAAAATAATCAGAATATGCAAGTCTATTATATGTTCCTCCACCACATGTTTTGCTACATTTTGTTCCATCTTTGTATTTAATATGACCTGTAGCACAGCAAGCTGCTGTTTTTTTACATGATATTGAAACATTGTTTTCTACGACTGAAGTACAAGCTGTACCATCAACTTTTGATTTTTTCTTTTGGGTTTTTGTAGCATAAATAGTTGATGCTGCTGTATCACAAGCAGTTGGACATCCTTTATCATAAGTTGGTTCTCCATCATTTTCAGTTTGATCACATGCTTTTCCACCTGATGTTTTGTCTTTTGAAGTACATCTATATTTGTTATATTTAGAATATGCTAGTCTTTCTAAAGTACCTATGCATTTAGAACTGCATTTCGTTCCATCTTTATAATCATAATTACCCTCTGTGCAATAACCTACGTTTGACACTTTTTGGATTTCAGAACATGCATCATTTCCTGCTTTGCTCGTTATACATTTTTGGAAACTATATTCTGTATTTGTATCTGTAGCCTTAACAGAGAATACACAATTATCTTTTGACACCCTTCCTTCAGTTTTTGTCCCGTCAGATTCTATTTGATAGCACTTCGTCTCTGCTATTCCACTTATTGCCTCACCAGCTGTGTATTCAATTTCAATACTATCATAAGTAGATGTTGATTTTTTAAAAGTTGGAGCTGTTATTGTTTTTTCAATTCCATATGAAGCTTGACAAGAACCTTTAGTACCAGCTTGATTTCTTATAAATCCATATTTTGTAAAAGCTTTTGTATTTGCAGAATATGATATACCAATATAAGCGTCTTTTTTGTCCATTATATAATTCGTTGTTTGATAAGTTTCTTTATTTTGGTCATTCATTCCTAACATTACACCACTAAGTCCAACTTCATTTGCTACTAATTTTATACCAATATCAGATTTATACCATTGGACACCATCAACTGAGTTACCAGCAATAGCACCATCATCTACAACAAAATTACAACTCATTTTAGTTTTATCAATATGAGTTACTTCAAATGTTGTATCATTTGTATTACCTACATTATCTATTAAACATACATGTTTTTTACCATTTGAATTAAAAGATATTTTTTTGCTTCTTTTGTATTCACTAAAATCAGTAGGGCATTCTTGTCCCTCTATAGTTTCATCGTTAAATCCATATAAACCAGACTCATTATCATATGCACTTACTTTATAATCAATAGTTGATGAACTCCATTTATCATTTATCTTATCAGCATGATTTTGATAAAAACTTGGAGCAAGTTTATCTATATATACTCTTACTCTCGCTATTACTGGATTACCATCTTTATCTGTAGATTTTGCTGTATAATTTTGTTGTAGTACACTATTGGAATTAACATATAGTATTTTACTATCGCTTGTATCTACACAAACATTATTTTCTCCACCAGTACATTTAGCTATTTCTTCTTCGCCATAACCTTCATACCATGTTACTTCATTATTTTCTCCATTTGCAAATATAGTTTTTAAAATAACATTATTTTTTGTCCACCATTTCTTATTATCATTATATTCTAAAGTATTATTTAAACTACCATCATACATTTCTATTTTAAAATCTGTTGTTAGTTTATTTGGAATATTATAATCGCATACACTTTCATTACCTTCGCTTGAATCAGAATAATCTTTTTCAATAAAATCTGAGTAAAATAATCCATCTTTTCTTTCAGATAATACTACATAACAGTCTAAAATTATCTTGTTATAATCTTTATCTATTCCATAGATATGGCCTTCTTCATCATCTGCCTGTAAATATCCTTGTTCAATTAACTCTTTAACAAATGTTGCAGTTATATTTGTATCTTCAGCAAACTTAGCGGCAGCTACTTTTATTAAACTAACTTTGTTTTCATAATTTTTTCTATCTATTGATCTTTTAATCTTGCCATAAGTTGGTACTGCTATTGCTATTACTATTGCAAGTACTACAATTACTGCCATTAATTCTACTAGAGTAAATCCTTTTTTATTTTTCATTCAATCACGCACTCTCTATAATTAACTTAATTATATAATTCTTTTATTTTGCTGGTCAAGTTAAAAATTACGATATTGTAAAATTTTGGTTACTTATTAAAATATTCAAACTAAAAAAATCTCTTGAAAAAACAAAGAGATTTTTTTAATAAATTTTATACAATTTTTATGGTTTAGTAATATTTTTCAAACAATTTCCAGCTCTATCACAAAGTTTAGTAAAAGTTGCTTTTACATCTGTACTTCTTGAACATAATGTATCTTGTGCAGTAAGTCCACTTAAGCTTCCAGAAGCTGATCTTGCGGCTAAATTATGCTCACTTTCATAATTACCACTCCATTTTACGTCTCTATCACCCATGCCACTTAAATTATCTTTATAATTACAAACTATATTATTAGTTAATTCTGAAGATTTTTTCATACATGTTGAATTTTTACTGTTATTATATCTTCTGCATGAAATAGTCGGATCAGTTGTATCAATATATACATTAACAGTACAATCTTTTGTATTTCCAGCATTATCATTTAGTGTTATTGTTCCAGTTGTTCCTTCAGCAGTAAATCTTTTTGAAACAGAGTTTGCTGTACAACCAGATACATCAATATTTTTACCACTAGGTGCCTCGTCTTTACAATTAACAGATATTGTTTGTGCTTTATTATGCCATACATTAGCTCCATCTGCTGTATTAGTTCCACATTTAGGAGCTGTCCAATCAAGTTTAATTTTATACAAGTCAGTATAATCAGAACAATTACCAGCTTTATCACACGCCCTATATTTTATATAAGAAATACCTTGAACTTTTATATTTCTATTTGTACCTTTTTTGTCAGTATTATTAGCTGTTACACCAGTAGTTGTGTATTCGTAATGATCCACTCCTGATAATGCATCTGTAGAGTTTGTTGCTTTTATAAATACTTTTTTATTAGACCAAGAGTCATTTGTATAACTTACAAGAGTTGCTAAATTAGTATTACTATCAGGTTGAGATGTATCATCATTTGTAGCCCATTTATACATATTAACTGTAGGTTTTGTAGGACTAGTTTTATCTATTTTAACTGTTTGGTTACCACAAACAGTAGAGTTACCAGCGTTATCATAAACTGTTCCAGGTGATATATCTTCATTTTTTTCTTCATTTATCACTTTAGTAACATTGCCTTTGCAACCGCTAAGAGAATCAGAACATGTTCCAACTAACTTAACACTACTATTAGTCCATGAAGTTGGGGCACCACTACTTTCACAAGTAGGTGCTGTTTTATCCACATAAGCATTAACGCTGCAATCCTCTGTATTTCCTGCATTATCACTTATTGTAATAATTCCTACTTTTGTGTCAGTAGTAAATTCACTTTCATATGAATCCATTGTACATCCTGATAAAGAATCCAAACATTCGGTACTTATTTTTCTATTTTTATTTGTCCACGTTGTTGATGCTCCTTTTGTATTTTTACATGTTGGTTTATCTTTATCTATATAAACATTAACAGGGCAATTTGTAGTATTTCCAACATTATCTTCTATTGTTATTTCACCAGTTTTTAAAGAAGAATTAAAAGATGCTGTATAACTTGCTTTTTTACATCCAGAGCCATCGTCTAAACATTCAACTGTAATCGATCTATCTTTGTTTGTCCAAATAGTACTATCACCTGTAACTTTACCACATTTTGGAGGCTCTTTATCTATGTGATCAATAACTAATTTCTTTTTATTAGTATTACCAACATTATCTATTAGACATACTGTTTTTTCACCATTTTCTTCAAAAGTAATTTCTTTTGCTTTTTGGTATTTTTCTTTTTCAATTGGGCAATCTTGAAAATCTTCTACATATAAATACCCATATAATCCTGATTCATTATCATACGCACTTATTTTATAATCAATAGTTGATGAACTCCATTTATCATTAATCTTAGAAGCATCATTTTGATAAAAATTAGGTGTTATTTTATCAATATATACTCTTATTCTTGCTACAACTGGATTACCATCTTTATCAATAGATTTTGCTGTATAGTTTTGTTGTAATACACTATCTGAATTTACATAAAGGATTTTACTATCTAATGAATCAACGCAAACACCATCAGTTTTATTATCACATGTTTTAATTGCTATATCTCCAAATCCTTCATACCATGTTACTTCATTATTTTCATTATTTTTAAATACTGATTTTAAAGTAACATTAGTTTTAGTCCAGTATTTTTTATCTTCATTATATTCAATTTTATTATCAGTATCACGTTCATACATTTCTATTTTAAAATCAGTTGTTAAATTATTTAATTTATTATAATCACATAAACCATTTTCATTCTTATAATCTTTTTCTAATATTTCAGAATAAAATACCCCATTTTTTCTTTCTAATAAGATAACATAACAATTTATATTAATTTTTTCATGTTTACTATTTAAACCATAAACAATTCCGTCTTCATCTGCTTCAAGATAACCATTATCAACAAGTTCTTTAACATAAACAGCAGTTATATTAGTATCTTCTGCAAATTTTTGGGCAGCTATTTTTATCATTTCTTGTTTATTTTGATTATTTTTTTCTTCAATAGAAAATTTTATTTTACTATAACTAGGTATAGCTATTGCGATTACTATTGCAATTACTATAATCACTGCCATTAGTTCTACCAAGGTAAATCCACTATGTTTTTTCATTTAATCACCCTTATTATAGCTAAATTATATCATAAATTTAATTTACTCCAAAAGAAAAACCTTTAATTTTACTTAAAGGTTACACATTGAATCTAAAATAACAAATATCTCCATCTTGCATTAAATAATCTTTTCCTTCTATACGAAGTTTTCCTGCCTCTTGAACTTTTTTCTCATCGCCAAGTTCTTCTAAATCAGAAAAAGATGTTACCTCTGCTTTAATAAATCCACGCTGTATATCACTATGAATTAATCCAGCACATTCTTTGGCTGTCATTCCTTTTCTAAAAGTCCATGCTCTGCATTCATCAGGTCCTGATGTAAAGAACGTTTGTAATCCAAGTAAATTATAGGTAGCGAATATTAGTTTATCAAGTCCAGAACTTGTTATTCCAAGTTCATTTAAGAATTGTTTTTTATCACTTTCTTCTAATTCTGCAAGTTCACTCTCCATTTTAGCACACATTACAATTACAGAATTATTTTCATTTGCAGCATATTCTTTTACTTTTTTTGTATATTCATTTTCTCCAAGTACTACATCGTCTTCTTTTACATTAGCTACATAAATTATTGGTTTTAATGTTATAAAATTAAATGCTCTAATTGCTTGAATTTCATCTTCAGTAAGTTCAAGACTCCTTATAGGTTGATTTTTAATTAATGCTTCTTGACATTTTTTTAAAACATTAAGTTCTAAAACCGTATCTTTATCTTTTGTTGTTTCAGCTTTCTTACTTATTTTATTAATTCTATTTTCAATTATTTCTAAGTCAGCTAAAATTAATTCAACATTAATAATTTCTATATCTCTAATTGGATCAGTTTTTCCTTCTACATGAATAATATTTTCATCATCAAAGCATCTTATTACTTCAACTATAGCATCTACTTCTCTTATGTGGGATAAGAATTTATTACCCAATCCTTCTCCTTTAGATGCTCCTTTTACAAGTCCAGCTATATCTGTAAATTCAAATGTTGTAGGTACTTCATTTTTAGGCATATATAAATCACATAAAAAAGTAAGTCTTGAATCTGGTACTGTTACTACACCAACATTTGGTTCTATTGTAGCAAAAGGATAATTTGCTGCTAATATATTTTTTTTCGTTATTGCATTAAACATTGTTGATTTTCCAACATTTGGAAGTCCAACTATTCCGGCTTTTAATGCCATATAATCACATCCTCATCTTATTAAGTATAACATTATTTTTATTTATTTTCTATAATATAATTTTATGGTTAATGTAACATGATTCTTCTAACGAATTATAAATATTTTGAATTTGTTCAAAAATAATTTGCTTATTCTCACTTTTTCTTTGAGAAGCATCATAATACATTAATAATTCATCCGAAGAATCTAAATTATAATTTGAAACATATCTACATAATTCATTTATTTTTTCTTTCTGTTTACATATATCAAAATTATTTGCATTTCTTTTATTCTTATAATAAGTTATTATCGTCTTTTCTATAACAGAAATATCATAATATCTTCTAAAAACTTCAGCTATTAAATTATTTTCTAAGTTTTCTAAAATATCTTCTTTTTCTTTAAAAATTTTTTTTCTTTCTTTTTCAAATATTTCATTACCTTTAGAGGGCCTAAATCTAAAATTTGAATCTTTTAAAATACTTAAAGCTTTATCGTTCAATTCTTCATATGATTTATATTCAAAAAAATAATTTTTAGCTTTAGAATTTATTTGTAAACTATCGCAATAATTAGCTATATTTCTAAGACTACTAAAATATCTAATTATTACTTGCATATTAATGAACATATTTTTATTATCAGAATTATCCAATATGTATTTTAATTCATCAGATAATAGTACTAAAAGATCTCTTGCTTGGTAACAATCTAACAAAAATATTTCTAAATATTGTGAAATCACATCATTGGTTAAAAATAATTTTTTTAATTCTTCACCAGTATATGTAGACATTAAAGAGCAATTAGAATAACGATTTTTATTACCTAAATTCTTAAAATAAAATTTTTTTAAAAATTCAAAATCTTCATTTATATTCATAAGTTCACCCTTTTTCGTGCTAGTTATTATATAAAATATTTAATCAAAATACAAGAAAAAAAGGTTGAAATTTCAACCTTTAGTTAATATCATCAATTAATACTTTATTATTCTTTATAATATAAGTAATTTTAACTTCTTCTTCTTTTTTACCTATTTTACTAATATTATCTTTATTAATATATTTTAATATTTTATTTTTACTAGTATTTCCACTTAAATAATCATTAATCTCTTTTGTATCTTTATTATTTTCATTATAATAATTTACTATTTCATATGGATTTATTACAACGTACTTATTATATTTTATGATATATTTATTATTTTTCTTTTTAACAGTATCTATCTCATATTTTACTATTTTTTCAGATGCTATTTGAGCATATGACTTTTTATCTTTAATTATACTAAATGTATTTTTTTCACTATTATAAATTATGCTTTTTTCATTCATTACTGGTGTAATTCCAATATTTATTAAATCTTGTTCTTTTATATCTATATTAAATATACTGTTTATTAATTTTCTTAACTCACCAGTAGTTAAAGTATCTTTATCAAGTTCATAATAAGAATAATCAAGAGCATATAAAATATATCTATCATTATCTTTTGAGGTAGTATCTTCTACATCATCCATATAACTCATATACTTGTCACTAATTTCATTTATTTTTATTTCTTCAAGTTTTGTTAGTTTATGATTATTTCTTACGATAAAACAAATGGCTAGCACTAAAAATATTAATATTAATACCCCTAGTGTTATTAGTTTAACTTTTTTATCTTTAAAAATATTTTTAAATTTTTCTTTTATTTTTTTCATAACAACCTCTTTTTCTAATTACTTCCTATGAAAGTAATTCTGGCATAACCATTTCTTTTTTTAGAATAATTTGCTATAGCTTCTTCACTTACATTTGTTGTTGAAACTGTCTTAGTAGCTTCTTCACTAGATTCTTCACATTCATAACAATACATTACTTTATTTGTTAATGTGTTTGCTAAATAACCAGATCCGCCACCGGATCCACCATTCGCTGCGCTTCCACCACCATAATATCCAGCTCCACCACCACCAGCAGAATATGCTGTAGATGTTACTGAGCCACCTAATCCAAAGCTTCCAGCTGAATATCTATATCCAGCTCCACCTGATGTTTGTGTTCCACCTTGAGCCTGATAAGTACCTTTACCTTTAGATCCGATATAGCCACCAGCAGAACCACCTATTCCATTATTTTGATAACCACTGTGTCCACCACCAGCTCCAGATACAATTAATATTTTGTCTTTATTATTTTCTAAAGTAGCAAGTAACCCTGATGTCGTGGCAATATGTGTTGCACCACCTCCACCTGTAGAATAACCAACAGATGCATTATTATTGCCTGAACCTTTTCCACCGCCATTGTAACCACCAACGCCAGCTTTTTGTCCCATTTGGCCAACTACTATATATAAAACATCTCCTTTATTAAGATTAACTTCACCAGTAGAATATCCACCAAATCCGCTATCTGAAATGCTATCACCTTGAGCTCCCCAAGTTTCTAGCTTATATAATCCAGTGTTTAAAACTGTAAGCTTTTCTTCTTGTCCTAAATATTCAAATTCTAAAGTTTCATTTTCACTCATTGAAGTTCTAATTATTGGATAAGCTTTTTGCTTACCATCAACTGTTTCTGTTTTTAATACAAAAGATTTATCAGCAAAATTCACATTACCTTTTATTGCTAAATTTCCAGTTACATAACCATCATAGAAGTTTAATGTTCCATTTTGCTCAAGTCCAATATCGTTACCAATTATTTTTACTTCTTCTAAATCTATTGTTGCATCAGTTGTACCAATTGTTAATATTTTATTATTTATAACTGGTGTTTTTTCACTATTTGTTATTGTTCCATTATGTAGTGTCATTTCTCCATTATTTACAACTTGACCAGTTAATGTTTTACTATTTAAATCAAATATAATTTTTCTTGAATTAGTTATATCTCCAGTATAATTTTTTAATAAGACAATTGTATCACCATCAGTAGCTCCATCAAAAGCAAGTTGTAATGAATTATATTTTTTCTTACCTACTTGTGCTACCGCATCTGAATAATCCTCATCAACTCTTTGTAAGATACAATAATTCATTCCTGTTACATTATCATAATAATTATTAACTTCATAGTCTGTTGCAGATTCAGTTGTAGTATCTGGTTTTGGATCTGTTGATCCCATTAATTTTCCATCATAATATTTAAAGTAGCCATTAACTTTTTTAACACCTATTCCAGTTGTTGAACCACTTGATTTTATTGTTGGATTTGTTGTTGATACTAAACCATCATTATCACCTAACGTAACTGTACCTAAATTAACATAAATACCGTATGCTGTATTTGTATCATGAACATTTATTGTTCCTCCAGTAACTGTTGCACTATTATTTGCTGTTTCATTATAGATACCATATGCAATATTGCCACCAGTTACCTCAATATTACCTGAATTCATTTCAACTGTTCCAGTTCCTTGATTTTTTATTCCATAATGATTAGAATAAAAAGCTTTATCTTTTACAGTTAAATCAGAATTATTTATAATTAAATTGCCCTTTTGCATTAATAATCCAGCTAATTCACTATAACCAGTGCTTGTTTTATTTATGGTAAATTGGCTATTTTTTAATTCTATAGTTCCATTATAATTCGCTATTAAATTGTAATTATTATTTAAAGTTAATTCATAATTACAAACAACATTTTCAAGCAATGCATTACCATAATTGATTATTGAACCATTTATAGTACCAGAAATATATTTCAATGTATTTTTTGAATTATTATTGTTTATATTTCCATCAATATTCATCTCATTTATCTCAATATTTGAATCAACATTTCCACCAGTATAAAAAATACTTTTTGCACTAATATTGTTCATCATCAAAGAACTTTTACTATTTTTACTAACAGAATTTCTGTCGGAAATTAAGGAGCAATTTTTAATATTTTCTTCTTTTTGAGATGATGAATAAAAACTATATTCTTTTCCTGTATAATTTCCACCATCTATATTTAATGTTCCAATATTATTTATGGCTGTTTTTGTAGCTGTAATTGTTGAATTATTCATATTTAAAGTAGCATTAGTATTATTTTTAATTCCTTGTAAAGTGTTGATACTAACATTATTTAATGTAATAACACCTGTACCATCATTTAATATTATATTTTTTTCTGTTGAAATATTTTCTAATGAAATATCGTTTATATTTAATGTCCCTGTGTTATTAAATAATTCAAAAGATGTTTTAATATATACCTTGCCATTATGGTTGTCACTTGTGTCAATTATATTTAAAGCATTAGTATTTTTTATACCATACGATGTACTAATTGAATAACCATTTAAATCTAAAGTTATATTTCCAGAATTATTTATTTCGTAATAAGCTGATACACTTTTTAATAATTTTAATGTATCATTTTCACTAGCACTATTAATAGCATCACTTAATTTTATATATTTAGTATTAGTTGTTTCATTTATAATAACTTCTGTTTCTTTAACTAAAATATCAGTTATGTATGTATTTCCATCGACTATTTCTTCACCAAATTCTTCAGCATATCCGTCAGCTATATTTTTAATTCCACCATAATATGCAGCAGTCTGACCTTTTAATATACCATCATAAAAATTAACTGTTCCACTTTGAATATAAATACCGTACGTTGATCCTACTATTTCTGGTGAAATACCTTCTACTGTTTTAGAATTTGTTCCTAAAGTTAAAGTATTACCTCTCATGTAAATACCGTACCCATTATTACCAACAATTTTGCTATCAATTATATTTATAATTCCACTTTCATTAATTCCATTAGTTTTACCAGTAATTGAACTATTATTAATATTAATTGTTGTATTTGAAGTTTGATTTATACCTATGGTTTCACCGTTTACTTCTAGATTATTTAATGTATAATTTCCATTACCAATTCCTTCACTCTTTGTAGACCTTATTGCTCCTCCTGTAATTGTACCATTAAATCCACTAATACCTATTGTTCCTGTAATATTACTATTTTCAATAACTCCTTTTCCCCCTTCAAAAGCTAAAGAATTTTCTGAAATAATGGTTGTATCACTTATTTTATATTCTGTTGAATTACCATATACTGCAGAATATGATCCAGTATTTTTTAAATTAGAATTTGTTATTTTATCTACACCAGTTCCTGTTGTTTCCATAATTCTGCTATCCGCCTCAATTGTAGAATTGTCTATTGTAATATTTACTGAATATGATCCATTATTATTATATTTATAGATTCCTTTATCGGTACTTGATATTTTAGAATTTTTAATATTTGTCGTACTTATTTGACCATATGGAATATTTATTACAAAATATCCTTTTTTTTCACCGGTTTTAGTATAATTTCCAGATTCTAGATTTAAATTATTATAATTGATTAATAAATTTATGTTTTGGTCAGTTGTTATAGTACCAGTTTTTTCTTCACTACTATCTTTTATTGTTAAGTTTCCTCTTGTTGTTATTGATTGAGTTGTTGAATATGTAAATCCTTTAAGATCAATTGTTATATTTTTATTACTTGGAATTTCAATAGGTGATTTTGTACTTATACTAGCAATAAATTCAATTTCACCAGATGTCTCTATTGTATCTATAGCTTTTTGCAATGAATTATACTCTATTTCTCCAACTTTGCAGAAATTCTTCTGCTTAATTAAATAATTTGTTTGGTATAATTCTCCATCAATAGTCTCTTCATCATTTGTTATTAATGTAGCATCTGGATACTCGTTAATTGTACCATAATATCCTGCAGTTTTTCCTTTTAAAATTCCGTCAAAAAAGCTTATTGTTCCACCATTATCATAAAATCCATATTCATTGCCAATAATCATTGGAGTATTAATTTTAACATCTTTATCATTTGTTCCAACTATTAAATTAGAATTTTTTTGGTAAATTCCATATGTCCCACCTTTTATTGTTCCTCCAGTGATTTCAGTTTGATGTGCAACATATATTCCGTATTGTTCTCCATATATATCTCCGTTTGTTATGGTAACTTTCCCTGTACCATTAGTATCAACTAGAACTCCATATTTTTTACCTTTTGCTATTCCTCCATTTATAATTAAGTTTCCTGAATAATAATGCCAGTATGTTCCATAAAAAGAATATGTTTTATTTACTAATGCAGAAGCTTCATTACTTATAGCAGTTCCATTATTAAACGTTGTTGTACCACGATAATTTACTATTGCATTTTCTTTGTTTGAAGTAAACATTCCATCGTTTATGGTAGTTGTTGCATTATCATTTAGTACTGCATTCGCATTTTCAGATGAATATTTACCACCACTAATTGTTATAGTACCACTATTATAAATAGCTTTTTCAGTTGTAATTATTGTTGAAGTATTAACAACCAAGTTTTTTTTATTTTCTATACCTATTTTTGGTGTATTTATCGTTATACTTTCAAACTTTGCATCTTCATTATTAACATATATAGCAGTTGAAGAACTTGTTATAACAATATTATTTAAATATGTTTTTCCAGAATTAGAATAAACAACATAATTATTTGTGTTATTTTTTTTCAAATTAACATTACTAATTTCTAATGTATTTTCATTGACTATCAAATTTATATTTTCATCAGTTGTTATAGTACCATTTTTACTTTCACTACTATCTATTATGCTTAAGTTTCCTTTGTTTAATAATGACTGAGTGGTAGTATAAGTATGTCCTTTTAGATCAATTGTTATATTTTTATTATCGGGCATTTCTACTGAAGCTTTAGATAAATTATCATCAATAAATTCTATAGTTCCTTCACTTTCTACTGCGTCAATTGCTTTTTGCAATGAATTATACTCTGTTTCTCCAACTTTACAGAAATTTTTCTGAGCCATTAAATAATTAACTTTATAACTAACATTATCAATTGTCTCTATGTCCTCTTTTATAATAGCAGCATCTGGATATTCATTGATTGTTCCATAATAAGCATCTTGTTGGCCTTTTAATATTCCATCAAAATAACTAATAGTACCACCATTTATATATAAACCATACTGTTCTCCTAAAATTTCTGGGTTTTCTTTTGAAATTTCACTATCATTTATACCAATTGCTAAATTAGAATTCTTTTGGTAAATTCCATATGTCCCACCTTTTATTGTTCCTCCAGTGATTTCAGTTTGATGTGCAACATATATTCCGTATTGTTCTCCATATATGTCTCCATTTGTTATAGTTACTTTTTTAGTTCCATTATCATCAACTAGAACTCCATATTTTTTACCTTTTGCTATTCCTCCATTTATAATTAAGTTTCCTGAATCATAATGCATAGATGTTCCATACCAAGCATATGTTTTATTTACTAATGCAGAAGCTTCATTACTTATGACAGTTCCATTATTAATCGTTGTTGTACCACGATAATTTACTACTGCATTTTCTTTATTTGATGTAAACATCCCATCGTTTATAGTAGTTGTTGCATTATCATTTAGTACTGCATTTGAATTTTCAGATGAATATTTACCATCATTTATAACTAAAGAAGCTGTGTTATAAACACCTGTCTTTGTTGATATAACATTTGCATTGTCTATAGTTAAAGTACCTTGTTTATTGAATATTGCATTATCATTTGTACCATTAGTAAACTTACCATTTGTAATTTTAGTATTTCCTTCATTATATATACCCAATATATTTCCATTATTTACTTCTATTTCTTCATCAGTTTTTGTATACATAGCATACTTATTTGCTTTTAATGTTGAATTTGCATCAATATTTATTTTAGCATTTCCTGTATTAGATACTGCATAACCACCAAGGGCCGTAATCATTGTATTTTCAATATTTAATGTACTTTTATTGTTTATTACATTTGCATCTGTTGTTTCATTTATATTTATATTTGATAATGTTAATGTTTTTTCATTTTCAATAGATACTGATGGTTTTAATATTCCTTTTGCTTCATTACTATCTTTTATTGTTAAATTTCCTTTATTTGTTATTGTGTACCCTACTGTTACATTATGACCATCTATATCAATTATTGCATTTTGATTTTCAGCAACTGTCAATGTATAAGCTGCTTCAAAATCTCTTACTAAATATATTGTTAATTTTGTCTCTGAATTTGAATTTATTGCATCTTGTAAATTATAGTAATAAACACCACCATTTTCTTTTGTTATTGCTACTGCGTTACTTGGTGTTTTTACTAAATATATCTTTTGACAATCTTTATCGTTATTGTGATCTACAAAAACACTGTAACCAGTAGGTTTTTCATGGTAATTTCCTGTTACTCCAACTATTCCTTCTATATATCCATCATAAAAATTTAGTGTTCCATTTTGTTCTATTGCCACACTTTTTCCTATTACTTTTATACTATCTGTTGATATATCATTATCATTTTCTCCAAGTGTTAATTCACCATTATTAATTATTGCTGTACTATTATTATTTTCTATTGTTCCATTTATTACATCTAATTTATTATTATTTGTAAATGTTCCAGTTACTTTATATCCATTTAAATCTAATATTACATTCTTATCATTTAATGGACTTTCTTCAGTATTTTTTAATAAATATATTTTATCATTTTCTATTGAATCATTTATTGCATTTTGAATTGATGCATAGTATTTATCATTTATTCTTGCTACTGCTTCTTCAGATAAATTCCATTTAGCTGTTACTGTTATATCACTATCTTTTACTGTGATTATATTTCCATCAAGTACTCCATCAACACTAACTTCCCATCCAACAAATGTATTTAATTCTTTTGTTGGAGTTTTTAATTCTAGTTTTTCTCCTGTTTCTAATTGGTATACCGTATTTTTAGAAGAATTCTCATAAACTCCTCCATTAGGGTCAATTGTTACTTTATATTTATTATAATCTGTTGCATTTTTTTCAGTATCTATTCCTACTGTACCTTTAAATGTTGAGCCTTGATATGCACTTTGATCTTCATCAGTATATTTATATATTACTCTCATTGTATATTTTTGTAGAGTATTTGCATCGATATTAATTGTTGTTTTCAAGTATGATTTTTTAGGGTTTGTCTTAGGTATAATGTTTTCACTTACTACATTATTTTCTTCATCAGTTATTACATACACCAAATCTTCATTAAATTCATTTGTTATGTTTTCCATATAAATGTTATAATCTACTGGTACATCACTTATATTTTCTACTGTAAATGTTTTTTCAAACTCCATTCCCGGAATAATATTTGGAGCACTTATTTCTTCAACACCTGTATATATTAAACCTAATTCTTTAGTTTTAATTGTAGTTTCAGTTCTATTAAATATTTTTATTTTTCCTGTGTAGATTGAATATGACAACCCAATTGATAAAAGTAATATTATTAATGCAAATATTATTACTAAAATTAATTTCCTTCTATCTAATTTTATATTACTCATACTATCATCTACCTTCTTATATCATCATTTTTATTATACATGATTATTCTTTTTCTGTAAATTAAAAGCCATCAATTTTTTTGATGACTTTTATCTTTTTTATAAATTAAATTGTATAAAATCTATAATACAGAATGTCCAGAAATACCAATTGGTAATCCAGTTATATACCAAACTATAATTAGTACTAATAAAGATATTGCTGTAAGTACTGCATATGGTAATTGATATTTAATTGATTTAAATAAATTAATTGGTTTTTCTGTTTGATTATATTTTTCTAAATAAGCCAAATATATTACATAATATGCAAATAATGGTGTAAGTCCCATTGTAGCACTTTCAGCAAATCTAAAGATTGTCTGAGTAAATTCTGGGGTTAAACCAGCATTCATACATAATGGTATTGCAGTGCCAGAAATAATCAACCATTTTGATGTTGAAGATGGTATTAAAATAGTAGATAGAAGTACTATTACAAATAACAATATTATTAGCGGAATACCACTAAATTCTAATGTTCCTAAAATCTTAGTTAAAAATCCTACAACAATTTCTCCTATGTTAGTGTATCTGAAAATACTTATAAAAGTTGAAGCAAAGAAAATTAAAACTAATATTTTTCCGATTCCATCAAGCGAATGGCCTAAATCATCACATAAATCTTTATTATTCTTTATTGTTTTTGCACCAAGTCCGTAGAAGAACCCTAAAATTATAAATAATAGTGTTACTATAAATACAAATCCATTGCTAAAAAATGAATCATAACTAAATAGTTTATCAATATATAAAGTTTGAGTTTTATCAAGTAAGTTTCCTGAAAAAGGAAGACCTGGAATTATATTATAAATAAATATTATAAAATATATTAAACCGGCAATTGCTGACAAGACAAGACCTTTTTGTTCTTTTTTACCAATTTTAAATTCTTTTTCTTCTGTTTCAAAAGTATAATTTTCCACTTTTTCAACAATAAATTTTTCTGTTATAAATGTTATTATTAATGATACTAATATACAAGCAACAAACATTATAAATATAAATGCCCAAATAGAAATTGTATAATTATTATCAAGTGTCCAAGCACTTGTTAATGTATTTGAAAGTAGTGAACTATCAGTACTTGTAAATAAAATATTTAACCCTTGACCACACGTAAGACCTGCAAATGTTGCTATAATTCCAATAGCAGGATTTCTTTTCCCGTAAATAAACAGCAAAGCACTAATTGGTATTAAGATAATAAATGATAAATCTCCAATAATACTTGCAAGAACACTTATTAAAACTAGAGTAAATGTAACTGTATATTTCTTTGCATTTTTTGTAAGTAATGTAAACACTGTTTTTAAAAAACCACTTTTTTCCATTACTCCAAGTCCAATTAAAATAATAATTAAACTACTTAATGGAACAAATGAAACAAAGTTAGAAACAGTTGTTGAAAAAATATACTTTATACCACTTAAACTAAATAAATTATTTGCACTTATAACTTCTGTAGAATATTTTAACGTATTTGCATTAACTTTATTATAAGTAACTTGTACACCAAATAAAGTAAATAAACCACTAATAACTATTGTTAAAGCTATTAATATCATTATTGTCATTATTGGGTGTAATGTCATTTTTTCTTTAATTTTTTTCATTTCCATTAGAATCACCTAATACTTTTTTTAATTTTTTATTAAATTCCAATCTCCCCATCATTATTTCACGTCCACAATTTTCACATTTAATCTTTATATCAACACCAATTCTAGTTATTTTCCAAAGATTAGTTTGACATGCATGAGGCTTTTTCATTATTACTAAATCATTAAGTTTATACGTTTTGTCCATTATGCACCTCTATTTGTGTATATGGTATTTTAATATTTTCTTTATCATAAGTATCTTTTATTAATCTTAAAATATTTCTTTTAACTTCCCATTGATGTTCTTGACTACATTCAATAGAAATAGAATAAATTATTTCTGATGCTCCTAATTTAGAGATACCTAAATAAGAACAATTATCATATACATATTTCATTTTTTTAATTTCTTCTATTGTTTTTGTTAATACTCTTTCAACTTTTGTTGCTTTTTCTTCATAAGCAGTTGGAATATCAATTATTAAATTAGCTTTCTTTTGACTTATATTAATTACTTTATCAACACTTCTATTGGCAAATACTAAAACTTCACCATTAAAGTTTTTTACTTTAGTACTTTTAAGACCAAATTCAATAACTTGCCCAGTAAAGTTATCTATTTTTATATAATCACCAACCACATAATAATTTTCCATAATTATAGATATTCCACCTATAATATCTTTCATAGTATCTTGTAAAGCTAAACCTATTACAGCTCCAACTATTCCAAGACCTGCTACTAGGCTTTTAGCATCGATTCCATAAAGTTCTAATATAAAGATTATCATAATTATAAGTAAAATATACTTATATATGCTTTCAACTATAGAGACTACTGTTTTTCTTTTTTTAACATCGTAGGTATTTTTACCACTAACAAATATTTTAGAAATTGCTAAACGCCCAATATTATAAATAATTAGTGAAACTATTACAATTACTATTAAGCCATAAACTTCTTTTTGTGATAAAAATTTAAAAACTTTCTCTATAAATTCCATCTTTATTCTCCTTCTATTTCAATGTTAATTATTTCAAGTATTCTTTCTAAATCTTTTTCTGAATCAAATGGTATTTCTATTTTTTTATTAGAAATTTTTACTTTTGTACCTATTTTTTCACGCATTATTGATTCAAATAATTTATAGTGTGAATTGTTATCTTTCTTTCTTACTATTTTATTTACTTTTGGTAATTCTTCTTCAGTAATTAGTTTTTCTAATTCTCTTACACTAATATTTTCATTTATAATTTTATCAGTAAGATCATAGATTTTATCGATATCACTAATTTTACTTAAAGAACGAGCATGTCCCATACTTATCTTACCATTCTCAACATATTTCTTAGTTCTTTCTGGTAATTTTAATAGTCCTAACATATTAGTTACATGGCTTCTACTTTTACCAAACTTTTTAGCAAATTCATCCTGTGTCATTTTAGATAATTTAATTATGTTTTCATAAGCCATGGCTTCATCAATAGGATTCAAGTTTTCTCTTTGAATATTTTCTACTAATGCAAGTTCCATCATTTGAGTATCATCAAAATCTTTAATTATTGCAGGGATTGTTTTAAATCCAGCTAATCTTGCTGCTTTTGTTCTTCTTTCACCAGCGATTAATTCATAACCTTTGATACTTTTTTTTACAATTATTGGTTGTAGTAAACCATGTTCTTTTAAAGATTCTGCAAGTTCATTTAATGATACTTCATTAAATGTTTTACGAGGTTGATATGGATTACTTCTAATTTCATCTAAGTTAATTTCTTTAATATCAGATGTTGATGCATTAGAAACTACATCGTTTTCAAATTGATCAAAATTAATTACTTCATTTGAAAATAATTGTTCTAGTCCTCTTCCTAAAGCCTTTCTTTTATTATTAGTTTCCATTTCTTTCAATCACTTCCTTTGCTAAATTTGCATATGCGAGTGTTGCCTTACTAGTTGGATCATAATCATTAATTGGTTTACCATGAGAAGGTGCTTCAACAAATCTTACAAGTCTTGGAATAATTGTATTAAATACTTTATTTTTAAAGTATTTTCTAACTTCTTCAATTACTTCTAATCCGATATTTGTTCTACCATCTAACATTGTAAGAAGAACTCCTTCAATTCTTAAGTCTTGATTCATATTAGATTGAACTAAAATTATTGAATTTAATAATTGAGTAATTCCCTCTAAAGCAAAGTATTCACATTGTACTGGTATAATAACAGAGTTACTAGCTACCAATGCATTCATTGTTGATATACCTAAAGATGGTTGGCAATCAATAATTATATAATCATATTTATCTTTTACTTCTTCTAATTTTTCTTTTAATTGATGATTTTGTCTAAAAGAAGAATCTTCTAACATTTTTTTTACAAATTCAACATCTACTCCAGCTAAGTTTATAGTTGATGGAATAATTGATAAATTTGTAAATTTTGTTTTAATAATTGCTTTTTTTATTTCACATTCACCAGTAATTACATCATATATATCGTGTGCAAAATCTGATGCACTTAATCCTAATCCTGTTGATGCATTTCCTTGTGGATCTAAGTCGATAAGTAATGTTTTCTTACCTTCTTTACCTAAAGCTGCTGCTAAATTTATACTCGAAGTTGTTTTTCCAACTCCTCCTTTTTGATTAACTAAAGAAATTATTTTTGCCATAATACCACCTTTTCTTATTTTCTATGTCGCTTATTATATTTTATCATAACTTGGTTATTTTGTCTTTATTATTTTATTTAATTAATATTAGATATGCAAATAACACTCCAAATAAAACTATACCTGAAATTAGAGTTAAGATACTAGCATATCCTGTTTTTGTTAAACTTTGATTAGATAAACCTAATGATTTTCGTAACTTTTTAATATTTGATACAAATAAATCATCTTGTTCTATTTGTTTTTTAGTTATTTTTTCTGTTTCTAAATTTTCAATTTCATTTAAAGTTTTATTAACAATACCTTTTTCATATACCTTTACTATATTATTTCGAATTTCATAAATATATTTTTCATCTATATCTCTTCTAAATTTTAAAATATCTGCAACCAAATCTAGTATTAATTCATAATTATCAATAATTATATTAGAAATATCTTTTATTGAATCAAAGTAATTGCGATAAAAACTTTCGATTGCTACATCTTTTTTTATTGTAACATCGTTTAATACATAATAATTACTTTCATTTAAATCACTTTTTATTGTTCCAAGTCCTGAATTTAAGTCTCTATAATT
Source organism: uncultured Bacilli bacterium (assembly GCA_934129945.1). Classification (GTDB taxonomy): domain Bacteria; phylum Bacillota_I; class Bacilli_A; order RF39; family UBA660; genus RUG14121. The sequence goes on from CAKOXC010000001.1 coordinate 144,347, forward strand.
TTGACTTGTAATTAAATCTAAAAATATTCTTTTTAAATACCAATCTTTTGTATTTTCATCAGTTAGTTTATCTTCTAAATAGTATTGAACTTCTTTAGTTTCACATAATGATTCTTCTTTTATTAATTTAGCATTGCTAATATTTGGAACCCTATTATCACTTGCATAATAGTTTTTATCATCAATTTTAATTATATATGAGTTATCTGTAGAAAAGTTAAATAGTTGTTCTATTATATGATTACAAAATAAATGATTTTCATTATCTTCGGTAATTTTTTTTAAATTACCATCGTTTAACATAATTTCGTCTTTAGTAACTTTACAGTTTTCTATAGTTTCTTCTCTATTAAAGTCATAATAAGATGTAATAACAACCTGTTTTTCACAAACAGGAGCTATTATAGTAGTTCTATTATTTATTTGACTCTCTAAATTAGCTACTAATTCCATATTAATACAATCATTATTTATATCAAATACATTATCTATAAAAGTTTTTTTATAGGTATTTAAATTGTCTATAACATTTTTTAAACGGTTAATTATTGCACTTTCATTAGGGTATTTATTAATACATTCATTTAAAATCTTAGTATCATTTGTATTTAAATATTTTTCAAAGTAAGCTTTTAATACTTTAGTATTACTATCTAACATATTATCACACCCTAGCATTCTAATTATAACAATAAAAAAATTAAAAAACCACGATTATTCGTGAATTTTAAAGAAAAAATAAAATTTTAGTAAAATGAATAATTTTTAACCACAAAGATTTATTAAATATTTTTTAAAACGTTAATTAGCATTTTTATAGTATTTTCTACTTCATCAATAGTTATTATACTTTTTTCATCTAAAACATAAATATTTTGCATTTTATTAAAAGCTTTAATCATATCATCATCAAAATTTAATTTCATATAGTCAAAATCTATTATTTTTTTAGTATTAGAAATACCACCTATTCTTAATTCTTCTTCTTTTCTTTTATAATTAATTAATTTTATTAATTCTTGTTTGTTTTTCAATAATTTTTTTATATTTTCATTTTTAAACATAATAGAAATATCATATAAGTGTTTTGCTACGTCTTGATACATTTTTCTTTCATAATAGAATTCTGCAGCAAATATTTTATCAACAAATATTCTTTCGAGTTTTATTATTTTTATATTAAATTTAGATATATTAAATTTTTGTTCTAATATCTTCTTTTCGTTTTCCGATGCATATTTGTATATTAAAGGTTCAATTGTATATGTACTAACTGGCTCTGATACTGTAAATGACGTTGATTCTATTTGAATTTTTTCTGATTTAAAAAGTTCATTCAGACTAAATAAAGAGTTATATTTATAAAATGAGGTTATACTTCCTTTTTTGTCTATTGTTTCTTCTTCAATTAACTCCAATTCTTTTATTTTGTAATCCAATGCTGATTTTTTTAATCTTATTTTATTACTGTTATTTGATTCATTACTATTTACTCTAACAGTTAAATCTATATCTTCTGAAAATCTATTCATATGATCTAGGATCTTGTAAACAGCTGTTCCACCCTTAAAGTATGCTTGTAAATAATTTTGTTTAAATGATAATTCTTTTAAAATGAGACATACGTAATAATCTTTTTCTAAAATATCATTTCTAATTCCTGTTCTATTATTTATATTTAGTATTAATTCTTCTAAAGTATCCCTAGTCAATATTTTTGCCCCCTAATTCATATAATTTTTTTATTGGCTTTAGATTATTTATTTTATTAGCATATTCAAATATTTTTTCCATTTCTAATTCATTATCTTTTATAAATTTATAAATAATTTCTTTTTCATTATCTGTTTCAATTTCTACATTGTCTCTATTAATTAAAACATCAAAAAGTTGAAGATATTTATAATTATCATTATTAACTTCTATTTTAGGTTTTCTAATAGTTACTCCTAATTTTTTATTATTATAGTCATTTGCATTTGGACATTCATTAGTTACAATTAGCACATTTTTAGGAATTTGAGTAGTTAATCCTAATTTATTAAATAAATATGCTCCTGAAAAATATCCTTTTTGACCAGTGTTATCAAATATATATTTTTTATCTATAACTTTATTAATATTAAGAGACTTATTGCCAAATTTTCCTTTCACTGGCTTATAATATATTCCTTTTACAAATTGTATAATTATATTTTCTTTCACTAATCTATTAATGTATACATAGATACTTTTAAATGCTGTATCAAAATTATCTTTTATAAAATTTTTAAAATATTCTTTTATATCTTCAATAAAAATTGGCTCATTATAGGGATAACTGTCTATATATTTTGTCAACAATTCATTATAATTCATATATTTTCACCTCCAAACGCAGCATATTTCTTGTTATTAAATAGTTATTTTTATAACGCTTTTTAATTATATAATAACAATATATATTATATTAGATATTTTGTCAATACTATTTATTTATATAAAAAAACAAGTTCATTAATTTTGAACTTGTTATTCTATTTCATCTTTTAGAGCTTCTAAAAGTTCTTCTTTTGTCATTTTTGTGTAACCTTTAATTTTTTTAGCTTTTGCCATTTCTCTTAATTTTAATAATGTTGGTTCACTAGTAGATGGACACTCTTCTGGATCACAAATTCTACCATATAATACTAAAGATTCAATTTGTTCTTTAGTTAATGTTTCATTAGTAATTAATGCATCAGCAAGTAAATTTACTAAATCTTCATTTTCTTTTAGAACTTTTTTAGCTTTTTCGTAACATTCTTCAATTATCTTACGAGATGCTTGATCTATTTCTAATGCAACTTGGTCAGAATAATTCTTAGATTTATTATAATCTCTTCCTAAGAAAACATTTTCGCCACTTTGTTGTTCATATTGCATTGGTCCTAAATCACTCATACCATATTCAGTAACCATACTTCTTGCAACATTTGTTGCTTTTTTAAAGTCATCAGAAGCACCTGTTGTAATTTCACCAAGGAATAATTCTTCACTAGCTCTACCACCTAATAATCCAGTAATATGAGCAAGTAATTCATTTTTAGTCATTATAGCTATTTTTTCTTCTTTAGGAAGCATCATAGTATACCCGCCAGCCATACCACGAGGTATGATTGTTATCTTATGAACTTCTTGAGCATTTTCAAGTTTAATTCCTAAAACTGCATGTCCAGCTTCATGAATTGCAACAAGTCTTTTTTCAGCTGGTGTAATAACTCTTGAAGTTTTTGCAGGTCCCATTAAAACTCTATCAGTTGCTTCATCAATCTCAGGCATTCCAATTGCATTTTTATTTCTTCTTACAGCAAGTAAAGCTGCTTCGTTAAGAAGGTTTTCAAGATCTGCTCCGCTATATCCTGGAGTTCTTTGAGCAACATTTTTAAGATTTATATTTTTATCAAATATTTTATTTTTAGCATGAACTTTTAATATTTCTTCACGAGCTTTTGAATCTGGTAAAGAAACTGTTACTTGTCTGTCAAATCTTCCTGGACGAAGAAGTGCTGGATCAAGTACATCTGGACGGTTAGTAGCTGCAATAATTATAATACCTTCATTAGCTCCAAATCCATCCATTTCAGTTAACAATTGGTTTAATGTTTGTTCTCTTTCATCATGTCCTCCACCAATTCCTGAACCTCTTTGACGTCCTACAGCATCTATTTCATCAATAAATATTAAACATGGTGCACATCTTTTTGCCTCTTTAAACATATCACGTACACGTGATGCTCCAACTCCGACAAATAATTCAACAAAATCTGAACCACTTATATAGAAGAATGGAACATTAGCTTCACCTGCTACTGCTTTAGCAAGTAATGTTTTACCTGTTCCTGGAGGCCCTACTAAAAGGACACCTTTTGGAATTCTAGCTCCAAGTTTTTGAAATTTTTTAGGATTTTTTAAGAAATCTATTAATTCTGCAACTTCTTGCTTTTCTTCATCTAAACCAGCAACGCTATCAAATTTAACATTACCACCATCTTCTGAAAGTTTAGCTCTACTTCTTCCAAAATCCATAGAATTTTTATTTCCACTTGCCATTTTGTTGAATAAAACATATGACAAAATTACAAGTATAGCTAAAGGTAAAACATTAACAATTATATATAATATTTTACTTGAACCTGGATCACTTTCATTTTTATAAGTCTTTAACTTATGAGTTGTAGCATAATCAGTAATTTCACTAATTTCTTGTTCAATAACTTTTGCTTCAAAAGATTCGTTATCTTTATAATCTTTTAATTTACCAGTTATATAATAAATGCTTTCACTACTTTTTGGAGTTATTACAAGTTCAGTAACTTTCTCCTTATTAATGTAATTCATTAATTCTCCAGTAGATAATTCATGAGTAATATTACCGCCATAATTTAAAAACATTAAAACTGCTGTAATAACACAACATAAAATTAAATATGGAAAAATATTTTTAAATACATTATTATTTCTTTTATTCATTATTTTCCTCCTTATTTAAAATATACTTTATTATTATATCATACTTTTCATTTTTTTCCTTATCAAAATTAGATTTCTTTACACCGGGTATCCATAATATTTTACCACTATTATCTGTAAAAATTGTTAAATTTTGTCGATGTTCATAATTTATTTTATCATCAGTTAAAATATCGCTAACTTTTTTATAATAATTAGCATTTTTTAGTAGTATTTTATCACCATTAATTCTCGTTCTTACATGAAATGGTAATTCTACATCTTTACTATTTATTCTAAGTATATAATTAGATTTTTCTAAATTTTCATTTATCTCTTTAAATTCTTTATTATCTATTTTCAAATAATTTTTAAATACATAATCATATTCTTTAACAGGTATTTCTTTAATAATTTTAAATTGATTGTATTCAATTAATCCTATTAAACCACCTGGTAAGTTAATTATAGAGTTATTTTTATTTCTAATAATTAACTTTCTAATATTTTCTACATGTTTTTTATTAATTACCTCTAAATAACCATCATATATTTTTTCTAATAATCTTTCTAAAAGTTTCTTTTGAATTAAAATATCTTCTTTTAAAAATTTATCTATTATAATTATATTATTTTTTAAAATATGTTTACATTTATTATCAAGATATTTTTCGACAAAATTATCATATTCTTTTAATTCTTTAGAATATTCTAAATACTTTTCATGAACATTAGGATTTTCTTCTTTTAAAAATGGCAAAACATTTTTTCTAAATCTATTTCTTGTATGTGTATCATCAAAGTTAGTATAATCAATTGCGTACAATATTATATTTTTTTCTAAATAATCTAGTATTTCTTTTTTTGTGGTATATAAAAGTGGTCTCATAATTTGGTAATCTTTTTTATTTGTAATAAGCTCTATACCTTTATATCCTTTTAATGTGCTCCCACGATTAAGTCGCATTAAAATAGTTTCAATTAAATCATCACCGTGATGAGCCGTAAATAATATTTTTGCATGATATTTTTTAACTATTTTTTCAAAAAATTTATATCTTATTTTTCTTGCTTCCATTTCAAAATTATTATTATTAATTTTTTCTATCTTCATACTTTCAAAAATAAGATTATTTTTTAAACAGTATTTTTTTAAATTTTCTTCTTCTATATTACTTTCTTGTCTTACATTATGATTTACATGAGCAACTATTATCTTTAAATTTTTAAGTTTATCATTTACTAAAATATTTAAAAGTGCCATAGAATCAGGTCCATAAGAACACGCAACTACTACTGTATCATTATTTTTTACATTGTTATTAATAAATTCTAAAACCTTTTGCATGTAAGACCTTCTTTCTATTAATTTACTTTTAATACTGACTCAATTAATTCTTGAATATTTCCATCAAGTACTTTTGCCGCTTGCGAAGTTTCATAACCACTTCTTGCATCTTTAACTAAAGTATATGGTTCTAAAACATAACTTCTAATTTGACTTCCAAAATTAATTGATTCATTAATTCCTTTTAATTTATTCATTTCTTTTTCTTGTTTTTCTAATTCAATTTGATACAATTTACTTTTTAATACTTTCATAGCTTCTTCTTTATTTTTCATTTGGCTTCTTTCATTTTGGCAAGTTACTACAGTATTTGTAGGTAAATGGGTAATTCTTACTGCTGAATTTGAAGTGTTTACTGATTGTCCTCCAGCACCGCTTGAATGATAAACATCAATTTTTAAATCACTTTCTTTTATTTCAATGTCAATATTATTATCTATTTCAGGAATTACACTAACCGATGCAAAAGATGTGTGTCTTCTTGCATTTGAATCAAATGGTGATATTCTTACAAGTCTATGAACCCCTTTTTCACATTTTAAATATCCAAAAGCATAAAGTCCTTTAATATGTAGAGTTACACTTTTAATACCAGCTTCATCACCTTTTTGTTCATCCAGTACTTCACATGTAAAATTCATAATTTGAGCGTATCTTTGATACATTCTTGATAGCATACTAGCCCAGTCACAACTTTCTGTACCACCAGCACCAGGATGTATTTCAAGATAACAATTATACTTATCATATTCTTTATTTAATAAAGTATTAATTTCTAATTCTGATATTTTACTTTCTAATTCTAAAACATTATTTGCTATTTCATTAAGTTCATCAGCATTAGCTATTTCTAACATTTCTACAAAGTAATTCAAATTATCATAAATCTCTTGATAATTATCAACTATTTTTTTTAAAGTACTTAAGTTCTTATTTAATTCTTGAGCTTTATTAACATCATTCCATATGTCTGGATTATTTAATTTTGTTTCAAGTTCTTTTATTTCTTGTTTATTTTTAGCAATGTCAAAGTGACCTCCCAATAGTAGTCATTTTTTCTATCAAATTTTTAAGTAATATTTCTAATTCATTTTTTTCCATTTTTTATCACCAATATAATTATACCATTATTTTTGAGGTTTTAAATTTTTTGTGTAATAATCATCTACCATTTCTTCATTTATTATTTTTTTATCTAAAAACAAATTATCACCTTTAGTTAATATAATTCCATCTACTAAAATATCTAAATAATTGTCATTAATTAAAACTTCTTCTAAAATTAAAGAATCTAAGGAATTATTTTCATAATTATCTATTTTTAATTTAAAATCTCTAATGTTTATAATATTGTTAAATTTCTTTTTATCAACTATATATTTTGACCATTTATAATCAGTTTTGATTATTTCTTCCATTAAAGTTTCAAAAGAATCAAAATCCATTCCAGCTAAGCTTTTAATAAATCCAAGTATTTTTTCACTTAAATTTGCTGATATTGCACCAGTATCTATTGGTGTCATTTCATAAATTTTCATTTCCTTTTTGTAATAATCTATTAGCGTATTTAAATTAACAAGACTGTCATATTCTATAAAATCATTATCGAATAATTTAAAATTATAAAGTAAAGAAGCACATTGGGCACTTGTTAAAGCTTTTACAGTTTTAATTTTTCGCAAAATATTATATCTATAAAATTCTAATACATATTTAAGTAAGTCTTCTAAAAATGTATCTATAGATAATACAGCATTTTCTAATTCTTGAAAATTTAAAATACTAGAAATTTTATTATAAATTTCTATTTCTTCATATGTTAGATTTGACTCTCTATTTTTTAAATTCAATACTTTATAAGCATCCAAGTAAGCTATTTCAAAAATTCCATTAGCTATATTTTGCAATAATTTTATGTCAGAATTATACATTTCTAATATTTCTTGTGATACTAAATATATATGAAAATTTTCATTAACTTCAATATTCTTAACACCATCATTAAAAATCATTTTTAAAATAAAGTTTCTAATGACATCATTACTTAAAAATTTTTCCATAACCCACCTCTAATTTTTGTTAATTATCATACTTCATTTTAGTTTTGAAGGCAAGAAAAAAGTGGTATTAATTGCCACTTTCTCCAAGAGTTACTTCGATATTTTGTTTTTCATCATCTCTAACTACAGTTAACGTTACTTTTTCACCAATATTAAACTTATATAAATTATATTTTAAATAAGCTACACTTTCTATATCTGTATCATTAAGTTTAACTATTATATCGCCTTTTTTTATACCAGCTTTATCTGCTGGAGAATTTTTTTCAACATCAGCAACAAATACACCTGTTGTGGTAATAGATTCATCATAATATTTTTTATTAATATCTGAAACATTATACATTGATACTCCTAGATAAGGACGTTTAATGTCTTCATTTTTTACTATTTTATCGGCATAATCTATTGCAGTTTCAATCGGAATAGCAAATCCCATACCTTCTACACCACTTTTTACAAGTTTCATTGAAGTAATTCCAATAACTTCGCCATTTGCATCACAAAGAGGACCACCACTATTTCCTGAGTTAATTGCTGCATCAGTTTGAATAGCACTCATAACCCAATCACTAGTAGAATTACTATTTGATGAATCAACTTCAATTAAACGGTTTTTACCAGATAAAATACCTCTTGTTACTGTCCAAGAATATGCACTATCAAGTGGAGCTCCAACTGCAAATACAGTATCACCTACTTTAGCATCATCACTATTTCCAAGTGTTGCAACACTTATATCATCAAAACTATCTATTGATAACACAGCAATATCAGCATAAGTATCACTACCTAAAACCTCGGCTTCTATTTTCTTGCCATTAGTAAAGTTAACATATATTTTTGTACCACCAGATATTACATGGTTGTTTGTTAAAATATAAGCTTTACCATCTTCGTTCTTATAAACAAATCCTGTGCCGGATGCTGACAATTCTTTTCTTACATAAGTTTGAACAACAACTACAGCATCATAAACTTTGTTAACTGCTTCGCTTAATCCTGTATCAGTGATACTAACATCTTTTACTACTTTAGTAGTATTTGTCGTTTTAATAAATTCATTAGGGTAAAAATGAAATAATAAATACATTCCAAATGCTCCTAAAAAGAAAGTTATAATAATCACTAAAATTTTCACAAACCAATTATTTTTTTTCTTCATTTAATCTAACCTCGCTAGTTCTTTAAAATTTTCTGGAAATCCCATTCTATCTAATACTTTAGCTATAGGTATTACATTTAATTTACCTGCAAGTACATCTATTTCATAAGATATTTCATTCAAAAGTAATGTGAAATCATCTTTACGAAGTAGGTGCTTTAAAATAATAATTACCGCAAATAAATCTTCTTTACCATAAATATATTCGCCATCCATCATTGGAATATTTAATAATTGATGATACTTTGTATTATATATTGGTTTTTGAGCTCTATGTTCATAAACAATATCTTCATGAGCACACAAATTTCTATAATTTGAAAGAATTGTTAAGTAACTCATTAATTCTTGATAATTGATATTAAAAACATCTGCTATATTTTTTTGATCATCCACTTTTAATATTCCATATAATTCACTAACTATACCAAATGATAAAACTTTTACAACAATCCATGGTGGAATATAACCATAATTTGAAATATAGTGACTTGTTGCTTCATGTTGTCCACCATTAATTCTTATTTGTCTCTTCATTTTTTTTAGTAAATCATTAACTTGTCTAGTTTTACTTGGTTCTCTAGTAAAATTTTTAGGATTTAAATAATTTTTCTCTGTAATACCATAATTTCTTGAAATATTATATGAGATAACACTTTTGATATTATTTTCTATAATAAGGATATTTTTGAAAATGATATTTCTTAGTTGTCTATCAAAGTTAAATAGTCCATATATTTCACGAAAATTAGTGTTTTGAATAAACTTTTTGCTCTCATTAGATCTAAAAAATAAATGTCTATAACCACTAATAAAGAAGTAATTTTCACGTAGTAATATTTCTTTTGCTCTTTCAACATCATCAATTACTAAACCTTTGTTCTTTAAAATATCAACTTGTTCATCTAAAGTTTTAAATGTTTTGTTCATTCAAATCACCCTACTATAGATAATTATATCATAAAGTACATTTACATACTATATTTTTTATGTGTTAGTTATGTTATAATTATGTGAAAGGTTGGTGAAATTTTATGCCACAATTAATAACTCATAATTTATTTGGAAAAGATGTTTTTAACAAATTGGATAAGAATATTCAAAGTTCTTTTGAGCAAGAAATTCCTACATATGAAATGTTTTGTCAAAGTTTTGATAATTTCTTATATTATGCCAGCTTTAATATAAAAAAAACTAAAAAAATAAATTTTTTATCCAAGAGAGGTCATAAAACAAATGTAAGAAAATATTTTATGAACATTTTAAAGAATATCATAGAATTAAATTTACAAAATGACCCTAGCGCTTTAGCTTATTTATATGGTTCTATAAATCACTATGTACTAGATTCAACCTGTCATCCTTTAATATTTTATAAAACTGGAGTATATGATAGAAGAAAAAAAGAGACTAAAAAATTTATGGGTCTGCATGGCGATATGGAATCAAATATTGATGCTTTCTTTTATATAAATAAATGTAAAAAAGCTTACCACAAAGTTAATGTAGTAAAAGAATTTATTCCTAAAATTAAATTTTCAAATAATTTAAAAATTATTATGGATAAGACTTTCTTAGAAACATTCGATGAAGAAAATGTTGCTAAATATTATTTTAAATCATATAATCTTTCAAGAATTTTATATAAAATTTTTATCAATGATAAGTATGGAATCAAAAAAAAATTGTATAAAATTTTTGACAAAGTAGTTTGGTTTCGCCATAATAATTATGAATACTATACAACTTATATAAAACAACCTAATCTAAGTTATTTAAATATTAATCGAAAAAAATGGTTCTATCCATCAGATAAAACCATTGAATCTACTGATTCTTTTATTGATTTATATGATAAGTCAATTAAAAAATCAGTCATGCTTATAACCCTTGCAAATGATGTTATAAACGGTAAAAAAGATATAAAAGAGTTTGAAAAAAATATTGGTAATCTTTCATATGTTAGAGGACTTGATTGTGATCATAGTAAATATATGAGAACATTTGAATTCTAATAAAATTTTATGATTGCTTCAGTGATATACTGGGCAATCTTTTTTTGATAATTATCACTTTTTAATTTCTGCTTTTCTTTGTAGTTAGAAAGAAAACCACATTCTATTAAAACCCCAGTAGGTTTTAATTTATTATACATATATGTTCTCTCTGGAATATTTTTTATTTCTCTTTTGGTATTAGTTTTTGTATTAAGATAATTTTGAATAGTTTCAGCTAGTAATTTATTATTATCTTTCTTTTTATTATAGAAAACTTGAGGCCCATAATAACTTGCGTCACTTAAATAATTTAAATGAATAGATAAATACATATCTGCATTGTTATTATTTATTATTTTAATACGATTATCAAAATCACTTCTTTTTCTATTATAAATATTTGGACTACTTAAATCGTAGTTGCCATTTCTTGTAAGAATAACACTAGCGCCATTAGTACTTAAATAATATTCTAAATATTTGGATATTTTTAAGTTAATATCACTTTCATAAACACTGTTAGAAACAGTTCCCGGGTCTTTACCACCATGACCAGGATCAATTACTATAGTTTTTCCAGATAACGGTAAAAGGGCATTTACTTTAAATGTTGATAATACTACTATTCCAATTAATAAGTATAATAAATTTCTTATCTTATATTTTTTCATATTATATTATATTGCTTTTTGGATAAAATATACGAAAAATTTAAAATTAATTACTTAATTATTAATATATCGAATAGTTAAATTTGATTTAATCCTGACTAAGATTTGTTGCTAATATTTTTATAAATATACATCTTTTTTATTTTTGAAGTATCTTATAATAATTATTTTTCTTTATTAAGTCTTTATGTTTTCCCTTTCCAACTAATTTACCATGATCTATAACTATTATTTCATCGGCCATTTTCATTAATTGTGGTTTATGTGTAATCATTATTATTGTGTGATCTTTTTTTAAATCTTTTAAAATATTTACAATTTTTTTTGATGTATTTAAATCAAGTGATGATGTTACTTCATCAAATAATAATACCTCAGATTTTGAAAGTAATGTCCTTGCTAAAGCTATCAATTGTTTTTGCCCAGTAGATATATTCTCAGCATTACTAATTAATTTAGTATTATAACCATCTGGTAAAGACATTATAAAATCATGAACACCAGCTCTTTTACAAGCATTCACTTGATTTTCTCTATTAGAATCTACTAAGCTCAAATTTTCTCTGATACTCATATCAAATATAAAGGGTTTTTGTGTAACTATTGCAACATTACTAGAATAAACATCTTTTGAATATTTATATATATTTTCATTATCTAAAAATATTTCACCCTTATTTGCTTTATATAGTCTCAACAATAACCTAAATATTGTAGATTTACCAGAACCACTTTTTCCAACAATTGCCACAAATGATTTTGGTGATATCTTAAAACTAACATCTTTCATAACTTCCTGTTTTTCATAAGTAAATGATACATTTTTAAATTCTACTTCACCAACTATATTATCAGTATTATTAATACCAAATTTAATCATATTTTTAGTTTTATAATTTAAAATATTATATATTCTATCAACTCTAATAGAATTATCTGATATTTTATTTAAACATTCATGAAATTTAGTAAATCTAGACTCAACATTTTCATAATATCCAATGACAAGTACTAATGTTGCAACATCATATTTATTATGTAATATTAAATAAATTAATATAAAATATATAAATATTTTACCAAATCCTAAAATAGTAGGTATGAAAACATATATATTATTTATATATTTTCTTTTGTTAAAATAATTTTTTCGCCAATATTTTTTATAATTTTCAAGATAAGTTGTAATATTATTTTCCATATTAAAAGATTTAATTTCTTTATTTCCATCTAATACTTGACCCATTAATCCAGAAATTTTATCCTGATATTTTCTTTGACCATTTAAATAATAATTTTTTTTAACTATATTTTTGTGTAAAAAATATAATGAAATCAAGTTTAGTGCTAGAGTAGTTAATCCAATATAAATATTTACTTTAAAAATAATAAATAATGCTACAAATGTAGAAATTATTTCTGCTATTGCATCAAAAATTTCGTCAGGAATTTGCATTATTTCCCCAACATCATTAAATGCTGTGTTTATAATAAAAGGCGTTGAAATATTTTTTGAAAAATTTTCATCATAAGTTGTTACTTTATCCATTATTAATTGCTGTAATTTATTATGAGTAAATATAGAATTTTTTTCATATGAAACGTAATTATAATGATGACATAAAACATAAAAGAAACTACTTCCTAAAAAAAATAATGTAAAATTTCCCGCCATTCGAAAATCATGAATTGTTGCAAATTCTACAATCTTAGCAGCTGCAAATGGTATTAACAAAAAAGATAAACTTTTAAGAAATGACGATAACATTAAATTAAATAATAATTTTTTATCATTTGCACCTAAACTAAAGAATTTTTTTACTATTAAATAATATTGTTTAATCATTATCAAACACCCCTATTCTACTTGGAGATTTTCTTGATTGCAACATTTGATAAATTTCATTTCTTTCAATTAATTGTTTGTGGGTACCAACATCACTTATTTTACCTTTATCTAAAACTACAATTCTATCAGCTTCTTTCATTAAATCAGGTTTCTTTGTTATCATAATAATGGTATGATCTTTTTTTAAATTATTAATTAATTTAGGAACTAATTTTGCAGTATCAGGATCAAGTGATGTTGTGATATCATCCAAAAGCAAAACCTCAGCATCAGTTAGAATTGTTCTTGCTATTGAAATCATTTGTTTCTGGCCCCCTGAAATGTTACTACCATTTTCTCTTAAAATTGTGTTATAACCATTCGGAAGAGTTTCAATAAAATCATGAATTTGAGCAGTTTTACAAGCTTCTACTTGGTGTTCAATATTATTATCCACAAAATTTAAATTTTTTCTTATACTCATGTTAAATATAAAAGGTTTTTGATTTACAATCGATACAGTACTAGAATAAGTTTCTTTTGTAAAATCATAAATATTAACATTATCTAATGTTATTTTGCCTTTTGAAGGTTCAAATAATCTTAATAATAAATTGAACATCATTGTTTTTCCAGATCCAGCCTCACCTACAATAGCAACAACATCGTTATGATCTATTTTTAAATTTATATTTTGTAATATATATTTATCGTTTATTTTTAACGATACATTTCTAAATTCTATTATTCCATGAACATCTTTTGTATCAATTGTTCCAAATTTTATTTTTTTAGATTCATAATTCAATATATCATTTATTCTACAAACAGCGGTATTTACCTCTCTAATTTTAGAAGTAGAATCTATAAAATCATTAATGTATTCAATTAAATATTCATGATATGAAATAATTAATATAAGATCACTTATTTCAAGAGATTTATTAAACATTAATAAAAGTAATATTAAATATAATAAAAATCTAAAAAAATAAGCAATCACTTTTACATCGTTATCTCTTAAAGCAAAATATGTTCTTTTATAACTATAGCATTTTGAAAATTTATTTTGAATGATATGTAATTTCCCTTTTAATTTTAAAATCATATTAAATGTTTTTATTTCTTGTAATCCAGATACTATTTGAGTTAATAATGTTGAATATTTATCATCTTGAGCAACTACTTTGTTATGATAATAATTACCTTTCCTATCAAAATAATTACGACATTTTGTATAAATATAACAAAACAAGATTAATATTAAAGTCAAAAACACATTATAAAAAGATACTATAATTAATACAGCTAATATTTGTAAGGCTCCCACTAAAACTTCTGAAATTCTATCGTTCATATCTCCAATATTTATAATATCTGAATTTATTGAATTCATTAAGCGGCCCTTACTAAAAAATCTAGTAAAGTTATTATCAACCAAAATTAATTTATTTAGAACTTTGGTTGTTAATTTGTCATAACAATAATTCATGTTAAAGCCAAAAATTTTATAATTAATATAAAGAGCCATATTATATAAAATATAAATTATTAAAAATAAAAGTAAAAATAAATATGATTTATCTGCATTTCCTAATGTCAAATTTTTTATAATTATTGAAGCTATAAGAGGTAATAAGATTGAAAATCCTTTATAAAATATTGCAGATAATATATTTATAATAATATATATCATTTTAAATTCAGCTAATTTTAAATAATCTCTTATAAAATTGTAATACTCTTTTATCATAAATATAATACCTCTTGTAAGAAGTATAACATAAATTAATTAATATATCATTAGTTTTAGCATAATAAAAATACTTCGCTAAAAAGTATTTTCATTTATTTATTACAACTAATTCTATTTACTTTGGTTTTATTTGCACTTTAGTGACAAAGATCAATTACTACATTTTTTCTAGATAATGGTAAAAAGGTACTTACCTTAAATGTTGATAGTACTACTAATCCAATTAATAAATATAATAAATTTCTTATCTTATATTTTTTCATATTATATTATATTGCTTTTTGGATAAAATATGTTTTATTTAAACTTTACCAGGATATAAATATTCTTCATGTATATCTGGATAACCATTTATGTAAAATTCAAAAATATCACTAAGAATTTTTACGCATATTTCATAACTCTTATTATCAAATAAATTTTTATCAAAAAAATATTTCTTAATTCATCATTAATTCTATCTATTGTTGTTGTTATTATTGTTGTTATTATTGTTATTGTTATTACTTGATGATCCACCATATGAACTGGAAGAACTTGGTTCATAATGTGGTATTACTGAAATTCCAGTTTTCCCAATACTAATAGCATCAAAAGAATTATTTTTTGGGACTAATGGAATTGTCTTAATAACTTTAGTATTTGCATCAACAAAAGATAAAACTTGTTGATTTGCTACAATAGAATTATCTGGCGATTGACCTAAAAAGTTATATATTTCATTAAATACATTTTCAGTAATATTATCATAATAATTAGTAAGAGTATAACACTTTTTAAGTCTCACTATTTCATTATATGTTTTAGGTTTTTTATCAATCACTTAGTTACCTCCTTACTGTCAATATAGAAAAATTCTATATTTTGAAATGGCAAATTAATTGCTTGTATATGATAATAAGCATTGTTTTTTTGCTTTAAATAATGATAATCTCTTAATTCTGATGTTGTAAAGAAAAGATTATTTGGTAATTCATGAGAAACATCATCATAATAAATTTTTAAAATTTTTGTTATATCAACACAATAATAACCTTTTTTATCAGAAGCATTTTTTGTAATTGTATTTGTATATATTTGATGTGTCATAATATGTTCTTGCTTACTTCTATTTTCATCACCATAGATTATTAAATTTCCACTAAGTAACATAATATATAGAGAATTATTATTAGGAAAATCGCAATTTTCTAATACGCCCTTTTTTATATAAAGACTAATTTTACTTTCATCAGTCAAAAAAATTATATCTCTATTAGACTTTATGATTTGAGATTCTAATTTATATTCAATATCATCAACTTTTAATATAAAAACATTGGAACTATATATATTTTCTAATTTTTTATCATTATTAATGATATCCAATAAATTAGGCAGATCAAATTTGTTTTGTAATTTTGGATAATAATTATTTGCTATACTAGGATGTATTTTACTTAAATAAACATAAACAGATTCATCATTATATTCATCCTTTGGATATAGTTCTTGATTATCTTTATATATTTCTTGTTGTAGTTTACAAGTATATGATTTATTAATTTGATAAGTCTTTTTTACGAATGGGCAACCAGTTTTGCATAAATATAAATATTTGCAGTCATAACATGCCCTATTAAAACCAACTTTGTTATGGCTTTCAAATATTTTTCTCATAGCATTATTCATAATATCTTCAACAGAATCAGTATAAATATTACCATAATAGAAGTCCTTATTTTTTTGACCTCTAACACATGAATAAATATCTCCATCTCTTTCAAGTAAGAAAAACTTTTCTCCACAGTTATCACAATTGGTACAATATGTTGGATTAAATTCAGCAAACCAAGTATTTTTTACACCATAATCTAAAGAAGTACCTATAAACTCTTTTTTCATTCGATTATATAAATTTATTTGTTCTTCTTCTGTCATTGCTGTTAATATATCATCCTCAGCAGTAGTAAAACCAATCATAAAATTAAAATCGTTCATATCCAAGCAAGTATTTTTTTCTAAATATTTAATATCTTTTACGATTTCATCTAATTTATCATAATGTTCTTTAAAAATAGTAGCTGAAACTTTTTTTCTATTTGGTATATCTTTAAGTAATTCAATGTTTTTAAGTATTCTATCAAGAGTTTTTTGATTTCCTTTTGTTACTCTATATTCATCATGTAGAGAAAATGGAAGATCTAGACTACCACTAATTGAAACATTAAATTCTTTAATTGTATCTATATGTTTTTCAATATTTAATAAGTTTGTTTTAATATGTGGTTCTCCAACTTTAAATCCATTAGCTTCAATGATTTTTTTATTATTGTAATAGTAATCTTTTATAAATTTAATTATATCTCTAAAATCTTTTTTTGAAAGAGTAGTAACTTCACCACCATGTAAAGAAATATTAAAAGGAATTACATTTACTTTTTTTAATTTTTCTACTGCATACTTTAATGTTTTTAAATATTTATCGTCTTGCTTCAAATCGATAGTATTTTCTTTTAAATAGCAATATTTACATTGCATATTACAGTTCATTGTAGGAACATATAATAAATGTATAAATTTGTAATCTTTATTCATAACTAATACCTTTCAATATGAGTAGGGCTTTCTTTAAATGCTCTTTCATTTATTAATGTATTGTAAGGGACTTTAACACTTTGTAATGAATAACATCTCCTAAAAGCAGAACTTCCTATTTCTATAACTGTTGATGGAACATAAACATAACTTAAGTTTATACATCCATAAAAGGCGTGCCCACCAATTCTAGTTACTCCCTCAGGTATTATTATAGAAGTTAGTGATGTACATCCCTCAAAAGTATTACCTCTAATTTCCGTAATCTTCGATGGAAGTGTAACATTATTAAGATTAACATCACCAACAAAAGTTTCACCATGGATAGATACAATATCATCATGTAAATTAATTTGTTTTAGTGATGTGCAATATTCAAATGTTTGACCATTTATTTCAATAACCTTTTTTGGAATAGTTATTGAAACTAAAGAACTACAATGAGAAAATGCACTAGCACCTAAGTATTCTAAAGATTGTGGTAGATTAATTTTAGACAAACTGGTATTATATTTGAATGCACTACCTCTTATTTCTTTTAATCCTTCATGCAAAATAACTGATTTTAAATTTATATCATTTTCAAAAGCATTTGCTCTTATTTCTTGTACAGTATAAGGGATATCAATACTAGTTAAATTTCTACAATTACGAAATGCCTTAGTCTTGACAGTCTCTAATCCTACTGGTAATTGGACCGCTTGAATATTAGTATTTTCAAATGCACTTGCTCCAATTGCGAGAACTTTTTTATTTTTATAAGTACCTGGTATTGAAATATTTTTTTCTCTATTGGTTATTCCTCTAGTATATTTAAAAACAGAATATCCATCTTCATATTTGATATATAAAATTTTTGGATTAAAGAAAAACATAGATGGTAATATAATAACAATTAATAAAACAATCAAAAATTTTAATGAACTATTTAACTTAGAAGTGTGTCCTTGAATTCGAGCATTATTTATTATGTTTGTAATATCTTCATTTGGATTCTTTATTGCTTGTTTGATTAATACATTTATGATGTTAAACTTTTTATCAATCAAATAATATATAAACAATATAACTATTTCTATAAAACCACAAAGTAGTATTGGATAATTAAAGTAATACATTAATACAACTATAAGAGTTAAAACCCCAAATATTGCTAATAAAATATTTTTCTTATTATTTATTGAATTAGTAGTGAATGTTTTTTCATTTTCTCCTTGTGTTTTAAGTTCTTCTATTAATAAATTCTTTAAAATAATTTTTTCATTAAGTAAATAACTTTGATCTGTTACAACTATCGGACTATTGTCTTTTTCAAGTGCCTCTTTTTTAGTAGTAGTTGCATCAGCATTACTAACTGCTATAGTATTTACTAAACCTTTTCCTTTTTTTGCAAATGAAATAGGTGATACTAAACCTTTTCCTTTTTTTATAAATGAAATTGGTGTTACTAAGAAAGCACCAACAAATACCGCAAAAAAATCAACTTTTGCTATACTAGTAGAAACAAAGAAATCACAAAATAATAATATTATTGCTCTGGTTACAAACAATATTATAAACAAATGTTTTGATTTATCTGGATCATATATATCAGCAATTGGTTTTAAAACAAATAAAGACATGTGTATTGAAACAAATGCTTCCATAAATATTGCATCATTTAATGACATGGGTGAAGATTCACCATCACTTGCTAAAACTAAGGTTGGTATTAAAACAAACATTATTATTGAAATAATTTTCTTTTTTCTCATCTTTACATCTCCGATCAATTATTCTGATATAATCATAAATAAATTATTTTCATAACAATTTAAATCATTAATATTTATGTTAGGTACATTATGTTTACCAAAAATATTTATCCATTTATCCGATATATTTAAAACATAGGTATAGGGTAGTATATCATAGAAGTAATTAGGATTTTCCTGCACTAAAATATCCAATTGTTCTTTTTCTACAGTTATAAGATAATTTCTAAATCCCCTCACTTTAGCTGATATAATTTGACCATAATCTGTTTTCATATTCATAAATATTGAAACAAAACCTGTTACAAAAATAGAAATAAATGAAATAATATATAAAATTTCAAAGCGAGGGTCTAAATCTTTTATAAATAAATATGATACCATCCAAAGTATAATCGAAACAACAAGTATTGAAGATATAACATTCATTATTCTTTTTGTATTACTATTATTAATCTTTTTTTCTATAGTATTGTCAAGACAAGCAGATATTTTTTCAAAAACTTTAGGAAAACTACTATCTTCTGATAAAAAATTAGAGTCACCATTTTTAAATAATTCTTGATATACCAACTGCTCTGTTATCGATATTTTTTTTAGACCATTTTTGTCTTTTCCAATATTTATGATATTATATTTTTTCTTTTCTAATTCCTCAATAGAAATATAACCTTTACCTGCTAAACTAACTATTAAAGAAACTGTTAATTTTTTAATATTATTCTCACCATATATATATCCTACTTGTGCAGAATCTAAATCATCTGGAGCATAAAATTCAACGGTTTCAATTCTTTTAGCACTATTCGTATTATACTTTTTCCAAGATATAACGCTTCCAATAGAAATACCAATTGTTATTAGACATATTAATAAACTAAATATCCCATAATTATAAGTACCTCCAACAAAATAATTATCTGGTAAAGTGATATTCATAGTTAAAGGTTTATCAAGTAAATAATTATCAATATAAGCATTAATAGAATTATTATTTATTTGATAGTTAACATTACCAGTAATATTCTCATTTCCTTTAAGAAAAATAATATTATTACCAAAATATTTAGGCATATTAACAGTTACACTCATATTATTTATTTTAGTATTATCATAATTATCAAATAAATTAAATATTAATTCATCATAATTTAGATTAGAATCTTTTCCCATATTACATCTATATTTTATTGTATAGGTATGTAATCCTTGGCTAACATTAGTTTTTGTACTACCTATTCTAATACCTATCTTATCATTGAACTTATCTAACACAAACTTTTCACCAATTACTCTCACATTAGTAATTGACACTTTTTTCTTAGTTTTTTTATTATCCTTATTATAATATTCTTGCCATAATGAAATTGATTTATAAATACCATTATATTCACTATTAGGAATATTAACTTTAATCGTTTCAGTAACATCAACTTTATTATCTTTATCTACATCCAAAACTACATTATAATCTTCAATTTCAAATTTAGAAGATATATACGACTTACTATTATTACTTAAAATATCCTCTATTTTTAGTGTGATAAAAGGTATAAAAATAAGTAGTACTATCCAGATGCTTAACAAAACTACTGTCTTTTTCTTATTTTTGTTTTTCATAATCATAAACTAACTTTAACGTTATCTCTTTCATTTTCGTTTACTGAAAACATCTTTTCTTCTTTATGATTAAATAATTTTGCAACAATATTATTTGGAAAAATACCAATTTTATTATTATATTCTCTAACAGTAGCATTATAGTATTTTCTTGAATTTGCAATATCATTTTCAATAGATGTTAATTGATCACTTAATTTAATAAAATTTTCATTTGCTTTTAATTCAGGATAACTCTCAGTAAGTGCTATTAATTTGTTAATTTCATTTACTGCTTTTTTATTTTCTTCTAATTTTTTTTCGTTACTAAAGTCATCATAAGAATTTCTAGCTTTTATTATGTCTTCTAAAGTTTTATTCTCATAATTTGCATAAGATTTTACAGTTTCTACTAAATTAGGAATTAAATCAAATCTCTTTTTCAAATAGACATCCATAGTTGAAAATGCTTCTTTTACTCTATTAAAATATTTTATTATTGAATTGTTTACAATTAAAACGTATAAAATAACTACTGCTATTATCCCAATTATTATATAAATCATATTATCACTCCTACTAAAATTATAACATAAGTTTTAAAAATTTATCTTTTTTGTTATTATTCTTCTACTAGTTTTACATCTGCACCAACATTATTTAATTTTTCTATTATATTTTCATATCCTCTTAAAATATGTTCTATCTGACTGATTTCTGTAGTACCACTTGCTACAAGTCCAGCAAGAACCATGGCAGCTCCAGCTCTTAAATCTGTTGCAATTACTTTACAACCATGTAAATTTGTTTTACCACAAATTATTTCCGTATTTTCTTTAACTTTAATATCTGCACCCATATTATTTAAATATTTTACATGTCCCATTCTGTTATCATAGATTGTTTCTTCAAAAAATGAAACACCATTACACTGCGTTAATAAAACGCTCATTGGTTGACCCATATCAGTAACAAATCCTGGGAACACTTGTGATTTTATTGAAACAGGTTTCATTTTATCATTTTTACTAATGGTTAATTCAAAATCTTTTATATTATATTCTATTCCCATTTCAGTAAGTTTTGATAAAAGTGATTCCATATGTTCTTTAATTACACCATTTATTTTTAAATTATCTCCAATTAAAGCTCCAGCCATTATATAAGTTGCAGCTTCAATTCTATCAGGTATAACTTCAACTATAGCTTTATGTAAATAATCTACACCTTCAATTGTAATTTCACTAGTTCCTGCTCCAGTTATTTTAGCCCCCATATTATTTAAGAAAGTTGCAATATTTACTATTTCAGGTTCTTTAGCAGCATTATAAATTATTGTTTTACCATTTGCTTTGCAACTTGCAAGCATTAAATTAATGGTAGCTCCGACTGAAGGGAAGTCTAAGTAGATGTTGGCACCCTTAAGAACTTTTGCATCTATTATATATTTATTATCTTCAATTTTTATAGTTGCTCCCAATTGTTTAAAACCTTTTAAATGATAATCAATAGGTCTTGCACCGATATTACATCCACCTGGAAGACATATTTCAACATGCTTGCATTTACCAAGCAATGCCCCCATAAAATAATAAGAAGCTCTTAATTTTGAAGAAAGTTCTTCTTTTATTAAAGTATTTTTTAGTTTAGAACTATTTATAGTCAAAATATTATTGTCTTCTAAAACTTGACAATTTAATTCTTTCAAAATATTTATTAGAGCATTTTTATCAGAAATATTTGGGACATTGTAAATACTCGTAAATTCGTCTGATAAAATAGCAGCTGGTATAAGTGCTACAGCACTGTTTTTAGCACCAGCTATATTAATAGTACCGCTAAGTATTTTATTTCCTTTTATAATTATTTTTTTCATGTACTCACTATCCTTTGTATTAACTTAATTTTAATATAATTTATTTAAATAATCAAATATAATGCCATGATAAGTAAGATTATTACCCCCATTATTGACGATATTTTACCTATTTTTTGATTAACATACTTACCAAGAGTTATTCCAGTTATAGTAAATGTAAAACTTGTTATCATAAAAATGAATGTAGCAAGTAAGATATTTGATGTTAATACTAAAAGACCGATTCCTGTTGTAAATGCATCAAAACTTACACTTATGGAAAAAAGAAAAATACCAAAATAATTTAAATTAATAGTATCTTCTTTTTCAAAAAAGATATCATAAATCATTTTAAAAGCTAATGTCAAAAAAATTATACCTACTAAAAAATCATGTTCAAATGGAATTATTTTTAAAATTATATTACCAATAAGCATTCCTAATATCGGCATAATAAAATGCATAATTCCAACTGTTATTGAAAGAAAAATTCCCTTTTCAATCGGAATATTTGCTGTTCCTAAACTTAGGGATACAGAAAATGTATCCATACTCAAAGCTATTGCTATTAATAAAAGTGATAAGATTTCTTGCATAAAAAATCCTCCTAAGAAATTATATTCTTAAAAGGATTATTTTTTTAAAATTTCTTTTACTAAAGTAGTATATTCAACATCATTTGTATTTTCATCTATTAAGCATAATGGTGGATATAAAACACACCACCAATTTTTTCCTAAGCCTGAGCCAAGAGTTATAACAAGAGATTCATAATTACCAGCATCATAATTTATTCCTTTATAAGTCTTTTTTGGAAAATAATTTTTACCATAATTTACGTCAAAATCATCTGTATATTTACTTACAATATTTTTTATATTATCTAAATTATCTTTTATAAGTAATCTAGAATCTTCTATGGAATTAGAATCAGAGAGTATTGGCAATATTTCTTCATCAAGTTTCTCTTTTATATTCATTTTTAACATTTGATCTTTAGTAGAATCACTATTAGCAATAATTCTATATCTAATAGAATTTGTTGGAATTATTATTTCCTCTTCACTTTTAGATATATATATTATTGTTAATACAAATAAAAGCACTATTATTTTTTTCATTTTTATCACCTAAAATAATAATGCTTTATATTTTTAAATTTTATTCATTAATTATATAAATATATCTATCAAAATTAGCATAATCTTTTTTTGCGATTATTCTAGATTTTGGATAAATTTCTTTAGCTATTTTTATTATACTATCTTTTTGTTTATACCCTATTTCAAAAGCATATAGTTTAGCTTGGTAGTTCTTTAAAATTTTTTTATAAAATTCTAAACCATTGTCTTTAGCAAATAATGCAATTTGAGGTTCATATTTTGTAGAAATTCCAACTGTTTCTGTTTCTTCAATATATGGAGGATTTGAAATAACTACATCATATTCATAATATTTATCGTCTTTTAATATATCTCTATTTATAAATTTAACTTCAACATTATTTTCCAGTGCATTTATTTTAGCTAATTCTAAAGCTTGGTTTGAAATATCAACAGCATCTATAGTACAATCAATTTCTTTTTTTAAAGATATTGCTATACAACCACTTCCTGTGCATAAATCAACAATTTTTAAGTTTTTTATCTGTTTTTCTTTAAGGAAATTTAGAACTTCATTTACAAGTAATTCTGTTTCAAATCTTGGGATTAAAACTCTTTCATCAACTTTAATTAAATTATTACAAAAATCCACATTACCAATTAAATATTGATAAGGATAATTCTTATTAAAATATTCTTCTAATTGTTTAGAAGAATATTTACTATTTAGTAATTTCCAGTCTTTATAAGATATATAGTCTGGTTTATTCACTTTTTTCACCTTCAAGTTTTAAACGTTGATCTTCTGCTATCAAAGCTTCAATTATTGGATCCAAATAACCATCCATTACACGATCAAGTTCCATAATTGAAAATCCAATACGATGATCTGTAACTCTATTTTGAGGATAATTATATGTTCTTATTTTTTCAGATCTATCTCCTGTACCTATTTTATTTCTTCTTTCAGAAGTAATCTCTGATTCTTGTTTACGCATTATATCATCATTAATTTTCATTTTTAAGATTTCTAATGCTTTAGCATGGTTTTTAACTTGACTTCTTTCATTTTGACAAGTTACTACTATTCCAGTTGGTATATGTATAAGTCTTACTGCTGAATTTGAAGTATTTACTGATTGACCACCAGCACCACTTGAGTGATAAACATCCATTTTAATATCACTTTCTTTTACTTCAATATTTACTGTTTCTACTTCTGGCATAACAACTACTGTAGCTGTTGATGTATGAACACGTCCTTGAGTTTCAGTAACAGGTACTCTTTGAACACGGTGTGAACCACTTTCAAATTTTAATTTAGAGTAAACATTTTCTCCTTTAATTAAAAACTCTACTTGACTAAATCCACCACTTGTACCAGGAGTTTCATTAATTATTTCTATTTTCCATCCTTGTTTTTCAGCATAATAAGTATACATACGGTATAAATCTCCTGCAAAAATATTTGCTTCATCACCACCTGCTGCTCCACGAATTTCCATAATTACATTTTTTCCATCATTTTCATCCTTAGGTATCAATAATATTTCTAATTTATTAGTTAATTCTTCTAATTTTGAAGTATTATCATCAAGTTCCATTTGTGCCATATCTTTTAATTCTGGATCATTAAGTAATAACTTAGCATCATTTATTGCTTCTTTTGCTTTTTTATATTCTTTGTATACATTTACTGTCTCTTCTAAATCTTTTTGTTCTTTAGAATAAGTCTTTAATTTTTCAAAGTCATTTAATACTTCTTGACTTGCAAGCAATTCAGTTAATTCATTGTATCTCTTTAAGATTGTTTCTAGTCTATTTTCCATAATATTCCTTTCTACAAGAAAAAGAAAACAAATTATTCATTTGCTTCTTCATCATCGATTACTACTAAATCTTTTAAATCATCATCAGCATCATCGTCATCAGAATTTTCATCAAAGAAGATATCTTCATTTTCTTCGTCTTCCATATCTTCTTCTAAGTCTTCGTCAATTTCTTCTTCATCTTCATAATCATCATCTAAAACTATTTTTTGACTATGATTGATTCTTAAATCCCAATAACCATCTTCTAACATAGTAAATCTTTTATCAGTAGACATTATTTCAAAAAAATCTGCTATTTGATTTTCAAAAGCACTTTCTCCTAAATTAAGAGCATCACAAATTCTTTTGAATAAATCGTTGATTTTCATTTTTTTATTTTCTTCTTTTAAAATTATATAAGCTATATCATCATAATTCATTGCTTCAAGCTCTGCTTGTGACATTTCTTCTAGCTTCATAAAAATATCCTCCTAAAAAATATAACATAAATTTTTTTATATTATATGTCTCAACTTCCGTAATTGTAACATATAATTATCATTTGTCAAGATACTAAAATATATTTTACATTCTTTCAGGTACATTTATTCCTAAAATATTTAATAATTTCAAATTATTTTGGTAAACAATATCCGTAATTGCTAACCATGAGGAACGAACTTTTTCATCATTTTCAGTTAAAATTCTTACGTTAGAATAAAAATTATTATATGTATTTGTTATTTTATATAATAGTTCTGCTATTTCATTTAATGATTTTGTATTAAATGATTTTAATAATACTTTATTTATATTAAGTAAGCTTAAAGCTATTTCTTTAGTTTTTTCATCAATAACTTCTACTTCATTATAAGTTATATTTTCTTTTTTAGCATTATTTAATAAAGATTTCATTCTTATTGTAGAATATAAAAGATATGGTCCTGTTTTTCCATTTAAGTCACTAAACTTAACTGGATCAAAAACATAATCAGTAGTTCTAAACGGTATTAAGTCAGCATATTTTATTGCTGCTATAGCTACCATTTCTGCTATTTTATCACGATCTTCAACAATATTTGGTAGTAATTTTTTCTCACTTTCAACTTTAACAAGATCAATTAAATTATTTAAAGACATTACGCCACCATCACGAGTTTTAAATGGTTTACCATCACTGCCATTCATCGTTCCAAATCCAGCAAATACTAAATTTTCATTTTTAGATATTTCGGTTTTTTTAGCTGCTCTAAATACTGTTTCAAAATGTAGGGATTGGCGATTATCTGCAACATACCAAATTTCATCTGGATGAAATCTTCTAATACGATCATAAATTGCTGCTAAATCTGTTGTTTGATAAGAAGCTCCACCATTACTTTTAACTAACATAAAAGGAGGATATTCTATTTCATCACTATCTTTTTTTACATCTATAACAATAGCTTTTTCACTTTCTTTAGTAACATTCAATTTATTTATGTGTTCCATCATTTCAGGAATCACTTTATAACAATCACTTTCGCCTTCCCATAAATCAAAGGTAGTATTTAACTTGGTATATATTTTTTTTATATCTTCACTAGAAACTTTTAAAATTTGTTTCCATAATTCATTATATCCCTTATGTCCTTCTTGTAATTTCTTCGTTACAATTCTTGCTTCTTCTAAGTATTTTTCATCATCTTTAGCTTTAATTGATGCAGTTGGGTATATTTCCATTAAATCTTCATTAGTAACTGGTGATTCTTCTGGATAATCACCAGTGTAATTATCATCAAAATAACATAAATTAGGTTGTCTTTTACTTATTTCTAAAATAACTAACCCAAGAGGTCTTCCCCAATCTCCAAGATGAACATCACTGATAGTTTTATTCCCTAAAGATTCAGCAAGTCTTTTTAAAGCTTCACCAATATTAGCACTTCTTAAATGTCCAACATGCAAAGTCTTAGCAACATTTGCTCCACCATAATCTAAGAATATAGTTTTTTTTGTATCAGATTCATAATTAATATTAATATTTTTACTCATTTCATTTAAATAAGAAATTAAAGCTTCATTACTAAAAGATATATTAATAAATCCTGGACCTTGTACATTAACATTAACAAGATCTTTATTCTCTTTTAGCTTATCTACTATTAAAAGAGCAATTTCACGAGGATTTTGATGTAATTCTTTAGCAATATTCATTACTCCATTATATTGGTAATCACCAAATTCTTTACGTGATGATGGAATTAATGAAACTTCACTGACATTGTATCCTAAATCATTAATAACTTGTTTAATTAATTTCTCTTGTTTACTCAAAAAATTCATTGTTATTTTCACCTTTTTCTATTTCAATAATATTAAGACAATCGTCTGATTCTAGTTGGTATGATAATCTTATTTTATCTTTAAAGTCTTCAAATTCACATTTTTCTACAATTATATCCAATAAAGTATTTGTTTCTTTTAAAAGATAAGTTGCTTCTTTTTTTATTGTATCTAAAACAAATTCAAATTCATCATTTTCTCTTTTAAAAATACAACCTTCATCAGAAATATTATAAACATTTTTTGTGTTTTCTATTTCAAATTCAATTACTTTTTCATTAACTAAAGCTTCTATATTCTCTAGATTATAAAATATATTATTGTCTTTAGATAACTTCATATTTATTAAAGACATAATTGCACCTCTTTTTCAATGTAGATTATAACATATCAAGTTAAATTATGCACTTATATTTTTTTGATTTTAAAACATATTAAATATAGGTGGAAGATCATGAAGATATTAAAAAAAATATTTAAAGTTAATTTATTCTTAATAATTTCATTTTTTATATGTTTAGTTGGACTTTATACCTATGCTTATTTAAGTCCACCACTAGAAATATCTTCCATTGGAAAAATATATCTTTATGATAACAAAAATACTTTAATTGAAACTGGTTCTTCCGGAGCTGAGTGGATTTCTTTAAAAGAAATTCCTGATAATTTTAAGAATGCTATGATTAGTGTTGAAGATAAAAATTTCTATAAACATAAAGGTTTTGATTATTTAAGAATCGTTAAAGCTATGCTTTTAAATATTAAAAATAAAGCCATTGTCCAAGGAGCTTCAACTATATCACAACAATATATAAAAAATATGTATTTAGATTTTGATAAGACTTGGTCTAGAAAAATTGAAGAAGCTTTTTTAACTCTAGAATTAGAGGTTCATTATGATAAAAATTATATTTTAGAAGGATATTTAAATACTATTAACTATGGGCAAGGAAACTATGGAATAAAAAAAGCAAGTAAATATTACTTTAATAAAGATCCAAAGGATTTAACTTTAGAAGAAGCTATAATGCTTGCAGGTATTCCTAAAAATCCTAGTAATTTTAATCCTATATCAAGCTATGAAAATTGTATAAAAAGAGCTAAAGTTGTTGCTAAAACTATGTATGATAATAAATATATTGATAAAAATACTTATGATAATTTATTTAAAAATCCCATTGAAATTTATGGGCAAAAAAATAATACTAATTCTAATGTGGTTATGTATTATGAAGATGCAGTTTATAATGAACTTAAAAATATTAATAGTATTCCAACATCACTTATTAAAAGTGGTGGATTAAAAATTTATACAAATTTAGATATGGAAACTCAAACTGATTTAGAAAACAATATTAAAAATTATGTTTCTGATGAAGAGATGCAAATAGCAAGTGTTATAGTAAATCCTGAAAATGGTAAAGTTATCTCTTTAGTTGGTGGTACTAATTATAGTAAAAGTCAATACAATAGAGCTATATCTTCTAAAAGACAGGTTGGTTCTACTATGAAACCATTTTTATACTATGCCGCTTTGGAAAATGGATTTACTTCAGCATCAACATTTTTAAGTGAAGAAACTACTTTCAATTTTGAAAATAGCCCTAAATATTCTCCATCTAATTATAATAATACCTATGCTCATAAAGAAATTTCTATGGCTGCTGCTATTGCTTATTCAGATAATATTTATGCTGTTAAAACTCATTTATTTTTAGGAGAAGATACTCTAATTAAGACTGCAAATACCTGCGGTATTAAAGCTAATCTAAAAGAAAATCCTTCACTTGCTTTAGGTACTAGCGAGTTAAATATGCTTGATTTTGCTACTGGCTATACAACTCTTGCCAGTAATGGTTATAAAAAAGATTTATATTTTATAGAAAAAGTTGAAGATTTAAATGGGAATGTATTGTATGAACATAAGAATAAAGAAAAACTTGTTTTAAATCAAAATAATTTATATATTTTAAATGAACTATTAACTAATACAACTAATGCAAGTTTTAAAGACTATACTGTCCCTACTGGATTATCTATTGCTAATAAATTAAATCATAAGTATGCATTAAAGACTGGTACAACTAAAACTGATTATTGGACAGTTGGTTATAACAAAAAAGCATTAATGCTTGTATGGATGGGATATGATGATGCTAGAGAAACAAATTCTAATATTAGTGGCGAAGCTAAGAATATATGGGCTTCGACTATTGAAAATTATGAAAAAAATGTTTCTGATGAATGGTATGAACAACCTAAGAACGTAATTGCCACTATTAGAGATCCTGTAACAGGTAATGAAGTTAAAAACAAAGAAAAAAATACATTATATTATTTTGTTAAAGGTAGTGAAAATAATAAAGAAGCTCATGTTATTAAACAAATAGAAGAAGAATAATTTTAAAATCAGACTTATATAGTCTGATTATTTGTTTGCTTTTAATTCAAATAAAATATCTCTTAATTCCATAGCTCTTTCAAAATCAAGATTCTTAGCAGCTTCTTTCATTTCTCTTTCAATATCACTTATTAAAATAGTTTTATCCTTTTTAGACATTTTATCATTATTTTTTTTATCTTCAATATTATTACTTACTACTTCTTTAATTTCTTTAGAAATAGTTTTTGGTATTATACCATGATCTTTGTTATATTCTTCTTGAATTTCACGACGACGTTTAGTTTCTTTAATAGCATTTTCCATTGCTTCTGAAATTGTATCAGCATACATAATTACATGGCCTTCTGAATTTCTTGCACATCTACCAATAGTTTGTATTAAACTTCTTTCACTTCTTAAGAAGCCTTGTTTATTTGCATCTAAAATACATATTAAACTTACTTCTGGTATATCTATACCCTCTCTTAAAAGATTTATACCAACAACACAATCATAGATACCAGCACGTAAATCATGAATTATTTTTAATCTTTCTAATGTTTTTATTTCACTATGTAAGTATGCTACTTTTATATTTACTTCTTTTAAGTAATTTGTTAATTCTTCAGACATACGAATAGTAAGTGTTGTAATTAAGACTCTCTCATTTTTTTCTTTTCTTATTCTTATTTGTTCAATAATATCATCTATTTGACCTAAAGTTGGTTTTATTTCAATAGTTGGATCTAAAAGACCAGTAGGTCTTATGACTTGTTCTATTACTTTGTTATTTACTTTTTCTAATTCATAATCTCCCGGAGTTGCAGAAACATAAATAACTTGATTAATCTTTTTTTCAAATTCTTCAAATTTTAATGGTCGATTATCTAATGCAGAAGGTAATCTAAAGCCATAATCTACAAGAGTTTGTTTTCTTGCTCTATCTCCATTATACATTCCTCTTATCTGAGGTACAGTTACATGTGATTCATCAATAACTAATAAAAAATCCTTATCAAAGAAATCAATTAAACAGTTTGGTGTTGATCCTTCCTCTCTTAATGCTAAGTGAGATGAATAGTTTTCTACACCACTACAAAATCCTGTTTCTCTAAGCATTTCCATATCATAATTAGTTCTTTCTTTTATTCTTTGAGCCTCTAACAATCTATTGTTATCTTCAAAATATTGAATTCTTTCATCTAGTTCATTTTTAATACGTTTTAATGCTTTTTGCATTTTTTCATCACTAGTTACGAAGTGGCTGGCCGGGAAAATAGAAATAGTCTTTTTTTCTTGAATTAAAGCTCCAGTTACTGGATCAAATAAAGTAATACGATCTATTTCATCACCAAATAAATCAACACGTATAGCTTGACTTTTCTCGCCAGCTGGAACTATATCAATAATATCCCCATGAACTCTAAAAGTACCACGATGAAAATCAATATCATTCCTTTCGTAGGCCATATCAACTAATTTATTAATTATTTCATTTCTTTTAATATGCATATTTTTTTCTAAAACAAGCATTTTATTTACGTACTCTTCTTTTTCACCAATATTATAAATGCAAGAAACTGATGATACTACAATTGTATCTCTATTATTTATTAAAGCCGCTGTTGCTGCATGTCTTAATTCATCAATTTCATCGTTAATAGAAGAATCTTTTTCTATATAAGTATCACTTTGTGGAACATAAGCTTCTGGTTGATAGTAATCATAATAAGAAACAAAGTACTCTACATGATTTTCTGGAAACAACTCTTTTAATTCAGAATAAAGTTGTCCTGCAAGGGTCTTATTGTGGGCTAAAACTAGAGTTGGTTTATTTACTTTTTCTATAACATTAGCAATAGTGAATGTTTTTCCTGTTCCCGTTGCACCAAGTAAAACCTGGTATTTCTCACCATTTTCAATTCCCTTAACTAATTTTTCAATTGCCTGTGGTTGGTCTCCACTAGGTTTATATTTTGATTCTAATTTAAACATAATGACCTCCTTATTATGACTCATATCAACCAGAGAATTCGTGTCCAACTATCAAAAATTCGTGTTCTAGAACTGATTAAATAGGTCAAATTTTTGGTGGATACGCATAGGACACACATCTCGACTACAAATTTCTACAAGCTGATAAAACATTATATTTTTATATGTTTTTGTAATTATAGTTATATCATATTTCCCTATTTAGTTAACCAATGGTTTTATTTTGCAATTTTGATTTTTGTATATTAAAATTAATTCCAATAGTTGAAATCATTGATAATATAAATATTATATAAAATATCTTATCTTTAATAAAGATACTTAATATTGAAAGTATAGTAAATATGACAACTTCTGTAAAACATAAACTCATTTGACCTACTGCTGATAAAAGGTCACTATCTTCTTTTGAATCTTTAATAATATTTTGTATTGACGTCTGAATAGATGTTTCGTATACCTTTGCAAAATTATCACTTAATGTATTATTTATAGATATCATTACTTTATTTCTAGAGAATAAATATATACCCGTTATTGTAGTCTTAATAATTGATACTAAATTATTTGATTTTGATAAATTTTTATCAGAATATTTACCAATCAATGTTATAGTAGCTATTTGTAATAATAGCGATACTATAACTATTGAAGAAAATACTGAAAAATTTTTTAAAACAATATATAAGTAAAGTGGCGCAAATTGTTTTTCTATTATTTGATTTGTAGTTAAAGCATAAATTGTTTTATATCTACTTTTAGTTTTTAAGATATATTCCATAGTTGTTTTAAATGCACTTGCTTTAATTTCTACTTTATAATCTATTTTTTTAATAAATATATATTGCAATATAAAAAATATAGTAATTATTGCGAATAAAATTATATTATTCTCTGTTATTACACTCCAAGCAACTAAGCAGCTTGCTAATGCAGTTCCTATTATCTTACTTATGTTTATAAAGCTATTATATCTTCCTCTGTGTTCTGTATTTACATATTTACTAGATAATGAATCATTTGATGGATTAGAAAGTCCCATAAATCCCATTGCTAATATAAATATAATTATATTTTTGTATAAATTTGTTCCATCTAGCATCATATATGCAGAAATAATACTAAAAATATTAGATATTAGGATACATTTTGCTATCCCTAATTTTGACGATATCGTTACAAACAGTGGTGTAGTAAATCCTGTTAGTCCAAATCTTAATCCATATATTAATAGTATAAGCCATATTGGTATTCCATTTTTGTATAACATCACCGTTCCAAATGTTCCTATCAAAGTATTTGCAAAACTATATGATATAATACTCAAATACATATATTTATATTCTTTTTTATAAAAATATTCTTTCATTTTGAACCTCCTAAAAATTTATAATTTATATAATACATTTATTAAAAAAATAAGGACACGAATGGATACGAGTTTCGGCAACAAATTTACATTTTATTATCTAATTTTATTTAGTCTTTTTATGGTATTTGCGAGGAATTAAATAAACCTAAAAACGTTCAAATAAAAGTTTTTTAAGGTATTTCTATAATATGAAACAAAATACTCTACGTGGTTTTCTGGAAACAACTTTTTTAATTCAGAGTAAAGTTGTCCTGCAAGAGTCTTATTATGGGCTAAAACTAGAGTTGGCTTATTTACTTTTTCTATAACATTAGCAATAGTGAATGTTTTTCCTGTTCCAGTAGCCCCTAGTAAAACTTGTTCTTTTTTTCCTTCGTTTAATCCTTTTACTAAAGCATCTATTGCTTGTGGTTGATCTCCACTTGGTTTATATTTTGAATGAATTTTAAACATTCTTTCACCATCTTCATTTCTTGTATTTTAACACTTATTTTTACTAAATCATTTATTCTTTCTCAATAATTTTATTTGATTTAAACCGCTGTCTCCTTGATGATTATGCTCTTTGTATAACTCTAATTGGTGATTAAATCCATCATCACTTATCAAATATTCTTTTATTTCTTTTATAAGAAAATCGTCATTTAGTCTATTATGTAAACTTTGTATATTATTATCATCAAATAATGATAATAAATACAATCCTGTTACTCTTTCAAAGTAACCATTTATTTTGTTTTTATAGTATCTATTATTAAAAACACACATATTGCCTTTTACTGCAATCATTATTATATTACGATAGTATTTCTTTAATATTTCATTTTTGCTTGCTTCATATTCAGCAATAAAATGTTCTAATGTAATTGTTCCGTTTTTTAATATAGTCCAATCTACTAATGGGTTAGAAATAATCTTTAAGTTATAATTTAACAATTCTTTCTTTTTGGGAAGCATAGTAAACAATGGCTCAGATGAAGTACCAATAGAAACATTTGGATCTTTAATCAAATTTTCTCTTACCATATCAATATATATTTTGTATAAAATATCTGAATCTATTCTGATAACATATCTTAATAAAGATTCCTCATAAATATGTTCCTGATTCCATAATTTTAGAATTTTATTTTCTATTTCTTCAAATGAATCAATATTATATTTTTTAGCAAATATTATTAATTTTTTTAAGTAATTTACAATTTTGTAATTCAAATCATTATCATCTATTAAATCATGTATTGATTTTAAAATTTTTTCTATATCTAGATATTTAAAATTATTATTTATTAATATTTTTTCTTTTACAAATTGAGCACTTTCATTATCTTCAAATAATCCATTTGATAAAAATTGTAAATAACTTATTTCACAAATCAAATTATAATATTCTTTTAAAATTATCTCTATTGCCATTTTTTCTCCTTTTTTATAGCAGTTTCAAATCTCTAATTTATTAATAAAACTGACTAGTCTTCAATAATCTTCGTATAACCAAAAATTCTTCTGGATATTCTTTTAGACATTCATTATCTTCATCAATAATAAACGGTGATATAAAGGTTACATTCCAACCATTATTAATATATTCTCTTAATTCATTTTCATAATTTATACAACTAGTTGTAATAGTTTTTTCTTGCATTGATTCAACTTTATGAAAACCACAACACCTAACTAATATATCCCCAATATAATTATTAGTCCAATGTATTATTTTTTCAATTTCATTTTTTGGATCTTTAGTATATATACATAAATCTTCAAAAAATCTATAAAAGCATGCTTGAGCATTAATTATACCTAAAATTAATTGGATTATATGGTTTTCTCTCGTTACTGGTATTCCATTAATTGACTCTAAATATGCTGGCTGACTTATATAATTTAAAAACACCTTAAATTGTCCTGC
The DNA here is from genome assembly GCA_934129945.1 of uncultured Bacilli bacterium. GTDB lineage: Bacteria > Bacillota_I > Bacilli_A > RF39 > UBA660 > RUG14121. Next base: position 180,331 of record CAKOXC010000001.1, read on the forward strand.
AGATATATAACCATTTTCTTTTATTTTTTTGGACAGATTTAAATATCCGTTTGAAATTTTATGATTGTCTAATATATTTTCATTATTATTTATAAAATATTTCATTTTATTATAATTGAACGTTAAATCCCTACCGCTATGTCCATATTTTCCGGCATTATATAAATAACCATTAGGTGTTATATACCATGCATCTGGTTGATATATATTATCTACTTTATTTGGTTTATAATAAATAGTATTGTATTTTTTTAATTCTTCTATTGCTGCAACTATTGTATTATTAAGTGAAGTATAATATTGTTTATTATTTGGAAATAAATCTATATATAAAATGGATAATCTTTTAATTAGATATAAATAATTTTCTAATGCTCTAGAAGAAAAATTTATTTTTCTATATTCATCTAATACCCAATATATTTCTTCTTCAATACTTTCAAACTCACTAGAAACAGAACAGGCATTTTCGTAATCAATATATATATTTTTTTTAAACCACTCATCAATATTAAAATTTTTATAAATAGAAATTAAAGATTCACCATTTTTAAATAAACTTGCATATTGTTCTATAAATAATAATGATATTTCATAATTAAAAATCATTTTTTTCCCTTTGTCTTCAACATTAACTAATGGTAAATAATAATTCAATCTATTTTCTAGTTCTTTATAATATTTAATCATACAATCAACTCTTTATCTTTTTAACTTTAATTTATATTAACAAGTTCATTTTTTGCTTATTAATATATCACATGTTATTGTAATTTTCAAATTTCAATAATAACAAATAAATTTGAATTTCATCCAAAATTTACATATTTTTAATTCTTTTCCTGTATTTTAGCACCTATTTATGTTTAAAACAAGGAAGTCATAAAGACTTCCTTTTAATCTCACTATTTTTATAAACCAATTTAAATTGTACACTATTTTTTTAAGGCTAAAACATTCATTATTTCATTGTCTAAATCCAAATTTATATTTTCACTTATTAAAAATTTTAAAGCATTTAAATATTCTTCATTATTAACTAAAGTATATAGTTTTTCATATTCATTTAATCCTGAATTTTCTCTTAATCCTTGTAATTTTATTGAATTAGAATTATTATTTTTTTTATTACAATTATATTCTAAAGTTCTTAGTAATTTATATATAATTAATGGATAAGTTTTATCAAAATTATTTTTTAAATTTTCATAGACTTCAGAATTTTTAATATATTTTAATGCAGATAAATAATCTCCGTTATTCATAGAATCATAAAAATTTGTTAAATTATCATTATTATATTCAAACATATTAAATAAATTTTTAGATAACCCTGGATATTTTTCTAGTTGTTTTATAAGCATAATTAAATTTAATGTTAAATAATCTAGATAATAATCTTTATTAATAGGAATTTTTAAAGAAATCTTATTTTTTAATAATTCTTCAAGAATATTTAGTTTTTCAAAAGAAATTAAATTATTATTTGATATTGAAAAAATTTCACTATTTATTTTCTCAACATCATTATGTATTTTTAAATTTCTATTATTTATTTCTATTAAATCTTTTGTAAGAATTAAATAAAAATTAGAAAATGGATTATCTATTTCATTATTAATTTTCTCTATAATTTCATATGCTTTTTCAAAATTATTAAATTTTAAACATTCAAAATAGTTTTGCCAAACGTTATCACCATAAATAGGAATTCTATTTTCATTGAAATAAGCGCCTTTTTTATCCATTCTTATAAGTTTTTTTATACTTTTTTTTATGTTATATATTTTCTTTTCAGATGCAAAATCACTATTATTAATCGATTCAATAATTTCTTTATATTTTCCTAGTTCTGCTAATTTATTAATATTTTCAACAAATTTTCTCATTTAACCACCCCATTAAATGTTTTTTGTTTCAATTATTTCATATGTTATACCTTCGTATAACTTATCAAATTCGATATTATAAACAACAGTATCAGCAACTAAATTTCCATCTGCTATTATATAATAATTATATTTTTCATCGTTTTTATACTTATTACTGTTTAAACTATATTCAGCATTATTTAATAATATAGTACCATTTTTAATATTTTTATCAACTTTCATCACTAATTTATAATTTCTTATAGTATTAGTATCATTAATAACTTTAATTTCGTCTAAAGAAACAGTGTCACTTATAAACCTTTTTACATTTAAATACAAATAATTCATATTAGAATAACTGTTAGCAATATGTGCCATATTCGCTTTATCAAATGTTTTCCAAAGTGGTATACTAACTCCAACTAAAATAATTACTATAACGATTTCACATATATAGTGAAAAATTAATTTATTTATTTGTTTCATGACTAACCAACCCCCATTGGTATTTAAATAATAGCATAAAATTGTATTTTTGTCAAATTTGTGTCTAATGGCAAAAAATAGTCAACATTTAATTGACTATTTTGTATCTTTTAATTTTGGTAATTCAAAATCTAATGGAATGTCATTTTCTTTTTTTATTGGCTCTTTATCATCAAATAAATTTGATATATTATCGTCAGTAAATATATTATGTTTCTCTTCTTCATCAAAAATATTTTTAGTTTTTAAAGTACTTTCATTAGATTCTTTTGTTTCTTTTTTAAAATCTAATTCTTGTTTCTCATTTTTATCATCAGAAATTGAATTATTAACTTCTTCTTCCTTTAAAACTGGTTCAAATATAATCTTCTCTTCCTTTAAATTTTCAGTGTTATTATTTTGTTCTTTATTTTCATCAGTAGAATTAATTAATATATTATTTTTATTTTCTACTAAATCTTCTTGTACTATGGAGTTAGAATTTTCAACTTTGTTTTCTTCAATTGAAATTGGTTCAAATATAATTTCACTTTCTTCTTTATCTTCATTTATTGCTTTTTCTTCTAACTTGGCATTATTATATTCAGATAATTCAGTTTCATCAATAACAGGTATAAATTCTGCTTCTTCTGTAATTCCATTATTTAATGTATTAGTTATTTCTTCTGTTGCCTCTTGTTGAGTTAAATCATTTGTTTCATTAATATCTTTATTTTTCAATTTATTTTCTAGTTCTTTAGCTTTTTGTAATTCTTTTTTATTTAATTTATTTTTTATTTCTTCTTTTCTAAAAGTCTCTAATTTTAATTTTTCAGATTTATTATCATCATTTTCTTCTGCTTCTTCAAGATTCTTTTTAGCTTTATTTAATTTAAATATTTTAAAAATATCATTTACTATAATCAATAAAGCAGGAAAAATTATTACAAGTAACCATCCACCTTTAGTAGATAAGAAAAATTGTAATCGCCCAAGTTGTGGAATTTTTAACACAACTTTTCCTAGTAAATTTGCTTGCTTAGCTGTATCTGTATCTTCTGTAATATTGTTATCACCCTTAGTAGCAAATTCTAAACCGTCTGGACCATTTTCTACTCTTGTAACTCTATGCGTAACTGTCATACCATTTGATATAGTACTTGTAGAAATAAATGTTATAACATCCCCAACCTTTATATCATCCGGATCATCAATTCGTGTATTTAATATAACGTCATAAACTTTTATATTAGGTTCCATACTAGGACTTACAATCGTATATAATGAAAATTTAGGTTCAAACTTTTCACCTTTTTTAGCATAAATATTTGCAGAAACCATATAATAAGCTAAAAATCCAATTATTAATACTAATAAAGCAAATATTGTCCAAGATATTATCATGGCTATAGTTTTTAATATTTGCTTAGCTTGTTGAAAAAAATTATTGCTAGCTTCCATTAACAACACCCTATTCTATTTATTATTATAAGTTATTTTATCGAAAAAAACAACAAAAAAACTGTATTATAAATACAGTTAATCTTGTAAACTTACTTGAATTCTAGTTTTAAAAGTTTTTCCTTGATCAATATTTTGATCATTATCAGTATATTGATATTTATATTTAAAGTAATAAGTGTTAGAACTATTTGCTTTAACAGCTAAATTTTTTATAATAAAGGATTCCTCATCAGGCAAATAGCCACTCTTAATTATTTTATTATTATATTTAACTTCAAAGTTTAAATCATTTTTATAATTAAAATTATTTATAACTTCAGTCCATTTTAAATTAATATAGGCATCATAATTACTTTTATTAGTTATTTTTATGCCTTGCATTCCATCTGATTCCCAACCAGGAATAACATTAGAAAAACTAAATGTACCATCACCATTAATAGGTTCAACTTCTAAATTAATTACCTTTTCATCATCATCATAATGTTTTACATTAAGATATACCTCGTAAGTATTAGTATTACCTTTTTCATCACATACAATTATTTGTAATTTATTTGCACCTAGTATTAGTTCTGTTTTAACATTTAAATCCAAAACGTTTTTATCATCCTCTTTTGTAGTTTCTCTTTCAACATCAACGCCATTTAATTTTAATTTAAAGGTATTAGATTCATCAAATAAAGAAAATTTAATTTTAAGTGAATCTTCATTATCAAATATATCATTAGTTATATAATAATTGCTATTAGGTGAAAATTCTCTCAAAAATGTATGATTTGTAACTTCTAAATATTTTAATCTTAAATCTTTATTTATTTCTTCATTATCGTTATTTTTATCATCATTATTTGAATTATTATTGCCATTATTATCATCGTTATTTCCAGAATTATTATCATTAGAATTACTTGGTGTATTACCTCCTGGATTAGTACTTGGCTTAGAATTATCAGGATTATTTGGATTGTTATCTTCTTCTTTATTTTCTACAATAATATAGATAATATAATCATCTTCTATTTTTGTATCCTTATTAATTATTTTAATTTTTATTTCATTACTTCCTGTTTTTAAATTTTCATTTCCAGTTATATCTATAGTACAATTTTCACATATTTTATAACCGAATGTCACTTTTTCAGTGCCATATGGCATAGAAACAACATAATTTTTAATATTTTCATCAAAATCAAATGCATCTTTTTTTTCATTTATATAAAGGTCTTTAACTAACACTTCTTTTACTTCCTCTCGACCATTATAAATTTTAAAATAAGAAAATGTTGTTCCAAACATTAATAAAAACATTACTAAGAAAAATATAAAAACAACAAGATATCTTTTTTTCTTTTTATCTTCTTCTATTTCTGTTTCAAGCATTGCATATTGTTCTTCAAGATCTTTTTTTAATTCTTCATTGTCCATATCCATACACAACACTCCTTACTATTGAAAGTATTATATCATATTATCGCTTTTGGAACAATAAAAAAAATGCTTTATTATAAAGCACTTTTATTATTCACCAGCTTTAGTACCAGCGTCAATTCCGTTAGCAGTTACACCAACAGTTGTTTTAAATACTTTTCCTTGATCTTCATTTTGATCTTCATCAGAATAAGTATATCCTACAGTCATTGTGAATTTTTCTGTAGTATGAGCTGGGATAAATACTCTAACAACTTTTACAACATTTGTTCCATAAGTTACATCTCCAGTTTCAGATACTGATCCATCAACAGGTAATACTCCTGTAGCAGTGAAATCAGATTTTGTAGCTGTAGAAACTCCTGTATCAGTTAATCCAACCATTTGAACTTTAGATGCAGTAGTATAAGAATCATTAGTAGATGCACTATACTCAGCAGCTATAGAATAAGTTAAATCGTCTTTTCTTGAAAAATTATTTACAGTTTTTGTAAAATTGATATCAAAAGTCATATCATAATCACTAGTATTTTCAACAGTAAATACTTTATCAGCTGACCAACCTGGTTCGATACTTTCAGCAGTTATTTCTTGAGTACCTGTAAAAGTAATTCCTAATTCTGCAGATTTAATAACTGTTTCAGTTTTATTGTTTTCAGTAACTTTTGCACTAAAATATGCAAATGTAGCTCCTACTACAGCAACTAATAATGTTGCAACTGCGATAACAGTTAATAATACAGTATTTTTCTTATCCATTTTCTATCCTCCTCTATGATTTAATATTACCAAAATTAACGATATAAATCAATATTAATTTTTTATCTTTCTAAGCAATTTTAAGCAATTAAAAACTTGTGATTTACACAAGTTAAATTTTTCAATGGAGGGGCCTACCAGATTCGAACTGGTGCTCAGGGAGTTGCAGTCCCTTGCCTTACCACTTGGCTAAAGCCCCACTTAATATAATATATGCGATTACTCATTTATTTTATCTAAAACTTTTTATAAAGTCAACAAAAAAGGGATTATTATCCCTTTAAAGTTACTTTATAACAATAATTTCTAATTGTAATTAATAAATTTAGATTTGATGATTCTTTAATTTCTGCATTAGTTTGTAAAATAATTTTGTCTTTTAAATTATCAGGTGTAACATTTCTTGTTGTTACTTCTTTTCCATTGTATTCTACAGTAAAGAAATCTTCATAAAATTTACTAGTATTTTTTATTACTTTATAATATTCTGTATTTTTATCTAATTTAGTTTCTAGGTCTAAAATTAATAAAGTTGTTTTTACTTTACTTGTACCATAACCTGTAGATACTACATCATTTAAATTTCGACATACATTATTACTACATAATTGATAAGAATAAATATAATTATCCTTTATCTCATAATTTTTAACTTTAATTGAACTATCTTTTAAATTAGAAGATTCTAAGCTTATATTTTCATTAATTTTAAAATTACTAATATTTTTGTTATCTATAATTCTTTTTGGTTTTATGTTTAATATTTTATAATGAGCTGTAATATCCCCAACTTTATATTCAATATTTTCTAATATTTTTAATTTATAGCTATTTTCAACTTGTTTTTCTGTAAGTTCAAAAACTAAATTGTAAGTTGTATTAGTATTTATATTGATTTTTTCACCATGATACGGAGTTCCAAAATCTATAAAGTAATCAGATCTATCTAATGTTGGAACAAGATAATTATTACCCATTTGTAACCTAAAATTATTAGTATCTAATTTAGTTTTAACTACTGAATTATTAATAATATTTATTTTTAAAACTAAATAATATTTACCTTTAGTTATAGTTTTACCATTATAATCAACATTTGTTATCATACTATCAAGCATATTCATATTAAATGCACTGTGAGAAAAAGTCTTATTAGTTCCATATGATTTATTATATACGTTAAAATGCATATAAAGTGTTGTTGCAACAACTAAGAATAAAATTATACTGATACAAGTAAATATAAATTTATTTTCTAAAACATAATACTTAAACTCTCTAATAAAACGTCTAAATGTCCTTTTATACTTATATGTTTCTACCCCTAAAACAAATTCAAATTCTTCATTATCTTTTTCATCAATATCAAGATCTTTTAAATCTAATTCAAATTTAAATTGTTTAATATCAAATCCTAAACCTCTAAATATTGAATAAAAAGCAAAGAAATATTGAGGCAAAGTGATAATTAAAGATATATCTCTGTAAGCTCTAGCAGCTTTAGCTGTTAATTCTTCTATTTCTAAATTGCTTAGAATGCCATGATATACTGTTAATGCTACAAATAAAATTAAATAATAAACTATAAAGGCAATATATAATTTTGTATTTTTTTTCTTTTGACGCATTAAATAATAGACAATTAAAGCTACTATTACAATTAGTAATATAGCTAAATACATAAAGAAATTTATGTAACTACCAGCCAAATTACTTATTGTACTATAAGTGTAATTATTTGAAACATAACTACTAAAAAATTTAAAAATATTATTAGTTTTTATTAATAAATAAACTACTGGTAAAAAAAGTAATAAATGTATTAGCTTAAAATGTCTAATTAAAAACTTATAAGGCTTTCTTAGTATCATATTATATCCCCAATCTATTATTATTTTATCATAAAAAAAATATGAGTGATACCCATATTTTAGATTATTTTGTTTTATTAACAAGAAGTTGTCCAGCCATTAGATATACAGTTGGATTATATTTATTAAAATTATCTTTTGAAGTATTAAATGTTTTTATAACATTTTCTATAGTATCCCCTTCTTTAGTTATGTAATAACTATAACCACTTTTAGGAATTAATATTTCTTGTCCAGGATAAATATAATCATCTTCATCTAATCCATTCATACTAGATAAAAGCTCTGGATTTATATTATATTTTCTAGCAATTTTATATAAAGAGTCTCCCTTTTCAATTATATATGTATTATAGTAGTTTTCACTATTTTTAGGTACTACTATATCCATTCCTTCTCTTACCATATCATCAAAATAAATATTATTAATTTCTTTTAAATATTCTTTATTAGTATTAAATAAATTTGCCACATCATTTAAAGATTCACCATATTTTAGGCGATATTTCATAAACATATTATCACTCCTAAAATATAATATGATAATATTTTTTTTGTGCTATTAATAGATTACAACCATATTTTCATAATTAAAATTAAATTCAAAATTTGTAAATAGTTCTTGATTGCCATAAATAAAATCATACTTATATAATTTATCATCAGCTATATAATATACTTCATCATTAATTTGATATACTATATTTTTTATATTTAAATTGCTTATTTTAATTTTATCAGAAATATTTTTTATTTTTAAATATAAGTTTTCATTTTCTATAACATAATCATAATAATTATTTGAAGTAAATTCTATATTATCATTTATAATTTTACATAATTTAATTTTTTCTTGTTTATTATCTTTATAAATCACTCCAAAATCATTTTTACTAACTATGTTAATTTTTTTCTTTTTAACATTTATTTCATATTCTTTTTTATTTTTTTCATCCAAAAGATAAATCTTATTTTTATATACTCCCACTATTCTAGATTCAAAAGATATATCATTCTTTAAGTTTATTTCATCAATTTTATTATTTTTTAAATTTAGGCGAATTAATTTATTATAATTATATTTTTGATCATAATCAGCAAGTACTAAATATTTATCTGTTTTAGCCATTATTTCTAAGTTATAAATGTCGTTATCAAAAATTTTTATTTGTTTTTTTTCATTATCATTTATTTTTATAAAACTATTATAATTCCATATTAAATAAGATTTATCATCAAGATTTATCTTAATATTTTTATATTTTTGATAATTATCTTGTTTTTTATTTATATATTTATTAGGAATTATATTTATTAAAGAACTCGAAATTAATTCGTTATCTTTTATACATAACTTATTATTAGCAATTATTTTTGAATCAATTATAATACAGTTTGTATTTTCATTGTTATATTCTTTTATACTATTTATTAACTTTCTATCAGGAGTATATTTTGATACCCCAATGGTTTTATAGATTTTATCATTTTTCTTAATAGTAAATAAATATTCTTTATCTTTTTTTATATATTTTTCCTGAATGTTAAAACCATTAATTTTATAATCATACTCATAGTTTCTTGGAGTTAAATATATTATCAAATAAATTATTATTAAACTTAAAAGCACTATTATAAATCGTCTTAATTTTTTAATTGACGTCGTTATATTGTTTGTAGTATGCTTCTTTGACTTCTTCACTACCATATTTTTTCTTCTCTTCCATCATAAATTCTGAAATTTGAGTTTCTATTTCAGGCAAACTCTTTTTAGAAAGGTTAGTAATGATTACTTCTTCTTTTACTGTATCAATTGTAATTTTACCCCATATAATACCCATATAAACTTCCATATCATTAAATAAATCTGGCGTAATAGTTGTTAATGTATAACCAAATAATAATCTTTTCTTACCAATTAAAATTCTTTTATTTGATAAAACTATTACACAAGTACTCCATAAATCAAAAGGATTGTCATTTTTTTGACCAGCAAATGCATATAAAACTTCTTCCCCTGGATTTAAATGTCTTTCAACAACACTAGAATGTTTTTTTAATCGCCACCATGTAACAGTACTTGGATATTTTTTCTTAAATTCTTTTACTTTTTCATAAACTGCACCCATATTATCACCTATTAATATTTTATCAAAGAAAAAGAAAAAAGACAATTAGTCAAGTAACTGATTGTCTAAAGTCCAATTTTTAACTTCTGGAATATCTTCTCCATTATCAAAAATGTATTGTTTATGTCTAATTAATTTTTCATTACAATATTGTTCAAGTTTCATTGTTCTTTCATTTGAGTAACCCAAGTGTTTTAAAGCAAGTAATACTAAATGATATCTATCGATTTCATTTTGAACTCTCATATCAAATGGTGTAGTTATCGTTCCTTGTTCATTATATCCTCTTACATGTAAGTTTTGATTTTCACGACTATAAGTTAGTTGGTGAATTAATGAAGGATAACCATGGAAAGCAAATATAATAGGTTTGTCTTTAGTAAATAACATATTATATTCTTTTTGAGATAATCCATGAGGATGTTTTTCTTTATCTTCAAGTCTCATTAAGTCTACAACATTAATAACTCTAACTTTAACTTCAGGTAAAAATTTACGCAGTATACCAGAAGCTGCTACTACTTCAAGTGTTGGAGTATCACCACAACTTGCTAAAACTATATCTGGCGTTTTTCCTTCATCATTACTTGCGAATGCCCAAATTCCTATACCATTAGTACAATGTTTTACTGCTTGGTCCATATTCAACCATTGAATTGATGGATGTTTACTTGCTACTATAACATTTATATAATTTTTACTTTTTATAATATGATTAAAACAAGATATTAAACAGTTTGTATCTGGTGGTAAATACATTCTTACAATACTTGCTTTCTTTGTCACAATATGATTTAAAAATCCTGGATCTTGATGTGTGAATCCATTATGATCTTGTTGCCATACATGAGATGTTAAAACATAATTTAGGGAAGCAATATCTTTTCGCCATGGAAGTTCACTACATACTTTTAACCATTTAGCGTGTTGACTAGTCATAGAGTCTATAATTCTTATAAATGCTTCATAACTAGTAAAGAAACCATGTCTTCCTGTTAAAAGATATCCTTCTAACCAACCCTCACATAAATTTTCAGAAAGCATTGAATCTATTACTCTTCCTTCAGTTGATAAAAATTCATCATTATCTAGTGTACTATTATCCCATTGTCTTTTAGTAGCTTGAAAAACATAATTTAATCTATTTGATAATAATTCATCTGGTGAAAAAACTCTAAAATTATCTGGATTATTTTTAATAATATCTCTAACATAATTTCCAAGTTGCATCATATCGCTAGCTTTTTCTAGACCAGGCTTACTAATTTTCAATTCATAATCTTGAAAATTAGGTAATTTTAATTCTTTTAACATTAATCCACCATTAGCATTAGGATTTAAACCCATTCTTCTATCACCTTTAGGTGCTAAAGCTTTTAACTCTTTTTTTAACGAACCATTTTCATCAAATAATTCTTCTGGATGATAACTTTTAAGCCAGTTATCAAGTAACTCTAAATTATTACCTGTAGTTTTATCTACTTGAACAGGAATTTGATGAGCTCTAAATGTACCTTCTATTTCTTTATTATCAACTATTTTAGGACCTGTCCATCCCTTTGGTGTTCTAAGAACTATCATCGGCCACTTTGGTCTCTTATCATTTCCCTTCATAGCTTCTTCTTTTATATTTTTTATTTTTTCAATTACTTCATCCAAAGTTTGAGCCATTAATTGATGCATTATTCTTGGATTATCACCGCAAACATAGTATGGTTGCCATCCACACCCTTTAAGAAAATCATCAAGTTCTTCTTCATCAATTCTTGACATTACTGTTGGGTTTGCTATTTTATAACCATTTAAATGTAAAATTGGTAAGACAACACCATCTTTTTTAGGATTTAAAAATTTATTAGAATGCCATGATGTTGCTAGAGTACCTGTTTCTGCTTCACCATCTCCAACTACACACGCAGCTATTAAATTAGGATTATCAAATACGGCACCAAAAGCATGAGCAAGAGAATAACCAAGTTCTCCACCTTCATTAATAGAACCTGGTGTTTCAGGAGCTACATGAGAAGATATTCCTCCAGGGAAACTAAATTGTTTACATAACTTTTCTAATCCCTTTTCATCTTCAGTAATATTTGGGTAAACTTCGCTATAACTACCTTCTAAGTATGTTTGTGCTACCATTGCTTGTCCCCCATGACCTGGTCCTGAAATATAAATCATATTTAAATCATATTTATTTATAATTCTATTTAAATGTGTATAGACAAAATTTTGACCAGGAGCAGTTCCCCAGTGACCAACTAATTTAGGTTTTATATCATCAACTGTTAATTTTTCTCTTAAAAGTGGATTTTTATAAAGATATAACTGTGCTACTGATAAATAATTTGCTGCTCTAAAGTAAGCATCAATTTTATATAATTCTTCTCGTGATAAAACATTTTTAATTTCTATATTCTTCATACTAGTCCCTCTATTCTTAATAAGTATATCAAAAAAACTAAAAGAAAAAAACAATTTATTCATTGTTTTTTAACCTTGTTACAATTAATGTAAATATAAATGGCATTATAAATATAAATGGCATTGCGTATCTAAAATAAGTATTAACTGGTGATGCTACACAAATTAATAAAGATATTAGTAAAGGTGATAACACAATTAGATATTCTTTTTTCTTTTTAAAAATAGAATATGTTGTTAATCCTAATAATAACCAAGTATTAAATCCAATATTACTTATTAACCCAATAAAAGGAATATATGGAAATCCTTGAGCAAATGAAGATAATATTAGTCTTAATGAACTCAAATTATTAAAATGATAATTAACTAATTTATCTTCGGTAATTCTAGTATCATATTTATAATAAATATACCAGTTTGTTGATTGAGGACTAAAATATCCATATATATTATTTAAAGTTGCTTCAATATACACTAATGGATGTTTAAAGAAACATTTAAACCAAACTTTTAAATATGCTAATAATTCTTTTTTTGTTGTATATTTATTAAATTCATTTTTTACAGGATCGGATATTGTTGGATTATATCTTTTTGCAAGAGTTTCATATCCTAAAACCTTATCTATTACTTTAATATCATTTTTAGATAAATCTTTATTATAATATTTTACATATCTAGCAGTCTGTTGAAAAGGAATTGATAAAGTTTCTCTTATACTTCCATCAGTTATTTTTAAGGAAGGTAACAACACTTTTGTGTAAGTTCCATAAAAAGCTAAAACTCCAATAAATATAACTAATAAAGTTTGAAAGTATTTTTTTGAATATATTAATATCAAAGGAAATGATAATATTAAAACATATATACCATTATTTCTAAACAAACATACAGCAAACATTATTAATAGCAATTGAATCATTTCTTTATATGATAATTTTTCTTGTTTAGATCTTATAATTTTATCTAATTTCATGACATATAAAATTATAAAACATGTATAATAAGTATCTTTAACACCACTCATAGCATAAAGTGGAAACATCGGAATAAAACAATATAAAAGTAAAACTATAAATACAATTTTTTTATTTACGTTATTTTCATTCAAATATTTAATAGTTAATGATAAAGTAAAAGCTAAAAATAACAACTGAGTTAAACTATAAATAAATAATCCAAAATTATCATTAAGCAAAAATCTTCCTAATTTAAGAGAATATCCTAAAATCATAGTATGAAAAACAGGATGATGATTAGTCAAAAATACATTATTATCAAGAAGTATTGCATAATCAGCATATTTAGTTCTTACATTAAAAAATTGTTTTATTTGAAAACTAGGATCAGGAGATAATATAATTGGATAAAAAGCTATTACATAAATACTCCAGCAAATTAAAATAGCTATAAAGCTAAATAAAAAAGGATGCTTTAAAAATAAATTTATAATCTTATTTTCTTTTAATTTAAACTCATGATTTTTTATAAAATTTTCAAAGTATATAAAACTTCTTTTTAGAACAATATAAATTGCTATAAATCTAATTAAATTGTATAAAATTAACCACATATTTTTATAAAGATATGATAAATTTCCTGTATTAATAAAAACATTTGATATTAATAAAAATATATCCAATAAAATTATAAAAAATATTTTTGATTTTGTTAATTCAATATTTTTAGTCTTTATCATTATAAAACAAATATAAATTATTAATGAAATATCAGATATTATATCAACATAAAGTTGTAAGTGATATTTATTTAATTCTATATTTGGAATATAAAGTATATGTTGATTATAAAATATAATTATTGCTAAAATTATTCCAAAAACTATATTTTTTGCTATATTTTTTTTCATGTATTACCTCTATCCTTTATAAATTATTACTTTATTTCTTCCTTCATTTTTTGCTTGGTATAATGCTTTGTCAGCTTGATCTAACCATTTGTATATGCTAGATTTTCCATCATAAGAACTTATACCAGCACTAAATGTTATTTTTTCATTATTTATATAATCATGTTTTACATTACCAAAATTTTTACGAGTTTTTTCAATAATATTATAAACATTTTTTATATCAGTATTTTTAAATAAAATAACAAATTCTTCGCCACCGAATCTATAAGCTTTTACATTATTTGATTCTAATTTATTCAAATAGTTAGTTATTGAAAGTAATGCTTTATCACCATTAACATGTCCAAAAGTATCATTTATTCTTTTAAAAAAGTCTAAATCTAACATTACAATGCAAGGAGATATTTTATTATTTTGTTTTTTTATAATTTCTAAATCTCTAATTAAACTATTTTTATTAAGTAGTTTAGTTAATGGCTCAATATCTAATTTTCTTTGTAAATTATTATGTTTTTTTATTATTTTTTTAATGTAAAAACTATCTTCTTGAACCATAAAATATATTTCTTTACTTACTTTAAATATGATATTCAAAATTATTATCGCAATAATAACCCCGATTAGTTCAATAGAATCTTTTGATATATTATTAATAAAATAATTCAAAATTAATAATATATTTAAAAAATAAAATATTTTCATAGTTTTTAAATTTTCAAAAACTGCTGCAAATATAATTGCTATACAAGGCAATACTAGTAAAATAGAATAATTTGTATAAAAAATTGATGGTAAAAAACTTATTAAAAAATAATTTATACATATAACTTTTTTAGATTTTTCTAAATTTTCTTCTTTCAAATTGGAAAGTGCTATTAATGACAAAATAAAATTACAAAGATTCAAAATTAAAACTTTAAAAATAACATTTAGTGTTAAACTTTTATTTTGAACAAATTTGATTATTAATGAAAAAATATTAACAAATAAAATACTTAAAGTTAATATAAGACAACAAGAAACTACAAAAGATAACCACTTTTTATAAGAATTTTTGAAATAATCATTTGTATTCATATCAACATCTATCCTTTAATTATAATTTTAAACATTTATATATAAAAATGCAATTGTAACTTATATAAGTTTACTATTTTATTATACTAATAATGGTGATTATATGTTAATAAAATTAGGATATGCTTGTATTTCAAAAACAATAGAAAATGTAACTCCTTCAACTAATTATACTTATACAGAATATTTAAAAACTAAAAGCCTTAGTAAACTAAATGAAATTATTATATCTAATTTAAAAGATTTAAATATTTTAATTGATTACAACATTAGAAATAACATTCATTTTTTTAGACTTTCTTCTAAAATTATACCACTTGCTACTAGATTAGATGTAATCTTTGATTATAAAGAAAAATATTTAGAACATTATAAATTAATTGGAGAAAAAATTAAAAATTCAAATATGAGATGTGACTTTCATCCAGATCAATTTTGTGTACTAAATTCGGTAAGAACAGAAGTTTTAGACAATACTATTGAAATACTAAAATATCATTACAATCTTTTAGATTATTTAAATATCGAAAATAAGCTACTGGTTTTACACATTGGAAGTTCTGTTTTAGGAAAAGAAAATGCTAAAACAAGATTTATTAATAATTTTAAAAAGCTACCAGTTGAAATACAAAAGTGTATTGCTATTGAAAATGATGATAAAGTATTTAATATAAAAGATTGTATTGATATTTATAGCAAAATAAAAACACCTATTGTTTTAGATTACCATCATCATTTTTGTAATAATGATGGACAAGATATAAATATTTATTTACCTACTGTTTTAAACAGTTGGGGTAATATTACTCCTAAAATGCATTTTTCTAGTCCTAAAAATAAAACAAAAAAAGAATTTAGAAGTCATCATGATTTTATAAATTCTGATAGTTTTATTAATTTTATAGAACTAATTAAAGTATATAACAAAGATATTGATATTATGATTGAAGCTAAAGCAAAAGATATGGCTTTATTTAAATTAACAAGAGAATTAAAATATAAAACTGATTATAAATTTATAGATGAAACAACTTTTATAGTATAATAAAAAGTAGCAAAAGCTACTTTATGATAAAGTTATATTACCATCACTTATTGGTAAATTTTCATAATTTTTATCCGTTACTGTAAATTCTCTTTCAGCTGCTTCAGCATTAGCTATTTCTTCAGTATGTGTCTCCGTATTCATTACAATTTCTTTTAATGTATCAGTAAATGTATGTTCTCCATCAGAAGATGTTTGTTTAATATAAATTGTAGGTGGAGTTTCATTTCCAGAATATGGAACGTTATTGAATATTGCATTACCAGAATCATCTGATATTACCTCTGTACCGTATTCACGACCTTCTCTATCACATCTCTTAAATGTTGCACCAATTATTGGAACTCCAATATTTGTTCCATCATCACTAACATGTAAAGTTAAAGTACCTGTTGCAGCAATTTGAAAAGTATAACTGTTATTTCCTTCTTTAATTTCAATAGAATTTGGATCTATAGAAGTATTATCATAACCTAGTATATCTGCCTCAACTGTATATGTTCCATTTGTTAGAGCTTTTGAACCTTTGCCATTTGTTATTGGTATTAAGTGTTTAGCCATAAAATTATATTTCCTTTCTGTATTGGCAAATTATAATATTTGTCTGTTAAAGTAATGGTTATTTTAGATGACTTTAAACAATCTTTTTTAAAATAAAATGTTAGTTCCGTAGGATAATTCTTATCAAAATTAATAATTTTGCAATATTTATTTATCTTTTTATCTATTGGAATTATTTCTAATTTATATGTGCCACATTCATTTAATGTAAAGTTAGTAATACCTAAATTATCAGATTCACATTCAATAATTTTATTTCCTAATTTATTATAAATAAATATTTTATATAGAAAGACATCAATGGAATTATATAATTTACATTTTATTTTATAATTCATAAAAATCACCTTATAACTTAATATAATTTATGATAGTTAATACTTAATCGTAAATTACTTTTGACCATAAAAAAACAACTCTTAAGTTGCTTTTGTTATTTTAATCAAATAATCTATTTTGCATTTCATATGGATTTTCTATATACATTTTATACAATGAATAAATATCAGTATTTTCATATTTTACTTCTTTAAAATTTTGATTTAAATCTAATATTTTTCCCTCACGATAGCTAATTAATATCGGAGAATGAGTTGCAATAATAAACTGGCTACCATTTTTTACTAAATCATTTATTAAACATAATAAAGATAATTGATTTTGTGGTGATAAAGCTGCTTCCGGTTCATCTAAAATATATAATCCATTATCAGAAAATCTATATTGTAACAATTTCAAAAAAGATTCACCATGAGAACATGTATGTAAACTCCCACCATAATGACGAGAAACTTCGATTCCTAAATCGTCTACTTCGGATGCAAAATTATAAAAACTTTCAGCTCTTAAGAAAAATTTAGTTGATGGATTTCTATATTTATCTATTCTAATATAATTTGCAAGTTCTGACGTTGTATTTCTTGTTTCATATCTAAAATTTTGTGTTCCACCTTCAGATGGCAAACCTAACGCAACAGCTAAAGCTTCAATAAAAGTAGATTTACCAATACCATTATCCCCTACTAAAAAAGTTACAGGTTTATCAAAATTAATCTCTTTAAAATTTTTTATAGACTCTATATTAAATGGATAAACATTTAAATCTTTTACTTCATCTAAATCTAAAGATATTTTTTTTATTATTAAATTATTTTTAAAATCCATCTTTACCACCTGTTTTTAGTAAGTATTGTTATTTAAATTTTCTTAATATTCTAACTGGTTTTTGTTTAATTCCTGATGATTCTTGTGAGTTTTCTTGGTTAGTGTTTACACAAGTTTTTTCTTCTTTTTGAATTTTTTTAGTATTTTCACTCACAAGATCACAATTCGGTATTTTTAATTCATTTGGTTTTTTTCTAACAATTCTTTCATTTTCTTTTTTTAAGTCGATAGAATTTAAAGTATTTTCCATTTGAGAAGCTACAAGTATTTCTATTGGTAAACATCCAATATATTTAGATTTTGCTTTCTTTAAATCAAAGTCAGGATACAAAACATAATATATTTCACTATTTTTACCTTCACTTACAAAGTATATGCTAGGATCTTCATCATACCATATTGGTGTTATTTCGTTATAATTCATATTTTTTAAATTGAACTCAATTATTTCATGAAATTTGTCTAAATCTTCTTTTAAAACCATTTTTTTACCAGCATATATATAGGCATATAAAAGTCCTAAACCATATGCATCTTCACTATATAACATTGACATAATAAAACCTCTTTCTTTCATTTTTATATTATACAACATTTTTATAATTTTCCAATTATTATATTTTTAATTTATTCTTTTTCAACTTTATCAGTAGCACACCTATAGATTTAAAACCCTTCATATTTCTATTATATCTCATGGTAGCTTTAAATTCATACAATTTTTTCATCAATTAATAGAATTAAATTATCTGCCTTTTTCATTAGATTAATACACTCAAAAATTTAAATAATTTATTAATAAGTTTATTTATATAATAATCCATTTTCAGATTTAATCTTAATATATATTCTTAAATAAATTAACCTAACAATTCTATCTATTCCACATAAAAGTGAAAGTCCT
Organism: uncultured Bacilli bacterium; assembly: GCA_934129945.1. Taxonomy (GTDB): domain Bacteria; phylum Bacillota_I; class Bacilli_A; order RF39; family UBA660; genus RUG14121. The sequence continues at coordinate 199,375 of CAKOXC010000001.1, forward strand.
AATAAACCAAAACCAAGTTTTTTAAATAATAATGCTAATGGAATTCTAACACATATTCCTCCAATCAATGCCATATTTCTAATTGCTTTTGTATTTTTATTTGCGGATAGATATGCTCTATAATTGCTCGAAGCTACTTCCATTACAAATTCAATACTATAAAACCAAATATATGGATTACAATCTTTCCAAGGAACTGTTTTTGCTAAAAACCACCAAGACGGATGCATCATAAATACTAAAAAAACAATTGATATCAATGTACCATGTATCCCAATATAATCAACTTTAGTTAATAAATCTTTATTTTCTTTTTCTATATCATTCGAATAATCTATAAGTAAACCATTATAATAACCAGAAATAATCTCGCTTAATGTATCAGAAACAGTTATACAAGCACAATGTATAGTATAAATTGCTGTTCCAAATGAACTTGCAATACTTGTATATGTTATATTCACAATTCTTTGTATAATTTTATTAAATGCAAGATCTTTCCCGTATTTTAATATTTCTTTTATATAAATTTTTCTTATTTTTCCAATTTTAAATTTAGATACAACAAATAACAAAATAGTACTAACAAGTGTTGAAATAATAGTTGCTATATAAATTCCTATTTCATTATATCCATTCTTAATACTAATAATGTCACCAAATATATTAATTACTGAAGATATAAAAACAATTATAAATATTAAATTTGTTTTTTCTTTAACTTTTAAGTCATTCTTTGCGATATATCCAACTGCCACAAGTGGAAGTTGAATTGCTTTTAGTCTTAAAATAATTGTTAATATGTTTCTTGCCTCATTATCTAATTGATAAACATGCGTTATATTTCTTGCAAAATAGAAAAGCAATAATCCAGTAATAAAACTAAAGATCAATTCTAAAAATAAACCTGCAGTATTAATATCTTTACTATCGTCTTTATTTCTTACCAGTACTATACTGTGTGAAGAACTTATACAAGCTTGTAAAGTATTTATTGCCCAATTTAATGTTATAAACGACGAAAAAACAACGAGTGCTGTTTGTCCAATTGAATTGGAAATAGACTTATCAATCAATATCAAAAAAGTATTAGTAAACTCAACTATGATATATGGTAGTACAAATAACAATGATTTTATTACTCTCTTTTTCATATCTTTCTTCATTATAACCACTGTTATTATTATATCAAAATTTTTTATAGATTCATATTTTTCATCATCATAATGATTTTTTTAATATCTTGTAATAGTTCACAAATTTAAATCTATAATTTCTATTTTAACATTTATTTCATATAAATTAACCTTTATACTCATACATTATTTTTGATTGCTTATCTCATAAAATTCATGAGATTGAGTTTCTGTAATTACTCAATATAATTTTCTTTTTAGCTTTCATCAAAAATCAAATAAGTTTGAACAGATTTGCAAATGGTGCTTTAAATAAATAAAACTACTTCAAAGAAAAAAATAGTTAATAAAAACTATTAACTAACAATAATATATTACATTTTCTTAGTTTTCACTAATAAATTTTTACTATGATTTTTATTATATTCTGATTCAACTTCGTCTGCATCACATCTAAGGTAGCAAGCAGCCTGTCTATAACCATCATAACATTTGCTTTTTTCTTCTAATTCTTTTGCCAAACTCTCTAATTTCTCACCTTTTTCAAATAAATATAATGCTCTTAAAGAATTAAAACCTCTCATATTTCTATTATGCCTCATTGCATCCTCCAAATATTGTTTAATATATTTTGGTCTTTCTACTTTCTCTATTTCATAATCTTTTGCTTTTGTTTCAGGAACATTTATTCCTAATAATATTTCAAACCATGCAGCTACTATATGTCTATGACAAAATTCAGTATTTGCTTCATAACATAATAATACTGAGTTATCTAATTCTCTATAAACTTGTTCTGGATCTAACTTTGATAATACTTGATTCCAATATTCTTGAATATAATATCTATTATTTTCCTCTTTAGAAACATTACCAATATTATCATGCCATATTTTCCAAAAAGAAAGTTTTGGTGCTAACTTTGGATAGCATCTTCCTTGATAATTTACATCTTTTCCACGATTACCAGAAATAGAATATGTAATATACTTATCTGATTGCCAGTCATTATAACTACTTGTACTAATCATTTTTTTCTCCTTAATATTGAAAATATATTATACACTTTATTTTAACATTTACAATATTTTTATTTTCATAATTATTAAGAAATTTTTTAACATATTAAAAAGCAGCAATAATTACATGCTACTTTTTAATTTTATTTCTTTTTTTTGTTTTTCTTTTTTTTCAAAACACGTCTTTGTTGTTCTTCAGCTTTAAATTCTTCAGTCCCTATTGGAATATATACTGGATCAAATAAAGATTTTGTTTGTTGGAATTCTAAATTTGATTCTTTTATATCTTTAATTCGAGAGTTTTTTATTTCTGTAACAGCTTTTTGTAATTCTTCGTTTTTATCTCTATCTCTCGCAAGAAAATATACTGTAAATGTTTTATCTTTAGCTTCTTCTTCAGTCATTTCAGTAAAAGTATGTTTAATTTTAAAACGTTCTGAAGTAAATTCTACTCCATCAATAGGACAATATAAGTTTAAAATACCTATAATTGCTACATTTTTACCATCAATTGTTCCAATTCTATATGAATAAGTTGTTATTTCATTTAATTTTTTTACTTCATCTAAAGTATAAGCTAATGGCATTAATTCTTCGTCTAATAGAGCTACTCCACAGTGTAAGCCATTAAAGTGTTCTTTTTCAGAAAGAACAGTAAACATTACTTTTTCAATATTTCCCTTCAATTCTGCATATTCTCTCTTATCTTTATCAGTCATAAGAATAAGAGATTCCTTTATTTCTTTCATTATTGTTGAATTCATATTCATTACCGATTTTTTTAATATAATACTTTTAATATGAGAATTTAATAAATTTATTCCTGGAATACATAATACAATTATATCTAATTTCTCTACAATTTTGGTTAATTTAGTAAATAACTTAGTATTCTTATTTTCTATCTTTCTTTTTCTAGATTCACGAAACCAAGCTTCATCAATTCTATATCCGTTTTCTGCAACTTTTAATACAAAATCAAATTCAGCTTTATTCGTAATAACGACACTTCTTATAATTGTAACAAGTTCAACAATAATTGCTAAAAATATATACATTAAAAACTCCCCCATCTATGGCGTTAATATAACATTATTTCTTCTAATTAGCAATACAAAATTCAATGTTTTGAAATTAATAATACTAATTATTAAAAATTTCTATATGATTAGATCACTAATTAGTCACATAACATCATCCATTTTAGCATTTGAAACTTTAATAGTTCAAGTTTAGTACTAATCAATCTAGTGCCCTAAGGGAAGAAGTAGAACGACTTCTAGGGACAAAGAAATAGTTAGCAAAAACTATTAACTAACTATTTATAACAATAATTTTTTTATAAAATCATTATTTGTTTAAAGGTAAAACTTTTTGTAATTCTTTTATATCTTTTGCCATTACATTAAATCCTGATTCTATTATATTGGTATTTACTAAATCAATATTAAGTATTTTTAATAAGTCTAATGAATATTGATTACTCCCTGCTGATAGAAATTTAATATATTCTTCTTTTGATAATGATTTTTTGTCAACTAAAGAATCTACAACTACACTTGCCATTAATAAACCTGTAGCATATTTATATGGATAATAACTCCATCTATATAAGTGGCCAAGTCTAGTCCATTCAACATTTGCTATTTGATCATAAGTTATATTATTACCATAATATTTCTTTAAAATTTTAAAGTATCTATCACATAAAATCTCAGATGTTAGTTCAGAATTGGTTCTTATTTTATACAAATCATTTTCAAATTCAGTATACATTGTTTGTTTAAATACTGATGAAAAATAATTTTCTATTTCTTTGCTTAAATAAAATATTTTTTCTTCTTCAGTATTAGCATTTTTATATAAGTATCTATTTAATAAAATTTCATTTACGATAGAAGCTGTCTCTCCAACAAAAATTGTACTATCTTCATATATAAATGGTTGTTCTTTTTTTGATAAATAGTAATTAACGATATGTCCTATTTCGTGAATCATATTTTTTAAATCAATATATGCTCCTCTAAAATTCATAAAAGAATATGTATGCCAAGAAAAAGTTATTGATTGATGCTTATTTTCATTTAATTCAGCATCTATGTGACCATCAAATAATGTTTTGACAATTTCAATATATTCTTGACCTAGTGGTTCTAAAGCTTTTAAAATTATCTCTTTTCCTTCTTCTATTGAATATTTAATTTTTAAATTACTATTTAATGGAACTCCAAAATCATATAAGTGAGGTTCTTCTATTTCGAGTAAATCAGATTTTATTTTTAAATATTCTTGAATAAGACCTAAATTATTATTTACTGATTCAATTAATTTGTTTATAATTTCAGGATTAATGTTTTCTTCAAATAATATTTTTTCTAAGACAGAATTATATTTTTCTAAAAGTGAATTTTCTATTCTAAAACCATAAATTCTATTTAATATATTTGCAAAATTATCTTTTTCTTTTTGGAAAGCATTATTAACAACAAAATACGTTTGTTTTCTTGTTTCTCTATCTCTAGAAGAAATATATTTTGCAAAATTAGATGATGTTATTTTAACCTCTTCTCCATCTACATTTATACTTTCATATTTAATGTCTCTAAGTAAATTATTATATATACTTAATTGTTCATTTATGCTATCACTATTTTCTTTTATTTTTTGATTTATTTCATCTAATTGTATATGCTCTTGAAGTCTAAATAAATTATATAGTGATAATTTATAAATCTCTAATTTAGGATTTTCAACAATAAAACTAGAAACTTTTCCAAATCCTAAATCTAATATTTTTCTATCAATAAATTTTAATATAGTATTTACATCATTATTAAATGTTTCTGCTACTCTTTTTAATTCAATGCATTCCTCATCATTAACATTTTTATAATACATTAGGGAGCCATAAATTAAAATATTATTACTTATTTCTTTTATTTTCCATTTTTTATCTAACAATTTTAATAGTAAAGTAGAATTCAATTCAGCTTCTTCATATTTTTTAATATCTTCTAATAATTGTTTGACATTATTTATCTCATCATAGAATGTTTGATTATTGGCAAATATTTCCTGCAAATTCCATTCAAATTTAGTCATTATTATACCTCCAAAGATAATTTGATATTATTATATCATATTTTTTTATACTTTAATTACTTATATTTATCCCTTTACACATGCTATTTGGTTATGTCAATTTCTAAGTGTGTTTCTAAATTGACCTAATCGTTTTAATTTTATAAATACTTTAGCATAAAATTAAGTATTTTAAAACTCGAACCTTTTATAGTTCGAGTATCAATCAATCTGGTGCCTGTGAAGAAGAAGTCGAATAACTTTTCTTACAAACATTAATAGGTAGTAATAATTTACTAACTAATGCAAGTATATCACAATATTGACATTTTTACTAAGAAAATGTCTAATTTTACATAAAATTGATAAATTTAATGAAATATGTGATAAAATTGATTTAGGAGGTATTAATTATGGTAGAAACTGCATATGTATTAATCAAAATTGATGAAACAACAAAAGAAATGGTTGTTGAACAAAGAAGTTTTGTTTATGGTAGTGATGAAGCTAAAAAAGCAAAAGAAAGTGAAATAAAATTACTAAACATTGCTAACAGACAAAACTACAAAATTATTTGTAATGGTAAAACAATAATTGATTATGCTAAACAAAACGCTGATTATAAAGCTAAAAAGACAAAGGAACAAAAAGAGCATTTAGATAGAGTTAGAAAACTTTCAAAGATACTGTCAAAAGATTTAACAGCATTAACTGATGACGAAATTGTTTTATTAGCTCAATCTAGAGTTCATGGTAATCATTATGTTACTAATGATGGTCAGCTTGCACTTGGAAAAGCAACTACTTTTGAAGAAGAACATAAAAAGCTTTTAGAAGCAATTGAAAAAAAGAAAAAAGAAAAAAAAGAAAGACTTTTTGAAATAAAAACAAAAGATATAACTGAATTAACAGAAGAAGAAATTGTCTTATTGGCACAATCAAACGTTAATGAGTCTTCATCAACTTATGTAGGTGCTGAAGGAGCATATCAAAAAGTTATGGATATTATGGATGAATATCAAAAAATTAAAGACGCTATTGAACAAAAAAATAATAGTAATGTATCATTTGATGAACAAACTCGTAAACCACATATGTAATAATCGTGTCGATAGATTTTTATAATTTATTTTCATTACGAAGTTTTGAAAATAAATAATTGCAATTTATTGCAATTCAAAAAAACATAATTTTGCTTGAACGAAGAGTTCTTGCTTAATTATGTTTTAGGGTTTCAAAAGGGATTTTCCTTTGCACACACTCTATTGGCTCTGCCAATAGAGAAGTGTGTTTTTATCTATTGGAAATAGATATTACTGACAAGCAAATGCTTGTCTTTTTATTTTATTCCAACAGTACCAATAGAATTTTGTGATATTTTTATTCCTTTTTCTTTTATATTTTGTATTTCTTTTTCAGTTAGTTCAACATTATAAAACTGCAATACTTTGTTTAATTGAATACTAAAATTATCAATAATATTATTAGCATATTCTTCAGTAAAAATTTCCCTATTAATATAATCTTTCATTTTACTATCTAAGAAACATACTAATTTTTTTATATTATACTTCACAAAATTAGAATCATAATTGTTCAATCTTTTAATATAATATAAGTCCATAGTTTTTGATATTTCACTGAATATACCTTTTTTTACATATTTATCAAATTCAATTTCAATAGATAAAGGATTGCAAAAACTTCCATAAATAAAATCATTTGCATAAAGCCTTTGTCTTTTATCAGTTATTATTTCATCAAATACCATTCCGTTCTCATTGTTAATGGCATCTATATAATTTGGATTAGTCGTATTTGAAAAGGCAGATATGTATAATAATGTTAATGGAATAAAATTTCCAAAATAAGAATTATAATTAATTATATCTCCAGTCAAAACAGCTTTAATTTTATCAGTTTTAGTTATATCATGTTCTATTGCAATCATAGTCATAATATCCATCATTGTTTCATTAAATAATTTAAAATAGAAATGTTGGGAGCAAAATTCTCCAGTTTTAACATCTGTAGTTTTAATTAATCCATTTGTATTTTTTCTTAACTCTTTTCCAACAATAATTCCATTTTCATTTTTCGAATATACTAGATTTAATATATTAGTACAAGCATGGCAAAACTCATGTATACCTGCATGAATTACCCATTCTTTTTCGCTTTTTTGTTGAAAAAATTTATATTCAGGTATTCTAACATCGTAGCCATCATATTCTTCAACCATACCTTTTTTTATTATACAACCACCATCTGAATCACCATTACCAGTTTTAACTTTTTGATTAGATTTGATAGTATCTATATTAATAATTAGTTTATCGCATAATTCTTTAAATGTTCCCTTTTTAGAAAAATTTTCACCTAAAAGAACATTAGAAATTATTTTTAAATATATTTTTGCTTTTTTTTCATTTAATTTATTCAATCCTTACATATCAATTATATCACATTTTTTATATGTCTATATCTCTATCATCATAATCTTTATCAATTCTATAATTTTGATCATAGATATAATTATTTATTTCTTCTTCTCTAGGTGTATCATCTGCTATATCATGTAAATCTCTATCACTATAATAACCTAAACCATGATAAGAAGTTATTTCTTCAACTACATTATCTTTATCTTTTTCACTACCAATATGTAGAAGTTTATTAAAAAACTTTTTAATTGTTTGTAACATTACATTTAAGAAATTATGAAGTCTTCTATTTTCATCTCTTAATTCATCATTTTTATCTTCTAATCTTCTTATTTCAACTTCTAAATGTCTATTCTTTTGTTCCATTTCTCTATAATGCTTTGTATAATCATTTAACTCTTCAAATAATGCTTGATTATTAGGCATATCTTTAATTACTCTTTTTGAAGTATTCATGAAGTCTTTTAAAGTATCATAAGTTTCTTTATCAATTTTAATTTCTTTGCCAGTAAGAGTTGGTTTAGAAGTTTTTAATTTTTCTTCTAGTTTTTCATAATCTCTAGTCATTAAGTGATTTTGTTTTTCCATACGAGCATCTAATTTTCTTGTAAGTTTTTTAAACTCTTTGATAGAGATATGTTCATTATCACTATTTTTAATACCTCTTTCTAATTTAAAACCATTATCATTCATTCGTTTCCAATATTTATCTTGAAGTTCACTAATATACTCGCCAGACTTCATATAATGCTTTTTTGAAATAGTGTATTTTTCAGTATTAGTTCTTTTATCATACTTTTTTATTAAAGGAACAACTACACAATGCATATGAGGTGTTTTTTCGTCCATATGAACCACACTATGTAAAACTTGTTCTTTAGTATAACCTAAATCATTATAAACAAATTCCATACAAGAATCAGCCCATTTTTTAATATCTTTTTTTCTCATATTTTTAAAAAATTCATTATCACTAGTAAACACTAATTCATCAGCAACAACACTATTTGAATCATCAAGCATTTTATCAAATGGCTTTCTTCGATCTTCTCTTGTTGTTTTTTGTTTTTCTTCATATTCCTTTTTATATTCTTTAACTAGTTCATAATAACCTTTGGAATATCTTTCATTAAGTGGAACAATTTCTATATTATTTTTTGACCTAGACATATCTATATCAGGATTAGATTTATAAGACTTTTTATCTCTTTTATTATGAGCACCAATTTCCCCTAAATCTTTAAGTGTATTTATTGATTCGCTTCTAAATATTGCATAACTCATTATCTTTTAATACCTCTTTAACTTTATCAAAGTATTCTTTATATACTTGTTTCCCATTGGGTGCGATTACATTTGATAAATCTATTGTTATTACTCCAAGTCTTAAATTACCTTTTTTATATTTATCTGTAGGGTCTATTGCAATTACTCTTATTACTTTTTCTATCTCACAAGAACTTTCAAATGTTATAGCATTTAAATCATCATCAGTTTCGCATACATAATAATTTAATTTATAATCATCTCCAAGTGTTTTAGATAACTTTTTAAAATATTCTTCTGCATGTTCTCTTGTTCTTACTTTCCAATTCATTTTAAGTGGATAACCATAATCATCTTCAAATAAATTAAAGTTATAAGGTAGTCCATATTCTTTATGATTTATTCTCATATCAGCTAGGAATGATTCTCTAAAATTACCACCAGTTATATTTATTTCTTTATCAGTTTTATCTATTGTGATAAAGTCGATATATTTAGCAAATAACTTTTGTTTTTTATCTCGAGGTGTTTCTAACCATTTATTTATATTTATAAAGAATAAGTATGGATTCATAAATTCATCTATTTGTTGTTTATCTTGAAATATTAATAAATCATCAACTGCGAAACTTAAATTTTCATATTGTTTTTGCTCTTGCCATTTTTTATTTAATTCGTTTTTATTAAACTCAATTTGATTTATTTCATTTTTAAAATCTTCTATTTTTAAAATACCTTTTATATAAGCCGTTTTAATTCTATCTAATTGTTTATCTAAATCTTTTATCTCTTTATCATAATCAATTTGTTTGTTATCTAATTTAGATTTAATAAATGGTGCATAGTAATCATTAATTAATTCATCTTGTTTATTTAATTCTATTAAAAACCATTTTAATTGTTCTTCAATATCTATTTCACTAAAATATGTTTTACAATGTTCACACTTATAATAGTAATATTTATTTCCATTCTTTTTAGTAGTGGCACAACCGCCTAGAAATCTACCACATTTAGCACATTTAAGTTTATTAGTAAAAAGATATGTTGCTGTTCTTTCATAATGTCTTGCATTTCTTTGCTTTTGATACTGACAATCTTCCCATTTTTGTTTACTAATAATAGGTTCAACTACATTTTCATAATACATAGGCTTTTTTGTCCTTTTTCCGTGTATATAATCGCCTTTATAGAGTTCATTAGTCATAATGGTTTATAGTAGAATCTCGCCAATTTGTCTTTCCTAATACCTTTTCTTCGTTATATATGGTTGCAATTGATTGATAACTTTTCCCCTCTAAATATAAATCATAAATTCTGACTATAATATCTTTTGTTAATGGATCCGGTATTAACTTTTTATTTTTTCTTTTAAAACCTAATGGTGGTTGATTAGGAATATGTCCAGCCTTTATTGCTCCAACCATTCCAAACTTTGTTCTTTCTGAACATTTTTCAATTTCATTTTGAGATACACTAGTCATTATTCTCATAACCATTCTACCATTTGAAGTAGTAGTATTAGATTCATCAGCCATACAATCAATATCACAATCATTTTCATTAACAAATCTCATAAGTTTTTCAATATCGTAAACACTTCTTGTTAATCTATCTAGTTTAAAAGCAACTATAACATTTATTTTCCTATCTTTAACATCTCTCATCATTTCTTGATATGCTGGTCTTTTATCATCTTTCGCACTTATTCCCTCATCAGTATATACTTTATAAATTTCATAACCTTTAAAATTACAAAATTCAGTTAATCTTTTTTCTTGTTTTGGTAAACTAAAACCCCCTCTTGCTTGATCGAGTGTACTAACTCTTTTATAAATACCTGCAATTTTCTTTTCTTCATTCATATTCTTCAACCTCTCTTTCTACAAAAAAGAGGAATCAAAAATACTAGTAGTTCAAACTAATACTCTTGACTCCTCAATAATACTAATATAATAAGTTTTTAAATGTTTTCGTTTACTTTTAACCATAGAAGTACCTCTCTTTCTAATAAAAGACTAGATACTGCTTGCTTTTATTGGTTTACTATATTATACTTTTATCTTTGATTTGTCAATTCCTTATTCAGGGAATGAATATTAGTTTGATTTAATATATTCTAATAAATCTTTAAATTTAATCTTTTTATCATAACCATTAATATAAATATCTTCACACTCATCAAACATTAAATAATCTATTTTATTAATAGTTATTATGTGAGGTTTTACATAAGCAATATTTGTTCCTTTAATATTTCTAATATTACCATTTTTATATGTAGGTTTAGCATAAGCAAACTTACATATCATATCGACTTTCTTTTTTAATTTCTCACTTATATTTAATTCTTTAGTTTCTATTGTTAACATATAATCACTCTCACTTTCTTTCTTAAATAACAAAAAAACTAACATTTCTGTTAGTAATTTATTACTCTCGATACTTTAAAAGTTCGAGTTTCCTATCAATCTGGTGGAGTAGAGGGGATTCGAACCCCTGTCCATAATATCCTATGATATAACATCTACAAGTTTAGTAAGATTTATTATTTAATTATATTACTGGCTATTACGTACCTATAATATAACGAGTTTAGTAAATATTCATTAAATTAACCTAAACAATTAACTTAATATATCTTATATATATGAACCTCTAATTATTCCTATAAGAGAGAATAAGAGAAGTGCTCCTTACCTTATATTAGGCAAATGCTGGAGCAAAGCTATAATCAGCTTTGTCATTTAATTTTAATGTTGCATTTAAAGTATGCCTACTACTTGCAGTCATATTTAGTAATAAATGTCGAAAGCCAAAAACTACCCCGTGAGTAAATATTAACACATTTTTATAAAAAAAGATAGATATTCCTTGACTTTAAACGTATTTTATTAGTATAATAACGGTGCGATTTAGATTGGAGGGCAAAACTTATGAAAAGAACATTTCAACCAAATAATAGAAAAAAAGCTAAAAAACATGGATTCTTTGCACGTAAAGAAAGTAATATTTTAAAAAATAGAAGAAAAAAAGGTCGTAAGGTTTTATGTAAATAAGTCACATATATTTATGTGATTTTTTTGTAAAAAAGGGTAATTTTATGAAAAAATTTGAAATAGTTAAAGAACATTATGAATTTGATAATATAATTAATAAAGGAAAAAGTATTGGCAATAAAGTTTTTTCTATATACTTTTTAAAACACGACGAAGAATATCCTAAGTTTGGAATAGCTGTTGGTAAAAAAATAGGTAATGCTGTTACAAGAAATAAATACAAGAGAATAATTAGAAATATAATTGATAATAATAAGTTATTGTTTAAAAAAGATTATGATTATATTATAATTATAAAAAGAAAGTGTTTAGATTTAAGTTTTAAAGAATTAAATGACAATTTGAGTGAACTTGTAAAGGAGAAATTATAATTATGAAGAAAAAAATATGTAGTATTTTAATACTATGTGTAGTTTTATTATCTACAGGATGTGGAAGTAATAACTATATAAAGAAAGATAAAAAAACAATTGTTACTAATGAAACTACTGGTCAAAACTTACAAAGAAATATTCTATGTAAACCAGAAGAAAAAGAATTATATGATTTATATAAAAAATATGATGACCAGTTAGAGGTATCTTTAGAAGATTTACCTAAGTGTGATGATTTTAAAATTAACTCTGGTAAATATCAAGGATTATGGAATGCACTATTTGTAAAACCATTAGCATTCTTAATATTAAAACTTGGTAAATTAGTTAAAAATTATGGTGTTTCTGTAATGTTAATTGGTTTATTAATAAGATTAATATTAATGCCTTTTAGTAAAAAAACATTGAAACAATCAGAAAATATGAAAAAAGCTAATCCAGAATTACAAAGAATTGAAAAAAAATATGCTAATAAAACTGATAATGAATCTATGATGGCTAAAAGTCAAGAAATGATGATGGTTTATAAAAAATATAATATAAGTCCAGTTGGATCTTGTCTTCTTGCATTTATTCAACTTCCATTATTCTTTGCATTCTTACAAGCAATTAATCGTGTTCCAGCAATATTTGAAGATTCTTTCTTAGGATTAAAACTTGGTATGACACCATTAAAAGGATTTAGTAATCAACAATATGGTTACATAATTCTTATTGCTCTTATTATATTAACAACTTATTATTCATTTAAAGATACTATGAAACAAAGTGGTGGAAATAGTGAAGCAGAAAAACAAATGAAAATGACAATGACTGTCATGATTGTTATGATTTCATTCGCATCATTTAGTCTTCCAACAGCAATAGCACTTTACTGGATAGTAACAAATGGATTTATTATTTTCCAAAATAAAATACTAAAAAAAGTTATAGAAAAAGAAGATAGTAAAGACAAATTGATAAAACCTAAAAAAGTTAAAGATAGTAAGAAAAGAGGAAAATAAGTATGAAAGTAGTAACTGAAGCAAAAACTAAAGAAGAAGCTTTAAAAAAAGCTCTTGATGAATTAAAAGTAAATGAAAATGAAATATTTTATAAAGAAGAAAGTATAAAAGGAAAACTATTTAAATCAGGAAGTGTTAAAATTTATGCTTATACTGATGATGAAATATTAGAAAGTATTAAAAAATTTATTACAGAAATTGTTACTAATATGGGATTAGAAGTTAACTTTGAAACTAATATAAGAGATAGACAATTTAATTTAAAAATGTTTTCAAATAATAATGCTATATTAATTGGTAAAAATGCTAGAACTATGAAAGCTATTGAAATGCTTGCTAGACAAAAAATACAAGTTGAATATGGAATTAGAGTTAGAATATTCTTAGATGTAGAAAATTATAATGAGAAAAGAATTAAACAATTAGAAAGACTTGCAATAACTACTGCTAAAGAAGTTTCTAAATCTAAAATAGAAGTAGCATTAGACAGTATGAATTCATACGAAAGAAGAATAATTCACAATAAATTAGTTAATTTTAAAGGGGTTACTACTATTAGTGAAGGTGAAGAACCTAATAGACATATAATAATTAAACCTGAATAGCATTTAAAAAGCATTTCCATAATTTGGAAGTGCTTTTTTTAATACATTGATGCTTCTATTATATTGAATTTTGCATTTTTCATTGCATCAATTTTTTCAGATTCAACATACTCAAATATATCAAAATTTTGACTTTGACCTGATGTTAAATCATTTGCATAAATAGTATCATCAGTTATTCTATTACCATTTTCATCAACAGCTTCAATTTTAAAACTAAATGATTTTGTTTCGTTAGCTTTGTTTGTTATTTTTACCGTTAATTTTGTTTCATTAAGTCCATATTCATCTGTTTCTACTTCAAAATTTCCCATATCAATATCAACTTGTTTTAAAACTTTTTCAGTATTAGTTCCATCCATATCATCAAATGAATCTGACCAAGACTTTTGTAATGATAAAGTGATAAAAATAGATAAAATTCCTAAAATAATTGCCACCATAGCTTTTCCTTTACTCTTCTTTTTAACTAAAGGGGTTATACTAAATACTATAGCTAATATTCCTAAAAAGAATGACGCATTATTAACAATAGGAATAAAAGATATACAAATACCAATAATACCTAAAACTAAACCTGCAGTAGCTAAACCACTTTTTTGTTTTTCCATAACTCTATACTCCTTTCTAATTTTAGAATATCACAAAAATAACTTGCAGTAAATAGTTCATGTGAATAAAATACAGTAAATAATATCATACTTATATATAGAGGTAGTATTTTTATGAAGTTAAAATTTGATAATTTAAAAGATTTACTTATCTTTAATATTAAATATTATAGATATGTAAATAATTATTCACAAGAAAAACTGGCTGAATTAAGTAAATTAAGTCCTAGATATATAACAGATGTTGAACGCGGATTACATTGTCCGACTATACCAAAAATAGAAAGTATAGCAAATTCTTTAAATATTGAACCTTATAAATTATTTTTAAATATTGATAGAGATATTAACATAGTTAATAAAATGAAAAATGTAAGACAATATAATCAAAAGTAATTTATTAAAAGATTTTATGTAATTTAAAAGCATTTAATCTTTTTTTATGCTATAATACGTGCGAGGTGAGTATCATGGAAGATACTATTTGTGCTATATCAACAGCTTTAGGTGTTGGGGCTATTTCAATAATAAGACTTAGTGGAAATGAAAGTATAAATATCGTTAATAAAATTTTTAAAGGAAAAGATCTTACAAAAGTAGATACACATACAATAAATTATGGTCATATTTATTATGAAAATGAATTAATTGATGAAGTATTAGTAAGTATTATGAGAGCTCCTAAAACTTATACTACTGAAGATATTGTCGAAATTAATTGTCATGGTGGTATAGCTACTACTGAAAAAATACTTGAAATATTATTAACTAATGGTGCAAGACTTGCTGAACCTGGAGAATTTACCAAAAGAGCATTTCTAAATGGTCGTATTGATTTAATTGAAGCTGAAGCTGTATCAGATTTACTTAATGCAACTAGTCAAAAAGCTAGAAATACTGCTGTTAATACTTTAAATGGAAGACTTACTAATATTATTAAAGATTTGAGAAGTAAAATATTAAGTGTTATGGCTAATATCGAAGTTAATATCGATTACCCGGAATATGAAGATGCAATTGAAATTACTCATAATAATTTATTACCAATGTTAGAAGATATTAAAAAGGATTTTACAAAAATATTAGAAGATGCTAATAACTGTAAATATATAAAAAATGGTATTGATATAGCTTTAATAGGAAAACCTAATGTAGGTAAAAGTTCACTTTTAAATGCTTTAATTAATGAAGATAAAGCCATAGTAACATCAATTTCTGGTACAACTAGAGATATAATTGAAGGAAAAATGGATTTAAATGGAATTAGTTTAAATATTATTGATACAGCAGGAATAAGAGAAACTGATGATGTTGTTGAAAAAATAGGTGTTTTAAAAAGTAAAGATATTATCAATAAAGCAGATTTAAATATCTTAGTATTAAATAATAATGAAGAATTAACAAAAGAAGATTTAAAAATTTTAGATAACATTAAAAATATGAAATACATTATATATGTTAATAAAAGTGACTTAGATAAAAAAATAAATATTGATAACTTAGATAATTCTAAAATAGTATATGGTAACACCATTGATAATGGTGGACTTAAAGATTTAAAAGAAAAAATAACTCAATTATTTAACTTAGGTTCACTTGAAAGTAAAGATTTAACTTATTTATCTAATGCAAGACAGATTGCTACATTTAAAAAAGCTTTAGAATCTTTAAATAGTGCTATTAAAAATACTAAAGAAATGACTCCGATTGAAATGATTGATGTCGATATTAAACAAGTTTGGGATTTATTGGGTGAATTAATTGGTCAAACATATCATGATGAATTACTTGATGAATTATTTAGTAAATTTTGTTTAGGAAAATAATCATTGTTTAATTAAAATAATAATTGTATAATAAAAAAGCCAAAAAAAGAGGTGTTTATAAATGAAATATGATGTAATTGTAGTAGGTGGAGGACATGCAGGATGTGAAGCTGCTCATATTGCGGCTTTTATGGGTAAAAAAACAGCTTTAATATCAATGAATAAAAAAAATATAGCTGATATGCCTTGTAATCCTTCAATTGGTGGAACTGCAAAAGGAATAATAGTTAGAGAAATAGATGCTCTTGGAGGTCTTATGGGTAAAATAGCTGATATTTCTCATTTTCAAATAAAGATGTTAAATAATGCTAAAGGTCCTGCTGTAAGAAGTTTACGTGCTCAAGCAGATAAAATAACTTATCCTAAAAATATGTTAAATGCCTTAGAAAATACTAAAAACCTAGATATTATTGAAGCAATGGTAGAAGACCTAATTGTTGAAAATAATAAAATTAAAGGTGTTGTATTCGAAGATGGTACTAAAATTATGTGTGACGCCGTAATATTAACTACTGGAACTTATTTAAAAGGAAATATCTTACAAGGAAGTAATAATACTCCATCTGGTCCACATGGTGAAAGAAGAAGTAACTACCTTTCTGATAATTTACATAAATATGGTTTTAAAATACTTAGATTAAAAACTGGAACACCTCCTAGAATTGCTAAAGATTCAATTGATTTTTCTAAAATGGAAGTAGAATATGGTGATGATACTTATTGGACTTTTTCGTTTGATAACAAACCATGCTACGATATAAATAAACAACAAAGATGTTATTTATTATATACAAATGAAACAACTCATAAAATCATACTAGATAATTTATCAAAATCAGCTATGTATGGTGGATATGCTACTGGTGTCGGACCACGTTATTGTCCTTCTATAGAAGATAAAATTGTTAGATTTAAAGATAAAGAAAGACACCAGTTATTCTTAGAACCAGAAAGTATATATTATGATGAATGGTATTTACAAGGATTTTCAACAAGTATGCCAATTGATGTCCAAGAAAAAATGGTTCATAGTTTAAAAGGTTTAGAAAATTGTAATATTACAAAATATGCATATGCTATAGAATATGATGCTATTGATCCATTACAATTAAATCCATCTTTAGAAACTAAAGTAATAGAAAATCTATTTACTGCTGGTCAAATTAATGGAACTAGTGGTTATGAAGAAGCTGCCGGTCAGGGATTAATTGCTGGTATTAATGCATCTTTAAAACTTGATAATAAAGAACCACTTATTTTAAAAAGAAATGAAGCCTATATTGGAGTATTAATTGATGATTTAGTAACTAAAGGTACTATTGAACCTTATAGAATGCTTACTTCTCGTGCAGAATATAGATTAATTTTAAGACATGACAATGCTGATTTAAGATTAAGAGAAAAAGCTCATGAAATTGGCAGTATTACAGAAAAACAATATGAAAATTACTTAAATAAAAAAGAATGTATTAATGAAGTTAAAAAAATACTTGAAGTGAATAAACTTAAACTTAATGATGAAATTAAAGAAATCTTTAAAAATAATAATTTAAATATTCCAAATTATTCTATGAGTTTTACTCAACTTTTAAAAAGACCTGAAATTAAAATTGATTTTTTAAAAAATTTTATTGATTTAAATTACGATAATGATATTCTAGAAATAGTAGAGATTGATATTAAATATGAAGGCTATATTAGTAAAACTTATAAAGAAGTAGAAAAAATGATTAAACTTGAAGAGAAAAAAATACCTAATGATTTAGATTATGACAAAATTATTAACTTAGCTAGTGAAGCAAAACAAAAATTAAAATTAGTTAAACCAATATCTATTGGACAAGCAGCTAGAATTAGTGGTGTAAATCCTTCAGATATTGCAATACTTGTTGTATATTTAAAAAAGGAGTATGGAAAAAATGAATAAAAATGATTTCATTAAATACTTAGAAAATTTAAATATTAATATTTCAACTGAAAAATTGCAATTATTACAAAAATATTGTGATTTTTTATTAGATTATAATAAAACAACCAATTTAACAGCAATAAAAGATGAAGATAATGTCTATTTGAAACATTTTTATGATTCACTAACTATTAATAAATATTTAAATAATATAAATACCCTATTAGATATAGGTACTGGTGCTGGATTTCCTGGTATGGTTATTGCTATTATGCACCCAGAAATTCATGTAACCTTATTAGATTCTAATAATAAAAAGATAAAATTTCTTGAAGAACTTATTAAAATACTAGGTATAACTAATGTTTCACTAATATATGGACGTTGTGAAACATTTGCTAAAGATAATAAAGAAAAATTTGATATTGTTACTTCACGTGCTGTAGCTAGATTAAGAATTTTATGTGAACTTGCTTTGCCTTTACTTAAAATTAATGGAAAATTTATAGCTATGAAAGGTAATATTACTGATGAAATAATAGAAGCTAATGATACTATTAGTATATTAAATTCTAAAATAATAGAACAAGATATATTTAAATTACCAATTGAAAATAGTAATAGAGAAAATGTGGTTATTAAAAAAATTAAGAGTTGTGATGATAAATATCCTAGAGATTATGACAAAATTATTAAAAAGCCACTTGTAAAAAAACAATAAATAAGATAAAATTAATAATAGAATATGGGGCTGATTAGTATGAATATGGAAGAAAAGATTTTACAAATTCCAATTGAGGATATTATTCCAAATAGATTTCAACCTAGATTAACTTTTGATGATAAAGCATTACAAGAGTTATCTAGTTCTATAAAACAACATGGTATTATTCAACCATTAGTTTTAAGAAAACTTGGAGATAAATATGAAATCATTGCTGGTGAAAGAAGATATAAAGCTGCTCAAATGGCTGGACTTACTACAGTTCCTGCAGTTATTTCAAATATTGATGATGATAAAAGTGCAGAAGTTGCTTTAATAGAAAATATTCAAAGAAAGAACTTAACAGCTATTGAAGAAGCTAAATCATATAAAAATCTACTTGATAGAGGATATTTAACACAAGAACAACTTGCTGAAAAATTAGGAGTTTCTCAATCTACTATTGCTAATAAATTACGTTTATTAAATTTAGATGAAGAAGTACAAGATGCCTTATTAAATGAAAAAATATCTGAAAGACATGCAAGAGCTTTATTATCTTTACCTACTAAAGAAGATCAAATAAAATGGTTAAACAAAATATTAACAGATCGTCTTACAGTAAGACAACTAGATATAGAACTTAAAAAAGCACTAAATAAAGATAGTGAAGACGATGGTTCTGATATTCCTCTTGTTAATTTAACACCTAATATTAATGAGATTAAAGAAAATGCTTTAGATATAAATCCTGCTCAGGGATTACATGATATAGAAAGTATGTTAAAACCTTCAACTCCTGGTGAAAAAACTTATAATTTAAATAATCCAATTGAAAATGTAGAAACTTTAGATTTTGATGAAGAACCTCAAAAAACTGAAGAAGTAAAACAACCAAATAAATTCTTTAATTTCTTAGAGGATGAACAAGCAAATATGAATGAAGATACTTCAATTGATGATGTGTTTAATAATCAACCTAAAATTGATACACCAGTTGTAGATAATAATGTTAATAATGAAACAATCAATAGTGATATTCTAGAGAATAATCAAGTAAATATTGATAATACTGATAATACTATTTTACCTGATACAAATAATGTAATTGATCAACCAATTGATGTTAATGTTAATCCTACTGTTGAAGAAAATAACATTATAAATGAAGCTCCAACTAATAATTTCTTTAATTTTGGAAACACTCCTGAAAATAATACTTTAGAAAATAATGATATTAATCAAATTGAACAAAATAATAATGAGAATGATAATAATATTATTGAAGTAGTTCCAGAAAAGAAAAATGATGAAGTATTTGATCCAATGAGTATGGTTAATACTTTAGAACCTGATTATCAAGAAAAAATTGAAGAAGCTCAAGGAACTGATTTAAAAACAGCAATAAATGAAATTAGAAATGTTAAAGAAGATTTATTAAATAAAGGATTTAACATTAATATTGATGAAGCTGATCTTGGAGATTCTTATACAATTACAATAAATATAATTAAATAAGATGTTGTTTATAATATCTTATTTTTTTTATATAATAAAAAAGAGGTGATTTTTATAAAAGTTTTAATAACTGGAGCTTCTAGTGGAATTGGTAGAGATATGGCTTATTATTTTGCTAAATTAAATTATGATTTAATATTAGTAGCTAGAAGAACAAAATTAATGGAAGAAATCAAAAAAAATGTTAGTGTTAATGTTGAAATAATTCCTATGGATTTAACTATTCAAGAAAACTGTTTTAAATTATATGAAATGGTAAAAAAACAAAACATTGATATACTAGTCAACAATGCTGGTTTTGGTCTATTTGGAATGTTTTACAAGACTGATTTAAATCGTGAATTAGAAATGATTAATTTAAATATCACTGCTACACATATATTAACAAAATTATTTTTAAAAGACTTTATAAAAAGAGATTATGGTTACATCTTAAATGTTTGTAGTAGTGCAGGATTTATGGCTGGACCTAGGTTAAACACTTATTATGCTACAAAAAACTATTCTTTAAAGTTAACAATGGCTATTTATGAAGAATTAAGACAAATGAAAAGCAATGTTCATATTAGTGCTTTATGTCCAGGACCTGTTAATACAGAATTTAATAAAGTAGCAAAAGGAGTATTTAGTTTAAAAGAAGCAAATAGTAATTACATAGCAAAATATGCTATTAATCAGTTATTCAAAAATAAATTGTTGATAATTCCACAATCAAAAATCAAATTAGGTATTTTTTTCACAAGATTTTTACCTTATAAACTGCAATTGTTGATAACTTATCATATCCAAAAGCGCAAAAATACGGGAAAATTTTAATTTATCAACTCTATCAACAGACCTGTTAATAAATATTATTAACAGGTTTTAATTTGTTTATATAAAAATTTGTGGAAAATGTTGATAAGTGTCATTTTTTGCGATATTATAGTATCTAATCTTGTGGAATAACTGTTGATATAGTTGTGAATTTAAATTTAATACTTTAAATTTATCAACAATTAAGCTACAATTAGTTTATGGAAAATAATCGTTAGACTGTGGGGTGAGGAAGTTGAAGATTGAAGATGTATGGAACGAGTTTATGGCAAAACTAGAAAAAGAACTGGCTCCTACTACATTTAGAACTTGGTTTAAAGATATTAAGTTAATAAATAATTATAATAATCGACTTACTATTCAAGTACCCATGGAAATTCATAAAAGTATTTTAAGGGAAACTTATGGCAATCTGATAGAGGATACTTTATTTAGTATAAATAATGAAAACTATGAATTAAATTATATTACTGAAGCTGAAAATGTTGATGCTTTAACCGAAGTTGTAAATGAAATTGAACAAACTAATGAGGTTTGGGATACAAATTTAAATAAAGACTTGAATTTTGACAATTTTGTCGTTGGTTCATCAAATCGACTTGCTTATGTTTCAGCAATGTCCGTTGCTGAAAACCCTGGTAAAATCCACAACCCTTTATTTATATATGGAAAAAGTGGATTAGGTAAAACTCACTTAATGCATGCAATTGGAAATTATATAACACAGCATAGTCACAAAAAAGTATTGTATACAACTAGTGACATGTTTATGACCGATTATACTGGAATTGCTGATATATCAAATCTAGATAATCAAATCGAGTATGCAAATAATTTTAAAAATAAATATCGTAATGTTGATGTTTTAATTATAGATGATATTCAATTTTTAGTTGGGGCAGAAAAAACTCAACAAGAATTCTTCAACACTTTTAATTATCTTCAACAATCTAATAAACAGATAATTATATCTTCAGATAAAAGTCCTGATGATCTAAAAAAATTGGAAGAAAGACTTAGATCAAGATTTATGTGGGGCCTACCTGTTGATATTTATCCACCAGATTTTGAGTTAAGATGTGAAATAATTAAACAAAAATTAAAAAATACCACACTTGCACACATGATAAATAACGATGTAATTGAGTATATTGCAAATTCTTGTACAAATGATGTAAGGCACTTAGAAGGTACAATAAACAGATTAATGGCTTATACAGCTATGATTGTACCAGAAAAAATTGATGTAGAATTTGCTAATGATGCCTTAAAAGATTATTTAAATAAAAATATTTATTCAAATAATAGCATTGAAAATATTCAAAAAGTTGTTAGTGATTACTACAATATCACTGTGGATGATTTAAAGGGAAAGAAAAAAAGTGCTAAGATTACTTTCCCACGACATGTTGCAATGTATTTATCGAGAATGTTAACAGATGAATCTTTCCCTCGTATAGGATTGGAATTTGGAGGAAGAGATCATTCCACAGTTATCCACAGTATCAACAAGATAGATACAGAATTAAAAACAAATATGGAACTTAAAAAAGCGATTGATGATATAAAAAATATGTTATAAAACATTTGATGTTGATAAATTTGAAAAAATAAAACATTTTATCAACATGAAAAATAGTCATTATTCATTGAATTTAAGGAAAAAAATAAAGTTTTCAACAATATAAACGATATTATTATTGTAATAAAAGAAAGAAGGAATAGAAATGAAATTTACAATTGAAAAAAATATATTATTAGAAAATTTAAACAATACAATTAAAGCTATATCAAATAAGAATGTAATACCTATATTAAATGGTATAAAATTTGAATTAACTGAAAAAGGCTTAGAACTTACTGGTAGTGACAGTGAACTTACTATTAAAACATTTATTGCTAGAAAAGAAATAACTAATGTTGAAAAAGAAGGAATAGTAATAATTCAAAGTAAATATATATTAGATATTATTAGAAAAATGCCTTCAGATTTAATTAATTTTGAACTTGTTGATAATGTTAGAATTAAAATATATACTGACAATAATCAATACAATCTTAATTGCTTAGATGCTAAAGAATATCCAATTGTTAGGCTAGAAGAAAATAAGTATCCAATTACTATTAATGGAGATATATTAAAATCTATAATAAATCAAACAGTATTTGCTATATCTAATCAAGAATTAAGACCATTATTAACAGGTTTAAATATTAAAATAACTGGAGATATATTAGAATGTATAGCAACAGATTCTTACCGTTTATCTAAAAAGACTATTAAATTAAGTAATCCTGTAGAAAATGATGTTAATATAGTAATTCCTGGGAAAAATGTTATGGAATTAGAAAAAATATTAACTGATGAAGAACCTGTGGAAATCCATATTTTCAACAATAAAATTTTATTTAAATATAAAAATTTAATTTTCCAATCTAATTTATTAAGTGGAACATACCCTAATACTTCAAATTTAATACCTACTGAATTTGAAATTAAATCAACAGTTAATTTAAATGAATATTTTGATGCTGTTGATAGAGCTTCTCTTCTTACACAAGGAAAAGATAAGAATATAGTAATAATGAAAATAGAGAATAATAACATGATTATAAATTCATATGCTTCAGAAATTGGTAAAGTAGAAGAAAAATTAACAGTTAATTCTACAGAAAATGCCTCTATAAATATATCTTTTAGTTCTAAATATATGTTAGATGCTTTAAAGGTGTTTAAATCTGAGAATGTTAATATTCTATTAAACAATGATGTTAAACCTATAATTTTAAAATCTGATGATGATAGTCTAATTGAATTAATATTACCTATTAAAACTTATTAATTAAATAATAAGTTTTTTTTTGACAAATTTTGCACAATTTATATGTTATAAGAGTACTAATTTATTTCAACAGGGGGTGAATTTAATGAATGAATATGAAATAAATGAAGATACTCTAGCGTTAATATCACTAGATGACAAAACTAAAGTTTTTGAAAAAGATAAAACTTTTATGGTTTCTAAAGAAACAAACTTAATAATGGAAGATAGTTGTCAATATTTTGGGAGTTCTTTAACTGGTAGACAAAAAGGAACTGAAAATTTAATTGGTGTATCATATAAAGCTCCAATTATTGTGGAAGAATCTAATAATATAATCTTTTTTCCAACAACTTCTCCACGTTTAAAGAAATGTAGTTGGATATCTCTTAATAACCTTGAAAGATATTATACAAAGAATAAAAAAATAGTATTAGAGTTTAAAAATAAGCAAAAAATAATGTTAAATTTATCTTTTGGAGTAATTGATAATCAAATATTAAGAGCAACTCGTTTAGAAGCAGTTTTAAGAGGCAGAAAAGTGCAAAAAAGCTTTAAAAATCGCCAATAATCTGGTATAATTAATAGTAGGTATAGGAGTATGTAAAAACCTACTATTTTATTATATGGTCATAAAAGAGTGATAAAAATGGAAATTGTTAATTTAAAGCTTACAAATTTTAGAAATTACGAAAAATTAGAAATAACATTTAATGATCATTTAAATTTAATTTATGGAAACAATGGTATGGGAAAAACAAACTTAGTAGAAGCAATAAGTGTACTTGCTTTAACAAGATCATTCAGAGCGGTTGTTGACAAAAATTTAATTTTAAAAAGTAAAAATGTTTTAAAAATTGAGGGTAATATTAAAAGTCATTACACAAATAACTATAAAGTTATTATTAATAATGATGGAAAAAAAGTAAAAATTGATAATACTAAAGTGTTAAAAATAAGTGATTATATATCAAAAATAAATGTTGTTATTTTTAGTCCAGATGATTTAAAAATAATAAAAGATACTCCAAGTATTAGAAGAAAAAGCATTAATATAGCTATATCACAAATAAATATTTCCTATCTTCAAAATTTAAATAATTATAATAAAATTTTAAAGCAAAGAAATGCTTATTTAAAAACAATGGCAGTTAATGCAAATACTAGTAATGAATACCTTGATATTTTAACTAGTAAACTGATAGATTATGGTTTATTAATTTATCAAGAACGAAAAAAATATTACGAGTTAATGAATTCTTTAATTACTGATAATTATTATAAAATTACTGGTTATGAAGGTTTGAAAATTAATTATTTATCTGATTATCAAGAAAAAAAGGTCGAAGAACTAAAAAAAATGTACAAAAGTACATTGAAAAAAGATTTAATATTAGGAAAAACTTCTTTAGGAATTCATCATGATGATTTAGAATTTTATCTTGATGATATGAATTTAAAAATTTATGGAAGTGAAGGACAACAAAAAAATGCTATTATTGCTTTAAAATTGTCAGAAATAGAAATAATAAAGCAAATAAAGAAAGATTATCCTATTTTAATTTTAGATGACTTATTTAGTGAACTTGATAACGAAAAGATTAATAATATTATTAAAATATTAAATAAAGAGATTCAAACATTTATAACTACAACTAATATTGAAAAAGTGGATAAAGAATTAATTCATAATTGTAAAGTAATAAGAATTAACAATGGAGAAGTAGAGGAGGAAAAAGATTATGAATAATGAACATTATAGTGATAGTGATATTCAAGTTCTAGAAGGATTAGAAGCTGTTAGAAAAAGACCTGGTATGTATATCGGTTCAACCGGAGAAGTTGGACTTCATCATTTAGTTTGGGAAATTGTTGATAATGCAATAGATGAAGCTTTAGCTGGGTATTGTGATGATATTGAAGTAACAATTGAAAAAGGCAATATAATTTGTGTTAAAGATGATGGTCGTGGAATTCCTACTGGAATTAATGCAAAAACAGGACTTTCAACAGTGGAAACAATTTTTACTGTTTTACATGCTGGTGGTAAATTTGGCGGCGGTGGATACAAAGTATCTGGTGGATTACATGGTGTTGGTGCATCAGTAGTTAATGCCTTATCTACATGGCTTGAAGTAACAGTATATAGAGATGGAAAAGAGTATTTTCAAAGATTTGAAAATGGTGGACATCCTGCTGGTCCTTTAAAAGAAGTTGGACCAGCTCCTGAAAATAGAACAGGTTCAACTATAAGATTTAAAGCAGATCCTGAAATATTCAAAGAAACAACAATATACAATTATCAAACATTAGCAAAAAGATTACAAGAATTAGCTTTTCTAAATAAAGGACTTAGAATAATACTTACTGATGAAAGAGAAGATAATAAAAAAGATACATTCCTATATAATGGAGGTATTATAGAATTTGTAAAAATGTTAAATAAAAATAAACATCCTTTACATGATGAAGTTATTTATGTAGAAGGACGTGAGGATGATATATTAATTGAAGTTGCAATGCAATACAATGATTCATATAATCCAGCAGTTTATTCATTTACTAACAACATTCACACACATGAAGGTGGAACACATGAAGATGGTGTTAAAAGAGCTTTAACAAGAATTATAAATAATTATGCTAAAACTAATAAATTATTAAAAGATAATGATGAATCTTTATCTGGTGATGATGTTAGGGAAGGTTTAACAATGGTTATATCTTGTAAACATCCTGATCCACAATTTGAAGGACAAACTAAAACAAAATTAGGAAACTTTGAAGTAAGAAAAATAGCAGATGATGTCTTTTCTAATGGATTTGAAAGATTTTTATTAGAAAATCCTGAAGAAGCTAAAACAATCATTGAAAAATGTATAGTAGCATCTCATGCAAGAATTGCTGCTAAAAAAGCAAGAGAAGTTACTAGAAGAAAATCAGATTTAGATTTACCTGGATTTATGGGAAAATTATCTGATTGTAAGAGTAAAGATCGTAGTGAATGTGAAATTTTCTTAGTCGAAGGAGATAGTGCCGGAGGTTCTGCTAAATCAGGAAGAGATAGTATGACTCAAGCAATACTTCCTTTAAGAGGTAAAATACTTAATGTAGAAAAAGCAAGACTTGATAGAGCTTTAGAAAATGCTGAAATAAGAACAATTATTACTGCTTTTGGTACAGGTATTGGTGAAGAATTTGATTTAAGTAAATTAAGATACGATAAAATCATTATCATGACCGATGCCGATGTCGATGGATCACATATTAGAATACTATTATTAACATTATTCTATAGATTCTTTAGACCCATAGTTGAAGCAGGACATGTTTATTCAGCTCAACCTCCTTTGTATAAAATTACACATGGTAAAACAATAAAATACGTATTAGATGATGACGAATTTAATGAATATGTAGCAACATTACCTAATAAAAATTATGAAATGCAAAGATTTAAAGGACTTGGTGAAATGAATGCTGCAGAATTAAAAGAAACTACAATGTCTAAAGAAAATCGTATTTTAAGAAAAATAACTGTAGAAGATACAATGGCTGCAGATAAAATATTTGAGACATTAATGGGCGAAGAAGTAGCACCAAGACGTGAATTCATTGAAGAACGTGCTGGTTATGTTACTAATCTAGATGTTTAGGAGGTTAAATATGGATAGAATAGATCATAAGAATATAGTTGAAGAAGTACAAGATTCATTCCTTGATTATTCAATGAGTGTTATAGTTGCTCGTGCTTTACCAGATTTAAGGGATGGTTTAAAACCAGTTCATCGTAGAATTTTATATTCAATGTTTGATAGTGGTTATACTCCTGATAAACAATATCGTAAATGTGCAAGAGTTGTTGGGGATGTAATGGGAAAATACCATCCACATGGTGATTCTTCAATTTATGAAGCCTTAGTACGTATGGCCCAAGATTTTAGTTATAGACATATGTTAATAGATGGTCATGGTAACTTTGGTAACATGGACGGTGATGGAGCCGCTGCCATGCGTTATACCGAATCAAGACTTTCTAAAATATCTCTAGAATTATTAAGAGATATTAAGAAAGATACTGTTGATTTTATACCAAATTTTGATGAAACTGAAAAAGAACCATCAGTTTTACCAAGTAGATTTCCAAATATCTTAGTAAATGGTACTATGGGTATAGCAGTTGGTATGGCAACAAACATACCTCCTCATAACTTAGGTGAAACAATTGATGCCTGTGTAGCATATATAGATAATCATGATATAACTATTCCAGAAATGATGGAATATATTAAAGGTCCAGATTTTCCTACTGGAGGTATAATTTTAGGTAATAGTGGTATTAAAAAAGCTTATGAAACTGGTAGAGGTACAATAACTATTAGATGTAAAGCTACTATTGAAGAAGGCAATGGCCGTAGTAAAATTGTTATTTCAGAACTTCCTTATGGTATTAATACACTAGATTTAAAAACAAAAATAGGTGAATTAGTAAGAGATAAAGTTTTAGAAGGAATAGCGGATTATCACGATGCAACTAGTATTGAAAAAGGTGTTAATATAATTATTACCTTAAAAAAAGAAGCTAATGCTAATGTTGTATTAAATAATTTGTATAAACATACTGCTTTACAATCAACTTTTGGTATTATTTTCTTAATGCTTGATAATGGAACACCTAAAACTTTAAATATTAAAGAAATAATTTCAAAATATATAGATTATCAAAAAGAAATTATTATTAGAAGAACAAAATTTGATCTTAATAAAGCTGAAGAAAGAGTTCATATTTTAGAAGGTTATAAAATAGCACTTGATAATATTGATGAAGTTATTAAGATTATTAAAACAGCTGAATCAGATGTTATTGCTCGTGAAAAGTTACAAAAACGTTTTGGATTGTCTGAAATTCAAGCAAATGCTATTTTGGAATTAAAACTACGTAGATTAACAGGTTTAGAAAGAGAAAAAATAGAAAATGAACTTGCTGAGTTGTTGAAAAATATTGAAGAATTAAGAAGCATTTTAGCAAGTGAAGAAAAAGTTCTTGAAATAATTAAAAATGAATTGTTAGATATTAAGAATAAATATGCAGATCCAAGAAGAACAACAATTGATATGTCTGCAATTGAGTATATTGAGGATGAATCTTTAATTCCTGAACAAGATATAATGATTGCTTTAACAAATAAAGGATATATTAAGAGAACTACTTCTGATACATTTAAGTCTCAGAAACGTGGTGGTGTAGGTGTTAAAGGTATGAATACTAATGAAGAAGACTTTGTTGAACAAATTATCAACACTTCTACGCACGATTATATCTTATTCTTTACTAATAAAGGTAAAGTTTATAGAATTAAAGGTTATGAAATACCTGAATTTAGTAGACAATCTAAAGGTATACCTATTATTAACTTATTACAAATAGAAAAAGATGAGAAAATTAATTCAATGATAAATGTTAAGAAAGATGATGAATACAAATACATCCTATTTGCTACTAAAAAGGGTATTGTTAAAAAGACTAATATAAGTGAATTTGAAAATATAAGAACTTCAGGTAAAATAGCAATTAGTCTTAAAGATACTGATGAATTAATATCTGTTAAAAAGACAACAGGTGACGATATGATTCTTATGGGCTCAAATGACGGCCGTATGGTTAAGTTTAATGAAAATGAGATAAGAGTCATGGGAAGAACTGCAAGTGGCGTTAGAGGTATTAATTTAGGTGATTCCGAGTGTATCGGAGCAGAAGTAACTACTGAAGACGATAAAATCTTAATTGTATCAAAGAAGGGTTACGGAAAGCAAACAAATGTATGTGAATATAGAACTACAAAACGTGGTAGTAAAGGTGTAAAAGCTTTAAATATCACAGATAAGAATGGTAAACTTGCTACATTTAAAATTGTAACTGAAGATAAAGATGTAATTATTGTTACAGATACAGGAATGATAATTAGAATGCCACTTGATCAAATATCAACTTTAGGTAGAGTTACTCAAGGTGTTAAGTTAATTAACTTAAAAGATAATCAACAAGTTTCTACAATGAGTTTAATTGATAAAAATGAAGAAACAATTGAAGAAGAAATTCCAAGTGAATAACAATGTTTCACGTGAAACATTGTTTAAGAGAATAGAATAGAATTTAATTTATAGATTCTATTCTTTTTTTATAAAAAAAGAATCATTCTTAGTATATTAAATAGAATATATCTATGTTTCACGTGAAACATAAATATTTTTAGTTAAATTAATAAACATTTTTAAAATTTTAATTAATTAATTTAATATTTTATAAAATCTATAAATGTGTTTAAAATACAAATTATGTAATGTAAGTAAATAAATTAATTTTATTTAAATTATAAGAATTTTTATCTTAAATGTTTCACGTGAAACATATAATTAATTTTAAAATGATAATTAAATGTATATGCTAGAATTATTATTCTTTTATAAATTATTATTAAAAAATAATAAAAAAAGCAATGTTTCACGTGAAACATTGCATAAATTAAATATATAAAATAAAAAAACTAAAATAATAATACATAAAATATTAAATTATTTAATTTAAAGTAAGATTAATGTTTCACGTGAAACATTAATCAAAAAATAAATATATTTTAAAAATATAATAAATAAAATGTAATAAATAATTACATATGAATATTAATATGGTATATTAAATAACAATGTTTCACGTGAAACATTATATATTACTTGAAAAAAAAATAATAATTTGATAATCTAATAACGTGCAACAAATATATTGTAAACTGGTCAGGATTGGAAAATAGCAGCCACATCAATCTCTATTTGTGTGCACTTTTTTTATGGTGATGAATATGGAAAATAAAATAATAAAAGAGTTAATTAAACTTTCTAATAAAGCATTAAAAAAGAAAGAAGTTCCTGTGTCAGCAATTATTACTTTTGATGATAAAATAATAGCTAAAGCTTTTAATAAAAGAGAAAAGAAAAATGATGTACTTGGACATGCAGAAATTATATGTATAAGAAAAGCTACAAAAAAACTAAAAAAATGGAAGTTAACAAAATGCAACCTATATGTAAGCTTAAAACCATGTAGTATGTGCCAGGAAGTAATTAAACAAGCAAGAATCGAGAATGTTTTTTATTTATTAGAAAAGCCAGAATATAAAAAGGAATATAATAATACTAATTTTATAAAAATAGAAAATACTAAAAATAAAGAATTTAAACAAATGCTATCATCATTGTTTATAAGTAAAAGAAAATAAAAACAAATGTTTGTATTAAAAATATTTAAAATCATTGTGAAATATGTTATAATTAACTAACAGGGTGATAAATATGGAATACAAAGTTTTATATAGAAAATATAGGCCTGATAATTTTAATAATATAGTTGGTCAGGATTATACAATAACAATCTTAAAAAATGTTATAATTAATAAAAAAATAGCTCATGCATACATATTTAATGGTCCAAGAGGAACGGGAAAAACAAGTACAGCTAAAGTATTCGCTAAAACTATTAATTGTGAAAATCCACAAAATGGTGAAGCTTGTGGTAAGTGTAATTCTTGTTTAAATATTAAAAATAATCCAGATATAATTGAAATTGATGCTGCTTCAAATAACGGTGTTGATGAAATAAGAGAATTAATCAATAATATCAAAATAGCGCCATCATATAGTAAATATAAAGTATATATTATCGATGAAGTTCATATGATGACACAAAGTGCATTTAATGCTTTATTATTAACTCTTGAAGAACCACCAGAACATGTTGTGTTTATTTTAGCTACTACTAATATAGAAAGTGTTCCAATAACTATATTATCGAGATGTCAAAAATTTGATTTTAAAAAAATTAGTAATGAAGTAATAAAAGATAGAATTAACTACATATGTAAAGAAGAAAAAATTAATATAACTCCAGAAGCTGTGGATGAAATAACATATTTATCTGAAGGTGGAATGAGAGATGCTTTAAGTATTTTGGATCAATTATCATCAGATACTAATAATATTGATATAGATTTAATAATAAATAATTTTGGATCTGTACCTAATATAGTTATAGATAATATAATAAATGCTATTGAAGATAATAATTTAGATCTTATTAAAGAAAATATTAATAAAATGAAAAATAGTAATGTTGATTATAAAGTGTTTATTAAAAAGATGATTGACAAGTTATCTTTAAAGGCTTTTAGTAATGATAATAAAATTTCATTAGATAAAATAAAAAATGTAGTATTTGATTTAGTAAAAATTATAAATAATTATAATATAAATATAAATCCATTTATTCTTATAGAATTAACTCTTTTAGAATATTTAGATAATGAAAAAATTACAATTAATAAGAAAGAAGAAAATTCAAAAATTATTTCCCGGGAAATAATTTTGAAGGAAAACAAAACTTCTGAAAAAGAACAAATTGAAGAAAATAGGACTAATATTTCTAAAAATAATAATGAATTTGTTAAAATAAGAATGAATAATTGCTTTGTAAACGCAAAAAAAGAATCTTTAAAAGTTGCTAAAGAAAATTTAAAAAAGATAATTAAAAATAATTTAGATAATACTTTTTTAAATTCCATGTTAATTGATTCTTCTGTAGTAGTAGCATCTGATGATATTTATATATTATCTTGTAAATTAGATAGTACTGTAAATTTAATAAATTTAAATAAAGTCATGATAGAAGAAAAATTGGATAATGTTAAAATTGCTGCAATTACAGAAGTTGAATGGCTTACAGAAAAACAAACATATATAAATAATATAAAGAATGGCTATAATTATGAAATAAAACCAGAAATAGAAGAAAGTAATAAAGCAATTAAAAAAGAAGGAAAAATAATGGAAGATTCAATTGAAGATATAGCAGAAAAAATATTTTCAAATGATAAAATAGAAGTAGAATAAGAAAGAAGGAATAGAAATATGAATATGCAAAAATTAATGGCAGAAGCTCAAAAAATGCAAAGGGATATAACAAAAAAACAAGAGGAGTTAGAAAATACTGTATTTGAAGGAAAATCTGAATGGATTGAATTATCAATGAATGGTAAATATGAACTTAAATCATTTAAAATAACATATGATGAAGATATTAAAAATGATGATAAAGAAATGCTAGAAGATATGATAAATATTGCATTAAGTGATTGCCTTAAAAAAATAAATACTAAAAAGAATGATATAATGGGTTCTTATGGATCTATGGGTGGATTATTCTAATGATTTATCCAAAAAAATTAGAAGATTTAATTGAATCTTTTAAAAAGTTACCAACAATAGGTGAAAAAAGCGCAGAACGATTAGCACTAGCTACTTTAGAAATGTCAACAGAAGATGTTGATAATTTTTCAAACAGTTTGATTAAAGCAAAAGAATTAGTTAAATGTAAAATATGTGGTAATTTATCTGATAATGATATATGTAATATTTGTAGTGATGAAAATAGAGATAAAAACATAATATGTGTAATTGAAGATTCAAAAAGCGTATTTACCTTTGAAAAAGTTGGAAATTTTAAAGGTACTTATCATGTGTTAAATGGGTTAATTTCTCCCAAAGACGATATTGGAGTTGATGATATAAATCTAGCTTCTTTATTAAATAGAATAGATAATTTAGATAATCCTGAGTTGATTTTAGCATTAAAATCTTCTATGGAAGGAGAAACTACTATTCTTTACATAAAAAAAATATTAAGTAACAAGAATGTAAAAATATCTAGACTTTCTTATGGAATACCTATGGGAGCAGAATTGGATTATTTAGATGTAATAACATTAGATAAGGCTTTAGAAGATAGAAAAATAATATCTGAATAAATAATAATAAATAACATATAATTTATTGAGGATGATTATATGTTTAAAATACTAAAAAAGGTAGTAAAAAAAGTTGTATTTGCTTTTGTTTTATTATATGGATTAAATGTGATAGTATCATCAATTAATATTTTCATACCAATAAATATATTTACAATATCTATTGTATCTATACTAGGTGTTCCAGGACTATTATCACTTATATCAATATTTTTCATAATAAATTGAGGTGGTTTAATTGAAAGCAGTAAATGGTATTAAACATATTGAAAAATCATATAATGAGAATAAACTTTCTCATGCTTTTTTAGTTGAAACAAATAATTGTGAAAAATGTTTAGAAGATATAAAAAAAATTATTAAATTAATAAATTGTAAAGAAAAATACGTTGATAATTGTGAAAAATGTAATTTATGTTATCAAATAGAAAAGGAAACACTTCCTAATTTTCAAATTATAAGACCTGATGGTATTACAATAAAAAAAGAACAAATAATAAATTTGAAAGAAAAAATGCTAACTAAACCTGTGTATTCAAAATATAATACTTATGTAATTTTAAATTCTGAAAAATTAAATAACTCTTCTTCTAATACAATGCTTAAATTTATCGAGGAACCAGAAGATTATTTAATTGGGTTCTTTGTTGTAAATAATAAAGAAAATGTTATAGAAACTATAAGAAGTAGATGTCAATTAATCCATCAATATTATAGTGAAGAAGAAATAAAAATTGATGATGAAAAACTTGAAACTGTAAAAGATTATATAAAAAATATTGAACTAGATAATAAACATATAATGTTGTATAATAAAAATATCTTAATGGAAAAAAATTATACAAGAGAAGAACTAATGGTAATATTTCAACAGATATTTAAAGTTTATGAAAATGTATATATAAATGGTGAATATGAAAATTTTGAATTTTTGAAAGATATGAATTCAGTTCAATTATTAAATAAAATGAAAATTATTAATAAATATTTAGATAATTTACAAAAAAATGGAAATATTAATTTGCTTCTAGATTCTTTTGTTATTGAAATGGGGCATGTTAAATGAAAGTATACGGTATTAAATTTAACGATAAAGGAAAAATATATAATTTTAAATCAGAAAGTATTGAATGTCCAATCAACGTGACAGTTATTGTAGAGACAGAAAAGGGCTTGCAATTTGGTAAAGTTGTCTCAGAAATTCAAAATATTAATAACTATGAAAATTTAAAAGATATTGTAAGAATATCTACAAAAGAAGATTATAAAAAATATCTTGATAATTTAAAAGAAGCATCTAAGGCCTTGAAAAAAGCAAAAGAACTTGTGAAAGAAATGAATTTAAAAATGAATATTATTGATGCAAGTTACACTTTTGATAGAAAACAATTATTATTTAATTTTTATGCTGAAGAAAGAATAGATTTTAGAGAATTAGCTAAAAAATTAGCTTTTGCTTATAGAACTAGAATAGAACTTCGTCAAATAGGAGCGCGTGATAAAGCTGAAGAAGTTGGTGGAATTGGTGTTTGTGGAAGAGTTTTATGTTGTACAAGCTTTTTAAAACAAAAAGAATCAGTAACAATGAATATGGCAAAAAATCAAAATATAGCATTAAATCCATCTAAAATTAATGGCCTTTGTGGAAGACTTTTGTGTTGCCTTAGTTATGAAGATGAAGAATATACGTGTTGTAGAAAAAAATTACCTGAAATAGGTCAAACAGTAAATACCAAATATGGAAAAGGTACTGTTAAAAATTTAGATATTTTAGATCAACAATATGATGTAGATATAAATGGTGAAATACATAAAATCAAAATGGATGATAAAAATGAAAGTGATAAATGATTTGTTTGATTATGAAAATTTAAAAATAGTTCAAGATAATGATTATTTTAAATTTTCAATAGATTCAATATTACTTGGTGAGTATGTCAATTTAAAAACAGATGATAATAAAATTATTGATTTATGTTCAGGTAATTTACCAGTTCCATTAATTCTTAATTATAAATATAAAAATAAAAATCTTAAAATTGATGCAATTGAAATTCAAAAAGAAATCTATGAACTCGGAAGTGAAACCTTAAAAATAAATAAAATTAATAATATAAACTACATAAATGATGATATAAATAATATTATTAATTACTTAAAAAAATCAACATATGATGTTGTAATTTGTAATCCACCATATTTCAAAAATAGTATAAAAAATAACAATTCTATAAAAACTATTGCTCGTCATGAAATAAAAATTACTTTAGAGGATATAATAAAAATATCTTCAAGTTTATTAAAAAATAATAAAACATTTTATATGGTGCATATTCCAAATAGGTTGGATGAAATAATATTATATTGTAATAAGTTTAATATGAATGTTAAAGAAATTTATTTCGTTAATAATACAAATAATGAACCAATACTAGTATTAATTAAAGCAATTAAAAATTCTAAATTTGGATTGAAAATTAAATATTTAAATAATGCTAATGATTTAAAAACATATAAAAATGTATTTGAAGGTGATATAAATGAAATTAATAGTAGGATTAGGTAATCCTGGAAGTGAATATGAAAATACAAGACATAATATTGGATTTATGGTTTTAAATAGTCTTTTACAACAAGAAAATTGGAAAGCTAAATTTGATAGTTTATATGTAAAAATTGATGATGTAATTTATTTAAAACCACAGACTTATATGAATAATTCAGGATTTGCAGTAAAAAAAGTTGTTGATTTTTATAAAATAAAACCAGAAGATATTTTAATTATTCAAGATGATCTTGATTTACCTTTTTCTAATTTTAAATTAAAAAAGAATTCTTCTTCTGGAGGACATAATGGTATTAAATCAATAATTGAACTGTTAAATACGAATAGTTTTTGTAGATTAAAGATTGGAATAGCACATGATAGAAGTATTGATACCAAAAATTATGTTTTAGCCAAATTTAGTTATCAAAATATTTTAGATATAAATAATAAAATGGCTTTATATCATGAGATAATTAATTATTTTATTGATAATGGTGCCGATAAAACTATTAGTAAATATAACTCAATGAGGTAAAAAATGGATATTTTTAATGATTTTAAATATGATAATAATATTATAATACAAGGTTTAACAAAAGAGTTAAACACTTTTTACGTGCAAAATTTATATAATAATACACAAAAAAATATTTTGATTGTAACAAGTACCCTTTTTGAAGCTAATCAGATTTTTAAAAATTTGAAAACATATTTAGATAATGTTTATTTATTTCCAATGGATGATTTTTTAACTAGTGTTGCACTTGCTGTTTCACCTGAATTTAAAGTAAAAAGACTTGAAACATTAGATAAAATAAAAGAAAAGAGAAGTATTGTAATAACAAATTTAACTGGATATTTAAGATATTTACCAGATATAAATATAAAAGATAAACTTAATTTAGAAATAACTAAATCAACTAAGATTAATAGAGAAAAGTTAGAAGAAATCTTAGATAAATATGGTTACAATAAAGAAACTTTAGTAACTACTACTGGAGAGTATGCCGTAAGAGGATATGTTATAGATATATTTTTAATAAACGAAGAACATCCGATTAGAATTGAATTTTTTGGATCAAATATAGACTCAATACGATATTTTAATGAATCTACACAATTATCAATAAAACAATTAGATAGCATTAATATTACTCCAAATAAAGAAGTAACTACTACCAAAAATAGTAGTATTTATGATTATTTAAAAGAACCTATTACAATTTTTTATAATAGAAGTCAAATAGAAAATAGTTATAAAAAAATGTTAGAAGATATTATAAATTATAATAAAGAAATTGATTCAAATGAAAAATATATGTTTGATTTTGAAGAAATAAATCCTAATTATCAAATTTTTATAAATACTTTTGAAAATGAAAATAGCAAAAATGCATTAACTTTTACAAGTAAAGAAATTGAAAATTTTAATTCTAATTATGACAAATTAAAAGATTTTGTTAATAGTAAGATTATTAAGAAAAAAACAGTTATTTTTTGCCTATCTAAAGATTCTCAAATAAAAATAATTAAAGAATTATTTCCAGATGCTATTGTAACTAAAAATATTATTAATAACAGTATTAATATTATAAATAAACAAATTAATAATGGATTTGAATATAAAGATTATGTAGTAATTGGTGAATTTGATATAGAAAAAGTTCATAGCACTTCTATAAAATATAAAAATAATTATCATATTGGGAAAAAAATAAAAGATATTGATTCTTTATCATTAGGGGATTATGTGGTTCATAGACAACATGGAATAGGAATTTATAATGGAATAATTACTTTAAATACTAGTGGTATAAAAAAAGATTATCTTCAAATTAATTATAAAGATACTGATAAAGTTTATATACCAGTAGAAAAAATATCATCTATTTATAAATATAGTGATAAGGACGGGACAAAGCCTAAAATTAATAAACTAAATTCTACTCCATGGGCAAAAACAAAACAAACTTTACAGAAAAAAATTAAAGATATTTCCGAAGAGCTTATCAAATTATATTCTATTAGAAATAGTATAAAAGGAGAAGCTTATGTTCCAAATGAACTTGAAAGTCAATTTGATAGTGAATTTGAATATGAATTAACTAGAGATCAAGAAAAAGTAATAAATGAAATTTATAGAGATTTAGATAGTGTTGTTCCTATGGATCGACTTTTATGTGGAGATGTAGGTTTTGGTAAAACAGAAGTAGCATTTAGAGCAATTTTTAGAACCGTTTTAAATAATAAACAAGTTTGTTATTTATGTCCTACAACAATATTATCTAAGCAGCAGTATGAATCTGCTTTAAATAGATTTAAAAATTATCCTGTTGAAATAGCATTATTAAATAGATTTACTACTCCTAAAGAAGTAAAACGAATAAAAGAAGGATTAAAAACAGGTGTTATTGATATCGTATTTGGAACACATAGATTACTTAGTGATGATATTGAATACAAAAAATTGGGGCTTTTAATAGTTGACGAAGAACAACGCTTTGGTGTTACTCATAAAGAAAAAATTAAAAAATATAAAAATGATGTTAATGTATTAACATTATCTGCAACCCCAATACCAAGAACATTAAAAATGGCTATGTCTGGGTTAAGAGATTTATCCGTTATAGATACACCACCTGTTAATAGATATCCAGTTCAGACTTATGTTTTACAAGAAAATGATGTGATAATAAGAGATGCTATTTACAAAGAATTAAGTCGAAATGGACAAGTATTTATTTTATATAATAAAGTTGAAACAATTGAAAATGAAGTTGAAAAAATTAAGAAATTAGTACCGGAAGCTCGTATAAAATATGCTCATGGGCAAATGAGTAAAACTGAGCTTGATGATATAATGACTGAATTTACCGAATATGAATTTGATATATTAGTTTGTACAACAATTATTGAAACTGGTATAGATATTCAAAATGCAAATACTTTAATCATTATTGATGCTGATTATTTTGGACTTGCTCAGTTATATCAAATAAGAGGAAGAGTTGGAAGAAGTGACAAAATAGCTTATGCATATTTGCTATATAATAAGTCAAAAGTTTTAAATGAAACTTCTGTAAAAAGATTACAAGCAATTAAAGAATTTACAGAATTAGGTAGTGGTTATCGTATTGCAATGAGAGATTTATCAATAAGAGGCGCCGGAGATATTATAGGTAGCGAACAAGCCGGGTTCGTTGATACAGTAGGAATTTCCTTATATATGAAAATGGTAGAAGAAGAAATAAAAAGATTAAACGGTGAAAAAGTTGAAGAAGAGGATGACAAACCAGCATTAGTTAACGTTGAAACAGCAATAGATGATAATTATGTTAAAGATGAAGAATTAAAAATAGAAATACATCAAAAAATTAATGAAATTGATAGTTATGAAAAATTGCTTGATACAAAAAAAGAACTTGAAGATAGATTTGGTAAAGTAAGTAGTGAACTAGAAGTTTATATGTATGAAGAATGGTTTGAAAAAATATCAGAAGATTTAAAAATTACTAAAGTAATTCAAAATGAGAGATTTGTTGAAATAGAATTACCAGAAGAAATATCTTCTCAAACTAAAGGTGATAAATTATTTTTAGAATCTTATAATATAAATCCTAATTTCAAATTTAGATATTTTAATAAACGTATTATTATATCTTTACCACTTAAAGGTTTAGAAAAACACTTTTTATATTACTTTGTTCCTTTATTAAATATCATAAAAAATGATTTACAGTTATAGAAAATAATATCCTGTGTACAATAATATTATGAATGGAGGAAACTCTAAATGAAGTCCACAGGAGTAATAAGAAGAATTGATGAATTAGGAAG
This sequence comes from uncultured Bacilli bacterium, assembly GCA_934129945.1. Taxonomy (GTDB): domain Bacteria; phylum Bacillota_I; class Bacilli_A; order RF39; family UBA660; genus RUG14121. Next base: position 239,807 of record CAKOXC010000001.1, read on the forward strand.
AATCGTTATACCTAAAGAAATAAGAAAAAATTTAGGTATTAGAGAAGGCGATAATTTAGAAATATTAATAGAAAATGATAAATTAACTCTTCAAAAATTTTCAAAAATAACTAATTATCAGGAGGATATTGAAAATATTATATATAATATAGCGGGATCTTTTAATATAAAAATAAATTTTTATGATCGAGAAAAACTTATATTTGCTACTGATAACGATTTTAAAAATATAAATGCTCAAAAAATTTTAAATGAGATAATTAATGATCGAAAAGAAGAAACTATTGAATTAGAAAACTATAAACTTTTTTGTAAACCTATTATTATACTTTCTGATGTAACTGGAATTTTAGTTTTTGAAGTTAATAATAACATGAATGAAATTAATAAAATTGCTAATTTTTTAACAAATGTAATAACAAATAAAATAGATATTTCTTGAAATAAATATTAATACATGTTACAATACCTTTGAATTTAGCAATGAAGGAAAGAGTAAATAACATAGTTTTGTAGAGAGTTAATGGTTGGTGAAAATTAACAAATGAAATTATTGAACATGGTTCTGGAGTTAAAACGTTTAATTCGCGTTAAGAATAAAGTGTATGAATAATTCATAAACTAAGGTGGTACCGCGGAAAATTTCCGTCCTTAGATTTATGAATTTTTTTATTAGAAAGAAGGAATATTATGGAAAGTAAAGGAAAATATTATATAAGTACAGCTATAGCTTATACATCTGGTAAACCACATATTGGAAATACATATGAAATTGTATTAGCTGATGCTATTGCAAGATTTAAAAGATTACAAGGATATGATGTTTATTTTCAAACTGGTACTGATGAGCATGGTGAAAAAATCGAATTAAAAGCTAAAGAAAAAGGTATAGAACCAAAACAATTTGTTGATGAAGTTTCTACAGAAATTAAAAGAATTTGGGATATAATGAATACTAGTTATGATAAATTTGTAAGAACTACAGATACAAATCATGAAAAAGTAGTCCAACATATTTTTAAAAGAATGTACGAACAAGGAGATATTTATAAAAGTGAATATAAAGGATTATATTGTACTCCTTGTGAATCTTTTTGGACAGAATCTCAATTAGTAGATGGAAAATGTCCTGATTGTGGAAGAGATGTAGAAACTAAAAGTGAAGAAGCTTATTTCTTTAAATTATCTAAATACCAAAAAAGATTAGAAGATTATATAGAATCTCATCCAGATTTTATCCAACCTGTAGCTAGAAAAAATGAAATGTTAAATAATTTTATTAAACCTGGTCTACAAGATTTATGCGTCTCAAGAACATCATTTAAATGGGGTATACCAGTAGATTTTGATTCAAAACATGTAGTATATGTATGGCTTGATGCTTTAACAAATTATATTACTAATATTGGTTATGATGTTGATAATGAATCAGATGAATTTAAAACAAAATGGCCAGCTGATTTACATTTAATTGGAAAAGATATAATAAGATTTCATACTATTTATTGGCCATGTTTTCTAATGAGTTTAGGTCTAGAGATGCCTAAACAAGTTTTTGGTCATCCTTGGTTAATTATGGCTGATGGAAAAATGAGCAAATCTAAAGGTAATGTAGTATATGCTGATGATTTAGCAGAAGAATTTGGGGTTGATGCTGTAAGATATTATTTCTTACATGAAATTCCATTTGCATCTGATGGTGTATTTACTAAAGATCTATTAATTGAAAGAATTAATGGTGATTTAGTTAATATTTTAGGAAATTTAATAAATAGAACAGTAAGTATGAACTTTAAATATTTTGATGGTGTAATAGAAAATCCAAATATTGAAGAAGAATTAGATAAAGACTTAAAAAATAATGTTCTTTCATTAAAATCTAAAGTAGAAAATAGAATGAATGAATTAAAAGTTGGTGAAGCAATTGAAGAAATCTTTGAAGTTCTAAGAAAATGTAATAAGTATATTGATGAAACAATGCCATGGAGTTTAGCAAAAGACGAAGATAAAAAGGATAGATTAAAAACAGTTTTATACAATTTATTAGAAAGTATTCGAATTTGTTCAGTTTTATTACAACCATTTATGCCTGAAACAAGTGAAAAAATATTTAAACAATTGAATACAACTATTTCAGATTATGATTCAATAAATGAATTTGGTGCTTTAGAACAAGGAAAAACTTTAAATGAACCTACTCATTTATTTGATAGAATCGATACAAAATAAATATTTCCCAGGAAATATTTTTTTGTTATAATTTAAGAGGTGAGAATAATGTTTACAGATACACATTGTCATATTTATAAAGAATATTATGATAATATTCAAGACATAATTAATGAAAGTAAAACTAATGGTGTAAATAGATGGATTAATGCTGGATGTAATAAGAAGTCTAATGAAGAAGTAATAAAATTATTGGAAATTCCAGATATGTATGGAGTAATTGGAATTCATCCTGAAGATGTTTTAAATTATTGTAATAAAGACATGGAATTTATTGAAAAAAATATAAATCAAGTAAAAATTCTTGGTATTGGTGAAATTGGCCTTGATTATTACTACACTAAAGAAAATAAAAAAGAACAAATAGAATTATTTAATAAACAACTGGCTATTGCTGAAAAGTACAATAAGCCAGTAGTTATTCATAGTAGAGAAGCTACTTTTGATACTATAGATAATTTAAAAAAATACAAAGTAAAAGGAGTAATTCATTCCTTTAATGGAAGTTTAGAAACAGCTAAAATATATATTAAAATGGGATTTTTATTAGGGGTTAATGGTGTTATAACTTTTAAAAATTGTAATATTAAAGACGTTATTAAAGAAGTAGGACTAGAAAATATAATTTTAGAAACTGATAGTCCTTACTTAACTCCTCATCCATACCGGGGAAAACAAAATTCTCCTAAACATATTATCGATATTGCAAAATTTGTAGCAGATTTGTATAACGTGTCTTTAGAAGAATTAGAAAATATTACCAATAATAATATTAAGCGTATTTTTGACATTTAAATACACATGTGTTAAAATATTTTTACTATATAAAGAGGTGATAAGATGAATAACAAATTGCTTAAAAAAGCTTTTAAAATAATTCGTCTTTCTATAATAGTTGTAGTTTTATTAATAGCTGAAACATCTTCAAAAAAGTATGAAAATAAAATAGAAAGTGTTAATGAAAATAGAACTATTAATTTGACAACAATGGCACTTAAATTAGAAGAAGAAATATCAAATGATTTGTATGCTACAAAAGATACATATACTGGTGATTTAACAGGATATACAGCTGATTGTCCATTATGTTCTGGAAGACTTGCTTGTACTCCAAACTATAATGTATTAAATGGAACAGAAACATATCCAGATGCTTCTTATGGAAATGTTAGAATAGTTGCTTCAAGTAAAAATTTACCTTGTGGTACAGTAATTAGATTTAATAAAGCCAATGTTTCTAATAATCCAATTATAGCAATTGTACTTGACCGTGGTGTTATTGGTAATGATATAGATTTATTATCTAATAGTAATGACTATGCAGTTAAAACAATTGGAAGATCTTCTATAAGTTATGATATACTAAGAACTGGGTGGTAAACCTAGTTTTTTTAAGAGGTGAATATATATGAAAGAATTACAAGCAAAAAAAAGTCTTGGTCAAAATTTTTTAAAAGATGAAAATGTCTTAAATAAAATAGCTAATTCTATTGATACTGATAATGATTTAATTATTGAAATTGGACCAGGAATGGGCGCTTTAACAAAAAAATTAAAAAATAAAAATTCATATTTGATTGCATATGAAATTGATGAAAGAACAAAAGAATATTTACTTCCTTTAGAGGATGAAAAAACTAAAATAATTTATAAAGATTTTTTAAAAACTGAAATTAAAGAAGATATAAAAAATTTAGACTATAAATATAATAATATTTATATAATTGCAAATATTCCATATTATATAACAACACCAATTATTGAACATATCATTGATGAAAAAATAGATGTAAAAGCTATGTCATTACTTGTACAAAATGAAGTAGCAAATAGATTTAGTGCTAAAAGCAAAACTAAAGATTATGGTGCTATTACAGTATATTTAAATAATTATTTTGATATTGAGAAACTATTTGTTGTTAAAAATACATGTTTTAATCCAGTGCCAAAAGTTGATAGTGCTGTTGTCAAATTTACAAGAAAAGATACAGTTTTAGAAGATAAAGAATTTTATAATTTTTTAAATACGTGTTTTGCTCAAAAAAGAAAAACTTTAAAAAATAATTTAAAGAAATATGATTGGAATCAAGTTAAATCTATTTTAAATAAATACAATATTTTAGAAAATTGTCGTGCCGAAGAACTAGATTTAGAAGTATTTAAAGAATTATATAAAGAATTAGGTAAATAATTGACCTTTTAGGCATATAATATAGTGGTGATATAAGTGGATATCAAAAAAGGAGATTATGTTTCAAGAAAAAGTTATAATAATGACATAATTTTTAAAGTTATAAACATTAAGAATGACGTCTATTATTTAAAAGGCGCCGATGTTAGATTATATGCTGATAGTTTTTTAGAAGATTTGATTAAAGAAGAGATTAAAGAAAAAAAAGAAGAAATTTCCACAGAATTACAAGATAATAATTCAGATAGAGGAGATTTTTTTTATTTGCCAGCTAAAATATTACATATAGATGGAGATAGTGAGTATTTAGATAGATGTCTAAAATACTATAAAAATTTAAACGTCTATGCTATTGGAAAAAAAATAAGAGAAGATAAAATTTATGAAGAAATTTATGATTTATTAGAAGAATATAAGCCTGATATTGTTATAATTACAGGACACGATGCATTTTATAAAAAGAAAAAGGATACTACTGATATAAGGAATTATAAAAATTCATTAAATTTTGTTAATGCAGTTAAAATGGCAAGAAAATATGAAAAATCTCATGATAAATTAGTTATAATAGCAGGGGCTTGTCAAAGTGATTATGAAGAATTAATAAAAGCGGGAGCCAATTTTGCTTCAAGTCCTAAAAGAATAAATATTCATGCCTTAGATCCAGCAATAATTGCATCATCACTTGCTTTAACCGAGCGAAATAAAGAAATTGATCTTTTAGAATTATTAGAAAAAACAAAATATGGAAAAGATGGTATTGGTGGCCTTAAAAGTAATGGATTAATGTTTGTTGGATATCCGAGATAAGAAAGGAAAATTATGAATATTGATGATGTGAAAACTCAAATCAAAAATAATTTATATAGTAATATAGAAATAAAAGTATATGGTATGAGAAATAAAAACTCTACTTATGTTGGATATATTTCTAATGTTTATCCGGCAATATTTACAGTAAGAATTAATGGTGTTGATAAAAGTTTTAATTATGTTGACGTCTTAACCGGAGAAGTTAAAATAAAATATTATTAATTACTTGCAAAAATTTACACATATGATAAAATAATATTAAGTTAGAATAACTTTAGGAGGAGTGGTGTTATGGAAATTACATCAGTAAATGTACACAAAATTGAAAAAGAAGGAAAAAGAATTAAAGGTTTAGCTACAGTTGTTATCGATAATTCATTTGCAATTCATGATATTAGAATAATTGAAGGTGATAATGGCTTATTTATAGCAATGCCAAGTAGAAAAACTCCAACTGGAGATTATAGAGATATTGCTCATCCAATTAATCCAGACGTTAGAAAAATGTTTGAAGATGCAATTTTTGAAGAATATAACAAAGAAGATGCAGAAAATTAAACTCATATTTATGAGTTTTTTTAATACAATTTACTAGGGTGATAAAATGCAAAATGATAATGTATTAATTGGTAACCATGAAGTAAAAATGACTGATAGAAAAACTATTTATTTGACGGGTATAAAAAAAATAGTAAGTTTTGATAATGAAGAATTTTTAATGGAAAGTAACATGGGAGTAATTCTACTTAAAGGTGAAAGTTTAGAACTAAATAAATTAGATACTTCCGATGGAAATGTTAAAATTAAAGGAAAAATAAATAGTTTATCTTATGTTGATGGAAAAACTAAAAATAAAGATGAAGGAATATTTACTAAGTTATTTAAATAATGGATAATAAATTACAAATAATAACTTTTATATTTTCTTTTATTTATGGCTTTTCTTTCTTTTACTTAGAAGAATTAAATTATCTAATAAATAAAAAAAATAAATGTTTTATTAAATATTTAAATAATACATTATTTATTTTAAATATGGTACTTATTTATGTTATTATAAATTATAAAATTAATAACGGTTATTTTCATATTTATTTTTTAATAACAATAGTACTAGGTTACTTTCTTGCAAATTATACACAAAATAATGTAAAGAATTTAATTAATAAGTACAAAAAGAAAAATAAGTGATATAATTGTCTAAAGAATGGATGATTATATGAAAGGTAAAATAACAAAAAAAGTAAAAAGAAGATTATTTTTTCAAACAGTATTTTTATTTGTTTTAGTTTTTGCATTAATTTTCTCTGTATTTAATGATTGGTCAAAAATATTACAAAATAAAAGAAAAATAAATTCACTAAATAGTGAATATACTTCACTTTTAGAAAAAGAAGAATCATTAAATTCAGAAGTAACAAAATTACAAGATCCAGATTATGTTGCAAGATATGCTAGAGAAAAGTATATGTATTCGTTACCTGATGAAGTAATTATTCGTATACCAGAATAAGATAAACACTTTGTGTTTGTCTTTTTTCAAAAAAATGGTATAATATCAAAGCATTTTGGAGGATAATATGGAAATAATTTTACAAAATTATAATAAGAATATTAATGGTAAAGATATTTTAAAAAATATAAATTTTAATTTTAATTGTAATATTTCTTTAATTGGAACTTCTAGTAGTGGAAAAACAACATTATTAAAAGCTTTAGAAAATGATTATAATGTTCCTAGAATTTATAAAAATTTTATGTTTTTTCATTCAACAATTGAAGAAGAAATAAAATATATTTTATTAAATACAAAACAAAAAAAGATGGTAAATGATTTACTTAAAGATATTAATTTAAGTATAAATCCTAATATGTTAAAAAATAATGATAAAATTAAATTATGCATTTTAAAAGGTATTTTAAGTAACAATAATTATGTTTCATTTGATAATATATTAACTTATCTTCCATTAAAAGAAAAAGAATATATATTAAAATATTTAAACCAAGAACATATTAACTACATAATTGTAAGCAATGATCTGAATGATTTGTTTAATACTGATATCACATACATTTTAAATGAAGGAACAATAATCGCTAGTGGTTCTTCACAAAAAATGCTTTTAGAAGAAAAACTTTTAAAAAGACTTGGATTTACTTTACCATTCATGATTGATTTATCACTAAAATTAAAAGATTATAACTTAATAAAAGATATTTATTTAGATAAAGAATTGTTGGTGAATAAACTATGGAAATAAAGAAAAATAAAATAACTGCAATACTAGGTATAGATACAAATTTAAATATTGATGAAGAAAAATTAGAATTAGATTTTTTAAAAAGTATAAAAATGATAGATTATTTAAAAAATAAATTTAATAATTTAAATGATGAAAAGATTAATGAAGCTTTAAAAATATGTTTATTAAATGAAACTGATAAACAAAAACCTCTTAATGTATTATCTTCAAATGAAATAGAAAAGTTAGAATTAGCTATAAAATTATTAGAAAATAGAGAAATGATAATATTAAGTGATTTTGAAATAAATTTTTTAAATAGAGAATTTAATTACTTTAAGAGTTTATTTAAAAAAATGGTTACTAAATATAACAAAACAGTAGTTTTTATAACTAATAACTTAACAAAAATTATGGACATAATTGATTTTATATTAGTTGTTGAAAATAAAACAGTAGTTTTAGAACTTAACGCTAAAAATATTTATTATGATAAAATTTATGATTATGTAGATATGCCTGAAATAATTAATTTTGTTAAACTTGCAAAAAAGAATCATGCTAAATTAGAGGATTACACAGATATAAATGAGCTTATTAAAGGTATTTTCAGGAGTGTATAATGAGATATTTAATTAGTATAAGTTATGATGGTTCAAAGTTTCAAGGCTTTCAAAGATTAAAGGAAAATGCAAGTGTTCAAAAAGTTATAGAGGAAGCCTTAACTAAAATAAATAAAGATAAAGTTGTTATAAAAGGTGCAGGGAGAACCGATAGAGGTGTTCATGCTTTAGACCAAAAAGCTCATTTTGATTTAAATATTAATATAACTCCTGAAGGACTTAAAAAAGCTCTAAATAGTTTAGTAAAACCTTATATCTATATAAATGATTGCAAAATAGTTGATGAAAATTTTCATGCTAGGTTTTGTGTAAAAGAAAAAGTTTATGTTTATAAAATTAATTTAGGAGAATATAATCCAATTTTAAAAGATTATGTTAATCAAAATGTTAACAATCTTGATATCAAAGCAATGAAGAAAGCTAGCAAAGTATTTTTAGGTGTTCATAATTTTAAAAACTTTGTTAGTGGTGAAAGAGATAATTATGACTGTATAATTTATAAAATTAAATTTAAAGTAGTAAATAATATTTTAGAGATTGAATTTACAGGAAAAAGTTTTTATAGATATATGGTTAGAAATTTAGTCGGGGCATTAATCGAAGTTGGAAAGCATAAAATTAATAGTGAATATTTAGAAAATATGTTAGAAAATTATGATACGGCTATTAACTTACCAACCTCAGATGCTTGTGGTTTATATTTAAAACAGATAAAATATTAGTGTTTTATTAGATTTTGTTTGACTTTTAAGTAATTATCTAATATAATTTTAAATGGTACATTTTATTTTCGAAGTCTTTTAGACCCTGGGAAAGTTGAAAAAGAAATCGATTATGGAAGGAAAAAAAATATGAGTACATTTATGCAAAAAAAAGAAAATATTGAACGTAAGTGGTATGTTATTGATGCAGCTGGTCTTAATTTAGGTCGTGTTGCAACAAAAGCTGCACACATTTTGAGAGGGAAACACAAACCTACATATACTCCTCATGTTGATTGTGGAGATTATGTAATCGTTATTAATGCAGATAAAGTTAATTTAACTGGTAATAAGTTAAATGACAAAATGTATTATAACCATAGTGGATTTCCAGGAGGCTTAAGAGAAAGAAATGCTAAAACTATGATTGAAAGCTATCCAGAAGAAATGATGGAAAGAGCTATTAAAGGAATGCTTCCTCATAATAGACTTGGTAGACAAATGGGTAAGAAACTATTTGTTTATAGAGGCGCAGATCATAAACATGCAGCTCAAAAGCCAATAGAAATGAAAGTTGATTAGGAGGGTATTCATGAGTAAGAAACAAGTTTGGACAGCAACAGGACGTAGAAAACGTTCTCAAGCTCAAGTTAGATTAACTACAGGAACTGGTAAAATTACAGTTAATGGTGTTGATGTTAACGAATATATGCCATATGCTACATTAGTTATGGATTTAAAACAACCATTAGTTTTAACTGGTAATGACAAAAATTTAGATATTGATGTTACAGTTAAAGGTGGAGGTTTTTCAGGTCAAACTGGAGCTATTAGATTAGGAATCACAAGAGCTTTAATAGCTTATGATGCTAATACTGATCAATCTAGTGAAGATTCTTATAGAAAAGTATTAAAAATAGCTGGTTTTGTTACAAGAGATCCTAGAGTTAAAGAACGTAAAAAACCAGGTCTTAAAAAAGCTCGTAGAGCACCACAATTCTCAAAACGTTAAAATATACTTATTTCAATTTTTTCAAAAAGTCCGTATTTGCGGACTTTTTTGCTTGGTATATAATTCGATTTACAAGCATATCTAATAATATAAACTAAAAAATTTTTAAAAATTGTTTCATTTATGTTATGCTTATAATATTTTTGATTAAAATGCTTGTATTTATTGATTATTATGATATAATAACTGTCCAATAAAGGAGGGTTTAATATGGTAATTAAAACTGTTCAAGAAGATATTTTTAATACTGAGGCTAAACATATTGCATTTGCTGTTAATACAGAAGGGTATAATGATTCAGGATTTGCTGGTCAAGTATCTAGTAAGTATTGGAAAGAATTAGCTAATTGTGGTGAACATGAATTAGGAACAGTATTATCAAAAACAGTTGGAGACAAAACATTTCATGCTTTAGTTTGCCATTCATTAAATTGCGATTGGGGTGAAAATCAAGCAGAAATAATTAAAGAGTGTTTTGATAAAATACCATCTAATGGTGAACCAGTAGCAACAATAGCAATTGGTACAGGGCCTATAGGAGTGCTAAGTGGTGCTAATTTCAGACAAATTGTATGTGGTATGCATGATTCTAATCAAAAAATTATGTTACATGCAAATTATACTTTGAATGCTGTAATAGAATGTTATGATGAAGAAAAGGGTAAATTAAGAAGAAGATAAAATATTAATTATAATATTAAAAATCAGAAAAATTTATAAATATTTTTTCCTCGTTTTATACGAGGTTTTTTCTTGCTTTTTTATAATTTTAAGATATAATATAAACACGTAAGAAATATATTTAAAGTGGGTGACTGTTATGGATATTATAAAAACTATATATAAATTATCTTTTTTTGTATTAGGGTGTGTAATGTTAGTTATAGCTCTATTAGTCATACCAGTAGGTTTTAACAGTTTTATATGGTTTTTTGGGTTCTCATTTTTGTTTTATTTACTTAGTTTTCAATATACTTTAGCAGTTATAAAATGGTTATTTCAAAAGATTATTAATATATCTAAACCTAGAAAAGCTAGTGGTTGGAAAAATTTAACAATAGAAAATATTAGTTATGATAAATCTTTAGGTTTAATTAAATTAAATTCTAAAACTTTAAATTTTGATCAAATAGTGTCAGTTTATATAATCGCTAATTCAAAAAAAGTTAAAGCAAATGAATTAAGTAAAATTAGTGATGTAAAAAAATTAGAAATAAAAATAGGAACACAAGTAAAAAAAGTAGTTTATCGTCATTTTAAATACATAACAGGTAAAATATCTGAAAAAAATAAAAAAATAGCTGTCAAATCTTGTTTAAAAGATTATAAAAAATTAAAAAAAGTCTTAAAAAATGTCAAATTTGACTAATTTTAGTTGCTAAAAAAATTTGATATGATATAATACATAAGACGAGAGAAAATACTATACTATGAATTTAGTATGGCGAAAGGAGAATATTAATGAGAAAGAACATTCATCCAGAAATGAAGGAAGTTACAGTTAAATGTGCATGTGGTGCTACATTCAAAACTAAATCAACAAAAGATCATATAGATGTTGAAGTTTGTAGTGAATGTCATCCATTCTATACAGGAGCTCAAGGTAGAGTTAAAAAAACTGGTAACATTGAAAAATTCAACAAAAGATATGGAATTAATAAAGACGAAAAAGCTGCTTAATAAAGTGGCTTTTATTTTTTGAAAATGTGTTATAATAGTTTATATAAAGGAGCTTTTGTAAATGAAAAAAATTAAATATTTAATTAAAAGAATATGCAACATGAATTTTACTAATTTTTTTAATACATTAAATGATGTTCATAAAAAGACTGGTAAAAATAAAGTATATATTTTTTTCGATATGATAATTTGTGGATTTAAGTATCAAGCTGGTTATATTGATTACAATTTATTTGAAATGTATAACATGAATAGATATGAAAGATCAACAGTTATTACTAGAGGAATAAATAACGAAATAATCAAAAAATATAATGATCCAGAATATATGAAAATATTTAATGATAAGATTAAATTTAATGAAAGATTTAATAAATATTTAAAAAGAGATTGGTTAGAACTTACTGGAAATAATAAAAAAGAATTTGCTAAATTTTGTGAAAAACATCCTAAATTTGTTGCTAAACCAACAAAAGAATCTTGTGGCAAAGGTGTTGAAATAATAGATAGCGCAGATAAAAAAATCTATGACTTATATAATGATCTTTATAATAATAAACAAATATTAGTTGAAGAAATAGCTGTACAATGTAAAAAATTAAGTGATTTACATCCTGATTCTATCAATACATTAAGAGTTGTAACATTAAAAGGTACGGTAGTAACAGCTCTTCTTAGAATAGGAAATAATCATAATAATGTTGATAATTTTAATCATGAAGGACTATGTGTTCCGATTGATATAGAAGATGGAATTGTAAAATATCAAGCTATTGATAAAAAGGGTAATTTATATGAAAAACACCCTATTACAAAAAAAGAGATAGTTGGATTTAAAGTTCCAAAATGGAATGAAGTAAAAAAAATATGTGAACAAGCAGCACTTGAAATTCCTCAAGTTGGGTATATAGGATGGGATGTATGTGTAACAAAGGATGATATTTGTTTTATTGAAGCAAATGAATTCCCAGGACACGATTTATATGGATTACCACCACATCGCACAAATAATATCGGTTTATTACCAAAATTTCAAGAAGCAATGAAAAAGGAGATTAAATAATGAGAATAATAATAGGTTGTGACCATAGAGGGGTAGAATTAAAAAATCAAATAATAGCTAATTTAAAAAATGATGGCTTTGAAGTAGTTGAATCTTCAGTTAAAAATAATGAAAATGATGACTATCCAGATTTTGCTTTTGATGTAGCTAATAAAGTTAAAAATGATGATTTGGGAATACTTATTTGTGGAAATGGAATAGGGATCAGTATAGCAGCTAATAAAGTAAAAGGAATAAGATGTGCAAGAGTTGTAGATGTTGATGATGTATTTAAAGCTAAAACACATAATGGCGCAAATATTATTGCTTTTGGGGCTAATAATGATATTGATAAAGCAATGGAGATGGTAAATGTATTCATTGCAACAAAATATCCTACTGAAGAAAGACACTTAAAAAGAATAGAAAAAATAATAAAATACGAAAATGGAGAATATAATGAACTATAAAGTATATTTATATGTTATATTTACTTTCTTATCAATATATTCATTTAGTGCCTTAGACTTTAGTAAAATTTTAAGACCAAATAAGAATATTGAGGCAAGAATTATTATTTTTATTTTAAGTTTTGCATTTAGTTATTTAGTTAGTAATTTTATTTATGATTTTATTGAATGTAGTAAATTATTTTAAGGAGAAGATATGAAAAATAAACTATTATTGATTGTAGTAGTAGTTTTAACAATGGTTTTACTTATAGAGATAAAAACACCAAAAAAAGAAATTCAAAATAATAAAAATAACAATAATCAAGAAGAAATTAAAGTTAAAAATATAGCAACTGGTGCTATAGAGACAAAAGATTTAGAAAATTATGTAATGGGAGTGGTAGCTGCAGAAATGCCTGCCTCTTTTTCTATTGAAGCATTAAAAGCTCAAGCAATAGCATCAAGATCTTATGCATACTATAAAATGAAGCAAAATAATGGTAATTATGATATTATTGCAGATGTTTCAAATCAAGCTTATATAAATGATGATGAAATGCATGAAAAGTGGCAAGAAGATTATGATATTTATTATAAAAAAATAAAAGAAGCTGTTGATGGTACTAAAAATGAAGTAATGACTTATGATGGTCAAGTTATTGAAGCATTTTATTTTGCTATGAGTAATGGGTATACAGAAGATGTAGTTTCAGTTTTTGGCGAAAGTTTACCATATTTAAAAAGTGTAGAATCAAAGTGGGATAACAACAGTTTAAGTAATTATGAGGTAAATACACAGTTATCAACAGAAGAATTTTTAAAAAAATTAAATTTAAACAATAATATCATAGTTATCAACAATCAAATTTATGATGAAACAGGTAGAACAAAGGAAATAACCATAAATTCCACAACTTTTAAAGGTACAGAATTTAGAAAATTGTTAAATTTAAGGTCAACTGATTTTAAAATTGAAGTAGATAATAATATAGTTAATATAACAACTAAAGGATATGGTCACGGAGTTGGTATGAGTCAATATGGAGCAAATGGAATGGCAAAAGATGGCTTTGATTGTTATACCATTTTAAAATATTATTATAAAGATATTGAATTTCAAAAATTATAGTATATATTTCCAATAATTGGTCAAACTTATTAGTAGGAAGGTGAGACCATGAAAAAGAGAAAATTAAAAGGATTTGTATTACCAACAGCATATGTTATCGGAGTAACATTTTTATTTTTAGGCATCATGTATGTTGGAAGTAAAGGAGTAGATAGTACTTTAGGAAATTATAAATTTGTAACAGGGCTTTTTAATGAAAATTTAACTTCTGTTGTTAGCACTGAAGAACCAAAAGTTTCGAAGCCGTTTAATAGTGATAAGGTAGAAATAAGTAAATATTTCTATAATAAAGATGCTGATGATACTAATAAAGAAGCTTCTATAATTTACTATGAAAATACTTACATGCAAAACACTGGAGTTTTATATTCTTCTGATGAACAATTTGATGTTTTAGCAACATTACCAGGAACAGTAACTAATATTAAAGATGATAATATACTTGGAAAAGTTGTGTATGTTGAATATAATACAAAATTAACAGTAGTTTATTACTCTTTACAAAGTACTGATTTAAAAATAGGTGATCAAATAGATCAAAATACAGTTATTGGTAAAAGTGGTTCAAATAAATTAGAAAACCAAAAGAAATATAATTTATTAATTGAAGTATATAAAGATGGTAACTTAATTAATCCTCTAGATTTTTATGAAATGAATGTAAATGAATTAAATAATTAATAATGAAAAAACAAGTTGATTGTATATTTTACTTAGTTGATAGTTACTTATATTTATATAATTTAAAAAAAGAAGAAATAAAAAAGTATAAGTTCTCAAATTATATATATTATGGAAGAATAGTAAAAGTAAGTCAGTTTTTAAAAAAATTAAATGAAATAATTAAACAAGAAAAGATTTCAAAACTATTTACTGGTCTAAAAGCAATAGTTATTTATGAACCGTATTTACAATATAATGATAAAAAAATAATTATTGATGCTTTTGACCAGTGTGGTTTTAAAGATTTAAAATTAATAAGTACAAAACAAATTTTATCTAAAAATAAAACTTTTATAGAAATAAATGAAAAATATTTAATTTTATACAATGAAAATAAGTACTTTCTATTTAATGTAAATAAATATTTTAGTATTGAAAATATTATTAATAAAATATTAAAAAGTATTTCTAAAAATATATATTTAATTGGAATAAATGAAAGAATTGCAGAGTTAGTAGAGATGAACAAAAAACTATTTTACTTCGAAAATAGCAGTATATTTTATTTAAAAAATGCAAAAAAATAATTGGCAAAAATTGTCAATTTTTTTATGGTGTGATATAATTATAGGTATGGTTAGCAAGCTGCAAATACAGGATGGTGAGTTTATGATTAAATTTGTTGTGGTTGAGGATGATAAATCTCAACAGGAGAAAGTTAAAGGAGTAATTGATAAAGTAAAATTTAAAACTAATGAAGAAACGGAAACAGTATTCTTCTCTAAGTACACAAAAACATTACAAAATATTATAAAAGATGATAGTATTCATAAGATATTTATAATGGATATAGAACTTGAAAATAATACAAGTGGTATTCAAATAGCAAAATATATTAGAGAAAATGATTGGGATAGTGAAATAATATTTACTACTAGTCATGATAAAATGTTTGAAACAGTTTATAGGAATATTTACCAAGTATTTGATTTTATTGAAAAATATCATGATATGTCAAAAAGACTTGAAGAAGATATAAATATTATTTTAAGAAAAAACTTTGATAACAAAATGTTAACTTATAGTAATAGATTATTTGATTTAAAAGTATACTACCGTTCTATTTTATATATTTATAGAGAAAAAGATGAAAGAAAATTAGTTATTGTAACTGATACAAATATTTTCAAAATTGGTTTGACAATTCCAGAAATGCTAGAGTTGTTAGATGAACGTTTTAAACAATGTCATAGATCTTGTATTGTTAATGTTGATAGAGTTCAAAAATTCAATTGGAATAATAATTCTTTTTTATTAGATAACAAAGAAGAAATACCAATGCTATCTAAAAAATTTAAGAAAGAGGTGTTGGGTGAGTGACTATGGAAAGGGTAATAGAGTTTATTGCTATCTTTTTGACGTATTTTTCTTATTTAATAATGTATAAAGTACTAACGATGGAAAAAATGAAAATGAATTTAAAAAATATGATTATAATGATTGTATTCTCTTACATATCTCTTAAATTTAATGAAATAAATAATGTCTTTATAAACCTAGTTATTTCATTAGTTATTATATTTCTTTCAATTAAATTATTTTATAAATCAGATCTTAAAAAAACGATTTTTTATACAATTTTATTAATTTTTATTACATTGATAAGTGATTCAATAACTTCTTCTTTTATTAAATATAATCATATCAGAAGTTTTGACTCATTTAGGTATAATGTTATTTTAAGATCTTTACTATCTTTTCCTGTTGTATGTATTTCTTTAATGATATGCTTAATTCCGTTTATTAAAAAAATTTCAAAGGTATTTTATAATAAATATTTTTTGAAATTAAAAGTTAATAAAGAAAGTTTATTGTGGATTACAATTTTAATAAGTACTATATTAATTATTTTTGGGTTAAATGGATATAATAGAACAAATAAAGCCAAATTTGTAATGTCTTCTTTATATATTTTTATATTTATTGTTTTATTAATTATAGCATTATATTTACTATATAAAGATTATCAAACTAAAATATTAAATAAAAACATAGTTAATGAAAACAAATACATGAAAGATATAGCTAGACAAGAAAAGGAATTTAAACATAATTTAATTAATAATCTTTTAGGTATTAAAACAGTTGCAAGTAAAAAAGTAAATCAATTAATTGATGAATTAATATCTGAGTATAAAACTGATTATAAAAATATTTTAAATATAAATGATTTACCAGACGGTGTTTTATCTATTATTTATCGAAAGGCATATGAAGAAAATATTGATAATTTAAATTTAGCTGTTGACAACAAAATTAAAAAAGATTTAATTGATATGTTATCACCTAAAAATTATAATAAGTTTTGTACATCAATCGGTATCTTATTTGATAATGCATTAGATGCAGTTAAGTCTTGTAAAGAAAAAATAATTGAAATTAATTTTTTAGAAGATGAAGAATATATTTATTATATTCAAAAGAATTCTTTTAATAATGTTATTGATCTTGAACGAACTGGTACTAAAGAATATACGACTAAAAAAAGTGGTCATGGTATAGGTTTAAATTATGTAAAAAATTTAAAAAATATTGAAACTAAAAATGAAGTAATTAATAATATGTTTATTACAAAATTGAAAGTTAAAAAAATAAAAATGTAGGGATTTCCTACATTTTTATTTTAACAATTCTCCTGGACAATCAGGTTCATCAAAAACAAGAACTATGCACCCAGTTGAAGCAGAAGCAGCAAGTATTGAACCAATTGAAGCCATCAGACCGAAAAATAATTTCATTTGTACCTCCATTTCTAGTCTGTTTTATTAACTAATTCAAACCTTTTTTATAATTCTTATAATTATTGAATGGTATACCAAACAATTTATAAGTTAATGGGTTTATAGAAATAATACTCATAATATAAGAAAAGAATATACAATTATTAATTAGAGAATTATTGGATAAGAAAGGAATAAACATAAGCACTGTAGAAATAGCTACAGTTAATAATTTATCTAATACTCTTTTCTTCTTATTTATAAGTGGCTTCTTTGGAGTATCAGCTGGAGCCCATATAATGAAACAGACTAGAGCAATAATACTCATTATTAATATATAAAATTTATTAATAACATAATATTTTATTAATAAAGGAAAAGCTCCGTAGGTCAAGATTGAAGCAACCCAACAGTGTGAGCTTTTCTTTGCATGAATACCATGTGAAAATAGTCGTAAAAGTAAATAGAAAAGCATTAAAATTATTGTTTCTTTAAATGTTTTTAGAAAAAGTGATATAAACAATATACCTAATGTTTTTGTAATTATCGTGTACAGTACTTCTAAACCATATTTGATTTTGATTTTTTCAGTATCAGTTAACTGATAATACTTAGAAACATAATTTAAATTCTTTTCAGCGAATACTTCTCTCATTAATCATACCTCTTTATTAACAAGGTTATTATAACTTTTTGAAGTTAAAAAAATTCATAAATTGTCTTAAAAATATTTATAGTTCCTTAATATAGAATTTAGTGATTTAAATCGTTAGTAAAAAAGTCTTTTAAACATATTTAAGTACTTTTAAGACAAATTTCGACAAAAAATGCAAAACACATGGTATTATCTTTTCATGCTTTGGCAAAGGAAAGCTATAATGTTGCAAAATTTG
This sequence comes from uncultured Bacilli bacterium, assembly GCA_934129945.1. Lineage (GTDB taxonomy): Bacteria > Bacillota_I > Bacilli_A > RF39 > UBA660 > RUG14121. The sequence continues at coordinate 258,261 of CAKOXC010000001.1, forward strand.
TCGAATGCATTTTGTTGAAACATCCTCGAGGCAGTGTTAAATTTAAGTTGAAGGAAGAAGAGGTGAGATTGTGAGAAGTAGAGTAAAATGGTTCAATAACGAAAAAGGTTATGGATTCTTAGAATATAATGATAAAGAAGATATCTTTGTACATTATAGTGCTATTATAAAAGATGGTTATAAATCCTTAACTGAAGGAACTATCGTTGAATTCAGATTAGTTGAAACTTCAAAAGGACTCCAAGCTACTGATGTAGTTGAAGTGGAATTAGCTACAATTAAGTAGTTTTTTTTCTGGAATAATGTTATAATTATTCTAAGGAAGGTGATTAAATGAAAATTAGTATACGTGGTGATAAACTAGTCGTTACTAAGGCCATTAAAGAAACTATTGAAAGTAAATTAGAAAGGTTAGAAAAATATTTTGAAGAAAATGCTGATATTACAGCTCATGTTGTAGTAAAAGTTAAAAATTTAGATCAAACTATTGAAGTAACAATTCCAACTAATAGATTTACTTTAAGAGCAGAAGAAACTCATGAAGATTTGTATACTGCTATTGATAAAGTTATTGATAAGTTAGAAAGACAAATTAGAAAAAATAAGACAAAATTAAATAATAAATATAAAAATGTAGATAAAATGGATATGATATTAGATTTTGATGTTGAAAAAGATGAAGAAGAAAACATTAAAATTGTTAAGAGAAAAAATATTGAAATGAAACCAATGGATGAAGAAGAAGCAGTTTTACAGTCTAGTTTATTGGGACATGATTTCTTCGTATTCAAGAATATTGATGAGGAATGTGTATCTGTTTTATATCTTAGAAAAGATGGAAGCTACGGAATTATCAACGTTAAATAACGAAAAGAGTTTAAAACTCTTTTTTTTTATGTTACAATAATTACTATGGAGATGATTATAAATGGGCATATTTAGAAAATTAATAGACTCAGAGTATAAAGAATTAAAAAGGTTTGAAAAAATAGCAGAAGAAGTATTTGCTTTAGATGAAGAGATGCAAGCTTTAACAGATGATGAATTAAAAGCAAAAACTGCTGAATTTAAAGATATATTAGAAAAAAATGGTGGAGACTTAGAAGAAATAGTTGTTCCTGCTTTTGCTGTTGTAAGAGAAGCTGCTTATCGTGTAATAGGTGAAAAACCATACTTTGTACAAGTTGTTGGTGGTCTTGCTATTCATTATGGAAATATAGCTGAAATGAAAACTGGTGAAGGAAAGACTTTAACTGAAACAATGCCAACATATTTAAATGCTTTAACAGGAAAAGGTGTACATATTATCACTGTTAATGAATTCTTAGCTGACCGTGATTCAAAATGGATGGGAAATATTTTCAGATTCCTTGGATTAACAGTTGGACTTAACTTAAGAGATATGAGTTCAAAAGCAAAACAAGAAGCATATAATTGTGATGTTTTATATTCAACTAACAGTGAAATAGGTTTTGACTATTTAAGAGATAACATGGTAGTTACAAAAGAAGATCGTGTACAAAGACCTCTTAATTTCTGTATTGTTGATGAAGTTGACTCAATTTTAATAGATGAAGCGCGTACGCCATTAATTATTTCAGGTGGCCAAGTTAAATCTGTTAATTTATATACAGATGCTAATAGTGCTGTAAAAAAATTGACAAATGAAGAAGATTATACTATTGATGAAAAAACTAAAAATGTTTCACTTACTGAAGAAGGAAGTAAAAAAATAGAAAAAATTATGCATATTGCTAATTTATATGATATTAATAATCAACCATTAGTTCATAATATTAATAATGCATTAAAGGCAAACTATGGATTTCATAAAGATGTTGATTATGTTGTAGAAAATGGCGAAGTAATTATTGTTGATCAATTTACTGGACGTTTAATGCCTGGTAGACAATATAGTGAAGGATTACACCAAGCATTGGAGGCAAAAGAGGGCGTTAAGATTAATGCTGAAACTAAAACAACAGCTACTATTACATTCCAAAATTTGTTTAGAATGTATAATAAATTATCTGGTATGACAGGTACTGCTAAAACAGAAGAAGAAGAATTTAGAAATATTTATAATATGTATGTTATTTGTATTCCTACAAATAAACCAATTGCAAGAATTGATTATCCAGATTTAGTTTATTCAAATGAAAATGGAAAATATAAAGCAATTGTTAAATTTATTAAAGAAATTCATTCTAAGGGTCAACCTATCTTAGTTGGTACTATCTCTGTTGAGAATAATGAAAAACTATCTAAATTATTAGATAAAGCAGGATTAAAACATGAAGTATTAAATGCTAAAAACCATCAAAGAGAAGCTGAAATAATAGCTAAAGCTGGTCAAAAAGGTGCTATAACAATTGCAACTAATATGGCTGGTCGTGGAACAGATATCAAACTTGGTGATGGTGTCGTAGAACTTGGTGGTTTATGTGTAATTGGAACTGAAAGACATGAATCTCGTCGTATTGATAACCAATTACGTGGTCGTTCTGGTCGTCAAGGTGATGTTGGTATGAGTCAATTCTTCGTATCATTTGAAGATGACTTAATGAGAAGATTTGGTACTGATAAAATTAAAAATATGATTGAATCTCTTGGTATTACAGATGATCAATGTATACGTTCTAAAGCCTTAACTAGAAGTATTGAAACTGCACAAAAGAAGGTTGAAGGAAATAACTTCGATATGCGTAAAAATTTACTTGATTATGATAATGTTATGAATCAACAAAGAGATATTATTTATTCAAGAAGAAATGAAATTTTAGATGAAGAAAATATTCATGATAGAGTTTTAGAAACATTTAGAGATGCAGTAATTGGCCTTGTTAATGCTCATATTGAACCAGAAGGTTATATTACAGAAAATGATAAAGCTGAAATAGTTGAATATGTTAATACAAATTACTTAAAGAAAAATAATTTGAAAATTGAAGATGTTATTGAACTTGATGATAATGCTTTAGTAGAACATATTTATGAATTATTAATTAAAGATTATAATGAAAAAATTAAAAATGCTCCTAAATTTGATGAATTTGAAAAAGCTATTTCATTAAGAATTATTGATAATTTATGGGTAGATCATATAACTGCTATGGAACAATTAAAAGAAGCTATTATGTTAAGAGGATATGGACAAGTTAATCCATTACAAGCTTATACTATTGAAGGTTATGAATTATTTGATGAATTAGAAAATAAAATTAATGGAAGTATTGCTCAATTCTTATTAAAAGCTAGTATTGAAGCAACTGGTGAAAGAAAACAAGTTAATAAAGAAGGAAAAACTAATAGAGATAAAGGAATAACTATTCAATCTAAGAAAATTGGTAGAAATGAATTATGCCCATGTGGCTCAGGACGCAAGTATAAACAATGTTGTGGTAAATAAATTATATGTATAAAATACCAATTGATGTTATACGTGCTTCAAAAAATGAAAATGCTCTTGACGTACTAGGATTAAAATTAGAAGATAATAAAATTGTAAAAAAAGAAAAAAACAAAGTTAAGAGTATGAGTTTAAAATCTGAATATGCTGTATAAAATAGTATAAAATTTTAAGAATAAACAGTATTGTTATCCTAATAACAAATGTTTATACTTCAGAAACGAATATTATGTAACATATAAATAATAATTATTAAAAGCAGAAATTAAACGAAACCTAGAAAGAAAAGAAGTTACTAAAATAACAGGAACAAATGATAGTAAAGATAAAGTAAAATCAACAAGAAAAGTAGAAAAGATAGATGAAAATGAATTATGTTCTTGTGGCTCAGGTAAAAAATATGAGCAATGTTGTAGTAAATAGTTTGTTTTATAAGGGTTTGTGAGTTTCTCAATAGTCAAAAAAAGGCAAAAAATTGTGCACATAACGCCATTTGTGCACTTTTTGTGTTCATAAGCGAAAAATATATAATACTATGCTTCATAATATTATATATATTAAAAAAAGTAATCTTTGAGTTTGGTAAGAATCCTAATCAATGTTGTAGTAAATAGTTTGTTTTATAAAAAAATAGGATGGTGAAAATATGAAAATAGTTTTAGGCTCTACGAATGTTTCTAAAAAAAGGTCAATTTTAATTGCAATGAATGAATTAGGATTGGATGACATTTCTATTATCCCTGTTAATGTTAATTCTTTAGTAAGTTCTAAACCTATAAATGATGAAACTTTAATAGGTGCAAAAAATAGAAATCATGGTTTATATAATTATTGTATGGAAAATGATATTTCATTTGATTTACTAATTAGTATTGAGGGTGGATATGAACAGATAGATAATACATATTTTATTGTTACTTATGCATCAATATTAGACCAAAATGGTAAAGAATTTATAGGAAAATCAAGTGGCCTTCAAATTACTGAAAGAATGTTTAACTATGTTAAAGATGGGAAGTCTTTGAATAAAGTTATTGAAAGTATTCTTGGTAATAGTAGTAATAAAAAAGATAATGGAATAACTGGATACCTAACAACTGGGTATTATAGGAGAGATATATTTGAATCCTCAGCAGTTATAAGTGCAATGGAAACTTTACTAAATTTTAAATCAAATTACAAAAAATTAGATAAAAAAATAGATAAAACACATAACATTGGAAAAATTTGAAATAATTAGTAATATCATATATGATGTTATACATTTTTGAATATGTGATGGGAACAATGTGCACATTTTGTGATCACAGACTAAAAAATGTATAGTTCTATATATACTATATGTATGGCATAATACCAATACCGTTCAGACCCATTTTTCCTTGAAATATATATAGTACTATATATATTTCATAGTATCATATATACTGAAAAAGGACGAACATGTGGATCTGGACGTAAATATAAGCAATGCTGTGGAAAGTAGCGTAAAATAAGGTGTGAACGAAAAATAATGTGTTGACACCTTTTAAATTTAAAAAAGATGTTTTTAATGTAAGAAAATAATATAGTAATATATCAACTTGAAGATGAAACAGTATGGTTATCACAACAACAAATGGCTGACTTATATGATACGACTAAAAAAATATAAGTTTGTATATTAAAAATATTTTTGATGAAGAAGAATTAGATGAAAATAGCACGTGTGCAAAAATTGTACATATGGGTAATGATGGTAACCAAACTTACAATACAAAATATTATAATCTTGATATGATCATTTCAATAGGTTTTAGAGTTAACTCTAAAAAAGCAATTAAATTTAGAACTTGGGCAAATAAAATAATTAAAGATTATATGGTTCAAGGTTTTGCATTAAATGATGAAAGATTTTTAAAAGCAAAAAAATCTGATCAAGAGTATTTTAAAAGATTACTTGAAAGAAGTATAACTATGTACATGGATGATTGGAAAAATGAAGTAGAAAATGCCCTAAAAGTTTTCCATTATGAAGTTTTAGAAGGAAAAGGAAAAATCTCACATAAACAAGCAACCCGAAAAGCGGAAAATGAATATGAAAAATATAAAATTATACAGGATAAGAATTATGTGTCAGATTTTGATAGATTATTAAGTGAAACGAAGCAAATTGAAAATAAATAAATTGCACATTTGTGAGGACAAAAAAATCTTGAAATTTGTCATTCAAGAATAAAAAAGATAACAAAGATGACTTATGGGAGTTAGTTAATCATAGATTGTTCTATGATTTTTTTAATATAGAACAATAACTCAAAGTCATCTACTAAATTATCTATGTATTTTGTTATATATTCATTATCCATTCTAATAATATTTTCATAAATTAGAATAGAAGAATTTAAATATGAAAATTAATTCTAAAAAAAATTAAAGGAGGATGAATAATGAATAATTGTAATGATTATGAACGAATAAAAAAAAGAATTGAACAAGAGGGAAAAAAATATCAATATTGCTATGTGCAAGGACCAACAGGACCTCAAGGAGTTCAGGGTATTCAAGGTGTAACTGGCCCAACTGGAGCTATTGGCCCTAAAGGTGATAAAGGAGATAGAGGAACACCAGGACCAGTTAGTATCGATGTTGGTGATACAGAAACAGTGGAATCTTTTGAAGAAGCTAAAGTAGAAAATGTTGGGACAAAAGAAGATGTTATTTTGAATTTTAAAATTCCAAGAGGTAAACAAGGTATAGATGGAAATACAGGCCCACAAGGAATTCCAGGACCAAAGGGAGAAAAAGGTGAGCAAGGACCACAAGGAATAAAAGGTGAAAAAGGTGACCCGGGACCATCTACTATTCAAATTGGAAATATAGAAACAATAGGTGCTACTGAAGAAGCTGAAGTTATAAATGTTGGAACACCTGTGGATGTAGTTTTAGATTTTAAAATTCCAAAAGGTGATAAAGGAGATAAAGGAGATAAAGGAGATATTGGCCCAAGAGGCTTACCAGGAGAAATAGGAAGAACAGAACATATTGCTGTAGATGAGACTACAACTTTAGAGCCTGGAGAACCAGCAGCTGTTATGGATACATTTGAAAATTGGGTACATCATCTAGCCTTTTTAATTCCAAAAGGTGAAAAAGGAGAAATTGGAGAAAGAGGACCCCAAGGTCCAGCAGGTCCTCCAGGAACAGAATTTGTGTCATCTTATGGAATTAGATATTCAATGACTGATACACAACTTAATTTACCACAAGCAACTGATACGATTATTCCATTACCTGAAAAAGGAATATCATTTTTAACAGAATATCCAGATGATAATTCTATTAAAATAAAAGAAAAAGGAATATATCTTGTATCGTATTTAATATGTGGAGCGACGAACGAAGAATGTTCTATAACGTTGTCTGTTAGAGCAAATGACATATTACAACCAGCTACAAATGTGACTAGTGAGTTTAGTGCTCAAATAATTAATAGTATAAGTGGAACTACTATTGTATCATTACAACCAAATGATCTAATAACATTAAATGTTAAACCATCTAAAACTGTTGATATAAAGTTTAATGGAAATACTAATGCAATGTTAAATGTTACTAAAATACATTAAAAAAATTCTATTCTTTTTAATTAGTTATCATTTAAATTTCAACATAAATTATTGTAAAGGAAGGTGATAATTATTCAAATAATTGATAAGAGTACTATCGTAGTTACAACTAGTGATGAATTAAAACAGGCACTAAGTGAAGATAATGGTTATGAATATGTATATTTAGGAAACAATATTACTGCTACAAGTGGAATTATTATAAATAGTAACAAGGGTAAAATTATTATTGATGGAACATATAATAATACAAAATATACTTATACAAATAATTTAAGTTCAGAAGAAACAGTTATAAAAGTAAGTACAACTAATAAAAAAATTATATTAAAAAATATGAATATAGTATCTTCGCATGGTTATGGTGTCATTTATGTACCATCTCATCCAAACTACTCTAATGTAGTTGTAGAATATAATAATATAAATTTTAGTGGAATCGAACTTTCACAAAACTATTATGGAACCACTAAAATTATAGATTCTATTTTAGAAATAAAAGATACTAACAATGTTTCTGCACAAAGAGCCTGTAATTCCAATAGAATCATAATAGATGGAAATACAACAATTACAAGTGATTCAGAAACAAATACAATTTTCTTTTTTAATGATGTTATACCATCGTTAGTTAAAATTATGCCAAATAGCAGGGTAAATATAACCACTAATAGAGAATTTATGAATGGAACTAATAGGATGGATTTAATAGTAGGCCATGGTGCAGAATTTCTTTTAACAACAGGAAATGGATTTGCAATTACTACTACTCATGGAGCTAGAAATGTTTTAATAGAAGAAATGGCTGAATTTACATTTATTGAAAAAGACCATAAAAGAGTCCCAATGTGGAATGTATTTGGTGATTTTAAAGTTTCAGAAGGGGCGAGCTTATCAGTAATAAATACATATATGACAACACCGACTGATAACTATAATATTTATTTTAAAGGAACTAATCAAAAGTTTATACTAGATAATCCAAAAAATGTTAATATTTATACTAAAAATGCTAATGTGGTTTATACAAATAATCCTGTTGATTTTGAATTTAATTTTAGTAGAATTAATATGTGGGTATATGCACTTGACTATAGTTCTGCTTGCAATATTGATGACACACCAGCTTTTTATTGGTATAAAGAAAATACACCAGCTAAAATAACAGGAGTGTTAAATAAAGATAATACTACAGTTACATCACATAATTTTACAGACGCTGAGTTAAGTTCAATATCAGATATAAATAATTTTTCGTTCCAAGATAAAAAAATATTATCTATTGGAATGCACAAGATAAATATTCACCCAATTACAAATTCTCAAACGGCCATTTCAGGTCATACTACACCATATGCAAATGTTAAAATAGAATATAATAATAAAAGCTTATCAACAGTCGCAGATGAAACTGGCTTGTTTGAAGTAAGTATTGATTCTACTATTTTAGATAATACAAGAGTTAAAATAACCTCTTGTTTAAATAGTTGTTTTAGTGAAAGAAAAGTAACAACTCCTTTTATGGGCGAGTTGACACTTTTAAAAGTAACAGTAAATATTCCGTTTAGTATGATACCTTCCTCAACTAATCCAGTTATATTATCTAAAAAAAATGAAACAGTGGTAACTGTAATTGATAGTAGGGTAAATAGTACTAAATGGAAACTATATTTAAATTATATAAATCCAATGATAGAGGCAACTGGTAAAGTGTTAATAGATTCATTATTTTTTAAAAAATTTAATAATGATGAAATTCTTTTAAAAACAAATAAAAAAATAATATATGAATCAAATGATAATGGTGGAAATGTAACTGTTAGCAATGTTACGTTTTCAGTCGATAAAGGATTGTTATTAAAGCCTAGCAGAGATTTGCTTGAAAATGAAGATTATTCTACATTAATAGTTTGGAGTGTTGAGGCATAATTCCTTTACAAAAGAAATTTCGATTCATAAAATATATTGTAATGAGGTGAATTATGACAAGCGATTATATTTATATTAAACTTTGTAGTAGTGAAAGTATGTGTCTTAGTAATTTAAAAATAAAACTAGAAGATAAATGTAATGAGATTGTTTTTGATGGAATAACAGATAATTTTGGAAAAGTAAAAATACCAGTATGTAGTAATGAGGTATATAAATTATTCGTATATTCTAATTTATCGATTTTAAAAGTACCTTTAATTGCAAGAAAAAATGAGATTTATTGTATAAATATTAGCAGTAATAAAAGAAAAAAACATCTTGTTACAGTTTTGTTAAAAGATAAATATTATCCAAATATAAAAATAGAAAGAGGTAAGATGATACTATGGCAAGACATACAATTTCAATAACAAATGGTAAAGGAAGTATTGAACTTGTTACAGGTACATATAGTGCCCAAGCTGTTGCTGGTGGATATGATGCATCAACACTAGATCCAAAAAGTGTAACAATTGTAGACGGAACACCAACGTATGCTTTTACTATAAGTGCAAATGGAACTTTAACTTTGCATGTTACAGATACAGGTGATCCTAATACTGGAGTACAAATTGTTGGGGCTAAATTTATAAGAACAGATAGTACAGGAACGATAGTTGGAAATGAAATAACAACTAATGAAGATGGTAATGCGGTCTTTAATAATGTCCCATTTGCTGAAACAGGAAGTACAGCAATATATTATAAACAAATATCAAGTGATGGTGGACACACATTTGATGATACTGTTAAATCAATTGTTATGACTGAATCTTCTGAAACAGTACAAATAACAAATCCAACAGCACCAGAAAGAAACTTCACGTTGATGGATGCAAGTTACCCTAATATACCGGTTATAGATGGCCAAATAATACTTGAAGATAATTAATAAAGAAGCAATAAATTATAAATTTGCTTCTTTTTATATTTATTATAAAAAAATATTGATAGTAAAAGCGAAAAATTATAATGGAAAGGGAAAAAATAAACAAAACGGAAAGTAATTCAAATCTTATTATTAAATTAATTAAAATTTTAGGAATCACTTTGGGAACACTTATTTTTATATTAGGTTGTATAATAGGCATATATTTTTACACTACTAATTACTATGAAAGTGAACTTGTTTCCACTGGAGAAGAAAGAATTTGTTATTACAAAGGTAAAATCAGTAATTATATTGAAGATAATGGTGGAGTATGTTTAGATGAAAAGTAATAGTAAATGCTGTAATATTTAGTTATTTAAATTTTAAATTTGAAATTAATGAAAGTCGTAAATCTTCAATAATTATTGTATATTCTTTTCCATTTTAGTATAATTATTTCAGGAGGATTAATATGAAAAAGAGAGTTTTATTTATTGTTTTATGTGGTATGTTTTTAGTTACTCTATCTGGATGTTCTAAGACTGAAACAAAAAAAGAAGATAGTAGCAAAACTAAGGAAACTACAAAAAAAGAAGACAATAAAAAGTCTACAAAAGTTATCGAGTATATAAGCAAACTTGATAACAATAGTACACTTGAAGACGTTAACAAACTAATTGGTTTTGATGGAGTTGTTGATAGTGACAATGACAAAAAATATGTTTGGGATGTAACAGAAACTTCTAGCTTAACAGCAACATTTTCAAATAAAGGTTATACAAGTATTGAAATTGATATTGAAGATGAACTATTAAAAAATGATAAAGTTGATTTTTCAAAATATGAAGAAATAAGTTCAGCTTTAAAAAATGGTGATACTGTAACTTATGATGATTTTAAAGAAAAAGTTGGTGGAGTAGATGGTACTCCTGTTACAAAAAGCTATATAAGTACATCTTATAAGTGGGTAAATAAAAAAGGTGGATATTTAAAAGCATCATTCAACAATAAAACTAAAAAATGTACTTTTGTATCTGGAAGAATTTAAATAATAATAATGAAAAAAACTTATTAAAATTATAAGTTTTTTTTCATTATCATATAATTTAATGGTATAATTAATTTAGAAAGAGGTGTAAAAGGTGTTTTGTGAGAAATGCGGAACTAAAAATGATAGTTCAAACAAATTTTGCGAAAAGTGTGGAAATAAACTTGAACCAGAAGTAAAAGAAACTAAAAAAACAGTAAAAAAAGAAAATACTTCTAGTGTTAAAGATAAATTAAATACTTTAAGCAAGAAACAAAAAATTATTGGAGGAGTAGTAGGACTTGTAGTAATCATTTTAATTGTATTGTATGCAATTGGTTCTAAAATGACAAGTTTAGAAACTATTGGATCAAAAGCTTTTGAAGAATTAGCAAGTAAATCAAAAATAAGCAATAAATACTTATCTGTTCCATTAGATAGTAAAGATTATTTTATATCACTTGCTGATACAATGAAAAACGAAATCAAAGATGAAGATATAGCATTTGATTATAGTAATTATACAGTTACAACAACAAATAAAAAAATTACAATTAAATATAAAGATAATGATGCTGATGAAAAATACAAAGTTGTATTTAAGATTAAAAAATCTGGTAAATCATTATTAGTATTTGATAAATATGTAATTACTAAAGTTTCTGTTTTAGCTGAAGACGATTATGATGAAGTTACATTATATGATCCTGAAAATGCTGAAAAATTAACTTTATCAACAATTAAAAATTCTAAAATAACTGTTGATGGAAAAGAACTTGATAAAACATATTTAGATTCAAAGAAATCTGATAAAGATAATGATGTATATGTTATCAATGGTATTGTTAAAGGTGATTACAAAGTTAACTTTACTATTGGAAAATTAAACTTTGAGAAAAAAGTTTATGTTTATTCAAAAGAAGATAATGAATATGATTTAACTAATTATATTTCATCATCATATTTAACAGATGATAAAGAATTTGCTAAAAATTTCAAAACTTATATTTCAACATATTATGAATATGTAAATGATAGTTCTAAAACTGTTGATGATTTTGATAAAAAATACAAATCTTCTGATGATGTAAAAGATTTATTTGCTGATTCAAAAGAGTCTGCTGCAAACGTTGCATCATTTAAAATTGATGAAGTAGAATTACGTTCATTATATTACTATTCATCTGATGAAGAAATTTCAGTATCTTATAAGGTTAATTATACTTATAAATTAACTGATAGTGATAGTGAAAAATCAAATTATAGTTTAGTTAGAGTTACATATGACTTAAGTAATTTAGAAGTTCCTAAAGATTTAAGTTATATGCCATATTAATAATTAGGAGGAAAGAAAATGGCTTTTTGTAAAAAGTGTGGAAAAGAATTAAAAAAAGGTGAAAAATGTTCTTGTGAAACTGAAGTTAGATTTTGTAAGAACTGTGGAAAAAAATTAGTTGGAGATGAAGTTTGTGATTGTGAAAAAGAAACAGCAACTTCTACTCATACAACTGGATTTGATTTCGTAGAAACTATGAAAAATATCAAAGATGATATGTTATCATCAATTAAAAATCCAGTTAGCGTTGTAAAAGAAAATACTGATAAAGTAAATATGCCAAAAACTTATATTGTATTAGTTTTAATAGCTTTAACTTTTGGCTTATTTATAGCTAGTTTATGCAAAACTCTATTTGCAACATTAGTATCTACAATGATGGGTAGTATGTCATCATTAGTAAAAACTTCAGATATAATGGATGCTATTAAAATTCCATATGTTAAAATTATAGCTTATGGTGCTATTATATTTGCAATTATGTTATTTGCTTATGCATTAGTTATGCTAATTGTACCAGCAATATTTAAAAATAAAAAAATAGATTTCAAAAAATCTTTAACATTAACAACTACTGCATATGCTCCACTTGCAATAGTAAACTTAATTTGTGCTATTTTAGGTTTCTTAGGATTAAATGCTGGATTTGTATTAATATTATTCTTAATTGCTAACATGATAGTTACATACAACTTTGTTTACTCTTATGCAGATTATACAAAAGTAGATAGTAATAAATTTGGTTATGCAATTACATTATTAGTAATACTTGCATCTATAGCTGTTGGTATTTGTACATATGCTTTATCAAATAGTATGGTTAAATCTATTTCTCAAGATATAGTAGATGTTGATACTGATGATCTTAAAGATTTATTAGATTACTAAAAAAATTACTGTTAACAAATGTTAACAGTTTTTTTATTGCATTAATATTTTTTTAATAGCATCATATAAGTATGGTTTATATTCTTTAATAGATAATGGTTCATGTTTCATAATACAAGAAAAACAAGTTGAACTTGTAAGTTCTATTATCATAAATAAAGTTACTTCAGGATTTTCAAGCTTTATATTGTTTTCTTCCATTCCTTTTAAAAATATTTCTTTTACTCCAATACTATTTTCTCCAATTAATTTATTTATTTTTTCACTATAAAGTCCAAATGACAAATTTTTGGATATAAATTTTAATAAAAGCTTATTTTTAGTTAATTCATCAATTACGTAATCAATAACAAATATTATTTGATCATAAAATGAATCAAATTTTTTCTTATTTAATTTTTTTATTGCATCATGAAATAATTTATAAGACTTTCTTGCAATTAATTGCTCTTGTAGATCGTATTTGTCTTTAAAGTATAAATAAAATGTTCCTTTACCAACACCAGCTTTATCAGCAATTTCCTGAATTGAAGTGTCTTTAATACCTTTTTCAGTAAATAATTTAAATGCTGTTTCAAATAAACTATTTTCCTTTTCTTTTTTATTTTCTATAGCTTTCATATAACCACCTTATTTTAATATATTATAGCAAATCCGAATAGATTTGTAATCTTTTTTCAATAATATCATACAATATTATTGACTAATGGTCAAGAATATGATAATATGTTAACTGACTGGTGGTCAGAAAAGAGGAGAAGATATGAATAAATTAGGAGAAAAAATTTGTAAACATAAAAACCTCATAATTATTTTGACTGTAATTTTATTAATTCCAGCACTAATAGGAATGTATAAAACAAAAATTAATTATGATATTTTGGTTTACTTACCTGAAGATATTGAAACAATAAAAGGTGAGAACATTTTAACAGATGATTTTAACATGGGGGCATTTGCAATCACTATTGTTGACAATATGGCAGACAAAGACGTATTAACTTTGGAAAGTAAAATAAGAGATATAGATGGAGTAAATAAAGTCGTAAGTATCGACGATATTACGGGAACAACTATTCCACTAGAATTTATACCTTCTGATATTACTGAAAAAGTAGCAAAAGGTAATTCTAAATTAGTACTTGTAACATTTAATGAGTCAACGAGTGATGATGTAACATTAGATGCCGTTCAAGACTTACGTAATCTTGTAAAAAATACTGCTAAAGTTGGTGGTATGAGTGCTATGGTACTTGATACAAAAGAATTATTTAATAGTGAAATGGCATTATATGTTGCTATTGCTGTAGTTTTATGTATCATGGTTTTAATGATTTCACTAGATTCTTATCTAGTACCTATATTACTTATTGCTAATATTGGAGTTGCTATTTTATTCAATATGGGAAGTAACATTTTCCTTGGAGATATTTGTTATATTACTAAAGCAATTAGTGCTGTATTACAACTTGGGGTAACAACAGACTTTTCTATATTCTTGTATCATAAATACGAAAAAGCTAAAAAAGAAAATAAAGACATAAATAAAGCAATGTCAATTGCAATACATGAAACTTTAGTATCAGTGTTTGGTAGTTCAATAACAACTATTGCAGGTTTCTTAGCATTGTGTACAATGAACTTAAAATTGGGTACTGATATAGGTATTGTTATGGCAAAAGGTGTAGTATTTGGATTATTATGTGTAATTACATTATTCCCAGCATTACTTTTAATTTTTGATAAACAAATAGAAAAAACTAAACATAAAGAAATACTTCCAAAATTTACAAGAGTTAAGAATTTTGTAATGAAAAATTATAAAATTATATTCGTAGTATTCTTATTATTACTATTCCCAGCATATAAAGCTCAATCAAAAACTAGTGTATATTATAAACTTGATGAATCTATTCCAGATGATTATGGTTATACAATAGCTACAAAGGCTTTAAAAGAAGATTATGATATTGTTTCACAAGAATTAATATTAGTATCTAAAGATATGTCAAATTCAGATATGAATATGATGGTTAATGAGATAAAGGATATTGATGGCATTAATTTAGTTCTAAGTCCATCTTCATTAAGTGAATATGGATTAAGTGAAGAAATGTTATCAGATGATATTAAAGATATTTATCAAACAGATAAGTATAAAATGGTATTAGTAAATTCTACATATGATATAGCTACTGAAGAATTAAATGATCAAATTACAAAAGTAAATAATATAGTAAAAAAATATGATGAAAATTCAATAGTAGCTGGTGAAGGTCCTTTAATGAAAGATCTTGTAGAGATTACTGATCAGGACTTTAAAAATGTTAATACAACGAGTATAGCTGTAATATTTGTATTGATGTTAATAGTATTGAAATCAATTTCTTTGCCAGTATTATTAGTTACAGCAATTGAGTTTGCAATATTTATAAACATGGGTGTTCCATATTTTACAGGAACAGAAATTCCATTTATTGCTTCAGTTGTAATTGGTACTATCCAATTAGGGGCTACTATTGACTACGCAATATTAATGACAACTAAATACTTAGAAGAAAGACAAAAAGGAACGAGTAAAGAAGATTCTATAAAAATAGCATTAGATAACTCAGTTACTTCAATTGTTGTTAGTGGGTTATGTTTCTTTGCAGCAACTATTGGAGTTGGAGTAGTTTCTAAAATTGATATGATTGGATCACTTTGTACACTTATTTCAAGAGGAGCTATTATAAGTATGATAGTAGTAATTACAGTAGTTCCATCACTTCTAATGATTTTTGATAAATTAATTTGTAAAACAACACTTGGATTTAATAAAAAAGAAAGGAAAATAAATATGAAAAAGAATATAAAAAAAATGGATTCATGGGCTTTGATAGCTATGTTAATGACACCAGCATTACCAGTTAGTGCGTTAACTAAAGATGAAACTGTATATTCAAAATTAGAAACAAATGGTGATACAAAATACACCATTGTTACTGAACATTTAATAAATGATAAAGAAGAAAACAATTTAATAGATTCTACAGATTTAAAAGATATAATTAATACCAATGGTAGTGAAAAATATACTATTGATGGTGATAATATTGTATGGAGTTCAAATAAAAAAGATATTTACTATAAAGGAAGCACAGAAAAAGAATTACCTGTTACATTAAAAGCAACTTATAAATTTGATGGAAAAGAATCAGATGTAAAAGATATGCTTGGTAAAAAGGGTAATGTTGAAATAACTTTAACTTATAAAAATTCAGATAAACATGTTGTTAATGGTTCAACAATGTATACTCCATTTGTAGTAACAACTGCTACAACTTTTGATTCAACTACTACATCTAATTTAAAAGTAACTAATGGTAAAGTAGTTTCAAATGGTAAAACTTATGCAGTAGCAGCAATAGCAACTCCAGGATTATATGAAAGTTTAAATATTAGTGAATTAAAAGATATGGACACTATTAAAATTACATTTGATACAACTGATTTTGAATTAAGTAGCATATATTCAATGGTTAATGCCAAATTAATTGATAGTAGTGATTTAAAAGTATTTAATGAATTAGATTCATTATATTCTAAAGTAGATACTTTAAAATCTAGTAGTGCTAAACTTGTAAATGGTTCAAAAGAATTAACTAATGGTGTTAAACAAATTAGAAGTGCTGTAATTGCATCAGTTAATGAATTAAAAAATAATAAAGAAACTATTAATGAAAAGACTTTAAGTGCTATTGGTTCTAGCGCTAAAGAACAAGCTATTAAAAAAGTTGAAAGCAATAAAGAAAATATTATGAAACAAGCAATGCAACAAGTTGTTGAGACTGAAAATCAAACACATACTATTAAAACAGCATCAGATGCTTCAGTTGATGGTAATGCAGAACTTATTGGAGCTTTAAAATTAGCTTCTCATGAAAGCTTAAAACAAGAAATTGGAGAGTCAAATTATAATGATTGCGTACAAGCAAGTTGCCCTTATTTAGCTGCAGCAGAAAATAAAGCTGTAAAAGAAGCAAAAGAAAAATTTTATAACAATGCCTTAGAACTTGCTAAACAAACTGCAGCTCAAACAGCTTATCAAACAGCTCTTAAAACTGCATCAGAAACTGCTTCTGAAACATCAACACAAGTAGCAACACAAGTTGCAGCTGTAGTTAAAAATACTGTAATTAATAAAATGGTTACTTCTTTAAACACTTTAGTTGGAGGATTAGATTCTTTACTTGATGGCGCACAAACTTTATCAAATGGAATAGAACAATTTGATAATGAAGGTATTAATAAAATAGCTACATTAGTAAATGATAAAGTTAAACCTACAAGTAATAAATTACAAAGTTTAACTAAGTTAGCTAATGATTATAATACATTTACTAAAACATCAAATAATGTTGATTCTAACACAAAATTTGTTTTAGTAATTGATAGTCAAAAGAAAGTTGAAGAAAAAAAAGAAACTAAGACAACTAAAAAAACTAACGAAACTTTTATGGATAGAGTAAAAAATCTATTTAAGTAATCTACTGTTGATAAATATCAACAGTTTTTTTAAAAAAATATGATAAAATTAATATGGTGATAGTATGACAATAGAAAAATTATGTTTATTATTTTTACTTTTTATAACTTATTCGTTCATTGGATGGTGTATGGAAGTAGGATGTAAACTTGTTGAATTAAAAAAATTTATAAATAGAGGTTTTTTAATAGGACCTTACTGTCCGATATATGGATGGGGATGTATATTAATAATTATTTTACTTAATAAATATACAAATGATCCACTGGTATTATTTATAATGGCTATAGTAATATGTTCAATACTTGAATATTTTACCAGTTATTTTATGGAAAAACTATTTAAAGCTAGATGGTGGGATTATAGTAGAAGAAAATTTAATATAAATGGTAGAATTTGTTTAGAAACAATGATACCATTCGGTTTACTTGGCTGTCTTATAATGTACTTTGTAAATCCATTCTTTGTATCAATCTATTCTAAAATACCTTCAAATATATTAATAATTATATCTTCTGTTTTATTTACTATATTTTTAACAGATAATATAATTTCATATACTATAATGTTTAAAATGAAAATACCTAAGATTAAAATATCTAAGGATAATACTGAAGAGATTACAGAATACGTTAGAAGTATACTTGCTAAAAGATCTTTTCTATATAAACGTTTAATGAAAGCTTATCCTAATATGAAAATATTAAGAAATAAAGTTATGTCAATAAACAATGATATTGATAATATAAATCAATATTAATGTGTTATAATGAAAAAGAGGGATGATAATATGCAAAAATTTAGTAATTACTTATTAAATAATAATGTTGGCTTAAAAGAAGAAATTAATTCAAAATTAATTAATTTAATGATGTGCTTAAATAATAAAGAATTAAAAGAAAGTATTACTGATGAAGAATATGTTTATTTCACATATACTAGTAATAATTTATTAACTAAGTATAGAGATATAATAACTCAAGAAATAATTAATGAAAATAAATTAGACATGTTGAATACTGAATTAGCAAAATTAAATAATGAAGTTTTAGAATGCTATGAAAAAATAAATAAAGGTATTGGAAGATAAAAGTTACACCATTTTGTGTGATTTTTTTAAAAAATAAGCATTAATTGAAATTGTTAATAAAATTTAGTTAAAAAATATCAATATATGTTATAATAAAAAACAAATTGGAGGTATAAAGTGAAAATATTAGTTGGTTTATCTAATAATCTATTTGAAAATAATTCATTGCATAAGATGCACATAATTGATTCTGATATGATATCAGAGCCATATTTTTTATCTAATGATTGGAAAGAATTAGATTTGAATGAATTAAGTCAATGTGTTAATATTCAAGTTGATAAAACAAAATTTCAATCAACAATTCAAAATCCATTAGAATATATTTCTTCAAATTTTGATCTTGAAAAAATAGTTGACTGCGAAAAAAATGAGACTAATTTTCAAATAACAAATGTTTATTATGATGAGATAGAACAACCACAACTTTACAAAGCAGTTTATTCTGATGGTCGTATAATAATTCATGATATTTCTGAATTATTTTATAGAAAAGAGAGCAGTTTATTAGGTAAAACAGTAGAAGAATTACCATCTTTTGTAAAAAAGGAACCATTATCAGGAGCATATGAGTGGTGGAAAGCAAAGGATGAAAATACCAAAAATATTAATAGTAGATATTTTTCTGGCCAATTTGAAGTTTATGAAAATATGCCAGTTAAACTTTTATATCATTATCTAACTGGCGTTAAAGGTTTTAAAGTTGGTTATCATACTCAAACAGAAGTTAATGAAAATAATTCATCAGAAGTACAACATGAATATTTGTTATACAAAGATACTGCTAATATAAAATTAAAGGAAAGTGTGCTTTCAAAAGAAGAACAAAATTTGCTATTTGCTAATGATTATAACGATTATGGAATACATGGTGAAAGTGATCCATATCCTAATAAAAGAAAATTAAGCTATTATGGTGCAACTATGTCAATTATTTGCTCCAAAGAAAATTATCCATCATTTGATATTCATAGTGCTCCATCTTCCCAAAGAACATATAATAAAAATGAAATAGCAATTGAAATAGATTATAGAAAAAGATTAATGTATATATATAATAAACTTGAGGAAAATGGATGTATTTCAAAAGATTGGAAATTAAGTGAACATAATATCTTTTTTGGAATGACAAAATATGCATTAATACCTGATGAATTATCGTTATTAAGTGCTAAATTACAAAGTGAAAAAGAAAACAAGTTGTATGGTCATGTAATGTCTGCAACAAATGGACATTGGTCTACTTTTAATACAGATGATTGGATAAAAGCATCTGGATTATTACTCAGTACACAATTTTATAGTACAGAGTTTAAAGAAAAATTAAATTCTATTTTTCAAAAATATAAATCTTTGTATATAAATGGATTAAAAGAATTAATAGAGAAAATGGGAGCGAAAGATGCTCTTGAGACAATGAAATGGACAAAAGAAGCATCAAGAGAAGTATTAAAAAATATTTCAATAGTAAAAAATGATTATACTTTAAAAAAAGCAAATTCAGATATTGTTGATCAAATGAGTAATTTGTATACATATAAACGTAATAATTATCCTCTTCCAGAATGGTTACAAATATATTCTTTGGAAACAATCAAAATGTTAGGTGGAATTGATTCATTACAAGAACTTATTGATAAGCGTGGCGAACAATATGCAAAAGAATTTGTAATAATTTTAGCTGAAGAAATAGAACAAGAAATAAAAAATAAACTTCATAGTCAGAACAAATGCTTTATTAGTACAGAAGAAATAATAACAGAATATGATTCAATTAATGCTTTAGAAAGTATTCCAAAAGATACATTAGGAAAAAGCAGAAAATGAAAAAATTAATATTTACACATTCAATAAATAGCATTGTTAGTAAATTTACTTCATTATTTTTGGCAATATATTTTTTAAAAATAACTGATGGAAATGTAGTAAGTGTAGTGTCATATTATTTATTTAAATATTCTCTAAATGGTATTTTTTCTTTTTTTTCTTTAAAATTAATTAACAAAGATAATGCTTTGAATGTTTATAGATTAGGTCTATTATCTAATGGATTATGTTTATTTATATTATTAATTCTTGGAAATAAAGTAGCGAATTATATTTATTTATATGCAATAATAGATGGTTTGACTAGTTTATTATATTGGTCAGCATATAAAATGATTTTAAATAATTTTAAAAACGATCATGAATTTAAAAAAATATTTTCTTATAATAGTGTTGTTACAAGTATAATTTCAATTATTTCGACAATTGGAATGGGATATATAATAGTTAATGCTTCTTATAATATTGTAATAACTATTATTATTGTTCTTATTATTTTAGCTGTTATGACAACATTTAATTTTGATAAATATGAATTTGAAATTAATAAGATTAAAGTTTCAAATATTAAATATATCTTAAAAGATAACCAAGCTAAGCAAATTTGTAAAATTGTTTTTTTTGAAGGAATGGGATTTAGAGGCGGACTAGATACAACAATTACTTTAATAATATTTTTAACCCTTGCTTCAGAATCTAGTTTAGGTAATTTAAATGCTTTATTTGCTATGTTAGGTTTAATAACTTCTTTAATTGTTAAAAATCATTTAAAAGAAGAAAATAATAAAAAAGCATTTGCTATTTCAGCATTAAGTATTTTAATTGTAACAATACCTATTATTTTTATAAATTCATTTTCAGTATTTATAATTTATAATATAGTATTTAACATAGCTTATAAAGTTACCCAAATTTTAGTTGATACTGCAGTTTTTAATATTCATTCGAACGAAACTATAAAAAAATATTATTTAGAATATACTTTTATCAGCGAGACAATTCATGGGTTTGGAAAAGCATTAAGTGAATTAATTTTGTTGATTTCAGTTGTTTATTCTTTTAGCTTGATAAACTTAAGAATTGTAGCGGCAATATTATCTTTTAGTATAATTTTACAAACCATTGTTTACTGTAAATTTAATAAAAATAGGGAATAGTTTAAATTTTGTATTCTCTAGTACTAAAAACAACAAAATATTATTTGATGTAAAAAGTTTAAAAGTCATAAAAATAAAATGCTATTTACGTTATAATATATAAGTAAATAGCATTTTATTAAGTAGGTGTAATAATGAAAAAATTAAATTCTAATCACTTAAAGTTAATTGCAATTATAGCAATGACAATTGATCATGTTGCAGATTTGATGTATCCAGGAATGCCTAATAATATGATTTCAAATATCTTACATATTATTGGTAGATTGACTGCTCCTATTATGTTTTTCTTTATTTGTGAGGGATTTTATTATACTAAAAATTTAAAAAAATATATTTTAAGATTGTTTATTTTTGCTATTATATCTCACTTTGCTTATTGCTTTTCATTTGGTATAAATTATATTCCATTTAGTTCGGGAAACATATTTAATCAAACAAGCATTATGTGGTCACTAGCTTGGTCAGTAGTTGCACTTTATATTGTAAATTGTAAAAATAATTTAAAAGAATGGCAAAAATGGTTATTAATTATTTTAATAAATCTTATAACTTTTTCTTCTGATTATAGTTGCATTTCTGTAATGGCAATTCTATCTATGTATTCAAATAAAGGTAATCTAAAAAAACAATTTATAAGTATGAGTTTTTGGATTTTAATTTATGCAGTTATTTCATATTTATTTGTTAGTAAAGTTTATGGCTTAATCACAATTGGAGTTATATTAGTATATCCATTACTCAATGCTTATAATGAAAAAAAAGGCAAATTAAAATGGATGAAATGGTTTTTCTATTTGTATTATCCCTTACATTTAATTTTAATAGGAATATTAAGAAGGATAATATATGGAAATGTACCATTATTATTTAATTAAATGAATTATAATTTAATAATTAACAAAATAATTACTTTGATAATTTTTTTAAAATGTTATTTATCGATAACATTTTTTTTCTATATTCATAAACTAATATAGGTGATTATAATGAGCAAGAAAATAGTCATAGATCCTGGTCATGGTGGAAGTGATCCAGGTACTTCAGCTAATGGAATAACTGAAAAAGACTACACTTTAAAAATAAGTCAATATATGAAAAAAAGATTGGATGATTTAGGAATTGAGAATTCTATTACTAGAACTGGTGATGAAACACTAGAGCCAAGTGTGAGACCAAAAAGAGTGCAAGATTTTTATGGTACTGGTAGTGATATTATAGTTGTTTCTAATCACATAAATGCAGGAGGTGCCGATGGTGCTGAAATAATTTATGCATTAAGAAACAATGATACATTACCAAGTAAAATAGCTAAAGAATTAGAAGCTGCAGGTCAAAATGTAAGAAAGTATTATCAAAGAAGGTTACCTAGTAATCCAGCAAAAGATTATTATTATATATTAAGAGATACACCTAATAATCAATCAATAATAGTCGAATATGGATTTGTAGATTCACCAGAAGATGACGTTAATCAAATAAAAAATAACTATGAAGAATTAACTGAAGCAGTCGTAAAAGCATTAGCTGACTATGTTGGTGTTACTTACAGTCCTCCAGTTGGATCTAATACTTATGTAGTAAAAAAAGGTGATACTTTGTGGAGCATTGCTAGAAAAAATAATATTTCTGTAGACGAGTTAAAAAAATTAAATAATTTAACATCTAATTCGTTAAGTTTAAATCAAGTATTAAAGTTACCAACAAGTAATAATGACTTATCAACAACTTATACAGTAAAATCAGGAGATACATTATATAAAATAGCAAATCAATTTGGTCTTAGTGTAAATGAATTGAAAAGTATTAACAATTTATCAACAAATAATTTGTCAATCGGACAAGTTTTAAAAGTAAAAAAAGATACTAGTAATGATAATACTACAAATGATAAATCATCGACATATACGGTTAAAAGTGGAGATACATTGTACTCAATTAGTAGAAAATTAAATGTGTCAGTCGATGAAATAAAAAGAGCAAATAATCTTACAAACAATTTATTAACAGTTGGACAAACATTACAAATACCAACAGATACAACTAAAGTTTATACAGTGAAATCAGGAGATACTCTATATACAATTGCAAGAAATAATAATACGACTGTTTCTGATATAATAGAATTAAACAACTTATCAACAAGTAATTTAACTATAGGTCAAAAACTGTTATTACCAAGTTAAAAATTAGAGAGTTTCTGCTCTCTTTTTTAAAATAAAAAAGATGTATAAACATCTTAATGAAGTTCTTTGCATATTCCTGGATCTGGTATATAAAAACAATGATTTTTGTATCTTCCAGCTAAATCTTGGTTATACCATTTTTGCTTACAAGTTGAACCTCTACCTGGGGCATAAAACCATAACGAGTTAGTAGCTGGATGATAATATTCACCATTAAGTACTCTCTTAGCTAATGACTTTTCTAATGAAGTTGCTCTGCCTTCAAATAAAGAACTTTGAGTTCCAGTAAATTGATTTTTCTGATAAATTGCATCATGAATAGATCTAACATTTTTAAATGTTAAACAATCTACTAAGGCACGATTAACAACAACATTACCAACCATTAACATTCCAAGATTTCCTTCGCCAAGTGCTTCAGCACGCATAAGTCTAGCTAAATGATCTAATTCTGTAGTAGAATAATTAATAAACATATAATCACCTATTAATATAATATGTTTTTACTAGATTTATGAGAATAATTGTGATATACTAATTTCGTATTAACACAGGGGTGTGGTATAATGGTAGCATAGGAGTCTCCAAAACCTTTGTTATAAAAGTTAAAAAGACTGATTTTACCTTATAACTACTGGGTTTATCAAATGTTATGTTTTGAACTGGTGGCACTTTTGGTGGCATAAGTATAAATTTGAAACATATCATTTCGAATTAAATTAGTTTATAAATGATAATAATATATCATTTTATAATATAAATTGTTTGCTCTTAATTGAGCATTTATAGGGGTATAATATAGTGGTAGTATGATGGTCTCCAAAACCATTCGCGAGGGTTCAAATCCTTCTACCCCTGCCAGAAAATCAATCGTTTTTAAACGATTTATATATATATACTAGTAAGAAATCTTACTAGTATTTTTATTTTCTATTGAGACCATTATACACATAATTAATTTTTTTTGCAAACTGACTTGATTAATTTTTTCATGAGAGTTAACATCTCAAACGAGGTGATTTTAGTTGAGTAAATATGTTTATGAGAATCATGAAGTTGAAGAAGGATTATTTGTAACATTACAATTAATTGATGCTATCGACATGAAATATAGTTGTTGTTTTCCAGCTGATATTGAAAAGGATATTGAAAAATTGTCTAGGCACTTAGTTAAATATGTTGAAGGTGAAGACAAACATCCTAATGTAGATATTGAAAATACAAAACTTATACAGCAGTTTATATATAATAAGGATGATATTGATAAAATAGAAAAAAATCACAAATAGTATTATATAATGTATGTTATGTGTTATAATGTTTTTGCAGGTGGTTGTTTATGGATAAATTTGAAAGATTAAAAGATATAATTAGAAATAAAAAAAATGATTTTAATATAAATAATTTTGTATTGGATACTAAAGGTTCTAAATCAAATATAAGTGATTATGCTATTGATTATAAACAAATAGAAAAACATCCTTATATTATAAATCTATTAACTTACGAAAAATCCATTCCTGAAAAGAAAAAAAATTATGGAAATAAACTTGATTATGAAATGAATAAGTATTATTTTCTTAAATTATATATAAATAAAGAAGAAGAATTATTAGAAATAACATTAAATAAATCATCTACAAAAAAAGATATACATTTATTATTTTTGAAATATCTTGATAAAATAAACTTCTTGAATATAAATGACTTCTTAGAATATTTATTTAAAGTTCTTCAGTAGAACTATATAATAACTACTTTTAAATGAGTAGTTATTTTTGATAATTTAAATGTCGATTTTTGTGTTATAATTATATAGTAGTAAAAATTATTTTGGGAGTAGTATTATCCTTGGCTTTGGTGATACTACTCTTTTTTTGTTCAAGAAAGGATGGCTATTGTGAATATTAAGGAGATTGATTATGAAACTGATTTTGGAAATGTAAAAATTAAATTAAATGTTTTAATGGATAAGAAACATATATCAATAAGTACTATGAGTAAATTAGCAAATGTTAAATATGAAATAGTGAAAAAATATTATTATGGTGACAATTATGCTTTTACTTCAGAAATACTTGCAAAATTTTGTTATATTTTAGATTGCAAAATAGATGATATATTAGTATATGAAACCTCGAAAGACTATGTAAATCAAGGCTAAACAAAGTAAAAGGAGTTTATAAAGAGTTTATAATTTATCATATAAAGTGTTTGATTTTTATAAAGTCAAGGGATAAAATGATTATAATAAGTCATAATTATGAAGAAGGATGAAAAAAATCCTTTTTTCATTTATTCCACAAATTGGGAATTGACTTAAAAAATACCGAATGCTATTATAGTCAACAAGTATTTAAAAACGGTCTTATATCGTAATACTTTGGGGGATTGAATAATATGGGTTGGATTAATTATCATAGAGATTATTATACTGATGAAAATCAACAAAGAACCTTCTCCCCTTTTTTTAATAATAGCAGTAATAATTACAAGAGAGCAAACTGACTTGTTAATAGTCTTTGCTCTCTTTTTGTTTGGAGGAAGAAATTATGAGAAAAAGAAGAACTGACTTTTTAAACGATTATGTTGCTAATCAGTATCCCATTGAAAAATTTAAAGAATTAATTTTTATAACACTTGATATTGTAGAAAATTTTTTACTTACATTAGAGTGTGGGTATAATTATAATTCATCGTCAATTGCATCTTATGGGGAAAAATATGGTTCTTCTCAAAGAAATACTAATTCTAAAATTGAGAGCATTATAATTAAAAATATGAAAGATGAAGAAAAAATGAGTAATTTTTTAAACTGCTATTTCTCTGCTTACTCTACTTTAAATAAAGATGAAAAAGATATTTTTGATGCAACATTTGTTGATAGATTAACGGATCAAGAAATAATTGGAAAATATAAAACATATTCAAAACATATTACACAAGTTAGGAAAAGTGCAATTATTAAATTTTGTTTAAAAAGTGGTTTAGATAAATTTGTTGATTTAATTAAATAAATAATAACGAGTTTATAGGGATCTCGTTATAAAAAAACTAAATTTATAAGATAAGGAGGTGAAAATTTAGAAACTTGTAATCCATACTACTCTACAAGATTAGGTAAATTATATAAGGGTGATTGTTTAAAAGTTATGGATTATCTTATTGAACAAGGAATTAAAGTTGATGCAATTATAACGGATCCGCCATATGCTGTAACATCATATTCATGGGATCAAATTATTCCATTTGATCAAATGTGGGATAAGCTTTCCAAATTGATTAAAGATGATGGTGCTATTGTCCTTTTTGGCAATGAGCCATTTAGTAGTAGTTTGAGGATGAGTAATCCTAAATTCTATCGTTATGATTGGAAATGGATAAAAACACAAGTAACAGGATTTCAAAATGCTAAATATCAACCATTAAGATGTTATGAAGATATTATGATATTTTCGAAATGTGGTGCTGTTGCATCTGCTAAACCACCAATGAGATATTTTCCACAAGGTATTATTCCAGTTAATCTTAAAGTCACAACAAAACCTATAAATTATTTAGGTGATAAAAAAAGTGATGAAAAAGTTAGTTATACCCAAGAGGAAGCTAATTTTCCAAGAAATGTTATTCAATTTGCAAGAGAAACTGATTTATATCATCCCACACAAAAGCCAATTGTTTTGATGGAATATATTGTATCTACCTATTCTAAACGAGGTGACCTAGTTTTGGATTTCACAAGTGGAAGTGGGTCTACCCTTTTAGCATGTGAAGTTCTAAATCGAAGATGGATCGGAATTGAACTTACTGACAAATATTGTGAAGTTATAAAAAAAAGAATTCAAAAAGGAATTCAACTAAAATTACAATTTGAATACGATAATGAGAACACATAATGGGAGGGATTTTTTTATAAACAAATTATTGTATAAAAAAAGTCGAAAAAACAAAGCACTCATTTTATTCGACTACTCATATTATAACAAAAATGCAAAACTATTGCTAGGAGCTATATACTAATGGAAAGCATATTACAGGATGTTTTAAAATTAATAAATGACGCTATGGGATATTTAAGGTTGTTCGTGATTGGTGGAACAGCTTTTTTTGTCGCCAAAGACTACGCTCTTAAAATGGCATCAAGTGATGATAATCAAAAAGCAAGTTATGATCGAAAAATAAAAACTACAATAATTGCAGGTGTATCTGCACTTGTCACAACTCAATTCGTATCATGGATTTTAGGATATTTTAAATAATGAATCAAAAAGATTTTAAAAAAACAATAAATGAAATTTTAACAGAGGGTAAAATTGAAGGTAAAGATATTAAAAATATTGATACATTAAAGTATTTACTTGATGATAGAAAAATTAACAAAAGTTTATATGATGGTTTCACTAAAAATTATGAGATGGAATATGGTTCAAATCGTGATTATATTTTAATGAAAATACAGGATATGCTTTATAGATTACATTTATTAGTTAATTATAATTTTGTTGAAAGATATGGAATAATTGATAAGAACAATATTAGAAATGCAATTAGTATTTTAATTGATAATGATGATATTGATTTTTATGATGCTGTATCTTTTGATGATTCAGATTTTGAAATTGTTGACTTACAAGATTTTGATGTAAGAAACGTGCTATGTATAAAAAATATATGAAAAAGAAAACTTGGCATTCATTCGTAAAAAGTCATAATTTAGTTAATCGAATTTATGATATGCTAGATTACTTCCACTGCTTTGATGAAGTAAAAAATGTGGAGTTAGCAAAAAATCAAATAAAAAATAAGATTCGAAGTATTTATTATGTTGAAACTCTAGCAAAATACTTTGATGATAAAAAAAATAAACATATAAAAAACATAGAGTTAAGATGTAATCTAATTGATTTAATAAATGATTTAGATTATTTAAAACAATATCTTTATAAATAAAAATTTGACATATATTAAAATAAGAGTTAATATCTCCTAAAAAGAAGGTGATCTTATCAAAAAGAAAATTATTGGATTATTGATTGGTTTATTAATCATTAGTATTATTTTTATAATAGGTTTATTTTTGTATAATTTCCATAATAAATATGATTCAAAAAATAAAAATAATCCATCTGTTGTAGAAAAAAAGAATTCTGAGAATAAAAAAGCTGTTAAAGATGAAGTAAAAATCAAAGATGAAAATGTTGATAAAAAAGATGATGTGAATAATGACGATACTACTTCAAAAAACAATGAATCAAAAGAGACCAAAACTAATAATTCAAACAAATCAAATATTCAGTCAAACGAAAACAAAAATAACCAGAAAACAACAACTTCCGAAATAACTCAACCACCTGTTCAACAAGAAGAACAAAAGGAAGAATCGAATAATAATGTTAAAGCAAATAATCCGTGGGATATTCTTGGAATCACAGAAGATCAATATTATAATAAACCATTATATAGTTGGGAACGTGTAGATTTTTCAACATATGAAGAGTGTGCTAATTATGGAGAATCTTATAAACCATATTTAAATGGTGAAGAATTGTATCATTGCTCTACGGTTTCAAGTGCATCAGGCAAAAATCTAGGATGGATGTTTCATACTGAGAAACTTAATTAATACTAAAAGACTTTTTAGAAGTCTTTTTTTGATGGGAGGAATGTATAAATGAATAAATTAAGTAAAATATTATTATTTGTTATAACAATTGTGGGAGCATTTTTAGGGATAAATAAAGTAGATGCTCGTACTTATGAAGGACAAATAAAAGCAGGACCTTATGTTGGAGGTCCATTTTATGTTATGCATACACGAGGAGAAAGCAAAATGTGGTTTAAAGGACAATTTATTGTTAGAACTAGCGATGGACATTTTGTTTATTGTGTGCAACCGATGACGAAAATTAATTCAGATGCAACTTATGAGGTAACCACAGAGGATATACAAGCCGTAGCTAATATACCTTTAGATACATGGAATAAGATTTCAAAAATTGCCTATTATGGATATGGGTATAAAGATGCAACACATGATCATACTGATGATACATATTATTTAGCAGCACAAATGCTAATATGGAAATTAGCAGATCCAAATGTTGATAGTTTTTTTACTGATACACTAAAAGGAAATAGAAATGATAGTATTTTAGCAGGACAAATGAATTCTATAATGGATTTAGTTAATAATCATAATACAACGCCAAATTTTACTAATTTTCCAGATACAATGGTAGTTGGACAAAATATTAATATAAATGATTCAAATGGTGTATTAAATAATTATCAAATATCTAATGTAGATAATGGTAGTGCAACGATTAATGGTAATAACCTATCTTTAACAGCAACTAATGTTGGACAATTAACAATTACACTTACAAAATCAGGTAATAGATATGGAAGCCCAATAGAACTTTATTATGCTACTAGTTCACAAAATGTAATTAAAAGAGGAGACATTGATCCTATTAGAATTGTAAAAAAAGTAACTGTATTTGGTGGAGATGTAAAAATTCACAAAACAGACTCTGAAACTAAAAATAATAAAGCTCAAGGTGAAGCTACATTAAAAGGAGCAATATATGGTATTTATAAAGAAGATGGTACAAAAGTAGGAACTATTACAACAAATGATGATGGTACTACTAAAAGTGATTATCTACCATCATTGGGAAGATATTATTTATTAGAAGAAAAAGCTTCAAATGGGTATAAATTAGATCCAAATAAATATTACTTTGATGTAACTCTTGATCAATTACATCCTGAAGTTCAAGTTTTTGAAGATGTAATAAAAAGAACATTTCAATTTATAAAAGTATATGCAGATAATAAGACAGGGATTATGACTCCTGAAATTGGTGTAAAATTTGGAATATACAACAATAAAAATGAATTAGTTAAAACATTAATAACTGATGCACAAGGCAGTTTTGATATAACATTACCTTATGGTAAATATGTTGTAAAACAATTGACTTCAACTAAGGGTTATGAAAAAGCAAAAGATTTTACCATTGAAGTAAAAGAAGATGGTGGAATTGTAAAAAAAGTAATTGCAAATGCAGAAATAACTGCAAGACTTAAAGTTATAAAAATAGATAAAGATACTGGTGATGTTATAAAAAGATCAGGTATTAAATTCAAAATTATTAATGCAAAAACTAAAAAATATGTTAAACAAACAATAACATACCCTAGTGCAAAAACAATTGATGTTTTTGAAACTGATGAAAATGGGATATTAATTACTCCATATCCACTGGAAAGTGGAACTTATTTCTTAGAAGAAGTAGATCAAAAAATAGATGGATATTTATGGAATAAAAATTCAGTTGAATTTACAATCGATGAAAATTCTAAATTAGTAAATGATGACGAATTTGGAATTTTATATGAAGTTAAATTTGAAAACAAAGCAGTTAAAGGTAGCCTAGAACTAACTAAAACTGGAGAAAAAGTAGAATTAACTAATAAAGGTTATGTTTATACTGAAATTAATCTTAAGGATGTAAAAATAGGATTATATGCTAATGAGGATATTTATGATTCTTTAGGTAATTTAAAATATAAGAAAGATACTTTAATAAAAATCTTAATTACAGATGAAAATGGATATGCTAAAGTTGAAAATTTGTTTTTAGGTAAGTATTATTTACAAGAGATAGAAACAATAAATAATCATATATTGGACAAGACTAAATATACTTTTGAATTAAAGTATAAAGATCAGTATACAAAAATTATAAACTATACAACTTTATTAAAAAATCATCTTCCAAAAGGGACTCTAGAATTTACTAAATCAGATTTTTCAAATGATAAAACATTACCAAATACTTTGATTGAAATTTATACTGAAAATGATGAATTAGTATATGTTGGTAGAACTGATTCAAATGGTAAAATTATTATTAATGAACTACCACTTGGTAAATATTACATCATAGAAAAACAAGCACCTGAAGGTTATAAAATAAATCCTGATAAGATGTGGTTTGAAATATCAGAAGATGGTAAAATTGTTAAAGCAATAATGAAAGATGAAGTTATAGAAGTTCCTAACACAGGA
The DNA here is from genome assembly GCA_934129945.1 of uncultured Bacilli bacterium. Taxonomy (GTDB): domain Bacteria; phylum Bacillota_I; class Bacilli_A; order RF39; family UBA660; genus RUG14121. Next base: position 290,236 of record CAKOXC010000001.1, read on the forward strand.
GTTAATGATTCTCATATAATTGATATTATTGGTTTAGTATTTATTACTGGTGGTGTTGGATTTATTATTTATGATAAAAAAAGAAAAAAATAAGAATAAAGATTTCAAGAGTCAAATTTTAGTAATTGGCTCTTTTCTTATTTTAATTGGATTATTTATAATTGGATACCACATCTATTCAGATTATAATTTAAAAAGAATTGAAAAAGATAATGTACAAGAATTTTTTGAAGAAGAACAAGTTGTTGAAGATATTCCACAGGAAAATAAATTTGTTGAAGTTGAAAACAAAAACATAAGTAAAACTAATTATAATTATATTGCAGTATTAGAAATTCCTAAGATAAATATTAAAAGAGGTTTATCACAGGAAAAATATTATAACAATGTTAATCGTAATGTTGAAATATTAAAAGGATCTGATATGCCTAATATTTCTAAAGGAAACTTCATTCTTGCAGGTCATTCGGGATCAGGCAGAGTTTCATATTTTAAAAATTTAGATAAATTAGTAATTGGAGATATTTCATATATATACTATGGTGGAATTAAATATACATATAAAGTGACTAATATTTATGATATAGAAAAAAATGGTACAGCACTTATTACAAGAGATTTAGACAAAACTACTCTTACTATGATTACTTGTAGGCATAACACTAATAAACAAATTATTGTTATCTCTGAGTTAATTAATCAAGAAAACTATTAAGGAGGAATTTTAATACAAATATTAGCAGTTAGTCAAGTAGAACAAAAATGGTATTTAGACGTGTTTAGAAATGCACTTTGGAGTATTGCCAAAGGTATTCTTTGGTTTCTAGATGGATTTTTTGATATAATCAATAAAATTTGGCGTTATAAATTTTTTGATAATGATTATGTAAATAAAATATTTGGTGGTGCATTAATTGTTGCCTGTTCATGGTTAATTCTTAAAGTAGTTATAGAACTCGTTATGAATTATATCGTAAAAAATGATGGTAGAGGTAGCCCACTTACAATTTATCGTGGGGTCATATTAGCGATAGTTATGATGTTTTTAATTAATCCTTTATTTCAATTTGGTTATGATTTTTCTACAAAAGCAACTAATGCAGTAATAACCGTATCAGGTATGGATAAATCCAATGGAGCTGAAGGAACCATATCTAAAGCTTTAATTAGAGCTACATCATATGATGATGAAATGAAACAAACGGATAAAGAATATTTGATTAATAATTGGAAAAAAATAAAAATCAATTCTACTGAAGGTGGTTTTGCAGGTATTGGTGATTGTTATAAATATTCACTTAATTTTATTATGTTAATAATTCTTTCCGTTGTGACAGTCTTTTTACTCTTCTTTGTTGCAATTCAAATGGCAAAACGAGTGATGGAAATTGCACTGATGAAAATAGTTGGACCTTTTTGTTGTACCAGTTTAACAAATAATCAATCTAAAGCATTTGAAACATGGACTAAAAGTACAATGGGATATTTTTTAATTACAATTGTTCAATTTATATGTATTGGGTTATTGCTTAACATGTTTGGTTCTGCAATAAAGGATAATGGAACTCTTACAGGTATCTTTTTAATTATAGGTGCTTTATTGTTTATAATAAGCACACCGACGCTGATTAGTTCATTACTTGGGCAACAATCAGGTATGATGTCAGCATTTGGTGATATTCAATCTCTTATGGCAGTAGGTACTGGTATAAATGCAGGATTAGGAATTGCTAAGGCAGGAACTATGTCTGCTCTCGGTATGGGTGCAAATGTCATTAGATCTGGTGGTAGTAAAATCGCAGGAGGTATTTCAAATATGTTTAATGGTCGTAGTGGTAATTTAACAAAGGAACAGATGGCTAATGTTAAAGAAAAAATGGCTCAACATAATAATTATGGTGCCAATCAATTAATAAAAAAATATACAAATGAAAACATGAAAAAGAAACCTAGCACATCATTTAATAATTCAAATCCTTATATGAATCCTTTTAGTATGAAATATAATCCTATTAGAAATCAGTATATGAGTAATTCAGGTCTTGAGGCAAATAGTAATTTTGATAGGAAGTGGTATTGATGTATCTAATTCCTAAAAATATAAAAACTAAAAAAGAAATATTTAAAGGATTTGGAATACTTGAATGTATTGCGATTGCGATTTCATTTGGTATTGGTTATCTTTTTTCTTTCTTTATTACACAATATAAATTAAAAGTAATCTTTTTTTGTATTCCACCACTATTAATGTTTTTATTATTACTTCCTTTACCAAATGGGAGTACAGCATTATCTATTTTAAAAAAATTTTTAATATTTAAAAAAAGACAAAGGTGTTATAAAGTAAAATAAATTATTAATTTCAATTTAATTTAATATAAATTGCATACATTGACATTAATAATTTCATAAGGTATAATAAACGTGTATTTTATGAAGGAGTGAAAAAATGAGAAAGAGAATATTAAGTGTAATTTTAGCAGGTATTTTAATTGTTGGATTAACTGGGTGTGGAAATCAAAAAACAACTGATAGTAAAACAAATGATAAAACTAAAAATGAAACAGTTCAGAAATCCAAAGGGAATTGTGATGTATTTGAATGCATTAAAAAATTAAGTTCTGATACTACATATGAAAAAGTTAATGAAATAATTGGCTTTGAAGGTAAATTGGTTGATCAAAGCAAAGAGGGAGCAGTATCAACTTATAAGAAATATGAATGGGAATTAACAGATGATACTTCTATAACTGTAAGATTAGATGAATTTAAAGGAAAGGTTACTGCTCAAATTTCATCAGAGTTTCCAAATGAAATGATAAAAAATGATAAGGTTGATTTTTCTAAAGTAGATAAATTGAAAGAAAAAATAAATTCTAGTGATGGTTTAACTTATGAAGAGTTTGTAGAAATTGTAGGTGGTGTTGAAGGTACATTATATAACGTCACTACATTCTCAAATAAATATACTTGGGTTAACTCTGAAGGTAAATCTTTAAATGCAACTTTTAATAGTAATGGTAAGTGTACAATATTTAATGGAATAGTATAAAAGAAATTTATATAATATGATAATTAACGACTAATATGTCGTTTTTTTGTTGGAGGTAAAATGTTAGAAAAGATTTTAGGAATAGTATTTTTACTATTCTTTTTTTTATTTGCAGTATGCTCGTGTATAGTATCAGGTGAATGTTCACGAGAAGAAGAAAAATGGAGGGATAAAAAATGAGTATTTTGCAAGAATATGAGGAAATCAGAAAAGATATGGGAGCAACTCGTTATGATGCAATTGGTGATTATCTTAATGAAGTAAATAAAAATCTAGATTCAGAATTATTTTTGTCTGATGTATTATATAAGGAAAAAGAATATAAGAAATTTGAATCTTGGTTTAATAAACAAATAAGTCCTTTTAAAATAATCAGTTTTAAAGATGAGAATTTTTCAGTTTTATTAGATCAAAGTGATTATTGTTATGACTGGGTTAATGAAATTAAGAGTAATATACCTTATGGAGATGGTCATTGCTATAACGATGCCTTTTTTGAGTATTTAGAAAAATCATCAAGTTCACTAAATAATAAGTTAAATTATGATTCAGAAAATGGTATGTTTTGTGTTTATACCAATGATATAAGAATTGCAGATGAGGTTGCTTATAAGTTATCAAATTTATATAAAGATGAAAATAAAATGATTGAGTTAATTAAAGAAACTAAAGAAAAATATGGATATATATTTGATGTTCATATATAAGGAGGATAAATTATAGATAAAAGAAAAAAATTAAAATATAATAATACACTATGGTTTGTTAATGTTTCGACTTATGAAAGTAAAAGGATGAAATTAACAATCTCAAATAAAAATCAAGAGATTGAAGTGACGGCAGATTTAAGTGATGCTTATTTAGATAAAGGTCATGTTTTTTTAGATCCTGATGTAAAAGATAACGGAATTTTAAAAGCCTTGAAAAAATCAAGAATATTAAAACAAATTGATGGAACTCTATGTTATGATTATAAATTAATTCCTGTTGCTTTACTTAATAATGGTATACTTCGTTCTTATGATTATTCAGGTGTATTAGAGCATTTAGAAACTATTTCTTATAAGGAGGATTGAAATATAAATAATAGATTGAAACTATATAACACTCATTTAACGTTAAGACTAAATAAAAAAGAAAAACAAGTTTTAAAAAGAAATGCTTATAAAAATAAAATGACAATGTCTAATTATATCAGATTATTAATTAATATGGATAATAGATTAAATGAGATAAGAAAGAATAATATTAAAAATAATATATATTCAGAGGAAATAACAAAAATAATGTTAAATATAGGGAGGGATTTAACTGATTAATAAGAAAAGTAAACTTCCCAAAAATATATCAGATTTTATTCCATTTCAAGATGTTTGGAATAACCTAGTTTATTTGGATAATAATAGAATTGTTGGTGGAATCAAAATCGGATCTATCAATTTACATTTATTATTTGATGAAGAACAAAAAATCAAAGTTGCAGAACTTAAAAAGGTTTTAAATTCAATTGACTACCCTGTTAAAATTTTTAGTGTAGATAAACCTATTAATCTTGATGATAATTTAAACTTACTAGGTTCTAAAATTAAATCTGAAACTAATAAAAGCAAAATAAAATTACTAGAGGAAGATTATAATTTTGTCCAAGATTTAAATAATAAAAAATGGGTTGTAAATCGAGAATTTTATTTAATTATGGAAGAAGATGCAACAAATGAGCAATTAATTAACCAGAAGCTAAATGATTTAATTCAGGAATTTATTTCTATTGGATTATATAGTGAAAGAGTTTCTAGTGAAGAGTGGCGAGATTTATTATATATTATTTTAAATCCTGTTACATCGCTCGACATTTTCAAAAAAGATGCTACAGGTATAACTCGCTCATTTAAAGAGAAAATCGCCCCAAACGGCTTAAAAATCAATGAAAAGGATATAATTCTAGGTGATGCTTATGTAAGTGTTGTTACACTTCGAACATACCCATCTATTGTTGGTGTTGCATGGTTAGGTGCAGTTGCTAACGTTAACCATACTCGTATGGTTATGACAATCTCTCCTATGGATGCATTTGATATAAGCAATACTTTGAAAAAAAGTATGTCAGAAGTAAAATCAAAATTAATGAACACAAATAATTATAATGATGAGGTTGTATTAAATAACCAGTTAGACGATTATGTTCAATTAGTGAATAGAATTGATCGTGAACATGAAAAGTTTTCATTGTTGACGGTCAATTTTTTATGCTATGGTGATTCGAAGGAAAATATGGAAAGAGCAAAAAAAGAATTAAAAACTACTCTTTCTGCTTATGGTATGGGTGGCACTGATTTAATGTTTGAGCAAGAACGATCATTAAAAATGTGTTTACCTACATTGTATAGAGATTTAGAAAAAGAATTCGGACTTCCAATTCCTATGATGACTACTGCCTCATCTTTCCCTTTTATCTTTCAAACGTTGCAAGATGATGGCGATGCTATGATGATTGGAACTGATTCTCTTGGCAGTCTTTTATTCTTTGACTTATGGAAAAGAACTAGTAAAAGAAATAATTCAAATGCAGTAATTATTGGTAAATCAGGTTCTGGTAAGTCTACTTTAATAAAAAAACTTATTCGAGGTAATTGGTGTCGTGGATCTAAAGTAATTGTTATAGATCCTGAACGAGAGTATAAGGATTTATGTGAAAATATTAATGGTACATGGATTGATTGTGGAACAGGTTCACATGGAATAATTAATCCACTTGAAGTTAGAAAAGGTGCTGATGACTCTGATGAAGATAAAAAGAATTTTAATAATGATTTATCAAGACATTTTCAAACGTTTAGAACTTTTATAAAGTATTATCTACAGGATCTAACTGCTTATGAGTTAACCAAAATTGAAGAAATACTTATAGAAGTATATAAAGATAAAAATATTGATTTTGATACTGACTTATCAAAATTATCAAGTGATGACTACCCTATAATGCAAGATTTATATAATAAGGTAGTTGAGACATTAAAACAAGCGAAAGCAAATAAAGAGGCACGAAATGTTATTGAGTCGTTAGAAAAAATTTCTTCAATGTTAAAAAAATCTACAATTGGAGCAGATGCAAGGATCTTTAATGGTCATTCAAGTATTAATGTGGATAATTCATCCGACTTTATTGTTTTGGATATTCATAGCCTTGTTGATTCCGATGAAACAATATTAAGAACTCAGTTCTTCAATATATTATCTTGGTGTTGGAACGAAATAAGTCGTGATAGAAATGAACAAGTAATTCTTGTATGCGATGAAGCACATTTACTTATTGATCCTAACAATAAAGATGGTATAGATTTTTTAAAAAGGACAGCAAAAAGAATAAGAAAATATAACGGTTCATTATGGATTATTAGTCAAAACTTAATAGATTTTACTTCACAAGGCATTGAAAGATTTGGACAAGTTATTATAGATAATAGTTCTTATATTTTGGTCATGGCACAAGGACAAAAAGAAATTGAAGCAGTTCAAAAAATGATGAATTTATCAGAATCTGAAATACAATTCCTTACAACTGCTTCTCGTGGTCAGGGATTATTTGTTATAAGTCAAGATACTCGTTTACCAATTCAAATTCATTTACGAGAAGAAGAAAAGGAGTTGTTTGGTAATGCTGGTGGTCGTTAATGGATGATATTAAAAAGATATATGCATTCATAATTTCGGCACCTGTAATTATTATAATTTTTATTATTGCATTAGTAATTATGATTGCAGATGGTTCTAATGGTGACCCATCAGCAGTTGCAGTTGGTAATCTATCAGAGTTTAATGCTCCATTTAAAATAGATGTCACTTACTCCATTACTTCCCTTTTTGGAACTCGAAATGATCCATTTACAAATGAAGAAATATTTCATAGTGGTATTGACTTATCAGCTCCCGAGGGTACTGAAATTGTGGCATCAGCAGGTGGAAAAATATATAAAACAGGATATGAACCTAATGGTTTAGGAAACTATGTAAAAATACAACATGATGTTAACGGAGAAACTTACTATACTGCTTATGGTCATATGTTGGATAATTCAATAGTTGTATCTGAAGGACAAATTGTTAAGTCAGGAGAAAAAATTGGAATAATTGGTTCAACAGGTCGTTCGACAGGTATTCATGTACACTTTATGCTTATGAGTCCCAACTGCTCTTATAATAAATCGGATCTTAAAGATCCTAAAAGTATTATTGATAGTGATTTAATAAGGAGGAATGAATATAAAAACAATAAATCAAAATACCCAAGCTTACAACCAATACAAGGACAGCAACCAAGTCAATCATTCGGAAGATAATTTAATAGAAACCTATGCACTTCAGGTTGCAAGTGTACTTCATAAAACTGGTAAAGGTTCTTTTACAATTGATGAAATAATTGATAAAGTTAAACAAATTGTTAAGGAAGAAGAACTTATAGATCCAGTTATAATCGAAGTAAATCAAATACTTATAAATAAATATAATTATGAAATAATAAATACTAATATTAAGTTTAATATAGAAATATAGATAATGGTAAAGGTTCCTTGATCTAGTATTTATGCTTCAAATATTTTAAAGAAAAGGTTCTTTAATCTCCATTATAGATACTATATTTGTTATAACATCTGTTAGACAGTTAACCCTATTTTTAAAGATTCGGTAAAGAATAGTGTTAGACAAAAGTATGACATTTAAGAATATGTATGACAAAGCGAAACTTTGGAAATCCTTTAAATTAGGGCTAAACTACCCACTGGGTAGTTGTTTGTCAGCCACACTTATCCTGATAAACAAAAGGATTAAAGTTGTGTCCTATTTTCAAATATTTTATTAAAATTAATGACTCTAATTTGTGTCCACAATAAAACTATGGAGGTGATATTATTAATAACAATGGATGTACTTTTATTAAGTTTAGAATAGATGATAATCTAAACAATGCATTTAAAAATATTCTTGAAAAAGAAAAAATAACTCAACAAGAATTATTAGAAAAATTGGTTAAAGAGTATGTTTTAAAGAATTTAAATTTATTAATAAGTAAGGATACTAAATAATGAAAGAAGATAGAATTACAATTAGAGTCACACCTGAAGATAAAAAAGAAATTGAATTACTTGCTGATAAGCATAAAATGAATATATCTAGATTTATTTATAGTACCATTAAAGAAAAAATGGAAATTGATAAACTAAATGATAGTCAAGAACAATTTATGCAACTATTTGATATTGCCTTTAAAAAAAGTTTTGATGCATTTTTTAAGCAATTAATGGTAGTAATAAATCGTATAGAGTTTAATAGCAGATGGTCTATTAAACAAACTGATATATTTATGAATCAACTAAAAATTCCACAAACTGAAGATGAATTAAGTTTATCAATAATAGATCATCCTGTAACTGAAGTTGCACATCGTGAGGTACTTAAAGATATAAGGAAAATGTCAAGTAAGAAACATGAGTTAGATAATGAGTAGTTCAAATATTGTGGTTCGTGTTAAGTACCAAAAATGTAATAATTTAAGAGAAAGTGTTAACAAGACAATAAGCTATATTAGTGATAAGAAAAAGGCAGATGCTACATCAATTGATGAATATAATATTTTAAAAGACTATATGCAGTTTGCAAGTAATGATTCATATCTTTATGAAGATAAGGAGTCATTTTCGTGGTCTACCAATGGTGATATAGATGCAAGAAAAGATTTATCTGATATAAAAAAAATGGACTCTAAAGGAATTCTTTGGAGTCTTGTAATTTCTTTTCCACCAGATTTTGCAATTAACAAAGGACTTATTACTAAGGTAGATTATTATAACCTTACTAAGAATATAATGCCACAATTATTAACTGGTATGGGATTTAAAATGAATAATGTAACATGGTATTGCAGTTTACATCGTAATACTGACAATCCTCATTTACACATAAATTTTTTTGAACATCATAAAACTATTTCTAATCCTAAAGTTCCATATGATGTTATTTATAAATTGAAAAGTAATATTGCTAATTATTTAATTGATAATGAAAAATTTTATAAATTACGAGATGAAGAATTTAGATCTATAACGGGAAATATTTCCCTATCAGAGCTTACTAAAATTAAAAATCAAAAATTATTTGGAGACAAATATCGAAGAGATTTGAATAAAATGTTGCTTGATTTATATAATGTACTTCCATCCAAAGGAAGATTACAATATAATTCAAAAAATATAGTTTCATATAAGGATCAACTTAATAATATAATTCAATACATATTGTTGCATGATTCTACAAAATATCAATATGCTAAATATATAAAGCTATTGGAGGAACATCAAAAGGAATTAAATTCAATTTATGGAACATCATTATCTAATAAAAATAAATATTACTACAATAATCAACTTAATAAATTGTATTCAAAAATTGGAAATGAAATATTATCTAATTATAAAATATATCGATCTATGGAAACTATGGAAAGAGAGAAAGAATTTTTAAAGAAACACATAAAAGATCTTAAATTTAAAAGTTCTCCATATAAAAAACAGGAAAACATTGATAAGATAGCACAAGATTTAAATCATATATGCAATTTTGCAGGTCTTAATCATTTAGAAAAAAAATATGTTTTCAAAAACTGGGTTTTAAATTCTAAATATGATATTAATATTGATGCATTATTAAGTAGCATGGATAATTTTAATAAGGATATGAGTTCGACCGAGTATTATAACATTTTAAAAAAATTGAATTATGATTATGACAGGTACTCTAAATATAAAAATAAAATGTTTTATCAGGAATTAAATTATAAAAAATTTATTAATCAAGCTATGAATTATTTAGAATATGAATTAGAACAAGAAGAAAAACAAATTATAAATGAGTTAGAATATGATTTGTCTGAATATTAAAAAAATAATATGTTTTGCCATATTATTTTCTTTTCCCACATAACCAATCTAGTGATACATTATATTTAATACATATCTGATATGCAAAGGCAGTTAGTATTAATGTCTTACCTGTTTCGTATGCTGATATAGTTGATGATGTTGTATTTAATTCTTTTGCTAAATCACGAAGTGTAAGATTATTATCTTCTCTTATCTTTTTAATTCTTGAGCCAATTTCATTTTTATTTAGTTCTGTTAATTTTATGATACCTGAGTTATTCTTTTCATCTGTAAGACCAACAATATAATCCATTGAGATTTCATAAAAATTGCTTAAGCTATTTAAATGTTTTAATGGTATTATTTTTGTACCCTTTTCCCATAATGAATAAGTTTGTTGAGTTATTCCTAAAGAGTCAGCAAGTTTTATTTGTGACAAATCTTTATATTCTCTTAAATCAAATAATCTTTTTTCATTCATAATTAACCACCAATTTAATTTTCCCATTAAATCTTTAATTATTCAGGATTCACAAACAAATACGAGCAAATTGTGTTATAATAATATTTAGCAGTAAAAAAAGCAGTAAATCTTAAACAAAGATGGAGGGATGAAATGAGAAATAATTATATCTCAGTTGATGATGAACAAACTAAGAGATTAAAAGAAATTTGTTTAAGTAGTTGTGCATATTCTTGTATAGGAGAAATTTATAAGTTATTAAATTGTGAAATACTTCAAAAACTAATTAATAAAATTCCAAAGCAAACTATTAAATTAAAAAGTGATTTATTATATGGAAAAGATACTATTTCCAGTGAGGAAAAGTTTTTAGAAAACTTAGACAAATATATTAGTTATGTAAAAGATAATTATTTTATACAACACAATGAGTTAACGCTAATAATAGAATTAACTCTTAAAAATAAATATAATGAGGTATTATTTGATATGGATGATTATCATGAAAATGAAAATTATATGAAATATCATGATGCTTTTAGGAAAATGTTTTTATTTAATTTTTATAACAATATCAAATTTTATTCAAAATATGTTAGTAAATATAATTCTATTAATATATTTTTAAATGAAATCAAATTTTATAAATTTAATAATTCTAAAGATATCATTATGATTGAAGAACGTATGTCTAAAATTATAAATAATAGATTTAGTAATATATATAATGCTTTTGTTCCATATGAAGAAATAGAAAAGCAACATTATGAATTTTATATTCAACAAATAGATTGGATTATATCTGATTTTTATGAAAATCAGTTGTATAGATTTGATATCAAAGATAATGATCATCATATTAACTTATATGATGGTGATAAAATAATATTTAATGTTCTTAATAATAAGGAAAAAGTTTCAGTAAAATTTGGAATAATTAATAGAAATTTTTGTGCAGATAAAATAGTTGTTTTTACACAAAAAGAGTTTAAAGAAATTTTAGAAAGGTTAAAAAAAATAGATGTTTCAAAAAAATATGACACAACATATAGTTTCATAGATTCATCTTTAAAATTTAACTTTTGGAACGAACAAAAAATGCAATTTTTAGATATAATCTTTGAGTACAATAATAATTCAACTAATAAATACATGATTTCATTAGATCCTAGAGATACAAAAAAATTATATAAATTAATTAGTAAGCAAGTTAATAAGAAAATTTAACTTGTTTTTTTTTATGGAGGGATAATTGTAAAATTAAAAAAATATTTAAATTACTTTCTTTTAATTATCTTAACCTTTTTGTCATCATCTAACATTTGTTATAACTTAACACATATTATATGTAATAATATTCAATTATCATGGAATTTAAATATTTTTTATTCTTTTATTAAATCAATAACTGATGTCAGTTTATTATTTGGTTCAATTTTATTAATGACAATTATGATGTTGTTTATATTAAAATATGATAAAGAATTAAAGTTAAAATTAAAGAGATTAAGAAAAATGCCTGAAGAGGATGGTTCATTTGAATATGGTTCATCTCGTTGGGCAACTAAAAAGGAAATTAAAAAAAATTATAAAACATGGACTATTAATTCAAATTTAAAGTCAGGTGGTATTCCTGTTACTTATATGGATGGTAAATTTTATTATTCTGATAAATTTGATCATACATTAATAATAGGTTCAACTGGTTCAGGAAAAACAATAAGTTGTATATTACCATTAATATTTAACCTTGCATGTGCAGGTGAATCAATGGTTATAAACGATACTAAAGGAGAATTGTATTCATATACAGCAGAATTTTTAAAAGAAAAAGGATATCAAATAAAAATAATTAATTTAAGGGATGCATTAGCAAGTGATGGTTGGAATCCACTTCATTTACCATATAAATACTATCAAAATAATAATAAGGATGAAGCTGGTGATATGATAGAAAACTTTACTAAATCATTGTGCAAAAATTTATCTAGTAAAGATATGTACTGGGAAAAGTCAGCAAATGCAGTTTTAACAGCACTATGTTATGCCCTCATAGAAGACGCTCCAAATGAATCGCAAGTAAATTTATATTCAATATATAATTTATTGGTCGAACATGGAAACAAAAATATAGATAGATTTAATTCATTAGATCTATATTTTCAACAAAAACCTTTTGGAAGTTTAAGTAAAATGAGTTATGCTACAGGATCCTTTGCAAAAGGTGAAACAAGAGCTACCCTTTTTTCAGTTCTTGCAACAGTTATAAAAATGTTTAGTGATACAGGTATTGCTAACCTTACGAGTCATACTGATTTTGAATTAGATGAAATTGGTAAGCAAAAAACGGCAGTATTTTTAATTATTCCCGATGAAAAGGAATCTAGACACGAACTGGCATCACTATTCATAGATCAATGTTATCAAGCATTAGTAAATACCGCACAAAGTATGAAAGATGGTAAAATGCCTATAAGAATTAATTTTATTTTAGATGAGTTCGCTAACATGCCACCTATAAGTTCTATTTCTAATAAAATTACTGTATCACGTTCTAGAAATATTCGTTTCTATTTGGTTTTACAAGATTTTGATCAGTTAAAGGAAACCTATAAAGATTCTGCTGGTACGATTAAATCCAATTGTACTAACTGGATTTATTTACTAACTTCAGATAATGAAACGGCAAAAGAAATAAGTTCTAGGTTGGGCAAATATACTATCTCAAGTAATCGTGTATCAACTTCTAGTCGTTTAGATGAATTAAATTATAATATATCAAATGACAAATCTTTGATGGGACGTGAATTATTAATGCCTGATGAATTAATGAGATTTAAATTAGGAGATGGATTATTTATGGCGACTAGACAATACCCTATTAAATCAAAATTTATTTCAATATATGATTATGGAATAAAGATTAAAAAAACTAGTGTTCCAAACAAACAAAAAGATAACAAGATTGATTGTTTTAATCTTGATGATTTTAGAAAAAGAAAAATTGAAGAACAAGAAGATAATAAAATAGAATTAGAATAGATATAATTATTAGTAAATTATGTTATAATATTTATATTAAACAAATAGGTAAATAGTAATTTGTTGAAATGGAGGATGGATTATGAGAAAGACATTATTTGCTATTTTAGTATGTGGGGCTTTGGTATTAGGGCTAACAGGATGTGGTAGTAAGAAAGAATATACACTTACACTTCCAAAAGAAGAAAACATAGAAAGTGTCTTTTTTGAAAAAGATAACAATAAAAAAGAAGTTAAAGATACCGAAGAAATCAAGGATATTATTTATGTATTAAGTGGTAGTGGTAAAGGAAGAACTACAAATGAGGAAAGTGTACAAGACTATCCAGTAAATGCAGAAGATATTATAAAAATAGAATTTAATTTGAAAGACGAAAAGCAATCAACATTATTTGTTTACAAGAAAAATGGAAAAATGTATATTGAAACACCTTATAATGGAATTTATAGAATAAATGGTGATGAATATAATTCAATGGAAAAATATACTAGAATCAATTAAATAGTAATTTGTAGAAATGTAATTTATTTTTTATTTGTATAACAAATGTTAAATAACTTTGACAAAGTTCTAAAGACATTTGGTAGATTGCAAAAGTAATTATATATATAATTGTATGTGAAAGGAGAAAAGAAAAATGAAATTAGGAGAAAATATTCTTAAGTTAAGAAAGGACTGTAAACTTTCACAGGAACAATTAGCAGAAAAAGTAAATGTAACTAGACAAACAATATCAAATTGGGAATTAGGAGAGACTTCTCCAAATCCTGAACAATTAAAATTATTGTCAAAAGAACTTAATGTTAGTATTGACGAATTATTAGAAAATGATATTAAAAATGTTTTAGAAACTAAAGTAAGTAATACTGAAAGATTAGCTGGAGTTATTATAAAAATACTTAAAGTTATGGGAATATTGTTAGCTTTATATTTTGTTATTGCAATAGTATCATTTATCTTATTTGGCACTATGAAAAAAACAACAAAAGAAGTTGAGACAACAACATCAGTAAGTCTAGTTTGTACACTTGATGGTAAAACATATGATTACTATATGGAAGATGAAAATGACAAACTTATTGATTATAATGGTTCTGAATTTATAAATATACTTGTAAAAGATAAGAACTTTGCTAATTCAAGAACGATGGTTAAATATATTCAATCTTATTTTAAAGACAATGGTGGTAGTTGTGAATAGCACAAATTACAATTTAGTAATTAGTTAGAAAAATAGTAATTTGTAGAGGAGATATTTATGGAAGATAAACAAGTATTATTTAATAATATAGATAAAGTTCACACTAC
>CAKOXC010000002.1 GCA_934129945.1 uncultured Bacilli bacterium
AAGGGTGGTAGTATGAACAAGAATGATTATATAATCTCAAGATTATTTATAATTATATTTATTCAGTTATTTATAATTATATTTATTCAGTTATTTATAATAATAGCTTTATTTGTAAAAATATTAGTTATTACTTATAAGTAACAAAAAAAGCATCTTTATTCTTAAAACCTGAATAAAGGTGCTTGCAAAAAAAACAAAATGTGGCAAGCATCAAGTCCCCAAAAGACTTTTTGCCTCTCACTTAAATTAATAATATCATAGATTTTACATAAAATCTATACCACCATCAAAAGTCAAATTTTTTCTTAATAAAATCTATAAAATAAAATTTATGAATTTTCAAAAAAATAACGGAAAATGAAATTATATGGTAAAATATAACTGTGGTGATGATTGAAATGAATAGTCAAGGTTTAACTTTATTGTCTGAAGGACAAATTTGGGGAACCAGGAATGAATCTCGATTAAGAGTAATTAAAAAATATGGAACAAAAGCTGCAATTACAGATTTATGTGTTTTAACAGGTAGTTATTTATGTGAAGATCCTGATTATAATATAGATGAAGATAAATCTTTAACTGGTAGAACTAGTTGTTTTTGGACTAGATCTGATGATGGCATTGATGATGTCTGCGCGGTCAATGAGAATGGTAAAAGGAACTGCATTTTTAGGTATCATCGCCTTGGTGCTGTTCGCCCAGTTTTGCAATCTTCTGTAATCTTTTCTCAAATCTCTCCAAACAGAATGAGGGGATACAATGGAACAGAAGAAGTAGAGTATGGAGAATATCCTCAAAATGCTGCTGATTCAAGAATGCAAAATATACTAGAGTCAGAATATAATAGAGGAATGAACAAGACAGGGAGAAGTTATACATTTAATTCTGTAAAATATGATGACTATTATACAGGATTTAAACCTGTAACCTATGAAGAATACGAATATCAAGGGAAAAAATATATTCGTATAAAAGCTAACTCTAAATTTGGTAGCAATAAATTCATGCTTTCAAATGGTGTTAGATATAAAAATGGTGATTATGTTTGGGTAGAAGTATCACCCGTTAAATGGTTGATAGATGATAAAACAGGAATTTTAATTTCAAAAAAAGGATTGGTTTCTGGTATAAGATTTCTTGATAATAGGTATAAAGGTGATTTTGATAAAACAGAAATGAAAGAATATCTTGATAAATATATGCTTCGAGATTTAACTCAAACTATAACATTTACTCGTGTTCAAAATACGACCTCAGAAGAAAAAGAAATGTTTGAAGAAGAACAAAAACGAGCTGAAAGAAGAAGAAACCCTTATGGTTTAAAATTGGGGCAAGTAAGTGAAGAAGAAATCATAAGAGGAGCAATAGAAAGTGGCGTAGCAGTATTCTTGCATGGTCCTTCATCAGAGGGTAAATCTGCAAGAGTAAAACAAATAGATCCTACTTGCGAAATAATATATCTTCGTAATGCAACTCCTGATAGTTTAAATGGTAAAAGTGTATATAATGCAACAACTGGAGAAATGATGGATGTCCCACCAACATGGCTTAAGAAATTACAAGAAAAATGTGAAAAGGAACCAGATAGACTTCATGTAGTATTCTTTGATGAAATAACAAATGCGCTACCAAGTATTCAAGGTATAGCATTTAACATAGTTTTAGATAGAGAAGTAAATGGTATTTGGAAATTACCGGAAAATGCTAGAATTGTAGCAGCAGGAAATGATATGAAAGATTCACTTGCTGCAAATCAGTTGGCAGAACCATTATTTAATAGATTTGCTCATGTATATATTAAAACAACAACCAGTGGTTGGTTAAAGTGGGCAAGTGAACATAATATACATCCAGCAATTTATTCTTATATTGCGTATAAAAAGGGTGAAACGCTCCGAAGTAAGTATGATGGTGAGAAACCTAATGCTGATCCTAGAAAGTGGGAAATGGCTTCTAAAATGCTTTATGCAACAGGAAGTCCAGAAATGTTAAGGGCATTAGTAGGTGAAGATATAACAAAAGAATTTGTTGAATTTTGTAATCAACAAGTAATAACATTAGATGATGTAATAAATGGAAATTATACCAATAGAGATATACAGGCATTAAATACTGCTGAAAGATATGCAACAACTATGGGATTAACACAGGTAGATGATGATAATTTAGAAAAAGTTAGAGGATTCGTTACAGGATTAGGGGCAGAGTTTGAAGCAATTTTTGATGCTTTATGGACACATAGCGATGAAAGTAGGTTCGAAAGACTTGCAGAAGCAAAACTTGCTGAAATGCCTGAAGGAGGTATAAGAAGATAATGGAAAACAAGAAAGAAATATTATTATCATATATTAAAGCAAATGTTGCACCAATATTAGTTGACTTTATATCTGGTAAGGATTTGAATGGTGCAGTTGTAGTACCTGCCAATGTTGATGTTAAAGAGTTAAATGGTCATTATGATGGAGCAGATTTTCTGCCTCCTAAATGGCTTAATGAAATATTAAGTACAAATGCCAGTAGAATATTAGTAATTGATAAAATTGATTCGATTTCTAAAGAAGAACAATTAAAGTTTTGTGAATTATTAGAATATAGAAAAATATCTACATTTGAATTACCTAAAAGTTGTATAATAATTGTTACTGCAAATGAAATAAATAAAGATAAAATAAGTGAAGAAATATTTTCATTAGTTGCACGAATTTGAGGTGTAAGTTATGAAATATGATATAGCAGCATTAAAAAGAAAAATGCTTGTTAAATATCCTTTTTTTGGAAGTGTAGTAGCAAGTGTAGGTTATAAAGAAAACAAAGATATACCGACCACAGGTACAGATGGAGAAACAATATATTATAATCCGGAATATTTAGAGGGATTAAGTGCTCAGGAACAAACTTTTATATTTGCCCATGAAGTATGTCATATTGCATTCAATCATATATTAAGAAGTGAAGGTAAGAATGCTGAATTATGGAATATTGCTACTGACGGAGTTATTAATCAATTTTTAAAACGTGATGGTTTAAAATTGGCACCAGGTAGTGTTGATATGGCAGAAGCTATTAATTATGATGCTGAACAATTATATGAAAAATTATTACAAGAAAAACAACAAAGACAACAACAAAGTGGGCAAGGTAATAGTCAACAAAATCAACAGGGTAATCAGCAACAAAGTAGTGGTGGTAGTCAAGGTGGAAATAATCAACAACAACCTCAATCACCACAGCAAGGTAATTCAGGTAGTGGAAGTTCACAAGAAAAACAATCACAAGAACAGAATGGTGGTAAATCTGAGGAAGATTCACAAAAAGAAGATAAATCAAAACAAGATGTTGGGCATGATACTCACAGTATGTGGGAACAAGCAGTAAAAAAACATAAAGAACAACAAGAAAAAACTGATAAAAAAGAGAATTTATTAGGAAAAGATAAAGAGAAAACTGAACTTGAAAAGAAACAGGAAGAACTTGAAAGTATGGGAGAAAAAGCTGCTTTTAAAAAGAACCTTGAAGATAAGAAAAAACAGCTAGAAGAATTAAAAGAGGCAATTTTAAAACAAGCATCACAGGTAGGTACATCAACGAATAGAGATATTAGAACAGTTAATGATATAGGTACTGCTAAACCATTAATTGATTGGCGTTATGTTTTAAGAGAGGCAATTAAGTATGATGTTGATTGGTCTTATAAAAATGCAACATTAGAAGATGGTGTGGTTAGTGCTAATTTAGAAGAACAACCAATGCCAGAAACTGAAATTGTTCTTGATACAAGTGGCTCAATAAATGAAGTATTATTAAAGAATTTTTTAAGAGAATGTAAAAATATATTACAACATACTAAATTAAAAGTCGGGTGTTTTGATACAGAATTTTATGGATTTCATGAGATTAGAACAGAAGAAGATATAGAAAATATACAATTTGAAGGTGGAGGAGGTACTGACTTCGACGTTGCTGTAGGTGCTTTCTCAAGACGAGTTGAAAATAAAATAATTTTTACTGATGGTAAAGCCTCAATGCCAGATATGCCACTTGATGCAGTATGGATAGTTTTTGGTGGTGAAAAAATTAATCCGAAAGGTGGTAAAGTAATTCACATAGACAATGAACAGCTTGAAAAATTGAATAATTATCAAATACCTAATGAAACAAAAGGAAAGACAATGTAAAACAAAGGTTTAGAAAAAAATTCTGAATCTTTTTTTAAATAATTTTATAATTACCAATAAATGGGAAAGCTACATACAAACAAATGTATTATAATCTTTTTGGAGTGGTAATTATGAATCGAGTATATTTGTGTATAGATTTAAAAACCTTTTATGCATCAGTTGAATGTGTTTTAAGAAATTTAGATCCTTTTAAAACGGATTTAATAGTAGCAGATGAAACTAGAGGCGATGGTACAATATGTCTTGCAATAAGCCCTAAAATGAAAGCTAGAGGAATAAAAAATAGATGCAGAATGTGGGAGATACCTAAAAATGTAAAACCAATTATAGCAAAGCCAAGAATGAAAAAATATATTGAGTATTCAGCTAAGGTATATCGTATTTATTTAAAATATATTTCTAAAGAAGATATTCATCCATATTCAATCGATGAAATGTTTTTGGATGTTACAAGTTATTTAAAGCTATATAAAAAAACACCATATGAATTTGCTAAAATGATGTTAGAAGATATTTATGATACATTGGGATTAACAGCAACAGCAGGTATTGGAACTAATTTATATTTGGCAAAAATTGCTCTTGATATAATAGCAAAACATAATTCTGATAATATTGGATTTTTAAATGAAAAGCTATATGAAGAAAAATTATCTAAACATACTCCTCTAACAGATTTTTGGAAAATAGGAATAGGTATTCAAAATAGACTTTTCAAATTAAATTTAAATAATATGGAAGATATAGCTCGTTGCAATCCTAAAATTCTTTATAAAGAATTTGGTGTTAATGCAAAGTATTTAATTGATCATGCAAATGGTATTGAACCAACTACAATTAGTGATATTAAAAACTATAAAACTCAAAATCATAGTTTATCTAATAGTCAAATTTTGTTTAAAGATTATAATTATAAAGATGCCAGGATAGTTTTGATAGAAATGATTGATTCATTAGTTCTTGATTTAATAAAGAAAAATTTATATACATCAACCATTTGTTTTTACATTGGATATTCTAAAAATATAACTCATGGTTTAAAGAAATCAATCAAACTAGAAAAAATAACTAATAATTATTCATTGATACTAGGCATAATCTTAAAATATTATGATTTTAGTATTGATAAAGTTATTCCTATTAGAAAAATTGCAATAAGGTTTAATACAGTCTGTAAAAATTATGAACAAATTAGTCTATTTGATGATACAAAAGAAAATTCAAATCTAGAAAAAACTATATTGAGTATAAGAAATAAATATGGTAGTAATAGTTTATTAAAAGCTATAAGTTTGAGTAATAATGCTACTCAAATGGTAAGAAACAATTTAATTGGAGGCCATAATGCAGAATAATAGAGCCGCTATGTTTTTACCATTTGATGCTTTAAAAGGATTTAAAGAAGCTTTAGAAGCTACTGAAATTTTAGTAGAAAAGAATTTTGAAGAGCAACTGATTTATAAGATAAATCAGTTAGAAATTAACGACTTTATTTCTATTAAGTATTTCACAAATATAAATTTTATTACTACTAAGGGACTTATAAAAAAACTAGATTACAAAAACAAAATAATTTATGTATCGCATACTGAAATTAAATTTGAAGATATAATAGATATTCAAAAACTTTAAAAAATAAGTTATAATTGTATAGAAGAGTAGTGATAATAGTGAAAAAGAAAAAAGTAAATTTAATTTCAGTAATAGTTGGAATACTTATTGCATCGTGTCCAGTATTATATAATTTTTATGATGAAATATATGATTTAGTAAATAAAAAGTCTGAAGAAAAAGTAAAAAGTATATCTTATGATATTGGTGATATTCCAAAATATAATGGTAATAATTATGTTGTAATAAATAATAATAATCCAAAATTTGATGAAAATGATTATGCAAAAGAACCCTTTCAAATTTTTGGTAATCTTGATAATCTAAAAAGGTGTACAAGTGCATATGCTAAGTTAGATAAAAGTATGATGCCAACAGAAAAACGTGGAAGTATTGGAATGATTAAACCAAGTGGATGGCACACTATAAAGTATGATATAGTAGATGGAAAATATTTATATAATAGATGTCATTTAATTGGATACCAACTAACTGGTGAAAATGCTAATGAACTTAATTTAATTACATGTACAAGATCTACTAATACTAAACGAATGCTTGAATTTGAAAATAAAGTTGCCGATTACATTAAAGAAACTAATAATCATGTATTATATAGAGTTACACCAATATTTGAAGGTGAAAACTTACTTGCTAGTGGAATTCAGATGGAAGCTTATTCTATTGAAGATAATGGTAAAGGTATAAAATTCAATGTATATGTTTATAATGTTGAAGATGGAATTGAAATTGATTATAGAAATGGTGCTAGTCATTTAGTTCAAAATTAAATGATTGTAAAATATAAATCTTTATGATAAAATTAATTACGTCATAGAGATTTTATGACCCGTTGGTGAAGTGGTTTAACACATTGCCCTCTCAAGGCAACATTCATGGGTTCAAATCCCATACGGGCCACCAAATTGATAATAAACTCAGGTATTTTTGCCAAGAGAATAATAAATTACTAACTCGAGATAGTTAGTTTTTTATTGCTTGTAAAATAACTAAAAAAGATTTAAAATAGCAAAATAGTTTTTAGAAGGTGATTTAATGGATTTTTATAATAGAGATAATGTTAAATTTGATTTTACTGATATGGAATATTTATCACATGGATATAATGGTGAAGTATTTTATAATAATAAAATAATTTTTAAAAAATATTTTGCATGGTCAGAAAAAGATTCTAGAATAAATTTGCAATTATTTGATCTTTTAAAAGAGTTTAAAAATCCTCACTTTATTGAATTATACGATGTTTATACAAAGTACTTTAAAATTGAAATTATCAATAAAATTATTAAAAAAATTAGAAATAATGCTTTTTTGGTAGAAGGATATAGTGCCAAATATTACCAAGAAGATAATATTGATGTTTTGAATGCTTCAAAAGAATATTTTTTAGAAAATCTTTTTGAAATTGAAAAGCTTATAAACGAATTAAGTGAGAATGGAATTAAAATTAATGATATAAAAAGAGAAAATATTATTCTTAATAAAGATAACATAGTAATTATTGATCCAGATTTATTTTACTTATGGAATCCAATATCTTGTTTGTCAGCAAATAAAGAAAAATTATATTATCTTTTTAATGACTTACTTTTGAATGAAGTACTTAAAACTCCTTATTTATATGTTACATCTAAATATTTAAAAGAACAAAATATTTTTAAAAATCATATGTATAATTTATATGCTACTGAAGAATTTTGCGTAACGGACGAATTTTCTAAAATTTTAAAGCATACTAAAAAACCGGTTGAATTATTTGAAAAAACTAAAAAATAGTTTTAAATTAAATTTTAATTTAGTATAATAGTTAATAATTAGATTGGTGGTTTTTTGATGGAAGAAATTTTTAAAAAAAAATTTTATGCTTTAGATAAGAAAGAATATATTTTAGAAAATAATAAAGATTTTTTAAATTGGATGAAAAAGATAATTGATAAAGATAAATATATTCCACTTATTGATATAAATGAACTTCAAATTTTAATAAATTATGTAACATATTGGTACGAATTTAAATATCCGGATAGATGTTTTGAAAATCAAGATTTAAGATTTTGTAATTTAAAAGACTTAAGCCAAGAACTTAATTTTAATCAATTGAAATATCGCCTAACAGATCATCAAATAAAGCTTCTACTTGGAGGTTATAGAACATACTTTAACCAGAATTTTAAAGAAAATGATGATGCTGTCCCAGAGTATTTGCCACAAATATATTTACAAATTATTAAAAATAATCCGACAACTAGAAACGAAAGATTTATTTATAAGTCATATAATATTAAGCCAGTTATTAATATAATTGCGTATGAATATAGTGGAATTATAAGAGTAACAACAAGTTTAAGAAAGTATATAGACACTGATTTTATTACTCTAGAAAATTTACTTGATGAATTTAAAAGTAAATATTCTAATGAATTAGACTATAGTCAATTAGAAGCTGTTGTTTTATATCATAAATTAGATTTAAAATTAAGAGATAAAATTTTAAATTTGATTGGAAAGTCGATAATCTATTCTAAAAATACTACTATAGAAAATGCTTTAAAAAGAGCAAGAATTTATGAAGAAGAATTTCATCATTATATTCCAGATGCTAATTTTAGTCTAGATCTTGATACTTATGAAAAAAAATTAAAAAAATAACAAATATTATAATAAAATTCAAGAAGGAAATAAAAAAATGAAAATAGAATTACCAAGTTTTATATTAGAAAAAATTAATATAACAAATTCTAAACACTTACAAGTTATAAAAGAATTTGATAGAGATTATATTGTGAAAAAATATTTATATCCATATAAAGATTCATTTTATGATTTAGTTTCTAATGATCTTAATAGTCCAACTGTATTTAATACTTTTTATATAATATACTTAAAAGAAAATAACAAACCAATCGGATATACTGAAATAGGAAGACCAAAGAATACATATATAAATGCTGCTTTTTTAAATCAAGAACGTGGTAAAGGTTATGGTACCAAGTTTCTAAGCGAATTATCTTTATATTTGATTACTAACTATAGTGATGAAATAGAAACAATAAATACTATTGTTCATCGTGAAAATTTAGCAAGTAGAAAAACCTGCTTAAATAGTGGATTTATAGAATTAGAAACAAAAAACCCTAAATTTGTTGCTTATGTTAAAAAAAATTCTAAAAAAAGAACAAAATGACATTTAAAAATGTATTTTTTTGGTATAATAATAATTAAGAAGTGATGATATGAAAAAAATATGTTTAAAAAGTTATGCAATACCAATTTTAGTAACACTAATTTGCTCAACAATATATTTACATAATACAAAAAATGAAATAATTTATGAAACAAAAAAAATTATAAAAACTGCTAATGTTTTAAAAACTATTAAAGAAGAAAATACAAATAATACTTTGATAAAAGAAAATAAATTTAATGATATAAAATATCTTTTGTATAGTGAAAATGATAATTTAAAAAGTTATTTTGTTGACGAAAAAATTGATGAGATTACAGATATTTATTCTATTATAAAAAAAGATTGTAGAAGTAATTTTGATGCTAAAATTAATGAATTATTAAATTTGAAATACCCTAAATTTATTGTTGAAGCAATTAATAATAGTTCTACTAAAAACTATGAGATAAAAGATAATGAAATGATTATTTATTATACGGATGTAAATATTAATTTAGAAGAAAAACTCTTTTTAACAGTTAATTTTAATGAAATTAAAGATTATTTAAATATCACTGTTAAATTGGATAGCACTTATCAAAATGAAAATGGTTATAATTATGATCCAAATAAGAAGAGTGTAGCACTTAGCTTCGATGATGGCCCTAGTGGCAACAAAACTCTTGAGATTCTAAATATTCTAAGTGATAATAAAGCTCATGCAACATTTTTTATGGTAGGTAATAGGATGAATAGCTATGCTACAGTAGTTACAACAGTACATAATAGTGGTAATGAAATAGGTAGTCATACTTATAACCATTGTAATCTAAAAAAAACTAAATTAAGTAAAGTATTAGAACAAGAAAAACTAACTAGTCAAATATATTATGATTTAACTGGTGATACATTAAAACTTACAAGACCACCATATGGTTCTATAAATCAAAAAGTAAAAGAATCTCTTGATACTATTTTTATAACGTGGAATATCGATACTGAGGATTGGCGTTATAAAGATGTAGAACATATTAAATCAGAAGTTTTAGATAAAGTTAATGATGGTGATATTATTTTAATGCATGATTCTTACGAAACTACTGTTGAAGCAGTAAAACAGGTGTTGCCTTTATTATATGAGGAAGGTTATCAAGTAGTTAGTGTTTCAGAACTTGCTGCTTTAAAAGGCCAAACTTTAGAAAAGAATAATATTTATAGACATTTTTAGATTAAAGATAAATCATCATTTTTTAAGTTGCTACTAGTAATTTCTGTGTAAATATAAATAAGAGCTGCTATAACGACAAAAAGAGCTGCTAAAAAATTAAGATTTGCATTTAATACCTCCTGTTTAGAAGAGGTATTTTTTAATTCTTTGCATACTTGATATCGACTATATAAAAAATATGAATAAATAACAAAAACAACTATTAAAATATCAATATTAATAGTTTTATATATTTTTTCAGAGAATCTATCATGATTTTTTAAATAATCTTTTTCATAATGATTTGAAATTAGGGCAAATATTACTATAAAAAGATTAATAATCCAAATGAAATCCTCAATTTCAATTTTTCTATATAAATTAATATTATTATTCATTCTAATTAATTTTATTAAATAAGCAATAAAAAAACACCGAAAACGGTGTAATTTATTAATTTGGTGACCAGTACGGGATTCGAACCCGTGAATGCCGCCGTGAAAGGGCGGTGTGTTAAGCCACTTCACCAACTGGCCAAATTAAATGGTGGGCCTGGGGGGACTTGAACCTCCGACCTCACGCTTATCAGGCGTGCGCTCTAACCAGCTGAGCTACAAGCCCATTTAATTGGAACCTATTTCATTTTATCGTACTTTGTCATATTTTGCAACTATTTTTTTTAATAAAATAAAAATAATATGGTGTCCCCTTAGGGATTCGAACCCTAGACCCATTGATTAAGAGTCAATTGCTCTACCAACTGAGCTAAGGAGACATTCAATATTACTTAATTATTATATCAAAAAAATTATTAATATCAATATGTTTTTTTAAATTTTTATGATAAAATTAAATAGAGGTGTATAGTAATGAAAAATAAATATCAAAGAATGAGTAAAGAAGAAAAGAAAAAATTAATTATAGAATATAAAAATACAGAAAAAGGAAAATATATGATGCAAAAATTACGCAATTTAATAATCATAGGAGTTATTTCATATTTTTACGCAATATATTTGATACTTTCTTCTAAAAATATTTGGAATTATATAAGCGCAGGGATGCTTTTAGTAGCTGGGTGCATTTTTATTGTTGCTAGTATTAAATTAAAAAATAAAAATTTAAATAAATTTGCTATAAAGAAAAAATAAAAAAGTTCTGATTAATTTCAGAACTTTTATTATCTTATATGGCGGAGCAGGAGAGATTCGAACTCTCGCGCCAGTTTCCCGACCTACACCCTTAGCAGGGGCGCCTCTTCAGCCTCTTGAGTACTACTCCATAACCAAGGTCACAAATCAAGTTTACAATAAAATTAATATTTAGTCAATAAAAAAAGGATAATATTTTATCCTAAAGTTACATTTCTTATATTTTCTAAGAATTCATTCATAATCGAAATGTATGTATCATTATTTTTGACATTTTCTTCACTTAAAGTATTCATTGTGTTTACAGTTATTATTTTAGCATCATAACTATTAACTAGAGTATCTATTAATTCATTTCTTTCATCAGTATCTTTCATAAAAATAGTAGTATACTTTTTATTTTTGAAATTACTTTTAATATTAGTTAAATTGTTTTGAGTTAAATTTTCTTCATCTTCTAAAGAAATTACATTGAATCCATAATTAGTTAAAAATTTGAATAAATTACTAGATACTACAATAGTAGGGTTATTTTTAGAAGTGGCAATAGTTCTTAATTCTGCATCCATTATAGAAATTTCTTCTTCTAAAGTATTATAATTTTTATTGATTTCTTCAACTAAATATTTATTATCAATGAAATCAGTTAAATTTGTTCTAACCGTTGAAGCTAACATTAAGAAATTACTTGGAGATAGCCATAATTCTTCAACCCCATAATTATATTTTAAACCATATGCAACATCAATAATTTTAAGTTTTTTATTTTTATTTAAGAAATTTTTAGCAATTTGTTTTTCATTAGATAAACCATTATAAATAAAAATATCACTTTTGCTGTATTCATCAATTTGCTTTTGAGTTAGTTTATAATTTTTAACATCGGCCTCGTTAGGGTAAATACTATTAATATTTGAACTATCGCCATATAAAGTATTAGCAATATAAGTTATAGGGTAAACAGTAGTGTTAATAGTAGCTCCTTCTAAATCATCTTTTTTAAAACACCCTGAACAACTAAATGTAATAATTAAAATACATATTAGTGCAAAAATTCTTTTCATTCTTTATTTCTCCTTTACTTTGATTGGATCATATCCAAATTCTCCTTTAGGACGACATCTAGAAATTCTTTTAATACCTAGTTTAATACCTTTTAGCACACCATATTCATTGATTGCATCAATCATATACTGACTGCATGTCGGAGTAAAACGGCACATTTTATGACTTTCTAAGGGAGTAATTTGATAACATCTAATTAAAAATATTACTAAATGTTTCATACAATCACCTGGTTATTATTTTACTACATATTTTAAATATTGTAAAAATAAATAGTAATTTTTTAATACATTTGTTATAATAGTTAGAGTTAAGAAAACTAAATAGAGGTGGTTTTTAATGAACTTTTTAGAAAAATATGGAATTAAAATAAATAACCAGGAGTTACTTTTAGAAGCACTAACTCATAGTAGTTACTCAAATGAACACGATTGTAAAAATTATGAAAGATTAGAATTTTTGGGAGATGCAATTTTAGAAGCAATTACTAGTGAATATTTTTTTATTAATACTAATGATAAAGAAGGAGTTATGAGTAAAACTCGTGCAAGTTATGTTTGTGAGCAAGCACTTGCATTTTATTCTAAAGAAATAGGAATAGACAAACACATTCGTGTTGGGAAAGGTCAAGAAAATAATATTAATGATACAATAATTGCTGATTGTTATGAAAGTGTTCTAGGGGTAATATTCCTTGAAAAAGGTTTTGAAGTAGCTAAAGGTTATGTTTATAAAACTGTTATTCCTTCAATCAAAGCAAAGCGTCATTTTTTAGTTGACTATAAATCTGCTTTGCAGGAATTAGTTCAAACCGATAAAAAATCACTTGAATATGAGATAATTAATGAATCTGGTCCAGCTCATGATAAGACTTTTGAAGTAAATGTTAAAATAGATGGAATCGTGTATGGGACAGGAATTGGAAAAAGTAAAAAAGAAGCAGAACAAAATGCTGCTCTTGATGCTTACAAAAAACGTGCAAAATAAAAAGGAAGGTAGTTTATGTATTTAAAAAGTATAAAAGCTTATGGGTTTAAATCATTTGCAGATAAAATAGACATTGAATTAAATAACAATATAACAGCTATTGTTGGACCTAATGGTAGTGGTAAAAGTAATATAGTTGATGCTGTAAAATGGGTTTTAGGGGAACAATCAGTAAAAACTCTTCGTGGAACTGGATCTATGAGTGATGTAATATTTGCCGGCTCTAAATCAAGACCAGCACATAATCGTGCTAGTGTTACTTTAGTTTTTGATAATACTGATCATTATTTAAATAGTGAATTTGCTGAAGTTGAAGTTAAAAGAGTAGTTTATCAATCAGGTGAAAATGAATATTACATAAATAATAGTAAAGTTCGTTTAAAAGACGTTGTAAATCTTTTCTTAGATACAGGTGTTGGCAATGATTCATTAAATATTATCAGTCAAAGAAGAATTGAAGCAATTGTAGATAGTAAACCCCTTGAAAGAAGGGTAATTTTTGAAGAAGCTGCTTGTGTTTTAAAATATAAAAAGAGAAAAGAAGAAAGTATTAGGAAACTAGAAAAAACTAATGATAATTTAGAAAAATTAAATTTACTTATTGAAGAATTAGATAAAACAGTTAAACCTTTAAAAGAACAAAGTGAGAAAGCAATTAAGTTTAATGATTTAAAAGAAGAATTAAAAAATATTGAAATATCATTAATTGCTAAAGATATTACTGATATTAATGAAAAATATACAAAAATTAAAGAGTCTATTAAAGAATTAGAAGAAGAAAGTATTGATATAACTAATTCTAATAAAGAGGATTTGGCTAATATTGAATTAAAAAAATTAGAATTATTAAAATTAGATGAAGAATTTAACAAAAAGAATAATGAATTATTAGCTACTGTAGAACAGTTATCTGACTTACAAAGTGAAAAACAAATAACTTTAGAACGTCAAAAATTTGAATTATCTAAAGATAGTATTGCAAATAACTTAATTAATCTTAAAGAAGAGCAATTAAACCTTGAAAAAACTATTGAATTTGCTAATAAAGAAAAAGAAAACTTAGAAACAGAATTAAAAAAATTGGGTAAAGAATTAAGTGACATTAGTGAAAAAGAAAGTATTTTAAAAGTTAAAAAGAATTCATTAAATAGTAAATTAAATGAATATACTATGGAAAGTTATAACTTAAAAAGTCAAAAAGGAATACTTGAGAATTCTATTGAAAATGATTCTAAATTACCTAATTCAGTAAAAAATATTTTAAATAATCCAAGATTAACAGGTGTTCATAATATTTTATATAAATTAATAACTATGGATGATACTTATACTAGTGCAATTGAAACATCTCTAGCTAGTAGTGGTAATTTCTTAGTAGTAGATAATGAAAAAGTAGCTAGTAAATGTATTAATTATTTAAAAGAAAATAAACTTGGTAGAGCTACATTCTTTCCTTTAAATATCATTAAACCTAAAAATATTGATTATGAAACACGTAATAAATTAAATGATATAGATGGGTTTATTGCTTGTGCTAAAGAACTAGTTAAATGTGATGAAAAATACCAAAATATAATTGATAATCAACTAGGAAATATTATTGTCGTAAAAGATTTAGATACCGCTAATATAGCTGGTAAAAAAATTGATTATAAATATCGTATCGTAACCCTAGATGGTGAAATAATCCATGCAGGTGGATCGCTAACAGGTGGTTCTAAAAAAAATAACAATAGTATTTTAAAAGATAAAGAAGATTTAAGAAATATTACTTCTAAAATTGAAAAATGCTCTATTAATATAGATAATACTTATGATAAATTAAAAAATATAAATAAAGAACTTGATGATATCACTGCTAAAGAAGAAAAAATAAATAGAAATTTAATTAATTTAAAAGAAGAGTATAATACTAAAAATAGTAAATTAATAGAATTGAATGAAAATTTGAAAAACAAATTAGAAGAAATAGCAGGTAATGAAAATTTAAAAAATGGAACAATAGATAATAAATTAAATGAAATATTAGAGCAAGTTAAAGATTTATCAAGTAAAAAAGATCTTATTTCTCTTGATATTAAAAAAATTAAAGAAGAAAAAGAAAAACTTAATGAAGATATTGAAATACTTCAAAATTCTTATCATAAAGTAGCAGTTAATTATAATAAAATTCAAAGTGAAATAAAAGATAGCGAAATTCAAATTGGTAAATATGATATTAAACTTGATAATTTATTACTTAATCTAACTGATAATTATAATATAACCTATGAAAAAGCAAAGAGTGATTATCCTCTAGAGATTGATGAAAATCTAGCACGTGATAAAGTTTCTTATTTAAAGAAAGAAATATTAAAACTTGGGGAAGTTAATACTGGTTCTATTGCTGAATATGAAAGATTAAATACAAGATATGAATTTTTATTTAACCAAAAAAATGATTTAATAAAAGCTAGTGAAAATTTATATGAAGTAATAAATGAAATGGATGAAATAATGAAAGAAAAATTTAAAACAACTTTTGAAAATATTTCATTAGAATTTAGTAAAGTCTTTAAAACAATGTTTAAAGGTGGAAATGGTAAATTAGTTTTAACTGATCCACAAGATATTTTAAATTCAGGAATAGATATAATTGCTGAACCTCCTGGAAAGAAACTTAAATCTAATTCCTTCTTATCTGGGGGCGAGAAAACATTAACTGCAATATCATTATTATTTGCAATATTAAATGTTAAACCTGTACCATTCTGTATCTTGGATGAAGTAGAAGCAGCCCTAGATGAGGCTAATGTTGAACTATTTGGTAAATACTTAAAAGAAAAAGAAAATAAGAGTCAATTTATCCTAATAACACATAAAAAGAAAACTATGGAATATGCCGATATTTTATATGGTATAACAATGCAAGAATCTGGCGTTTCTAAAATAGTTAGTGTTAAACTAGAAGATAATTAAAAATTTTGCATTTTTTGAAACTTTGTATTAAAATAAACGAAAAAAGGAGAATTAATATGATAACAAAACCAAAAGGAACATATGATATATATGGAAGTGAAGCTAAGAAATGGCAATATGTTAACGATATAATTGATGCTTTTTGTAGTTATTATAATTATGACTATATAAGAACACCAATATTTGAAAGTACAGAATTATTCCATAGAACTAGTGGTGAAGATTCTGATATAGTAAAAAAAGAAACTTATGATTTTAAAGATAAAGGTGAAAGACCTCTTACTTTAAGACCAGAAGGAACAGCTGGTGTTGTTAGAAGTTATATTGAAAACAAAATGTATGGAGATGCCGAAAAACCGGTAAAACTATATTACAATGGTACAATGTATCGTTATGAAAGACCACAATCTGGAAGAAATAGAGAATTTACTCAATTTGGGATTGAAGTACTTGGATCAAATGACCCTTACATAGATGCAGAAATTATTTCTTTACCTATTAGAATTTTTGAAGCTTTAGGTCTTTCTAATTTAAAAGTAAATATTAATAGTTTAGGGGATAAAGAATCACGTAAAAATTATACTGAAGCCTTAATTAAATATTTAGAAAAAGATATTGATAATTTATGTGATGATTGTAAAAGAAGATTAAAAACTAATCCTCTTAGAATACTTGATTGTAAAGTTGACCAAGAGAGTAATATAATAAAAAATGCTCCAAAAATTACTGATTATTTAAATGAAGAAAGTAAAAATAGATTTGATAAAGTTTTAAATTACTTAGATGCCTTAGATATTGATTATACAATTGATCCAAATACAGTAAGAGGACTTGATTATTATGATCATACGGTATTTGAAATAGTATGTGATGTTAAAGAATTAGGTTCTTCTAATGTTATAGCTGGTGGTGGAAGATATAATAGCCTAGTTAGTGAATTAAATGGGCCTGAAACACCAGCCATAGGATTTGCTTGTGGTATTGATAGATTAATTTTTGCTTTAGATAAACTTGAATGTAATATTAATTCTAAAAAAGAAATGGACGCATTCATTATGTATGTATCTGAAACAGAAAAAGAACATGCAATATACTTAGCTCAAGAATTAAGACTTAATGGATTTAAAATAGAACTTGAAAATTGTGCAAGAAGTTTAAAAGCTCAATTTAAACAAGCTGATAGATTAAATTCTAAATTTTTAATAATTCTTAACGATGAAGATCTTAAAAATGGAGAATTAAATATTAAAGATAATCTTACTAAAGAAGAGACTAAAGTTAAAGAAAGTGAAATTGTAGAATACTTAGATATGAATATCTAGGTATTTTTTTATAAAAAATATGGAAAAAACATTAAAAATGCTTTATAATATCAAACCAATGGGGGATTATATCATGAATAGTGATTTAAATAGAATTAAAAAGAAGTATGGTGAAAATTTTGCTCATTTATGTAGAGAGTTATTTCCAACTATCTTAGAAACTGAAGGATTATTACCTGATATAATAGAAAATAAATTTTATCCAAATAAATTTTTATATGATGATATTATTAATAGCGGATTAAAATCAGAATTTCAAAGGTTTATAAATAATTTATTATTAAAAGAAGGACTTGAAGAAATTGAAGAAATTAATACAAATAATACTCCATATGAATTATTAAATGAAGCGGGTTATATTTTATATGAATGCAAAACTAATGAGGATATTCAAGAATTTAAAAAATATTATAAAGAAGAAGAAATGCTT
Organism: uncultured Bacilli bacterium; assembly: GCA_934129945.1. Taxonomy (GTDB): domain Bacteria; phylum Bacillota_I; class Bacilli_A; order RF39; family UBA660; genus RUG14121. The sequence goes on from CAKOXC010000002.1 coordinate 18,100, forward strand.
TGTACATTCAAGGATAATAGTAGATTAAAAACAAATTATGTATTTTTTGCAGTTAAGAAAAATGTTGATGATATTATAAGAGAAAATTTTAAAAATCCAGAAAGACAAGATGAGTATGGAACATCTGTGATAAGTATACAATTTACTAAGGGAAGAAAAAATTATTTATCAATAAAAAATAGATATAATCATAGTGTGATTAATCCTGATGTAACATTTCACAATGATTTAGATAATATAATTCCTGGATTAACAAAAAGTTTTGAAAATTTTTATAATTTTGGTATTTGCAATAGTACAAATCAAAAATTTGAATTAACTGATTATGTACTAGTAAAAGATGGAAAATATTATAAATATAATTATGAAATAAATAATATTTATTATTGTACTGATAATATTATTATTGATAATTTTCAAGCGAAAAAATATGAAAAAGAAAGATATATAATATTTGATTATTTTATTTTAGATTTAAAAGAAAAAACTATTAATTTATATGATGCTAATATAGAAGAATCTTTTTGTAAATATCATAAAAATATAGAAAAAATTGAGATAAAGAAAGAAAAAGATAAGAAATATATCTTATTAAAAAAAGACGATCATCAAATAATAATAGTGTTAGATAATGAAAATAAAATGATATCTTATTATAATGATTTGGTTACAAATATTAATGATAGTTTTTTATACAATAATATATACTTAAAAAGTATATACATGGATAATGTAGTTACAATAGCTGATTGGTTTATGTACAATAATATAAAATTAAAAAATATTCAAATGCCATCACTAACAATAGTTGGTAACGAATTTATTAGTGGGTTTAATAAATTAGAAGAAATTTCTTTTCCTAAATTAGAATACATTGGCAATAGGTTTCTTTCTAGGAACGTTACAATAAATAGTGTTGATTTACCAAGGGTAAAAGTTATTGGCTATAGTTTTATGGAGGCTGCTAATATGAATTTAAAATATTTAGAATTACCTCGTGTTGTTCGGATTGGTCAAAATTTTTTGACTGTTGCTCAAATGCTTTCTTATTTTTCTGCTCCATATTTAGAGGAAGTAGGACATGGCTTTTTATTTGAAAATAAATGCTTAAAAACTTTAGAATTACCAAGTTTAAAAAGATTTGGAGAGTTCTTTTTGGCTACTAATGAAGTTTTAGAAGAATTGAGATTACCAAGTCTAGAAGCAATGAATAAAAATTGTTTAATGAAAAATGAAAAAGTAAAAATATTAGAGTTATCTAAAAATGTGTGTATTCCTTTAAAAAAACTTTAGTAATTAGCAAAAATAAGCAAAAAAATTAGTATTAGTCAAAAAATAATAAAAATTAAAAATATATCAATCTTTTTTGAAATTGACATTAATCCTTAATAAAAGTATAATAATAATATAGTAAAGAGGGATGAAAAATGAAAAATAAAAAAGGTTTTATAGCAGTTTCAATTATATTTTCATTTTTTATCGTTTTTTTATTACTTTTAACAATTAATTTAACGGCTTATGCTCAAAATAGGATTTTATTAAATCAAGTAAAAAAAGACATAAAAAATAGTCTAAATTTAGAAGCTACAATCCAAGCAGAAAAAATTGATATTGATGATAGTTCTATTGCTGTGGGAGCAACAGTTACATATAAGCCAGTTGCAAGCTATAATAACGACACTTTTGCAACTAATTTTTCAAACGGAAGTTATACTAAATATAGTGTTTATTCTGGTGTTTTAGATCCAACTGAATTAAAATATTGGAAAATTATAAAAACTGATAATGATTATATTTACGCTATATCTTTATATTGCTCTAGTGCCACAATTAAAATTATTGGTCAAAGCACATATAACAGTTTTGTAAATGAGCAATTTTCGACTATGCTAAATAATATATATGGTGATGGAAATTCTAACGTCACTTTTAGACATTACTATGAAGGAATAGATAAAAACTATTTATCAGATGATTTGAAAAAATGCTATACACCTGAAGGACGTCCGGCTAGTTACTTTACTTCAGCTAATATTAGTGAAGGAACTTGTAGTTCTAAAGATTCTAGTGTATGCTATTTATATGGTATTTCAAACAGTGATACAAGATATCAACCACCCACTGTTGCAAAAAGATCAAAAAGTTTTGATCGTGAGCTTAATCCAGATGTTACTTCTAATGAAATATATGGTGCAACAGGAAGTTTTAGACCAGTAGCAATTATAAAAAAAGGCACAAATAGTTTCTATAATATTGGTAACGATTCTACCACAATATATTTAAAATGAATTGACTTTTGCTTATAAAAGTAATAAAATAAACTTACATTTTGAATTTTTTATAGAAAAGACGAGTAATCTATATAATATTCTTAAAAGAGAGAGCTAGATGGTGAAAATGCTTAAGATAAAAATAGATGAAAAACAACTTTTTGATGATTAAAAACGTTTTAATGCGATAAATTAAACTAGAGAGTACCTAAGTAAAGTAAGGTGGCACCGCGGAAATTATTTCGTCCTTACATGCTGGTACTTTTTTTATTTAGAAAAGAGGATTTTTATGAAAGAAATATTTAATAATAGCATTAATATTAAAAATTTGAATGAAGAAATAGAAATCTATGGTTGGGTTTCTAAGGTAAGAAATTTAGGAGGACTTATATTTGTTGATTTAAGAGATAGATCAGGCATAATTCAACTTGTTATAAATCCTGAAAATAAGTACTATGATGTTGCTTCTTCATTAAAGAATGAGTATGTTGTAAAAGCACGTGGTAAAGTATGTAAAAGAGACAATGTTAATCCTTCAATTGCTACTGGTGAAGTAGAAGTTACAATAACATACTTAGAAATATTAAGTAAATCACTTGAAATACCATTTCAAATTACTGATAACACCAGTGCTTTAGAAGATACACGTCTTAAATATAGATACCTAGATATAAGGCGAAATGAAATAAAAGATAAACTTATAGTACGTAGTAAAATTACAATGGCTATAAGAGAATTTTTAGATAGTAAAGATTTTATTGAAGTAGAAACTCCTGTACTTTGTAAATCTACACCTGAAGGAGCTAGAGATTATCTTGTACCAAGTCGTGTTAATAAAGGCAAGTTTTATGCTCTTCCTCAATCTCCTCAGTTATTTAAGCAACTTCTAATGGTTGGAGGAATTGAAAGATATTTTCAAATAGCAAAATGTTTTAGAGATGAAGATTTACGTGCTGATAGACAACCAGAATTTACTCAAGTAGATTTAGAAATGTCTTTTGTTGAAGAAAATGATGTTATGACAATGGCTGAAAATTTAATAGCACATGTTTTTAAAAAAGTTAAAAATATTGATATTAAGTTACCACTTTTGAGAATGAAATATGATGATGCCATTAATTATTATGGATCTGATAAGCCTGATATGCGTTTTGAAATGAAGATTAATGATATTACAAACATTTTAGAACATACTGATTTTACTGTGTTTAAATCAGTTATTGAGGATAATGGAATTATAAATGCTATAGTAGTTAAAAATGCTAGTGATAAATATTCGCGTAAAGATTTAGATAAACTTACTGATTATGTAAAGACTTATAAAGCAAGTGGTCTTGCATACTTAAAGTATAATGAGGAAGTTACAGGTAGTATAGTTAAAGTTTTATCTGAAAAAGAAATTAATGATATTAAAGAAGCACTAAATATTGAAAATAATGATTTAGTATTAATTATTTCTGGTAAAAAAGGTATTGTTAAAGCTGCACTTGGAGCATTAAGATGTAAAATAGCTAAAGATCTAGACTTAATTTCTAAATCAGATTATAAATTATTATGGGTAACAGATTTTCCATCATTTGAATGGAGTGATGAAGAAAACAGATTTATGGCATGTCATCATCCATTTACTGCTCCAAAAGATGAAGATGTTGATAAATTACTTACAGATAAAGCTCATTGCTATAGTAAAGCTTATGATATCGTAATCAATGGTTATGAAGCTGGCGGTGGATCAATTCGTATTCATAATGACGAAATTCAACAAAAAATGTTTGAAGCTTTAGAACTTACTGAAGAACAAATTGAAGAAAAATTTGGCTGGTTCAATCAAGCATTAAAATATGGAACTCCTCCACATGGTGGTCTTGCTTTTGGACTTGATAGACTTACAATGCTTTTAACAAATACAGAAAACATTCGTGATGTAATAGCATTCCCTAAAACAGCATCTGCATCTGACTTAATGTGTGAATGCCCAAATGATGTTGATGAAAAACAATTAAAAGAATTAGGAATTGGAATTAGAAAGGAAAATAAATAATGAATAAATATAGAACACATATGATTAAAGATATAAATGAATCTTTAGTTGATAAAAAAGTTGTAGTTAGTGGTTGGATTGAAAATATTCGTGACCATGGTGGTGTATTATTCTTAGATTTAAGAGATGAGAGTGGAACACTTCAAACAGTATCAAATGATGATGATATGTTTAAAGGTCTTGCAAAAGAATCAGTTATTAAACTAACGGGAGTAATTAGAAAAAGAGCAGAAGGAACTGAAAATGAAAGAATAACTACTGGATATTTTGAACTTTTAGTAGATTCATTAGAAATGCTAGGTGAATCTGTTCATGAATTACCATTTGAAATTATGACATCTAAATCTACTAAAGATGATGTAAGACTTAAATATAGATACTTAGATATGCGTAATGAACAAGTAAAGAAAAATATGATTTTACGTTCAGATATTTTACATTTTCTAAGAAATAAAATGTATGATTTAGGATTTAATGAAGTTCAAACTCCAATTTTAACAGCATCAAGTCCAGAAGGAGCTAGAGATTTTGTTGTTCCATCAAGATTATTTAAAGGCAAGTTTTATGCTCTTCCTCAAGCACCACAAATCTATAAAGAATTATTAATGGTTGGAGGAATGGGTAAATATTTCCAAATAGCACCATGTTTTAGAGACGAAGATGCCAGAGCTGATAGAACTTTAGAATTCTACCAATTAGATTTAGAAATGTCTTTTGTTGAAGAAGATGAAGTATTAGCTGTTGGTGAAAGTATTTTCTATGATACATTTACTAAATTTTCAAATAAAGAAGTTAGTAAACCTCCATTTAGAAGAATTGCTTATAAAGATGCTATGGAAGATTATGGTACTGATAAACCAGATTTAAGAAATCCATTAATTATTAAAGATGCTACTGAAGTATTAAAAGATACAACATTTGGGCCATTTAAGAAAAGTACTATTAAAGTTATAGTTGCTGATAATATTGGTCAAAATTCAAACTCATGGTTTAATGAAATAGTTGATTATGCATCTAGTATTGGAATGCCAGGAATTGGATATATTACTTTAATGGAAGATGGCTCATTAAAAGGACCTATTGATAAATTCTTAAGTGATACTGAAAGAGAAAGCTTAATTAAAGAATTTAATATGAAAACTAATTCAGTTATGTTCTTTATTGCTAATAGAAATAAATTACATGCTCAAAAATTTGCTGGTTTAATTAGAAATGAATTAGGAAGAAAAATGGAACTTATTGATAATAATAAACTAGAGTTATGTATTATTAATGATTTCCCTATGTTTGAATTTGATGAACAAAATAAAAAATGGGAATTCTGTCATAATCCATTTAGTCTACCACATGGTGGAATTAAAGATTATGAAGAAAAAGATCCAAGTGAAATCTTAGCTTATCAATTTGATTTTGTATGTAATGGTAATGAAATGGCAAGTGGAGCTATTCGTAACCATGATTTAAATAGTTTAGCAAAAGGTTTTGAAATTGTTGGTTATTCTCGTAAAGAAGTAGAAGAAAGATTTAAATCAATCTTTACAGCATTTAAATATGGATGTCCTCCACATGGTGGTATGGCTCCTGGTATTGATAGATTAATTATGCTTATTCAAGACGAACCAAACTTAAGAGAAGTTCAAGCATTCCCAACAAGTGCATCAGGTGCAGATTTAATGATGGGTTCACCAGCAACTTTAATGAAAGAACAATTAGACGAGTTAGGAATTAAAGTAGTTGAGGAGGATAAAAATGAATAGTGGATTTACTCCGGAAAAAGTAGAAAAATTAGCAGATTTATTATTAATTGGATTGACTGAAGAAGAAAAAAATATGGTATTTGAAGAATTTGAAATTATAGATAATAATATTAATAAAATTAATGAAATACCTAATATTAAAGAAGTTAAACCTATGACCCATGCTCTTGATGATTTTGTCTTTGAATTAAGAGAAGATGTAGCAGAAGATAAAATTTTAATTGAAGATGCTCTATCTAATTGTGATCAAGTAGATGGAAGAGAAGTTGAAGTACCAAAGGTGGTGGGAGAATGAAATACATGAATTTATCTATTACAGAATTACATGAAAAGTTAAAAAATAGTGAAGTAACTAGTGAAGAACTTGTTAAAGAATCTTTAGAACTTTCTCATAGGGTTCAAGATAAATGCAATGCTTTTGTTACCATTTTAGATGATGCTAAGGGTGGTAATGTAACTGATGATCTATTGTCAGGTATACCATATGGTGTTAAAGATAATTATTCTTTAAAAGGTGTTCTTTCTACGGGATCTTCTAATACTTTAAAAGATTATGTACCATTTTTTACAGCAACTGCTGTTTCAAACTTGGCTAAACATGGAGCCATTGTAGTAAATAAAACTGCTATGGATGAATTTGGAATGGGTGGAACAGGAACAACTGGACACACAGGAATTCAAAAAAATCCATGGGATGTAACTCGTATGTGTGCTGGTTCTTCATCAGGATCTGCTGCTGCTGTTGCAAGTGGCGTATATCCTTATGCTTTAGGTTCTGACACAGGAGATTCAATTCGTAAACCAGCTGCTTATTGCGGTATCGTTGGATATAAACCAACTTATGGTATGATTTCAAGATATGGTTTATTTGCTTTTGCATCTAGTTTAGATCATTGTGGTGTTTTAACTCGTAGTGTACGTGATGCTGCTATAGTAGTAGATGGAATGAAAGGTATCGATAAATACGATATGACTACTTGGGATTCAAGTAATATCCATTTAAATGATAATTTAACAGATGATGTTAAAGGAAAAAAACTATTTTATATTAAAGAATTATGTGATATAGAAAATTATAAAGATGCTACTGATGAACTTAAAACTCATTTAGAAAACTTTAAAGAAACTATTAAAAAATGTGAATCTCTTGGTATTACTGTAGAAGGTGTATCTATTGATTCTAAATTATTAAATGCTATACCTTCAACTTATGTTGTTATCTCTTGTGCTGAGGCAACTAGTAATATGTCAAATTTAACAGGTCTTATTTTTGGACCACGTGGAGAAGGATCTAATTATATTGAAATGATGAAAGACCATCGTACAAAAGGTTTCTCACCATTAATTAAAAGACGTTTTATCATTGGTTCTTATGTATTACAATCTGAAAATCAAGATAGATATTTTAAAAATGCTCAAAGAGTAAGAAGACTTATTGTTGATAAAGTAAAAGAATTATTTAAAGAATATGATGGATTAATTATGCCAGTTGGTACAGGTGTTGCTAAACACCTAGATGGTTCAAAAGATATTTTAAAATCTGATACAGCGGCTTTAGAAGATCACTTACAAATTGGTAACTTTGGAGGATTTCCTTCAATTACCATTCCAAATGGTTTTATAGATAATTTACCAGTTGGTGTAAATATTACTGGAAATTGTTATGATGATCAAAATGTATTAAATATTGCATATGCCTTAGAAGGTACAATGAACTATAAAGGCCAAATAGCTGGAGGTGATAAATAATGGGTAAATATAATGTTACAATTGGGCTTGAAATGCACTGCGAAGTTTCAAAAACTAATTCTAAAGTATTTTCAAGTGCTAGAAATGAATATTCTGATTTAGCTAACTCTAATATTAGACCTATTGATATGGGATTTCCTGGAACTTTACCTGTATTAAATAAAGAATGTGTAAGAATGTCTTTAATGATGAGTGAAGTTCTTCATTGTCGCCAACCAGAATATGTTTATTTTGAAAGAAAAAACTATTATTATCCAGATATGCCAAAGAACTTTCAAATTACTCAAAATCCACCAGAAGATTGTGTAGGTATGAATGGTTATTTAGATATAATTCGTGATGATAATACTACTTTTAGAGTTGGAATAGATAATATTCACTTGGAAGAAGATGCTGCTAGTATGGATCACTTATATGATACTTCAACTATCGATTATAATAGAGCAGGTGTTCCTCTTTTAGAACTTGTTACAGAGCCTTGTATAAAATCAGCTGATGATGCAGTAAGTTTTCTAGAATACATGCGCACAATTTATCAATATTGTAATATTTCAGAAGCTGATACTAAAAAAGGTCAAATAAGATGTGATGTTAATATTTCAATATCAGATAATGAAGAGTTAGGAACAAAAGTAGAAATTAAAAACGTTAACTCTTTTGGTGGAGTTCATGATGCAATAGTATATGAAATAAAAAGACAATCTGAGTTAAAAGATGCTGGACGTTATGATGAAGTAGAACAAGAGACAAGACGTTGGGATGAAGAATCAGGTACAACTATTAGAATGCGTTCAAAAGTTGATGCTATTGATTATAAATATTTTGTAGAACCTAATATTCCAAGATATAAAGTAAGTAAAGAATGGTTAGAAGAAATTAGAAAATCTATACCAGAATTACCTTATGAAAGAAAAGATAAATATATAACTAAGTATGGTTTATCAGCTTATGATGCTACTATTTTAGTTAAAGATAAAAATATTTCTGATTACTTTGAAAAATGCTTAGAAATTGGTATTGATGCAAAGATTGCATGTAACTGGGTAACCGTTAATATAGTTGGATATTTAAATAAGAATGAAATGGATATTAGAGATTTCTATTTAACACCAGAAATGCTTAAATTTATTATTGATAATATGAATAATGGTACTATTTCATCAAAACAAGCTAAAGAAGTTTTCTTTAAAGTATTAGAAGAAGAAAAAGAACCTAAGAATTTCATTAGTAAAGAAAATGCTCAAATTTCTGATGCTAGTGAGTTAGAAAGTATTATTTTAGAAATACTTAAAAATAATGAAAATCAAGTTAATGAATATAAAAATGGAAAAACTAATTTATTTGACTATTTTGTTGGTCAGGTTATGAAAAATACTCGTGGTAAAGCTAACCCAGTTATTACTAAAGAATTACTTCATAAAAAATTAGATTGATTTATTGAGGGAGTTTATGGAAAAAGTAAAAAATGATACAGAAAAAGATATTTTATTAAAAACAATTTTAGAAAATATTTCATATAAAGAAGAGATGAATAAACTAAATGTACAACATGCTTATTATCAAAGTAGTTGCTCACATGTTGCTTTAAACATCGAAAATAGTGATTTTGATAGAGTTGATTTTAAGAAATGTTTATTATGTGGTAAAATTTTAAATTTTAAAGACATTACTATTAGAGAATTTAATTTAAAATTATATGATAAAAGTGTTTGTGAAGAATATGATAATCAAGTTTTAGAATTTAAAGAAATTTTAAAAACTGAAAGTGATTTAGAAAGTGCTTTAACAACATATGAATGGAAACTAAGAGATTATAATAATTCTAAAGTTTTAAAAAGGACTCATAAATAATGAGTTCTTTATTTTTTTAACAGGCAGGCAATTTTACAATAAGTTGACAAACTAGTATTTTTTTGCTATAATTTTATTAATTAAGGGGGATTTTTATATGATATTTACAACAAAATTAGAACAAACAGGTGTATTGCCTACTTATCATGTAGAAAAAGAAGTAGAGTTATTAGCAAAATTGGATAAAAATAAGCCTTCAACAAGAATTATTAGAACTAAAAGAGGGAAAAATGCTATAGCAGCATTAATGAATATAGAAAAGAATCATAATCACTCTTGGTATCAAGAGATTAAAAATATAGCTGAGAAAAATCCAAATGAATTAGCATTATTTTACAAAGGAAATAAAATTACATTTAATGAAATGATTAATAAAGCTGATGAACTTGCCAAATCTTTAGCTAAAATGGGAATTAAAAAAGGCGACTCTATACCAGCATGTCTTGCAAATACTCCAGAATTTGTTTATTTAATTTTAGCAATTAATAAACTTGGAGCTAAAATAACTTTATTTGGAGATCATTTTGATCATGAATATATAAAAGAAATATTAAATAATTGTACTAAAAAAGTTTTCTTTGCCTCTGATGATTTTTATGAAAATATTAAAGATGTAGTAGAAAATCATGATTTTGATAATAGAGTTATATTTTCACTTGCTGATTCACTACCTAAAAATCCTAAAGAATGTGATGAATATGAAGAGTCTTTAGATAAATATTATTATATTGATAATAGAGCTAAAGAATTTAAAGCTAAAGATAACAGTATATTGTTGTTTGATGAATTTAAAAATTATGGAGAAGATTATGATCAAGTTATAAATGATGACAATGATTTAGATACTGACTTTTTAATTACTTTTACAAGTGGTTCAACAAAAGTTGGGAGACCGAAAGCCATTATTCACTCAAATAGAAGTCTTATAACTTGTGGTATATTTCATCAGCCAAAATATTCTGGTAATCCCGAAATAAAAGGCTTAAGAGGACTTGCACATATTCATACTGAATCAAATACTGATGTAATTACATGTATTTCAGATAATTTAATGCAAATCTGGAGTGTTGCTTTAGAGCCTGTATATGGGAAAAATACATTCTTAGACATTTTATTTTTAAACAAACCAAATTATTGTAATGCTACAACAACTCATATAATTGAAGCTGCTAAAGAATATTTAATAGAAAAGAAATTTAGTGGTAGAAAATTACCTTGGTTACTTGCATTATTTGCCGTTGGAGAACCTACTTCAAAAGGTGAAGAAAAATTTATTAATATGTTTTTGAAAAAAACAAAAGCTGGTAGTGGTATAAAGATTAAAGGATTATCTCTTCCATATACAACATTATCTATCGGTGGCGGAGATACAGAACATGGAGGAATTTATTATTCTTTATGGAAAAGTTTTTATGAAAAACTATATGCCCCAGTTTTAAAGGGAAAAGAATATGGAATGCAACCTGTTCCTTATGCTCATGTTAGTTGTTTTAAAAAATTGCCAAATGGTCTTTATGAAGAGTGTAATTATAATGAAATGGGATTAATTGCATCAAATTCAGCTACTACTTTTAAAGGGTATCAAAATAATATCAACGCTGTTAAAAATAAGATAATAATGGATACATATGGTAGAGAATGGCTTTCTAATGATGTTTATGGTTATATTGATAATCTTGGAACTGTTCATGTAAAAGATCGTAGCGAAAATAATATAAAATTAGATGCTTATAATAATATTGAAAATTATAAAATAGCAGATATTATTCTAGAAGATACAAAAAATATTCTATCCTGTACAGTTTCTAAAGTCATTGAAAATGATATAGAAATTCCTATTATTAATGTAGAATTTCAACCTTTTAAAGAAAAAAGTGATGAATATGTTATTAATTCATTAAAAAATAGATTATATGCTAAGTTGCCTGCAAATATTGTAGATGAGATAATGAATAAAATAAAAGTTAGAATATTTGACAATAAAAAATCATTTCCAGTAAGTGGTAGTGGTAAAAGAGGTTATGGAGCTATTGATGAAATGTATTTAGATAATACTTTTGATTTATTAAATTATGGCATATCTAAAGACACTGAAGCAATTTATTCAAAAAAATTAATAAAAAATAAATAAAATTTTAAATCTATCATATAAAAATGATAGATTTTTTGTTATAATGAAATATATAGTAAAAGAGGTTTTAGTATGGTATATATTTTTATCACGAGTTTAATTTATTTAATAACAATTGCATGTATTTATTTTTCAAAGAAAAGGATAAATAATGTTGATAATAAACTTTATTCAATTATTATAGTTTTAAATATAATAGGTGTTATTATTGACATATCACAGTATTATTTAATAATATTTAACGTCTCGGATTATATAATTCATTTTGCTTCAAGATTATTTTTATTATATATATTAACCTGGACTTCAACTTATTGTTTATATGTCCTTTCTATAAGAAGAAATAATGATCAGTTGCTTCACAAAAACAAAATATCAATTTTACTATTTATAACTTATATCTTTTTCTTCTTTTTATTAATGTTTTTACCATTAAATTATAATGTCAATATGAAAGGCCAAATGTATACTTATGGTCCTGCTATAAATACAACTTATTTTATAGTAACTTATTATATATATTTAATGTTTGTAAGTATTTTTATAGCATTAAAATACAATAAAAAAGATAAAAATAAATATTTTCCAGTTTTTGTATTTTTAATTGCTGGTGGAATTAGTACTTTTTTACAAGGTATTAATCCATATTTACTATTAACTTCTCCAGTAGAATCATTTATTACAGTGCTAACTTACTTCTTTATAGAAAATCCTGATATGCAAATGATAAAACAATTAGAAAATGCTAATGTTCAAGCTGAAAAAGCAAATCGAGCAAAATCAGATTTCTTATCAAGTATGAGCCATGAAATAAGAACACCATTAAATGCAATTATTGGATTTTCAGAAGCAATTAAAAATGATAATACTGTAGAAGAATGTCAAAATGATGCGAACGATATTATAATGGCCTCCCAAAACTTACTTGAAATAATTAATGGTATATTAGATATTTCTAAAATTGAAGCTGAAAAAATGGAAATAGTAAATGTTAATTATAATTTAAAGAAAACATGTGAGAATTTAGCAAAATTAGTAAAACCTAGAATTGGTGAAAAACCAATTGAACTTAAAGTAAATATAGCAGAAGATATTCCAGATATATTATATGGTGATATGGGCAAAGTAAAAGAAGTTATAACAAACATTCTAACAAATGCTGTAAAATATACAGAAAAAGGTACAATTGAATTTAAAGTTAGTTGTATTAATCAAAAAGATATATCAACAATATTTATTTCTGTAACAGATACAGGACGTGGAATAAAAGAAGAAAATATTAAGAAATTATTTACAAAATTTCAAAGACTTGATGAAGATAGAAATACAACAATTGAAGGGACAGGACTAGGACTTGCCATAACAAAATCATTAGTAGAAATGATGGGTGGCAAAATAATAGTACAAAGTGAATATGGAAAAGGAAGTAAATTTAGTATTTATTTAAAGCAAAAAATAGTAAATATTGTTTTAGAAGAAGAGAGTATAGAAAAAGTAGAAGATAAATTAGATTTTACAGGAAAGAAAGTTCTTTTAGTAGATGATAATAATCTAAACTTAAAAGTAGCAGCAAGATTACTAAAAGAATATAACTTAGAACCAGAACTAATAGATAGTGGATTTGCTTGTTTAGAGAAAATTCAAGAAGGAAGTAAATATGATTTAATCCTACTGGATGATATGATGCCAAAAATGAGTGGAGTAGAAACATTTAAAAAATTAAAAGAAATAAATGGATTTAATATGCCAGTTGTAATATTAACGGCAAATGCCATATCAGGAATGAAAGAAAAATATTTAGAAGAAGGATTTAATGATTATCTAGCAAAACCAATAGATAAAGTAGAATTAAAAAGAGTTTTAAATCATTATTTGAGTAAATAATTTAATAACTAAGGGTTTTAAAACCCTTTTTTATATGTTATACTAATATTAATAATAAAAGAGGTGCTTGATAGTGTTTGGAAAAATTTTATTTATTGGTGAGAATATAGCTCATGTACAAAATTTAGGAAGTAGTAATGCTGCTGCAGATTTAATGAATGTTAATGTTATTTTTGAAGCTCCTGATCAAAGGATTTTAGGTGAAATTACTGAAGTAAATCCTGATTTATTTAAGATCAGATTTTTAGGAGAATACATTGATGGAAGATATGTTAACGGTGTTATACGTAAACCTTTATTATCTTCTAAAATTAGAATAATTAATAATGAAGAATTAATGGAAATAGTAGGTAAGCTTTCTGATAAATCATTTTTATTAGGTAGAAGTGCTATTTATAAGAATTTTAATGTATGTCCTTCTATTAATGGTATTTTTTCAAATCATTTTGCAATATTTGGAAATACTGGTAGTGGTAAATCATGTGGTGTTGCAAGAATAGTTCAAAACCTATTTTCTAATCCTTATTTAACATCATATAATGCTAATGTTTTCATATTTGATGCTTATGGTGAATATAAGAATGCATTTAGTTCTATTAATCGTATTAACCAAAATTACTCATATAAGTTTGTAACAACGAATCCTGTAGACAATGATGATTTTTTATTGCAAATTCCGGTTAATCTTTTAAATAATGATGATTTTGCTTTATTGTTGCAAGCAAGCACTCATTCACAACTTCCAATTATTGAAAGAACTTTAAGACTTGCCAAAATATTCTCACAACAGGATGAAACAGCAAAAAAATATAAAAATCACTTAATAGCTAAAGCATTACTTGCTGTATTATTTTCAAATCAAACAACAAGCGCTAAGAAAAATCAAATTTTTACAATAATTGAAGTATGTCACACAGAAGATTTTGATTTTGATACACAAATTAATGGACTTGGTTATTCTAGAACTTTTTCTGAATGTTTTGAAATAGATTCAAATGGTTATTTTGGTGAAAGTGTTTTAATTACTGAATACATTCTTAAAAATATTGAAGATCGTTATGAAGAGTGTGAAGAACCAAAAGAATATTCTTTTTCTTTAAAAGACTTTGCACAAGCTTTAGAGTTTACTTTAATTAGTGAAGGTTTTCAAAATAATACTAACTTGTATGATGATGCTATTATACTTAAAGTTAGAATTAATTCAATTATAAATAGTAAAGTTGGAAATTATTTTGTTAATAAAGGATATGTTCCTCTTGATAAATTTATTGCTGATCTTGTTATGAAAAATGGCAGAAAATCTCAAATTATTAATATTAACTTAGAAGATGTTGATGATGTTTATGCTAAAGTTATGGTTAAAATTATGGCGAGAATTTTATATGAATTCTGTAAAACTAGAACTCAAAGAGCTTCAATTCCATTCCATTTATTCTTAGAAGAAGCTCATAGATATATCCAAAAGGATACAGATACATTCTTAATTGGTTATAATATATTTGAACGTATAGCTAAAGAAGGACGTAAATATGGTACTCTTTTAGGTATTATTTCACAAAGACCAGTAGAATTATCTGATACAGTTATTTCACAGGTTTCAAATTTCTTGATATTTAAAATGACACATCCAAAGGATATTAAATACATAGAAGAAATGTTACCAAATATTTCAGCTGATGTTATTGAAAAACAAAAAACATTACAGCCAGGTACTTGTGTCGGATTTGGTGGCGGTTTTAAAATTCCAATGATTATTAAACTTGATATGCCAAACCCAACTCCATATTCTTCCAATGCTGATGTATCTAAATGTTGGGCTTTAAAAACAGCTAATACAAATAATCAGCCAATAAATACTACTCAAGGTGGAAGCTTCAATCCGACAAGTAGTGTAAATACTCAAAATACCCCTACAAATCCTTCAATTGCTAAACAATTAAATGGGATTTCTTCTATTACAACTGATAATTCAGTTGCTAGTTAAAAATTAATTATAGATTTTTCTAAATTAGTATGCTATACTTAAATTACCTAAAGATAATAGTTTGTCTTACATAAAACCGACTATGTGATATCTTGGGAATCTAATTGGGTTGTGGTGTTGAATAACGGATCATTGATCCGGGCTCCTAAAGCAATTCATGTGATGCCCACCTGCCGAGCGCGGGCTTTTATCACAGGCAGACTTTTCTTTAGGTTTTATTATGGAGGAAATTATGTTTGATAGATTAAAATTAATAACTGACGATAAATTATTAAATGCTTTTAAAAATATTAAAATTCTTTTAGTTGGTGTTGGTGGAGTAGGAGGATATGCTTTAGAATGCTTGGTTAGAAGTGGGTTTCTAAATATTACAATAATAGATCATGATGTAGTAGATTTAAGTAATTTAAATAGACAAATAATATCACTTCATTCAAATATAGGGCTTAAAAAAGTAGATATAGCCAAGAAAAGAGCTCTAGATATCAATCCTGATGCTAATATTAATATTATTGATGATTTTTTACTACCAGACAATATAGATAATTTATTAAGAGAAAAATATGATTATATAATTGATGCCTGTGATACAATAACTGCAAAAGTAGAATTAATAAAATATGCTAGTGTACACAATATTAAATTAATTACATCAATGGGTACAGGAAATAGATTTGATTCTACAAAACTTACAATTACAAAATTAAGTAAAACTTCTAATGATCCTTTAGCTAAAAATTTAAGAAGGATATTAAAAGAGAAAAACATAAGAGTAAACCCGAATGTAGTATGGAGTAGTGAATTACCAATTAAAAACCATAATAGAACTCCGGGGAGTATTATTTTAGTACCAATGCAAGCAGGAAACTTATGTGCCTCATTTATAATTAGTGACATAAAAAAAGAATTATTTAAGTAATTCTTTTTCTAATTCTTTACAATTCTTACCTTCGTATAAAATTTCATAAATAGTAATTAAAAGTTTAGCTTTAATTCTATTTTTTTTGATAATTTCAAACATTGTTTTACAAGCATCATAGCCTTCAACAGTATTTTTATTTAGATAATTTATGGCTGTTGTTTTTGATTTAGCCGTAAGTTTTACGCCGTATGTATAGTTTCTACTTTTATTATCATTACAAGTCATTATTGTATCTCCAAGACCTGCAAAAGATAAAATAGTTGTTTCTTGATCTTCTAACATGTAAATAATATTATACATTTCATTAATTACTTTTGTTAAATAAATAGAATTAGTAGCTTCTGGATTTCCTAACCCATTTAATATACCAGATCCTATTGCATAAACATTTTTTAATGTAGAACATAATTGTACTCCTTTAAGGTCATAAGATCTTTTTAAAACAGTTCTAGTATCATTAAATATGTTCTGCATCTTTTTAAATATTTTTCTTTTTCTTGTTGCAACAGTTAAAGCAAGTATTGCATCATTTAAAATATCAATGGCAAAACTTGGTCCAGCTATAACAGCAACATTTTTAGTTTTTAATATTTTATTAACCAAAATAGAATTATACTTTTTATTTTCATTATCAATACCTTTAGTACCAATTATAACTGGTATTTTTTTATTATAGAATTTTGCCATATCTTCTAAAGTATTTTTAATAAATTTTGAAGAAGTCATTAAAAATATAATACCAGTAGCTTCTAAGGCTTTATCATAAGAATCAGTTACAGTTATATTTTTAGAAAAAACTTCATCTTTATAAATTCCTTTAATTTTATTTGCTTTTTCAAATTCTAAAGCATTTTCCTTGCTTTCAGTCCAAATTGTAATTTTATTATTTTCATTTTTTGCCATTCTTTTGGCCATTGCTAAGCTATAAGCTCCACATCCGATTATAGTTATATTCATTATTTTTCACCTTTCATTTCTTTATATAATTTTTCTAAATTATCTTCATATCGATTATTTTTTTTGTGGTAATATTTTTTGCCAATAAGTTCTTTAGGCATATAATTTTGTTCTACCCAATCATTTTTGTAATTATGAGGGTAAATGTATGTAGGAGATGATGTTTTTATATTATCTGGAACATTTCCAGTATTTCCTTTATTAATATCATTAATTGCTTCATCAAGAGCAATATGCCCAGAATTTGATTTAGGACTTAAAGCCATTTCTATTACGATATCTCCAAGAGGAATTCTTGCTTCTGGCCACCCAAGTCTTTCTGCTGCATCGCAAGCAGCTATTATTTTAGGACCAATTGCAGGGTTTGCAAGTCCAATATCTTCATAAGCAATTACAATAAGTCTTCTTAAAATAATATCTAAATCTTCTGCTACCACCAGTCTTGCAAGGTAGTGAAGTGCAGCATCTGGATCTGATCCTCTAATAGATTTTTGTAATGCCGAAATAACGTCATAATGACCATCTTCATTTTTATCATGAAAAAATATTGGTTTTATGTTTAAATCCCTTAAAAATTCTTCTGTTATTTCATGATTTTTAGAACTGTTATAAGCTAGTTCTAAAATATTAATTGCATTTCTAAAATCTCCAGAAGAAGAGGAAGCAATAATTTCTAAACACTTATCATTGATTTTAATATTTTTTAAATCTTTACTAATTTTTTTAAGGCCTAAAATGATATCTTCTTTTGAAAGCTCATGAAGTTCAAAAATATGACATCGACTCCTAATAGCAGGATTGATTTTATGATAAGGATTTGATGTAGTAAGACCAATTAAAATTATTAAACCACTTTCAATATGTGGTAAAAGGAGATCTTGTTTATCCTTATTCATTCTGTGAATTTCATCAATAATTAAAACCATTTCTCCATACATTTTAGCTTCTTCTATGACAACATCAAAATCATTTTTATTATTCACTGTAGCGTTTAAAAAACGATAATTAATATTTAATTCATTAACTATTGCATTAGCTATTGAAGTTTTTCCAATCCCTGGTTTACCATATAAAATCATTGAAAATATCTTCTTATTTTTAACTAAATTATATATTACTTTGTCCTTTCCAACCAGGTGCTGTTGTCCAATAACATCCTCTAGTTTTAAAGGCCTTTTTGAATTTGCAAGTAATTCCATAAAACCACCACATGAATATTATACCAAATATGTGCAAAAAGTAGTATAATTATTTAAGAGGTTAACAGTATGAATAATGAAATTTTATTAGATAAATATCTTGATTATTTAAAATTTGAAAAAAAATTATCTTTAAATACTATAAATTCTTATGGCAATAATATAAAAGTATTTTTAACATTTTTAAATAATAAAAAATTAGTTGATGTTAGTTCAACTGAAATTAGATTTTTTTTAGAAGAAGAATATAAAAAAAGTTCAAAGACTAAAGCTCACTACATAACAGTTTTAAATAATTTTTATAATTTCTTAATAAGAGAAAATTTAACTAAAAAAAATCCCTTAGAAAATATTAAACTTCCTAAAATTGAAAAGAAACTTCCTGAATTTTTAACAATTGAAGAGGTAGATAAATTATTAGATTTTCCACTTAATAATGCTTATGATTATCGTAATAAAACCATGCTAGAGCTTTTATATGCAACAGGAATAAGAGTAAGTGAACTAATCAATTTAAAGATTTCAGATATTGATTTTGATAGCGATTTTATTAGAATTATAGGTAAGGGAAGTAAAGAAAGAATTGTGCCTTTTAATGACATTAGCAAAAAATATTTATTGTTGTATCTTTCAGATTATAGGAATATTTTATTAAAAAATAAAACAAGTGAATATTTATTCATTAATAATTTAAGTCTAAAAATCTCAAGACAAGGTTTTTTTAAAATTTTAAAAGAATTATGTATAAAACAAGGAATTAAAAAAAATGTTTCACCACATACGCTTAGACATTCATTTGCTACTCATTTACTAAATAATGGTGCTGATCTAAGAATAATTCAAGAACTTTTAGGGCATAGTGATCTTGCAACAACTCAAATATATACTGAAGTTTTGAATGAAAAATTAAAAAATGATTATGAAAATGCTCATCCACGTGCAAAAAAAGAAGACTAAAAATTGTCTTCTTTTAAAATCGTTATAATTTTAATTAACGAGATTGATTTCTAGATTCGTTTCTAGCGTTAGATCTAGCAGAACATTTTTCTTCATTTCTAGCACTTGATTTAGCATGACATTTAGAATTTGCTCTGGCATTAGATCTAGCACTATTTTTATTTGAATCTTTTGCACTATTTCTACTCATAATCTTACCTCCTAATAGTAGTATGTAACGAATGTTAATCTTAATGCATTTAAACTTGAAAAAATTATGGAAAAAATTGACAAAAATAAGTATTTTTGATAAAATTATTCTCGTTTGAATAGGAGTGAATTTAATGAAAAAAACTAAAATTATATGTAGTATTGGACCTAGTAGTTGTAATCCTGATACTATGGAAAAAATGGTAAAAAATGGTATGAATGTTGCTAGAATTAATTTTTCTCATGCAACACCTGAAGAAAAATTAAATGTTGTTTCATGTGTTAAAGAAGTTAGAAAAAGAACAAACATGCCAATTGGTATTTTATATGATACTAAAGGACCTGAATTTCGTAATGGAAATTTAGAAAATGGTGAAATAACTTTAGTCGAAGGTAAAACTATTAAAATTGTTAAAGAAGATGTTTTAGGAAACACTGAAAGATTTTCAGTTAATTATCCTGAAGCTATTGATAGTTTAAAAGTTGGAGATACTATTTTACTTGAAAATGGTTTAATGCGTATTGATGTTATTGAAAAAAATGATACTGAAGTTAATTGTAAAATAATTAATGGTGGTGTTTTAGGCAACAAAAAAAGTTTAAGTGTTCCAGGTGTTCATTTAAATATACCATTTATTAGTGATATAGATAGAGAAGACATTAAATATGCATGCAATCATGATGGTGATTTCTTAGCTTTATCTTTCGTATCTACAAAAGAAGATGTTATGGAAGCTAGAGAAATATTAAAAGAAGAAAATAGAGAAGACTTAAAAATAATTTCAAAAATTGAAAGTGTAACTGGAATAGAAAATCTTGATGAAATTATTGAAGTTAGTGATGGTATAATGGTTGCACGTGGTGATCTTGGTGTTGAAGCGAAAATGGAAGATTTACCAATTTTACAAAAAATGATTATTAAAAAATGTCGTGAACAAGGTAAAATTGCCGTAGTTGCGACTGAAATGTTAGAATCTATGAAAAAATCAGTAAGACCTACAAGAGCCGAAGTATCAGATGTTGCTAATGCTGTTTTAGATGGAACAGATGCTGTAATGCTTTCAGGAGAAACTACTACTGGAAAATATCCTGTAGAAACAGTTGGATTTATGGCTAGTATTTGTGAAAATACAGAAGGACATACAGATTTTAAAGGAACTTTTGATTATAAAAAGAAAGTAGGGCTTACTCAAACCATATCAACTTGTGTTGTTGAAAGTGCAGAAATGCTAAATTCTAAGTTAATTGTAGCTGCTACAATTAGTGGTTTTACAGCAAGAAAGATTAGTAATTTAAGACCTAATTGTTTAGTGCTTGCTTGTTGTCCAAACGAAGATGTATGTCGCAGCTTATCTTTGAATTATGGAGTTTATACTACTTTTGTTCCTGTATTAAAAACTACTGATGAAGTTATAGCTGAATCTTTAGAAAAAGCTAAAGAATTTATGAATTTAAATAAAGATGATACAGTAATTATAACTGGTGGATTCCCTAATACTGGTGTTAAAAAAACAACTAATTTGATGAAAATTGAAATTATATAATTGATCTCACTTTACGTGAGATTTTTTCATTAGTATTATTTTGATTTCTCTGCCATATAATTTATTGGTGATATAATGCAAATTATAAATGCTTTACTAATTTCAACAATTGCTGGTCTTTCCACTGTAATAGGGGGCTTAGTAATATTTTTTAGAATTAAAAATATTGATAAATTTATTACTTTTTGTCTTTCATTTACCGCTGTAATAATGATTGGTATATCAGTAATTGAATTATTTCCTGAATCTTTTTTTACATTGTCAAAAAATTATTCTATGTTTTTAACTATCATAATTATTTTAATAGTTTTTATTCTAGGCATCTTTATTATTAGGCTAACAAATAAATTAATAAATAATTCTGATAATTTATATAAAATTGGTATTCTTAATATGATAGTTTTAATACTTCATAACTTTCCTGAGGGAATAACAACATTTATCACTTCTTATCATGATTTAAATATTGGCCTTTCAATAGCTATAGCTATAATGCTTCATAATATTCCTGAAGGAGTTGCAATAGCAGTACCAATATATTGCTCTACCAAAAGTAAAAAGAAAGCTTTATTAAAAACATTCTTATCAGGAATATCAGAACCAATTGGTGCTTTATTTGCTTTTATATTTTTAAAAAATTATATTAATGATGTATTAATTGCATTTTTACTTATTATAGTTTGTGCAATAATGATTACTTTAAGCCTTGAAAAACTACTTCCTGAAGCAATTAGTCGAAAAAGTGATAAAAGTCTTAAAATGGGCTTTATAATAGGTATAATTGTACTTTTTGTAAGCTTATTTATATTATAAGGAGATCTATGAAAAAAGTTGCTATATTATTAAGAGATAATTTAAGTATGACTGATAAAAAAATATTATCAGTTAATAAAGATTTAAATACATTTTTAGATAAGTATAATGTTATACCAATTTATTTTTATATAACTGATTATAATTATTCAAAAATAAAAGAATTATTAGATATAAGTGATGGCGTTATACTTCCTGGTGGTGATGTTTTTAATAATAATGTTGAAAAAATTTTAAAATATTTATATTTAAAAAATATTCCTACTTTAGGAATATGTCAAGGAATGCAAGAAATAGCATTATTTTGCAGTGGAAAATTAGGTAGACTAAATAGCAATAATCATTTATCAAATAAAGAATATGTCCATGAAATTATTATTGATGAAAAAAGTAAATTATATAAAATATTAAATAAAAAAAGAATTACAGTAAATTCTAGACACAGGGATTATGTTTTATATACTAAAGCTAATAGAGTAGCTTATAGTAAGGATTACTTAATTGAAGCTATTGAAATACCATCTAAAAAATTTTTTATTGGATTACAATGGCATCCAGAATCTTTGTATTTTGATGTAAATAGTAATAAAATTTTTGAGTATTTTATAAGTACATTATGATATTATAATAATAGGTGATAAAAGTGAGTCAAAATAAATATGATAATAAAGAATTTTTTGAAGAATATTTAAAATTAAGAAAAGAAGCTGATAATTCTAATATTAACGAAGAGATGCCAGCTTTATTTTCTTTAATAGATAATAATTTAGAAAACAAAGTTATTTTAGATTTGGGATGTGGCTATGGTGAAAATACTAATTTTTTACTAAATCGTAGGGCAAGTAGGGTAGTAGGGGTAGATATATCACAAAATATGATTGATTTAGCCAATAAATTTAATAAAAAAGATAATACAGAATATTTGTGTATGGATATGCAAGATATCGATAAAATTAATCTTAAATTTGATTTAATAATATCATCACTAGCAATTCATTATGTAAAAGATTATGAATTATTAATTAAAAAAATATATAATTTATTAAATGATAATGGAGTATTTATTTTTTCTCTAGAACATCCAATTACAATAGCACCAAAAGAAGGTAAAAAATGGAATTATGATGATAATGGAAATCCTACTGGTTTTGTATTATCTAATTATCAAGAACCTGGTGAAAGAAATATATTTTGGTTAACTGATAATGTTATTAAATATCATAGAACATTTTCTCAAATTATTAATGGGTTAATAGATAACAAATTTGAAATAAATAAAGTTTTAGAACCAAAACCAGTTAATCCTTATATAGATAACAAAAGAAATATAGAATGCATTCACAAGCCTTATTTTTTAATTATAAAAGCATTAAAGAAATGTTAGTTAACATAATATATATTATATGAAGTTATATATTAAGATTAAAATATCCAAATTTAAATAACTATTTAATGATAAATTTAATTCTTTTATTATGTTTATTAATATTTAATTCAATATTATTCTACATAAATTTATAAACTGTATTTAAAAATTATTTTTTTAATTGATTTTAATATTATGAATTCTATTTATTTAATAAAAATAATATTATTTATATAAAACTTTAATTAAACTATATTATTTATATAAAACTTTAATTAAACTATATTATTTATTATATTCTAATTTAAATCGAGATGAATAATTACCCATCTTTTTAAATTTCGATGCGTCTCATAAAACTCCCCTTTTTTACTAAAATTAATAAATAGGGGGTTTATTTATAAAAATTACAGTTTTGACACAATTTTTCTGATTTAATATTATTTTCAAATTCATTTTTTAATTTTAAAAATTTTTTACTTGATAATATATCACTTAATGATTTATCATTTAAATTACCAAAAGAGATATCGCCATTTGAATCCAAACAACAGGCGACAACATCTAAATTAGATAATATACCAATGTGATCTTTTAGGGCTAGGCAAGTACCTATATTACTCCCCTCTTCATTAGAATTAAGAGTAGGCCAAGTGAATTCTTCTTTTTTAGAAATAAAAATATTATCTTTCAAGGTAAAATTTCCATTATGATTAAATTTAATTTTAGTATTATATTTTTCTTTTAATTTATTAATAATCTCTTGATAATATTTAGAATTAACCCATAATCGGTAATTAATAATTGTACCATTGTTATTTAATATTTCACAAGCATCAAATACTTTATTTAAATAGTCATCTAAATTTATTTTATATTTATCATCAAAAGAATGTAGTGATACATTTATCTGTCTAATATTTTTATTACTTCCTACCCTATTTATTAAATATCCATTAGTAGTAATATTTACATTAATTCCTATATCACTTGTCATATCAATAATTTCATTTATTTTAGGGTGTAAAAGTGGCTCACCCATTAAATGTAAATAGACGTATTTAGTATATGGTTTAATATTTTTTAAAACTTTACTATATTCATCAAGTGTTATAAACTTCTTACTACGTTTATTTTTTATACAAAAACTACAGTCTAAATTACAATTGTTAGTTATTTCAATATATATTTTTTTAAACATAATCCCACCTTATAAAAAAAGAAAAGATTAAACTTTTCTTGATTCAATTTCAGCCATTTTTTCTAATACTTCAGCAGCATTTTCTTCTTTTATTTCTGTGTAACCAAGTTCTTTTAATGCTTGAATTTTAACAGTATTTAATTGTTGAGTACGAGAAATTTTTTCTTCATTTTTTTGTTGTATCTCTTGAACAAATCTTTTATGAGACTCTGCAAGTCTGCTGCGAGATGCACCGCCATTATTATATAAAGTTAATGCAGTATATAAAATACCTTCAAAAATGAATTGTTTATCAGCTTCAAATTTATAATCTTCTGGATCAGTAAAACCTGTTGTTTTTGACATATAACCAAGAATATACTTGATTTCAGGGACATTATCTAAAGATTGTAACATCTGGTATAAATAAGTAATTGCATAAAAATTTTGCTCTTTATTTTTATCGTCTGTTAATTTTTCTTTTAATAAGTAAGTAATATCAGAAATAAGTTGTTGTTCTTGTTTATTCATACCATTTAAATCAAAGAAATTATTTAAACTATTTTGATTTTTAAAAGATTGATTTAATCTATTTTCAACTGACATTAAATATTCAGTCGTAACCTTAATTTTTTCTAAAGTTTCTTCACTTCCATCATTAATATCTAGCAATTTAAATAATAATAATTTTTTTTCTTTTGGCCATTTATTTATATCATCTAATTCTAAATAGTTATACACCATTTGTCTAGAAACTCCTAGGTATTTTGCTAAGTTAACTTTTGAAATTCCAAGTTCTTGAAGTAATTCATTTAATTTGTTCATTGAAATATCTTCCTTTCACAAAAAGAATAAAAAATCAATATTCTTTACATAATTAATTATACCATTATACACTTTAATGTCAAGTGTAAAGTAATGTAAATTTTTACAAATACCATAATTTTTGGTTGTCTTTTCGAACTTCGTCTATGATTCCGCTACCAAGACATTCTTCACCTAGGTATAAAACACATGCTTGGCCAGGTGTAACAGCTTTAGCTAGGCCGGGATATTTGACTAAAATCTTGTCATCTTCTAAATATTCTAGATTAACAGGATGATCTTCTCCTCTATATCTAAATTTTGCTGTACAAAAAGTTGGATGTTTACTACTTATGAAATTAATATTACTTATTAAACATGAATCAGAATATAAATATGAATCGTCATCATTAAAGCAAACATATAAAATATTATTTTTAGTGTCTTTGCCACACACATAGTGTTTTTCGCTATCTCCAGATAATCCGACATTTTTTCTTTGGCCAATAGTATAATTCATAAGTCCTGTATGTTTTCCAATTACTTCTTTTGTTTTAACATTTATAATATCACCAGGATTTGGTTTTAAATAATTATGCAAAAATTTTTGGTAATTTCTTTCACCAATAAAACAAATACCTGTACTATCTTTTTTATTTGCAACATTTAATCCAATCTCGTTAGCTATTTGTCTTACTTCTGGCTTAGTTAACTCCCCTACGGGAAATAAAACATCCTTTAATTGCTCTGTACTAACTTGGGCTAAAAAGTAAGATTGATCTTTGTTAGTATCTATGCCTCTAAGTAATTTTGCTCCTTTAGTTCTTGCATAATGTCCTGTAGCAATATATTTAGCACCAAGTTTTTTAGCTGCTTCTTTAAATTTATCAAATTTTATATATTTATTACATAATAAATCAGGATTAGGAGTTCTACCTTTCTTTAATTCTTCTAAAAAATACATAAAAACATAATCCCAGTATTCTTTAATAAAGTCAACACGATGAAGTTTAATTCCTAGTATTTCACAAGTTTTTAAAGCATCATTATAATCTTCTTCTTGAGGACATATATTATTATTTAAATTAGGATTGCCATCTATATCATTATTTATCATACTATCCCAATTTCTCATAAATAATCCTTCAACATCATATCCTTCTTTTTTTAGTAAATAAGCTGCAACAGCGCTATCTACACCACCAGATATTCCAACTATTACTTTTTCTTTCATAAGATCATCCCTAACTAAACATATTATATCGTATTATCAAAAAAAATAAAACAATATCATGTTTTATTTGCTATTTTTAGGATAATTTTCATTCAGTTTGTCATTAAATATTTTATTAATTTTGTTATAATCACCGAGCAATATTATTCTTTCATAAGATTCTTTATTATCTAAAGTTGTTTTCCAAAAGTCATAATGTTCTAATATTTTTGCTTTTTGGTCTACACTCAAAAGTGAATTGGCATAAATTGATGCAAAAAATGAAGCATAATTTTCATCATTATCAAATTGATTTAAAGCGTATTCATAATAATCAGTATATAGTTTATAAGTATATAACGAAGCATTGGAATCTCCTTCAACTTTTTTATATGTAACTTGATTATTTGAAACTTCTAATATAGCTTTATCATAGCAATTTACACCAATATAAATTTGAGGACTTGAATTTTTAAAATAATCTATTGTTATATTATTTATACCGTATTCAGTTGCATAATTAGCTTTAACTATATCTGGTAAATAGTTATTTATATTAATTTCGTTATTTAAAAGTTTTTCATATAAATCTGGCATTTTAAAATTAGAAATATTTTCTTTTAAGTTTTCTAGATTAATATCATTTGTTAAAGATAAAATTGTTATTAATAATAAAGGATTATCAATATTATGGAATTTAAGATTATAAACATATGCAAGATCATCACATATCTGATATTTTAAATAATTTATATCCTTATCATCAATTTGCTCAATATAAGTAAATTTACTAAATAAATCAAGCCTTCCAACAATTGCAATAGCCTCGTTATAACTACACCCACATTCCACCAAGTCATTTAGATATTCTACTATTTGATTTGATTTAAATAATCCTTGTTCTAATTTTTCTTTTCCAATTATTTTTTCATAAATTTTATATAAATATACTTCATCTTTATATGTAATATATTCTGGATTGACATCTTTATCTTCTGACGTCAAAATGGCAGTATTTGCCTCTTCAAGCATATTTCCTAAAATATTATATTTATTACATTTTTCTTGTTCTTTATTTGATAATTTGTTATATTCATCACTACCAATAAATTTACCATCATAAAAGTAAACAGCGTCCCAGTAATATTTATTATGTTTTAATGCATGATATATTTCATGTATTAAAGTATTATCATCAGCTTTCTTGTATAAATTTATAACAGGATTATTATCTTCTAAAATAAATTCTCCTAAGATATTGCCATTCTCTTCGTCTTTACGATTTATTTTAATATTCTCTAAAGTATTAAATAATTCACTTTTATTAATATAATCTTTATATTTATTTATAAAATTAAATCTTTTTATAAAAATAATTTTTTCAGAATCAGACAAATTTTCATTTTGATAAACTGCTTTTACATACTCACTAAATAATTTTTCATCAATAGTATTTTCATTTATATTTAATTCATTTTCTATGTTTCCAAATTTCAAATCAATTTCTTTATTAGTTCTTATATTTTTTAAATCTTTATTTAAAATTACTCCTGCAAATAATCCAACTGAAAAAATAGCTGAAGAAATAATTACTTTTTTATTCTTATTAAATTTTAGATTTAAATTTATAATTTTCTCTATTTCATTTTTTATTTTGTCAGGACATTTGCCTTTTACAAAATATTTATTAGAATTTAAAAATATATCTAACTTCCAATTTTTATAAATTATTTTTGTTATAAATACTTCATTCATATTATCATCACATAGTAATTATATCATTATTTAATAAGAAATGAAAAAATATTTAATATTTTATCGCCTAAAAAAAGTAAAAATATATTATTAGCAAATATTATAAAGAATGTAATTAAAATATTGACTATTGTTTTTGTAATGTTAACATTTTCTTTTTTTAATAGTTTTATAATCATATTTACTAATTTCATATACTTTAATATTATTATAATAATTAAGAAAATTAAAATAGCTTTATAAGTTAATATATAACAAATTGAATAAACAAAGCCTTTTATTTTATAAATTGAAACAAAATAAGCACTAATAAACCCAATTGACATACCTTCAAAAAATAAATATGTCATTAGTATAATTATACCAATTCCTGTAAAAGACAATAAAAATGAAGAACTAAAAATTATTATTTCCATAATTATACTATTAATTGTTATGTATTCAAATTTATTTGAATTTGTTATAATTGATTGTAAATCGTTGTTATTTAATTTTTTAAATATAAATACTCCAAATAAAATACTCAAAATTACTGCAAATGTTACTATGATCTTTTTATGTTTTATTAATTTATTCATTTCTTCCTCCACTTAATAAATCTTATTTACTTTATTTTAAAATTATGATAAATTATTTATGGTGATTTAAATGAATAAAAAAGCAAGACAAATAATGGCATGGGTCCTTTTATTTTTAATGGTAGGTAGTATTGTTGCCTCTTTAATAGGTTATGCTTTATCTTCTAAATAGACTTATAAATAAGTCTTTTTTTTAGCAAAAAAAGCAACATATATTGTTGCTTAGAATCCGTGGCCTCCGCCACCTCCTCCTCCAAAGCCTCCTCCAGAAGAGAATCCACCACCACTGCCAGATGAACTACTCATACTTGATGCAGCAACTTCCATAGCTGTGTGGGTTGCCATACTTACAGCAGAAGATATAGATGAATTAATAATATTACACATTTGAAAATCATAATAATTTGTATGAAAAGTTTGGATATTTTCATAATCAGATATTTCTTGAATCTTCACATTCATTGATTTAGATACTTTAGAAGCAATTCCAAATAATGTAGCATATACCATATATCTTTCCCATAAAGTAATTTCAGGTAATTCTTTGATATCAAAAGTTCCAAAATCTGATAAAAACTTTTTAGAGGCTTTTAATCTCAGATATTGTTCATTACCATATTTAGTCCTTTTTAATACTTGTAGAGAATAAACAACTACAATTATACTTAAAATGGTAGCAATTACATAAGGTATAGATAAACCTATATTTGTAGAAAATATTACTCCAACAAACATTACTAATAAACAGAATAGAACATTAAATATTTTATTTGGAATACTAGTTTCAAATATTTTTAATTTTTTACCATCGCTAATTACTGAATTTTTCCAAGAAGTATAAGTATTATTAAAATCAGAATATGTTTTAGTAGATTTAGCATATTTTTTTAATTTTTCTGTAGTAAACTTATTATTGTCTCCAATTTTTTCAAATAAGAAATTTACAAGCTTTATCTCTGTATCAGATAAATTATCTTTATTTAATAAAGTAAATTCATAATTATCTTTATTACCTTCTTCAATTTTTTCTGGCTTAATATTCTTTTTATATATTAAATTCATTATTGATGCACTCATCGCATTTGGGGTAATTGTTCTTTTTAAAATATAGTCACCTACTTCAACATTAAAATCATCAAAAAATTCACGATAATAATCATTATTGAAATCACTCTTATATTCCTTGTCATGTTTGAAATATATATAAATAATATTAATTATTTGGAAGATTATTAAAAAAATTCCTGTATAATTTGCTATTGCAACTAATTTTTGTTGTCTTTTTCTAATTCTATTAGCCTCAAGTGCTCTTTCTTTTTCTACTTTTAGTATTGAATCTAATGCTTCTTCATTAGATTTTTTTACTTTACTTGTATCAGTAATTAAATTTTTATCAAAAGTCATTCTAATATCTACTGGTGAATTAGGATATAAATATTTTACATGAGCATAAACAGTTTTATTATTTTCTTTTTCTATTTCACCAGTCAAATCGCCATGAGCCCACACTCTAAATGAATCTGATTCATCATTATTAGGTAAATGAATTCTAATTTTTAAATCATTAATTTGATCTGTAAAATCATTTCCAATAAATTGCCAATATAATTCAGCAACGTCATTATGTAAAACAATAGCTTTATCTAGTTTGTAATCAAGTAAGAATGCTACACTCTCATTATTACTTCTATAATACATTTTATATTCATCATAATTGCTGTATTTTGTAACAACAGTTTTCTTAGAATTTGATGAAAAAGAATCTCCTATTTCTAACGTTTCAAATTCATCGTTAAATGTATCAAAAGAAACATCATTAACTTTTTTGGCCCCTATTTTCATATCATATATACCACTTGCATTATAAATAGCATCATGTTCAAAATCTATTTTGTTAGAATGTGATAATACTGAATTAGAAGTTACAAGTTCTCTAATATAACCATTAAAACTTCCATCTAAAACTATCAATTCTTTTATTTCTAAATCGCCGTTTTCTAAAATATAAGATTCAATATAATAATTTGTTATTTCATAATCAACATCACTAGCTTTTACTAATATCGGTGCTAATAAGAGAATTAAGCTTAATATTATATATTTAATTTTCATATAAACTCCATTTCTAAAATTAAAAGCTTACATTTGTAAGCTTAAAATTTAACTTGAACATTTTCTCTTTCTTGTTCATTTGCTTCAAAGAAAGGTTCTTTTTCAAAGTGAAATAAAGATGCAACTATATTACTAGGTATAACTTCAACTTTATTGTTATATTTTAAAACTGTATCATTATAAAATTGTCTAGCACTTGAAATCTTATTTTCAGTTTCTTCTAATTGGCCTTGTAAACTCATAAAGTTAGTATTTGCCTTTAAATCAGGATAGCTTTCGGTTAATGCAAATAATTTAGATACAGCTTTTGTCAACTCTCCATCAGCTTCCATTTGGCCTTCTGGAGTTGTAGCAGTCAAATAAGTATTTCTAGCTTTAATTACATTTTCTAAAGTTTCACTTTCATGTTTTGTATAGCCTTTAACAGTTTCCACTAAATTAGGTATTAAATCAAATCTTCTTTTTAATTGAACATCAATTTGAGCCCATTGATCTTTTACTCTATTTCTTAAAACTACTAAAGAATTATATGTACTTATAATCCAAAGAATAATAAGAACTATAACAGCTATTACAATAATCCATACCATTTTTATATCCTCCTTATAAAAATATAATAGCATATTTAAATAATAATTACAATTTAAATATCTTTAAGGATCTACTATATAATAACATTCTTTACCATGATTTAATTTTTTATCATTTATTATTCCATAAATAAATACTTTTTTATCGTTTCTTAAATATTCATCAATTTGATTTTTTGAGGTTAATTTATCTAATAAACATATAAAATCATAAGGATATTCTTTCTTATTATTTAAAACATAATTTAATAATCCTAATTTATATTTATGATTTAAATTATCTAAATTTCTAATAACTTTATCATGGAAACTCATAACATAAATATTTTTTGAAGAATATTTATTTAATAAGTTATTTAATTTTCTAAAATCTAATAATTTATCTTTTACTTCAACTAGAATAATTTTATTAGTATTCAATTTTAAAATATCAGAGAGTCTAGCAATATTATACATTTTTAGTTCATTATAATTAGCATTAAAAATTAACTTATCATTTATAAATGCATCGTGATTAATTATAATTTTTTTGTCTTTAGTTTGCCTTATGTCGCATTCAAATCCTGCATAATTAGGATCATTTATAGCATTAATAAAAGCTTTCATAGTATTTTGTTCACTTTTATTATTATATAAACCACGATGAGCTATTAAATTCATAAAACCACCTGATATATTTTATTCAGGTGGTAATTAACTAATTAATTTATTTATCTTAAAAATATTACATAATATACAAATATAATTAAAAGAAAACAAACTGTGCCAATAACTGGAGCATAATTGGTAGTTTTTTTATCTTTTTTTATAGTATCTTCTTCATTATCTACTGTTTTAACAGTAGTTATTACTTCCTCTAAATATATTTTGAAAATATAAGTATTTTTTTCTTTACTCTCTTTATTATAAACTGTTACATAAATTAACTTATTTTCTACTAAATTTTCATTATTTGTTATTTTAACTTCATACTTATCTTTATTAAAGTCATACTCAAAATCTAGTTTATCTGTATTTTCATCAATTGTAACTGAATAATAATTATTATATTGGTCAAATTTTGGTGAAATAGTAGCATTATTAATTTTTAAATCATTAATAAGTAAATTATCATCGGCATAAACAATGGTTATTCCCATAAATAAAATGGTTATTATAAATATAAGTTTTTTCATGTAATCACCTATTTATAGAATAACCATTTTCAATAAATTTATAATCAAATTAATTTAATTAGTATTTCATTCATAACATAAATTTTTTTGGGATTTATAATTAAATTA
This sequence comes from uncultured Bacilli bacterium, assembly GCA_934129945.1. Taxonomy (GTDB): domain Bacteria; phylum Bacillota_I; class Bacilli_A; order RF39; family UBA660; genus RUG14121. Next base: position 51,229 of record CAKOXC010000002.1, read on the forward strand.
TTATCTTTCAATATTAAATCTTTATTTTTTAATAGTGGTTTTATAGGATATACATCCTCTATATTAACATTATATTTATTATAAAAGTCATTAATATTTATTCCATTAATTTTTCTAAAACCAAGCATTAACTCATTATCCATAATATCTTTTTTAGTAAGTAATTCTTTATTGCTAATATCTTCTTTTTCTATATAGTCTTTTAAGCTTCTTGTATTTGTATATCTTACTTCATCAACGTATCCAGAAGCTCCAAGGCCAAACCCATAGTACTCTTCATTATTCCAATATTTTAAATTGTGTTTAGCCTCATAACCAGGTTCTGCAAAATTGCTAACTTCATAATGAATAAACTTTTTCTTTTTTAAATATTTACATATATATTCATACATTTCAAAATCTAAATCTTCACTACAATTCTCATATTTTTCATGTTTTAGTATTGTATTTTCTTCCAAAATCAAACTATAAGTACTAATATGTTCTGGGTTAAGTTTCATAAATAATTTTAAATCTTTTTTTAAAGAACTTAATGTTTGTTCTTTAAAACCATAGATTAAATCTAAATTAATATTATTAAATCCTTTGCTGTGACATAATTCAATTTTTTTTCTTGCTTCTTCAAAAGAATGATTGCGGTTAATAATTTTTTGAATAACAGGGTTAAATGTTTCAATTCCAATACTAAGGCGATTTACTCCATTATATTTCAAGAAATCTAATAATTCTTCATTAATGTCGTTCAAATTACATTCAAAAGTAAATTCAAAATTACTATCTAAATTAAAACGTTCAATTATCTTAAATAAAACTTTTAACTCATTAATGCTTAAAGAAGAAGGTGTCCCACCACCAATGTAAATTGTATCTACAACTTCATCCATATAAATATCTTTTATCTCGTTATTCAATTTTTTTAAATATGGAACTATCCATTCTTTCTTATAAAAAACTTTGCAAAAATCACAATAAGAGCATATAGATTTACAAAATGGAATATGAATATAAACTCCTTTATTTTTCATTAGTATCTCCTTTTTAAATGGTCATTTTCTTCTATGTCTGTCTCATCTAATATTTTTTCAATTTTAGGATCTAAATTAGCTTTTGTTAAAGCTTCTATAAAAAGTTTTATAGGAATTTTTCCACTCATTACATCAAACAATATTGAACGTAATTCATTTTCTGTTTCAATGTTTTCTAGTAATTTAATTATATCATTTACTGATAGATTGGCTTGCATGTGAACCTATATCTCCTTGATTTATATTTTTATTTTCTTTGAAAAGACATTTTAAATCATTTAATAAATCAGAATCTTTTAATCGCATAAGATTATCATAAATGGTAGAAGATGGTACTTGATAAAAATCTGAAGCTTGTTCTAATGTCCAACCTTTTTGAATCATTGTTCGCGCAATTTCTTCAGCTTCGAAATCTGATATGGATGCTGTTCTAATACCGTTTTTGCCACCAACGTAATTTCCTGTTTTTATCAAATCTTTTTGAGTCTCTTTAACTGCCACATAAGCACTATAATCTATAGATTTTAAATTTTTATCATCGTTTATATATTTTTTTACTGAAGAAGTTGAAATACCAAATTTGTCAGCAACCATTTGAATAGTAGCTTTATTAGAAATAATATATTTTGCAATTTCTAAAATCTTTTTTTCTCTTTGAGCTTTTAAGTCCATCTAATTTTCCTCCTTAAGTATTTCTAAGAATACATCACTTGGAACTTCTACAGATCCAACCATTTTCATTCTTTTTTTACCTTCTTTTTGTTTTTCTAATAATTTTCTTTTACGAGAAATATCTCCACCATAACACTTAGCTAAAACATTTTTTTTCATAGCAGAAATATTTTCACGAGCTATAACTTTAGCACCAACACTGGCTTGAATTGGTACTTGAAACATTTGTCTTGGAATCAATTCTTTTAATTTTTTTACTATTTGTTTGCCACGATTATAAGCAAAATCTTTATGAACTACAGTTGATAAAGCATCAACTACATCACCATTTAATAATATGTCCATTTTAACTAAATTACTAGGTTTATACCCAATCATTTCATAATCAAAAGATGCATAACCTTTTGTTGTAGATTTTAATTTATCAAAAAAGTCATAAACAATTTCAGATAAAGGAATTTCATAATGAATATTAACTCTTTCGTCATCTATATATTCCATTGATTTATAATTTCCTCTTTTATTCTGACATAATTCCATAATATTACCAATGTAATCTTTAGGGACAATAATATTTGTATAAATAAAAGGTTCTCTAATTTCTTTAATATATGTTCTTTCAGGCATTTTAGTAGGCGAATCAATTACTATTTCATCACCATTTGTCAAAGTTATTTCATATATAACGCTTGGAGATGTAGCTATTATTGATATATCAAATTCTCTTTCAATTCTAGAAATAATTATATCCATATGTAAAAGTCCCAAAAAACCAGTTCTAAAGCCGAAACCTAAAGCTTCTGAAGTCTCTGGTTCAAATGATAATGCTGCGTCATTAAGTTTGAGTTTTTCAAGAGCTTCCTTTAATGCTTCATATTTATTTGGCTCAACGGGAAATATTCCAGAATACACCATTGGTTTCATAGGTTTATAACCATCTAAAGGTTCTTTTGCAAGGTTATTTCTAACAGTAATTGTATCTCCTACTGCTACAGAAGTTATATCTTTTATTGAAGCGGTAACATATCCAACTTCGCCAGAAATTAATTCTTTTTTATTAACATCTTTAGGAGTATGAAATCCAAGTTCAACAACTTCAAACTCTTTACCACTTGCCATCATTTTTATTGTATCTTTTACTTTTATTTTGCCATCTACAATTTTTACTAGAGCAACAACACCTTTGTAAGAATCAAAATAACTATCAAAAATTAGAGCTCTTGTTGGTTTATCATTTGCAATTTTAGGAGCTTCAATTCTTTCAATTACAGCTTCAATAAGTTCTTTTACTCCGACTCCTGTTTTGCCACTACATAAAAGAATCTCTTCTTCTTTAAATCCTAAAACATTTTTCAACTCTTCTTTTACTTTAGGAACATTAGCATTTGGTAAATCAATCTTATTTATGACAGGTATTATTGTTAAATCATTTTCTAAAGCTAAATATAAATTAGCAAGTGTTTGAGCTTCTATACCTTGCGCTGCATCAACGACTAAAATTGCCCCTTCACAAGCAGCAAGGCTTCTAGAAACTTCATATGTAAAATCAACATGACCCGGTGTATCTATTAAATTTAAAATATAATCTTCATTTTTATAATGATAATTAAGACGAACTGCATTTAATTTTATAGTTATTCCACGTTCACGTTCAAGATCCATATTATCTAAAAGTTGATCTTTCATTTCTCTTTTAGAAACACTTCCTGTTAATTCTAAAATTCTATCTGCTAAAGTACTCTTACCATGGTCTATATGAGCAATTATTGAAAAGTTTCTTATGTTTTCTTGCTTCATTTTGAACATCACCATATTTATTATACCTTAAAAATGGTGTTACGAAAACATTTTTTTAAGTACTTTACCAACTTTACCTAGTTCTTCTGTAAAAAGTTTTTCCACAAAATTAGAAAAATTATCCCCGGCATTACTAGCTATACACGAATAATCTTTTGTATTATTTTCTGTATATTTTTCTAAATCTATATCACGATTGTTTTTTACATCATCCTCGAATTTTTTTATATTTTCATTAGTTAACACTATTTTTTCATTCACTTTATTTTCATAATATCCACTTTCACCAGCTATAAATAAACTAATATAAACTATAAATAAAATAAACAATATAGTTAATACTGGATTATGTTTCTTCTTTTTCATTATCTTCATCCACGATTCTTTTATAAACATTTGCCAAAACTTCTAAAGAATTCTTGACACTATTAATATCATTATATGGCCCTCCCACTTCAATTAGAACTGCATTGCTTGAGATATCTTGATTAAATATTCCTGAATTAGTTTTAATATCAATACCTCTTGTGATAAGAGGATTAAACTCTTTCAAATAATTGTTTATTCTATTTGCCATTTCTAAATTTCGTTCATAACCATCATGACCTTTTCCTAAAACTATCATAAGCTTTACATAATCTTTGTTATCAATAGTCACTTTAGCAATATTTAAGGGAATTGAATCACGATGTAAATCTATAACATATTTAATGGTTGGGTTTTTAGAAAGAGTATCACTTGCTAGCATTTTAGAAGCTTTATATGAAGAGCGATAATTCCACCCATTGATATTAAGAATTTCTTTGATATCATTTTTTTCAACTATTGCTTGTATTCCTAAATCACTTAACTTATTTTGAAGTATTAAACTTGCATGTAAGACTGTTGGGGTTACATTATATTCATTTGTATTAACGCTTTGATATTCTTCAGTTTGATGTGTATTATAAATATAAATTAATGGTGAATCATAATTTTCTTCCTTAATAACTGTTTCATCAGTAGCCTTACTAACATTTTCTGTCTTTTTAACATTATCTTCTTTATCTAAATTAATTCCTAAAGTATAATTAACAATAAAACTTAATCCATTTTTAGAAAAAATACTTTTAAATTCTTTTGGATTATTATTTAGCATAATATCGATTACTTCATTTTCATTAATTTCTTTCGTTAATTTTTCGTATACTACATTAAAAACTAATAGAACAACACATAAAACAATTGTTAAAAATAAAATAAATTTAATAGAAATTAGTGTAATATTTTTTCTTGCTTTAAATTTTCTTGCCATACTTTTCACCTTAATTATATTTTAAAATATAAAGAACGAATAAAATGTCAAATTATGTTTTTAATTTTTATTGTTAAATAATATTTTATATTGTATAATAAATATTAGAATAAGATAGGGATTGTGATACATATGTTAAGAGAATTTGATTATGAAAATATGCCAGTAGCTGATATAGTAAATGAAATAATCATTGATGCTGTTAAAAGAGGAGCTTCTGATATTCACTTAGACCCAAGGCCTGAGTTTTTAATGGTAAGAATTCGTATTGATGGTGAATTAGTTGATTATACTACCCTTCCTTTAGGAATTAAAAATCATATAACTACAAAAATTAAAATACTAGCTAGTATGAATATTACTGAATCTCGTCTTCCACAAGATGGTGCTATTAAAACTACTATAGAAAATAGAAGTCTAGATTTACGTGTATCTACTCTACCTACTGTTTATGGTGAAAAAGTTGTTATTCGTATTTTGGATTATACTAGAAGTATGGAAGGACTTGAAAATTTAGGATTTTCTGAAGAAAGTTTAGAAAAACTAAAAAAAATAATTGCAAACCCTAATGGTATTATTCTTGTTACAGGAGCCACTGGAACTGGTAAATCTACTACTGTTTATGCGATATTAGATAAATTAAACACTAAAGAAAGAAATATTATTACTGTAGAAGATCCAGTAGAAATGAAAATTGAAGGTATTAATCAAGTTCAAACCATGAGCGACATTGGTCTTACATTTGCAACAGCTCTAAGAAGCATATTGCGTCAAGACCCTGATACAATAATGATTGGAGAAATTCGTGATGATGAAACAGCACGTATTGCTATTCGTGCCGCTATTACTGGGCATTTAGTACTTTCTACAATTCATACAAATAATTCTTTAAATACTATAGAGCGTTTACTTGATATGGATGTTGAAAGATACTTACTTGGCTCTGCTTTAACTGGAATTGTATCGCAAAGATTAACTAAAAAATTATGTCCAAAATGTCGTACCTCAAGAAACACTACTCCATATGAAAAAGCAATATTTAAAAAAGCTTTAGGAATGGATATAAATGAAATATATGAACCTGTTGGATGCGATGAATGTTTAAACGGTTATAAAGGACGTATTGCTATTCAAGAAGTTCTTTCAGTTAATCAAGAAGTAAGAGATGCTATTTTATCAAATATTAGAAAAGATAAATTAAGAGAAATAATTTATAAAAAAGGACATACTATCACACTTCTTCAAGATGGACTTGAAAAAGTAATTAATGGATTAACATCATTTGATGAAGTATTAAGAGTTATTGAAGTAGATAGTGATTTTGGTGAAGACGAAAAAGATATTAAAGATGCTATTTTGGGTAAAGAAAAACCGAATAACAACGAAAATATAGAAGATAATAATAATTTAGAAAATTTAAGTATTGAAAAAGTAGAGACATTAGATTTTTAGTTCTCTACTTTTTATTTATATTATTTAAATATTCTTTTAAATTATCAGCAATATTTTTAGGAATTATTTTTTCTAATTCTTCAGTCGGAGCCTCTTTCATCTTAGCAACACTACCAAATTTTTTAATAAGTTCTTTCTTTCTTTTTTCGCCAATTCCATCTATATTATCTAAAACTGATGAAATACTACCTTTACTTCTTATTTGACGGTGATAATTTATTGTAAATCTATGAACTTCATCTTGCATTCTAGTTAAATAATGGAAAACATTAGATGTTTTTACAAGTGGTATTTCTTCTAAAGTATCTCCATCAATTAAATCATTAGTCATATGCTTATCATTTTTTCTTAATCCACAAATTTTAATATCAAGATTTAACATTTGCATTATTTCTTTACAAGCATTAATTTGATTAATTCCACCATCAACGATAATTAAATCAGGCTTTTCTAAATGTTCTAAAAGCATACGATAATATCTTCTATAAAGTACTTCTTTCATGGTATTATAATCATCATTTTTATCAATACTTATTTTAAATTTACGATATTCTTTTTTTGCAGGAACGCCATTTTTAAAGACAACCATTGCACTTACAGAAAAATCACCAAATAAGTTAGAGTTATCAAATAAATCAATCCTATTTAAATGTTTGAGATTTAATAATTCTCTTAATTCTTCATTTGCTTTTTCAGTTCTTTCTTCGTCTTTTTCAATTAAAGTCATTTCATTATCTAAATTTATTTTTGCATTCATAAATGCCATATCAAGAAGTTCTTTCTTTTTACCTTTTAATGGTGTTGTAAATGTCGTATTTAACATGTTAGAAAGTAATTCTTTATCACATAATTCGTCTAAAAAGATTTCTTTAGGTATTTCATGACGTGAATAAAACTTTATTAAATACTCCTCTATTTCTTCTTTTAATTCACCTACAATTGGAAAAATGTCATTATGCCCTCCAACTAATTTACCATTGCGGATAAAAAAGATTTGAGCACTAACATAGCCATTATTTAAATAGTAACCAAATATATCTCTATTAATTAAGTCATGTAATTCTACTTTTTGTTTTGTTAGAACAATTTCAACATAATCTAAATCTTTTTTTAATTCTAAGGCCATTTCAAAATTTAAATTTTCACTACATTCTTCAATTTTTTTTAAAAGTCTATTCTTTAATACATTTTCATTTCCATTTAGAAAAGATAATATTTCTTTTTCCATTTCTTCTAATTTACTATGGTCATAGTTTTTAGTGCAATAACCTAAACATTGTCCAATGTGATAATATAAGCATACTTCTTTTGGCATTGAATCACATTTTTTTAATGGATATATTCTATTTAATAAATTAACTATTTTTCGAGCAGCATAAGCATTGGGATACGGACCAAATAATTTTTTATTTTCACTTTTCTTAATATTAGTATATCTTGAAACTTTTAATTTTGGATAAGGATTTTTAATGTATTCTATATAAGGATATGTTTTATCATCTTTAAGTAAAATATTATATTTTGGATCATACTTTTTAATTAGATTAATTTCTATAATAAAAGCTTCTAGTTCACTACTGGCAACTATATAAGTAAAATCAGCTATTTCACTTATCATTTTAGCTGTTTTGCCAGTATGGGTTCCACGAAAATATGAAGATAATCTTTTCTTTAAGTCTTTTGCTTTACCCACATAAATTATAACACCATCAGAATTCTTCATTTGATAAGATCCTGGTTTATGAGGAACTAAACTAAGTTTTTCTTTAAACATAATATCACTTTCTTTCAGTAATTATATAATTATATAAAGATTCACATCCTTTATAAATATTAGTAAAACATTCATCAAAATTTCTATAATACCAAGGATCAATAATTTCTTTGGTATCTTTTGTATATTCTAGTAATAAATGGACTTTATTATCTTTATCTCTAGCAAATTTTTCTTTTAAACTTTTTAAATTATTATTATCAAAGCAAATTATATAATCAAATTTTTGATAATCTACATCGGTTATTTGGCGAGCATAATGAGAAAGTATTTCAATATTATTTTTCTCTAAAGTCTTTTGTGTCATATAATACATAGAATTTCCAATTTCTTCTGTACTAGTTGCACATGAATCAATCATAAAGTTTTTATCTTTATTTAATTTAACAATATGTTCCATAACCATTTGCGCCATAGGGCTTCTGCAGATATTACCATAACATACAAATAATATTTTATGCATTTTAAAATCACCTGATAATATTCTAACACATTTTAAGCTAATATTTCTATTTTCTTAAAACTCTTTTTTTATCAGGAAAATCACTTCTTTTTTCATTAATATTTAAAGCACAAAACTTAAATTCTGTACCTTTTCTATCCCACATACAATATTCATTTATAGAACTATTAAAACATATATGATCAAGTTGAGGGTGAAGATTTAAATCCGTTATATATAATATTTCTTCTGTTTCGAGTAAATATTCTCTTTCCTCAATATATTTTAACATGTTTCTTGAATCAATAATTTCTTCTTGTGTCATAAAAAACTCCTTATTACATTTTATGTTTTAATAACTTTTAGTTTTGTATTTTTATCTTTATATAGTATAATTATTTCGGGTGATATTATGCAACCAGAATATTCTTATACTTATGAAATTAAAAAATCTAAATTTATCGGTTTATATTTCAAAGTTAATAATAAAAATGAAATTGATAATATTTTAAATTGTATTTATAAAGAACATAAGAAAGCAAGACATTTTCCCTATGCATATAAAATTGATACTTTAATTAAAAAAACTGATGACAAAGAACCAAGTGGTACTGCTGGAACTCCAATCTACAATGTTATAGAAAGAAATAATCTAAATAATTGTTTGATTATTGTTGTTAGATATTTTGGTGGCATTAAACTTGGTAGTGGTGGTCTTTTAAGAGCTTATTCTAAGACTGCTAATGAATTAATAAAGCCACGATAAAACTACCGTGGGCTTTTTTATTCTACCATTTTTTTAATTTCTTCTATATCTTTAAAGCCAATTGATTTGTTTACAAGTTCTCCATCTTTAAATACAATTAAAGTAGGAATACTCATTACGCCAAATTCTCTAGCTAATTCTGGATGCATATCAGTATTAACTTTTAAGATATCAACAAAATCAACTGTCTCAAGTAAACTTCCTAGCATTTTACAAGGTCCACACCAATCAGCATAAAAATCTACTAATATTGTTCCTTTACTTGTTAGTTCTTTAAAATCTTCTTTTTCTAAATATTTAATCATTTGTTTCATACCTTTCTATTAGTTTGTTAGAACCCTTAATATTAATTTTACCATTATCAACTAATTTATGTGCATTATCAGTTGTAATTATATCATATTTTAACAATGTATTTAAAGCTTCATAATCTTTATTGCTACTATTATTATCGCCTAAATTTCTAATTTCATTAAAAGCATTATAAGAGTTCTTAAATCCTGTAGTAAATGGTGTTTTACTTAAAATAATATTAGTATATTTACTATCTTTTAATACTGTACTTGAAAAACTAAATTGAGAAAAAATGAAAAGTAGTACAAATAAGAATACATATGCTTCTAAAAAACCTACTGCTATTCCAATTAGTTTTGATGGTAAAGTAAGTATTATTGAGTGGTCTACAATTTTACTAAGGATACCAGTAATTTTTAATATAACACTTAAAAGTACTGATAAAACACCTAATACTATTAAAAAAGCAATTGCTTCATAAATCAAAATATTTATTACCGTTATACCATTAAATATGCCCCCAAGTTTAAAAAATGGTAAATACGTATATAAAAATACTGATAAAGGATTTTTCAAATAGTAAGCAATAATTATTATTAATATTGTTCCAATTAAAGTTGCAAGTGTTTGAATTGCTCCTCTTTTAAATCCTAATACAGCACCAGCTAATAAAAACAAAATTATTATTACATCTATAACATTTATCATATTATTTCCTACCCTTCTATTTCTTAATTATAATATAAAAATAATGAAAATAAAAGAAATTTATGATAAAATACTCTAAAGGACAAGTGATTATATGACAATAGTTTTTAAAGTTAGTGAAAATGTACAAAAGAAAATGGAAGAGTTTTATAAAGATTTATATCGAGATAAATTCCCACCATACTCTATTTTTCAAGCTCAAAGTGCTGATGTAATTATTACTTTATATGAAAGTGGCAAAGTCATGTTTCAAGGAGTTTCAGCTGATATAGAGGCAAATATCTGGAAAGATCAAGAAAGACACTTAAATAATAGAGATATTGATAAAGAACTTAAAAAGATTGAAGATAAAAAAGAAGAAAAGAAAAAAGAAAATAATTTAAATTTTTATAATATGTCTACTATTGGTAGCGATGAAGTTGGAACTGGAGATTATTTTGGCCCTATTGTTGTAACTGCTACTTATGTAAGCAAGAAAGATGAAATATTTTTAAGAGATTTGGGTGTCAAAGATTCTAAAGCTCTTACAGATGAAAAAATAATTGAAATTGCTAAAGAATTAATAAAAAAAGTTAATTATAAGACATTTATTCTAACTAACAAAGATTTTAACGATTATACTAAAAAAGGATATAACATGAATAAGATAAAAGCAATTCTTCATAATAAAGTATTATATTCTATAAAAGAAAATCATATGAACGATTATGATAAGATAGTTGTTGACCAATTTGTTTATCCTAAGAAATATTTTGAACATATAAACGAAGCCACTAACAAAGTGACCGATATTTCCTTCACGCCCCGTGCTGAAAGCAAATGTTTATCAGTTGCTTGCTCTTCTATAATTAGTAGATATATCTTTCTTCATGAAATGGATAAATTATCAAAAGAACTTAATATTACTCTACCTAAGGGAGCAAATGATATAGTTGATGATATAGGATTTGAAATTGTTAAAAAATATGGTTTTGATAAGTTATATGAAGTTGCTAAAATAAATTTTAAAAATACAGAAAAAATTAAAGATAAGATGGAATAATATTTTCCATCTTTTTAATTAAACATCTTTAATAAATAAGTTTTAAATAGTGTAATTTTATCAAAGTATATTGATTTCATTTGAATATCACATTCATTTAGATTTAAAATGTTATTTTCAAGTTCATCATAAGTATATTTAAAACTATTTTTTAGCATTTTTTCCACTTGCCAATTCTGCAATTTCAATTCACGAGAAATACTCATTAAATCTCTTTTATCATCATATAAAGTTTTTGTGCAATATAATAAACGATATTCACGTGCAAGAAGAATTACCAAAGAAATTGGTTCTACTTTCAGAAGGGATAAATCATCAAGTAATTTAAAAGCTTTTTCTAAATCATTATTTATAACCGCTTCTATAAATTTAAAATTATTATCATCAATATTATTAGAAATAATTTTTTTTACATCATTAAATGATATTTTACAAGGATTATCATAATATAATTTTAACTTTTCTAGTTCATTATATATTAAATCATAATTATTTAAACAATTATTTATTATATAATTTATACTATCACTTTCAATCGAAAAGCCATCGCTTTTTAAATTATTTCTAATTTTGTTAGCCAAATCGTTAAAACTTAGTTTTGGAATTTCAATATACGAATATTTTTCTTTAATTAACTTAGTTACTTTTTTTCTTGTATCACATTTATCATTATAAGTAAAAATTAATATAGTATTTTCATTAGGACTCTCTAAATATTTTAATAATAGTTCTGTCTTTTTTTCTGCAATCTTACCACTTCCAAAGATATTTGCATTTTTAACTACTATTACTCTTTTATCATTGAACATAGAAACATATTGAGCTTCAATTAAAATATCTTCTAACTCTACATTATTCAAATCAAAAGTTTCAATGTTTGCCTCTTTTTTTAATATTTTTTTTAATTCTTCATCTATTAATTTAATACTATCACTTGTAATCAAATATATATTCATATAACCACCACTTTAATTTTACCAAATTTTTACTATTAAATAAATAATATTAATTTCTTTTGTGATCTTTTAATAGGATAACTTATCTTATAATAATTTATATTTTCTAGCAATTATTCTATCATCAGAGCAATATTTTATTATATATTCATTATCTTGTTTACATATTATCACTCCAACCGTTTTATTTTCTTCAATTGTTTTAATATTTGAATTAATATAATTCATATACATCATAATCTGGCCTATATGCTCTTTTTTTAATTCTGTTACTTTTAATTCAACTACTACATAACACTTATATTTTATATTATAAAGTAATAAATCAATATAATTATATCGGTCATCTAATTTAATTTTATATTCACCACCTATAAAACTAAATGAATTACCAAGTTCTTTCATAAAAGATTCAATATCTTCCAAAATTAAATTATGTAATGCTTTCTCAGTAACTATTTCAGTATTATTTCTATTTCTAATTAGTATGGGATTTGGTACTAAATCTTTACTTTAATTTTATCTTTAGAAACTATTTTATTTTTAGTTTCAATTGGCATTCTTTGATATTCCTTGTTTTTAATTTTTTCTCTTAATTCTCTTTTAGATAAATTTCTTTCATATGCAATATTAATATAATATATCAATTCATTATCGTCTTTAATTGATAATAATTCAGAATAATGGCTCCAAGACAATTTGGTCGCCAGTGGCGACCATTTTTCATTTTTGAATATTCTATAATATTGTCTAATACGTCTCAATGTTCTCTCGTTATACTTTTTCCCAAACTCAATAGCCAGTCTATTTGAATAATCATTTAAAATATTATCTCCATACTTACTGCCAGCTTCATCCAGCAATTTACCAACTTCAAAGTATATAATAACTTTATGCCTTTCTTTTGAATAATCTTTTACTTTTGAATATATTTCATTATCAATTAATTTGTTTTTTATCTCATTGTAATAATTCATGTCTACTCCTTTCTATAGACTATAATTTGCAATTCTTAATTTATTATTTTAATTCATTATTATCTTTTTCTAATTCTTTTAAACTTTTTTCTGGTGTTTTTAATTCTTCTGGCATAGTTCCTCCCAATCTTTTAATACTATTTCTAACTTCTTTACCTACTTCAAAATGAACAGAATTTGCAGTATATTCATTATCCACATTGTCTCTTTTTAATTTAGCATCAGTTTGAGCAATTCTAAATATATTATCTGCAAGTTCTTCACTACCCATATTATCTAATATATCTTCTCTATATCTAAGTTTCTTTCTTTTAAAAATAACATCGGCTGTTTCACCATTATAAAGTCCTTTATATCCCGCATTATGAAATCTTGCTAAATCTTTTACACCAATTTTCACTGCTGTTTTATTTAAATTAAAATTTCCTTTTCTTGCTTGATTTCTTCTATATAATCTTTTTTCATTTTCTGTCAATTCATTATAATTTTTTTCACTTAGTTCTTGTTTTCTTGTTTGAATGGCAAAATAAGTTTGACCTAAAGCAATTATCTTCTTTTTAGGATTAGCATTTTGAACTATTAAATAGCATATATATCTAGTTAATTTATAATCCTTGATAAATTCTTCTTTACCTTTGCCATTTTTTATTGGCTTCCTGACTTCAGGAAGCCAATATAAATTATCATTGCTACTATTTTTGTAAGATGCAACTGCTTTCTTAATTACGTTATTAAAATTTTCCCACTTGCTATATTCAAGCAATGGCATTAATTCTCTTGCTAACCAATATTCTTCACCATTTTTATCTATATGTTTAACATTTTCAAATACTTTTTCTGTGTATTTCTTCAATCCATTCATTTTATCATCCTCCTTTCTATGGACTACAAGTCTCAATTTTTAATTTATTATTTTTAATTTTAAACATAATACTACCATTTTTATCTGTTCTATATATTTTTGAATCCTGTAATGTATCTAAAACTTCTTTATTCGGATGGCCATACCCATTATTCTTTCCAACACTGATTATGGAATATTTAGGATTTATATAATCAATAAATTCTTTTCCACTGCTTGTCTTAGAACCATGGTGTCCAATTTTTAATACATCGATATCAGATAAATCATAATTATTTATTATATCCTTTTCTCTTGCTATTCCAGCATCTCCCATAAATAAAAATTTATAATTATTTAACTTTGTATAAATAACATTGCTATTATTATTTTCATTATCATATTCTTTTGTATTTAAAAAATATAATTTACTATTATTAATATCTAAATTCTGAATACAAGAAGAATATTTAATATTATTTTTATCTAATAAATTCATCAAATTTATTTCTAAATCATTATAAGATCCACAATTAAATACCACTTGTTCTACTTTAAAGTCACTAACTAAATTGACTGCTTCTCCCATATGATCGTAGTCTCCATGAGTAATTATTAATTTTGTAATTTTAGTAATACCAAAACTTTTTAAAAATGTAATTAATTGCTCTGAATCTTTATATTCTTTTGTTTTTTCTTGCCAGGATTCTTTTTGATAGGTAGTTTTACCACCTGTATCAATCATTACTACGTCTTTGTGTTTTGGACTTATAATTACTTCACAATCACCTTGACCTGCATCTAAATAATAAATATAATAGTTGCTATTAAATAAATAACTAAATTTAGTTATTACTACTAAGACTGGTAAAAATAGCAATAATTTTTTGTTCTTTGTTTTTATAAATAAAATCAGGAAAACATAATATATTAAAATTATAATTAAATTCATTTTACCAGTAGTTATTATAAAAGCTAATTTTTCTAATAAAAAATTACTGTATTCTAGTATTACTATTAAGATATGTAAAATACTATCTAAAAATGGAAAAATAAAAGAAAGTAATAAAAATGGGTAAAGAATATATGAAACAAATGGTACTATTAAAATATTAATAAATATTGAGATTAAATTAAATTCAAAATTATTGTAAAGAGTTATTGGTAAAGACAATAAAAAAGCAAATATTGAAAGACTTATAATACATTTTGGTTTAATTAAAAATAAACCAAGTGTTATTATAAATGAATATTGGAATCCAACATCTAATATTAAAAATGGATTTATTAAAATTAAAATAAAGGCTGTATAAAAAAGTAATTTTGAATTATTAAAATCTTTGAATAAATTTATATTTTTTAAAGTATAAAATATAGTAACTCTTAAAACAGAAGACGTAAACATTACTAAAAAACTATAAATATATAAAAATATTACGATGAATTTATTATTGAACTTTAATTTATTAAATATAAGAATAAGCATGCTTATATGCATGCCTGAAATAGCAAATAAATGGGTTATTCCATTGGTTTTATATAAATTGTATACATTACTCTCTAAAAGGCTTTTATCACCTAGGATAAAGGTATAAAAATATTTAGAATCCTTTCTATTATCAATCATTTTTATGATAAAATTCTTTAATTTATAAAAAATATTATTCTTTTTAATTATTTTAACTGTCTTTGTATTCATGATAAGATTTATATTTTTAGATTTTAAATATTTTTTATAATTAAAGTTATTAGTAATAGTATTATTAACTGGTTCATTAACTGAACCAGTAGTTTTTATAGTATATCCTAACTCAAGATTATTCTCTAAATACTTTTTTTCACTTTCTGTTTTTATATAGTAATTTGCTATTATTTTTTGTTTATTCTTTAACTGCATTGAAAGTTTATCACCATCTATTTTATAAGCTACTAAAACACCATTAAATTTATCTATATTTAAATTAGAATTTTTTATATTAAAATTTAGTATAATATAAACAGATAACATTATAAATAAAATAATTAATGTAATATTAGATTGTAATATTTGATTTAATTTTTTCAAACAATGCATCTCCTATACCTGAAACATTTTTTATATCATCAATTGTTTTAAAAGACCCATTAGTATTGCGATATTCAATAATAGCAGTAGCTTTCGATTCACCAATTGAATTTAATGTCATCAGTTCTTCTTTTGTTGCTGAATTAATTGAAATTAATTTATTTGTATTTTGGCTACCAGAACTTACTTGTTCATTGGATTTTACAGAATTAGAGTTATCTAAGCTTTTACTTGTAGTTGTATTACTGTTAATAATAGATGCATTATTTTCATTGCATTCATTTATGATAACACTATCACTTGTACATTCACTATTACTTGATAAACTATTTCCTTTAGTAATCTGAAGTAACTCATTTTTTGTAAATACTTTAATAACCATTTGATCCTCTAATTTTTTACTTAAATTAAGATTACTCGTATCAGCATTCTTTTTTAATCCTCCAGCTAAATTTATTAAATCAATCACATTACTTGTATTTTCCAATTCATAAACACCTGGATTTTTAATAGCTCCTTTTACATCAACTTTTATTTTATCATTTTGTTTCTTTTCTTCTTCTACATTTTCTTTTAAAGTTTGAATATTTTGATTAGTAGTTTCATTTTTTATTGTTCTAACATTAAATGAACGATAAATGAGCACAATTATCCCTGTTAAAAGAAATATAAATAACGATAAACAAATAATATTAAAATAATAGTCAATTATTTCTTTTATTTTATTCATTTTTTCACCCCCTTCTACTATCTTATTACAAAAAAATGTCTCATTTCCTTTTTTTTCTTATTAATTTCTTAAAAAAATCATTAAAAAAAAGCAAATATTAACTATTTTGCTATTTTTTTGATTTCAGTAATATTTAGTCCTGTTAATCTAGAAATACTTTCTAAAGGTATTTTTTCATCAAGCATTTTCTTTGCTATTTCTATTTGCTTTTGATTAGATCCTTTTTCAATACCTTCTTCAATACCCTCTAATCTTTCACTATTTAAAATCATTTCTTGATCTTCTTCTGGATCAAATAATATCTCGGCAAATTCTTCTGCACTTAATTTCTTCTTAAACTTTTCCATTATCTTACCCCTTATCTTACTTCCTTGTACAAGTTCTTCCATTTTTTTAATACTTGTACAATTTAGCATCGCAAGATTCTTTTCTTTCTCGCTAATATTATTATAATCCATTTCTTTATATTTGCCTAGATATATTTCATGTATTGTTATTTTTTCATCTCTTACTTTATTTTTCTCATCATACATTCTTTTGGTTGTATTTATTATATCTTCATCTATTTCACATAAATAGTTATTTATATTTATTTGATATAACTTAAATTCTTTTTTATAGTTCTTATCATATTTAAATATTTGTAATATTACTTTTGCTACATAACATAAATTTCTATTATCTAGATAATCTCTTTTAAAATTATTAGCTTCAATATTTAAAAATGTATTTGATTCTTTATCTCTTAAACATAAATCTACTCTATTTCTTGTATCTTTTATATTTATAACCATCAATTCTTCACTCGTTAAATCAAAGCTATTTAAATCTAACTCGAAG
Source organism: uncultured Bacilli bacterium (assembly GCA_934129945.1). GTDB lineage: Bacteria > Bacillota_I > Bacilli_A > RF39 > UBA660 > RUG14121. The sequence goes on from CAKOXC010000002.1 coordinate 68,904, forward strand.
TAATCTTTAAATATTTCATTTAATAATTCTCTAAATTCACTACATTCTTTAAACATACTTTTAAATATACAATCAGTAAGTAATGAGACTTTTTTCATTTGCATTATTATTGCACCTCCTACTATCTTATTACAAAAAAATGTCTCATTTCCTTTTTTTTCTTATTAATTTCTTAAAAAAATAGCAATTTCTTGCTAATTTTTTAAAAGTTTCTACTTTAGTACCATTTCTTGCTTTTCTTTAGCAATATTATTTTCAATTGAGACCCTTTGAACTACAAATAGCATTACAATTATATTTATTGTAAAACTTCCTCCATAGCTTAATAATGGTAAAGGAACTCCTGTTAAAGGGATAACAGCAAGACTTCCTAAAAAATTAATTAATAAATGCATAAATATTAGTGCAAAAGTTCCATAAGCTAAAATTGAACCTCGAAGCGTATATGATTTTTTAGCAACCCTTAATATACGGTAAAGTATATATAAATATCCTAATATCATTAAAATTCCAAATATAAGTCCTAACTCTTCAACAATGATGGCAAAGATAAAGTCAGTATGAGCTTCAGGTAGATATAAATATTTTTGAGTGGAATTACCGAGTCCTACCCCAAATAATCTACCATTATGCATTGCAATAAAACCATTACATACCTGATATCCGGTATCTTCTTTATATCTCTTACATGGTTCTTTAAATTTAAATCTAGCCATTTGAGTCTCATTAAAAAAATCATTACCAGAATTTATAAATACAATACCACCAATTATTAAAGCAATTCCTAAAAATTTTAACAATCTTGTAAAATTATTTTTTTCAATAGGTAAAATAATAAATATTAAAAAAGTTATTCCTGCAAGAATTACGGCACCACCAAAATCTGGCTGCATACAAATAAGTAAAAACATCACTATAGCAACTGCTATAGGAATTAAATAATTATACACATTAGTATTTTTTTTCTTTAAAATTCGATCATAAAAAACTGCCATATAAATTATAATAATTGATTTAGCAAATTCAGTAGGTTGCAAATTAAAGAATCCTATTTTATACCAACTTTGAGCACCATTAGATATTCTACCATAAATAAATAATCCAGCTAAAGCTGCAAGTATTCCTAAAACTAAAAATGGTGTAAAATACTTATATTTACTGGTTGGAAGTTTTAAAATTACAATTCCTATTATAAAAGATACTATAATAAATAACAATTGACGAATAAAAAAGTAATATGTTGAAACATGATACCTTAAAACAGCAGATACAGAAGACGCACTAAGTATCATAATAAGACCAAATACAGAATATAAAATTGTAAAAAATAATAATGGCTTATCCATTTTAGACAACATCTTCTTCATTTTCTACTCTCACCTATAATAATAATACCATATTTATCTAATATTTAAAAACTTATTTAAATAAATTGGGATTTTTTAATGTCAAAATTGACATTTAACTAATAAACTATATTAGATACATAAAGGAGGTAATAAGTATGTATTATTATGGAAACAATGGTTTCTATGGTGGAAGCCAAATGCCTTATTCTAATCCTTGCTGTAATACAGGTTATGCAGGATATACATCTGGTTACGGAATTGGCGCAGCAATATGGATAGTTCTATTTATCCTTCTAGTAATAATAATCGGCGCTGGTTGGAACTGGGGAAATAATAACAACTAAAAAAATATCTCTTAATTGAGATATTTTTTAATTATTACTCAAGTTTCGTAGCACCTGTTACTCCGCCACAATCTTTACTTACAGTCTTAGAACCTTTTGATGAAACTTTATCAGTAGTAATATCTGGTTTTGCATTTTCTATAATATAATTGTTATTAGCAAACCATATAGTATAATCTGTAGTACCACTAGACGGATCAATTACTAACTTAACACTACCGGTATATGAATTATCATTCTTCTCCAAAAAACCATTTTTTAAGTAATCATAAGTTATGCAAAAAGTATTTCCACTTTTGCCTTGCATAACTGCATCTGCATATGCTGTTTGAGCTGCTCTAATAACCTCATTTGCCTCAACTGCAAATGAATTTTTTCTAGCTTTTTCCATTGAACTTAATACTGCTGGCATAGCTATTAAAATAATTATTGCAAGTACTACGATTACTGCTAATAACTCTACTAATGTAAAACCTTTTTTATTTTTTAAATTTAATTTGTTCATTTCTTCACACGTCCTTACCTTACATTAAGATTATATAACATTTTTTTATCTTAAGTCAAGGTTAGAATTTTAAAAAAATAAAAGATTATTCTTTTATTTTAAAATATTTAATATATTACTTACTAAATCTATATTATCCACAACTTCACCAATTTTATCAGTTGCTCTTATTTTATATTGTTCTTTCATAGTTTTAACAAATTTATCATAATTTAGAGGATTTCTATTCAAATACTTGTACCATTCAGAATTTAATTTTAAATATCCCATCATTTTAGGATCATTTTTTAACTTAGTTTGAATATCTATTCGCATTTAATCCTCAAAAAATTTATTAATAGGTCGTGGATTAATAGGTCCTTTAGCTAAATTAGTAGCTACTTCACCACCTTTTTTACCAGCTAATTCTTGTACTACCCCTATTGCTTTTTGAGCAGTATTTATATGTTTTTGAATAGATTCAGTATTAATATTTCCAAGAATATCCTGAAAACTATTAACAGTAGGTTTTGATGAAGTTATGTAAGAACTCCAAGCTTTTGCATCATCACCATAAATATCATAAATTTCATAAAACTTTTGCCATGTCATATCACCGTTTTTAATAAATCCTACAAGTTCTGGATGATTTCTAGCAAATAATTTAAAATTCTCTTTTGACATACTATCACCTATAAAATTATATTAAAAAAAGTCCTTAATAGAACTTTTTTATAATTTAAAATCATCTAAGAAATCATCCATTGTAAATTCTTTAACTTCTTCTTTCTTGACTTGAGATTCTTCAATACTCTCTACTGGTTTCTTTTTAATATAAGATTTTTTTTCTGTTTTAATAAATATTTCTTCAAGATTATATTTAGAAATAGAAGAACCAGTTGAAGCTAAATCCATTATTGAAATATCACTATTTTTAATTTCTTTTATTTCATTATCAAATTCTAAACATATAATATCTCTTGAATTAGTAATAAAAGCTTTAATTATATAATAAACAGCCGATTTAACTTTTTTCATCAGTAAATTACCTTTTTTAGCTCTACTTAACGTAGTAAGTTCTGATATTTTAATTCTTTTAGCTGTTCTATTGTTAGTAAATACGTTCAAATATTCATCATTATCACTAAAACTACTTAAACTTACTAATTCATCATCTTTTAAATTAATTCCTTTAACACCAGCAGCTTTAGGGCCAACAACAGGTATTTCTAAAGAATTATATTTTAAGTAATAACCATTTTTCGTAACAAGAACGACATTAGTATTGTCTTTTTCTACACTTACAAGTTCATCATCGTCTTTTAATTTAATAGCAGTGATTGGCTTAGAATATCTTGAAACAATAAAGTCTTCTAATTTAGATTTTTTTACTAAACCATTTTTAGTTGCAAGAATAATAATATCATCTTTATTTTCTAATACTAATGAAGAAATTATCTTTTCTTCTGGAGAAATCATTACAACACTATTAACATGCTTTCCAAGTTCTTTCCATTTAACTTCTGGTATTGCATGAACTGGAATAAATAAATATCTACCTTGGTTTGTAAATAAAATAATATTATCAAGAGTACTTACTTCATAGAATCCCTTAACAAAATCTCCTGGTTTCATCATTGTTTTTTCACCATTTGATGAATTATAACTTTTAAGACTTACTTTTTTAATATATCCTTCGTTTGTTACAATAACAATAACATTTTCTTTAGGAATCATACTCTTCATATCAAGTTTAATTTCAGTAATTTCATCCTTAATTTCAGTACGCCTTTCATTACCGTATTCTTTTTTAATAGCTTTAAGTTCTGTCTTCATAACATATTTTAAAGCGTCTTCATTATTAAGAATTTGAGTCCAAACACTAATATTTTTTTCTAACTTAGCCATTTCTGCTTTGATTTCTTCAATATCAGTATTCGTCAAGCGATATAATTGTAATTCTACAATAGCTTTAGCTTGATCAAATGTAAATTCATACTTACTAACCAAGTTATTTATAGCATCACTTTTATTCTTACTAGCTCTAATTGTAGCAATTACTTCATCTAAAATACTTATTGCTTTTAATAATCCTTCTAAAATATGAAATCTAAAATTTGCTTCATTTAGATCAAATCTAGTTCTTCTTGTTATTACTTCTTTTTGATGAGCTATAAAAGCATCTAAAATATCTAATATTCCAACTAATTTAGGTCTTCTATTTACAATAGCAACCATATTAAAATTATAATTTATCTGTAAATCAGTGTTTTTATATAAATAATTTAATATAAGTTCAGCATCTGCTTGAGGTTTAAGATCTATAACAAGTCTTGCTAAATTAGCATGATCTGATTCATCAATAACATCATTAATTCCTTCAATTTTCTTATCAGCTTTAATATCAAGTATTTTTTTGACCAATTGTTCTTTAACAACTTCATAAGGTATTGAATGAATAATAATTTGTTTCTTATTTTTACTTGTTACTATTTCTGCTTTAGCTTTAACAATAACTTTTCCTTTTCCTTTAGTATAAGCTTCTATTAATCCAGTTTTACCTTCAACAACTCCACCTGTTGGAAAATCAGGACCTTTTAAGACTTCCATAACTGTTTCAAGACGGCAATTAGGTGAATCTATTCTCTTTATTGTAGCATCTATTACTTCACTTAAATTATGAGGCGGTATATTTGTAGCATAACCTGCTGAAATACCTGTAGATCCATTTACTAAAAGATTAGGAAATCCTGCCGGCAAAACAGTAGGTTCTAATTCAGTATCATCAAAGTTATAAGTCATTTCAACTGTGTCTTTTTTTATGTCTTTAAGCATAACTTCAGCAAACTTCGATAATCTAGCTTCTGTATAACGCATAGCTGCTGGCCCATCACCATCAATTGATCCATTATTACCATGAATATCTATAAATGTTTCACGCATCTTCCATTTTTGGCTCATACGAATTAAAGCGTCATATATAGAAGAATCACCATGTGGGTGAAATTTTCCCATGATATCTCCAACTGCACGAGCACTTTTACGATATGGTTTATCATATGTAAAATGAGATGCAAACATAGCATACAAAATTCTTCTTTGAACTGGTTTTAAGCCATCACGAACATCGGGTAATGCTCTTTCTTGAATAATTTCTTTTGAATATCTCCCAAAGCAAACTCCCATTATTTCTTCTAAAGAATAATCATATATTTTTTCAACTATAGTTTGTTCTTCTTTTTTCTTTGCCATGTTTATCACCTACTTCCTAAAATCGTCTTCCAATGTAAAGTCAACATTTTCATTAATCCATTCTTTACGTGGTTCAACCTGATCTCCCATTAAAACATGAATTCTTTTTTCTGCTAAAGCAGCATCAGTTATTGAAACTCGCATAAGTCTTCTATTAGCTGGATCCATAGTTGTTTCATAAAGCTCATCAGCATTCATTTCACCAAGTCCTTTGAAACGTTGAATCTTTGTTGTACCTTTAATTTTCTTCTTCATTTCTTCTAATTCTTCATCTGTAGCTATATATTCTTTACCATGAGATGTTTCAATTGAGTATAAAGGTGGTGTAGCAATATAAAGCATTCCCTCTTCAATTAAAGGTCTCATAAAGCGATAGAAGAATGTTATTAATAATATTTGAATATGAGATCCATCAACATCGGCATCGGTCATTATTATAATTTTTCCATAATTACTTTCGCGATAATCAAATTCTTGACCAAGTCCAGCACCAATTGCATATTCTATTAGTTTTAACTCAGCATTACCATTTATTTCATTTGCACTTGCTTTTTCACAATTTAAAACTTTACCACGAAGTGGAAGTATTGCTTGAGTTTCTCTATTTCTAAATAATTTAGCTGAACCACCGGCACTATCTCCTTCGACTAAGAATAATTCGTTTTTCATATAATTTTTTCCTGTAGCTCTTGCTAATTTTTCACTAACTACTTTTTCACGAGTATTCTTACCTTTACCATTACGGGCAGCTTCTCTTGCTTTTCTTGCGGCTTCACGAGCTAACTTACTTTTTTGAGCTTTTTCAATAATATTCAAAGCTATTTCTTTATTTTCTTCTAAAAAGAACTTAATGTTATCATAAGTTATTGTTTCAGTAACATTACGTGCTTCTGGAGTACCAAGTTTACCTTTAGTTTGGCCTTCAAATTGTAATAGATTTTCCGGTATCTTAAGACTTATAACAGCAGTAAGTCCTTCTCTAACATCACTACCATCAAAAGACCCATCTTTCGTTTTAATCAAATTATATTCTTTAGCATAATCATTAAAAGCTTTGGTAATACCTGTTTTAAAACCAACTTCATGACTACCACCATCACCAGTTTTAACATTATTAACAAAAGATATTATACTTTCATTGTAGGAATCAGTATATTGTAAAGCTATATCTACTTCAATAGTATTTTTCATTCCTGTATAATGCAATACTTTATTCAAAGTGTTTTTGCCTTCATTAATATATTCTACAAAATTAGTAATACCTTTTTCATAGTGAAAATGGGCTTCTCTCTTATCAAGTTCATCAATTACATCAATAGTTAGACTAGGTAGTAAAAAGGCACTTTCTTGCATTCTTTCACAGATTGTTGTATATGAGAAATTACAATTTTTAAATATTGAATAATCTGGTAAAAAAGTAACTGTTGTACCAGTCTTTTTAGACTCACCAATAGTTTTTAAAGGAGATTCTACTTTACCACCATCACAAAATCTAATATTAGATATTTTACCTTCACGATATATTATTATATCCATTCTTTTAGATAAAGCATTTACTACAGAGCCACCAACACCATGTAGTCCACCAGATACTTTATAATTACCTTCTTCAAACTTACCACCAGCATGCAAAATAGTATAAATAACTTCTGGAGTTGATTTACCACTTTCGTGCATACCAATAGGTACACCACGGCCATTATCTGATATAGTAATTGACATATCTTTATTTAAAGTAATTTTAATATGATCTCCATAGCCATTAATTACTTCGTCAATAGAATTATCTACTATTTCCCAAACTAAATGATGAAGTCCACGTTTATCAGTAGATCCAATATACATACCAGGTCTTTTTCTAACAGCTTCAAGTCCTTCTAATATTTTTATAGACGATGCATCATATTTTTTTTCTGCCATTTTATCACTACTCTCTATTTAATTCTCTTTTTCTATTCTAAAATAAAAACCAGTAAAAAATCAAGTTTTTCACTAGCTTTTTATTCTTTTTATTCTCATACCCTAGTAAAAGTATATCAAATTTTTAACTTTTTTTCAAATTTAATTAATGCCATAATTAATTTTCCCTGAAAATTTTAAAATTAAAATTTTTAGGATTTTCTTCCACTTTTTCCATCCCTTGCTTTAAAAAAAAGAGCGAGGAGTGTTCTTAAAAGCAAAAGGGTTAAATTTGAATCAAAGATTCAAATTACTTTGTAAGAACTAGGCGAAGTCCAATGCCACCATCGGCACCACCAGTGTGATGAATGAAGGAGAACTGACCCGCAAGTACACCATTGCCGTAACGGCCGCCTCGATGGAACCAAGAGTACGAAGAATTGGCAAAGTAAGAATTGTCAGCATACCAACCATTGTGTGGGCGATTATTACTATCTGCATCTTGATAATAATAAAATGGTCCCATCTCTCCTGTTGCATCTCCTAAGATTCTCTTACTATATGTTGTCCAATCACTATTTGCATCATATTCATCATAATATTTAGAATTGTATGATTTTAATGATGAACTATCAAATCCTGAATCCTTATACGTTTCACTTCTAAGTGATGCCATATACTCCAAAGCTCCACCGCTCATATCATATATTCCTGTTATATTTCCTGTTGTACTTGCTTTATATCCTGTACTTGTATTATATGGTAAAGTTACACTTGCATCTGTTCCATAGGTTCCGGGGACTTTGGTTTGATCAGCACTATCTGTTGCTGCATATCCTGTTATGTAATTTGAATTATTATTTATTCTAACTTCAGTATTTATTCCATATTTTGAATGAGATAGATATGCTACTGCTCCCCATTCTGTATTTTTCATCATATGTGAGTCATTATCTCTTTTATAATTATATGCTGTTTCAAACATTGTTTTTACATTTATATTTCTTAATGATGTTTGATTTGGTTTTACTGTTATATTTGCTGTACTTCCGGTTGTTTCAAATTTTGCTACCCATAATCCATTTGTATTCATTGAAATAAATGCAGGTGAAGTCATATAATCTCCAACCTTACAATTACCACTTGCTCCACTTGTCATTGGTGTTGTACATTCTCCATTATTTGAATCATTTGTATTTGTTGTGCCAAATTTTATTTGAATTTCTTTTGCATTACTTGTCGTTGGCTTACTAGATGTATACCCATCAGTTTCACCTAAATTAAATATTTGATATGAATATTTTGGTATCCATACAAAGTATGATTCAATATTATCTTCTGGTATTGTATCCCCATTATTATATATTTTAGAACTATCTGCTAAAATAACTGCATTGGCCCATTTCTTATCTTCATATTTATACCACTCTATATTAGTATCTGCCTTTGTTACTGTTCCATCATCAGCTATTGCTACTGGTATTAAATTATCACTTAATACTGGATCTGTTCCATTAAGTAATGCTTCTTTGTATTCAGCTTTAACGCTAGAATCAGTACTACTTGTTACTATTACTTTACCAGTAAATGATTTACCCATAGTTGATAAATCTTCAACACTTTCATCCATCCAAACATATAGTTTATATGTCTTTGACTGTCCTTTTGATACTACAGAACTATTATCACTATTCATAGTAGCTTTTGTTAGACTTCCACTAGTTAATATATATGAATTTAATATATTGTAAGTATTATTATTTTCATCAGTATAAGTATAATTATTATATTCATCATATTTTTTTGTACTTCCTATTATCTTAGGACCTACTGTGTTGCCTTTTTCGTCAACCAGTTTGTAATCAAGATAATTATCTAAATCACTACTTCCAGTAGTGTTTAATGTTACATTATAATACATATCAATTGAACAATTATTAGTTATTGTAAAAGTATATGGGGTATTTTTCATTGCATCAGTTTCGCTCATCGGATAAGTATTTGTTAAATTAATTGGATTTTCATCAGTTAATTCAAAAGAAAAACATCCACTTTTTATTTTATTAGTTGATTTTTGAGCATAATTTTTTTGCCAATATGCATAAGATACACCTGTAAATATTACCATAATAAATATAAATGCTAAAACTCCGATTAATGTTATTGGTAATATATTATCTTTATTAAATTTTAAATTTATTTTTTTCATCATCATACCTTCTACTCTATAAATTATTATACTAAATAAGGAATAGTAATTCAACTGAAAAACTATTTTAAATTACTAGAAATTGTTATATTTTCACCATTAAATACCGTATAATGGTATTTGCTGGTGAAAATCAATAAAAAACTCTATCAGTTAAGATAAAGTTTTCAGGCATTTTCAACCGAGATTACTTATAACTCGCACCACTCGGAAGCGACTAACATTTCGCGATTGGAATCACTTATAACCCGCACCATCCATAAGCGGCTAACATGTTCGAATAATTATTTTTCTATGTAATCAATTCCTAAATGTTCATAAGCTTTTTTCTCTGCAACTCTACCACGTAGTGTTCTTTTAATAAAGCCTTCTTGTAATAAATATGGTTCTATAACATCTTCAATAGTAGTCTGTTCTTCCCCAATTGATGTAGCAATAGTAGCAACACCTACTGGACCGCCATTAAATTTATTAATTAAAGCAAGTAAATACTCTTTATCTATGGCATCCAGTCCTAAATCATCAACCTTTAGTCTTTTTAGAGCATCCATAGTTATTTCTTTAGTTATAATACTACCATTTTCTACTAAAGCAAAATCTCTAACTCTTTTAAATAATCTATTAGCTATTCTAGGAGTTTTTCTACTTCTTTTAGCAAGTTCAATTACAGCGTCTTCTTCAATTGGCATTCCAAGTACTCGACTAGTTCTTTTAATAATATTTGCAAGTTCTTCTGTAGAATAGTAATTTAGTTTTGAAACAATACCAAAACGATCTCTTAAAGGTGAAGATATATCACCAGAACGAGTTGTTGCCCCAACTAGTGTAAATGGTGGTAAATCTATTTTTAAACTTCTACTTTTTCCATCTGTTCCAATTATTATATCAAGTTCAAAATCTTCCATTGCTGGATATAATATTTCTTCGATATATCTAGGCATTCTATGAATTTCGTCTATGAAAAGCACATCTCCTGGTTCAAGATTAGATAATATTGCTGCCAAATCTCCTGGTTTTTCTATTGATGGACCACTTGCGGTTTTTAGATTACTCCCAAGTTCATTAGCAATAATATGAGCTAGTGTTGTTTTACCTAAACCAGGAGGGCCATAAAGTAAAACATGATCTAATACTTCATCTCTCATTTTACATGCTTTAATAAAAACTCTTATATTTTCTTTAACTTCACTTTGTCCAACATATTCATCTAAATATTCAGGTCTTATATTGTTTTCAAAATTATCAGTTGTTATTTCTTCTTGATCTAATATTCTTTCTTCCATCATATCATTCCTTATTTCAATAATAATTTAAGTGCTTCTTTTATTTGTTGCTCAATCTTTAATTCACTACTGATGTTAGGTAATATCCTTTTAATATCTTGTCTCTTATAGCCAAGAGCTTCTAGAGCTTCAATTAATTCATTTAAACTATCATCAGTTGTATCCTTTTTATCAAAATCTAATTTTCCTTTTAAATCTAAAATAATTTGTCTTGCTATTTTTTCACCAATTTTAGGAAACTTTGTTAAATATAAAATATTTTCTCTATCAATAGCATCAACTATTCCAGACACGCTACCTGTAGCAAGCATTGGCATAGCCATTTTAGGCCCTAATCCCTTAACCCCAATTAGTCGCATAAATAAATCTTTTTCTTCTTCACTTTTAAAGCCATATAAACTATATTCGTCTTCTCTAATATAGTTATAAAGATAAACTTTAAAATTTTGTCCTATTTCAAAGCTAAATGGGTTAGCAACATATATTTGATAACCAATTTTGTTATTATCTAAAACTATATAATTACTTTTTGCATCTATAATTGTTCCTTGTATATAATTGTACATTACTATCACATCCTATTTAATAGTAACATAAGAAACTTTGTTCGTCAATTAGTGAAAGAAAAAATCACGATTTTATCGTGATTAGTTTCTTTCTTTAACTTTGTATTCTCTACGCATTCCTTTAATGAAGTTAAGTTTAGCACGTCTAACAAGACCTTTTTTAACTACTACTATTTTATCAATAGTTGGAGCGTTAACTGGGAATATTCTTGTAATACCAATTCCATAAGATTTTTTACGAACTGAGAAAGTTTCAGAAACTCCACTACCTTTTTTAGCAATTACTAATCCTTCAAAAGCTTGGATTCTTTCTTTTTTACCTTCTTTTACCCATACATCTACACGTACAGTATCTCCAACACGGAATTCAGGAATATCTTTTTTAATGTGCTTTTCATTAATTTTATCTACTAAATTAGCCATTATATATCTTCCTTTCTATAAATATCTTGTATAATCATAAAAATATATTTCAGCGGATTATATGTGCTTTTTAACAAGCAAATGTATTATATCAAATAAACTTTGAAAATGCAAATAGATATTTTAAAATTGCATTACAATAAAGTTTATGTTATTATTAATTTAGTGAGAAGCAGATTTCTTTAGGGAATGATGCTAACCACATGGGTTATGCATCTTTATTCAGTCAGAATAAAGATGCTTTTTTTATTATACTAATATAAATATCAATTTATAAATTATATATAATAATATGATTATTAAGATAAATAATCCGAAGATTAAAAAATCTTTTTTAGTCATATATAATCACTTCCTTTACTACTTTTAAACCCCCTGAATTAAATCCCTAGATAAGAAAGTGATTAGCATCTTTTTCTGCTTCTCGAAAATGTATTATATAGTAATTTTTTGATATTTCAAGGCTTTCGACAAATACTGACAAATGTTTTATTAAAACATTAAAAAATTAGCAATTTTTGCTAATTTATCTTCCAATTGTTTTTGAATCATATATTTCTTTTAATTGAAGTTTATTATTTGAAATACCAATTTTATTTAAATAAGAATTAAAATTATAATCATCAATTTTTTCAAACTTATTTTTTGAATTTAAATCTATTAACAGATATTCATCAATATTTTCTTTAATATCTATTAATATAAAATAATAATCATTAATTCCATATAGATCTAATGTATTTATTATTTTATTATCAATTCCTGCCATATTTAAATCCATAGACATTCTTTTATAAATATCTTTTGGCTCTTTGCTTAAGTCATTCCTAAATTGTATTTCTTGTAAAACCTTATTAACAACCATTTCAATTATCAAAACATTATTCATTATCTTCCTCTTCCTTTCTTCTCTTCAACTTCAAAATTTTCTTCTATATTATTTAAAGTATTTATGTAAACTATCTTTGCTCTAAGTTCATTTTCTAAAATTCTTAAACTTTTTATATATTTCTTTTCTTTTTCTTTTTCTAAAAACTTTTGATATTTATTTAAAATAATAGAGCGTAATTTAGCTATTTCATCAAGTGCTATTGTAGCATCAGTAGAAGTATTATCATCATCGCTATTTATAACATCATAAGTTATAGCTGCTAATCTTTTAAAATTTTTATCTATTTTTTTTGATAATATTATATCAATCATAGAATGATTAAAGATAGTTATCTTATTTATATCTGCATCTGTATGAGTAATTCTTGGCCTAAAATCATACCCATCATTATTAATACTCAATTTAACAATATCAATTTCTTCATCATGTTTTTTTATTAAAAAACTAGACATATTCTCACCTACTTCAATAAATCACTTCTACGTTTTTTTGTTTTTTCTATTCTACTATTTTCTCTAAATTCTTTTATTTTTTTATGATCACCACTTAAAAGAACATCTGGTACTTTCATTCCCCTATATTCTCTTGGTTTTGTATATGTTTCATAATCAAGTAAATCATTAGTAAAACTTTCATCATCCAAGCTTTCTTTTGTTATAACTCCGTCAATTAATCTTGTTATACTATCAACTAAAATCATCGCTGGTATTTCTCCGCCAGTAAGTATATAATCTCCAATACTTATTTCATAGTCACACAATGTTCTTATTCTTTCATCAAATCCTTCGTAATGACCACAAATAATTATTAAATGTTTTATTTTACTAAATTTATATGCTGTTTTTTGATTATAATTATTTCCATCAGGTGTCATCATTACTATAATACTATCTTCAGTTCTTATATCATCAATACAATCAAAAATAGGCTCGCACCTTAAAACCATACCAGCTCCACCGCCATATGGTGTGTCATCAACTTGATTATTTGATAACTTAGAATATTTTCTAAAATCTATTAAATTAATTTCTACTTTTTTAGCATCTATAGCTCTTTTAATAATTGATTCCTTTAATATGCCTTCAAACATATTTGGAAATAAAGTCAAGATATCTATCTTCATAAAATCAAATCCTTAGCATTTTCTGTATAGACAATTTTATTTTTTAAATCTACTTTTCTTATATAATAGTCATTATAAGGAATATAAAAATTTTTTTGCCCCTCAATAATTAACAATATATTGCCATTATTATACATAAAATCTTTTAATTTTCCTAGTATTTTTTCATTTTCTTTTATTTCAAAATCTATTAAATCTTCTAATATATAGTTATTATCTTCAATTTCTAAATCTTCTCTATTTATATAAACATTATTTCCTTTATATTTTAGGACTTCATTAATATTATTTATTCCTTCTAAAGTTACCATATCAAATTCTTTATGTTTGCGATATGTTTTAATAATTTCTTTTTCTTTATTAGGACCAATATACAGAGTAAAATCTTTTTTAAATACTAAATCCTTTTTTAAAAAATCAGAAAGAATTCTAATTTCGCCTTTAATACCATGAGTATTCACAATTTTTCCTACATATATATACTTCATTTTTTTACCCCCAATTCATACATTAAAATGGATGCAGCAACACCAGCATTTAAACTCTCACATTCTTTATTCATTTTAATTGTTATATTTTTATCACAAAGATTCAAAATATCTTCTTTAATACCATTTCCTTCATTTCCTATTACTAATGCTATCTTAGAATCATTTTCAAAATATCCCTTGCCATTAACTGTTGTAGCATAAATGGTATAACCATTTTCCTTTAATTTAGGTATTATTTCAATCAATTTTTTTCTTACAATATTAATATTAAATATCATGCCTTCACTAGATCTTATTACTTTATCATTATATAAATCTACACAATCATCAGATAGAATTATTGTACTAATATTAAATGCTACAGCACTTCTTATGATTGTTCCTAAATTTCCAGGATCTTGAATATTATCTAGAATTAAAATTTTATCTCCTTCAACTTTTTTTTCTTCTATTTTTTTTACTACTGCTATTTCTTTAGTACCACTTTTTTGACTAGATAGTTTTTTTAATATTTCAGGATTTACTGTATAATCATAAGTCTCATTAAGTCCAATGGTTGAGACAACCATTTGTTTTTTTAAAGCTTCTTTTATTAAATGGTCACCTTCAATAAGAAAAAGACCTGCCTCATCACGATATTTTTTTTCTTTTAATTTATTCCAATTTTTTACTTTTGCATTGGATAATGATTCAATTTTCATTAAACTTCCCTCAATTCTTTTCTAGCTTCTTTATATTTAGGATAATATTTACTTACATGCTTCCAAAATCTTGCACTGTGATTTGCTTCATAAAAATGACATAGTTCATGTATTATAACATAATCTAAAAGATGTGGTTCTTTTTTTAATAATTCTGAATTTAAAGTTATATTTCTTTTTGTTATATTATTGACTCCCCATCTAGTTTTCATTTTTCTAATTTTTAAAGTAAATTTTGGAATATTATTAAAGTATGGGACTATTCTATTTACTTCATTTCCGAATATTCTTATACATTCTTTATCATAAAATTTTTTTAAAGCTTTGTCATCTTTAGCAAAAACTAGATCATTGTCAAAATAAACATTTTTTGTTGCATTATCATAAATTATAGTATATTTTTTACCTAGATAATTAAAAAATAAGTCATTTTGCATTTCTTTATTATTTCTCAAGTACATCTTATATAATGAATCTTCATTATTTTTTATAAGTTCTTGAATTCTTTTTAAACTCACTAAGCGATTACATGTAACAACTAAATTACCATTTTTAAATCTAAAATAAATATTTTTGTTATTTTTTCTAATAATTTCTACGTTAATAATTTCATTATTTAATTCAATTTGCATATAATCACCTAATTATTTAAAATTAATGTTTCTCTAAAAGGATTAAAACCTAATGAAAGATAAAAGTTTTTAGCGACAATATTGTCACTCATGACATTAATTAAGATTTTGTGAATATTTTTTTCATTAATCACTTTTATTATTTCTGTTACCAATGTTGTTGCAACTTTTTTATTTCTATAACATTCATCAACATATAAAGCATCAATTACTGCATCTTCAGCATTTATAATTACATAAACATACCCAACAATTTTATTTTCTTCCTCACATAGGTAAATAATATTGTTCTTCCCTAAAACATTTTGATAAAAATTTTGTACTTTAAAATTTTTATCTATACTTTTATCATATTTTCTTTCATCCATTATCAATTTTGTAAGCATTGTATCCAAAATACTACAATCTTCAACATTTGCAAATCTAAAAGTCATTTTTACACCTCATATTTATATTTTATCATAAAAAAAGCAATTGAAGAAACTATTTATCAATTACCTTTGTTGTTTTAATTTAATTCATTTTGTTTTTTTATCTCATTTATCTTTTCAATTGATAAATTTGTTATTTTAGAAATTGCGTTAATAGCAATTTCTTCATTTAACATATTTTTTATCGTTTTGATTTTTTCTTGTTCTTGTCCTAATTTAAGTCCTTTTTCTTCACCAAGCTTAATGCCTTTTTCATATCCTGTATCTTCTGCTTCTCTTATTAATGAGTTTTGCATCTTTCTTTGATCTTCTTCATGACTCATATATTCTTGAAAAAATGGATCGTTATTTAATATTGTTACACTCTCTACATATTTTTCTGATATCTTATCACTTTTTGGCATTTTCTTTAACTCCCCTTCATTTAAATCTAACATTACTAAAAGTTCATTTTCTTTTATCTTTTTTTCATCCTTACTATACCAAATTTTTTTATAATATTCCATATTTATTTCTATTATTAGTAAATTTTTTACATACACATTTCCATTTTTATCAATTATTCTAAATTCTCTTTTGCTTTCTTCATAATCGAGTCCCCATGTCAAATTTATTTGAATTATATCAATATCTTGATTACATGTATCACCAACTAAAGCATTAGTTGAATATACATTACAAATATATGCGGTATTTCTTATATACACATATTCATTAATACTTGCATTTATCTCTATTTCTATCTTTTTATTTGTAGCAAGTATTAAGGCGTCTACTCTTTTTGATTTTATTATATTATTACCTACTATTAACTCTGTTGGAAGTATTTTTTTTATTTCTATTTTCACTTTTAATATATCTTCTAGTAAGGATTCTAGTAAATCTTCATTCTTGGGATTTAAAAATACTTCTTTAAATGTTCTATCATAACGACAACTGTAAAATTTTTGCACCAAAATCACCCTTTCTATCTAATATAAAAAGAGAACATTAAAATTCTCTTTTTAACAAAAATTTCTGTTAATCGCTCTTCTTATAGTAGATCCAACAGTTCTTCCAAATTCTAAAATTGTGTTTACAGCTCTTGCAGCAGCATTTATGTAAGTAGCAGTCCAACTACCACCAGTAATATTAATTAACTCATTTCTTTCTATTTTCATTATTTATTACACTTTAATGGTCTCATAAAGCCATCAAATACTCCTACTATAAAAATTCCAAATCCTGCTATTGCTAACCATAACCCTTTGCCACCACCTGTGACACTGTTTAAATAATCATTACTAAGTTTCATTAACCTAAAACTCCCTTCATTATTTTTTTAATTATCAAATCTTTATTGTAATAAAAAGTTATTTCTACTATTTCATTATTTTCTTTCTTCGTTTTATTAGTAAATTGAATCTCTTGAACATTAATATTTCCGTTGCTATAAATATCACTATATTTAAAAGAGTCTAAGACAAATAAAGAATTATTAATTTTATATTGATAACTTTGTGATATTTTTTTAGCATTTAAAACATTTTCTGTTAATACAATGTAATTATCTTTTATGATTCCATTAGTTATGTATTTATTAGGGATTTTAAAAAAAAGGAAAAAACTAATAATTGACATAACTATGATTAAATAAAAAATAAATATAATTTTCAATTTTTTATGTTTTCCATAAACAAAATTCAAATCTTCTAAATTAAGCATTTGCTCCACCTATTTCTAATACTTCATCAAAATATTCTTCATAATCCTTATGTGTAACATAAATTATTGTTTTATTTTTAAGCTTTAAATTAAGTTCTTTTATTATATCTATTTCTAAATTTCTATTAACCTCGCTTAAGGCTTCATCAAGTATCAAAATTGATGAATTTTTATATAGAGCTCTTGCAAGGATAATTCTTTGTTTTTCTCCGCCAGATAAATTGTTAAAATTTTTATTAATAAAAGTTTCATAGCGTAACGGCTTTTTGCAAACTAATTCTTCTAAATGACATAATTTACATATTTCAGTAAATTTTTTTATATTAAATTCATTATTTAATATAATGTTATTTTTAATAGTATCGTCAAATAAAAATTCATTTTGTGATAAATATGTAATATTTGATCTAATAGTAGCTAATGGGTAATCAAATATATCTACATTATCTATTGTAATAGTACCTTTTTGTAATTCATAGGTTCTATTTAGTAATTTGCAAAACGTCGATTTACCAATTCCACTTTTTCCTTTTATCATAACATGAGAATTTTTTTTGATTGTGAGGTTGACATCATTTATTATATTGGTATAGTTGTTATAGGAAAATCCTACATTTTTGGCGATTATATCGCCATTTAAAAATGGTTCTTTTAATTCTAAGTTTTCTTCTTTATTATCCATAAACTCAATATTTTTTTCTAAAGAAGCTTTTAAATAATTACATTTTGGGATTAATTCCATAAAAGATTTAATCGGATCTATTAAATAAACAAAGACAGATTCAAATGTAATAAAATTTACCAAAGTTATTTTGTCATGAAATAGTAGATAAAAACCAAAAGTTATCAATGTATAATGCATTAAATCAAGTACACCATTTTTAAAACTATTTATTAAATTCATAGAACTATTAATTTTAAAAATAGATTTTAAATAATTTATAATGTTTTTTTGCATTTTAATAATAAAATGACTTTCTAAATTATTATTTTTAATTGATTCAAAAGCATTACAAGATTCACTAATACTTTCATTAAACTTTTCATTACATTCAATGTTTCTTCTAATTATTCTATAAATAAATTTACTTGTTATTAATGCTATTAAAAGGTAGGAAGTGACAAAAAAACATAATATCATTAATAATTTTGAATTTATAAAATATAGAACAATAAAAGAACATATAGCTAAAAATAAATTCATAATAGTGCTTATAACTACTTCAGATATTACTTCATGTAGATTATTAAGTTCTAAAACTCGAGTTATAATTTCACCTGATGATCTATTTTTAACAATTTTAGAAGGAAGATTAAAAAATTTTTCAAAAAATGCTTCGTTTAAATTATAATTAATATCTTTTATCAAATAATTCTTATAATAATTACTAATAAATTCAAATATTAATTTACTAAAATATAAAAACAAAAATAAGAATGCTACTGGTTTTAAATAATTTTGATTATCTAGATTATTGAAACATAATTTAAAATACATACTATTTAAGATGGTTAGAAATGTTATTATAAAACCAGTAATAATAATATTTATAAAAAGTTTTTTATTATTTTTTATAATATTAGAAATAAACTTGTAAATATTCGTCTCTTCTCTTTTTATAATATTATCTTCTTTAGGATATGCAACTATCACTACTCCCGTAAAAATTTCATAAAAATCTTGATATTTTATTTTTACTATTCCTTTATAAGGATCCATGAGAGTAATAAAATTTTTACTTAATTTGTAACAAACTACATAATGGTTTAAACCATTTTTTAAGGACAAGTGAACAATTGCTGGTAGATTTAATTCTTTATCAATCTTATCTACTTTTAATCCATAGGAATCAAAGCCATATTTTTTTATTGCTTCAACCAAATTATAAGCTGTAGTTCCTGAAATATTGGTATAACAATCATTATGAATTATTTCAAGTGGCACATAACCATTATAATATTTTAGTAATGACAAAATACAACATGGTCCGCAGTCTTTGATATCTCTTTGTTTTACTACTTCTATTTTTTGCATATTTTTTCTCCCTTCTACTATCTTATTACAAAAAAATATCTCATTTCCTTTTTTTTCTTGCAAATTTCTTTAAAAAATTTAAAAAAATCGTCATTTTCGACGATTTTTCTTCTTTTTTGTATTATTTTTGTCTTTTTTCATCAAAGAAATTTCTTTTTGTTTGTCTTTACTTAAATTAGGAAAAGCTTTTAATAATCTACCTGGGAATATTTTAAATTTTGCCATTCTTTCTTTTAATGTTTTTTCAAATAATAAAGGTATTTTACTTAATTTTTCACTTTTAAGTTCTTCTACTATTATTAATCTGTTACGAAGATTAAATGCAACAACACAAGAATATATAATATCAGAAAGTAACAATATAGTTATTAAAATTAATGAAATATTAAAAATGTTGTGTGGTATAAGCATAATAAATTTATCAACTAATGGTTCAACTAAATAAATAATTGCTAAAGAACCAAAACCAAACATAATCGAATTTAGTAAACATATTCTTCCATTGATATTATACTTATAATTATTATAATCCCACCACATATTATGAAATATTTTTTCAAGTAAAAAACTAGTAAAGTATTCTAATGCAGAACATATAATCATTCCAAACACAAAAACAACTAATGGATCACTTTTATATCTTGATAATGCAAATAATATAAATATTGCTCCAAATCCATAGATTGGAATTAATGGTCCACATAAAAAACCTCTAGGACTAAATTTTTTATCAAGAATAGCACAAAATAATGTTTCACAGATAAACCCGATAAAACTATATAAAAGAAATGTTGTATATAAATAAATAAATACTTTCATCATTAGCTCCCTCTATTTAATAACATTATATCACAAAAATATTTTTTTAGAATAAATAATACTACACATACATATTATGTATTAGATTATTGGAGGAAATTATGATAAATAAACAAAGCTTGTGGTTTGTAACACTATTTAGTATGATTTTAGTTTTAAGTATTTATTATGTAACAATGAAAGATGATACACTTGCAACCATTAAATCTTTAGATGATATTAAAGAAACTGAAGAAGTTAATGTAACATCAAGTAGTGCTCTTGTTGCTTTAAGAGTTGCAGATGATGAGGAAGTTCTTAAAGAAATGGAAGACCTTCAAACAGTTTTACTTGATGATACATCAACAATTGAAGAAAAAAATAACGCTTATGAATCATTACAAACAATCAATACTACTAAAGGTAAAGAAACTGAAATAGAAGAAAAAATATTAAAAGAATTTAGTTTAGATTCATTTGTTAAAATTAAAAATGATCGAATAAGTATAACAATTGGAAGTAATGAACATGATACAAAATTAGCTAATAAAATAATGAATACAGTTCAAAGTATGTATGATGTTAAAATGTATATAACAATTAAATTCCAAAAATAAACTATTTTAGGCATTAGTTCTCACTTTAGTAAAATACATTCATAATATAAAATAGGTGTATTAAGAAGAAAGTGAGGGAATTTCTTGAAAAATAGTATATTAACGAATCGTGAAAAAGAAGTTTTCGAGTTATTAGTTTTAAATAAATCTACGAAAGAAATTGCTGATTTTTTAGGTATAAGTGAAAAAACTGTCAGAAATCATATATCTAATGCTATTCAAAAATTAGAAGTAAAAGGAAGAGCTCAAGCTGTTGTAGAATTATTAAAACTTGGTGAGATCACTTTATAAAGATGAAAATTTTCATCTTTTTTTGTTCTTAAAATCTAAATTAATAATATATTTTATTAGGTGATAAAATGATTAAAAAATCAGCTACAAAACGAATTATAATTGCTTCTATTGCTTTGTTAATACTTCTTATTACTTATATGTTTCCTGCAACTAATGGTTCTAATAATATAAATCAGTCATTATCTTATATCGAGCCAAATAAAACTACAATTTACCTTGTAGATAACTCTAATATGGTTGCTAGAGTTAAAACTATTACTAAAGAAAATAAAGATACCATAAAAAAAGCTAGAGAGATTATAAATGCTTTAATTATTAATAGTCAAGCTTCTAAATACAATCCTTCTGGATTTAAAGCAATCATTCCTGAAGGAACTAAAATACTTTCTATAAGTTTATCTGAAAATATTTTAAAGATTAATTTCAATGAAAAATTTCTAAACATTGACAAAAATAATGAAGAAAAAATGCTTGAAGCTCTAATCTACTCTCTTACTGAAATAAGTGATATAAAAGGGATAATGATTTTTGTAAATAATAATATTTTAGAAGAATTACCTAATTCAAAAACAAAACTTCCAGATGTTTTAGATAGAAAATATGGAATAAATAAAATATATGAAATTGATGATATAAAAAATACAAGTGCTACTACAATTTATTATTTAAGTGAATTTGAAAATACTAAATATTATACTCCTGTTACATTCATTAATAATGATAGCGAAGACAAAATTGAAGTAATTATTGAAAAATTAAAATCTTCGCCAATAAATCAAACTAATTTAATGAGTTATCTTGCTTCTAATGCTGAATTATTAGATTATGAAATAAACGAAAATACAGTAAGTTTAACTTTTAATAATTATATATTTGAAGAATTTAGTAATAAAGACATTTTAGAAGAAGTAAAATATACAATAGGTTTATCAATAAAAGATAATTATGCTGTAGATGAAGTGGTTTTTAATGCAAATAACGAAAAAATAGCAAATTTTACACTAAATAGTCTTGAATAATTTTAAAATTTATTATATAATCAGTTTGTTACAGCTGATTTGTCCTCATAGCTCAGCTGGATAGAGCATACGCCTTCTAAGCGTACGGTCGCAAGTTCGAATCTTGCTGGGGACACCACTTAAGAAATTAACGTCTTATAAAAGGCGTTTTTTTATTTTCCTTTTTACATACAAAAAAAGAGCCTTAAGCTCTTCCTGAATATTTTCCATCTTTAGTTGATATAATTATTTTTTCACCTTGTGCTATAAATAATGGAACTTTAACAACATATCCTGTTTCTATAGTTGCATCTTTCATAGCATTATTTGTTGTATTTCCTTTAACTGCTTCAGTAGTTTCAACAACTTCATATTCAATCTTTTCAGGTAATGTAATACCAATAATTTCACCATTGTAATATTCAATTTGAATATCAAGATTTTCTTTCAAATATTTAACTTGATCTTCTAAAGTTTTAGCAGGTATTTCAACTTGTTCATATGTTTCAGTATTCATAAACACATAATTATCACCAGCACTATATAAGTAAGTCATTCCTACTCTATCAATATGTGCTTTTTCAATTTTTAAATTAGTATTATATGTATCTTCAACAATTGAACCAGTACGTAAATTCTTCAATTTAATTCTAACAAATGCAGGACCTTTTCCAGGTTTGACATGTTGGAATTCAAGGATTTGACATAAATTACCATCCATAATTATTGTCATACCATTTTTAATATCATTAATATTTATATTCATAAACTCACCTTACTTATTTGTAGTCCTTTTTAAATTCTTTTTTAAAACTACTTTATTTCTATTATTTTGATTTTTTAAAGAAACTTTTCTTTCTATAGTAACAATTGGTTCTTGGCTTTGCATTTTAATTAATTTTTCATAATTAATAGTACTAACAAACCCATCATTATACATTGGATAATTTTGTTTCATTATTTAGCTAATTTTGTTTCTTTAAAAGTAGTTTGTTTTTTACATTTTGGACAATATTTGTTAATTTCTAATTTTTCAGTAGTATTTTTTTTATTTTTAATAGTAGGTCTTCTATTAAATCCACATTCTGTACATTTTAATCCTAAGAATGCTCTGTTTTCATTTTTTGCCATATTTACTTGCCTCCTTTTTTCACACATTAGTATTTTATCAAACATTTATCTATTTTTCAAATAAAATATAGCAATTTTAAAGATTTTAGTAGTTATCATAGATTAATTTAGTTATTTCATTACTTAAATATCTATTTATATAAGCCATATTTCCCTTCTTACCATCATAATGACCTATATTGGGACTTACAACTACAACTGTATATTTGGGATCATCAAATGGAGCAAACATTGCATATGTTGAAGTAATAGTTTTTACATCATTAACACCATCATTATTTAAATCTAGGAAAGATTCGCTGGTACCAGTTTTACCAGCTGGTTTATATGAAGTATTTGTATAACCATAACCTGTACCTAAATATAAAACTTGTCTTAATCCTTCTTTTATTCGATTATAATAAATACTTTGCATATCTATTTTATTTAATATAACCGGCTTATATGAATAAATAACTTCACTTTTTTCATTAGTTACATAATCAACTAAATTCAACTTATAACGTATGCCATTATTTGCAATAGTATTCATATATTGCCCTAAAGAAAGAATTGTATAAGTATCATACTGACCTATCGCTAAATTCAAAAGTAAGTCACCTGCTATTTTACCTCCCCTAAGCCCTGTTGGTTCATTTGGTAAATCTATGCCAGTAGTATTTCCTAATCCATACTGTTTAAAAACATCTCTATATAAATTAAAATTATCTTCATTAACATCAAGTTTCATATTATAACTATATTTATTCCCCGTAGATTTTATAGCAAGTAAAAATTGATAATAATTAGAACTAGTTTTTAATGCTGTAATATCATCAATATACCCTAAGTTTTTATATGAACATTTCTCTGGATTTAAATATAATTTAACACAAGAATCTTTTATTTTTTTGCCTATATCAATTAAATTATTTTGATACCCTACGGTCATAGAAGCACCTTTTACTACACTACCAGGTGTAAATGAAGAATTTATAACATTAAATGATGTATCTTGAAATTCATTATTATTGGTAATTTTTTTACCAGCAATTGCTTTAACTAACCCAGTTTTAGAATCTATAACTAAAACATAACTACCGTCATAATACTTTGTATTAGTCATTTTTTTACCTTTTATTATATTATTTTCTATTATTTCATTTATTTCTTCTTGCATATCTATATCTATTGAAAGATGAATATCGTTACCCTTTGAACTTTCTTCTAATAAAGTAAGGGTTTTATCATTATTTAATTTATAAACTGCTTTTTTACCTTTTAAATATTCATCGTATTGGTATTCTAAATTTGATAAACCTACAATATCTGTAAGCTCATAACCCTTTTTTAAGTAATATTCTTTATTTTCCTTAGAAATGGGACCAATATTGCCAAAAATATCTCTTAAAGTATCATAATTATATTTTCTTTCCCAAGTCATTTCACCAGTTATACCTTTTAAATTCATTTCAATTATTTTAGCATATTCATTTTCGTTAATATTTTTAGCAATTATTTTTTTATCATAAGAATACCCTTTATTCATTAGATTATAAATTTTGGCAGCTTTTTTATCAAGCAATGTAAATTTATTAAGTAATTCTTCATTAATTCTCTCGTATTTTAATTTATTCAAATCATAACTATCAAGTTTTCTTTCATTATACAACTGATATTCTTTTTTCTTAATTAAATCATTTCCATCATTATTTAAAGCTAAATAAAATTTTTTTAATTCATAAATATTTGCATCAGAAATATCAGTAATATTACTTGCTAATTTATAAGCTAATTTTATTTCATCTTTTACATTGATATTACTTTTATTATAAATAATACAGTTTATACCGACATTATCAACTAAAACTTTATTATTAACATCTAATATTCTTCCACGAGGTGCATCCAGTCCTTCAACTTTTATATTAGTTTTGATATCTAGTAATTCTTTATAATAATTATTTTTTAATATGGATAAGTTAAAAATGCGACTTATAGCTAAAGCAAAGATAACTGTTAAAGAAAATATAATCTTTTTCAATTTAATCACCATTATTAGTATTTTATTTTAATTTAAAAACATACAATATTATAGGTGATTTTATGTATAATATTATTGAAAGATACATTAAAAATTTAAGCAAAGAACAAGTTAATAACTTTGCCTTAAAAAATAATGTAAATTTGAGTGGTTTAGAATTAGATTTTTTATATGTTTTTATAAAGAAAAATTATAAAGAAGTTTTAGCAAACCCTAGTCTTTTAAATCTTGATAGATATAAAACAAAGTTCTCCGAAGAAAACTTTGTCAAAATCAAAAAACTATTTAATGAATATTTATCTAAATATGGTTCTTATTTATAATAATTTTTAATATCTTCATATAAATTTTCATTAAATTTACTATTTTTAAACATTTCTATTTCAAATTTATATGGTGGATATATTCTTGTTGAATCATCTTTTGATTCTCCAGTATATGGTGTTTCTAATATTTTAGGAACATCTTTTAATTTGTCATGATGAACAATATAATTTAAAGTTTCAAAGCCAATTGTACCAAAGCCAATGTTTTCATGTCTATCTTTATGAGAAGCAATTTCATTTTTACTATCATTAATATGAATACATTTAATTTTATCAAGACCAATTCTTTTTTCAAATTCTTCCAAATACTCATCAAAATTACTCATTGATACTCCAGAATCATTTAAGTGGCATGTATCAAGACAAACTCCAATTCTATTTTTAGCAGAAACATTTTTTACCATGTATTCTATTTCAGCAATATTTGACCCACATTCGCTTCCTTTTCCAGCCATAGTTTCAAGTAAAATCATACATTTACTATCATCAGTTAAGATAAAGTTTAGGGCTTCTATTATATTATCAAGAGCAATTGTTTTATCCATTTTCAAAGCATTCCCAGGATGTAGCACCATGTATTTAACACCCAATAAATCACATCTTTTTAATTCTTGTTTAATAAAACTAATACTAAAATTCCATTTTTCTTCTACCTCTTTATTAGCTAGATTTACAATATATGGGGCATGACAAATAACATTATCTATATTTATATTATTTTCTTTCATTAATTTTAAAGCTTCATTTGTATAATTTTCATTAATTTCTTTTCTTACTGTATTTTGAGGTGCTCCAGTATAAAACATAAATGTATTTGCATTATAGCTAATAGCTTCTTTAGCACTTGCTAAAAGTTGAGTATTTCCAAATGAAACATGAGAACCTATTATCATATCAACCACTTCCTCGACTATTAGATTATATCAAAAATTTTCTTAATTGTAAAAAGAATAATTTTATGTTACAATAATGGCGATTTGGAGGTTGACAAATATGGAATTACCAAAAATTAAAATTTTAGACGAAAAGAATAAAATATTGCATCAAAAAAGTGTAGAAGTAAAATTTCCTTTAAGTGCAAAAGAAAAGCAAGATATTAAAGATATGCTTTTATATTTAAAAATGAGTCAAATTGACGAAGAAAGAGAAAAATATGATTTAAGAGCTGGTATGGGACTTGCCTATGTTCAAATTGGTGTTTTAAAAAGAATATTTGTTATCGTTGATGAATATGAAGAAGGTAAATTTAAAAATTATGTTGTAATTAACCCAGAAATTAAAAGTATGAGTGAAGAATTAGTTTATGTTGGGGAAGGTGAAGGATGCTTAAGCATTAATCGTGATGTTGAAGGCATTGTTCCAAGACATGCTAGAATCACAGTAGATGCTTATGACGAGGATGGAAATCCCTATACTATTCGTGTTAGAGAAGAAATTGCTATAGCATTCCAACATGAAATGGATCATCTAGATGGCATTTTATTTCCTGATAGAATTGATAAAAAGAATCCTTTTAAAGATGCAGAATTAATGCGTGAAATATAAAAAATATGAGAAAATAATCTCATATTTTTTATTTTGCTAAAACTAATCGAAGACCAATGCTGCTGCCAGCACCACCAGTGATATAAATGAAGCCGAACTGACCTGCAAGCACACCATTGTCGGAAGTGCCGCCTCGACCGAACCAAGGGTAAGAAGAATCGGCAAAGTTAGAATTGTCATCGTACCAATTATTATGTATTCTTGTTTTACTATCGGTATCCTGATAGTAATACAAAGGTCCCATTTCTCCTGTTGCATCTCCTAAAATTCTCTTACTATAAGTAGTTTCAGCACTTGAACTATTATATTCGTCATAGTATTTTGAATTGTATGCTTTTAATGATGAATTATCAAATTCAGAACTTCCATATGTTTTACTTCGAAGAGATGCCATATATTCCCAAGTTCCACCACTCATATCATAAATTCCTGTGATATTTCCTGTTGTACTTGCTTTATATCCTGTGGTTGTATTATATGGTAAAGTTACACTTGCATCAGATCCAGCTTCTCCAGGGTATTTACTTATTTTTAGAATCAATAATTATGGTTGTCGGGCCATCATTTACTATTTCTACTTGCATATTTGCACCAAATATACCATTTTTTACTTCAACATGTTCTTTTAATAATCTAGTAAATTCTTCATAAAGAGGCATTGCCTCCTCACTTTTTAATGCTTTTATATAAGAAGGCCTGTTTCCTTTTTTGGCATCTGCATAAAGTGTAAATTGACTAATTAAAAGAATACTTCCAAAGACATCTAAAATACTTTTATTCATCACATGGTTTTCATCATCAAAAACTCTTAAATTTATAACTTTATTAACCATGTATTTAATATCTTCAATATTATCACCATAAGTAAATCCAACTAAAATACATAATCCTTTATCTATTTTATTAACCAGTTTATTATCAACTGTTACACTGCTTCTTTTAACTTTTTGAATCACAACTTTCATTATCTAATTACCACTTTCTTAACAAAAGAAAAATTATATAAATCATTAATAAAATTGTTTAATTCAACATTATTTTTAATTTTTACAGTAAGATCATAAACAATTTTATCAGTATATTCTTTGGCTTTTATTGATTCAACATAAACATTTTTTATACTAGCTTTTTGAACTATATCAAGTAAATAATTTCCACCGATTGCAACTTCAATAGCTAAATCAGAATAATAATAATCTTCGACATTTTCATTCCATTTAACTTCAATCAATCTTTCATGTTTGTCTTTAATATTTTCACAATTTTTCTTATGAACTGTAATACCTTCACCTTTTGTTATATAGCCAATTATTTTATCACCTTTTACCGGTTTACAACATTTGGCAAGGTTAATTCTAATATCATCGTTACCAGCTACTACTACATTACTCTTATAATTAATTTTACTAATTATATTATTACTTACTCTCTCAATTAAAGCATCTGTAACTGTTTTTTTATCATCTTTAGTAAGACTCACTATATAACCTACTGTATAACGTAGAGTTCCAATAGCAACATATAAATCATCAACACTATCTAATTTTAAATCTTTTAATATTTTTCCGATATTAGCATCATTTAAAACTTCATTAAAACTTAATTTTTTCTTACGTAATTCTTTTTCGATAATTTCTTTACCACGATTGATATATTCAATTCTATCTTGTTTGCTAAAAAATGATTTTATTTTATTTCTTGCATGAGAAGTTTTAACAAAATCTAGCCACTCTTTACTAGGTGTAGAGTTACTATTTGTTTTTATTGATACTTTTTGACCATCTTGTAATTCATAATTAAGTGGTACAATATTATCATCAACTATTGCCCCAACCATTTTATCTCCAACTGCAGAATGAATACGATAAGCAAAATCTACTGGTGTTGCTCCGCTTGGAAGTTCTACAACATCTCCTCTTGGTGTAAAAACATAAATAACGTCACTTAATATCTCATTATTTACTTCTGTAACAAATTCATTATCATCATCTTTAGAAGTTTCAATCATATTTCTAAAAATTTCTAATTTTTGTTCCATAATATTTTGAATTTTTTTCGTGCCTTTTTCTTTATAAGACCAGTGTGATGCTATTCCTTTTTCAGCTATTTCATCCATATCATATGTTCTAAGTTGAACTTCAAAACGATATCCTCCAACACCATATATACCGGTATGAAGTGATTGATACATATTTTCTTTTGGTTTAGCTATGTAGTCTTTAAATCTTTTGGGAATTGGATGATATTTTGAATGAATTAAACCTATAGCTGTATAACAATCACTTTCTGTTTCAAGAATAACTCTTAATGCTAAGATATCATAAATATCATTCCAACGTTTGCCTTTATTTAATTTAGTATAAATACTATAAACACTTTTAACTCTTGATTTTATCTTAAATTTTAATCCATGTTCTATTAATAAATCAGATATTTCATCCTCCATTTGATTTAATATTTCTTTTAAATCAGTATTATTTTCTTTTAATTTATTTTCTATTTCTTTATAAATATCCGGCTTAGTATAATACAAGCATAAATTTTCTAATTCGCTTTTAAAATAATTTATCCCTAATCTATGAGCTATAGGAATTAAAACCATCATTGTTTCATTTGCTTTTTTCCTTTGTTTTTCAGGTTCTAATGCCCAAATAGTTCTCATATTATGTAATCTATCAGCAAGTTTAATAAATATTACTCTTATATCTGATGCTAATCCAACTAATACTTTTCTTAAATAAATAGCAGATGTTTCAGATTCGTTAGGTAATTCTAATTTATTTATTTTAGAAATTGTATCAACTATATCTGCAACTGTTTCTCCAAATAATTCTTCTAATTCTTCTTTAGTTTTATCAGCATGATTTATAGTTTCATGTAATAATGCTGCCATTATCGTTATATAATCAACATTTAGATCACTTAAAATATATGCCACATTTAAAGGATGTGTTATATAATCTTCATTTGATAATCTTTTTTTACCTTCATGGGCTTTATTTGCATAATCATATGCTTCTTTTATTTTTATAAGCATATCTTCATCATAATTATCTTTAATTTTTTCATATAAAATATCATAAGTTATGTTCTCTATCTCTGTTTTCATTTATTCACCTTATTCTTCTTCATTACTTATTCTAGAATCTGTTATTTGACGTGCAACATAATTTCCAATTAAATCGTTATCAGTATTTAAAATATCGCTTACCATATCACTTAATGTCAAATTATTAGAATTTTGCCAAATATTATCTTTAATATAATTCCAAATATCTATTTCTTTTATATAAGAATATTTTGATAGTTTCATTTCTCTTTTTTTAGATTTTAAGGCAGGTAACAACAATTGGTATAAATCTTTCAAACTATTTATTTCACTATTCATGTAATCACGTCCTATATTTTTTTAAATTTCATATATTTATTATATATCATTTATTAAAAGTTTTAAAGGAGGTTGTATGAAAAATAATAAGTTTATAGTGTCAACTTTAATTCTAATAATTGGTGGAATGTTCACTAAATTATTGGGATTTATTATAAAAATAATTTACACTCGTATAATTGGTGAAGATGCCATCAGTTTATATATGCTTGTAATGCCTACATATTCTTTATTAATTACTATAGCTTCTCTAGCTTTACCTATAGCTATATCAAAACTAGTTGCAGAAGGAAAAAATAGTATTAAGTTAGCAATTAACACTGGAGTTATTATATTATTTACTAACTTTGTAATAATATTGACAATGTTTTTAACATCTTCCTTTATTGCAACAAATTTACTTAATGAGCCTAGATGTAAACCTCTTTTAATTGCATGTTCCCTAACCCTACCATTCATTAGTATATCATCACTAATCAAAGGTTATTTTTTTGGTAAGCAAAAAGTTTATCCATATGCAATTTCTAATATTTTAGAGCAAGTAGTAAGATTAGTTATTATATCTTTAGTTTTACCAATTTTAATAAAAAAAGGTATTATTTATGCTGTACTTGGTTTAATTCTTTTATCAATAATTTCTGAAATTTCTTCAATTATTATTTTTATGTTTTTTCTTCCTAAAAAATTTGTTATTCATAAAGAAGAGCTTATACCCAGCAAATATTATATTAAAGAAATACTTGGTGTTTCTATTCCTACTGTTTCATCAAAAATTATTGGTAACATTGGATTCTTTTTTGAGCCAATTATTTTAACTAACGTTTTAATGTTTTGTGGTTATAATTCTACTTATATTATTCGTGAATATGGAGCATATAATGCATATAGTTTAGCGCTTCTTACAATGCCAGGATTTTTTATAAACGCTTTATGTCAAGCAATCGTACCTGAAGTTTCTAAATATTTACATAATAAAAAAATGATTAAAAGAAGAGTTATTCAAGCCTTAACATTTTCATTTGTTATTGGTTTTATTTCTTCAATAATCATCTTTATATTTAGAGATTTATTACTTAGTGTTGTTTATAATACAACTACTGGTGCTAACTATATTAGTGTTTTAGCACCAGTGTTTGTTCTCTTTTACTTAGAAGCACCACTCATGAGTACTTTGCAGGCAATTGGTAAATCTATGCTAACCATGAAAATAACAACTTTTGGAGTAATTGTAAAATTATTAAGTCTTTTCTTATTATCCCTTTGTCACATTGGTATTTATAGTTTAGTTTACTCTGAAATAATTAATATCATTTTTGTAGTTTTAATAAATGCTTTTTATATAAAAAAATATATATTTAATTAAGTTTACTTCTGGGATGATTCTTTAAATATTCTTGTCTTAATACATCGTTAGTTATATGAGTATATATTCCTGTTGTAGACAAAGACTCATGTCCTAAAAGCTGTTGGATACTTTTTATATCAGCACCTCCATTAAGCATGTGTGTTGCAAATGTATGTCTTAACACATGGGGTGATATTTTATGCTTAATTGCTGCTTCGTTTACCATTTTGTCAATAATATATTCAACTCCTCTAGTTGTAATTTTAGAACCGTTATTATTTAAAATTAAATATTCTGATAATTTATTATTGAGTAAATATTTTCTCGAATCATTTATATATTTTTCAAGTACTTCTTGTAAGTAATCACCATAATAAACAATTCTTTCTTTTTTACCTTTTCCTAAAATATTTATTGTTTTTTTATCAAATTCAATATCATTAATTTTTAAATTAACTAGTTCTGAAACACGAATACCAGTGTCATATAAAAGTTCTAATATACACCTATTTCTAAGTCCTAAAGGGGTTTTAGTATCCGCAGAATCAAATAATTTATTTATTTCTTCATAATTTAAAAAATCAGGTAATTTTTTATCTTTTTTGGGATTAGAGATATTTTTAAAAGGATTATTCAAAACAACTTTTTCTTCAGTTAAAAATTTATAATAACTTCTTAAAGAGCTTAAATTTTTACTAATACTATTTTTTTTATATTTTAAACTATCTAAATATTTTAAATAATTTCTAATCATATCAATATTTATTTTTTTATAGTCCAAATGGTTATCATTAAGATAATCTAAAAATTTAGTTATTTCATAATCATAACCATTAATTGTTAAATCAGAATAATTATATTCATATTTTAATTTTTCTAAAAATTTTTCTTTCATATTATCACTATATATAGTTTATCACATTTTTTAAAAAAAGAAAAAAGTTACCAAAGTAACTATTTTAATTCTAATTTTTTCACACTATTTTTTAATAATATATCATTATAAATATAATCTTTTAATAATCTTTTTGATAGGTAACTTAAACGTTGTAAGGAATCAAATATTTGAATAAGTGATCCATTTTTTAGAATATAGGTAAAACTTTTTAAATCTTCTTTAATATAATTCTTTTTTTCAAAATAATTATTAATTTGATTTAAAATATTTTTATTATTTGCATATTCATAAATAAATTCAACTACATTTAAATTTATATAATCAACATCATCAGCAGTGTATACTTTTAATTCACGATTCTTTTTATTATCGAAATAATAAATAACAAAATCAATATTTGAAATATCTTCAGGAAAGTATATATTACTTCTTTTTAATGATTCAATTAAATCTAATTTTGTATGTTTTAAAGTAAAATCATCAATAGATTCAAGCGAATTTAAATTATCTTCTTCAGCCATAATATCTAAAAATTCTTTACATAATGGATAATAAGAATTATTGTTTAGTTTTATTGCAAAATTCATATAACACTCCCCTTCCCGAGAAAAATATTATATCATTTTCAAAAATTTAAATCAAGAACATACCTCAAAAACATTTTTTATTAAAAGTATCTACCAAAAGGTCTTTGATTCGCTTCAAAATATTTTATAGCATTTTTAACATCGTTATCACACTTAGTTTTGTTAAAATAATAATTTTCTAATGAAAATAGTAGATATTTATTTTCTCTTGATATCGGATTTGGAATTTTCAGGTATATTTTCAATAAAGTATAAGTCAAATACTTCTACTAAAATATAATCAGATTTTATTAACATCATAAAAATCACCATGGCCTTTAATATTTAAAATTGCTATTAATATACCATGAATATTAAATAATATCAATCAAAAAAAATCTCACATTTTTTAATTTGTGAGATTAATTTTCTTTTTTGTAATCACATGAATTACAAACTATTTCTTTTTTCTTTTCAACAAGTAAATCCTTGCAGTTTGGACATATTTCTCCAGTTGGTTTATACCAAGATGCATAATCACATTTTGGATAATTGCTGCATCCATAAAAAGCTTTACCTCTTCTTGTTTTTCTTTCGATAATATTTCCTTCACATTTAGGGCATTTTGCTAAATTTTCTACTATCTTTTCTTCTTTTTTAATATATTTACATTCAGGATAATTAGAACAAGCTACAAATTTACCATATCTTCCATTTCTAATTACTAAATCACTACCACAATTTGGACATACTTCACCAGTTTTTTCTGCTTCTGCTTTTTCCATATTTGTAAATGCATCTTCAACAAGTGGTTCAAATTCATTATAAAAATCTTTTAGAACTTTTACATTATTTTCTTTAGATTCAGCTATTAAATCCAAATCATCTTCCATTTTAGCTGTATATTCAACATTAATTATTGATGAAAAATATTCTTGAAGTTTTTCAGTAGTTTTTATTCCAATCTCAGTTGGATGGAATTTTTTCTCTATCAAAGTAACATAGCTGCGATCTTTTAAAGTTTTTAATGTATTTGCATAAGTACTTGGTCTACCAATACCTAATTCTTCCATTTCTTTAATTAAAGAACTTTCAGTATAACGTGGTAATGGTTTTGTAAAATGTTGTATTTTATCAATTTTACTAGCTACTAATACTTTACTTTCATAATTAGCAAAGTCTGGTAATACTACATCTTTTGCATCTTCATAAGAACTAAATACTTTTAAATACCCATCAAAAGTTACTACACTACCTGTAGCTTTAAAATTATATCCATTATTTTCAAGAATTAATGTTGTTGCATTAGTTTTAGCATTAGCCATCAATGATGCTAGTGCACGATAATAAATTAAACTATATAATTTGTATTCATCATTAGATAAAAAACTTTTAATACTTTCTGGAGTTCTTTTGATACTGGTTGGCCTTATACCTTCATGAGCATCTTGGTCAGTTTCTTTTTTCTTAGTTTTTTTTACAACTCCAACATATTCTTGACCATAATTATTTTTGATAAATTCAAATGTTTCATTTATAAATACTGGTGAAACTCTTTCTGAATCTGTACGCATATATGTTATTAATCCGACAGTTTCTGATTTTAAATCAATTCCTTCATACAATTTTTGAGCTATACTCATTGTTTTTGATGATGAAAAACCTAATTTATTTACTGCAGCTTGTTGTAATGTAGAAGTTTTAAACACTGGCTTAGACGCCTTAGTTTTTTCTTGTGTTTTACATGAGTCAATATTAAATGATTTAGATAATTTATCTAATATATTATCTGCCTCAACTAAAGATTTTATTTCAATTTTTTTACCATTATATTTATCTAATTCTGCTTTAAAATCATTAAAGTCTGCTTCAATAGTATAATATTCTTCTTCAACAAACTTTTCTATTTCACGTTCACGATCAACAATAAGTTTTAAAACTGCACTTTGTACACGTCCAGCACTTTTACCCCCAGTTTTAGATTGCATTAATTTAGACAATCTAAATCCTATTATTCTGTCTAAAATTCTTCTTGTTTCTTGGCTTTTTACTAAATCCATATCTATTTTACGAGCATTGTTAAAAGATTCTAGTACAACATTTTTAGTAATTTCATTAAATACTATTCTCTCATAATCTTTATCATTTATATCTAAAGCTTCTTTTAAATGCCAAGATATTGCTTCTCCCTCACGGTCTGGGTCAGTCGCAAGATAAATCTTATCACTATTTTTTACATCTTTAATTAATGCTGTAATTAATTTTTTCTTTCCTTTTATAGGAATATAATTTGGTTTGAAATCATTTTCTACATCGACCCCTAAACCAAATTTACCACTAGTTGCTAGGTCTCTTATATGTCCAACACTTGCAACTACTTTATAATCTTTACCTAAATATTTTTCAATAGTACTGCTTTTATGAGGAGATTCCACTATAACTAAGTTTTTCATACATTTCCTTTCTAATCTTCAGTATTTACTTCGTATTTATTTTTTTCATTAAATAAGTGTTCAAAATAATTTGTTTTTATTGCTAAATTACTATATTTAATCATATTATCAACATCAGTATTAATGTTAACTATTTCATCATTAGTATATCTATCATCATTAAAGTATGACATTCTACCAGTAGATGCATAATAGAACCCAACTGGAGTTTGCCATGATCCATCAGCAAACACTACTCTATTTTGATAACTTGATGACAATAAGTCAGTTCCCATATAAAGTCTAGGGTCATAATCTAAGTTAAATAAGTTAGCTACTGTAGGAAGTACATTTACATATGAAGTATATTCACTATATGTCTTTGGAGTCATTTTTGAGTTATAAATTACAAATGGTGTTCTATCTACTTCATTATATTTATTAATACCATCACCAAGAACTTTTGAAATATCAGAATTAGTTAAACCATAAGGATAATGATCGGCATATAAAACTATAACAGTATCATCAAGAATACCTTTTTCTTCTAATATTTTTAAAATTTCTCCTAATGAGTCATCTAATACTTTTAATTTTGACATATATCTTTTTACATTAGATGGATATCCAGTATTATCAAATGAATCATAATATATTTTAGAAAGTTCACTATCAGTATAATATGGTTGATGAGGACTAACAGTTGTAATCCAAGCCATAAATGGTGAATTTTGAGTAAATATCTCACTAGATTTATCCATTAATAATACATCACTTGGCCACTCTTTATATTCATTATTATATGAAATTCCTAAATCACTTACACCATAATATTTACTACTTCCCATATTTTTATGAATAGTAGAACGATAATAATATTTTTCTGTATAATTATGGTATGAAGTTGTTGTATAGCCTTTATTGTTAAATAATCCAAAAATACTTTCTTCATATTTATTATTCATATATACATTGGCAGTACATGTTCTATAAATACTATATAAACTTATCATACCTGTCATTTCATTATTACCTGTAGAACATGAATTTCTTGGTGAATAAGCATTTTCCCAATACCAACCGTTTTTATATAATTTAGCAAAATTTGGATAGATATTTTCATCTAATAATATATTATTAACTGATTCCATCATAATTACAATTAAATTTTTACCTTCAAACATTCCAGTATATTCATTTTTATCAGTAACATTACGTGACATAAAATAATTATTTAAAGTTTTATAATCTATATTAGCTTCATTATTATTTAAATTTTGCCATGCAGTATCATCAACCGTTCTTGTATAATCTGTAATTTCAGTATTACCATTATTTTTACTTACAAATTTAACTTCATTACTTGTTTCATTAACTGGAAATAGTGCTGTTTTAATATCAAGGATTCCAAACATTTCTACTCCAAATTGGTTTACAGCAATATTTGGATTACTTGGATTTTTAAATAAAGTTTTTGTCTTAACAAGCTGAATCTCATTTTGCATAAATCTCAAACTTAATGAGGCATAATAAAAACCACTAAAAAGTACTAAAAATACTAATGCAATAATTCTTGCAATATTATCTTCTTTTTTTGTATAAATATTAAGCTTTTTATCTTTTAAAATAAATTTTTCTAATATTTTATATATTATCAATAATACTAAAGGTATTGTAATTATATAAAAAATACCATTAAAACTTGCTATATAGTCACGAACATATTCCTTAACAGCTCCAAGTTGACTAGAAGTATTAATTGAAATATATACTCCTAAATAATTTTCAAATCCGGCTTGAGCTATTGCATAAATTGTTGCAATTATTACTATTAAAAATGTTAAAATATTAGCTATCCATTTTTTACAAAATGATAATAATATACTTAAAAATAAAGAAATAATAGATATTCCCATAAATATTCTTAAACTAGACCAATCTAATACAGATGTATTTTCTACTGCTTTAAAAATCATTTCTATTCCAAACAAACTAATTGTTAGAATTAGATAATTTTTTAAGATATTATTTGTTAATATTTTTTTCATTATTCACTTCGCCACCTCTTATTATTAAATCACTTACTGGCTTATATGTAAACCTATAATTTTCTAAAGGGCCAAATTTTTGTAAATTCTGTAAATGTTCTTTAGTTGGATAACCTTTATGTTTTTTAAAACCATACATAGGATATTTTTCATCAAGTTCATACATCATTCTATCCCTCGTTACTTTTGCTATAACACTTGCAGCTGCTATTGATAAAGATAATGCATCTCCATGAATTATACTAGTTGAAGGCATTTCTAAATTAAGAGGCATTGCATCAATTAAAACATGTTCTGGTTTTATATCTAGTTTAGAAATTGCTTCATACATGGCAAGTTTACTAGCTTCATAAATGTTTACCTCATCAATAATTTCAGCATCAATTACCCCTACTCCAATAGATATAGCATCTTTTTTTAATATATCGTAAAATAAATCTCTTTTCTTTTCTGATAGTTTTTTAGAATCAGTAAGTCCTTCTAATTTATAATTTTTAGGAAGTATTACTGCTGCAGCTACAACTGGTCCAACTAAAGGCCCACGTCCTACTTCATCAACACCTGCTATTAATTCTATGCCATTTTCATATAATTCTTTCTCATATTTCAATAAATCAATTTCTTCTTTTTCTAACTTCTTTTTCATATTTTACTTTCTATCAAATGTTATTCCTTTAATATATTCATTTTTCATATCATTAACTATTCTAGTAGAAACTTTATCATAGTCAACTTCATTGTTTTTTATAGCACCAATTTTTTTACCAATAGTTTCATAAGTTTTTTCTATATCACGAACATTATTTATTCCATAACGTTCTTCTAAAATTTTAGGATAATAGTCATGTAACATATTTAAAATATGAATTGCAACATCATCCATTGGTAATATTTCTTCTTTTATAGCAGTAGTAGCTGCTAAATTTAAAGCAACTTTTTCATTATCCATTTTAGGCCATAAAATACCTGGTGTATCTAATAATAAAATATCACTGGACGTTTTAAGCCAAACTAAATTTTTAGTTACACCAGGCTTGTTACCTGTAACTGCAACTTTCCTTCCAGCCATTTTATTAATTAATGTTGATTTACCAACATTTGGTATTCCAATTACTAAAGCTCTTATTTCTTTTTCTTTAAGACCTTTATTTATTCTTTTTTCTTGAAGTTCTTGCATCATTTCATGAGTAACATCTATTATTTTTTTATAGTCATCATTATTATTTAAATCAGCTAAAATTACTTTAGCTCCCATATTTTCATAATATGATACCCAATAACTAGTAGCTCTTAAATCGCATAGATCTTTTTTTGTCATTATAATAATTCTTGGTTTACCTTGAATCAAATTATAAATATCTTTAATCTTAGAAGAATATGGAATTCTAGCATCAACAAGTTCATATACTATGTCAATTAAATTATATTTTTCTTGAATTAATCTTCTAGTTTTAGCCATGTGACCTGGAAACCAATTTATATTTGTTTTATTTTCATTATTCATTATTTTCACTTCCTTTTATTAATTAATAATTCTAATTGCTTCTTTTCTATCAGAATCTTTTTCTTTACTGCTTAAATCTATATAATTAGTATTAATCTGTCTAGATCACCTATCTACAAATGCTTTTGGTATTGTTAAACTTCCGTCTTGATTAATCATACATTTGCTAAAAAGATGCTTTTGCCATCTTGACCATCTATCATATTCATAAGCAGCAAGCTTTTCAATTATATCATTATTTTTCATAAAACACCTATTTAATTAATATTTCTTTCATCATTTTTTCTCTTTATTTTCATTTAAATAATTCTTTGTAATAATTACATCATATTTATATATTAAACCATCAGGAGAATTTTTCTAATTGGTTAGTCCTATATGCTCTTTTACTAATTTTGCTCTATTATATACTAATTCAGCAGCAGGATATCCACTCTTTCACTTATTCTTATTGCTTTGATACGTTCTAATAATTTGTCAAAATATTTTGTATCATATTTATTTCCATATATAAAACGTTCATCATTTAATGCAAATCCCTTAGTCATATATTCTTTTAGTATTTTTGTAGCCCATATTCTAAATTCTGTTGCTTTTTTCGAATTTACTCTATATCCTACTGCAATTATGGCATCTAAACTATAAATAATTGTGTTATAGTTTTTTCCATCATCAGCAGTTAACGAGCATTTCTCGGTAACTGATTTTTTATCTAACTCATTATCTTCAAATATATGTTTTAAGTGTAAGCTTATATTATCGGTAGAACATTCAAAAACTTTTGACATTCCTTTTTGTGATAACCATAAAGTTTCATCTTTATAAATAGCATCTACTATAATATTACCTTCATTATTTTTATATATAATTAATTTATTGTCTTCCATCAATAATCTCCTTTCTATTAATTTTTTTAAATCAATCTTAATATTTTTATATTTATCAATATAAATACATTTTGCTTTATTTTCTAGTTATAGTTTACTTCTTAAATTCATAAATCCTTTTAATTATATCATAAAAAAGATAGATTTTAAATCTACCTAAATACTAATTATTAAAATCTAAATATTTTATATTCATTAATTATCGCTACCACATTATTCTTATACTATTCATATGCTATATAGTTTTTTTAAAATCTTAAAAATCTTCTTAATCTGGATTTAACATTTTGCTTTTCTTTTGTTTCTATTTCTTTAAAATTTATATCATTAGATGTTGTTTCAATAACATTTAATCTTTCGCTCACATTTTCTAATAGAGCATCCAAATCTTTGTGCATTTTAATATCCCAACATATATCTCTAAAATCTTTAGAACCTGGTCTAAGATTTAATGTTATACAATGAGATACTTTATCTAATCCTATGGCATAAATGCAAAGTAAAATTTCATAAAATTTATCATTTTTATGTTCTATCATCTCATCAATTAATTGAGTATATAAATTACTTTCAATAAAATTTTCATCAGTCATAACTGGATAAAGTAAAAAATCTATTTCAGGATTTTCTACCAATTTTTTCATATTAACTAAATGACGGTTATCATTAAGAGAAATACTATTTTGAGCAAGATAACCGATTGAATGTTTCGGATAAGAAGTTAAACTTTGTAATCTACTAGAGTCGACACTTGCTATTAGTTGCATATCTTGTCTATGATAAGGACTATTAATTGAATCTTCATTCTTTGCAATAGTTGCTAGATTATCCCATACAGTCCTAGACAAATCATTATCGCGTAATTCTTTTTTCACATCATGAGATTCTACTAATAATTTTAAATCTTCTTCATGAAAAGGACTATCAATAAAAATTGAGTCACCTAAAATCCATAAGCAATAACGTGCTGTTTTCATTTTAGATGCCATTTCTATATCTTTATAAAAATTTTTACTTTTAAAAAATTCCTTATTAAATAAATTATCTAAAAGATGATCACAACCACCATTTTCAGTATTTTTTAAAGTAGTTATAGCTTTTATTTTAGAAGGAAAATCTTCAATACTTAAAAGTTCTCTATCTAACAAAAATTGTAAAGAAAATCTTATTTCCTTATTATCTATATCTAAATTAATAATACTATTTTTTTCTACTTCATTTAAAGAATCAATCCATTTTTTCATATCATCAAAATTTTCAAAAAAACTATCTAATTCATATCTTTTTAATTGTTTTATAACTTTATCTTTCATCTATAAACCTCCTTAAATCATATTTTAATCTATTATTTTAATAATTGCAAATTTTTTTTGAATTTCATATTCACTTACTAAACGATAACTTGAAATAGATTTTTATAAATATCCAAAGAAATAAAATTTTGTAATAATTTTAAAATTTTAGTTACTTCTTCAAATACATGTGATTTTAATTTAAAAATTAACATAAATTTAGAATTTCCCCAAAGTATAGTAATTTTAATTCTAATTGATTTTAAAATTGTAATATGTTAGTATATACTGACAGGAGGTTATTTTAATGAAATATGATGGATACTATTTAGTGGAAGTATTAATACCTGAAACGTATTCTTTGTCAATGAAATCTGGATGTATTAATTATTGTCTATGTACTAAAGACGGTGATAAATTTCACGATATTATCACTAATAATTCTTATTGTAAAGACTCTGGATTTGGAAACCCAGAAGTAATGGATTATATACCATTTTCTGAATTTTATAATAGATTAGGGTTAAAAAGGATAATTGTTAAAAAACGTGCTGAAAGCAACGAAGCATATAAACTAGTAAAAGAGCATAAAAAAGTATTAAAGAAAGCAAATAAATGAAATTATTATTAAATAAAAGTATAAGAGCCTCTTACATCAGAGGCTTTTTATGTTAAAAAGAATATATTTTATAATTTATCATCTTTATTTGCATTTATAAAACATTATCATTTATTAAAATTTTTAATTATATTATATATTAAAAATAAGATAAATTAAAATCTATCTAGCTACTAAAAATTAAAATTTAATTTTTTTAGTTTTTTAAATTTAAAAACAAAATTTATTTTGAAACATTAAATATCTTAGTTATTTCATTAATTAATTTTGGATCATTTGTCATATTAATGTATCTTCTATTCATAACTTTATCGTTAATCTCATACTTATCATCAGTACATAATATTTCATAGCATACACCATTATCTTCATAATATTTATTCGTTTCATGAAAACCATTTTTTAAATAGAAATTTTTACGTCTAACACTTATATTATCAACAGGTGAATCAATTGATAAAAATAATACTTTATATTTTTCTTTCAAATCCATTAATATTCTAGAACAATAATTTTGACTTCTTAAATCAGGCACAACTGCTAAATACATAAGGTAATATGCATTACTACAATTAACAAGATAACACATTCCTATTAATTTATCATTATCAATTATACCGTATAAAACTGAATTATTTTCTTTAGAACACTCTTCTAATATCCAAAAAGGAAATCTTTCTTCTTTAGGAAACGAATTTAAATATAATTTTTTTATTTCATTTGCATATTCAATGTTATTTATATATTTAAAGACATTATTCCTCCTATTTTATTCCTTCAAGTTTCTTTTGCGCTTTTATTTCTAATTTTTTCTTTTCTTTTTCAAGCTCTTTTAAACTTTTTTCTGGTGTTGGCATTTCTTCAGGCATTATTCCACCAATATCTGCGATTGCTTTTCTAACTTTTTTCCCAACCTCATAATGTACATCTTTTGCTTCTTTTTCTCCTTGTACATTATCTTTTAAAAGTTTTTGTTTTGTTTGATTTATTCTAAATAAATTAGCAACTAATTCATCTTCATTCATATTATCCAAAATATCTTCTCTATAACGTAATTTTTTTCTTTTAAAAATATCGTCAGC
Source organism: uncultured Bacilli bacterium (assembly GCA_934129945.1). Classification (GTDB taxonomy): domain Bacteria; phylum Bacillota_I; class Bacilli_A; order RF39; family UBA660; genus RUG14121. The sequence continues at coordinate 112,515 of CAKOXC010000002.1, forward strand.
AGTTTCTCCATTATATAATCCTTTATATCCTGCATTATGAAATTCAGCCATATTTTTAACGCCAGCAGATGAAGCGACCTTTTGTAATGTATAATTACCTTGTCTTGTTAACTTTCTTTGATAAAATCTTTTTTCATCATCTGATAATGAATCATATTCTTGCTCTGTTATTTCTTGTTTTCTTGTTTGTATAGCAAAATATGTTTGTCCTAAAGCAACAACTTCTTTATTTGGATCAGCATTTTGTACTATTAAATAACATATATATCTTGAAAGTTTATAATCTTTAATAATTTCTTCTTTGCCTTTACCAGTTTTTATTGGCTTGTTGACCTCAACAACCCAATCTTCTTCGCTTGAAACGCTGTTATTTGCTGCTAAAACTGCTTTATCTATTACTTTTTGAAAATTTCTCCAGTCTTTATATTCCAATACTTTTTGTAATTCACGCGCATACCAATATTCATTTTCATATTCATCTATATGTTTAATATTCTCAAAAATATTGTTAGTATATCTATCTCCAAGTTTCTTCATTACTATCTCCTTTTTTATTGATTTATATAAAAGTTTTCCATAAGTCGATTTTTACATCTATAATCCAATTTTTTTGTATTAATTAATTTTGTTTAATTTATTGTAACTTCCTGTTTTTGATAAAACTTTATACCCTTCTTTTTGTCTTAATTTTTTTCTTTCATCTACATCAAGTACTAATACTTTCTCTGCTATATCAATATGTAATACTCCGTCTAAATGATCAAGTTCATGAGAAAGTACGGTTGATTCAAATCCTTCAAAAACATCTTCATGTTTTTCACCATTTAAATCAATATAATCAACTAAAATCTTATATGGTCTTTTTACTAGTCCTGTATTATTAAGACAGCTAGCACAAGCTTCCCAGTATTCAGTTAATCCTTCACGTAATTTTACAACAGGATTTATTAAAACCCTTGCCTCATTATATTTTTCGTCGTCTTCAGTAGCAGTATCTTCTTGCATTTTATTTATTATATCAAGATTAGTATTCTTTAAATAAATTAACCTCTTAGGAATTCCAAGTTGAACAGCTGCCATAGCCATAACTCTATTTTCCTTACAGTATTTCTCTAATATCTTTATATCATTTAGTAAATCTTCATCATTAAGAACTACTTCCTTTGATATTTGTCTCAAAAATTCTTCATCATCATAAATTGTTATAGCCTTCATTTTATAATCTCCATTTCTTCAAATAATTTTTCTATTCTATTATAATATATAACTTAAAAACCATAAATATCAAATTAAACACTAAATCAAATTTTGTCCGAATATCACAGGCATCTGTAACTATTTTATAACTAGTTTTTTTGTTCAACTTTTTTATTTGATGGTTGAAGTTGATTAAATAAATTTGAAAAACATAAGTTAACCAGAATGTATTTTTTTCTTGAAATCAATATAATCGGACTGTAAAATATAATACCATTACAGGAAAAATTATAGATAAGAAAGAATAAAATTATAACCACGTTTTTTACAACAGTAAAAATGAAACGTTGTAAAAATATAATAATATTCATAATTATTATCACTATATAAATATAATGTTGGTAGTGAACAACTAATTCCATTCTAAGAAACTGTATAAGCTAATTTAACTTCATTTTCTATATTATTTAAATATGATTCATTATTTTCAATTTCCAACCTGTTATATTTACTAATTTCATGTAATACCTTTTCTACATTATATAATCATTTATATCTTGCATTATGAAATTCAGCCATATTTTTAATATCAACAACTAAACCAACTTTTTGAAGTGTATAATTACCCTGCTTGTTCTAATTTACTAAAATTTTAATCATGATAAAATATTAATATCCTACATGTTTTATTAATATTTTAAAAATTTATGATTATTTTTGAACTTTTCCATTATTTATATGGATTATTTCATCAAAATTTTTAATTAATTCCATATCATGACTAATCACAATAATGGTTTTATTTGTTGCAAGTTCATCTAGTAGTTCTTTAATATATTCTGTATTTTCTTTATCTAAAGCACTTGTAGGTTCATCAAATAAAATAATTTTTGATTTTTTTACGATTGCTCTTGCTATTGCTATCCTTTGTTTTTGACCACCTGATAAATTTGTTGATTTATCATTTATTATTGTATTATAACCTTCAGGCATCTTTAATACAAATTCGTCTAATTTAGCTTTTTGACAGGCATCTTCAAAATCCTCTTTGGTAGCATTCTTGTTTGATAATAGAATATTATCTTTTATACTTATATTAAAAATAAAGGGATCTTGATATACAACAGATATATTATTAATTATAGATTCTTTGTCTAATTCCTTCAAATCAACATTATCGATTTTTATGCTTCCTTTATAATCATCATAATAATGTAACATCAACTTCATAATTGTTGTTTTTCCAGATCCACTTTTTCCTATCAATGCTGTCTTTTTGTTTGGCTTTATTTTAAATGAAATATTTTTTATTACAAATTTAGAATTGTTGTATTCAAAATTTACATTGTCAAATTCTATATTTCCTTTGACTTTATCTAATTTTTTTGTCCCAAATCTCTCTTCTTTTATTTCATTATTTGATAATATTTTCATATTTTTTTCAATATTTTTGATAAAACTTGGAACATCAATACTATTTTCTATAATATGATTAAAATATATATTTATAATATTACTTATATATGTACTTAATAAAATTACTTTAGTTGTATCAAAATCAAATTTTGAAATCAATATTATTAAAATTAATATCAAAAATAAATCTGATAACTTCCAAATGTCCCATCTTATAACATTTGTAGTTACCCAATAATTTGCTTTTTTATCTTTTAAACTACAAAGTTCATCATTAATATCTTTATATTTTTTTACATATGTCTTTTCAGCGTCTAAAACTTTTAATTCTTTAAATCCTAATATTGTTTGGTTTAACAAGGTTGATGCTTCATATGTTTTTTCATATTCTAAATTAGTAACTTTTTTTGTTTTTGAAATGTAGACTCTTGTTAATATTGTTAACAGTAATAAAACTATTGCTACTAATAACCAAATTATAAAATCGATAAAAAATATAATTATAAACAAAATAATTAAATATAAAACTTTTGTCACAGCCCATAAATATTTTGTTAATATGCTAATCATTTGTTCATTTGCATTTTCGACTGTCGTAAATAACTCTCCAACATTTATTTTTTCAAAGTCTGAATGTGACATTTTTATAATTTTTTTATAAAGATTTATTCTTATTTTTTGAGCAAATTTTATACTAACCTTTTTAGATATTTTATGATGATAATAATGTAAAATATTAAGGCCAATAAATGACACTATCATATAGATGATTATATATTTAATTGCTGTATCAAAATTTTTTTCTATTACATTTGATAATGAATATGATAAAGTTGTATTTGTTACAATTTCAGATAAAATAAATAGCACCATTAAAATTAAAGATATTATATACCATTTTTTATATTCCTTTGTATAATCAAGTACACTTTTTATAGCCGTTATAAAACTCATATTATTATTTTTAGTACTTTTATTCATAAAACTAAATTCCTTTCCTAATTTTATATCAGCATATCATAAAATTGATTAGTTTTACAAGACCTCCTAAACATAAATATTTTATTAAAATAATTCATTATTTTAATAATAGTAAATTTTTCTCTTGAATTTCATATTCACTGATTAAATAATGATATTTATTTGCTTGAGCAAGTAAATCACTCTTTTTTAATTCAAATAATAATTTTATGTCTTCTTTTGAAAATAATTTTAATATTTTTTGAAGCTCATTTTGTTCTAATTTACCAAAATTTAAATCATGATAAACTATTAATTTAGATACTTTATTTTTTAAATCATCAGGAATATTAAACTTATTACAGAACTTTAGAAATATTTCATTTGATTTATTCCAATGATTATAAAAATGACCAACTTTATTTTCGTCTTCTTTATAAACATAAGGTTTACCTATATCATGAAATAAAGCTGCAAGTCTTAATGTTAAATTATTAGAAACACCATCAACTACATGAAGAATATGTTCATAAACATCATAAGTGTGCCATTCATTATTTTGATTAAATCCCTTAGATTTTTCTAATTCTGGAATTAATAGAAAAATTTCTTTTTCATGATCTTTTATTAATTTACTAGGCTTATCACTCAATAAAATATTAAATAAATTTTTAACATTGTCCATTCTTTTCAACTCACTTTTATAAACTATATTAATAATATCATATCTATTTATTTTTAGATATTAAATTCATAATTCAAGTCTATATTTTTAGTTTTTTCATTTATTATTAAACTGTTTGTTGTAAGTAGTAAACTTGCAATAGAAATAGCACTATTTAAAGAAGATATTAATACTTTTGTAGAATCTAAAACAGTAGTATCATCAATATTTTCAAACTTATCAGTGACAAGATTATATACTTTTTTATAATTGCTTTTTACTATTTCATTTTTTATTTCATTATAATCAAGCATAGCATTATCAATTATTTTTTTAAATGGTTTTTCTAATATATTTTTCAAAATAAATTTTTCATTTAATTTTGCTGCTACTTCTAAGTATGAAATACCTCCACCTATAGATACTCCTTCATCAAGAGAAAAAATAGCATTAATTGCATCATCAAAATGCATTTTAGTTTCTCGTATTTCTGTATTTGTTTTACCACCAACTTCTATTAAAGCAAGGCCATTTTTTAACATTGATTTTCTTCTTTGATAAAATTCAATATCAAAATCATTAGTTAAATCATTAATGGCTAAATTAATTTTATTTACATAATCTTTAATATTAATATCAAAATATATAGTAGTTTTTTCTTTATTAATTTTAATTTCTTTTAAAATTCCAAAATAATAATCTTCTTTAAATATTTTAGCGCCACTTATTTTCACTATATCCTGAGATATTAAAAACTTTCTAATTCCATATTCAGGATTTTTTAACAAATAAATATTTAAATCACTATCATAGTTTATGGCTAAAACATTATTAATTAAATCTTCATCATAATCATCTGCTAAAATCACTAAATCTTTTTTTCTATCAAGGCATTCATTAATAATATCACTTACAGTTTCTAAATCTTCTATTTTATTATTAGTTACTAAAATGTAAGGATTTTTTAACTCTATCAAATTACTATCTTTAAAAAAGTAATCACTAGCAACTATAGTATCTATTTCATAACCTTTAAAATATATAACTTTTGTATTTTCTTTAGTACCAGTAGTTATTGTTATCCCATTTTTATTTTTTATTTTAGAAGCAACTTCATAAATAATTTCGCCATATTCTTTTTTTCCTGATGAAGTAATAGCAATACTTCTTTTTTCTTTTTCTGAAGGCTTATGAGAAATATTTTTTAAATACCTAACTATTTCATTTCTTTCTTTTATTAATTCATTGTTTATTTCATATTTAGAAATTCCATTATTTATTAATTTATAGGATTCTTCTATAATAGATTTTACTAAAACTAAAGAAGTTGTCGTTCCATCTCCCACTAGTTCATCAGTTTTTATTGAAGACTCTTTAAGTATTTCTAATATAGCATTAATACATAAATCTTCACTTTCTACATTTCTTGCAATTGTTACACCATCGTTGGTTATAAACGTTGGTAAGTCTGTTGAGGCAATAATCGAATTTGTTCCCTTTGGACCTATTGAAGATTCTACGGGATTACAAATTAAATTTACTGCTTCAATTATTATTTTATCTAAATCTTTACCTGATATAACTTTTTTCATATTTCGTCACTCACTTCCAATATATATTTCCAATACTTTTTCGGCATAAAATTCATTCTACATCTATCATTTTTTCTTTCAGTTATTCCAATTGTTTTATAAAATTCATTCCACAAATTTTCAAAATTGCTTTCTTCTTCACTCAATTTTAAATTTGTGATTTTAAAATTTTCTTCATTTATTATATAGAAATTCTTTTTATCAAAAATACTATATATTTTTCTATTTACATCTTTAATAATCCAATAATCAGTATTCAATCTATTTTTAAAATGAAGAGATAGTAAATATAAAATATTGTTAGTTGGATTAATTTCAGCATAATAAATTTCATTTTCATATTTTTTAAATCGTGTAAATCCCTTAAATTTATGATTTTCACTGGTTACATATTTACTTATCTTAACACAATTTAAAATTTCTTTAATATTTTTCATATAGATTGTTTTTTCTTTGTATTTTAGTGAATAAAGAATAAATTTATAAATTAAGATTTCTTTATCTTCTTCATTAGACAAAAAGACTTTAAATACTACATTAAAATTATTGTTACCAATATTTTTTATTAAATAATCAATTATTTTATCATCTTCAATTAAATCTAGTAAGCAAGTTTCGTCAAATAAACCTGGAGTATAATCTATTTCTTTTATATTTCTAGGAATAATTTTTTTTCTAATTAATAAAATGCATAAATAAAGAAAACTTACAAAATTATTATTATATAAATATATTTTATTATCTTTAATCATTAAATAAACACAACTGTTTTATATTTTGTCTTTTTTCTTTTAAGTCTTCTAACATTAAGCATTTTTCTATTATTTCCTTTTTAAACATGGATTCCGAAGCATAATATTTTCCATTACATAAAATAAAATATTTAGCTCTTTTTAAAACTATATTCATATTTTTTAAGTCTTTAAAAGTAATTTTAAAATATTTTCTTGAACTATATATTTTTTTAGCACCTTTTACTCCAACTCCAGGGATTTGTAATAATTCATCAAAACTGCATGTATTTATTTCTTTTGGAAATCTTTCTAAATTTCTTAGTGCCCATGTAATTTTAGGATCTAATAAAAGATTAAGATTAGGATTTTTTTCGTCAACTAAATCATTTATTTTGAATTTGTAAAAACGTAGTAACCAATCAACTTGGTATAATCTATTCTCTCTTTTAAGAGGTGGAGAGGCAAGCATTGGAAGTAAATTATCTTTATTTACGGGAACATAAGCAGAATAAAATACTCTTTTTAAATTATAAACTTTATACATTTTATCACTTTTATTTAAAATATCTAAATCTGTTTCTTTAGTAGCTCCGATAATCATTTGAGTACTTTGACCTGCTGGTACGTATGATCTACTACGATTTTTTTTAACATAAGACATAATTTTTGTAACCTTATTTTCATCTTTATTTGGAGCCAATAGTTTTAAACCATTTTGAGTAGGAAGTTCAATATTAGCACTCATTCTATCAACTAATGCTCCAAGTTTTTTTAAGAGTATTTCACTAGTTCCAGGAATTGCTTTAACATGAATATAACCATTAAATTTATACTTTCTTCGAAGATCTGTTATTGCTTCAATCAAAAGATTTGTTGTATAATCCGGATTTTTAATAATCCCTGATGATAAAAACAACCCCTCAATATAATTTCTTTTATAAAAATTCATTGTTAACTCACAAATTTCTTCTTTCGTAAAAATTGTTCGTTTTATATTATTACTTTTTCTATTTGGACAATATTTGCAATCAAAAATACATGCATTTGTTAAAAGAATTTTTAAAAGTGAGATACATCTTCCATCACTAGCAAAAGAATGACATATTCCTGAAATATTTGTATTTCCAACACCGTCTCTATCTCTTTTACTTCCACTAGAAGAACATGAAGCATCATACTTAGCACTATTTGCTAATATTTTTAGTTTTTCTTTTATATCCATAAAATCACTTCCAATTTAATTATAATACATTTGTTCGTGATATTACAAGCAAAAAAAATTGCCAATTTATGACAACTTCAAACAATTTAATTATTTTTCATTAATTTTTCTGCTACCAACAACTTATCTTGAAAATTTTTAGGAATCTTTTTTAGAGCCATTATCTTTAACTCTTCATCTATACCATAAATTGCTTCACAAACACTGCCAACAATGCAACAATTGGTATCAGTATCCCCTCCCATATTCAAAGTGATTTTAATTGCATCTTCAAAAGAAGTTGAATTATAAATAGCATAAAGACAATTTTTTAAAGTTTCATCACATGTGTAATTAAAACTGTCAAAATCTTTATATTCTACATTTAAATTTAATTTTTCATATACTTCATCTTTAGTCATTTTCAATCTAAAATAATAAATCATCAAAGCTATTATTCTGCTGCATTTTATTGCTTGTAAAGAATTGTGTGATGGCACTGTTGCAAGATATGCATTTTCTATCACATCTTTTTCAGTATTAAATAAATATCCCACCGGTGAAATACGCATCATTGCTCCATTTCCAAAGCTTTCTCCAATAGTATCACTTTTTGCCCATTTCATAGTACCTAAAGAAAAAGGAGTTTTGAAATATGGTTTGAAATCTGGTTTATAATTTTCATATTCAAGTATATATTTTTTTAAATAATAACCATAATCTCTATTGTTTAATATTGCATCTAAAATAGCTACCGTTAAAATAGTATCATCACTATAAAAAGATTTATTTTCAATTATTTGCTTCATCACAACAGGTTTAATTTCTTTTAATTGATCATATTCATAAATACTTCCCGCTAAATCTCCAATTATGGCTCCAAACATAATGTCACCTCCATACTCATCAATTAACTATTTAGTTTTTAATCATTTTACCTTTCCAAATCTATTAAAGGGAAATAAAACGAAATTAGACACTCCTAATATTTGCTTTTTCCTTACTGGGCCAAATGTTCTACTATCCATTGAAACAGCTCTATTATCACCCATCACAAAATATTCATCATCATTTAAATATTCTTTTGTAAAATCATTTGTATCTGAAGAAGTATAATTTTCTTTATATAATTTATCATTTATATACAATTTACCTTCTTGGCAATAAATTGAATCCCCTGGGAGTCCAATTATTCTTTTAATTACTTTTTCACTGCCTATATCAACAACAACTATATCTCCCCTTTTTATAGAAGCAAGTTTATTTAAAATCATTATTTCTTTATCTTTTAAGGTCTTATCCATTGAAGGTCCATTAACTCTAACTGGAGTCACAATAAAACTTCTTATTAAAATTACAACTATTAAAATAACGATATAAGGAATTATTTCCTTAAATTTATCCATATTATCAACTCTTTTCTATTGATAATTCTAACATAATTTTAGAAGTAAATAAAGTTAAAAAAATTCAAGTTTTACCTTGAATTTATAATATTAATTATATTTTCGACTGTTTTATTTATACCGTATTTATCAACATTAAATAAGAAATCATAATTAGAAAGATTCATCCATTCTCTATTAGTATAGAATTTATAATGCTTAGCTCTTTCTTTATTTATTTTCTTAATTTTATTTAAAGCTTTATTTTTATCTAAGCCATAATATTTAATTGCTCTATTTACTTTAGATTCATCATCACTATATAAAAATATTTTTACTGCATTTTTATTATTTTTTAATATATAATCAGCACATCTTCCTACTATTACACAAGAGGATTTTTTAGCAATATCATTTATCACTTTTTTTTCGGCTATAAATATTCTATCATCGTTATTGTTTACGTAACTCGCAGAATTCTTTGTTTCATCTACATTTTTTACATAACTTGCAGATAATCCAGATTCTTTAGCTGCAAGTGAAATTATTTCTTTGTCATAAAATGGAATATCTAATTGCTCTGCAAGAAGTTGTCCAACAAATCTTCCTCCTGACCCATATTCCCTTGATATAGTTATAACTATATGTTTATTAGAATTTTTAGAATATTCTATTTTTGTTTCTTCTATTTCTGCTTTATTTACATTATCCAATCTCTGATATTCTGATTTTAAAATAAAAATGGTTATTATAAAGCATAAAATATCAGCTACACATCCGGCATACAATACACCATAAATTCCTTTATTTAAAACAAAAGCAAATATTATTGATAACGGAATCAATAAAATTATTTGACGAATAAAAGTAACTGCTGTTGATTTTACTACATGCCCAAGTGATTGTATAACTATACTAGTTGTCATTTCTAAAGCATTAAGTGCTATTACAAGTAAAAAACTATGACACATTAATACTGCAAATTCCATAAATAAATTATAAGAAATATCACTTTTTGATATAAAAATACCTGCTATTTCTCTTGGAAAGAAGAAAAATAATAAGTTAAAAATAATCCCTACTGTAAAGTTAATAATAAGTACTTTTCTTATTACTTCCTTTACTCTATCCTCATTACCCGCACCATAATTAAACCCAATTATTGGTTGAGCTCCAATTGAAATTCCTAAAACGGTAGAGATGTACAAACTATTTATTTTAGAAATTACACCATAAACAGATAAAGGTATATCAGCGCCAAACTTAGTATTTGCTCCAAGGCTAGTCATTACATTATTCATAAATACAAATAATACTAATATAGTTACTTGAGTAATAAAAGAAGATAATCCTAATGATAAAATTTTAAAAGATTCCTTATCTATTTTAAAATCATTTTTTGTTAATTTTACAGACTTAATTTTTCTTATATAAAGCATTGCTATTATAAATGATACTACCTGGCCAATTACAGTTGCAAGAGCACCACCTTTAACTCCCATATTAAATTTAAAGATAAATACTGGATCTAAAATAATATTAATAACAGCTCCTATTACAAGCATTATCATAGAATATTTTGGTGAGCCATCAGCTCTTATAATACTTGATAATGAAGAATAGACAATCATAAAAGGAGCTCCTAAAATAATTATTTTTCCATAATCTAAGGCATACTTATAAACATTTTCTGTACATCCAAATAAATAAACTAATTTGGGTATAAAAATATAAGAAATAAGACTTACTATTATTGCAATAATAAAAGTTAAACTAATAGCTTGCCCAATACATTTAGAAGCACTTTTTTTATCATTTTCACCCAATTTAAGTGACAAATTTGCTGCTGCACCATTACCTATCAATCCAGATAAAGCGTTAAAAATAATAATCAAAGGAAATATTACATTAGTTGCAGCATTTCCAAGAGTTCCAACCCCTTTACCAATAAAAATTTGATCAACAATATTATAAATTGAATTTATTAACATACTAATAACACATGGTATTGAAAAAGTTAATAATAATTTATTAATATTATCTTTTGCTAAATTAATACTTTTCATTTTTTCACCTTTTCTAGCTTAATTTACAAAGCCTGTTCATTATAACACAATAAAAATTTTTTCGTAAGTTTTTTTATAAAAAAAATACACATTTTATTGTGTATTAATCATCTTTCACTTTCTTCAAGCATTGTCGTTATAAATAGTCCATACCCCGTTTTCACATTATCAATAATAACATGAGTGACTGCTCCACATAATTTATCATTTTGGACAATTGGGCTACCTGACATTCCTTGAACTATACCACCAGTTTCATTTAAAAGTCTTTCATCAGTAATTTCAAAACTTATATTTTTTATTTTATTATATTCATTAATATTAGTTATATTTATCTCAAATTTATCAACTGTTTTATCTTTTAAAACAGTGTATATAAAAGCTTTACCAATTTTTACTTCATCCTTACTTGCTACTTCAATTAAATTACTAGTATCTATTGGCTCATTGTATTTACCATAAATTCCATAAATAGTATTTTTTTCTATCGTACCTAATATATTACTTGAATTAAATTTAGCATTTTTTTCACCTGGAGTTCCATTAAATGATTTATCTATTCCAGTTATAGAACTTTCAAAAATATAACCAGTTTTTACTTCTATCTTTTTATTGGAATTACTCTCTAAAATCTCGTGTCCTAAACTACCATAAGATTGATTTTCGGCATTAATAAAAGATATTGTTCCAATTCCTTTTATAGTATCTTTAACATATAGACCTGTTTTATAAACATTGTTTTCTTTTAATAAATTTAACACAGTATTAAATTCTTTATTATTTCTAATTAAAGTTAATGTAACTTTATTATCCTTTATATTTTTTTCAATTTCTTGTGTCAGTTCTTTGATTGAAGATATTTTAGTATCATTAACTTTCGTTATTGTATCTCCAACTTTTATTTCATTACTTCCCTTATTAAAATAACCATTAAGTTTATAAAATCCAATTACTATAACACCATCATTAGAAATATTAATACCAATATTTTGACCACCCAATACGACTTTACTAGGATAAGCTAAAACATTAATAGGTAAAATTAATAGAGCTAAAAAAAGAGCCAATTTTTTCCTCAATTTATTCATAATATCACCTACTATTATTATGGCTTTAAAACGAATAAATAATTGACTAAAAATTGGCAATAATTATTTTAATGTTCTTTTTTTGGTAAAATCATTAAATCTATCAAAGTAAGATAAAATATCATTAATTTTATCATCCTTAGCAATAGTTACTATGCTATTATTTTTAAGACCTTCGATTAATCTTAATAAAATACTTTGTTCTTTACTTTCAGTTTTAAATTTCAAATTATAATATTCCACATCATTATTTCTGACTTTAAAAGGCTCTAAAGCAATATCTTTGACCATGATATAGTCACCATTTTCATATACAAACTTATTATACGCAAAAGTTTCTTCATTTAATTTTAGTAAATCAATTTCTTCATTCAAAATACAATTTCTAATTCCATTTTCTAAAAAATCAATTTTAAATAATGGACTCTTAGTTTCAAAGTCTAATATAATCAAAGAGTCTTCATATTTTTGAATTACAAAAGTACGATCAGCATAGTAAGTTACAATCTTATTATTTTGCGCATTAGCTACCTTATCAATTTCTAATTTTGCATCAATATCTTCTACTCTTTCTTTTAAAATTGTTAAATCTTTTTTTAAATAATAACTAAAAACCCCTTTTTTTAAGTCATTATCTAAATAACTATCAATTCCTAAAAAACTTAAATTTTTAATGATATAATCACCTAATGTATTTGATTCCATAACCAAACTCCTTTCAATATCTATTTAATTATATGAAGTTTTTAATATTGTTTGCCAAAATAAACTTTATATTTTCCATCTTTTCCACAAACTGGGCATTTACCGTCTGCTTTCTCTTCATCTATAATACATCTAGATTTAAGCCCAGTAGTTTCTTTAATTTTATTTTCACAATTAGTATTACCACACCAATTAATCTTTATAAACCCTGGTTTATTATTCGCAATTTCTATAAAATCATCCATTGAATTTGCTTCATATAACATAGAATTTCTTCTATTTAAAGCTCTGTTATACATATCATTTTGAATTTTGTCTAGTAATTCTTTAATATCATTAGCTATATCATCAATATTTTCAATATTAAATTCAATTTTTTCTAAAGTATCTCTTCTAACAAAAGTTACTTTATTATTTTCTAAATCTCTTTTACCTATTTCAATACGTATTGGGTATCCTTTAACTTCAGCTTCTGCAAATTTAAAACCTGGAGTTTTGTCAGTATTATCAACTTTGTAAGTAACACCAACTTCTTTAAGTTTATCTGTAACTATATCAATATATTTACAAACTTCATCATTATTTCCAATAGGTATAACAATAACATCAACTGGAGCTATTTTTGGTGGTAATACAAGCCCACGGTCATCACTATGAGTCATTATAATTCCACCAATCATACGAGTTGTACATCCCCAACTTGTTTGATAAGGAGTTTTGAGTTTATTATCTTTATCCAAGAATTGGATTCCAAAAGCTTCTGCAAAATGAGTTCCAAAATAATGACTAGTTCCATTTTGTAAGGCAACTCCATCATACATCATTGCTTCAATTGTATAAGTTTCCTCAGCACCAGCAAATTTTTCTTTTTCTGTTTTACGGCCAGTAATTACTGGAAGTGCTAAATACTCTTTTTGAAACTTTTCATAAATTTTAAACATTTTTATTGTTTCATTTAAAGCTTCTTCTTTTGTAGCATGCATAGTATGACCTTCTTGCCATAAAATTTCCCTACTTCTTAAAAAAGGTCTTGTAGTTTTTTCCCATCTAACAATAGTACACCATTGATTGTATAATTTAGGTAAATCACGATAACTTTTTATTATTTTTTTATAATGCTCGCAAAATAATGTTTCACTAGTTGGACGAACACACATTCTTTCGTCTAATTTTTCATTACCACCATGTGTAACCCATGCAACCTCAGGTGCAAAACCCTCTACATGTTCTTTTTCAATATTTAATAATGATTCTGGGATAAACATTGGCATCTGAACATTTTCGTGACCTGTTTCTTTAAACATTTTATCAAGAACAGCTACCATTTTTTCCCATATTGCATATCCATAAGGTCTTATTATCATACTACCTTTAACACCAGAATAATCTACTAAATCGGCTTTTTTTACAACATCTGTGTACCATTTAGCAAAATCTACATCACGACTTGTTATATCTTTTAATTGTTCTTTCATATCTTCACCTATTCCTCTATATTAAAATCTTCTAAAGAACCATTTTCTTTTAAAATTTTATTTACTGAAGCTGTAGCTTCGTCTAACTTTTTACTACAATTACTAGCAAGTTCCATTGCTTTTGTGTATTCTTTAATAGATTCATCTAAATTTCCATTACCATTTTCTAATTTTTTTACTATAGTTTCTAATTCATTTAATGATTCTTCAAATGTTTTTTCTTCTTTAGCCATTATTTACCTCCAAAACTTTTGCTTTTATATTACCATTTTTAATTCTTATGTCAATATTATCTTCTTTATTTATATCTTTAATATCTTTAATTACTTTATTATCTTTTTTTACTACACTATAACCTCTATCTAAAATATTTAAAGGATTAACCAATTTCAATGTATTAGCAAGTAACACTAATTCATGATTTTTGTTAATAAGAATATTTTTTATATTTTTATTTAAATTATCAATAAGCATATCTAATTTTTGCTCTTTTATTTCATAGATTGATAAAGGATTTTTTAATATAAATGAATCTTTTATAGCATTTAATTTATTCTTTTTTATCTCTATTATATTATTCATGCATTTATTAGATCTTAAAGTTAATTGATTTATCATAAATTTTACATCACTAATTGTTGGCACTGCCATTTCAGCAGCCCCGGTAGGTGTTGGTGCTCTTAAATCTGATACAAAATCTGCTATTGTAAAATCTATTTCATGTCCGACTGCACTAATTATTGGTATTTTACTTTCAAATATTGCACGTGCTACAATTTCTTCATTAAAAGCCCATAAATCTTCAATAGATCCTCCACCTCGGCCACAAATAATAACATCTAAATCATAATCTTGTGCTGTTTTTATTTGTTTTACTATATCAGGTGCTGCGCTTTTTCCTTGAACAAGGCATGGAAACAAAATTGTTTCACAAATTGGGTATCTTCTTTTAATAGTACTTAAAATATCTTTAATTGCTGCTCCGGTTGGGGCTGTAATAACACCAATTCTTGTCGGATATTTAGGAATTTGTTTTTTAAACTTTGGATCAAACAATCCTTCGGCAGCTAATTTTTTCTTTAATTTTTCAAATTCGATATATAAATTCCCAACACCATCAACTTCCATTTTTTCAACATATATTTGGTATGAACCTTGTGCTGGATAGCAAGAAATTCTACCTTCAACCAAAACATTCATTCCATCCTCTGGTTCAAAGTTAAGTTTTAAGGCATTAGTCTGAAACATAACAGCTGAAAGCCTTGATTGTTCATCCTTTAATGTAAAATATAAATGTCCCCTTGAATGATTTTTAAAATTAGATATTTCTCCTTTTAAATATACATGCTGTAAATGAGGATTATTATCAAAATATGCTTTTAAATAATTATTAATTCTAGAAATTGTTACATATTTATCTTGCATAAAATCACCTCTTATTTTTAGTTTTATTAAGAATACTTGTTATATCGTTATAATGTTTACTATAATTTTTTATAACGGTTTGTTTATAAATTACTGGAAATGAAAAATTCATTCTTATTTCCAGTTGCTTAATTGTATTTTCTATGAACTCTGGAGTTAAAATATTATATAAATTTACAAACTCTTCTTTATAATAATCTGATGAAAAACTTAAATATTTTTCTAATTCACTATCAAATTTTATTTTATTATTAATATCAACTTTTAATTCTGGTACATATGAATCGAAACAAAAACTTAATTCATTATCATATAAAGGGGTTAAAAAGGCGTCATTTACAGTTTCTTCTATCTCCCAATTTCTTTCATGTCGATCTGTTTGCATTACAAGATAATCTAAAGAATATCTCTTTGTTAATTCATCCATTATTTTTTTTACAATTTCACAACGTTTAGAATCAGAAAAATTTCTATAGTGATAATTTAATGCATCCCAAATTGTTTCTAAATTATTCATTTTATTAATTAGATAATTTTTATATTCATTACTTATTGGATAGCAAATATTTTCACCTAAATATTCATTTACTAAATGATTTTTTTCTAAATGTTTTAAATAATCTTTTAAAATAATTGAACCATTAACATATATAGCTTTATCATTAGTTTTATAGTTTTCTACTAAAGTACCATATCTATTCTTATATTTTCCTAAATAAACTTTACAGCTTTCTATACCAACTTTTTCACAAAGCTCACTAACTATTAAATCATTATAAAAATTTTCAAGATCATATTTAAATAAATTATCTCTTGGCAAAAATTTAAAAATATAATTTTTACCATCAATGCTAACATTATTAATTTCTTCAAATCTATATCTTTTTTTAAAGTAATTTGTTAAATCTATTTCATTCATTATTATTCCTTAATTATTTTATCTAAAATAGCATTTATCATTTTCTTTATATTATCATCACAATATTTTTTAGCTAACTCTATAGCTTCATTTATAACTACTACTTCTGGAGTATCAGTATATTTTAATTCATATATAGCAACTCTTAATATTGCTGAACCAATTTTATCTATTCTATCAATAGTCCAATCAGTCATGTATCTATTTGCTAAAGTATTTAATTCTTCAATATGATCTAAAACACCATTTACAATAGTATTAACAAATTCATTTTCTACTTCTATATTATCTTTTATTATTTCTTCTATCGGGGTTTTAGTTTTTCCTGCGTTCATAATTTCATATTGATATAGTATTATCATACATTTTTCTCTAAGTTCACTTCTTGTTTTTGACATAATTAATCACCGAATTAATTATATCAAAAAAATATAATAATTTATAGTAAATAAAGAAAAAAAGACAACTTTTTCAAGTTATCTCATTTAAAATTATATTTTTAAAACTACTTAATATCTTTAACCATGCTATTTGCTTCATCTAACATAGAATTAATTAATTTATCAGCATTTCTTTTAGTACTTTTATTCATTAAAACATATGCTGTTAAACCAGCTGTTCCTAACATAGTAAGACCTACTATACCCATAGTTTTTTTCATAATATCACATCCTCTTATAACTAATATTTCCAATTAATTATAAATTATTCTCTAAAAATTCTTTTAAAGATGTTTTTCTATAAGTTGAATAATCATTAACTACAGACATTTCAAAAGCTTCTTTTTCACCAATTAAAACTAGACTTTTTTTAGCACGTGAAACACCTGTATAGATAAGTTTGTTATAAAGCATTTTACTATAATTTTTACTTACTGGAATAATAACATGAGGAAATTCACTACCCTGTGATTTATGGATTGTAATAGCATAAGCATGTTTGATTTGTGCCATATCCTCTTTTTTATATTCAACATAATTACCATCAAAATCTATGGTAACAATTTCTGATTTTCTAGGACTATATACTGTATCAATAGAAACTATATAACCAATATCACCATTAAAAACATTACAATCAGGATTATTAGCAAGTTGCAAAACTTTATCATGTTCTCTAAAAATAACATGATTTATTTCTATTTCTTTTTTATCATTACTTTTAGGATTAAATAAATTTTGCATTAATAAATTTAGATTATCTATTCCATTTTCTCCTTTGTACATTGGTGCAAGTATTTGTAAATCTTTATCCTTTAATCCTTTTTCAATGCTTTTTTCAACCACTTGTTTAATATAACTTTTTATCTTCTTAGATTCACATATTAAAAAATTATAATCATCTTTTTTAGTCAAATAATTATTAGTTATTTTATGGTCTTTAATTTCTTTAGCTAAAAATGGTATATAGGAATTATCACTTTGACGATAAATTTTAGATAAAGGACAAAAAGAAAATTTATTTGAATCAATTAAATCATTTAATATTAATCCTGCACCTACTGAAGGTAATTGAAATGAATCTCCAACTAAAATTAATTGAATGTTACTATCTATTCCTTTTAATAAAGCATCCATTAAATAAGTATCTATCATACTAACTTCATCAACTATAATTAATTTTTGATGATTTTTATTATATTCATTTACCCCAAAAGCATTTGTATCTTTATTCCACTTTAAAAATCTATGTATTGTAGATGCAGGTAATGTTGTTGATTCAGCCATCTTTTTACTTGCACGTCCAGTCGGAGCTAAAAGTGCTATATTTGTAGCACAATCTAGTGGACTTAATTTATAATTATCAATATATAATTTACATATTGCATTGATAATAGTAGTTTTACCTGTTCCAGGACCTCCAGAAATTATTGTAACGCGATTTTGTAAAGCTTTTTTTATAGCATTTTCTTGTTCTTCATTATAATCAACTTCTAAAATATTTTCTAAATACTCTATTTTCTCATCAAGACATTTTATTGTCTTTTTACCATAAGAAACTATATTTTTTAAATTATAAGATATATCTTTTTCCATTTCATAAATTTCTTTTAAGTAGTATTTATTATCAATTAATACTATATAATCATTTTTTATTAGTTCATTTAATAATTCATCAATATAAACTTCATCTAATATTAATTTATAATTAAATTTTAAAGCATCAATAATTTCTTCTTTATAATAATAAGTATCACCATTTGAATTACTTAAATATTGCATACTTTCTAAAATACAAGCTTTAACTCTTACTTCATCATCAAAATTATTATTTTTTAAAAATATATTATCTAATTTATTAAAAGGAATTATTTCTTTTAAAAGGTATATATTTAAATCTACTAAATTTAAGGTTTTATCTTGATAACGATTAAATATTTTTATAGCTTCTGGTATTGAAAAGCCCATTTGTTTTAATTTAACAATTATGTCATCAGATACAGAGGCTTTTAATACTGAGTCATATATTTTTAAGGCTTTTGCTTCAGTAATACCAGGTACTAACAAAAGGTTTGTATAATTTTCTTTAATTTTGTTAATTGCATCTTCTTTAAATGTTTCTACTATTTTTTTTGCAGTCTTACTTCCACAACCTTTTATTAAAGAACTTGATAAAAATTCGATTATTGATTCTTCTGTAGTAGGAAGAACTTTTTCATAATCATTAAATTTATATTGTTTACCAAATCTTTCATGTGTAATATAATTACCATATAAAATATATGTATCATCAAAATTAATATCTATAATAGATCCAGTTATAGTAATTGTTTTATTTATTAAATCATTTAATTCTTCATCATTAGTTTCTTTTATGCGAAAAAGCCCTACAAAAAAGCCATTATCATTTTGATAGATTGTATTTTTTATTTTTCCCTTGATGTAATTCATAGTATCACCAAAACAATTGTACCATAAAAAAAGAAAAGAACCTATCTTTTTTTACTAAGTTCTTCTTCTAATATTTTTTCTATTTGATTATAGTTATATGTATATCTAGCTAATATACTTTCTTTTATTTTATAAGGTATTTTTATTCTTAATTCACTTTCAATTGTTATAAGCATCCATTTAATGTTTGCAGGAGTTAATGATTTAAACATATTTTTAAATATTTGAACAAATTCTTCTGATGAATAATTTAAATATTTTTTTAGTTCTACTAAGTTATCATATTCAGTTCGAGCCTGATTAAATTCATCGACTTTAATATTTAAATTTTTATTTTTATCATAATCTAGACCATCAAGCATTTTTTGATTATCATAAACTGGAGCTAATTTTGCATATGAACTATTTTCTGCAATCATCCAGTTATATGAAGCACCATCCCACTGACAAGTAATAATGTCAAACATAAATTTTTCGTTCAAATTATACATTATATTTTTTACTATAACTTCTTTATTAGGATAACAATTATATCTAATTTCTAATAAATTCCATATATCTATTAAATTATTAAATTTATCAAAATTAAATTCTTTTTTATCTAAGTTATTTTCGTTGTAATATTCATAAATAAGGTCATCACCAGATATATAGTTGTAATTTAAATCTTTAAAGTTTGGGGAAATGACACCATATTCACCATTTATACAAGCAAGATCATAACTTGCATGCTCAATACCGAGATATTCCAACATTTTATCAGCTAGCATTTCTTTAAAAGCTTCTTCTTTTGAGCATGATTTAAAATAGTAAATAGCATTATTAATTGTAATTATAATTATATTAGAATCTCGGTTAATATCAGAATTATTTTTTATCGCAACACTACCATATTTTTCTAGTAAATAACTATCTAAATCTATATACCCATCTAGATTTCTTTCTATAAAGCTTAAATCTTTAATCATTTTTTATCTCCTTGAAAATATAAGTATTATTTTTTACTAAAACATAACTTTCTTCATTATAATATTCTTTGGTTATAGGATTACTTTCTTTTTCTAGATATTTATTATCATAAAGTACTTTTAGTGTTATTTTATTATCTTTACATATATCTTTTAAGTAACAATCTTTAGCTGCTTCCTCTATTCTTTTTTCTGTAACCTTAATTAATCTATCATTATGTTTTTTTATAATATTGTAAACAGTAGGTATTAAAATGATTAAAATAATAGCTACTATAGTTATATTAATAATTACTTTATTTCTATTCATATTTTTCTCCATAATAATTTTTTATAAATTCTTCTCTAAATTCTAACATTTTATCATTTTTTATAGCTTCTCTAATTTCTTCTGTAAGCCTTATTAAATAACGAATATTATGAATTGATAAAAGTCTTGCTCCAAATGTTTCATTAGCAGTTATTAAATGTCTTATATAAGATTTTGTATAATTTTTACAAGTATAACAATCACAACCATTTTCTAAAGTTGTAAAATCTTCTTTATATTTAGCATTTTTAATATTGATTTTGCCATATTTTGTTAAAGCATGACCATGTCTAGCAAGTCTTGTTGGAGAAACACAATCAAAAATATCTATTCCTCTTATGACATTCTCTACTATATCTATTGGGTCACCTACACCCATCAAATATCGAATTTTATCAGTTGGTAAATATTTAGTAGAATATTCAACCATTTCATACATTGTAGGTTTATCTTCTCCAACACTTGTTCCTCCGATAGAATAACCATCAAAATTCATTTTAGTTAATTCTATAGCACAGTGTTTTCTTAGATCCTCATAATCTCCACCTTGTACTATTCCAAATAAAATCTGATTTTCTCCTTTAAATACATCTTTTCCTCTTTTAGCCCATCTAAGTGTTCTTTCTACACTATTTTTAACATAATCATATTCTTTTGGATAACCAATACATTCATCAAAACTCATTACTATATCACTGCCTAAATTTTCTTGAATTTTAATTGATTTTTCAGGAGTTAATAAAAGATTATCACCATTTAAGTGATTTTTAAACTTAACTCCCTCTTCCATTATATCTTTTGGTTTAGCTAAAGAAAAAACTTGAAATCCACCTGAATCAGTTAATATTGGGCCATCATAATTCATAAATTTATGTAGGCCACCAGCTTTTTTTACTATCTCATCACCTGGTCTTAACCATAAATGATAAGTGTTTGCAAGAGTTATACCTGCTCCACATGCTTTAACTTCTTCTGGTGACAATGTTTTTACCGTTGCTTGAGTACCAACAGGCATAAACATTGGTGTTTCATAGACTTTACCATTGTATCTAATTTCACCAAGCCTTGCTTGAGTATTCTTTTCTGTTTTTAATAATTTATATTCTAACTTCATTTAAACCACCTTACATTTTGATTATATCATAAATTTTATTTAAAAAATATCATTCTATAAACTATTTAAAATTTATAAAAAAACACATTTACTTTTAAATGTGATTTTATTTTATAAACATTGCATCTCCAAATGAGAAAAAGTGATATTTTTTCTCGATAGCTTCACTGTAAGCATTAAGTATTATTTCTTTACTAGATAGTGCACTAACAAGCATTAATAATGTTGATTTTGGTAAATGAAAATTTGTAATTAATCCGTCAATTGCTTTAAATTCGTACCCAGGATATATAAAAATATCAGTATTTCCACTACACTCTTTAAACGTATTATATTTAGTCATAATTGTTTCTAATGTTCTAGTTGATGTTGTACCAACAGCATATATTTTTCTTCCTTCTTTTTTAGCAAGATTTAAAGTATCAGCTGTATCTTTATTCATTATATAAAATTCTGTATGCATATGATGTTTTTCTACATCTTCTACTTCTACAGGTCTAAAAGTACCAAGACCTACATGAAGAGTTACATATTTTACAATTATACCTTTATTTTCAATTTCTTGAAGTAATTCTTTTGTAAAATGAAGACCAGCCGTTGGTGCTGCTGCAGATCCAATATTTTTAGCATAAACAGTTTGATATCTTGATTGGTCTTCTAACTTCTCGTGAATATATGGTGGCAGTGGCATTGTTCCAAGTTCTTCTAAAATTTCCATTAAAATTCCATTATAAACTAATTGTACATGAGTTATGCCATCATTTAATTTTTTTACTACTTTAGCTTTAAGCTTACCGTCTCCAAAAGTTATAATGATATCTTCATGTAATCTTTTTTGAGGTTTAGCAAGACATTCCCATGTATTATCACCAAGGTCTTTAAGGAGTAACAATTCTATTACTGCTTTTGTATCTTCTTTTTCACCAATAAGTCTTGCCGGAATAACTTTAGTATCATTAAGTACTAATACATCACCTTTATTTAAATAATTTATAACATTTTTAAATACTTCGTCTTTCGTTTTACCAGTTTTCTTATCTAAAATCATAAGTTTAGATTCACTTCTATTTTTAATTGGTGTTTGAGCAATTAATTCCTCTGGTAAATTATAGTCAAATTCTTTTGTCGTCATTTTTATCACCACTTTATAATTTTTTAATTTTAATATTTTCTAAAAACTCTTTTGCTTTTTCTTCAAAATCTTCTAGAGTACCATCATTATTTATATAATAATCATAATTATAGTTATCTACATTCATATCAGATGTATTTGAATTAATATTATCTAGATTTTTTCTTTTTATTAAAATTGTTTTAGCTCCGCTAGCTTCAACTACTTTTAATATTTCTTCTGGTTCTCTTATATGAATAAACATTATTTCATCATTACTTTGATAGAAATAATCAACCTTTTTCATAATATCATGAAATGGGAAATCATTATAATTTGTTAGCAAGGCTTTTAAGTCAGATAAAAATTTACGATCTTTTTCTTCTTTTTTACCATTCCAACCACAATAAGCAGCTATTTCTTTTACTTTATCTACTGATGAGACATTAAATACTTTTGCATACTTTGAGATAAAATTTACAAAAGTATCTTTACCACTTCCACCAGTTCCATTAATTACAAATATCTTTTTATCCATTACATATTTCCCCATCTAAACTAAAACTTTTAGCATCAGTTATTTTAACATTTACAATTTTCCCAATATTAGATTTATCACCAGTTATATTGACTAATTTCATTGTATCAGTATATCCAAATAATTTGGTAGAATCTTTTTCACTAATTCCTTCAACTAAAACTTTAACATTTTTATCTATATATTTTTCATTAGCTTCTTTACTATATTTATTTATAAGTTCATTTAATTTGTAAAGTCTTTCTTCTTTAGTTTTTAAATCGATTGAATCTTTAATAAGACTTGCAGGTGTCCCTTCTCTTTTAGAATAAATAAATGTATATGCTCCATCAAATTTACATTTTTCTACAACATCTAATGTTTCATTAAAATCTTCTTCTGTTTCATTAGGAAACCCTACTATTATATCAGTAGTAATTGCAACATCTTTTACTTTAGATTTTATCTTATTATATAACTCTAAATATTCTTCTTTAGTATAACGTCTACCCATAAGTTTTAATATTTTAGAAGATCCTGATTGTAAAGGTAAATGAATATAAGGCATAATATTTTCATATTTAGCAATAATATCTATCATTTCATCAGTAAAATCCCAAGGATGAGAAGTTACAAATCTAACTCTTTCAATATTTGTTTTGGCAACATTTTCTAGTAACGTAGCAAAATCATAATTTTCTTCTAAATCTTTACCATAAGCATTTACATTTTGTCCTAGTAATGTTATTTCTTTATATCCATTATTTTTTAAATCAATTACTTCTTCTAGTATTTTATCCATTTTTCTACTTCTTTGTTTACCACGAGTATATGGAACTATACAATAAGTACAAAATTTATCACATCCATACATAATATTTACCCAGGCTTTAATTTTAGAATCTCTTGAATAAATGACATTTTCAAATACATTTCCTTCATTAGAATATACTTCTATATCAAGTTTGCCTTTAGCATTTAGTATAAGTTTAGGTAATTCATTAATATTATGTGTTCCAAAAACTATATCAACATAAGGATGTTTAGTTTTTATTTCATTTACAACATTCTCTTCTTGACTCATGCAACCACCAATAGCCACAATTAAACCTGGCTTTTCTTTTTTTAAATGTTTACAACGCCCAAGATACCCAAATACTTTATCATGAGCATTTTCACGTATAGCACAAGTGTTTAATACGACAATGTCAGAATCTTCTAACTTATCTGTTGAAGTAAATCCTAACATTTCTAAATATTTTCTTATTTCTTCTGAGTCATGAACATTCATCTGACAACCATATGTTTTTAAAAAATATTTTTTATTTTCAAATATTTTTTTTATATTATTATCATTTTCTAAATAGTCAACTTTTTTATCAGTTCTTTTTCTTGCTTCTTTTAAATCAGGTAAATTCATTCTATCACTTCCAAACAGTTAAATTATACCAAAAAAAGACCTTTTATTAAAGTACCTTTTTACTTACGTTTTTATTAAATATTTCTCGATTAATTTAGTTAATAAAAAAAATTGTATTTATGTAAAATATATGATATTATTAATTTAGGTGAGAAGCAAAAAGTCTTCTAGGGACTTGATGCTTGCCACGTTTTTGTGTTAAGCACCTTTATTCAGGTTTTAAGAATAAAGATGCTTTTTTTATTACTTACAAGTAATAACTAATATTTTTATAAATAAAGCTATTATTATAAATAACTGAATAAATATAATTATGAATAATCTTGAGATTATATAATCATTTTTGTTCATACTACCACCTTTACTTCTATTTTTATAAAAACCCCCTGAATTTTAGTCCCTAAGTAAGGTGGCAAGCATCTTCTTTTTGCTTCTCAAGATGCTATTATATAGTAATTTTTTGATATTTCAAGGCTTTCGACAAATACTGACAAATGTTTTAACAAAACATAAAAAAATCTTACAAAATGCAAGATTTATTTAGTTAAAAAGTCAATAACTACTGGTGAAAGTATTATCAAAAGTAATATTGGGATAAAAAATACTACTGATATAACACTTATTTTAATAGGTAACTTAGCTATTCTACCTTTTACTTCCATTAATTCTTTATTTCTTAAATATTCTAATTGGTTATTTAATGACTCTATTATATTACTACCAAATATTGATGATTCAGTAACATTAAGTATAGTATTATTTATTGATTCAGAAGGAATTCTTTTTTTCATATCTTTTAAACTTTCAACCAAGCTTTTACCCATTTTAACTTCATTCAAAGTTTTTAAAAATTCTTTTGATATATTACTATCAATATTTTTAGCAGTAGTTTCTAAAGCTTGGGATAATGTTTTTCCACTTTCCAAAGTAAGTGCTAGTATTTCAAAAAAGAATATTGCCTCATGTTCTAATTCTAATCCTCTTTTTTTAATTGGATAATCAAGTAATAAATATGTAATTAAAAAATAATAAATAATAGAAAATAATGGTGCATAAATATAACCATTTTTAGAGAATAAAATGAAAGAAAGGAAGATTAAAATTGTACCAAGTAATCTAACATTTAAGAACTCTTTTGCATTATATTTACAATCATCACCTAATAATTCTATTTTAGTTTCTACTTTTTTTATCATTTTTTTTGAATATATTTTATCTATTAAAGAAACTTTTTGCATTACATTTTCACCTTTAATACCTTTCTAACTACTAAGATATAAAGTATATATAAACTTATAATTATTACTAAGATAAATCCTCCAAAAGTAGAAGAAACAAGAGGTTTAAAATAATCATTATTTAATACATTAATAACTACTACAAATATTAATGGCATTGCTACTAACATTTTAAAGACAAATCTTGAAGAAGCTGTTAAACTATCAAGTTCATTTTTTAATTTTTTCTTATCAAAGAAAGATTTTTCTATCATTGAAAATACTTTAACAATATTTCCACCTGTTTTATTTAATAAGGTTAGAGAAGAAGCAATATATTTTGCATCCTCTACTTGTACTCTATTATAAAATCTATTAAATACTGTATCTAAACTTAATCCATATGAAATATCTAAAGATATTTTTTTAAATTCATCAGCGATTGGACCATCAAGTTCATTTTTTACAGTTTCTATTGCTTGCATTATATTTCTACCAGATTTAAAAGAGTTATTCATTATAATTATAGCTTTTAATAAATCATCTTCAATTTTATCTTGTCTCTTTTTACGACGATATAAAATTACAATATTAGGAAGTAAATATCCAATTATAAATACTACTAAGGCTTTCATAAAATCAAAACGTAAAAACTGTAAAAATGTTGTTATTAGGTAAAGGATACTAAATGCAATTCCTACTAAACATTTAATTGCTATATAATCCATTGAATCTTTTATATTACGATTATTTAAAGTTATATCACGTTCATATTTTTTACTATGCTTCTCAATAACTTTACTAATTTTTAATATTTTACTTAGCTTATGAACTATTTTCCAAAAACTTAAATGAAGACGATCAAAGAATGATATTTCAATATCTTTATCTGATAATAATGAAAAATCAGCAAATTTTCTTTCAAATTCATATGATTTTAGATTTTTAATGACTATAATTAATACTACTAAAAGCATAGCTATTATTACAAATTGAACTATAATCATTTTTACAGCTTCACTTATCATTCTAATCACCCTTCTTTAAATTTTAATTATCTTTTTTATTACTTTTCTTATTTTTTAGAAATGGTTCGAAAATATCATCAACGTCGGTTACACCTCTACTAGTTATTTTCTTATATACTTTTGGCACCTTTTCATAAAGTATATACTCACCATCAACTTCATTATTATCAGTAAGACCAATTTGTTTAAATTCAAATATTTTATTAAGTTCTAAAACATCATCCTTAAAACCAGAAATCTCACTAATTGATGTAACTTTACGTTTACCATCACTCATTCTATCTATGTTTACTACTAAATCAATTGCACTATAAATATATTCTCTAATTGCCTTTACAGGAATTTCTAATCCGGCCATTAAAATCATTGTTTCAAGTCGATTTAGAGCATCTTCACAACCATTAGCATGTAATGTTGTAAGTGAGCCATCATGTCCAGTATTCATTGCTTGTAACATATCAAAAGCTTCTTTTCCACGGACTTCACCAACAATAATTCTATCAGGCCTCATACGTAAGGAGTTAATAACCAAGTCTCTAATAGTTATTTCATCTCCACTCTCATAATTAGTTGTTCTAGTTTCTAAAGATATAACATGATTTTGTTTTAATTTTAATTCAGCCGCATCTTCAATAGTTATAATTCTTTCGTCATGACTAATAAAACTACTTAAAATATTTAAAAGTGTTGTTTTACCACTACCTGTTCCACCACATACTATAATATTAAGCTTTCCCTTAACTGCGGCTTCTAAAAATCTAGCCATATAAGGTGTAAGTGTACCAATCCTAATCAAATCATCAATTGAAGCCATTGATTCTTTAAATTTTCTAATAGTTATTACTGGTCCTTTAGTAGATAACGGTGGAATTACAGCATTAATTCTTGAACCATCAGCTAGTCTTGAATCAACCATAGGATTAGCAGCATCGATTGTTCTACCAAGAGGTTCTATTAATCTCTGAATTGTTCTTATAATATGCTCGTCATTAATAAAACTTACCCCTTCATCCTTAATCAATTGACCATCTATTTCAATATATATTTCATCAGGACTATTAACCATTATTTCTGTGATATTTTTATCTTTTAATAATTCTGTTAATGGTCCATAACCATTTATTTCATTATCTATTAAATTATATAAATGACTTCTTTCTAAATTAGTTAAATCATAACCAAATACAGTTTGATCTATTTCATCATTAATAAATTCACTAACTGTTTTATCGCTTGGCATTTCTTTATCTATTAGATTTTCAACTATTTTAGTTCTTAATGTATCAAGTAACTTTTTATCAGGGAATATATCATAATCACTTAAATTAGAAAAATCATTTACTTTTCTTGTAATATTAAAAGCATCATACAAACTATGTTTACTCATTTTTATCACCATTTTCTTTTAATACGTCAGCTGCTATTGTCATAAATGTTGCATATTCTTTAGCAAATAAACTTGGCATTCTTTTTTGTAATGTTATAATTTCACCATTCATTATATAATCATCAATATTTTTTATAAAGAAATTAGATGATAATGTGTAATCAATATTTGCTTTCATAACATTTTTCATATCAAATAATGAGAAATAATTTTTATAAGCATTAACACTGTTATTGAGAAGTACTTTATAGTTTGTTAAATCCAAATCTCTAAATACACTGATTATTGACTTCATATTTTTTAAGTCCATTGGATCATTAGTCATTAAGAATAAAATATTATCAACTTTATCTAAAGTTACAATATTTAATTCACTTAGTGTATGATTCATATCAATAAGTACTACATCATAACTAAAACACGCTTTATCTATTATTAAATCTATATATTTACTATCAATTTTAGCAGCTTGTCTTGGATCTTTTGGTGAAGCTAAAATATCTATATCTTCATCATAATGAGTAACATAGTTTTTAAAATCAAAATGTCTATTATTTTCATAATCATCAACTAAATTATATATTGATTTTTCAGCTGGCTTATTTAAAGCTATACTAATACCACCACTAGATAAATTTAAATCTATAATTAAAACTTTCTTTTCAACTATTTTGAAAATACCAGCTAAATTTATAGTAGTAACTGTTTTTCCTACTCCACCTTTAGCAGAAAATAAACATAATGATTTACCTCTTTTATTATTCACTGTAATCCCTCTATTCTTTTATTACTTTTATACTTTCATTTTCTTTATAAATTTTATATGAAAATTTTACTTCATAATTTTTTATTCCAATTATATTACCAAAAATACTTTTTACTTTAGCTTGATTTTTAATAACTACATTATCAGAATTAACTTTAATTACCATATTATTTGTATCGATTCCATTCTTTTTATATAAATTTATTATTTTATCATTAAAATCGGTTGCATCTTTATTTTCATAAGTAGTTTTCATAATTGCTTTTGTTACACTTTGAAATTTTATTTTTTCTTTATATACAAATGATGTATCTATAACTAAAGTCATTATTACTAATATAAGTGGTATAAGTAGTATAAACATTATTAGTGTTTGTCCTTTATTATTAAGTTTAATCATTATAAATCACTCTTTTAACCTTAATATTATATGGATTATCAAAAATAAGATTTAAACCAGGAGTTATAATATCTACCTTTTTTTCTAAAAAAAATTCAATATAATTTTCATCTTCTTTTATTTTTAATGATGTATCATTCAAATCTTTAGTTATACTTTTTTCTATTTTTTCATAATCATATTTATTTTCATACATCGATATAACATCATCCATTTTGCTTTCTATCTGATTGTTAAAAAACATTATTTTTCCAATATCAATCATACCAAGTAGCATAAATACAAAGACTGGAAGGATGATTATAAATTCAACTAATGCTTGCCCCTTTTTATTCACTATATCATCCCTAACTTTGGTCTTCTTCTATATCTTTATCCTTGCAGTAGGCTTCTCCAGGTTTATCACCTTCAACATATTCTTTATCAACCATTGAACATGATGTTTTAGTAATAGAGTCTTTTAAATAACCACCAAAATAATTAACTATAGCTATAGTTATAACACTTATGATTGCTACAATTAATACATATTCAACTAATGCTTGTCCTTTGTTATTTTTCATACACTCACCTACTATACACAATTATATAATAATTTACATTTTTTGTAAATTAAAAAAGACAAAATACATTAGTAAAAATACATTACTTTGCAAACAAACAAAAACTACTAATAAAATTAGTAGTTAAGTATATTAAGCTTGAACAATTTCTATAGCCTTACGCATTTTCATATCATATTTGATAAATTCAATATTACCATAAGCTTCAATAAATTCAAGTTTAGTCATTCCATAATCTTTAGCCATTTCTTCTGCTTTATCTTCTGCTTCTTTATCAGTAACTTCAATTTTTTCTGCTTCGATAACAGCTTCAAGTAAATATCTATATCTTACTCTCTTAGTAGCTTCTGGTTCCATTTGTTTATGTAAATCTTCATGAGTTGTATTTGTAAATTGATAATATTGTTCAATATTTAAACCTTGAGTTTTTAATTGGTCTTCAAATTGATGCATCATTCTATGAACTTCATCATCAATAATTTCTTCGTTTAAATCAACTTTCATATTTGAAGCTGCTTTATCTAAACATTTTTCAGCATAAGCTTCTTCATTTTGGTGTTCTTTGCTTTCTTCTAATTGTGATTTAATTTTAGCTTCAAATTCTTCTTTAGTTTTAACATCTTCAAAACCAAGATCTTTATATAAATCTTTATTAATTTCTGGTAAAACTCTTTCTTTGATTTCTACTACTTTAACATCAAATTTAACTGCTTTACCTGCTAAATCTGGAACATAATTATCTGGAAATTTTAAATCAATTGATTTTTCTTCATTAACTTTCATTCCTTTAACATTTTCTTCAAATCCAGGAATAAATGTATTAGATCCGATTTCAAGTGGATAATTTTCACCACTTCCACCTTCTAATTCTTTACCATCAACATATCCTTTGAAATTAATTACTGCTGTATCTTTATCATTTACAACACCATCTTTTTTGACAACGATTTCAGCAAATCTAGTTCTTAAGTTATCAATTTCTTGTTCAACTTCTTTTTTAGAAACTTTTACTTCGTCTTTTTTAAGTCCTAATTTTGTATAATCTCCAAGTTTAATTTCTGGTTTTGAAATAATAGTAAATTTAAATACTACTTTATCTTTATCAATAGTTTTAACATCTAAAGCAGGCTCAATAACTGGAGTCACTTTACTTTCATCTAAAGCTTTTTTATAAGCACTTTCTACTGCCATATCTACTGCATCCATGTATAAAGATTCAATTCCAAATTTTTTAATATAAACATCTTTTGGAGCAGTTCCTTTTCTAAAACCATCTATTTTAACATCTTTATTTTTTTTCTTAAAAGATTTGTCTAAAATAGTTTCCCATTCTTTTCCTTCAATTGTTATTTCAATTTCATGTACATTTTTCTTCATTACTAATTTCTTTCCTTTCAAAATTCTCTTGTATTATATAATAAAAGCATGAATTTTACAAGCTTTCAAAATAAAAAATTGCCTTAAGGCAATTATTTAACTTCTTTTATAACTACTGGATAAGCCCCATTAGGACTTTCAACTTGAACAGTTTCATTTTTTTTGTGTCCTATTACAGCTTTTCCAATTGGAGATTCATTTGAAATTTTATTTTCAAATGGATCAGCTTCAAGTGAACCAACAATTTTATATTCATCAACTTCACCATCATCATATTCAATAGTAACAACTGATCCGATAGCTACTACACCATCTTCATGATTTTCGGCAATATTGCAATGTTCAAGCTTATACTCAAGTTCTTTTATTCTTCCTTCAAGTTGAGCTTGATCATTTCTAGCGGCATCATAATCTGAGTTTTCAGATAAATCACCTAATGCTCTTGCTTCTTTTAATGCTTTTATTACTTCTGGTCTTTTTACTTCTTTTAAGTCTTTTAACTCAGTTTCTAACTCTAAATAGCCTTCTGCTGTTAAAGTTATATTTTCTGCTTGTTTCATATTCATCACCTTTTTAAAATTTTCTACAAAATAATACTATAAATAATTATCTTTGTCAAATACTTTTATGCGCATCATATCATATTTATGTAAATTAGTATCAACTTTTAACTTAGTAATCATTTTTGGATGTCTTGCAACTTCTATCTCTTCATCATTTTCATTTTTTATCTTATTCACTTTATAAGTAAAAGTTTCCATATTAGGTCCAAAAAATTCTACAACATCTCCAATTTTAAAATAATTTCTTTGTTCTATTGTAGCAATATGAGAATTTTCATCATAATCTAAAACCATTCCTAAAAAATCTTGATTTGATATTTCGTCTCTTCCTAAAAAGTATTGTTCTTTATTAGTTGGTAAATTTAAGAAAAACTGGGGAGTTGAATCCCTATTAGCGCATCTATTTAAAATTTCTAAGTAATACTTACACTCCCCAGTAGTTAAAGTATTATTTAAAGACTTATCAATAATCTTTCTATATACATTAATTACTGTTGCTATATAATAAATAGAACGCATTCTTCCTTCAACTTTAAAAGAATTTACTCCGATATCAATCATTTCTTTAATATATGGAACCATATTTAAATCTTTTGGAGTAATGCTAAATGGTTTTTCTACACCATCCATATCAAATAACCAACGGCATATTTGAGCGCAACCACCACGATTCGAATCACGATTTGTACAATAATTAGATAAAACACACTTACCACTTATTGATGTACACATAGCACCATGAATAAAGCATTCTAATTCTAAATTAGTTTCTTCTTTTATTCTTTTAATATCTTTTTTAGAAGCCTCTCTTGCTAAAACTAGTCTTGTTACACCTAGATTTTTATAAAATAATCCCTGACCATAGTTTAGCGTTGAAGCTTGGGTAGATAAATGGACTTCATAGCTAACATTTAGTTTATGTGCCTCATTAATTACTGTAATATCACTTGCTATTATAGCATCGATACCACAAGTATCTAAAGCTTTTAAATATTCTTTTAATCCCACTAAATTCTTGTTATGTAAAACAATATTAACTGTAACATATATTTTTTTATGCAATGCATGAGCATAAGAACAAGCTTCTTTTATTTCTTCTAAACTAAAATTTTTAGCATTAGCTCTTAATGAGAACTCTTGTCCCCCAATATATACCGCATCAGCACCATATAAAAAAGCTATTTTTAATCTTTCTAAATCTCCGGCAGGAGCTAATAATTCTACTTTTTGCATTATTTTTCCTCCCTCAATTTATAAATAGTTTCTTTATACAAGAATCCTTTATCAGTAGGAATATTAAGAGTTAAATTTTTATTTTTGATATCACCTATCAACTGTATTTGTTCTTTATCACTTAAAAATAATGGATTAACTAAAAAATACTTAATATTTTCTAAATTTAAAAGTTCTAAACCATCATAATAATTTCTTTGATATCCTACTGTTCCATATGCATTTTCAACCATAATAAATTTATTTTTAGATATTTTTTCATCAATTAGAGCATTATTTTTAGTTGGAATGTTGAATTCTTTAGAAAAATTAGTCAATAGTGTTCTTCTAGAATACATAACAGGAATAAGTCCAAAAAGGAATATACATACTTCTTTTTCTACTTTTTTTAATATTTCTTCTATTTCATTTCTTGTAATATCAGTAGATATTACAACACTATCATTATATTTTAGATTTTCATTAATACTTTGATAATTTGTACCAAAATGATTTTGATAATTAACAGTAATCACATTTAATTTTAATTTATTTATCAAATACAATACACCAAAATCATCATAGACAATTCCTTTAATTTTATCTCTATTATCATTTAGTTTTTGTTCTAATAAATCTAAAGATTCATTATCTAAAATACGATTTATAAAAATAAATGATTCATTTTCAATTTCGTCAAAATCATATGTATTATTAAATCCAACACAAAAGTCTTTAAGTGGAAAAAGAAAGTTCTTTACACCAACTTTCTTTAAATCTTCAATTATTTCTTTATTATTAACAATATATAATAATTTATTTATCATTTTTTTTCATACTCACTGAAAGTCCGTCACCAATATCTAAAAATTTAGTTTCAAACTCTTCATTTTCTTTTAAAAATTCTATATATGTTTCTATTTTATCCACTAAAGATCTTAAATTTTTACTTTCAATTGTATCTTTTTTTCCAACTAAGCCATGAAATTTTAAATTATCAGTAATTATTACACCATTTGGTGCTAAAAAATATTTAAATTTTTCAAAGAATTTTTTATATTGACCTTTTGCCGCATCAATAAATATTAAATCATATGAAACATTAGATAAATTAACTTCTAAAGCGTCTTGATAAACAACATTAATCTTTTTATCAAGCCCTGCTTTTTTAACATTTTTTAAGCATTCCATGTATCTATTTTCATCACGTTCTATAGTTGTAACTTTAACATCTTGAGTACTTGATGCCATAAGAATAGTTGAATAACCAATTGCACTACCAATTTCTAATACATTTGTAATATTGTTAGCTTTAATATATTTCATTATAAATGCAATTGATTCCTTCTCAATAATAGGTACATTATTTTCTTTAGCATAATGTTCCATTTCTAATATTAATTCTTTCATTTTATCATCCTACTTCTCTAATTATTTGGTTAAATTCTGCACTTGTTTTAGCAAAATAAACTAACCCTGTTTTAATATCCGCATAAAAGTATAAATAGTCAGTATCACTTGGATTAAAAGCAGCTTTTATACTCATAATACTTGGATTACATATTGGACCAACAGGTAAACCAATTTTATTTAGATTTCTAGTATTATATGCATTATCATCCATTAAGTCTTTATATGTAAGTTCTTCACCCATTTCTTTTTTTGAAGCATAATATGTTGTTACATCCATACCAAGACTCATATTACTAGCCAATCTTTTATATATTACTTGACTTACTGTTTTTCTATCACTTTCTGAATTTGCCTCTAACTCTATAATAGATGCCATTGTAAGTATTTGATGTACAGAATAAGAACTATTATTAAAGTCATTTTTAAATGGTTCTAGCTTTTTATCTGTATAATCTAATAATCTTATAAAGATATCTTTAATAGAATAATTACTCATTAATTCATAGGTATCAGGTAAAATATAACCTTCAAGTCCATAATAAATATTATCACTTAATATCTCATCTGTCAAAAACCAGTATTTTTTAATCATGTCTTTTAAGAATTCTTTATCATTAATTGTTTCTATAATTTCATCCTCACTATAGCCATATGCCTCACTAATTAGTTTTACATAATTAGTTAATCTCTTACCTTCAATTAATGTTAAATTCACAGTCTCTACTCTAATATCACCATTTTTTATTTTATTTAAAATTTCTTTAACAGACATAGATTGATCTAATGAATATTTACCGGCTTGTAAATTTAAGTCACTATTAAAAAACATATATAAAATAACTGTTTTATCATTTTTTACTAATTTTTGCTTTTTTAAATTTTTAGCTATATCAACTTTACTAGTGTTAGGCTTTACTTCAAATATTATTTCATTCTTATCTCTTTTATTTACTGGTCCAAGACTTACAAAATAATAAGTTGTAAACTCTATTAAAAGAAGTGTAAAAACACTTATAACCCCAATTAATATCTTTTTTTTCATACTAGTTCTCCTCTTTGGTTACATCTGGTAATTTAGAAAATATTGTTTCTATTACATCCCATTCTTCTTCTGTTTCAATTGGGTATAATGTTTTATCTTTACCAGTAGGATCAAAAATTGACGCATAAACTAATATATTATCAAAATCATCCTTTTGATTATCAGTGTACCCTACATAATTTTTTTTATTCTTTTCATCATAGAATTCAAATAATACTTCATATTCTACTTCTTTACCATTTTCATCTTTTGCTATTATCACATTTTTATTATTCTTATTCATTATTAATATTCCTCTTTCTGATATACGTTTCTAAAATTAAACAAGCTGCTACTCCATCTATAATTTGTTTTCTTTGTTTTCTCTTTTTATCCATTCCAATCAAGATATTTTCAGCTTGAGTAGTTGTAAGTCTTTCATCAATTAAAGTAACCTCAATATCAATATTTTTTTCAATCATTTCTTTAAATTTAAGAGATCTTTGAGCAGCAAATCCACACGAATTATCCATATTTTTAGGAAGCCCTAAAGCTAAATTAGTAATTTTGTATTCATTTATAATTTGTTTTAATTCTTCTAACGCTTTTTCATAATCTTCAAAATCAAAACGAATTACTTTTAAAAATGATGCAAAATTATTTGTTTTATCACTTATAGAAACTCCTAAAGTTTTTGTTCCTAAATCAAGTCCTAAAAATCTCATTTTAAAAAACCTTTTAATAAAATTGCCACTATTGATGCGCGGTCAATACTTAACATCTTTTTCCTAGCATCTTTATAACTTGAAATATATCCAGGGTCATTAGTAAGAAGAAATCCCACTATTTGATTAATTGGATTATATCCTCTTTCTTCTAAAGCATCATAAACTTCTTTTAATGTAACAAGTACTAAACTTTCTTTTATTGTTGATAAGTCATATAAACTAGTTCTATCGTCCATAATTCACCTCTTAAACTATATATAATTTTATCATTTATAAATGTTTTTAGCAAGATTGCTTATAATTATCTTTTAAAATTTTTATTTAATTCATCAATAAATCCTTCATTTATTTTTTCTTTAGTAAGAGTATCATTATTATCAATTTTTCCTAAATAAGAATACACTCTATTAGTAATTTCTTTTTCTTTTCTTTTAATATTATTTGAATTAAATTCCTCTTTTTGTAGTTTTTCATCAGTTTTAGAAGTAACCCAAACTATTCCAATTTCTTCAAGCAATCTAATTTGTTCCTTTGTTATTTTAAATTTTCCTTTCCCATTGTAAGCTTGCTTTTGAATAGCTATCCACATTCCTAAAGCAATTCCATCTTCATCATAATCTATTCCATTAATAGTTTTGAATCTTTGAGGTATTTTCAAATTTCCATAATATTCATAATACTTTTTTGCCAAATTATACTTGTTTTTCCAGGATTCTTCATTATATTTTATATTAAAATTGATTTCTTCAAGTAATCTAATTTGTTCTTCTGTTATTTTACAAATATATTTTCCATTATAAGCTTGTTTTTGATTTTGTAACCAACTTCCTAGAGCAATTCCATTTTCATCATAATCTACTCCATTAATGGTCTTGAACTTTTGAGGTATTTTCAAATTTCCATAATGTTCATAATATTTTTTTGCTAAGTCATATTTATCCATCCAAGCTTCTTCATTATATTTTACATTAAAATGCATTCCAATTTCTTCAAGCAATCTAATTTGTTCCTTTGTTATTTTACAACTTCCTTTTCCAGTGTAAGCTTGTTTTTGAAGAGTTAGCCACATTCCTAAAGCAATTCCATCTTCATTATAATCTATTCCATTAATAGTTTTGAATCTTTGAGGCATTTTCAAGTTTCCATAATGTTCATAATATTTTTTTGCCAAATTATACTTGTTTTTCCAGGATTCTTCATTATATTTTATATTAAAATTGACTCCAATTTCTTCAAGTAATCTAATTTGTTCGTCTGTTATTTTGTTATTTCCTTTCCCATTGTAAGCTTGCTTTTGAATAGCTATCCACATTCCTAAAGCAATTCCATCTTCATCATAATCTATTCCATTAATGGTCTTGAACTTTTGAGGCATTTTCAAATTTCCATAATATTCATAATATTTTTTTGCCAAATTATACTTGTTTTTCCAGGATTCTTCATTATATTTTACGTTAAAATTCATTCCAATTTCTTCTAATAATCTTATTCGTTCTTTTACTTTTTTGTAATTTCCTTTCCCATTGTATGATTTTTTTTGAGTATCTAACCAACTTCCTAAAGCAATTCCATCTTCATCATAATCCACTCCATTAATGGTTCTGAATCTTTGAGGTATTTTCAAATTTCCATAATATTCATAATACTTTTTGGCTAAGTTATAATTGTTTATCCAAGTTTGTTTATTATCTCTTATATTAAAATCCATTCCAATCTCTTTTAGTAATCTAATTTGTTCTTTGGTTATTTTATATTTTCCTTTACCATTATAAGATTGCTTTTGAGTATCTAACCAACTTCTTAAAGCAATTCCATCTTCATCATAATCTACTCCATTAATAGTTTTGAATCTTTGAGGCATTTTCAAGTTTCCATAATGTTCATAGTATTTTTTAGCTAAATTATAATTGTTTATCCAAGCTTGTTTATTATCTTTTATATTAAAGTCCATTCCAATTTCTTCAAGTAATCTAATTTGTTCTTTGGTTATTTTACGTTTTTCTTTTCCATTATAAGCTTGCTTTTGATGTTTTATCCACATTCCCAAAGCAATTCCATTTTCATCATAATCTGCTCCATTAATGGTCTTAAATCTTTGCAATATATCTAAATTTCCATAATGTTCATAGTATTTTTTTGCTAAGTTATACTTATCCATCCATGTCATAGTTAATCTATCATTCATATATCTTAGTATTTCATATAAATCTTCATTTATCATTTCTATATCAAATTTTGTATCACCTAAATGATTTTTTCTCTTTTTACCTTGATGTTTTGAAGCTTTAATTTCTTTTACTCTATCTTTTATATTATTTTCTAGTTCTTTTATAAATCCTATATTATTTGCTAAATCTATTATAACTGGTGCAAGTAATTGTTCTATTATTTCTTCTTTTGAGGTAGTATCTTTAATTTTTATTTCTTTTTCTTTACATAACTGTCTTAATTCTTCAAGAGTTTTTTTCTCTAACTTATCATATTCTTCTTTTGTTCTTCCTCTAACCGCTAACCCTCTTCCTAATTGTTCAAAAAATACTATATCAGACTGCGTTTGTCTTGCCATTATTACTCCATCTAATCCTGGTGTATGTATTCCTTCATTGTACTGATTTATGGCAACCATTATTCGTAATTTATCGGCCGCTTTCATACCACTTAAATCTTTATCATCATAAAATGCTTTTCTAGCACTTTTACCAGAATCTTGCATTTTACTAGTCGATTTATATATTACATAATCATCATTAGTTAATCCCATTTCTTTTATCCAAGATTCTATTTCTTCTATAATAGTATCAATATCATTTACTTTTTCTTCACTATTTACAGGACAAAAATAAATATATTTCCCATCTGGTTTTATATATTTTTTAAATATGTCTTTTGTACTTGCTGCATTATTAAGTCTTTTTTTCATATCTTTTAAAATTGGTACTAAATCTTTGTAATCTTTTGAATTAGGGTTAAGTTTTTTTATTCTTTCTTCTAGTGCTTCTGCTGTTTTTTCTAAATATACATATCCACTTTTATATATTGGTTTTGGAAGTACACCATCTATTAATGCATCACATAAATCATATCTACTAACTACAGAATTAGAAAATAATTCTTTGCCATTAGAGTTTACCATATCTCTTTCATATATAGTATTTCTATCTCTTACTGTATATGCTGTCATTCCAAATACTTTCATATCTTTATGTGTTTCTACAATAGTGTTAACTCTTTCTCCCCATACTGGTGCTCCGATATGATGAAATTCATCAATGATTAAAAAATCTATATCTAATTCTTTTAATTCTTGTCTTGATAAATTTATTAAACTTTGATATGTCCTGAATTCTAAATTTGGTAAATCTCTTTGAAGCTTTAGATCATTATTTTCAAGTATTTCTTTTAAATGTTCTACTATTCCAATTGAAGGAACTAAATATGTAATTTTTTTATCTTTATTATCTAATGCTAATTGTAGGGCATTATAACTTTTTCCTGTTCCTGTTGCATGTACTATAGAAACAATCTGTTTTTCTAAAAATCCTTTTTTTATTTTTTCATAACTTTCTAAATTATGTGGATACAAATCTAACTTAAAATTATTATTCATTTAAATCACCATCAATACACTCTATATCAATAAATTCTTTGCCATTTATTACTTGTTTTATAATTTCTACTGTATCATCTTTATATATTTTAGAATTTATTTCATTTTGTTCTTGTTCTATAGTAATAACTTCTTGGCCCACTTTTACTTTGAATCCTATTTTATTATTTGTCATTACATCTTCATTATTTTTTAGTGGAATATATACCTCAATTACTTTTCCATAAATTGTCATACAATGCACTCCTTATAAATGAATTATAACAAATTTTATTGCTAAAAAAAAGATGGTCAAACCATCTATAATTTAAATATCATATCTAATTTTTCTTTTATTTGTTCTTTATTAAATGGTTTTGCTAAATAATCTACAAAGCCTTCACTTTTATATCTTGCTTCTGCTCCAGCTAAGGCATCTGCTGTTAATGCTATTACTGGTGTATTAAATCCATTCATTTCTTTTAATTTTTGGAGTGTTGTCTCTCCACTCATATTTGGCATCATTATATCCATTAAAATTAAATCATATTTTGTTTCTTTTACTTTATTTAAGCATTCTTCTCCACTTGTTGCTGTATCTATTACAAAATTAAAGTTTGATAATACTCTTGTTGCTACTTTTATATTTAAGTTATTATCATCTACTATTAAGATTTTCTTTTCATTATACTCATGGTTATTATTTTCATTTTCTACTTCAATAATTCTATTTTCTGTATTTTCTAGTTTACTTATCTTTTGTGGTATTCTAACCATGAACATTGATCCAACACCAAAGCTTGATTGAACATTTATTCTTCCACCCATCATTTCTATTAATGATTTTGTTATGGCAAGTCCTAATCCAGTTCCTTCTGTTGTTGTATTTTTTTCTATGTCTAATCTTTCAAATTTAGTAAACAGTTTATCTATATTTTCTTTTTTTATTCCTCGTCCTGTATCTTTACATACAATTATTATATTTGATATATTTTTATCTAATTCATTTATACATTTTATACTTAAGTTTATTTCTCCTTGTTCTGTATATTTTATTGAATTAGTTAATAAATTATTTATTATCTCTTTTACTTTTCCTTTATCGCCGATTAATTCATATGGTATATCATCAGCGATATTTAATTTGAAGTTTATATTTTTATCACCTATTCTTGTTTGTGTTACACGACACATATTTGTTATTTCTTCTTTAAAGTTATAAGGTGATAAAGTTATTTCCATCTTATCTGCTTCAATTTTATTTATATCTAGAATATTACCAACTATTTCAAGAAGTGTTTGACTAGCATTAACTATATCTTTAGAATTTTCTACTACTTCTTCTGGTACTTTATCTATGTAATTCAAATTATCTTCTGATAAACCCACTATAGCATTTAGAGGTGTTCTTATTTCATGACTCATACTTGATAGAAAATCTGATTTTGCTCGATTTGCTTTTTCAGCTTGATTCTTTGCTAATGTCATTTCGTTTAACATTTTCATATCAGGATTTTCTATTGTGAAGTACATGATAAATAATACAAATGATTCAACTGTAGTAATCAAAGTAAATGATGGGTCTATTTTTTGCATAATTGCAGCTAAAGTTATACCTATAATCAAAACAATTATTGGAAAATATTTTTTGAATTTTACTTTTTTAATATGTTTTAGAATTTCAAATAATCCGACTAAAATATAAATAAATTCTAAAATATATAAAGATGATACAGTAGAAATTATAAAACAAGTAATAAATGGCAAAGAATTTATTGATATAGAGAGTATTGATTGTGATTTAAATCTATATCTTTTAATATTTTTTGATTCTTTTTGTCATAACGACAACTGTAAAATTTTTTCATATGTTGCCTCATTTTTTTGCATAATAACAAGTGTTTTCAAATAATGCAAATTACAAATTTGCTTATTTGGAGGTCTTAAAAAATACAGATTTTTAAAATCTGTATACAAAAATATAAAAATTGGTAAAGTTATTTTTACCAATTTTCAAAATCTATTAAATTTCAAAAAATTTTAATTATTTTAACAATTCTTCCAAATTTTTTTCTTCTTCTAATAATTTAGCTTTTTCACTGTCAACTAAACTTGCTGGAGCCTTATTAACATAGTTTTCGTTAGCAAGTAATTTTTTACGTCTTGCAATACTATTTCTTAAATTTTCAATATTTTTATTTTTTAAAGCAATTTCTTCTTCTGTAATTACTTTTTCAAAGTAAATAGTCGCTTTTATATTTCCACTTGAAACTTGGTAAGAATTAATATCTAAAGGTCCAGTTATAATATTATTAGTTAATTTTAACATTTTAATAATTATCTCATCATCAGTATTAATCATTACTTTTGCATCTTTACTAATATTGTTTTCTGCTTTTATATTTCTAAAATTTTTAATAAAATCAATCTTATTATCAACTTCTTTTTCTTCAATATCAAAGATATATTCTTTATTTACTACTGGATATTTTGAAATCATAATTGATTTGCAATCTTTAATTGGTAGCATACTATATATTTCTTCAGTTACAAATGGCATAAATGGATGTAATAATTTTAAAATTCCAGTTAAAATGTAACATAGTACTGATTTTGTAGGAATACTATCTAAATTAAATTTAGCAAATTCTATATAATTACTACAAAAATCATCATAAATAAAATTATATGTTTCAGCTCCTACTAAGTTAAATTCATATTTGTCCATATGTTTAATAGTACTTTCTACTAATTTTTCATACTTAGTTAATATCCATTTATCTTCTTTAGATAAATTATCTAATTTAATTTCTTTTAAATCTTCTATATTCATTAAAACAAAACGAGAAGCATTCCATATTTTATTGATATAATTCCATGTAGATGTCATTTTTATTTCATCAAATCTCAAATCTGTTCCAAAAGCACAGTCAGTATTTAAATAATATCTTAATGCATCTGTTCCATATTTTTCAATCATATCAAAAGGATCAACACCATTACCAAGAGATTTAGACATTTTTCTTCCTTCTTTGTCTCTAACAAGTCCATGGATTACACAATCTTTAAATGGTCTTTTCCCTGTAAGTTCAAGTGATTGGAAAGTCATTCTATTAACCCAAAAAGGAATTATATCATAACCTGTTACTAAACAGTCATTTGGAAAGAATTTTCTCATATCCTCAGTTTCTTCTGGCCAGCCAAGGGTTGAGAAAGGCCATAATGCTGATGAGAACCAAGTATCTAGTACATCTTCATCTTGAACCCATCCTTCACCTTCTGGTGGAGTAAGTCCAACATAAACTTCATCACCTTTATACCATGCAGGTATTCTATGCCCCCACCATAGTTGACGAGAAATACACCAATCATATGTTATTTCCATCCAGTGATTCATAGTTTTTTCAAAT
Organism: uncultured Bacilli bacterium; assembly: GCA_934129945.1. GTDB lineage: Bacteria > Bacillota_I > Bacilli_A > RF39 > UBA660 > RUG14121. Next base: position 156,344 of record CAKOXC010000002.1, read on the forward strand.
CTTTCAGGAAAAAAGTTAACTTTTGTGTCTTTATTTTTTTGATTTTCAAGAACGTGATCAGCAAGTCCACGCATCTTAACAAACCATTGTTTTTTTATCATTGGTTCTACCATGGCACCTGTACGTTCTGAATGTCCAACTTCATGAACAAGAGGTTCTACTTCAAGTAGTAATCCTGCTCTTTCTAAATCTTTTAATACTTCTTCGCGACATTCTTCACGAGTCAATCCAACATATTTCTTAGGGCAAAATTCATTCATAGTTGCATCATCATTCATAATGCAAATTCTTTCAAGATTATGTCTATTACCTACTTCAAAATCATTAGGGTCATGGGCTGGAGTAATTTTAACAACTCCTGTGCCTTTAGTCATATCAGCATGTTCATCAGCAATAACGGGAATAACTTTATTCATAAATGGTAATTCAACATTAAGCCCAATATATTTTTTATATCTTTCGTCTTCACTATTTACAGCAACAGCAGTATCACCAAATAAAGTTTCAGGTCTTGTTGTTGCAACATCTAAATATTCTTCACTATTTTCTATTTTATATTTTAAATGATAAAAAGCACTCTTTTCTTCACTAAATACTACTTCTTCATTAGATAATGCTGTTTGAGCTACAGGATCCCAGTTAATTATTTTTTCGCCACGATATATAAGTCCTTTATTGTAGTAGTCTACAAATACTTTTGTAACAGCATGATTAAGACCCTCATCTAGTGTAAATCTTTCACGTGAATAATCTACAGATACACCCATTGCAGCCCACTGCTTACGAATATTATCACCATATTCACGAGTCCATTCCCAACAAGAATCTAAGAATTTTTCACGTCCATATTCATATTTATCAATACCATTTTCTTTTAATTTTTTAACAACTTTTGCTTCAGTTGCTATAGCAGCATGATCCATTCCAGGAAGCCATAAAGTATCAAAACCTTGCATTCTTTTATATCTTATAATTGCATCTTGAATAGCTACATTATAAGCATGTCCAATATGTAATTTACCTGTAACATTTGGTGGTGGAATTACAATACAATATGGATTTGCTCCTTTATTTTTTCCAGCTTTAAAATAACCATTATCTTTCCAAAAATCATATTTATTTACTTCAACTTTTTTATGATCATATTTTGTCTCTAACATAAATACCTCTTTCTAAAATAAAAAGGTAGTACCTAAAGGACGACATAATGCCGTGGTACCACCTTATTTAAACTTATTTTTTTAACGCATATAATGCGGATATAACTTACTATGATTTCAGTCATTCAACTCCAAAGCTACCTTCTTATATACAAGAATATTAACTTCCACCAAACGTTAACTCTCTTTAATTTTGTATATAATACTCCTCTTTTTCTTCGTTTTTACAAATTATATATTATCTTATTTTTTATAAAATATCAATAGTTTGTTTAACTTCATTATCAATTTTAATTTCTAGCTTATTATCGCTATTAACAGTAGTTTCTATGACACTCTCATCATTAGTAGTAAATGTATTTGAAACTATACTAAGTGTATTACCATCCAAAATATAATAATTATTATTAATATCTTTTACTTCAATATATTTTGAAATATAGTTTAAATATTTATAACTTCCATTTAATCTAAATGTACCATTATAATTATAAAGATTATAATTATCATTTTTGGTAATAAAAGTTTTAGTATCAAAAGCCACTATTGGGTTTAGCATTTTTTCAGTAAAAATTGCTTCATTAACATCAGTTAAGAACCAAGTATTATCTTTTTTTACTATAAATGTATCTGATGAAATTTTATTAGTTTCTAAGTCAACATCATTTTGTAACCCTATAAAATCATAAGTGAATGGAAAAATTGTTTTAACCTCACTATTAGAAATTTCAATTACTCCATATTTTCCAGTTACGCCAGCAACTATATAATAATTATTATTTATACCAACGCCATAATTTTTAACACTTTTATACATTGCAACTGATTTATTATCTTTTACATCATACAGATTTATTAAACTAACATTATCTTTATAATCTGCTATAAAAGCATATCTATTACTAATTAATTTAGTATCACTTATATCACTCTTATAATAATTAATACTATAATCTTCATCATCAATTGTCTGTTTTGCATAAGAGCAATTTTTAAAATTACATTCATAATTTCCTATTAAATCGCCCATTTCATTATAAAAATACAATTTATTGTCATAATGAAATAATTTAGAAGGATTATCTACATTTTTAATTTCTTTATTATAAATAATTCCCATTACAGTTAGAGGCAATGTTATTACTAAAAGTATTATTGATATTACAAGTGCACCCTTTTTATACTTATTCATTATTGCCTCCTTCGTTAGCTGTATTTTCACTACTATTTTGTGGTGTTTCAACTAAAGAATATACGCTACTCATATAATTTCCATCTTTTAAAATACTAACATTGGCAGAAGTTGATACAAAAGATATTCTAAATGCTAAAGCTCCTTCGCCATAGTATTTATCACTTGCAAGTTGTATAGAATCTTTTATTAAAGGTTTTGATGGATCAGAATAAGCATAAATATTCAATTTATTTGTTGCATCTACAGTAGCAAAATAATTATCATAAAGCTCTATATATTTACTACCAGCAGTATTAATTTTATTTCCATTATAATCATAAACATAATACATATTATTCTCTATTGCTTTAATATATTTAGTATTATATCCTCTAATCTTAGCATTAATTTTTTTAGAAATTTCTTTACCAGTTTTATCAACTAAAATATAACCATCATTATTAACCAAATAATAATTTCCAATTATTTCTAATGAAGAATAATTAAATGGTAAAACTGAAGACACTCCACTATCACTAATTTTTACAATACCATATTTATTCTTATTATTTTTAGCTATTATATTTATATTAGATTCAGTTTGTAATGAAGGTTCATTAATATTAGTATTTAATGTTGAATTAACACTTAAATATTTAGAAATTATTTTTTTAGTACTTAAATCATATAAAACAATATTTGTATTGCCTTCACTTACAGCATTTGGATTATCTTTTATAAAGACAAAGCGATGATTTAAAATTGGAATCATACCACTACTTGTTGTAGAAGACATATCATTATCAGATTTTAAAGTACTATCACTAGCAATATAACAATTTTCAAAACTAGTTGAATTTTCACTCAAAATATTTTTATTAGTACATTTATATTCACCAATTAAATTAGTCTTATCAGAGTTATCATAGATATATAATATTCCATCAAAATAATTAACATATTTTGATGCTGCTGATATTTTTCCTTCTATTTTACTTACTACATAATCTTTAGAATCAATTGTAAGAGTTATAGAAGTGGTATTATCTTTAACTGAAAATGCTTCATAAGTATCACTTAATTTATTATCATCATCGTAAATATATAATTTTTGATAATATTTGTATTTATTGTTTATATCAAAACCATTTTCAGTAAGTTTAGCTCCATCACTAGTATTTAAAAATACCTTTTTATCTTTAATAAACAAATTATAGTCACTAAATAATTTTATATAATCAAAACTATCATCATATACTAGATTATTTTTATAATCATATAAATAATATTTACCTTCATTATCAACTGCTACTAAGAATTTATCATTATAATTAACAATATCCATTGATATAGCTTTTGTTAATATTTTTTCATTAATATCAATTAAATAATTACGTCCACTTTCATTTGCAATAATATTTACTTTATCATTATCACTTATAATAGCTAAATTATCATAATTAAATTGTATTTTAGTAAGTACTTCATCATTTAATTCGATGATTCCATAAGAACCAGTATAATCTTTTACAATAGCATAATTATCTTTAATATATTTAATTGCATTATATTCTTCTAAAGTTTTACCATCTTTTATATCATACAAATTAACTTTTTCATCGTCTTCTTTTTTAGAATCATGGATAAAAACATATTTATCATTAATTATCGCAGATCTTGTATCAAGAATATTACCTTCTTCATCAATTTTTTTAGGATTATCTATTTTTTCGTCTTTTTCATAATATGCGACATAACATAATTTTTCATCTTTGTTTTTACAGTTATATTTACCTAGTTCTTTGTCTTTATCACCTAAAATAATTAATTTACCATTTTCATAACGATAATTATCAACTTCTAAAATAACATCTTCTTTTTTCTCTACTTTATTATCTTTTTTATTATTTAGTATTAAAAAAGTTATTAAACCGATTATTGTAAGTAATATAATTATCACAATTACTATAATTCCTATTTTTTTCTTTTTACTAAATGATTGCCATTTTTCTTTTATTTTATCCTTTAATTTTTTCTTTACTTTAACATCTTCAATATTATCAGTAAGTTTTTCAATTCCATCAATTGTTTCTCCAACTCGATCTAAATCTTCATTTATCGATTGAATTTCTGAAGTAAAATCAAGAACATTATTTTCAATTTTTGGTAAATCATTTAATGTTTCTAATTCTTTTGTATTTTCGTCCATAATAAAAACTCCTTTATCTTAATAAGATTATAACATAATTATAAAAGTAAAAAAAGATTATTTTTTACATATATTCATTTGACTTTAATATATTTTTATAGTAAAATCTTTAAAGAAGAGCGAAAGTTGAGGTGACTGAAATGGCAACAAAAATAACAAATAAAAAACCTTTGTCAGTTAATTTAAGAAGTAAAGCATGTAATGCTACTAAAAGCAGACAAAAACCAAATTTACAAAAGAAAACAATTGATGGTAAAAAAGTAATTATTAGTTCTAGAGAAGCAAGAACTTTATCTAAATAATAGACATTAGTCTATTTTTTTTCATCAAAAACTCCCACATTTTTGTGAGAGTTTTATTTTCTTAATAAGTTAATTCTTTCATTGTAGTTTTCATGACGGCAAACATAAGATCCACTAACTATTATATTTGCTCCACTATCGCGACACTTTATTGCTGTATATTCATTTAAACCACCATCAACACTAATCATAAATTTATAACCTTTATTATATTTTAAATCATTTAAATCTTCTACTTTTTCTAACATATCGAAAATAAATCTTTGACCTCCGGCACCAGGTTCAACAGACATTATAAGTATCAAATCTATATCATTATAATATGGTTCTAGATATGATATATCAGTATTAGGTTTAATAGAAATACCAACCTTTATACCATAAGATTTAATTAATTTAATTGTTTCTTTTATATCCGTTTTACTTTCTAAATGAAAAGTAATATATTCAGGTTTTAAAGTACTTAAATCTTTAATATATTTTTCTGGCTCATAGACCATTAAATGAATATCTAATGGTTTTTTTGTATCTTTTAAATCTTCTAATGTTTCTTCTATATAAAAATTTCTTTTAGGAACAAACATTCCATCCATTAAATCAACATGAATCATATCAGCATTAGAATTATCAATTAATCTTATTGTACTTTTTTTATCAAAAATACTACTTAAATATGACACAGATATTTTCATGAGCCCTCCTTATTTCTTAATAAAGTTTAAATAATTTTCATATCTTGATTTTAAAATTATTCCTCTATCTACCTTATCTTTTATTTCACATTGTTTTTCATTAATATGAAAACAATCACTAAATTTACAATTATTATCTCTAAATTCGATAAAACTATTTTTTATTTCTTCTTTAGAATAATTACTAATATCTAATGATGAAAATCCTGGGGTATCGGCTATATACATTTTTTTGATTTCAAATAATTCTACATGACGAGTAGTATGTTTCCCTCTACCTAGACTTTCTGATATTTCACCTGTTTTAAGATTTAAAACAGGTGATATCTTATTTAATAAAGTAGATTTGCCAGCACCTGTTTGGCCAGTAAATACTACAATATTATTTTTTAATTCATTCATTAATTTTCTTACTTTTTTATTAGTAAATACTTTAATACCAATAGTTTTATAGTATTTAATTAATTTTTTTAGATCTTTTAGTTCTTCTTTATTTAATAAGTCCAATTTAGTAAAACATATTACTGGAACTATTTTATTAATTGTAATTAAGCTTATTAATTTATCCAGTAGATTTAAAGACAAATCTGGTTTTTTTACACTTGTAACTATTACTGCCATATCTATATTAGCAATAAGTGGTCTTTCTAAAAAGTTCTTACGAGGTAAAATATCAATAATGTAACAATTTTTACAGTCAATAATACATCTATCCCCTACTACTGGTGTTATTTTATCATTACGAAATTTACCTCGAGCTTTACATTCATATACTTCATTATTAATTTTAACACTATAAGTATTACTTATTATTTTTATTATTTGACCTTCCATATTAACATAATCCTGTTTCTTCACAATTATCTGATTCTATTTTTGAAGGTGTTTTTGCTACTCTAATTTTTAAAGTAACACCTTCAGCTATAGTATAACCTTCAGGTTTATTTTGATAATAGATTGCTCCATCTTGATAATCACTTGTTTCAACTTCTTCAACTTCTAGTTTAATATTATGTTCATCACAGAATTTTTGAACTTCTGATACAGAGTAACTTCCATCAGTAAAATTAGGGAATTTACTAATAATATCAGGAATATAAAGAGTAATTGTTTCACCTACTGAAAGTTTTTCTCCTTCAGCTACAGACTGTTCAATTATTTGACCATCTTTTATATTAGAATTTTCATCAACTTCTTTTTTCTCAATAACAACTCTAAGTCCTAAAGCTTCTAAAGCACCTTTAATTTCTAAATAATTTTTATCTTTATAGTTTTCTATTGTTATTTTAGTATCCCCAACTGAAACATATAATGTTATTAAAGTGCCTTTTGTTCTCTTGCTACCAGCAGCTGGATTAGTTTTTACAATATTTCCTTCATCTATATCAGTAGAAGATATTTCTTGCTGTTCATCACTAACTTTAAATCCAGCATTTTGTAATTCATCAATTGCTTTTGTTACAGACATATTAGTTACATCGGGAACTTTCAATTCTTTTCCCCCAGTTATAAGCGGTATTAATACAACAATTGAAGTAATTACTACTATAAGTCCTGTGAATATTGCCGCGAGTAAAACTACTAATTTATTTTGTTTTTTCAATTCTTCTGGAGTAATTTGTTTTGCTATAACTTCTTCACTACCTTCTTTTTGTTTTTTTGCTTTTGCATCTGGTTCTTTTATTATTTTAACCATTTTAGTATCATCATAATTATTTTCAGAGTACTTAAATTGATATGGTGGTTCATTTTTTCTTGAATCATCTAAACAAGTAAGCAAGTCTTCATGCATTTCTCTTGCATCAGCATATCTATTTTTAATATTTTTAGCAGTAGCTTTTTTTATAATATTTTCTATACTATTTGGAATATTAGGTATTTCTTCTCTAATACTCGGAAGTGGTTCTTTTAAATGTTTTAATGCTATTTCTACAGCATTTTCACCACGATATGGCAATTTTCCTGTTAGAAGTTCATACATTAAAATTCCCATAGAATAAATATCGCTTTGCAATGTTGCACCTTTACCATTAGCTTGTTCTGGCGGAAGATAATGAACACTACCCATTACAGAATTTGTTTGAGTAAGTTGGGTTGCATTCATGGCCATAGCTATACCAAAATCAGTAATTTTTACAAGACCATTTTCTAAAATCATTATATTTTGTGGTTTTATATCGCGATGAATTATATAGGAATCATGAGCAACACTCATACCATCTGTTATTTGTAACATTATATCTACAACTTCAGTAATTGTTAAATGTCCACGTTTTTTTAGTAACTCTTTTAAATGTTTACCTTCTATATATTCCATTACTATATAATATTGGCCATTATCCTCTCCTACATCATAAACTTCCACAATATTTGGATGGTTAAGACTTGAAGCTGATAAAGCTTCTCTTTGAAAACGTCTTACAAATTTTTCATCAGTCGCAAGGTCACCGCGTAATACTTTTACTGCTACATTTCTATCTAATATAGTATCATATGCAAGGTAAACATTAGCCATTCCACCTTCACCGATTGACTTAATTATTTGATAACGATCACTAATCTTTTGCCCCTTCATAATCATTCTTTCTCACCGCTTTCTATTACTAAATATGCAATTGAAATATTATCATTTCCACCTCTAATATTGCATTTTCTTATTAATTTAGTTACCTTTTCTTCTATTGTTAATTCATTATCATTTAGAACATTTTCTATTTGATCATTACTTAACATTGAAGTTAATCCATCACTACAAAGCAAAATTGCTTCACTCTTAGTATCTACATCGAAGATGTCAGGTTCAACTTTTTCTGCTCCACCAAGTGCTTTCATCAAAACATTTTTCTTAGGATGATATTTTGCTTCTTCTTCTGTAATATCACCAGATTGAACTAAAAGATTTACTAGTGTATGGTCTTTTGTCACCTTATGAATTTCATTATTTTTCATTATAAATCCAGAAGAATCGCCAACATTTGCAAATATTAAATATTCTTTTGTTAAAAGCGCCATTACAGCTGTTGTTCCTAGTCCTTTAGAATTAGGATTTTCTTCAGCATATTTTAAGATTTCTTCATTAACTTCATTTATATTATCACGAATCCAATTAACGGCATCTAATTTTGAACCCATGCTACTTATTCCCATAAACCTTTTACCAAAATGAGTTACTACCATAGAAGAAGCAACTTCACCTGCTCTATGTCCACCCATTCCATCAGCTACAATCATTAAATATTCACCTGTAGCATTTTTTAATATTGTTACACTATCTTCATTATGACTTCTAACTCTTCCTGCATCTGTTAAATAAAAGGATTTCATTTATTTCACCTCTTTGCTTCTTAATTGCCCACAAGCAGCAGATATTTTACCACCAAATTCTTTTCTAATTGTTACATTAATCTTATTTTGCTTTAAAATATCATAAAATTTAAATATTCTATTTTTGCTACTTCTTTTAAATTCTAAATGATTAGTTTCATTATAGGGAATTAAATTTACATAAACATTCATTCCTTTTAATAGTTCTGCTAACTCTAAAGCATTACTCTCATTATCATTTACATTATCTAGCATAACATATTCTATGGTTACTCGTCTATTGGTATATTGTATATATTCCTTAATACACGCTATTAAATCATAAATATTATACGCTTTATTTACATTCATTATGCGACTTCTTAACTCATTATTTGAAGCATGTAATGATATTGCTAAATTTACTTGTAATGGTAACTTCATAAACTCTTTAATCTTAGGTATTAAACCACAAGTAGAAATAGTTATGTGGCGTGCTCCAATTGCTATACCTTTAGCATCATTTATTATTTTTATAAAACTAATAACATTATCATAATTATCTAATGGTTCTCCAATTCCCATAATAACAACGCTATCAATCCTAACATTTGCATCTTTTTCAACTAACAATATTTGCTCAACCATCTCATGAGTTTCTAAGTTTCTAACTTTTTTAAGTCTACCACTTTCACAAAAAGCACATCCCATATTACATCCAACTTGACTTGAAACACATATGCTTGTTCCATAATCATGCATCATTAATACTGCTTCTATTTTTTCAAAGTCATTTAATTTAAATAAATACTTCCTGGTCAAATCATCTTTTTCTACTTTAACGATTTCAATACTATCAAAAGAAAAATCCTTAAGTATTTTATCTCTAATATCTTTTTTAATATTAGACCAGGAGTTTACATCACTATTTCTCTTTTCATAAAGCCATTCATATACTTGTGTAGCCTTAAACTTCTTTTCATTTATACTAGCAAAATAATCTTCTAAAGATTCTCTTGGATAATCATATATATTCTTCATTATCTCACCTATATACATTCTATCAAAAAATGAGTAATTTTTAAACAATTACTCATCGATATCCAAATTTTTTTATAAATTTTTCTACTTGACTTTCGCTTCTTTTAACCAACTTATTAGTATAAGTATTTTCAACTATTGGTGTAAGATCTACAACAACTTCCATATCACAAACTTCTGATTCACATATTGGATACATTGTAATTATTTCATTGTTATCCCTTAAACAAATCACTTTTATAAAATTTGCTTTTTTGCCTTCTTGATTAACTCCAATACCTTCATATCTAAATATATACTTTTTAAATATAAAATCTGTAAACCTTGCATTTTCATCATTAATATTATCTTTAACAAAATAAAATAAATCATTAACATTACAGTTATCATTAAAAATACTAGTTTTATCGTTATTTTTTTGATGTCTATTAATAACATAATTTAAAGCTATTTCTTCATTATAATCAGAAATTTGATTATAAATATATCTTTCTTCTCCATTAAATGGTATATTACATTTTTTTAATAAATAACATTCAATCACATTTATTTTAGAAATACTTTTAGATAATACATAGTTTTCTTCTTTATATAAATTATAAGCTTCTTGATATTCTCCAAGATTTAGTAAAATACTAAATTTTTTTATAATTAAATAATTACGTAAGTCCATATTAACTATACGTCTTTCAAGTCTTTCATTAACATAACTTTTATATTTTTCAAAATTATTAGTTCTTAAAAGTTTATTTAAATAGTATCTTGTAGTAATTATATCATTTGGATAATATTCTAAATACTCTTCTAATTTTTTTAGCAATAAATTATCATCCGTGTCGGTTATTATTTTTTTTGCTTCTTTATTATTGTATTGTTTCATTAATATCTCCGTTTTTATATGATTAAATTAAATTTCATTTCGTAGCTTACATCATTATTTATTATATTTATTTTATCAATATTATTTTGGTTAGTTGATATTTTGATAACATAATTATCACTAATATTATAAATGTACTCATTATTTTCTTTTAAAGTTTCATTAGTCATTTCATAGTTTTTTATTATTTCTAAAATACTAGGCAAATCAATATTTTTACGATACTCTTCATTTAATATTTCATTGTTTAATACTTCATTATTATCTATTATTTGATAATAATTTTGGTCATGATAACTGAATTTTAATATATTATTGTTATTTTCGTAATAACCTGTAGTTATTTTAGATTTTACTGTTCCAGAGATATTTTCTATAATATTTTGATTTATTATCTTTATTTCAAATCCATAATCACTATCTATTAGTTTTTCTAACATTTTGGTAATATTAGCTTCAACTACTTCTGTTTTTTTATTATTATCACTAGTATCATTATTTTTACTATTATTATGATTAAATAAAGAAGCTACTGTTAAAAACAAAAAAACAAAAGCAAAAAAGAAAAACCATAATCCTAATTTAATTATTGCTTTCTTTTGGGGATCTTTCCACATTTCTTTTAATGATTTTTTATTATCATTTTCTTTCATATTAATTTACCTTTCTATTTTTATAATCTTCTTTATTTATACCATTTAAAAATGATTTTATATCCATTGCTTTTTTACCAAAAGGTTTAATATCAGTAATATAAATAACTCCATCTTTACAAGATATTCCAAATTTATTTTTATTTATTTCGACAATTGTACTTATATTATCTACTTTTTTTTCTTCAAATTCAGCATTTAATATTTTATATTCAATCCCATCAATTTCCATGTTAGCAAGTGGCCAAGAATATAAGCCTCTGATTTTATTGATAATATTTACACCATAATCATCAAAATTAATTCTTTCGTCTTCTCTTTTAATATTATGTGCAATTGTTGCTTCACTGTCATTTTGTTTAATTCTTTTATTAGTTTTGCTAATAATACTTGGTAAAGTTTCTATTAAAAGATTTGCTCCAAGAATAGAAAGTTTATCAAATAAACTTTCTGCAGTATCTTCATCCAATATAGGAATTTCTTTAAAAGAAATAATATCACCTGTATCCATATTTTTATCCATATACATTATGGTCACACCAGTTTTTTTATCACCATTTATTTTAGCCCAGTGAATTGGAGCACCACCACGATATTTTGGTAATAATGAAGCGTGAACATTAATACAACCAAGTCTTGGTAAATTAATTAATTCTTCTGGTATTATTTGACCGTATGCACAGGTAATAATTAAATCAGGATTAATATCTAATATTTTTTGATAGTCACTTCTAATTTTTTCTGGTTGAAATACTTCAATATTATTATCGATTGCTAATTGTTTAACTGGTGTATTTGTTAAAATATGTTTTCTGCCAACATATTTATCAGGTTGACTAACAACTAAAGATACATTGTATTCATTATCTATTAAACTTTGTAAAACATTACAAGCAAAATCCGGAGTTCCCATAAACACTATTTTAATATTATTCATTATAATCACCTAAATTTATTGTAGCAAAAAAATAGAATTTTGAGAACAAAATCCTACTTAAATTATTATTTTATTATTTTTTTAAAACTTTTTTATTTTCATTTTCATATAGTTCTATTTGTTCATAACTTGCTAAAATTTCGTTTTCTTTATTTATTATTAATTCTTCATTATTAATCGGAGAAATAACATTTAGTGGTTCGAAAAGCTTTACTGTAAAGTTTTTTATTTTATCAGTGCCAACGATTATTTTAGAAGTCACTTTATTATTTTCATCATATTTAAGCATAACAACTATTTCTGGATGTGTAACACTTTGAAGTACATAACAATTGTCTTCTTTTCTTAAAATATTTAAATAAAGAACACCACTTTCTTGAGTATTTGTAACATATTCCATCGCAGCTGACCAATCAAGAAAATAATTTTTATTTTTATAATCTGTATCGCTATAATTTCTATATAAAATATCAGAATTAAAAGCATTTCTTCTTGGCATAAAGGAACTAATAATTTCAGTAGCAAGACACAACCCTATTGCTAATTTAATTCTTTTTTCTTCATTTTTCACCATTTAAAACCTCCATAAATTCCTAATATTCTAACATTTTTTTATTTATAAATCAAATCCTACTAGGATTAATATCAATTTCTAAATTAACTTTTTGATTTATTTTAAAAATATTTTGTAATTCTAGTAAAGACCTCATTAAATTATTATCTTTTCTATATTTAATTATTATTTGAAAGCGATATATATTATTAGTTTTAAAAACTGCTGCTGTAGTAGGTCCCAAAACAATTGTAGAACTATCTAAATTATTTCTTAAATAACTTGCAACATTGATAGCTTCCTTACTAGCATTTTCATAAAATTTACTGGCTACTTTAAGATTTACCAAATAATAATATGGCGGATATTTTAATTTTCTTCTAATATCCATTTCATATTGGTAAAATTTTTCAAAATTATTTTCTACAACACATTTAAGTGTATAGTTATCCGGATTAAAAGTTTGTAGAATTACCTCTCCTTTTTTATCGCTTCTGCCCGCTCTTCCACTAGTTTGATATAAAAGTTCAAAGGTTCTTTGATTAGCTTTAAAATCAGGAATATTTAATGTAGTATCTGCATTTATTACCCCAACTAAAGTAACAAGAGGGAAATCTAGTCCTTTACTTATCATTTGGGTACCAAGTAAAATATCATATTGATGATTTTGAAAATCTTCAATTATTTTTTCATGCATTCCTTTTCTAGATGTTGTATCAGTATCCATTCTTATGATGGCAGCATTGGGGAATTTTTTTGCTATCTCGCGCTCTAATTTTTCGGTTCCAAGACCTAAAAAAGTTAAATCAGAATTATTACAATTAGGGCACTTATCCTTTTTATAAATAGCATAATTACAATAATGACATCTTAACATATTAGAAGATTTATGATAAGTAAGAGTAATGTCACAGTGTGGGCATTTAAAAACATAACCACATTCAGAACAAGAAATAAATGTCGAAAAACCTCTTCTATTTAAGAGTAAAATAATTTGTTCTTTTTTATCTAATCGATCTTGAATTTTTTCTTGTAATAATTCAGAAATCACCGGATTTCTTTTCTTCATTTCTTCTTTCATATCGACTATAAAGCAATCAGGCAAAGTTGCGTTTCCAACTCTATTTTTCATCTCTATTAATTTATAAATACCTTTTCTGGCTTTTGCAAGATCTATTAAATCAGGAGTTGCACTTCCAAGAACTAAAGGACAATTATAATATTTACATCTAAAATCTGCTATATCTTTAGCATTATATCTTGGTACATTATCTTGTTTGTAGGTATCAGAATGTTCTTCATCAATTATGATAATTCCAATATTAGTAAATGGTGCAAAAATAGCACTTCTAGTACCTATAACAATACTTACTTCTTTTCTCTCTATTTTTCGCCATTCATCATATTTTTCACCATTTGAAAGTCCACTATGTAAAATGGCTACTTTATTGCCAAATCTAGATATAAACTTATTAACAAATTGGGGTGTTAAACTAATTTCAGGAACTAACATTATTGCTTCTTTATTATTGCTAATTACTTTATCAATTATTTGCATGTATACTTCTGTTTTACCACTTCCTGTAATTCCATGAAGAAGAATTGTATCATTAATATTTAAAGATTTTTCTATTTTTTCGTAAGCATTTTGTTGTTCAACTGTTAAAGGCAATTTTTCTGATATTTCTTTTACATCTTTTGTATATCTATAACTTTCTAGAGCTATTTCTTTTATCAAATTATTTTTTAACAGTGTATTTGTAGAAGAACTAGATATCTCCATTGCCTCTTTTTTTTCTAATCTTTTACACTTTTCTATTAAATTAATAATATTTACTTGGCTATTATTTTTACAGTTTTGTAAAGCTTGTTCAAAAGGAATATTTAATTCTAAATATTTTACTTCTTTCTTATTAATATTAGTACCATTTTTTGCTTTTAGTGCAGTTGGTAACATACATTCATAAGCACTTATTAAACTGCACAATGTTTTTGTAGATATATATTTTCCTAAAGCAAGTAATTCTTCATTTAATACTGGTTTTTCATCAATAACTTTTATAATATCTTTTACTTCATAATCATTAGCTTCATTAGTAATTTCTAAAACAAAGCCTTCTAATTTTTGATGGCCAAATTCAACTAATACTCTACACCCAACAAAACAAGGTTCAATTATTTTATACGTATATGTACCAGTAATATTCTTACTTTTTAATTCTACCAAGACATTTGCATACATTAGAATCTTTCCTTTCTAAGGATATTATATCATTTATTTGCGTTTTTTCCATAATTATGGTATTCTATTCTAGCAATTTGAAAGAGGGTTTTAAAAATGAATAAAAATATTTATGATGATTTCACAGCAAGTTATTACAATTGTAGTTCATTATTTTCATTTAATGATAAAGAAATTTCAGATTATTTTGAAAGCATGGTTAACAATGACTTATTAATCAACGAAAAATATAATTTGGTAGTTACTTCTGAAAAAGAAAATAGTAAAAAATATTTAACATATGATGCTACAACCAAAACTTTTTTCTTTAATAGACGTATATTTCAAACCTTATTTTATATAGAAAATAAAGATTCAAGTAATATTATTTTTGCTTGTAACCACGCTATTATAGAAATCATTCATACAATTATTTCTAAAATTGAACTTGAAAGAAAAATTAAAAGTAAATCTTTTTACAAAAATAATCCTATTTTTTACAGATGCTTTCTTCAAGAAAGTGTATCAGGATATAAAAATGAATTAAAAGAAAATTTTATTATTGCTAAAAAGACTCAATTACTAAATAATTTTTACAACACCTGTATTAAAGAATTTGGCTTAGACGAATGTTTAAAAAATGAACTTAATACTTGGCTAAGAAATTACTTATTAAACCACGAAAACAATGGTATTTTAAATGTAATAAATAGCTATCAAAATTTAGCTGATATTTTCTGTATAAATTTAATTGATTATGGAAAAGAAATACAAGATAAATATGACATAGAAACTTTAGAAAAATACAATTATACTACATTGCAAAAGGAATTGAATAGAAAATCATTATTAGATTCAATCCTTTATAGTAAAAAATTTTCTAAACATGAAAAAGAAATTATTAAAGATAAAAATATCAATATTTTAGATTATGCAAATAATGAAGTTATTAATAATATGAATATTAAATTAGCTTTAAAAAGATAATATAAAATCCTACACTTTGTTGTAGGATTTTATTAATTATTTTTTATTATTTTTAGTTAATTCAGATAGAGTAATTCCTAGTGAAGCTATACCTTGTAAATCACTTGGAACTATTATTTTAGTAGCTTGTCCATTAGCCATATTTTGTAAAGCTTCAAAACTTTTTAGAGCAAGGACATTATTATCAGCTTTTGCTTCTTTTAATAGCTTTATACCATCGGCTTCTGCTTGTTTCATTTTTAATAATGCTTCTGCTTCACCTTCAGCAATTTTAATTTGTGATTCTTTTTGAGCTTCTGCTCTTAAAATTGCACTTTCTTTTTCACCTTCAGCAATTAAAATACTAGATTTTTTTTCACCCTCAGCTTGAAGAATTTTTTCTCTTCTTTCACGTTCAGCACGCATTTGTTTTTCCATTGCTTCTTGAATATCTTTTGGAGGAATAATATTTTTTACTTCCACACGATTTACTTTAATTCCCCAAGGATCAGTAGCTTCGTCTAGTATTGAACGCATTTTAGAATTAATTATATCTCTTGATGTCAAAGTTTGGTCTAATTCAAGTTCTCCAATAATATTACGAAGAGTTGTAGCAGTTAAGTTTTCTATAGCATTTATTGGTCTTTCAACACCATAAGTAAATAATCTTGGATCTGTAATTTGAAAATATACTACAGTATCAATTTGCATTGTAACATTATCTTTTGTAATAACAGGTTGAGGTGCAAAATCTTTTACTATTTCTTTTAAAGATACATTATTACTAATTCTATCGATAAAAGGTATTTTTACATGTAATCCATTTTTCCATGTTGTATAATAAGATCCTAATCTTTCAATAACATAGCTTCTAGCTTGTGGTACTACTTTAATATTTGGTATAACTAAAATAATTATAATAACTAAAATTGCAATTAAAAATTCCATTTATTTTCCTTCTTTCTCTACTATTAATTTTACTCCATCAATAGCTTTAATTATGACTTCTTGTCCTTTTTTTATTTCTGACTTAGAAATTGCACTCCAATGTTTTCCATCAACTTTTACTTCACCAATACTATTCTTTTTAATATCTTCAGTTACAACACCGACTTCTCCGATAACTCGATCTAAATTAGTTGAAACATGCTTTGTTTTTAATAATTTAGTAAGAATTGGTCTTGTTGTAATAAGAAGTATAATTCCTAGTAATACGAAAACAAAAAATTGTATATAGAAACTAGAAATAAAGAATGACAATATAAGTGAAACTATTGCACTAGCAATAAACCAAATTGAAACAAGCCCTATTGTACAAATTTCTAAAATTGTCAAAAATAGAATAATTATTATCCATAAAACCCATAACTCCATAATACTTCTCTCCTTAATCTAATTATACTAAATAGTATTTAAAAAGCAAGGAAAAAGAACTGAAAGCAACTAATTAAATTTTATCTAAAATAAATACTTTTTTAAACTTAAAATTTGACCTAGATATATTAAGTATGTTATTATTAATTTAGTGAGAAGCAAAAAGTCTTTTAGGGACTTGATGCTTGCCACATTTTGGTTTCAAGCACCTTTATTCAGGTTTTAAGAATAAAGATGCTTTTTTTATTATATTAATATAAATACTAATTTATAAATTATATATAATAGTATGATTATTTAGATGTATAATCCGAAGATTAAAAAATCTTTTTTAGTCATATGTACTACCCTCTTTCATAGTTTTACCAAAACCCCCTGAATTTTAGTCCCTAATTATGGTAGCAAGCATCTTCTTTTTGCTTCTCGATAGTGTATTATATAGTAATTTTTTTATATTTTAAGGCTTTCGACAAATAGTGGCAAATGTTTTATAAAAAAAATACATTAAAGCTAAATTAATGTATTTTTTAACCAATATTAATATTTCCATCTATATCTATAAACATAGCATAACTTCCACCACCACTAGTTCCTTCTAAGATATTAACTATGTTTTTATAACCTTTATAATTATTTTCTATTTCTATTTTTTTATCTAATGCTCCTAATTCAACATTTGCCATACCTACTGTGCCATCATTTTTAATAAAATATAAATTTCTAAAGCCACCATTTCCAGTATAAACCATTTCAAAATTCCAAACATCTGTAGCTATTAAATATTCTTTACCAAATATGCTTTTCAATTCTTCACCTTTATAATTAACAGTCAATTTTCCATTTAAAAGAACAACGTCATAATCATTACCAAATTGATTACATGAATCACTAGCTGCATTAAATTCAGTCGCATCATCAGTTCTACATATAAAATATTTTGATATTGTTAAAGAATCTGAAGCATTACCTGATCCTTCATTCCATTTGTCAATTTCTGTTTTTTCGTTGTTAATTTCATTTTTATAATTATCTATAAAAGCTTTATATCTCTCATCAAAAGTATCTTTATCTTTTGCTAAGTTTTTATCACTTTTTTCTACTTCTTTTTCTTCTTTAAAAAACTTATCATATGATAAATATCCACCTAATCCTATAACACACAATAATAAAATTACTATACAAATATTTTTCTTCATTTTTTCACCCTATTCTATTTCGTCATCATTTAATCCATAAACATTTCCATCTATATCAGTCGCTAACAAATGGCTTTTACCAGCATAACTTGCTTCTTTTATATCAATAATGTTCTTTAGATTATGATAATTATTTACGATTTTAAATTTTTCTGAATTAAAGCCAACTTCATTTTTTAAAATTACTCCATATTCAATTTCAGCATAGCCAACACTTCCGTCATTTTTAATAAAATATAAAGTTTTAAAACTACCTGCTTCAAAACCAATTTCAAAATTCCATACATCTTTTGCTATTAAATAATATCTACCATAAATTTTTTGAAGCTCTTCGTTATCATACGAAATTGTTAAATTTCCATCTTCTAAAATAACGTTGTAAGAAGATCCTATTTCACATACATTATTTGAAAATGTAAATTCATTGGTATCGTCTGATATTTCTTTACTTGAAATGCAAGAATAGGTTTTCCATATAGAAAGATTATCTACATACCCATCATTTTCATAAGCATCATTTTCATTACTTTTATCAATTTTTACTTTTTTATTATTAATTGCAGTTTTATAATTATCTATAAAAGCTTTATATCTCTCATCAACAGTATCTTTATCTTTTGCTAAGTTTTTATCACTTTTTTCTACTTCTTTTTCTTCTTTAAAAAACTTATCATATGATAAATATCCACCAAGTCCTAAAACACACAATAATAAAACTATTATACAAATATTTTTCTTCATTTTTTACCTCTTTCTAATCTTTATTATCTAGCTTAATAATATCTTGGATAGTTCTTTACGTCAACAATGAAGTCAAATATTTTTATGGCTTAGTAAAATAAAAAAGTTAAAACATTTAGTCTTAACTTTCAACTTTTTCAATTTTAATTAAAGTTTTATGTCCATTTAAATCTACTGATTCTTCTAGATTTTCATCCTTTATAACTTCTACAGAAAGAGTTTCCTTTTTAATAAAATCTGCAAAAGTTTCAATTGCTTTATTAACTCTATCATCACCAAAATAATATAATTTTATTCTATTTTCAATTTCAAGTCCAGAAGTTTTTCTTAAATTTTGAACTTTAGAGACTAATTCTCTTGCAAGTCCTTCTAAAATTAATTCTTCAGTTAATTCAGTATTTAAAATAATAAATTTATTATTTTGCATTCCAACATTGAAACCTTCTTTAGATTCGATTCTAACATCTACCATATCTGGAGTAATATCAAGTCTTCCACCATCAAAATCTACAGTAACAGTTTCATTTTTTAATATTAAATCAATATCTTCATCAGTTAAATCTTTTAATACCTCTTGGTAATCTCTCATTTTAGCCCCAAACATGGCTCCACAAACTTTGAAATTAGGTTTAATTGTAAAATTCATATATTTAGATAAATCATCAACGAATGTTACTTTCTTAACATTTAACTCTTCAATAATCAAGTTAACTAAGTTACCAAGAATACTTTCATATTTACCATCTATTAAACATTCACCAAGTGGTTGTCTAACTTTTACTTTATTTTCTTCACGAACAAAACGACCAGTAGATATTAAATCTCTTACTAAATCCATTTTTACTTCTATTTCTTCATTTACATGATTTTCATTATAAACTGGGAAATCACATAAATGAACTGATTCTTCTGAAGTTAAATCCTTGTAGATTTCTTCAGTAGTGTATGGAATAATTGGAGCACATAATTTACATAAACCACATAATACTTCATAAGTAGTAATATAAACTGATTTTTTAGAATTATCTAACTCGCTGCTCCAGAATCTATTTCTATTACGTCTTATGTACCAATTAGATAAGTCTTCTGAAACAAATGAAGTTATACTTTTTACGGCTTCATTTAAGTCATATTTATCATAACTTTCTGTAACACTTTTAACTAATTTATTATATTTAGATAATAACCATTTATCTATTTCTTCACGGTTTTCATAATCTACAAAACATTTATCAGTATCTATTCCATCAATGTTAGCATACATTTGGAAGAATGAATAAGTATTTCTTAGTGGATTAAAGAATTTTGAATGAACCTCTTTTAAACCATCTTCATCAAATTTAAGTGGTGTCCAAGTTGGAGATACATATGCTAAATACCATCTAACTGTATCAGCGCCATATTTATGCATGATTGTAAATGGTTCAACAGCATTTCCTTTACTCTTATGCATTTTTTGACCATTCTTATCAAGTAATAACTCATTAACTAAAACATTTTTATATGGAGATTTTCCTGTTACGAATGTTCCAATTACTAAAAGTGAATAAAACCATCCACGAGTTTGATCTATACCTTCAGCTATAAAATCTGCTGGATATTGACTTTCCCATAATTCCTTATTTTCAAATGGATAATGGTATTGACTAAATGGCATAGAACCTGAATCAAACCAACAATCTATTACTTCTTTTGTTCTATTCATTGTTTTACCACAACTTGGGCATTTAATATGAATATCATCAACAAATGGGCGATGTAAATCAATAGTTTTTTCATCAACTTCTTCAATAGCTTTTTCTTTTAATTCTTGACGTGATCCAATCATTTCCATATGACCACATTCACATCTCCATAAAGGAAGTGGTGTTCCCCAATATCTATTTCTAGAAATAGCCCAATCATTCATATTTGAAAGCCAGTTTCCAAAACGTTTTTCACCAACAAAAGATGGATACCAATTTACTTTATTATTTTCTTCTATTATTTTATCTTTTAATTTAGTTACTTCAAGATAATATGATGGTCTTGAATAGTAAACAAGCGGTGAATCACATCTCCAACAATGAGGATAATCATGTTTGATTTTTTGTTTTTTAAATAATTTGTCATTTTCTTTTAACCATTTAATTACATCTAAATCAGCATCAAATATATATTGTCCTTTCCATGGGCCTTCAGTATATCTTGCATCTTCACCAACTGGATTAACATATGGTAATTTATATTTTTTACCAACATTTGCATCATCTTCACCAAATGCTGGTGCAATATGAACTATACCAGTTCCATCAGTCATTGTTACATAAGTATCACAAGTAACAAAGAAAGCTTTACCATTAATATTAATATCACTTGGAATTAATTGTTCATATTCAACAAATTCTAAATCTTTACCCGTATATTTTTCAATTACTTTATAATCTTCACCTAATACTTTATCAGCTAGAGCGCTTGCTAAAATAAATTTATAACCTTTAGATTCAACTTTTATATATTCTTCATTTGGATTAACACATAGTGCAACATTTGAAACAAGTGTCCATGGAGTTGTAGTCCATACGAGAAAATATTCGTCTTTATCTTTTAACTTAAATGGAACTATTACAGTATTTGCATCAACACTTTTATATCCTTGAGCAACTTCATGAGAAGCAAGTCCTGTTCCACATCTTGGACACCAAGGCATAATTTTTACTCCTTCATAAAATAAATTTTCATCAAAGAATTTTTTTAAAATCCACCATTCTGTTTCAATATAATCATTATCATAAGTAATATATCTATTATCAAGATCTATAAATTGACCCATTTCATCAGTAAGATTTCTAAAAGCAGTCTCATTATCCCATACTGTTTCTTTACATAATTTATTAAATTCTTTTATACCATATTTTTCAATATCAGCTTTACCAGTAAATCCTAATTTTTTTTCAACATTAACCTCAACTGGAAGACCATGAGTATCCCAACCTACTTTTCTTAAGACCTTTTTACCTTTCATTGTTTGATATTTACAAAAAGAATCTTTTAAAAATTTAGCTACCATGTGATGAAGTCCTGGCATTCCATTAGCTGTTGCTGGTCCATCATAAAATACCCAATTTTCATCATTTTTTCTATTATCAATAGTTTTATTTAAAATATCTTGTTTTTTCCACGTAGCTAAAATATCTTTTTCTACTTCATGAACATCTCTTTTGTCTAATTCTTTAAAATTTTTCATACTTTCCTCCTCAAAATAAAACCACAAAACTGCTAAGGAGCAATTCTGCGGTACCATCCTTTATATTTCTTAATTACTTGTAACGTAAGTTAACCGAGATTTTTTACTATTATTTCTAAAATCTAACTCCCAAGTGATTTTCATTAAACTGCATTTGTTAATTTTCACCAACCATTAACTCTCTTTAAAAATTCATTTAATTACTCTCTTGTTCAACGTTTTTTCACTAATTATTATAACTTAATTTAATTTTATGTCAAGTTAATCCATATTATTTTGATATACTTTTAAAGCATATTTAAATTCTTCCACACTATCTAATTCTTTTAACTCTTCACGAGATTCATTAGTCTTTCTAATGCAAAAATCATTTACATCATTAACATTAGTTAAATAAACATAAACTACACTACCATCTTGGATTTCTTTAGTAATAAAATATTTAATATTATCTTCAAGTTCTATCATATTACATTGTCCTTCCATTATTACTGCTTTTTAATATTTGATCTTTGCAATAATTTTTCCATTCATCAACTGAATTAAATCCACGATCAGTTATATATTCTTCTAAATTCTTGTAAGATTTGTCTTCTATGAATGCAAGTGATTGAAATAAATCAGAATTTTCAGAAGCTTTATGCGACATAATGAAAGATAATAATTTTGCATCTCTTTCATCACCGCTTTTTAAAATATCATTAGCTATATCAAAATAATCGATTGCATAATCACTATTATTATTAACACGATATATTTCTCCATTATCAGCCCAAGTTTTATTAATATCACCTTGATATTCTACTACAGCTTTAGTTTCTTTAACATTTTCAATTAACTTAGAAGAAGCAATTCCAGCAATTATTAAGCTTGCAGTAACACCAAAAGAAGCAACAGCTACCTTAGCAGGATCTAACCTAACAATTTGTCCTTTATATTTTATAGGAATTCCTTTTCTTGTACTTTTTCTTTTTGCATTTTCTACTATTTCATTAACATCTTTCATACTCTCACCTATCTTATATACATTATACTATTAATAAAATTATTTTTCTACTATAAATTTGGTTTACACTTATTTTGAATAATTTTTTATAGTTTTAAATTTTAATGATATAATTATTAGTAGGATGTGATAATATGAATAAAATTATTTTTAGAGAATATGATATACGTGGTAAATACCCTGACGATTTAGACGATAGTTCTGCTTACACTATTGGTAGAAGTTATGGAAGTTACATTCGCGAAAAATACAATATTGATACTTGTGTTGTTGGACATGATAATAGAATATCTTCTAATAGTTTAACAAAGAATTTAATTAAAGGAATTAAGGATTCTGGATCTAATGTTATGTATTATGGATTAATTACTACTCCAATGCATTATTTTTCTAGAAAAATCAATAAATTTCCTGGTATTATGGTTACTGCAAGTCATAACCCTAAAGACGATAACGGTTTTAAATTCTCTTTTGATTATAACGTTAATGCTCGTGGAGATATGATTCGTGATTTTAAAGATTATACTTTAAAAGGTGAATTTTTAAGTGGACATGGTGAAGAAGTTTTAATGGATGTTAAAGATGAATATTTAGCATTTATGAAAAAAAATATCTTCATGGGAGAAAGAAAAATTAAAGTTATTTTTGATCCAGGAAATGGTACAACAGCAACTATCATTAAAGATATTATTGAATTATTTGATAATATAATTCCTATTTATATAAATGATATTAGTGATGGAACATTTCCAAATCATCACCCAGATCCAGCAGTTGAAGAAAATATGGAACAACTAAAGAAAGCTGTAAAAGAAAACAAGGCTGATGTTGGTATTGCTTTTGATGGTGATGGTGATAGAATTGGTATCATTGATGAAAAAGGTAATTACATTCCTACTGATAAGTTTATGATAATAATTATTAGGAGTTTAATTAAAACTAGTGAATGTAAAAAATATTTATATGATGTTAAATGTTCAAAATCTTTAGAAGATGAAATAAAAAAATTAGGTGGAGAACCTTTTTGTTACCGTACTGGTGCTAGTTTTACAGAATATGGAGTTTTGAGTAATAATCTTGAATTTGGTGGAGAATTTTCAGGACATGTTTTCTTTAATGATCGTGGTTTAGAATTTGGAAGTGCTATTTATGCTGCTCTAAGACTAATCGAAATATTATCTAATTGTAATTTATCAGTAAGTGATACTTTAAAAGGAATAAATATTTATCATTCAACTCCCGAAATCAAAGTTCCAATTGAAGAAGAAAAAAAAGAATATGTAGTTAACAAAATAAAAGAATATTGTATTAGTAATGACTATAATATAAATGATATTGATGGTGTAAGAGTTACATTTGACAATGGTTGGGCTTTAGTTCGTGCTAGCAATACTGGTCCTAACTTAACAATAAGATTTGAAGCAAAAGATACTTCTACGTTAAATAAAATACAAAGTGAATTTACTGATTTAATTGATAAATATATAGCTGAATAAGAGTTTTATAACTCTTTTTTTATACATTAAAAAACCAAGATTAAATCCTGGCTTATTGCTTACTTTTAATTATTCAATATCTTTTAATTCATTATTTTCTACTATGTATTCTCCGTCTCCATTAAGAGTAACAAAAACATGTAATTTTTCATTTTTATCAATATATGGAGAATGTATACTAGATAAATCAATACCATCTTCTTCATCAACTTTTATATTAGATTTTAGATCGTTTATATTTTGATAATTATATTTTGCAAGTATATCATATTCACTTACTTCTAATCCAGTTTCTTTGTCTATATATTTTATTTTATCTATATTGTAACCACTACCAGCACAATTAGCTAAACTTAATTTTTTAAATATTACAGAAATATAGTTTGATGATTCTATTGTTAAAACCTCATTCCAATAAAATCCCATATTATATTTTGGAGCATTATCTACTATTAATTTAATTCCATATAATGAATGGGAATTGTCACCTTTTTTTATATTTTCTTTTCCTTTATTTATATAATCTTTTATTTCTTTATTTAATTTATTAACAGTATCATTATCAATATTAATTGTTGGATAGTTTAAAATTATGTTAGCGTTATTATCAATTATTGAAACATCCTTTTTATAACCTTCAATTTCAGTTTTACTATTTTCTGGATTTAATTTTATCCAATTTTCAAATTCTTCTATAGTTTCAAAACAATAATCTTCATTTACAACAGCAACTAATTTACCAATTGTTTCAGTATTTGAATAAATTAAGTCTTTGGAATCATCCAATTTTTTTAATTCATTTACAGAATTATTTTTATCATCATTTACTTTTTCTGTTGGTGTTTTATTTTCTTTTTTATATGTTAAATAATCATATCCTATATAGCCACCTAACCCTATTACTAGTAAAAGTAAAACAACTATTATTACATTTTTTTTCATATCACACTTTCCTCTTTTCTATCCTTCATACAATTCTATTTCATTATTTTCTACCATATATTCTTTGTCTCCATTAAGAGTAACAAAAACATGTAATTTTTCATTTTTATCAATATATGGAGAATGTATACTAGATAAATCAATACCATCTTCTTCATCAACTTTTATATTAGATTTTAGATCGTTTATATTTTGATAATTATATTTTGCAAGTATATCATATTCACTTACTTCTAATCCAGTTATTTTATCAATGTATCGAACTTTCTCAATAGTGTTTCCACTAGAGCCACAAGGAAATAATGAAAAATTTTTAAAAATTATAGAAAGATATTTTTGAGATTCTATTATAGAAACTTCGTTCCAATTGAAACTATCATTATATTTTATATTATTACCTACTGTATATTTTAATCCTAAAGCTTTTAAATATGTATTTTTTGCTTCAGTAATATTTTGTTTTCCTACATTTATATAATTCTTTATTTCATTATTTATTTTTTTTACACTATCATTGTTAATATTAATTGTCGGATAAATTAATTCAATATTAGCATTTTCATTAATAAGTGACGATTTTTTATATTCATTAACCATCATTAAACTTTCATTAGTGTTTATATCATCTTTTAGCCAATTTTCAAAATCTTCCTTTGATTCTGCACATGATTCATCTTTTACGGCAAGCAATTTACCAATTGTTTCTGTATTTGAATAAATTAAGTCTTTCGAATCATCCAATTTTTTTAATTCATTTACAGAATTATTTTTATCATCATTTACTTTTTCTGTTGATGCTTTATTTTCTTTTTTATATGTTAAATAATCATATCCTATATAGCCGCCTAACCCTATTACTAGTAAAAGTAAAACAACTATTATTATATTTTTTTTCATATCACACTTTCCTCTTTTCTTACTATCATATTACAATACAGAATTACTTTTTTCAAGTTTAGATAAAATTATTTTTTGTAAACTTTACAAATTATTATATTTATCAGCTATCTTTTCAAAAACTTTTATTCCATCAATAGCCGCTGATGTTATGCCACCTGCATAACCAGCTCCTTCACCGCAAGGATAAATTCCTTTAATATTAGATTCTAAATTATCATCTCTAACTATTCTTACAGGTGATGATGTTCTTGATTCTACTGCAGCAATTATAGCATCATCATTATTAAAATTTTTGATTTTAGTGCCAAAATATTCAATTGCTTCAGTTAGTGATTCATTAATATATACTGGAAATATTTTGTTAATATTAGCAAAGTTATAATTTCCTTTAAACACTGGTTTTACACTCTTAAAACCAGTAGATTTAACATTATCTTTATAATCTTTATAAAGTTGAACAGGTATTAAGCCTTCACCTATTTTATAAGCATTTGATTCTAATTCTTCTTGAAATTTCAAACCACTAAATAACGCATCACCATAATCTTTTTCGGTCACTGTTACAATAATTGCACTATTAGCATTACTACTCTCTCTTTTAAAATTACTCATTCCATTTATAGCAAGCTTTTCATTTTCTGAAGAAGAGTTTACAACATATCCACCAGGGCACATGCAAAAAGAATAAACTCCTCTTTTATTTTTTGTTTGATAAGTTAATTTATAAGATGCTGGAGGTAATTTTTTATAATTATCTTTGTATTGCAAATAACTAATATCTTTTTGATTATGTGAGATTCTTATTCCAACCGCAAATGGTTTATTTTGCATTTCTATTTTATTTTTATTAAGCATTTTAAAAGTATCGCGAGCACTATGACCAATAGCTAAAATAGCAATATCACATTTTATTATTTCACTATTATTAAGTTCTAAAGCTTCTAGCTCATTATTCTTTACAATAATATCTGTTACGGTTGTATCAAATTTAAATTCTCCACCCATTTTTATAATATTATTACGAATATTCTTAACCATTTTTCTTAAAATATCTGTACCAATATGAGGATGAGAATCATATAAAATCTCTTCTGGCGCTCCATTTTCTACGAATGTTTCAAAAATAAATTTTTGGCGATAATATTTATCTTTTACTAAAGTGTTTAACTTTCCATCAGAAAAAGTCCCGGCTCCACCTTCTCCAAATTGAACATTACTTTTAGGATTTAAAATGTTATCATTCCAAAATTTTTCTACATCTGCAATTCTTTTATCAACCATACTACCCCTTTCGATAATAAGTGGTTTATATCCAAATTTTGCAAGCATATAACTACATATCATACCGGCTGGCCCAAAGCCAATCACTACTGGGCGGGAATTTAATTTCTTAGTTCCTGTAACTTTATAAGTATATTTTTCAAATGGAGTTTTAAATACATCGGAATTACTAATTTTCTTTAAAATTTTTTCTTCATTATTAACTTTTACATCAAGTTCATAAACATATTCTATATCATCTTTTTTTCTAGCGTCTATTGATCTTTTAGAAATTTTATAATCAAGTACACAAGTTTCATTAATTCTTAACTTTTTAGCAATTTTTTTCGTAATCTCTAATTTGTTATCTTTATCGATATTTATTTTAATTTGTCTTAGTCTTATCATTTATATATTCTCCTACTCTAAGAGCACTAAGCCATGCAAACATTAAATTATATCCACCACAATCACCATTGACATCTAAAATTTCTCCGGTAAAAAATAGATTATTTATAATTTTAGATTCAAAGTTTGAAGTAACATCTTGTAAAGAAATTCCTCCAACTGTAATTTGAGCACTGGAAAATCCTTTAGTTTTAGTAATATTAACTTGATAATTTGTAATATTATCACATAGTTTTTTTATTCTTTCTTCTGTTAAGTCAGTTAAATATTCATTCTCTTCAATTTTAGACTTTCTTAGAATTAATTTAATTAGTTTATAATTTATTATTCCTTCAAGCAACTGGATAATATTTCTATTATTTAGTTTTTCACTTCTTTTTGTTAGCCAGTAGAATACATCACTTACTTCTGGTAAAAAGTTTATCCCTATTACTTCTTTTTTTCCATTATCAAGTCCTTTAGAAACAATTGAACTTAATTGCATTACACAAATTCCACTAATTCCATAATCTGTTATTTGAAGTTCACCAATCTCATTTTTAATTTTTATATTATCTTCATATAAAGTTAATTCTACTTTAGTACGAACTCCACTTGCATTTTTTATTTTATCATCTGATTCTAACTGAACAAGACCAGGAAGAGGTTTAATAATTTTATGACCTAATTTTTTGATTATTTCTAAGCATTTTCCATCACTTCCTGTATTTTCATAAGAACATCCACCTGTTGCTACTATAACATAATCAGCTTCATATTTAATACCATCAGAAGTATAAACTTTAAATATTTCATTATCTTTTTTTATATCAATAACATTTGTATTATAAATTATATTTACTCCTCTTAAATCTGCTTCTAATTCTAAAATATTTCTAAAACTTATAGCTTCTTTTGATTTTGGATAATAATATCCATCTTTAATTTCTGGCTCGATACCAATTGTATCAAAAAATACTTTTATATTATCAAAATCATTTTCTCTTATAAAACTATTTAAATTATCTGATGAACTATGATAATTTAAAATACTATGTTTATCATTAAAATAATTGCATCTGCCATTACCAGTTATTAATAATTTTTTTCCACTTACATTATTTTTTTCAAGTATAGTAACTTCATTATTACTTAGCTTAATTGCTGCTAGAAGTCCACTTGCTCCAGCTCCAATTACGATTATTTTCATTTATTGTACCTACTTTCTATTTGGATATTTATCCATCTCATAATAACATTAACAATATATTTGATTTCTAATTCAGTTAATTCTTTATCTTTCTTAATATGATGCCATTTATAAAGACATGATCTGCAACAAGTAGCAGTTGCATGCTGAGCTATAAACACAGGATGTCCTTTCATTGGAGTTTGCTTACCATCATTTTCAATATATTGTGGTTTTAATCTTTTATTAATAAATTCATAAGCGTGATTAGCTATTTCTTTTATACCAACTTTATCAATATAGACAAAATCTTTTTCCCTAAGCTTGAACGATGATCTAAACTTTGACTTTGATAACTTTTCTAAAATAATATCAATTGCATGCATTCTAAACCACCTTACTTAAATTGTATCAAAAATAATACTTTTATTAAAGTCACTATTTAACAAATAATTTATTCATTAAAATTAACAATCAAAAATAATATTATAGTGATGATGATAATGAAAAAAAATAAAGTTGATTATATTTTATTATTTGCCACTTTAATGTTAGCAATATTTGGAATAATAATGATTTATTCTGCTAGTTTTGTGTGGGCTGAATATAAATTTCATGATCAATTTAAATTTGTTAAGGCACAAAGTATATTTTTTATAATAGGTTTAGTGTTAATATTTTTCTTTTCTAAATTGGATATTAAATTTTTAAAGAAAAAAGCAAATTTAATATTATTTTGTTGTTTTATTTTATTATTGTTAGTTTTAATACCCGGAATAGGAACAATTAGAAATGGTTCAAGAAGCTGGTTTGGAATTGGAGGACTTGGTATTCAACCTAGTGAATTTAGTAAAATTGGTCTTATAATATACGTTTCAAAATATCTTTCAAATAATAATAAATTAATGAAAAACATAAAAAAAGGTGTCTTCCCCATATTACTTATAATTGGAATATTTTTTGCCCTTATTATGTTAGAACCTGACTTTGGTACAGCAATGGTTATAACATTAACTTTAATCGTAATTATTTTTACCTCAGGAGTAAAAATATCATTTTTTACAAATATTGGTTTAATTGGAATATTGGGTATAGTTTTGTTAATAATAATTGCTCCATACCGAATGGCAAGAATTGTTTCATTTTTAAACCCTTGGAGTGATCCGTTAGGTAGTGGGTTCCAAATAATTCAAAGTTTGTATGCCATTGGTCCGGGTGGTCTTTTAGGCCAAGGATTCTTACATAGTAGACAAAAAAGCTTTTACTTACCCGAACCCCAAACTGATTTTATTTTTTCTATTATCAGTGAAGAATTTGGAATATTAGGAGTTATAATTGTTTGTAGTTTGTTTTTTATTATTTTTTATAGATGTATAAAAATTGCTTTAAGACAAACTGACTTATTTAAAAAATATTTAACATTTGGTTTAGCTTTTGGAATTATTATTCAAGCAATTTTAAATTTATGTGTAGTTGTAGGTCTTATACCTGTAACTGGAGTTACGCTACCATTTTTATCATATGGTGGTTCATCACTTCTTGTATCTATGACGAGTATTGGAATAGTTTTAAATATAAGTAAAAGAAGCTAGATTTTTCTAGCTTCTTCAAACCCTGGAATAGCTGTTATATAAGCATTTAATAAATAATAATTTGTATTTAATTTTTCTTCTAATTCTTCTTTTGTTACTTTTTTTATATCATTTTCACTAATTAGAAAGTAAAGATACTCATCATCTAGTTTATATGTAAATAACAAATATGGTACTCTTTTTTCTAATTCATTTTTCACACAAAATTTATAATTGATATTTTCAAGTTCTTCTCTTGGAAATAATAATTCTGTATAATTCTCAAGGGCTTTTAACTTTTCAAGACCACTTAAATTCAAATTTTTAACTAGAGCAAAAAGTTTAGTCATATTATCTTTAAATATTCGTATTTTATCAGGAGTTTTTTCATCAACTGTATTATAAATATTTAAGAAATTACTCTTTAAATCTTCTAATGACATATTGGGATACCCATATTCTTTGTCAATATTTTTTATATTTACACTAACATCTTTATTTTTTTCTAAACATTTATATCCTTGTGTTTTAATACCTAATTGTACTCGCGTAAAATCACTCATGTAAATGCCTGTATACATATCTTTTACAGATTGGGTAGCATCTGCAGACATAAGTGTACCATCGCAATCAAATATTACAAATTTGTGATAATCACCTCTAACTCTATTTTTAATTCCTACTTTATTTAGTAAACTTGCATATATTTTTGCCCAAGTTGAACAAATTACTTCATTATCATCAAAAGTTATCTCTCTTATATTTTTATATCTTAAAGCATTAATTTTTTCGTTGACATTTACTCCTTCTTTAGATATATCTGAGGAATCATAAAAAAAATAATCTAAGTCATAATTTAGAAATTTACAACTATTTAAATATAATTTTCTAGCAATGGTGAATTTTGAATCATTAGAATTTATTCCTTTAAACATTAAATTTTCTAATTTTTCATTTAATCTTTCATAAGTTATTTCACCATTCATTAAATGATTTCTTTTAATTTTTAAAGAATACTTTTGCATAAGCATATTAAATCTTCTTTGACATACACTGTCAATGACAGTAGTTTTATTAGAGTCAAAATAATCAAATAAGTCATACATAGTATTTAAGTAAGTTTCAATTGGTATGTTATTGAAAAATTCTTTGTTTTCTTCAAAATTATAAAATTTATCAAATATTTCTTCACTATTTAAAATCTTCAAAACATCATCAACTGTTATTTCATTTTTTTCTTTATTCAATTTATATTTTTTCTTTATTTTAAATTTACTATTTAAATATTTGATTCTTTTTAATTCATCTTTTGTTAAATTTCCATTGTTTATTTCATACTGAACGTACTCATTAATTGCATTAACATAGTATTTTTGGTCAACATCTGCAAACCCTTTATCTTTTTTTACAAAATCTACAAATGTATTACTATCAGTTATTATTGCTTTAATTAAACTAATAGGAATTAGTTCTTGTGTTGGTATCATATCTTGCATTCTATCACCTTAATTTAATTATATTTACTAATTTATTTTTATACAAGAAAAAAGCGTTTTTTAAACGTTTTTTTGACATTATTTTTTTATTTTTTCTAAGGCTTTTTTTATTCCTAGATAAGGAAGCAGCGCACAATGTTTACGATTAGCTTGTTTATATATTGTATCATATACTATTGCTTCATTAAGTAAATCTTTATTATAATCTTTTTCATTTACCATATTATCAAATTCTTCCATGTATTTAATGGCTTCATCGATTGTTTTTCCAATTAAATTATGAATCATTATTGAAGTTGAAGAAGTTGAAATAGCACAAGCTTCACCATCAAATTTAATATCTTTTATCATATTATTTTCAACCAATAAATAAATATCTAAATTATCAATACAACTTTCATTATTAGTATTTACTTTAATATATCTTTCATCATCAATACTTTCTTTATTCATAGGATTTTGATAATTTTCTAAAATAATTTCTCTCTTTAAATTTTCATCCATTGTTATAACATCTCTCTTAATATCTTATTTTTATCACTTAGTAATTTTATTAATAAATCTATTTCTTCTTTTGTATTATAAAAATATAAACTTACTCTTAAAGTATTATTAACATTTGTAGCACTCTTTAAAACTTTAGCACAATGATTTCCAGCTCTTACACAAATATGGTATTTATTTAAATAATAAGCAACATCTTGGGAAAATATTCCATCTATATTAAATGCTACTATTCCACTATCACTTTCTATATTTATTATATCAATGTGAGGAATTGTTATTAAATTATCTACTAAATATTTTCGAAGTTCAACTTCATGTTTATGAATATTGTTTAGACCTATTTTTTTTAAGTATCTTACTGCTTCGCCAAGCCCAATTGCTCCAGCTATATTTGGTGTTCCAGCTTCTAGTCTATGAGGAAGTTGCTTTAAATAAACATGATCTTCATCATCAAATGATTCATTCATTCCACCACCTAGATTTGTTGGTATCACTTTTTCTAATAATTCTTTTTTACCATAAAGTACTCCAATACCAGTAGGTCCACACATTTTATGCCCTGAAAAAGCAAGAAAATCTACATCACTATCTGTAACGTCAGTCTTTAAATGTGGAACACTTTGAGCACCATCTACAACTACAAAAGCATTATTTTCATGAGCTAGTTTTGTTATTTCTTTAATTGGCCTTATATCACCAACTACGTTAGTAATTTCAGCCAGCGCTATTACTTTTGTATTTTCATTTATTACCTTTTTTATATTATCCATAGTAACATAATAGTTTTCATCAAGGGGAACATAAACTATTTTACATCCTATTTCTTTAGCAAGCCTAAACCAAGGCATTACGTTTGATGCATGTTCACTTTTGGTAATTACAATCTCATCATCCGCCTCAAGATATCTTCTAAAAAATCCTGTTGCTATCATATTCAATGAATCAGTAGATCCGCTTGTAAATACAATTTCTTCTCTATATCTAGCATTGATAAATTCTTTAATTTCATCACGAGCATTTTCATATTCATAATCTACTTTTAAAGATAAGTCATAGTCACCTCTATGAGCATTTGCTGAATAATCTCTATAGTATTCTGTTATTTTATCAATAACACATTTAGGTTTTAAACTAGTTGCACCACTATCTAAATAAATTAAATTGTTTTGAAGAATAGGAAAATCTTCTCTATGCATAAATTCACCTCCTAATTATTTTTATCTATAATTTCATTCATATCACTATTTAAAATACTTTTTAAAAAACCAGAAATAATAAGTTTTTTAGCATCATCATTTTCTATTCCTTTAGAATTTAAGTAGAATAAATAATCTTTATTTATATTTCCAATAGTAGAATTATGATTTGCTATGACTTCATTAGAATCTATAAACATATTTGGATTAATTTTAATAAATCCATTTTCTAAATTTAACCCTCTTAAATCTTCATTAAATTCATTATTTAAAGTTTTCTCTGTTACTTTTCCATTGCTATCAATAATAGCAGTAGCATTTTCTAAAGCTACTCCTCTTACTCTTATATTACTTTTTATATTATTTTTAATAATATTATTATTTATTATAAGTTTACAGTTATCATTATTTATAAAGGAATAATTAAAATTAGTAATAGAATTTTCATAATTATTTATCTCAATAATTT
The DNA here is from genome assembly GCA_934129945.1 of uncultured Bacilli bacterium. Classification (GTDB taxonomy): domain Bacteria; phylum Bacillota_I; class Bacilli_A; order RF39; family UBA660; genus RUG14121. Next base: position 191,391 of record CAKOXC010000002.1, read on the forward strand.
TATTTTTAAAATTATTATTAGAAAACATATAGTAATTTATACTGCTATTTTCTAAAACATCTATTTTTAATTTTAAGTTATCGCATTCATTAAAATCATAAATGGTAGAGTTACCATTTATTCTTAAATTTACTTCATCATTATTAATTATTATCTTGCAATTTTCATCATTTATTTCAAAATCATTGGTATTTATATTTATAATATTCATAAATTTATTTTATCGTAATAATATTAACCTAAATATTATTAAATCCATTCTCTTCGACATAATTTGCAAGACTATAATCGCCTGATTTTCTAATTGTTCCATCTTTTAAAATATGAACAAAGTCAGGTTTTATATATTCTAAGATTTTTTTATGATGAGTAATAATTAAAATACTTGGTTTAAATTTTTTATAATATTTCATAATTGATTCAGACACTACTTTAAGAGCATCAACATCTAATCCAGAGTCAATTTCATCAAGTATTATAAAACTTGGTTCTAACATCCATAAGTGAATTAATTCGTTTTTCTTTTTTTCGCCACCAGACATTCCTAAGTTTATTTCTCGATGTAAAAAATTTTCTGGAATATTTAATTCATTACATATTTCTTTAGCTTTTTTACTAAATTCAAATATATTTAATTTTTTTCCTTGAGCATTAAGAGTTGTTCTTAGCATTTCTGCGTTGGTAATTCCTTCAAGTTCAATTGGATTTTGATTAAGTAAAAATACACCATCTTTTGCTATTTGATATGTTTCTTCATTAGTTATATCTTTATCATTCAAAATAATAGTACCACTTTTTTTATAATTTTTATCATTAAGAATTACCTTACATAATGTTGATTTACCTACTCCGTTTGGCCCCATGATTGCATGGATTTCACCATCATTTATATTTAAATTTAAATTATTTAATATTTTTTTATCTTCTGCATCTACAGATAAATTTTTAATATTTAACATAAAAATCACCCAAGTGTATTTTATCAAATTTCTATTAAATTGTCATCTTTTCTTATAAAAAATGTATTTATGAAAAATATCTTTAATAAAAAAATTGTATCTATATAAAATCTATGATATTATTAATTTAGGTGAGAAGCAAAAAGTCTTTTAGGGACTTGATGCTTGCCACGTATGTGTTAAGCACCTTTATTCAGGTTTTAAGAATAAAGATGCTTTTTTATTATATTAATATAATTATCAATTTATATATTATATATAATAGTATGATTATTAAGATGTATAATCCGAAGATTAAAAAATCCTTTTTAGTCATATGTACTACCTTCTTTCACAGTTTTGCCAAAACCCCCTGAATTTTAGTCCCTAAAGTAAGGTAGCAAGCATCTTCTTTTTGCTTCTCGAGACTGTATTATATAGTAATTTTTTTATATTTCAAGACTTTCGACAAAACTAGAAAAAACTTCTTATTTTTTGACATTTTTTGCATAAAAAACATCTTATTTTCCATAAGATGTTATTACTGTAATCTTTGTTTCTAAATTTTTATTAGAAGCACTTTCTACTGTTTCATTTTCATCTACCCACATTTTCAAATTATAAGTATGAGTTGTATCTTTTTGAATTACGTCATTATGTAAATTAAAACTTATACTTGCATTATCAAGTGTCTTTGTAGTTTCTGTTAAAGTATTTAAAAATTGTGGTGGAAGATCATTCAAACTATACTTTATTTGAGATGGATCAAAATTATTTGCACCATTAAGTATTTCTAAATTAATTTGAATATTTTGATCTAACTTACAATTGTTAGTTAGTGTAAAACTTAAAGGTGTTGTATTTAAGCCATCACTATCTTTCATAGGGTACGTATTTTCTAAATTAATATAACTATTTTCAGTCAATGTAGTCTCAAAACAAGAAACATTCAAAACATTAACTTCATTTTGTGCAAAACCTACTGACCACTTAGAATAAGTATACCCTATTACTCCAATTAAAGAAGTCAAAACGCAAACAAATATAAATAAATTTCTTTTTTTCATGTTTCACCTCACAATTTAATATTTGATTCCAAATAATCTTTAGCTTTTATTTCTAATATTTTATATTTTTCATCATCATTCATAACTTTTTTTAATAATTCAAGTTTAATATCTACAACTTTCAAATCATAAATAATTTTAAAGCTTGTACGATAATTCATATCAAATAAATACGATAAATAAAATATTATATCTTCACAAATATTAGTTACTTTATCTCTTGCTAACATTTTTTCATTTATAAAATTATCTATAATAAAACTATTTAAATTATATTTTTTATAATAATCTAAATTTAATGTTAAAGAATTTTCATTATATGGATTATACTGTGTATTTAAAATATCTAATTTATCTGCATCTCTTACTACCTTTAGCATTTTCAAAGTAAAATCATCAAGTTCATCAGGAATTTCTAATTTGTTATGATATTTAACTGTGCTTAGCACAGTAGCTTTATATTCATCACTCACAAATTTTAAAATATAATTTTTATTAGAAAGTATTTCGTATCCTAAATCACCATGATCAATTTCATTCCAAGAATGATACTTTGTCCATTCTTCAAATCTAGCTATATCATGAAGCAAAGAACATATTAAAGCGATATTAGTTTCTTCTTCATTAAAATTTTCATTCTTACAAATTGTCTTTGTAAATTCAATCACTCTTAATGTGTGATCATATTTATATTTGTTTTCTGTTATTTTCAAATCATAATTTGCAACATATTTATTAAATTCGTTTAAGCAACTATCAAAATCCATTATTTTCCTCCAGAGTAATCCTCTATGAAAAATGGTTTTAAAATATAAGTTTCAGTATCAGCATACTTGATAACTACAATTTTATATAAAGTGTAATTATAAACTGTTATATTACGACCATTCTTAGTATATTTTTTTAATTCTCTATAACCAGTAGGTTCATTACCATTTTTTACAGTATTATAATTTGTATTACTAAAATAAATTAGACATATAAATAATATAACTGCTGAAAATGCTATAATATTAACAATTAAATTAAATATATTAAATTTTTTTTCTTTTTTACCCTCTTTACTCATTTATCTTATCACCTATGTTAATAATACCATTTTTTTACTCATAAAACAATCTTCTATTTTTATTTTTTCAATCCTGAATTATTTAAAAAATCTTTAAATTCATTATATGATGCAAATCCAACCCATCCTTGAATCATTTTTCCAGATTTTAAAGTTAAAACCACTGGCGTTGAGCCGTATGTCTTTTCTAAAAATCCTTCTTTTTCATATTTCATTAAAATATTTTCGCATCTTCACTATCAAGCTCGCTTATATCTAAATAATTTGTTTTATAACCATAATCATTTTGAGCTTGCTTTAATATTGGTAAAAAATTAATACAATTTTGGTTAGAACTGTCACCAATAAAAACAACTTGGGTTTTTGAATTAAAATTCATCTAATAAATTTAAAATTAATGAAAAATAATGATTGTTTTAGTTATATTATTATTAATAATACCTCGGCTTTTAAAGCGCGAGGTATTTTATTAAAATTGATTATTAATTTGTCTCAATTCCTTACAAATTTTAATTTGTAGCTTTAATAGCTGTCGTAACTTTAATTGACCCTCTACAACCATTTCTAGTATGTTGACAAATCAGATTTAATTTAGTTTGTTTTTTTGCTGTTGCTGTAAGAGTATAAGAAATCGAATATGCCCCAGATTTCCATGTTCCCCATGCTGGTACTGTATAAGAATTTCCAGAAATTTTTACATTACAGTTATTACTGCTAGCTGTTCCTGTTCCTAGACAAACTGAACAACTTACTCCATTTTCATATTGGCATCCTTTACTATCTCCAATTGTATATTTTCCAGTTATCTTTGTATATCCTGATAATGAAATACTTGCAGTTTTTACTATGTATGGAGTATTTACATTTGTATTTTCAGTCCAATTTCCAGTCGATAAAAGGTTTTTAGCACACGCTGCTGTTGCTGAACAACTTTTACTACATGAAACTGAAGAACTACCACAACTAGAGCCGTCTACAGTACTTTTATAATATACGGTTTGCGTTCCAGTTTTAGTTGATGCCGCATTACCGCAGGCAGTTGGGCAAGTAGCACTACACGAACTTCTTGAAGACTCAGTTTTTCCTCCACAACCTTGACTGTAATGATTATTAACTGTTGCTGTTGCACTACCGCAATCTAAATTATTATATTTTGACGTATATTTATCAGTTCTAATAGCATTTTTATACTGTGTTCCACCGCCACAAACATTATTACATGCTGTCCAATTTCCTGTTTGAGCATAGGTTGATGTTGTATTATAATTTCCAGCTGAACAATATCCTACATTATTAATAGAACTAACTGATGAACACGACGTATTTCCCGCATTACTAGTTATACATTTTTTCATATAATAAGTTGTTGCTGTTTTTGTTGCTGTTACTGTTGCTACACAATTATTGCTAGATAATGTAGCGGCAGTTGATGGTGCATTTGTAGTTCCAAAATAACAATTTGTTGACTTAATACCACTTATAGCTGCTCCAGATGAATATGCTCCTGTTATGGTAGCATATGAGCTAGATGATGATGATAAAGATGGTATTGTTAATGTTTTTTCTACATATACATTTGCCGTCCTTGCAGAACAACCTGTTGTATTTCCAGCATTATCTTTTATTGTGTATGCCGCTATTGATGCAGTTGATGTATTTGCATTAAAAGTTTTTGATGCCCCTGTATAACCACTCATACATCCTGATAATGCATCATTACATCCCCATGTTATCGTTCTATCAGCTTTTGTCCACGTTGTTGAATCTCCACTATTTGTACATGTTGGTGCCGTTTTATCTATTTTCAAATGAATAGTATTTGAAGCACTACTTGTAAGACCTGAATTACTTATTGCTTTGAAGAATACATAAGTTTCTCCTTCTTTTGATATATTTTGGGCATTTCTTAACCATGAAGAACTACTTATGGTTCTTCCTTCATTTTTACCACTGTTATTATAATGTGAAACTAGCTTTGTCACATTTCCATTAAATGCATTTATTAAATCACTATAAGTTTGATGATAATATGCAACATCCATTCCACTTACTGAAACTCCGTCGGTATTATTATCTAAATCATTCCATGTACATCCAGAAGTTGTATTACTTGTATTTGTACAATATTGATATTTCTTTATTCCACTTGTCGCTGTACTATTTGTTGTATTCCATACAATCTGATTGTAATTTTGCCATTCTCCTGATCCACCAGCTATAACAGGTGCTGTCGGAGCCACTGAATCGACTTTAGATACTGTTGCACTACAATTTTTAATTCTTCCAACTTTATCTTTTACATAAGCTGTATATGTTCCATTTGCTGTTATTGTTTTGGTTTGCGTACTTCCATATGTTGTTCCATCCCACGAATAACTTGCTACTCCTGACTGACTATCTGTTCCACTTACTGTTAATATTGCACTTGTTGTCCAAGATGTTGGTAATCCTGTTATTGTACATGTTGGTTTTTCCGTATCTATTTTTGTTACATTTGCACTACATGTATTTGTATTTCCAGCTTTATCCGTCACTGTTGCACTTACACTTCCATTTGATGTTACTGTTTTACTTGCTGATGTTGTTCCTGTAAATACTACTGATGATACCCCACTATGACTATCTGATCCAGTTGCTTTTAATGTTGCACTTGTTGTCCAACTTGTTGGATTACCACTTATACTACATGTTGGGGCTATATTATCTAAATTAAATACATTACTTCTTGTTATTGTTTGATTTCCAGCATTATCTGTTGCTAGTATCCATAAATAATATGACCCTGTCCCATCAGATTTTGTTATTGTACTTCCGTTTGTAAATGAAGTTGTAAAAGTACTTGCAGTTGGAGCGGTTGTACTTGTTGTCCATTGATATTTTAAAATAGAAATACCAGATAGATTATCTGTTACTGTTACTTTTGTACTTTGACTCTTTGCATATGTACTATTTCCATTTGTTCCAAATGCCACTGTAGGTTTTGTTGTATCTATCTTATTTACATTTATTGTTGCAACCTTTTTATTTCCTACTGTATCTTCAGCATAAACTGTATATGTATTATTCTCTGTCACTTTTAATGTATCTGATGTTAATGTTATTCCTCCTGTTGTAAAATAACTTTCTGTTTGATTTCCTGTTGCATATTTTACAGTCTTTATTTCCACATTATCTGATTTTGAAATATTTATATTATAGAAACTATTATTATATAATTGTCCCCATACTTTAAAGTTCCTTATCTTTACTGGCGGTTGTGAATAAGTATTACCAGTTGAAAAAGAAAATTTTAAATATTTAACATCACTTCCATATCCACTCCAACCGTCCCATGAAAGATTATTTTTCCATTCATTAAGTGTAAAGGAAGGTGCATTACCATTTGCACTATAACCATTTTGACTTTTTATACCATTTTTATTTACATCAAAATATGATGAATTTGACAAAATTCCGCCAGTTCCATCATCATTAGCTTTTGTTGTTGTATAAGCATCGTATAAAACATGCCAGTACTCTCCATTTACCGCATAATAATTTGAAGTAGCTGATCCAGATTGACTTAATGTTAAAATACCATTGCCAACACTTCCTCCTGTTGGTAGACTCCAATTATCAAATCCTTCTTGATATGTTTCTTTTGTTAATGAAAGAGTTGGTGCTGTCTTATCAACATATACATTTGCTGTTCTTTGTTGGCATGTTGTTTCATTACCAGCATTATCTTTTATTGTATATGATGCTATTGTTACTGTTTTTGTACTTGTTGTATATGTTTGTGATCCTCCTGTGTATCCTGTTTTACATCCTGATAATGTATCACTACATCCCCATGTTATTGTTCTATTTCCACTTGTCCATGTTGTTGAGTCTCCACTATTTGTACATGTTGGTTTTGTCTTATCTATCTTTATAACTGCACTTGTTTCTTCTGATATATTTCCTGCTTTATCTATTGCTCTAAATCTTACTGTTTCATTTCTCTCTGCAGTATATGTTATTGATGTTACACCACCAGTCGTTGTCATCGCTCTTGTTGTCCAACCACTTTCGTACCATTCATAGTGATCTATTCCACTTCCTGTATCTGTTGATGATAACTCTACATATACACTATTATTCGTCCATGTTCCACTTGTATATGCACTTCCTGATGCATTATTTAATTTGAGTGTTATATTTGGTTTTGTTGGAGATGTATTATCTACTCCACTTATTGTTAAGGAACTTCCTTGTTTATAGTTTATTCCATCTGCTGTTTTTGCTATTAATGTTCCATTACTTGTATATGTTAATGTCGGATTGTTTGCTGCTTTATACCATGTATTCTCTTTTAAGGTACTTCCTACTGGTAGTATTGTTGTACTACATGTATATTCTCCATTATTACTTACTGTTCCACAATCTATTAATTCTATATTGCTTGTTGCACTACCAGTTGTTTTTAATAAGTATGCTCCCTCTCCTTTATATGTTATTGTTGTTGTTTTACTCTTTGCATATCCACTTGCTACTGTATATGTTGGTATTTCTAGTTCATTTGGTGTCTCTGTTCCACTTATCTCTTTTGTTAATGATGCATTATTTGTACACACTAGTTTATATGTATGATTTTTTGATTCTACATTTTCATATGTATAATCTTTTGTATTGTCTTTTATTTCATATGTTGCTTTTTTTGTTCCATCTAAATAGAATTCATATCTTTTTATTCCGGATTCATTATCTGTACATGTTCCAGTTACTGTTATACTTTTTGATGTTTTTGCTTTTGTTTTTATTGTTGCTATTGGTTCTGTTGTATCTATATTTGTTACTTCTTTACTACATTTTCCAATATTTCCTGCTTTATCTTTTATGTATGCTATATATGTATCATTATTATTTATTGTTTTAGTATTTGTTGTAGTATAGTTTTCTCCATCAAAAGAATATGTACTTATTCCACTATGACCATCTGTTGCTGTTATTTTTAGTGTTGCACTTGATGTCCAACTTGTTGGTGTTACATCCATTATACATGTTGGATTTGTATTATCTAATTTGAATGCATTACTTTTTGTTATTATTTGGTTTCCAGCATTATCTATTGCTAGTATCCATAAGTAATAATCCCCTGTTCCATCAGATTTTGTTAATGTATCACCACTTGCAAAAGTATTTGTAAAAGTACTTACAGCTGGTTGGTTTGTTGAGTTTGTCCATTGATATTTTAGTGTTGATATTCCTGATTGAGTATCTGTTACTGTTACTTTTGTGCTTTGACTCTTTGCATATGTGTTATTTCCATTTGTTTCAAATGTAACAGTTGGTTTTGTTTTATCTATTTTATCAATATCTAGACTACAATTTGCAGTATTACCCAATTTATCTTTTGTATATGCTGTATATTTACCATTTGCAGTTATTTCTTTTGTTTGGTTACTTCCATATGTTGTTCCATCCCATGAATATGTTACTCCACCACTATGTTCATCTGTTCCCACTACTTTTAGTGTAACATTACCATTTGTATAATTTGTTATATTCCCTTCTATATTACATGTTGGTGGAGTTGTATCTACATATACATTAATTGTTTTTGAACATGTTGTTGTATTTCCTGCATTATCACTTATTGTATATGATACTTCATCCGTTACTTTTGTTTCTTTATAATTCCATGTTTTAGAGTTTGTTGTATTTAAACATCCACTTTCTTGATCTTTACATGTTACTGTTATATCGGCACTTGTTCTATATGTTGTTGACTCACCACTCCAGTTACAACTTGGAGCATTATTATCTAATTTAAATGTATTACTTTTGATTATTATTTGGTTTCCTGCATTATCTATTGCTAGTATCCATAAGTAATAATCCCCTGTTCCATCAGATTTTGTTAATGTATCACCACTTGCAAAAGTATTTGTAAAAGTACTTACAGCTGGTTGGTTTGTTGAGTTTGTCCATTGATATTTTAAAGTAGAAACTCCTGATAAATTATCTGTTACTGTTACTTTTGTACCTTGACTTTTTGCATATGTGTTATTTCCATTTGTTTCAAATGTTACAGTTGGTTTTTCATTATCAACATTTATTATTTCTATTTCTTCTGTTTCTTTTTCATTTATTGTATCATTTACTTTTGCTTTTATTGTTCCATTTGTTTTATATGTTAATTCTAGATCTTCTTCTGTTTTATGCCATGATGTTGTATCTAATTTTGTTCCAGCTTTAATTAATTCTGTACATTTCATTTCTTCTGTACATTTATACAAATCTTTATTTGCTGTTACAGTTCCTGTTAATAATAAATATTTATTTCCTTCACCAGGATATTTTACTATTACTTTCTTTTCTTGTTCATAGTTATCATTTTTCTCTATTGTTGGTATTACTAATACATTTGGTGTTTCTTTTATTTCACTATTGCTTATTACATCAAAGTTATTTGTACATACTAATTTTAATTCATATTCTTTTTCATTTAAGTTATCATATGTATATTTATAACTTTTTTCTTTTGTTTCTATTTCTTTTACTAATTCATTATTTTTATAGAAACTGTATTTCTTTATTCCAGATTCTTCGTCTATACAGCTTGCATTTACTGTTATACTCTTTGATGTCTTACTATCTACTGCTATTATTGCTTCTGGTTTTGTATCTTTTACCTCTTTTGTATTTATTTCTATTTTTGTTTTAAATTCTTTTTCATTTTCACTTTCTTTATTTACTATTAATTTATAATTATCTGTTTCTCCACTTTTTAGACTTTGGTTATAGTATATATATGTTAATTCTCCAGTTTTTGGCACTTCAGCTTCTTTTACTTTTTCACCATTTTTTTCTAATGTATAATTCAATTCATTTGCTTCATACGTATTAGTTAAATTACTTAAATTTATACTATAATTTATTGTTTTTTTTACATCAGCATTTCTTACTCTAAATTCTTTTATTACTTCATTATTTTTTATTTCTTCGTTTGTTATTTCTTCACTATCTTCATATGTTTTTATTAATGGTTCTTTTTCTTTTTCTAAATCTATTTCTACTGTTCCACTAAATGTATCATTTTTATCTACTATTTGTAATTCATTTTCTAAATTCTTATATGTTATTGTTAATATATATTCCCTTTTTTCTCCAGGGTTTATTTTTATATTTTCTAATATGTATTCTTCAATACTTGTTTTTGGTAATGGTGTTTCTTTTACTATTTCTTCTCCATTACATTTTAATGTATATACCATATCTTTTTTATATGTTTTTACTATATCTTTAAATTTTATATTATATGTTAATGTTTCATCGGCATCACTTGTTACTGTAAATGTTTTTTCTAAACTCTTTCCTGGTAACATATCTAATACATTTACTTCTTTTGTATCATCAAATACTAATGCTATTTTTTTTGACTTTAATATTGTTTCGGTTTCATTATTTTCTTTTGTTTTTCCACGGTAAAAAGAATGAGCATAATTTATACTTATTACTGATACTAAAATAAGTAAACTAATAGCAATTATTATCTTAATTTTATTTAGTTTTGCTTTCATGCTCATCATCTTCTACTTTCTATTTTCTCTGTATTAATTATAACTTTTTTAATTATTTAAATCAATAAAAAAAGCATTGTTTAACCCAATACTTTAATTACTTAATGTTATTTCTAATGTATTTTCAAAATTTATATTTTCACCAGGTTTTATACTTACTTCACTTACATTTCCATAGCCATTAATATTATAGTTTAACTTAATTAATTTACAGAATGTTTTTATATCATTACTACTCCATCCCATTACATCTGGCATGGTAAAATTAGTTCCATCAGTAAGTAAGAAAACTTTAGTTCCATAAGTAACTGATTTATTTTTTAAAGGATATTGATTTATAATATGTTTACCATCTCCAAGAACTATTACTTTTAACCCTTTTTTATCTAATAAATCAGTAGTTAAAATAGTTTCTTTAGAAATATAATTAGACAATTTTATTATTTTAGTTTCATCTATATCGCTCTTTGTTTCAACTAGATTTTTATATTTAGCAATCTCTTCAATTGAGTTAGAAATCATATCAGCAATATCTTTAGTTTCACCAACTAATTGTTTTACAGAAACATAGATAACATATTCTGGATTTTCGTAAGGAAATAATCCAGCAAAAGATTTAATATAGTCATAATTTCCGGTTAAATAACCACCATTAGGTGATGCTATTTGAGCGGTTCCTGTTTTACCAATAACTGTAACATTATCTGCGGCATAGTTTTTTGAAGAAGCAAGGCCATCGTAAACAACATTATACATTAAATTTTTTACTTGATTAATTGTATCTGTACTTGCTACTGTATTCAATTCGGTTCTTTTTCCTTCATAAACTGTATTTCCTTTAGAATTAACAATTTTACTAACTATATATGGTTTTAATACGGTTCCATTATTAGCAATCGAAGATAATGCTTGTAAATTTTGAATCGGAGTTGTTGTTACACCTTGCCCGAAAGAGGCATTTGCAAGTTCACTCTCATAATTAAAGTTTATTTTACCAGGTAATTCACCAGGAAGCTCAATTCCTGTATTTTTGCCAAATCCTAAATTTTCATAAAAAGTTTTTAATTTTTTTGTACCAAGTTTTTGAGCAAGTAATGTTGCAGCAACATTTGATGAATAAGCAAAACCTTTATTATAAGTAATTCTACCCCATCCAACATTATTAAAGTCTTTTATAACTGTTCCATCACTTAGCTTTATAGTACCTGAATCATATGTATCTTCACCATTATATAAGCCATTTTCTATAGCTGCCATAAAAGAAAATATTTTCATAGTAGATCCTGGTTCATAAGTATAAGATGTTAAAGGATTTAAATAAGATTCAATATTATCCAGTGTATTTAAATTAAAATTTGGTGTTGATGCTGATGCCACTATTGCACCAGTTTTTGCCTCCATTACACTGAAAGTTATCCACTTAAGATCATGTTTTTCTGCCAAACTATAAACTGCATTTTCAGCTATTAATTGAATATTATTATCAATAGTTAAATAAATATCATTACCATCTTCTGCTTCTTCAATTAATACTGGATGTTTACTATTATCTGGAAGCTGATAACCATATGCATCTTGTTGATATGTCTTCTTACCATCTTTTCCTTTTAGTTTGTCATTATAATATTTTTCAATACCCATTTCACCAGTTATTTCTTCATTATCATTAGGTCTTGCATATCCAATTATATAAGATGCAAAATTACCCATTTTATAATATCTTTTAGTTGAAGCAACAAAATCAATACCTGGCAAATTTAATTTTTCTATTTCTTTTTTAGTAAGTTCTGTTATTCCTCTACCACCAGGACCAAGTTCAACCTGGTACAAATCTTTATTTAAAAGATTTAATATTTGTTCTTTTGTCATATTTATTAAAGGAGCCAATTCTTCGGCAGTTTTATCTTTATCAACAACATGTTTCGGATTATTTTCATTAGTTGTTCTTGTACTAGATAAGTATGCAATAACTGTATAAGAGTTTACGTTTTGAGCTAATACCTCACCATAGTAATCATAAATAGTACCTCTTTTTGCTGGCAGAGTTTCACTTACTGTATTTCTACTATTAGCAAAAGCGGTTAAATCAGTACCATCGACATTTTTTGCAAGAACAACATAACAAAGTTTTCCAATAGCAACGCACAATAAAAGAGAAACACATAAAAGCGTAAATTTTAAATTTATTTTTGCTTTGTTTCTCCTTTTTTTCATAATATCATTCCTTTATTCTGCTGTTATTAATTTAATATTATCATTATTATAAGATAATCCTAGCTCATTTGCAACGGCTTGAATTTTATCTAATGAAGCAAGTTCATTAATTTGCATATTTAAACTATCATTGATTCCAACTTGTTCATTTATTTTGTTTTCTAATTTTTCTACTTCAATATTTGATTCAGATAATAAAGCTTTAGAAAAAACATTTGCTATAGGTATTAAAACAGCTACAAATATTATTAATCCATATATTAATTTTTCTATTCTTAAAACCTTTACTTTTTTTTCTTTCTTTATCATTCTAATCAAATCCTTTCAATTATTCTTAATTTAGCACTTTTACTTCTAGAATTTTCTAAAAGTTCTTTTTCAGTTGCCACTAATGGATGCTTATTTATTAATTTTATTTTAGCTTGATATTCTAATGGTATTTCAGGAAGACCTTTAAAAATATCACTAACTTCACTATTTTCTTTAAATATTTTCTTTACAATTCTATCTTCTAAAGAATGGAATGTTATTACGCATATTCTTCCTTTAGAATTAAGTAAATTTATTGCATCAGGTAAAACACTTTCTAATACACTAAGTTCTTTATTTACTTCAATTCTTATAGCTTGAAATATATTTCTTTCAGGATGTTTTTCTTTAAAGTATTTTATACCTACTGCATTTTTTATTATTTCTACTAATTCTAATGTTGTAGAAATTTCTTTATCTTTACGATATTCAACTATTTTTTTAGCTATAGCTTTAGATGTCTTTTCCTCACCATATCTAAAAAATATTTCTTTTAATTTTTCTTCACTGTACTCATTTACAACATTTTTGGCACTAAATGGATTGTCTAAATCCATTCGCATATCAAGTTTTCCATCTTTCATAAATGAAAAACCTCTTGTGGCATCATCAATTTGAGGTGAAGAAAAACCCAAATCAAATAAAATACCATCTACTTTTGTTACTCCATCTTCTAATAATTTTTCTTTCATATTTGAAAAATTACTATGATAAATTTTAAAATTATTGGAAATTGCACTAAGAGTTTTTGTCGACTCTTTTATGGCAATTTCATCATTATCGAAGCAGTACAACTTCCCCGTAGTCAGTCTTTTTAATATTTCTTTGCTATGCCCAGCATAACCAAGAGTTGCATCAACATAAATACCATCTTCTTTGATATTTAAATTTTCAATGCATTCATTTAATAATACACTATAATGTTTCATTATTCCTCCAAGAATAGATTTTCAGCTATATCTTCAAGTTTTGAAGAATTAACATCCATAAAATCATTCCAGCCTTTATCTGACCAAATTTCTATACGGTCGTTGGCACCGATAATGACACATTCCTTATCAATACCGGCGTAACTAACCAGTGGGGAGGTAATGTTTATTCGACCCTGACGATCAAATTCACATTCAGTAGCACCAGAAAAGAAGGATCTTATAAAAATACGGGCATCTTTTTTTGTAAAAGGTAGAGACTTTAACTTTGCTACTAAGCTATTCCATTCATTCATAGAATAAACATACAAGCAATTTTCAAGGCCGCGAGTAATGATAAAATTATTACCTAATTCGCTGCGGAACTTATTAGGTATAACGAGACGACCTTTTTCATCAATATTATGATGAAATTCACCCATGAACATTATAATCCCCCACTTTCTACCACAATGTACCACTGTCTACCATTATAATACATTAAAAAATGGTTAAAGTAAATACTTTAACCATTTGTTTTTTATAATTTTTTCTATTTTACATTTTACTTGTCAAAACTTTTTTCTTTTCTTTATCAAAAGAAATATAATTATTTAATTCATCATATTTTTCTTCTCTAGTATATATTTGATAATTATTTATATCTTCCACTGAAATATTCATAATTGCTGAAATTTCGTCTAAACTTATCATATTATTTTTAGCAAGAATCAAATAATAAATTAATTGTTTTTCTATTGGTGACAGTTTAATTAATAACTCATCAAAATAATTACTACTAAATATATTAATTAAATATTTTGGATTGTATTCCATTATTGTATTAATAACAAAACTTAAAGAATAATAATCTAAATTACTTATATATGATTTTAATATAAAATTAGTGTCCACATTAAGAAGCAAAGATATCTTTCCTAAGGAATATTTTAATTCTGTTAATTTATAAATAATTGTATCCGTATAATTAAGAGCACTAGGAATTATTTTAACCTCTTGAGATTCTACTGCTTCTTTTTCTTCCTTTAATTTTTCATTATAAGAATGTTTAATTTTTGATGAATTTAATTTTAAGTTATTTTTATTTTTTAATTTTCTTCTTATAGAAGATTTAAAATTTTCATATAAAGTACTTTCTTGTTTAGTAAATATCATATTCCTATTTAGGGTATCATAATTTTCGCCATATTTTCTTACTACTAATTTATATGCTTGACTTTCTTTATTTTTATCAAGGAATTCGCTAACAAATATTTTCACTTCTTCTTTTTCTTTATCTGACATATTATCTTCATAAAACCATTCAAAAAATGAAACTTTTTTTACTCGGATTGCCATATTACCAGTTTTAATTTTATTTTTTATAGCAACTTTAAAATTTTCATATAAAATGCTTTCTTGTCTATTAAAAGTTATATTTTCATTTAGTGTATCATAATTTTCGCCATATTTTCTCACAACTAATTCATATGCTTGACTTCCTTTAGTGTTATCAAGATACTTGATAACAAATGCTTTTACCTCTTCTTTTTCTTTATCCGTCATATTATCATCATAAAAATATTCAAAAAATGAATACTTTAATTTTGAATTATTTTTTCGATTATTATTTACTCTTTTTCCTAATAATTCATAATAATCTTTAGCTTGATTAATTAACTCAGGCATCTTTTTTAACATAACATTTAAATAATTTTTATAATTATCATAACTAATATTTAATATTTCACAAATTTTATCCAAACTTTTTTTTCACATTCGAAACCATAAGTTAAGCAAAATACTTTCTTTTCAATAGTATCTTTTTCAAATCCAATAGCAATTTTTAATATTGCATCATTTACATGAAATTTATTTTTTAAATCTTCGATATCTTTTATAACTAAATATTTAGATTTACTCTCCTTCATTTTATTTATGGCTTCGATTATTTTTGTATCATTTGATTTTTCTAAAAAAATTCTTACTTTTTTTAATGCTTTACCCATGCTTACTTCATATTCTGCTAATTCTATTTTTTGTTCTAGCCTTACCAAGATATTATCAATTCTTGATTGCTCCATGTAACTAACTTTTTCAGAATTCATCCCATCAAAATTTTCACCATATTTCTTTGTTAAAATAGAAAAAGAAATTGGTTCAGTTTTCTTTAATACTCCAAGAACCATTTCTACAATACTTTTATCGTATTTAGAAAATAATTCATAAATTGATTTAATTGTAATATCATATTTCATATCTAAAGCTTCTTTTTTATGCAATTGATTTTTATAGGCCAAATTAATATTCTGCACTAATTCCTTATAAAATAGTTGGCCTTCTTCATAATTTTTTACTGTAAAATCAAATGCTTCATCATAATTTTCTTTTTGTTTTTCATGAGATATATTAACAATATCTTTTTTCCTCTTTCTTAAATAAAATTCATTATATTTTTCAAAATATATCGATAAAGCTTCATATATATCATGATTTTGATTTTTTGCTAACTTAATTAGCCTTAATATAAATTCATATTCTAATTGAGCATTAAAATCTTCGGAACTATTATTACATGAAATTTCATACGATTCATTAAACAATTTTGTAATTTCTTCATCAAAATTTAAATATTCAATTTTTTTCTTATATTTTTCTAAATATTCATTTTTGTCCATAATTAACACGCCCTATTAAAATTAATATAACTTTTGTTTTATTTATTTTTTATAATATCAAAATAAATGTTATAAATCAAATTAAATATTTAAATTATTATTTTGTTATAAAAAAAAGAAAAAACATTCATTTTGAATGTCTTTATTTTTCTTCTGTTGCTGTTGTTTTGATTACTTCGTTTCCTTTGTAATTTCCACATTTAGTACATGCACGATGAGGTCTTATGCTTGCACCACATTTTGAACATGTAGTTAAAGCTCCAACTTCTTTTTTTAAGTGAGTACGACGCATTCTTTTTTTAGTTTTACTTGTTCTTCTAAATGGAACTGCCATAGTTTCACTCCTTCCCAGTATCATCAAGTAGCTCAGTTAACTTTGCTAGTCTTGGATCGATTTCTTTTTTCTTCTCATTTTTTATATCCCAACCATTACCAACATTCTTAATTTTATCAATAGAACTGTTAGTAATTCTCATAGGGACTTCCAATACAATATTTTGCCATAAAATGCCCATAATATCAAGTGTATTTTTCAATTTTTCGTAATATTCTTTGATTTCTTCATTATTTTCGTCAATTATATAGTCAATTTCAAATGAAAATGGATATTCTACATCTTCTAAAGTAATTGAATCTGGTAATATCATTGTTCCACTACAAATGCCTTCTATTTTTAAATTATCATCAAAGTCAAAATATATTTTACCATTAAAACTTACATTTTCTAATTTTCTTATATCAGTATTTTTTAAATAACTATCATCATAATTATATTTTTCGTTTATAAAATATTCATTTTTTACTTTATTCAAATCTATAATCATATATAAGCTCCTAACTAAGTCTCTTGACCTGTAATATAACTTGAAACTTCTAATTTCAAATAAATATATTTACCTATATTTGTCTCATCCAAATCTTCATCAAGCCACAATTTTAAAACATGACTATTAATACTATTATTTTCATTAACCGTTCCAGTATAAATTTCATACTTATCTATTCCAGAATCATTTTTCATATTTATATCACTAATTTTAGAAATAGTATTATTCCCATCTTTATTAGTTTGAATATTAAACTTTATTAAACTTAAATCTTTAAACAATTCACCACTAATTTTTTTATTAGCAACATCATTATTATAGTCAGATTCATTAACATACATATAAACTTTATATGTTACAGGAAGACTACCTGTATTTTTTACACTAAAACTATATCCTGTTTGTTCAAGCCCTTTGTTATTACTCATTGGTAATAATTCTTTATAAGAATTGTTTGTTATATACCCATTACTACTAGCATATTCTACTTGCAATGTTCCTGTTGTTACAACTTGATTATTAGAGTTATCAGTAACTTGCATGAATAAGGCATAAGATACACCTAGAACTATAACTATCATAACAAGTACAACCATTATCATTATTTTAGTTTCTCTTTTTACTATTTTTGTATATTTCATATAATCACCTAGTATCAACACTATTTTATCAAATTTTTATTATTTAAACAATCATTTTTGAAAATAATATTTCTTTGTTACAATTAAAATTATAAATAACAATATTATCAAAGGAAAATAAAATGATAAAGTTCTACATATAACCATTGCAGATGTAAAATAAATTCCAAAGCATGTTTTAAATAAATATTTAGAAATAAATTCTGATACTCCAACTCCTCCAGGTAATATGATACTTTCACATGCTATTTGGACAAATATTTGTAATAATAATATTTCAAAATAATTTAATGTATTAAATCTAAAACTTCTATAAATTACATATGTAATTGAAAATAACAATATTCTTTGAATAAATGTAATAATTATAGATATTACAATTGTTTTTTTATTTTCATTTATAAATTTAGCTTCATCTACATATTTTTCTAAAATTTCTACAATGGTATTATTATAATCTTTTTTATTTTTAGATAACCTATTTTTTAATTTATAAAATATTTTTAAAATTACAGCGATAATTCTTTGATTATACATTAAAAGTAAGCATCCAATTATCATTAAAATATCAATTAATAAACCTAAAAAGAATAACATTTCAATTAAAAGACCATTATTAAAAACTAATTCTTTAGAAAAGATTAGAATTAAAATTCCTCCAACTACAAAAAATAATTTAAAAATCATTGTATTAAGAATTAAAGCAATTATTGATTTTCTCATAGGGATTTTATCTTTAGTCATATAATAAAGTTGGATTGGTTGACCACCAGTAGAACTCGGTGTTATTGCACTAAAGAAAAACTCTACTATTGAATAATATATGCCTTGAAAAAGCGTGATATCTTCATTTTCACTTTTTAAAATCAATTTAAAATATGTACCTTGGCATATAAAGTATAATATAATTAATATTAAGCAAATTAATATAAATACTAATGAAACATTTTTTATATTATTATAAATTGTACTAAAACTATAGTTATGAAATATTATAAAAAATGTTATAAATATTAAAAAAATAAATATAATCCCTGAAATTATTATGTTTTTCTTTTTCATAAAACCACTCTTATCTTTTCTTAGTTAAAAGGTTCTAAATACATTATTTCTTTACCTAATTTTTTAGCAAATTCAATTTCCTTAGCTGTAGACTCTCCAATATAACCATTTATATTTATTACATAGATAGCATCACTAATTTTTATTTTATCATAATGTAACTTTGCTAAAGTTTGTTTTTCTTTTTCATTAAATTTAACATTACTATATATACATTGAATAACAACATATTTATTTTTTATTTCTAATTTTTCAGCTACTTCCATCATTTTTTCTTTAAATTTCATACTTCCACATATAGTAACAACTTTATTCATTCTTACACTCCTTAAATATTGTAAAAATCACTCTAGATTATCTCCTATTTTTACAATTGTTTCAATATCATTTTTAGAATTATTTAAAATTATTTCATTCAAGTTAATCTTATCTTTTTTAAATAAATAAATTATTGTTGAACCGCCGAATTCAAAATGCCCTTTTTCATCACCTTTTTTAAAATTATCATATTTATTATTTACTATTTTACCAATCATCATTGCACCAACTTCAATAATATAAACTTCTTCATATTTTTTATTTTTAACCAGAGTTATTTCTCGATCATTTTCTTTAAAAACTTTATATTTTTTTTGTGCTATTGGTTGAACTGTATGTAATTTACCTAAAATATGTTTAGTTTTTATAACACTACCATCAAAAGGATAAATATATCTATGATAATCATCAACACATAAACGATATACCAAACAATACCCACCTTTAAAATCATCAACATTTTCTTCTACTAGTTCGTCTAACGTATAAATAGAATTTTTTATGTTAAGAGATAAATTTTCATCGATTTTATAAACTGATAATTTTGCATCGCAAGGACTTATAAAACCCTTATCTAAATTCTTTTTTTCTTGTTTAATTTTTCTTGTAAAAAAATCATTAAATGATTTATAAGAAACATTTTCATATCTAGAAATATCTATATTATTCTTCTGTATAAACCTTTTTATTTTTAATTTAGATAGTGATGATGTGATATAGAATCTATAAATATTAGCTACTGTTTTAGTTGTTAAGAGTTTTAATAAAACTCTGCCAATAAAACAGTTGTATAAAAGACTTAAAGTCTTACTTTCTTTAGCCGGTATCAACTTTTTACTATTATAATCAAAATATTTCATTAAATCACCATAAGAAGTGTTATTAATATAACTGCTAAAACAGGAATAATTATGTACCAAGCTCCTTTTAGTTTAGGAACTTTTATATTTACAACCATCAAAATAGAAGTTAACAATGTAAGTATGATATAAAGTAATTTAAATATATGTGCTGGAACTATAGTATGAAAAAGTCCAAGTAATGGATATGTTATAGCAGTTGATGTTACTGGAAGACCACGATATGTATTAATTGCTTTTTCTTTATCACTAGAAACAACATTAAATGATGCAAGTCTATTAATACCACATAACATAAAGATGGCATAAACAACTATTTCAAATGGTCTTATCATTCCAAGACTCATCATAAAAACTACAGGTACAGCTAAAAAACAAAAAGTATCACATAAACTATCAAGTTGGACACCTATTTCTTTTTGTTCTTCTGTTCTTTTAAACATCCTCGCAAATTTTCCGTCAAGCATATCACATACTCCAGAAAATACTAAACAAGCTAATGAAAATCTTACATATTCACCACTAGCAAAAGCCATTTTAGAAAATGAATAAAATAAAGCCATTATTCCTGATACTAATCCCATATAAGTTACTAAATTTGATTTGTGAAATTTTGCAAAAAACATAATACTACTCTACTCCTTTAAATATAAAATCAAATTGTTTAAGATTTTAATATTTTTTTATCTTTATATAGTATACCTCATATTTAACTAAAAGCCTAGAAAAATTTCAATATCTATTAGTAATATTTACCTGATACTTGTCAATTCTTTTAACTACTCTACCTTTAATTATAACAACCTCATTCTTTTTATATTCATCAATAGTATTAAATAAATTTGCAAATAAGATAAAAGACATTTTACCAGTTTCATCTGATGCATCAATAAATGCCATATCCTTTTGTTCTTTAGTTTTTATGATTTTTACTTTATCAATTAAAACAGCAAATTTAACAACACGATTATAATATTTTGCTATATCTTTTATTTTAACTATCGAAGGTTCATTATACTTACTTGCTGGATGATTAGTTATATAAAAGCCATAATTCTCTAACTCATAAATTCTTTTCTCCTCATCACTAAAATCAGGATAATCTTTTAAAACTGGTTTTTCTACTAGACTTTCGTCTAAGTCATTAATTAACGACACATAATTTACTACAATTTCTAAATTATTTAATAAAGTATTTGCATTTTTTTCTATATTTTTAAAAGCATCAGCACAAATTAAAGTTTTAATATTTTCATTATCAATTTCATTATAATTCTTTTTTACAAAATCTATAAAATCAACATATCCATCTTTTCTATTTTTTATAATTGCCTCAATTACATTTTTATTTAATTTTTTTAAAACTCCAAAAGGCATAACTAATTCATTATTTTCTATTATATATTTATCTTGACTTTTATTAATATCGACAGTAGTTACTTTACAATCAAAAGCTTTAGAAAAAGAAATTAATTCCTTAGTTTTATTAGCTATTCCAATTACATCATTTAAAAGTTCACTATAAAAATAATTAGGATAATAAGTTTTTAAGTAAGCCATTTGATAAGCAATTAATGCATAAGCTACAGAATGAGATTTATTAAAACCATAATCAGCAAATTTTAATATTAATTCATAAATTTTTATAGCAAGTTCTAATTTATAACCTCTATCAACTGCTCTTTTAAGAAAAACTTCTTTTTCTTTCTCAATGATTTCTTTTTTCTTTTTACTCATAGCTCTTCTGATATTATCAGACTCTGCATAAGTATATCCACCAATTTTAACAAGTATTTGCATTATTTGTTCTTGATAAACAATTATACCAAAAGTCTCATTTAAAATACTTTTTAAATCTTCATGAAGATATTCTATTTTTTCTTGATTATGTTTTCTTCTAATAAATGAATCAATATTTTGCATTGGCCCAGGTCTATAAAGTGCAATAGCACTTGTTAAATCTAAAAAATTATTAGGTTTTAGTTTTTTTAAAAATTGACGCATTCCATAACTTTCAAATTGAAATATTCCATCAGTATTTCCCATTGAAAATACTTGAAATACTTTTTCATCGTTAAAATTTATTTTATTTAAATTTATTTTATTTAAATTTATTTTAATTTCTTTATCTTTTTTTATAGTTTCTAATATATTAGCAATAGTTGTAAGATTTTTAACTGCTAAAAAATCCATTTTTAAAAATCCCATATTTTCTAGGTAATCTTTAGTTACACCAGTAAACATTTCATCATTTAAAGTACACATAGGTATTAATGTTTCGAGGCTTTGACTACAAATTACTACTCCTGCAGCATTTGCTGAAATATTTCTTTTTAAATTTTCTAGTTTCATACTTATCTTATAAGCTTTTGTAATTTCTTGATATCTTTTAACATACTCTAACACAGTAGGATTTTCTAGATTCTCTTTCAAGGTCTTTTTAGCATCTATAAAAGACATAAATTTTTCCAGTAAACTATTATCAATTTCTAAACATTTTGCAATACTTCTAAGTACTAATCTTGATTTTAATGATCCAAAAGTCATAATACCTGCTACTTTATCTTTACCATATTTATTTTTTACATAATTGATAACTAAGTCTCTCTTGTTATTTTCAAAGTCTATATCTATATCTGGCATTGTAACACGTTCAGGATTTAAAAATCTTTCAAATAGTAAATTATATTTAATCGGGTCAATATCTGTTATACCTAATGTATAACTTACTAAACTACCCGCAGCACTGCCTCTTCCTACACCAACTAAAATACCATTTTTTTTAGCATATAAAACATAATCATAAACTATTAAAAAATAGTCAACAAAGCCCATTTTTTTTATTACGCTTAACTCATAATCTAGTCTTTCTTGATATTCTTTGGTAATATTACCATCTAATCTTTTGTTTAACCCTTTTTGAGTTAAATTCTTTAAATGAGCATAAGAATCTTCACAATCGTATTTGGGAATATAATTTTTATCATTATGTATTTCAATATTTATTTCATCAACAAAATCTTTAGTATCGTCTTTATCAGAAGTATTATAAGCATTTGTTTGATAATCAATAAATTGAAAATTAGATATACTAGTATTATTTTTAATCATATTTAAATAATTTAAATACTTAGCATCTTCTACATTCAATGATTTTATATCTCTTAAAAAAATAACTTTGTCATTAATTAATGAAGCATTTTTATATTCTATTTCATTTTTATATCCAATATAAATTGTTTTAAAAATATTTTTTACTTCTTTAAATAATTCTATACTGTTATAAGGAATAATTAAAATAAGATTGTCACTAAGATTTTCTAAATCAAACAAAGAAATTTCTCTTTGTTGCGCTATAGTATTTAATTTTATTAAATTTTGATAACCACTATAATTTTTGGCATATAAATATAATTTTAAATTTGTTACTTTTATTTCTAAACCAATTAAAGGTTTTATATTATTCTTAAGGCATTTTTCATAAAATTCTATTACTCCAAAAAGATTATTATCACACATTCCACATGCTGAAATATTATTTTCTTTACAAAAGCTCATTAATTCATCTATTTTTATCATACTTTCTAAAAGAGAATATTCTGTAGTAACTTTAATTAATGATTTCATGATTTTCACCTTCATTCTTTAATATAAATTTAATTTTTTCTTACTTTCATTTTATCACAAAAACTTTATGTATTCATAATTATTACGTATATCTATGAAAAAAACTGGCTATTGTTAGTCAGTAATTATATTTTATCATTTTTAGCATACATGCATCCACAATAATCTTGACGATATAAATTATATTCTTTGGCAAGTTCGATACTTCTTTTGTAACCTTCTTCTTTTTTAAAATCAGAATATAAAAAATTGATATTATGAATTTTACTAATTTTTTCACCAATTTCATTAATTGTTTTACTATGTTTATAAGGACTTACAGTTAAAGTTGTTCCAAAGAAATCATATCCTAGTTTTTTTGCTAGTGTTGCAGTATGTTCCATTCTTAAAAAGTAACAGACATTACACCTAGCTCCGCCTTCTTTTTCATGTTCTAATCCCTTTACTTTTTCATGATAAATATCATTATCATAATCACAATCTAAAAAATCTAATTTATTAATTGATTTATATTTTTTGATAAAATCTATTTGATTTTGCTTTCTTTTTTCATACTCTTCTTTTGGTTCTATATTGGGATTATAATATAATACAGTAATATCAAAGTATGGAGTTAGTCTTTCAATGCAACTGGTAGAACATGGACCACAACAACTATGGAGTAAAATCTTTTTTCTACCAGTAAGATTATTAATAATTTCTTTCATTTTTTTATTATAATTTTCATTCATTGCTATCACTATTTTCTTTTTCTTTATTTAATGATTCATAAGATTTAAAGTAAATATTTTCATTACTTGAAGAATCTAGGTATATTATACCAGCAACATTATTTAATGTTGCATAAATAGACTGGTATTTATTTAAATTTTTAATATTTATTAAATTAATATATACTGTATTTCCGTCATTCATTCTTAATATAAATCTTGTATCATCAATTATTTTATCATTACTTTTACTAATCGAGTACTCTATTTCACTAATACTTTTTAAAATATCATCATCAATTTTATCTAAAGATGTTATTAATTTTTTATAAATATTTTTAGGAACATAATTAATAAGTGAAGCATAACCATAAGAATTATCTTCAGCTATCTCTTTGCCATTAGATAAAACCAATTTGTTGTTATTTCTATTATAAAATAAAATATTAGCTTCTTTAATATCAATTGTTAACTTTCCGAAAATATTTCTTTTTATTTTTACATCATCAACGTAATTTAATTTTTTTATATTTTTTTTCATTTTACTAGAATTTAATTTTATTATTGAAGGATAATTTTTTATTCCAGCGGCATGAATTATTTCATTATCGCTTAAATTAGTTGTACCCGTTATATAAATATTTTTTATTGGCATAGATAAAAAGTAATAAATAACCATGCAAAATAAGTATATTATTAAAATACACACAATTAATGCTTTAATATTTAATTTCCTTTTTATCTTTTTTTTTGCCATAAATTACTCCCATGTTATAATTTCTTGTTCTAATATAAGATCAATATTATAATTATTTAAAACTTGTTCGTGAATTAATTTTATCAAATTTTTAATATCATTACTAGTGGCATTATTTTCATTAATGATAAAATTAGCATGTTTATCACTTACTTTAGCTCCACCAATTGTTTTTCCTTTTAAATTAAGGTTTTCAATTAAAGCACCAGCATAATTATTTAAAGGATTTCTAAAAACACTTCCTGCGGAAGGATATTCAAGTGGTTGGGTAAGTTTTCTTTTCTCACATCTTTTATCAATAATTTTTAATAGTTCTTCTTTATTACCGTTTTCTAGTTCAAATACACAAGAAATAATTACATATTTTTTAGTATGTTTAAAAATAGAATCTCGATACTTAAAATCACAATCTTGTTTTTGTAGAGTTGCAATTTCACCATCTTCATTTAAAGCTCTTATTTCTTTTAAGTAATTACTAATTTCTGCATTATAAGCTCCGGCATTATTATAAATAGATCCACCAATAGTACCAGGAATACTAATTAAACTTTCAAGTCCTTTTAACGATGATTTTATAGTCATATTTGCAATTAAAGGTAACATTACCCCACATTCACAGTAGACTTCATTATCCTTAATATTATATTTATTTAACCTTTTTAAATTAATTATTGCTCCATCAAAATAATTATCATCAACTATGATATTAGAACCATTACCAATTATAAAATATTTAATATTTTCTTTTTTTAATTTTTTTAATAAATCTATTAATTCGATTTCATTTTCAGGAAAATACATAGTTTTCACTATACCACCAGTTTTATAAGTAGTATAATTTTTCATACTAACATCATTTAAAATTTTCATTAAATTATTTCCTTAATTGCTTTATAAATTTTATCAGTGCTATTATTTACATCAAATTTTTCTAAATTTTTAATCATATCATTTCTATATTTAGAGTCATTTAATAATTTATCAACATTTTCACTTAAAATATCCCCGGTTAAATTATTTTCTTCAAGCATTATACAAGCTTTTTTTTCATATATATCTTTAGCATTATAATATTGATGATTATTTGCTACATTTGGTGATGGTATTATTATAGATGGAATTTTTAGTGCTATTATTTCATTTAAAGAACCAGATCCAGCTCTTGAAATAACAACATCAGTATTTTTTAAAAGTCCAATTAAATTGTCATAAAACGGTAAGATTTTAACATTACTAGGTAGTGATTTTTGATCAACTCTATCATAAACTCTCTTACCAGTTATATATAATAATTGATAGTTTTTATTATTTACTTTATTTGCATAATCTATTATTTTAGAATTTAAAGATGTACTTCCAAGACTTCCTAAAACTACTAAAACTAGTTTTTTCTTCGGATCAAGTCCAAGAGATTCTAAAGAAACACTTTTCGCAAGTTTTGCTTCATCACTTCGAGGATGTCCTGTAAATATAACGTTATCTTTATTTTTAAAATATTCTTTCGTTTTTTCAAAAGTTACACCTACTATATCAGCATATCTAGCTAAAATTTTATTAGACTTACCAGGTATACTGTTTTGTTCATGAATAAATGTTTTTATTTTTAATTTATGTGCAGCTTTAATAACGGGAAATGTTACATACCCGCCAAATCCAATGACTACATCTGGTTTAAAGTCTTTCATTATTTTAAGGCACTTTTTATAAGATTTTCTAATCAAAATAATATCTTCAATGTCTTTTTTGATGTTTTTAGTTAAGCCATAAATTTCTAATGCTTCGTATTTAATACCTCGATTTGGTACTATATCTTTTTCCATTCTATTATGGGTTCCAATATATAATACTTCTAAGTTTTTTTCTTCTTTCTTAAATTTTTCAATTATACTTAATGCTGGATAAATATGTCCTCCAGTACCCCCAGCTGTTACTATTATTCTCATCATATCACCTACTACAATTATACTATAAAAATTATAATATATATTATTTTTTTAAAATTTTACGTAAAGAAAAAGCCCTTTTAAGGCTTACATATCTTTATAATTTATTGTCTTTTCAATTACTGATTTTATGTCTCTTTCATTAAATGGTTTAGCAAGTAAATCTACGATATCATAAGTAAATGCTCTATCAATAGTTTCTTTTTCTTCCGCACCACTAATAATTGATACAGGTACTTTTTTAAATAAATTATTTTGTTTAAAATATTCAAGTACATCAAATCCATTAACATTTGGCATATTTAAATCAAGTAACATCGCAGCAATATCATCTGTATTTTCATTTATAATATTTAAAGCTACTTGACCGTCTGTTGCCATAACAACTTCATAGCTATCAGCAAATATTTTTTCAATAAAATTACGAATTAAATTTGAATCATCAACAACTAATATTTTTTTATCTTTAATAATTTTAGGCCTTTCAGCCACTACTGATTGAACATAATCTTTACCTAAATATTGTTTTACTACATTGATAATTCTGTTAGCTTCTTTTATTAAAGCTTCATAATTATTAGCAACAAAATAAATATTATTAGCTTTTCCTTCCATTTCATGTTGGTAAGCTAAATCGGCAAGTCTTGTAAATCCTAAATATCTTGCATCACTTTTTATTGAGTGAGCAAAAACGGCATAATTAGCCATATCACCAACTTCTTTGTAGCTTTTTAAATCAGCTAATTTACCATAAATACCAGCTAAAAAATCTTCTAATGTTGCATCATAAGTTTCCATGTCCCCTAAAAGTTCTAAAGATTTTTGAACATCTATTCCATTTCCATAAAGCAATGAAACATCTTTCATATTTCCACATCCTATTCTTAACTATATTCTATCACAATAAAATATTATTTAGTTAAAAATTTGATTTTTTGACACTTTGTTTACTATTTACTTTAATAATCTTTTTTTCATTACATCTAAATTTTCATAAGCCTCTTCAAAATTAACTGGGCAATTATATCTTACATCACTTCCAAGTAATGAATTAATTAAATTAAACATAAATGTAATTCTTTCAAAGATCAAATTATTATAACTAGGATCATCAAATTTTATTTGATAATACTCAAAATCAATTAATTTTACATCGTTGTTATTAACCATAAAATTCTTAGGATGAATATCAGCATAATATATTCCATTTTGACATAGTTCTTCAATTATTTGTAAACATTTATTATAAATATCTACTAAATGACTAACATTTGCTATATTTTCTCTGAAATTATATAAAGTTTCATAGTCATCATAAAAAGGTATTTCTTGTCCAAATATATAATTTTCGCGAGTAAGAACACCAGTTGGAAACTCAGTTAATTTTATGTTACTTTGTCTATCTTGTAATTTACTTATAAGAATTTCATCCTTTTCACCATTAAATTTATATTCCGCATATTTTCTATAAACTCTAAGTGCTTTATTTTTATCGTAATGTGATTGATAAATATAAAATCCATCTGTATCAAAATCCATATCATCACCTTCAAAAAAATTACATTGCTCTCCTCTTGATGTTTCAGTAATATACTTTCCTAAATTTGTTGCCATTTCTTCTTTTGTAAAAATAACTTCTCTTACATTTGGATAAATGATGCCAGATTTATCTTTATAATAATTTTCTATTTTCATTAAATTTTCCCCCTAAATCTTGGAATATCCTATCACATATATATTTAAAAGTCAAAATAAAAAAAAGCATTTACTATGCTTCGTAAATGCTTACTTTCTTTTTATCTCTGCCTAATCTTTCGAATTTAACAACTCCATCGATTTTAGCAAATAATGTATGATCTTTTCCCATTCCAACATTTGTTCCAGGATAAATTTTTGTTCCTCTTTGACGATATAAAATAGAACCAGCACTAACAAATTGTCCGTCAGCTGCTTTAGCACCTAATCTACGTCCAGCTGAATCTCTACCATTACGTGTAGAACCTTGAGCTTTAACGTGAGCAAATAATTGGATGTTAAGTAACATATTCTTCATATTTATTCATCCTCTCTTACTTTAATATTTTTAGGATAATTATTACTCAATTCTTTTAATAAATTAATCATATTGTTTATAAGTTTTATAATTATCTCATCTTGTTTTAATAATTCTATAGTTAAAATATCTTTTTCTTCTTTATATATTACAGCATCTCTATCAATTTCTAATATTGCATTTACTGTAGTTATAACTATTGAAGATACACTTGCACAAACTATATCTTTTCCATAATCATCATAATCTGCATGACCTTTAATGATTATTTTATTTTGTTCTCTATATACTTTAATCATAATTATTTAACTTCAATTTTTTTAATAGTTAATTTAGTATATGGTTGTCTGTGTCCTTGTTTTAAACGATATTTCTTTTTAGGTTTATATTTGAAAACAATTATCTTCTTTTGTTTTCCGTGTTTTTCAACAGTAGCTACAACTTTAGCTCCTTTTACAGTTGGTTCTCCAACTTTTCCATCAACCATTAAAACATCAGTAAATTCAACATCACTTCCAGCTTCTTTATCTAATTTTTCAACATAGATAACATCGCCTTCTTGAACATAATATTGTTTTCCACCAGTTACAAATATAGCTTTCATTTCTTTACCTCCTTTAAAATTTTAAGACTCGCCTATAAAGGTACTAATAAATAGATTTTTAACCTGTTAAGTGCGGTTTGAAAAGAAAGCCCTTTCAAACGTTAAAATCATATCAAAAATATGTACTTTTGTCAAATTTTTTCCTTATTTTTTCTTCTTCACTTATATATTTATCATGAATTTTAAAATAATGTTTATTATTTATCTTTAAATCATTTAATTTTTTAGTATTATTATTAATTTTTTTAAATGGCAAAGTATACATAATTCTTTCAAGTAAAAACTTATTAAAAGTATATTTTAAATCTTTCAAGTATTTAATGGAATAAAATATTAATACACTTATAATTAGATAATTATTTAAAGAATAAATTTTATTATATTCAAAGAAAATAGCAATGGATAAAAAAGATAAAACTACAGTTAAATAATAACTAAATTTATAAGAAAATAATCTATTTAAAATATTTTCTAAAATTTTACTTCCATCTAGAGGAATTATAGGTAAAATGTTAAAGATAGTTATACTTTTATTATAGTAATTGATGATTTCTACTGTATTTTCATTTAAAGAAAATACAGTAGTTATTAAAAATATCACTATATTTTGAAATATTACACCATTTAATGAAATTATTAAGTCTTTATTCAGATTTGAATTAATTAACTTATTTATAGTAGTTATTCCCCCAAAAGGATAGATACTTACATTCTCTATTTTATAATGGCATAATCTGATCATTATTAAATGCCCTATTTCATGAATAATAACAATTAAAAATAAAATTATTGCATTTTTTATTAAGCCACATATAAAACAAGTTATTAAAAAATAATAAGTAAAGCTATTTATTTTAATTTTATTTAAGATATTCTTCATACCCTAAATATTCATTTTCTTTATTAAAAACTAAATATAATGTATTATCAGCTGCTTCACCAATTATAGTATCTTTAGTTATATAATCATATAATGTTACACTAACATTAGATACATTTCCATACCAAATATCCACTCCATCACTTCCTTGAACAATGACAGTATTTTTGTAAGTATCTTTATTACCAATAAATACAACTATACCATCATAAAGGCTAGTAATAGCATTACTTGTCATATCTAGTTTAAAACCATTTTCATATTTATCTATTTTACTATAAGAAAGTCCATCATTAAAAACCGTTTTTGTTGTTCCCTTTTCTATTTCTAAAGGTAAAACACCCCCGAATACTTTGTTATATGATTTAGAAATTTTATTAAATGACAAACTCTTCTCAAATAACTTTTCTTTATAATTTTTTAAATTTTTATCGTTCATATTAACATAAATAGCTGAAACTAAAATAACTATTATGGCCAGTAATGTTCTAGTAAAAAGAAAAGAAATATATTTGCTTTTTAAAATATTAGAACTAACTTTTTTATTTTTATTATTTCTTAAACTTTTTATTATTTCTTCATTATCCATGGTATCACCATTAAATAATATGAATTTTATTTTTCTTTTATGAACTTATTAAAATATAACAAACATAATATAAAATACAAGAAATAATTATTTACAATGATTGTACTAATATTTAAAAAACTTATGTTATGATTAATTACTGAATTAAATATTATAAATAAGTGATAGTTTATAATGCTAATGGCTAAAAAAACTACTATATTTTTTTTATTAAAATTAAGAATATATTTATTAATTAATATTAAAATTATTAATATCAAAGTATTTTTAAAATAAGTATTTAAAACAAAAAAATCAAGAATTAATCCGATTAAAATTAATTTCTTATAATTTTTTTTAGCCATTAGATTTAATAAAATAAAATAAGTACTATAACTCGTATAATTATATATTAAAAAATCTAATAGAAATAATATCATAGTTCATCATTACTTTCTTTATTATTTAAAATCATTAAATACTTCATATCTTTTAAATTACTAATTTCTTTTACTTTGACTATTTTAGTAAGTTCATCTTTAGAAATATTAATTGCTTCTACATAAGCTACAGGTATATTTTCTCTAATACTAGTTAAACCAGAAGTATATACAATATCACCTATTTTTATATTACTTTCACTTACTATATTGTTAATAAATAATTCATTATTTTTACATTCTAAAATTCCATAGGTATCATTAATTTTCACTGATAATTTAAATTTATCATTATATAAAAGAATTACCTCACTACTATTTTTATTAACTTTACTAACTACCCCAACTAAGGAATTATCAGTCACTACAGCACTATCTTTCTTTATATCATAGTCTTTACCTTTATAAACTATTAATTTGTTATAAAAATCATAAGTATTTCTATAAATTATTTTAGTGAATATGTAATCACTTTCAAAATCATTTTTTAAATTATTTTCTTCCAGCAATTTTAAATATTCATTTTTATAATAATCTAATTCATTTTCTTTTAAATAATTAAAATTATAATCTTTAGTTTTAAACCAACTGTATATATTTTCTTTAAATAGAAACATTATAATAAATATTAAAAATATCCAACTATTTTTTAGTATCTTATTCATGTAAATCTCCATTATCATAAAAACTATAGTATTTATTATTTCCTATTATTATGTGATCTAAAAGTGGTATTCCAATAATTTTACTAGTTTTATAAACTTGATTAGTAAATTTTAAATCAGCAACACTTGGAGTTGGATCGCCACTTGGATGGTTATGTACTAAAATAATATAAACAGAAGAATTTTTCATTGCTTCTTTAAATATTTCACGAGGATGACTAACACTCATATTAATAGTACCAATAAATATAGTTTTATAAGCTATTAACTTATTTTTATTATCTAAAAAAATTGCCATCAAATTTTCTTGCTTTAAATGAATTAATTTATTTTTAAAAAATTCATAAATATTTTCAGGTCTATTCAATTTTATATCCTTATCTTCTTTATATGTACTTCTAATACCTAATTCTATTGCAGCAAGTAAAGTAATAGCTTTTACCTCACCAACTCCCTTTATTTTAGAAAGTTCTATGTATGATAAATCACTCAAAGTTTTAAATTCTTTTTTTATTTTAATAGCTAAATCTTTTACAGACATATTTTTGGTACCACATCTTAAAATAATAGCTATCAATTCTTCATCAGTTAAATTCTTTACACCATATTTTTTTAGTTTCTCACGTGGTTTTTCTTCTTCTGGTAAATCTTTAATTAAATATGTCATATTATTTCATCACCATATTTTTCAATTATTTGTTTATTAATAATTTTTAGTGATTCATCATCCGAAATATTTATTAATTCAGAATATTTATTAATATTATCATAAAGGGCTGTGTTAACATATTTTTCTTTAACATAGTAATCAATATTATTTTCTTTATAATAATTTATCATCTTAGCTTTGGCTTCTTTAGTAGATGTAATCGCATCATAAACATGATATAACTTACCATCATAAAATATTTTATTTTTATTATCACTAGCAAGTAATGCTTCATCAAAGCTTGAGTAAACTCCGGTTTGAAAAACAGAGATTACTTTAACATTTATATTATTTTTTATAACATTATAATAATAAAATGAAACTAATAAACCTATTGCTATTGCTGATAAAACAAAGATAATCATTTTTTTCATAAAAATCACCAACTACTTTATATCATTAAAATCATGCATTTTTTGTCGATTTTTGATAATTTTGTCATTATTTTTCAACTTTCTTTCATAATATATAGAAAATATTTGCAAATATTTGTTTTTTTTGATAGAATTAGTACTGTATTTAAAGGAGGGAAAATACTTTATGCCAAATATTAAGAGCTCTAAAAAGGCAGTAAAAGTAATAGCTAAAAAGACTGATAATAATCATGAACTTAAAGCTAGAGTTAAAAATTCTATAAAAAACACTGATAAAGCTATTAGTGCTAATGATAAAGAATTAGCAACTACTTTATTTAAAGATACTCAAAAAAGTATCGATAAAGCTGTTAGTAAAGGATTTATGAAAAAAAATACTGCATCTAGACAAAAATCAAGATTAGCACAAAAAGTTAAAAATATGAAGTAATAATTGAATACTTCTTTTTTTAATGCTAAAATTAACATAGGTGATAGCATGAATAATAAAACTACTTTCTTAATATCAGGAATATGTTCCTTATTAATAATTTTTACAGTAGCAAATGTTAATAAAATAAGTAATTTATTAGTTAATTCTTTAGAAGAAAATCCTAAAATTGTAAAAGAGACTAAAAGTATTTATGCTTTAAATGAAAGCTTTGATTATGTAAAAACTACTACAGATTTTACTCCATTAAGTTTTCAAGATTTAAAAGATATAATTTATACTACTGTAGATAGTGGTTGGAATAATTTTACATTTTACTGCCCTAATGAATATACAAATTGTGTTAAAGATATAACAAAAATAACTAATGATCAAGAAATACTTACACATTTGAACAACTTTGTAAGTCCCTATAACAGTTTTTCTAATATAAAAACAACTATAAGTGATTCTGGAGAAATTACTTTAGA
Source organism: uncultured Bacilli bacterium (assembly GCA_934129945.1). Classification (GTDB taxonomy): domain Bacteria; phylum Bacillota_I; class Bacilli_A; order RF39; family UBA660; genus RUG14121. The sequence continues at coordinate 226,056 of CAKOXC010000002.1, forward strand.
TATCAACTACTTATATACAGAAGAAAAAATAAATGCAATTAACAAAAAAATTAATGAGATAATTAAAAATAATATAACCGATGAAATGGATGATTATGAAAAAATCAAAACTATTCATGATTATATAATAAATAATGCAAAATATGATGTTAAACGTAATAATGACAATACCAGTGAATATGACTCTTATACCGCTTATGGGCCATTAATTGAAGGTTATGCTACATGCAATGGTTATACTGATGCAATGGCTTTATTTTTAAATAAATTTGGTTATAAAAATTTTAAAATAGCTACTACACCTGATGATAAAAATTTAACTGGACATATTTGGAATGCTGTTTATCTAAATAATAAATGGTTGCATTTAGATGTTACTTGGGATGATCCCGTTAGTGAAGATGGAAAAGATTATTTATTACACAAATATTTCTTAATAACTGATGATGAGTTAAAAAAAGCTGATGAAGGTAAAGTTATAGTTACAGAACACAATTATTTAAAAAATATTTATTCTGAATTTAAAAATTAAAAGAGTTCAATTTGATTTGAACTCTTTTTTATGCTGTTCTTTTATACATATATACTACTGTATATGGATTTTGAACACTGAATTTTTTACTAGATCCTGTACTTCCAGTATTTCCAGAAACGGTATGATTATGTAATCCTTGTTCATCAACTGTCATTTTACCATAGTAATTACTTTGATTTACTCTATCAGCAACAATAATAAAGCTGACACTACTAGATTGTGTAGTTCCCTCATTAATTGAAATACCATAACCATGCCCAGCTGGTCCAGTTAAATTATGAGTATGAGAGCCTCCTTTTGAAGTAGTAGCACTAAAATAATGACTATGACTTGGTAGGTTATCTGTTGTTAAGGTTACTGTTTTACTTCCACCTGTATCATTTACTTTGTTAGTATTTTCTTTGTATCCTACTAAAGTTGTATCCTCTGCATATCTTACCCACGTTCCACCAAATTTATTTTGGACTTTTTCTATTGTATCATCTTCCGTTGACATATATATACTTCCTACTGGATAAGTTTCATTTAATATTTCTTTTTTTAAATTAGTTTTAAATGTATCAGTTAATGTTTCATTTAAAGCAATTAAATCCTTCTTACTCATATTTATTGGGGTTATTTCATTAGTTTCATTAGAATTAAATGATACTGTACATTTCGTACTGGTTGCTTTCATATCTGCTATTGTTACTTGCCAATTTTCGACATCAAAGGAACCAGTTACTCCATTTGTACATTCTACACTTTCTATTTTATAATTTGTTTCATAGCTTGGAAATTTATTTGTTTCTTTTCCATCTACTAACACTGCTACTTTTACATCTCCATTTGTAAATGTACCAATTTTTGATTTTATTACATCAAACTCTTTTTGCATTTTATATATTGCATATGATTTTGACATTACTAATGCAATCATAAATAACATCATTATTACAAAAGATATCATTATATTTTTATTTGTTAACTTTCTTTCTTTAAACTTTTTTAATTTAACCATAACATTTACTCCTTCGTATTATATCTTATGGTTATATTTTACACCCCCCCCCAGAGTGTTTGTCAAGAAAAATTTGACCTTTGGGGGCGGGGTGTGTTATTATTAATTTAGGTGAGAAGCAAAAAGTCTTTTAGGGACTTGATGCTTGCCACATATTTGTTTTGCAAGCACCTTTATTCAGGCTTTAAGAATAAAGATGCTTTTTTTGTTACTTATAAGTAATAACTAATATTTTTAAAAATAAAGCTATTATTATAAATAACTGAATAAATATAATTATAAATAATCTTGAGATTATATAATCATTTTTGTTCATATTATTACCACCTTTACTTCTATTTTTATAAAAACCCCCTGAATTTTAGTCCCTAAGTAAGGTGGCAAGCATCTTCTTTTTGACCATCGAGACTGTATTATATAGTAATTTTTTTATATTTCAAGGCTTTCGACAAATAGAGACAAATGTTTTAATAATGCATAAAAAAATGACTATATTAATAGTCATCTCTATTTCTTAAAAATGATGGAATATCAAGTTCAAGATCTAAATCGTCATCAGCAACTCTTCTCTTTGGTAATTCTTTATCACCATCATATGAACTATCATCATCTGAATCTTTTGCTTTATCAAAACCTGTAGCTATTACAGTAACAATAACTTCATCAGATAAATTCTTATTAGGTATAGAGCCAAAGATAATATTTATATCATTATTTGCAAGTTCTCTAACTGTTTCAACAGCATCTTCAATTTCAAATAATGTAAGGTTTTCACCACCAGTTATATTAATGATAGCATCTGTTGCTCCATCAATTGTAGTTTCAATTAATGAATTTGTAACAGCTTGTCTAGCAGCATCTATTGCTCTATTTTCACCAACACCCATACCAATACCGATCAAAGCAGTACCTGATTTTTCCATAACTGTTTTAACATCAGCAAAGTCAAGGTTAATAGTTCCAGTAACTGCAATTAAATCTGAAATAGATTGTACTCCTCTATGTAGAACTGTATCTACTTCTTTAAATGCATCTTGGAATGTAGTTGTTTTATCAATTATTTCTCTTAAACGATCATTAGGAATTATAATTAATGTATCAACATGTTTCTTTAATTCTTCAAGTCCAACTAAAGCATGTTCCATTCTTTTCTTTCCTTCAAATCTAAATGGTTTAGTAACAATTCCTACTGTTAAAGCACCAAGTCCTTGAGCTATTTCAGCAACAACAGGAGCTGCACCAGTACCTGTTCCACCACCAAGGCCACAAGCAATAAATACCATATCAGCACCTTTTAATGCTTCTTCAATTTCTTTTTTACTTTCTAAAGCAGCTTCTCTACCTATTTCAGGATTTGAACCAGCTCCACGTCCACCAGTAATAGTACTACCAATTTGAATTTTATTTTCGCAATGAGAACAATTTAATGCTTGTAAATCAGTATTTACAACATAAAATTCTACTCCTTTAACTCCTTCATCAATCATTCTATTAACGGCATTACTTCCACCGCCGCCACATCCAACAACTTTAATTTTTGCTATTGGGTCTAATGTTAATCCGTCCATCTTTTACACTCTCCTTAATTATCAAAAAAATATCCAAATATCTTTCCTAGTAAAGAATTTTCTGAAATATTTATCTTTTTATGTTTTCCACTTAAATCTTCTAATTCATCATTACTAAATATTGAAAAATTTTTATCCCTTAATTCTAATTTACTATTATAATATTTTATCATTCCAAGTCCTGTACTAAATCTATTATCTCTAGCACCTAACTCTTGTGTGACATAAACGCTAGCATTTTTACCAAATACTTCATCAAGAAGAATATCAAAGTTTGCTATTTCTGTCATACCACCTGTAAATATTATATAACTTATTTCTTTTTTTGTTAAGAGATTAATTTGCTTTTTTATTAACTCAAGTATCTCAGTTAATCTACTTTTAACTATCTCACTAAGTTCATATTGATTTATTTTAACCTCTTCACCTAATTTATTAGTTACAGTCAAAGTTTCACTTGCTTTAGCCATTCGATTAGTTGCTAAAGCCATCTTTTCTTTTAGATTTTTAGCGTCTTTTTTTGTAACCTTATATATAAATGATATATCATTATCAATATTTTGTCCACCTAAATTAATAACTTCCGTGTTTGTTATAACGCCTTTATTAAATATTGAGACATTTACAGTAGCTTCTCCAATATTTACTATAGCTCCAACACTTCTATTAATTTTATCATTTTTTATTAAGTAATAATCCCCTACAGAAGGTAATGTTACATCAATAATTGTTATACCTATGTTTTCTAAACATTTTATTAAAGTATAAATATTTTTTTTAGGAACAATAGCTACTACATCTTTTACAGTTAATGTCTCAGCATTCATATTGATTGGATTAGTTATTGGATTATCATCATTTATTTTAAAGATCATTGGAATAATATTAGCTACCTCATAATTTTTAGGAATTCGATTATAAATAGATGCTTGCATTGCTCTTATTATATCTACACCTTTAATAACTTTATCTTCATTTGTTATTGTTGTAAGTCCTTCACTACTTATAAATCTTGCATCATTCCCTGGAACATTTACAATAACTTTATTGACATTTACTCCTAAAACTTCTTCAGCTTTTTTAAAAACCTCTTTTAAGCTTCCTATTAATTGCTCAGGATTAATTATAAGTCCATCTTTCAAACCTTTTGATGACACTTCTGAAACATTTAAAATATTAAACTTATTTGTAGAAATTTCTGCTGTTATAAGTTTTATAGTATTATCTCCAATATCTAAACTTGCAATAATATTTCCCATAACTATCTCCTACTATTATCATTATCTAAAAAATATTATACAAAAAATAAGCCTTAATATCAAGTAATTTAGTCCAATATAAAACAAGAAAACTTTATTTTGCTTTCTTGTTTATAAAACATTTTATAAATGCACTTGGGTGAATTAAAAAATCTATACTATCGACTTTATCTATTAAGACTATTAACCAACCTTCAATATATTTAGGTGGTGTAATATTTAAAGGAAACATATGTCTTTCAATGGAATTCTCTACTATGTCATTCATGTATTCTTTAAAATATTTTTGAGAATTTTTTAAAGCTTCTTTAGCATGAACAAATCCATGTTTTTTTAAAAGTGGCTTTTTTTCATTATTATCTTGCCATGGTTTATCATAAAAATCATGTAAAAGTCCAGCTATTGCTACAGATTTATAATCTAATTTATATTTTTTTGCAATGCAAAAAGCATCAAAACTAACTCTTAAACAGTGTTCATAAACCGATTCATTATAATGATGTTCATACTTTTTTCTTTTACAAAATTCTTTATTATGTAATATATCTTTAACTATATTATAATATTCTTTATAAAGATTAATTAAGACTTTTTTTTTACCAGTGTATAAAAAATAACTTCTAATATAAAATATAAGTGATAATGTTTGGAATATTAAAGTTAAAACGATACCAATATTCATTAAAATATGAATATTAGGAAAGAAAATATTAACTATTCCTAAAATTAAAGTAGTAAATAAAAACCAAGTTTTTATTTTTCCAATTAAAAGTGATTCTACAACATTTGTTCTTAAAAAAATTATAACATTAACTAATGTAATTAGTATTTCTAAAATTAAAATATAAAAATAAATATTATTTTTTAAAATCAAAATTATTAATAAACCAATTGCTAGAATTTTATCAGCAATAGAATCTAATTTAGCCCCAAGTTCACTACAAACATGCCATTTACGAGCAAGTTTACCATCTAAAAAATCTGTTAAACTGACAAATACACACATAATAGCTAGGGCTTTATAATTTCCTTTTAAACCTAGATAAATTGCAACTGGAGTAACTATAATTCTAATTATTGTTAGAATATTTGGTATTATTTTTTTTATTTTCATAAAACCATCTCCAAAATAATTATAACATAAAAAAACATTATATATTTAATAATGTTCTTTTTATAAGTATATTTTTAATTCATCAATATTATGCTGTTCTGTTGCTAATAATTTTTTTGCTAATTTAATTATTTTAGAATTCATATTATTATAAGAATTTAAATTTTTATTTATTTCTATAATTCCTTTGTTACTTCCTTCAATCATTAATTTGGCAATATTTGAAGATGAATCATCTTTTAGCATTTCTAAATTAGCCATCACATAAGTTGACACTTTAGCCATTTTAGATACGTCTTTTTCCGTAAGTCCTAATTCATTTAAAATACTTGAAGCATCATCTGCTATTTTTTGATATTCTTTTTTTTGTGAAGCAATTACATTTTTTAGCTCATCATCAAATATTTTATCTTTGATATTATCTATACCAATAACTCCCATTTTTGCATTTTGATAAATATAATTTAAAAATTCAGCATCTTTTCCCATTTAAAATCACCCATTATTATTATGGGTGAAAAAATTTTATTTATACTTCCTGTACTACTGCAATTATCATTGGTTTACAACCAGTTTCATCATAAAGGTATTTAGAAAGTTCTGATCTAATCTCAGTTTTTATTTTATTATAATCAACAAAATTATCAGCGATATTTCTTTCAATAATATTTTCAGATATTCTTTTTATTTCTAAAATCATATCTTTAGAATCTTTTACATAAATGAAACCTCTTGTTGTAACTTCTGGTCCAACAAGTAAAACTTTATTTTCTTTTGATAATGTAGCACTAATTAATACAATTCCATTTTCTGATAACATTTCACGGTCTTTAACAACAAGTTCACCAATGTCATCGCTACTTTTACCATCAATTAAAATATCATTAACTTTAATAGTTTCAAAGTTATCAACTAATTCTTGATTTTCAATAGTAATTACATCCCCATTTTGTTTAAGTAAAATATTTTCATTAGGTATTCCCAGACTACTTGCTAAATTAGCATTACCAACCATAAATCTATATTCTCCTTTAACTGGAATATAAAATTTAGGATTCAACAATTTAATCATAAGCATTAAATCTTCACTTGATGCATGAAGTAAAATATTCTTATCTTTTGGTAAAGAAACTATTTTACAACCATGCATTGCTAAGTCATTTTCTACTTTTACTAAAGCCTTTTCATTACTGTCATATCTTGCTTCAGCAAATACAACTGTATCATTATTTCTTAATTTTATAAATTTATCATAACCACTAATAATCTTATTTATTGAAGCATATGGATTTTCACGATCATCACATATAAGTAAAATAGAATTTTGATCTTCAACATTAGATAAATCTCCTAAAATATCATCAGTAAATTCAAGGTATCCTTCTTTTTTACAAAAATTAATAGTACTTTGCATTTTTTTGCCCATAATTACAATCTTGCGATGCATATTTAAAGCACCATTAAAAATATCTTGTAATGTATAAATATGGGTAGGTAATGCTAAAAATAATACTCTTCCCTCTGCTTTATTTATAGCATCTTTAAAATAAGAACTTAACTTATGAGATGGTGAAGTATGACCAACATGTTCTGAAAAAGATGACTCTGATAAAAGTGCAAGTACACCTTTTTTTCCAACATAAGCTATTTTACCTAAATCCATATCATATGCATTTTTCATACTTGGATCAATTATAAAATCTCCAGTATAACAAATTGCACCATCTTTTGTATTTACTACGTACATAACTGAATCTGGGCAACTATGTGACACCGCGATTGGAAAAATAGAAACTTCTTTAAAATTCAATTTTTTGTGTGGTGTTATTTCAATAATATTTTTTTCAGGCACACCATCTTCTAATAACATAAATTTAGTAAATTTTGTTGCATATATTTTTAATTCTTTAATAGATTTTACAAGATCATAAACTGCTCCCATATTTTCATAATGACCATGTGTTAAAAATAATCCTTTAATTCGTTTACGATTTTTTATTAAATATTCAAAATCAGGTATTACATAATCGATTCCTAACATATTACCTGTTGCATATTTTAATCCACAATCAAAAATATATATTCCATCATTAACTTCAATTATATAGGTGTTTTTACCATTTTCATTTAGCCCACCCAAACTAAAAATCTTAATTTTTGCCATAAAAATTTCCTCTTTTCTAAATATTAATAAATTAAAAAACCAAGTTAATCGACTAAAAGAAGTATAGCAAAAAAAAAGATTAATTTCAACTCTTAAAAAGAATCAATATTAATCTTTACATTTTTAATATTATTTAAATATGCAAAAGCTTGAATTAATGTACGTATAGATGAAGCCATTTTACCATCTTTTCCAATTACAGCTCCCATATCATCTTCACATACAATTATTTCAACAATAGTTGTATCTTCATCACCATTAAAACTAGTAACTTTTACTAAATCTGGTTGTTTAACAATATTTTTAACTAAAAATTCAGCATATTCTACAATATTCATAATTATTTTCCTGCCTTTTTAGATTCAGCAAATTTTTTCATAATTCCTTGTTTGCTTAAAATGTTTCTAACAGTATCTGTAGGTATTGCACCTTGTCCTAACCAATAAAGTGCTCTTTCTTCATTTACTGTAATTTCAGCTGGAGTCTTAACTGGATTATAAGTTCCAACATTTTCTAAGAAACTTCCATCTCTTTTTACTCTTGAGTCAGCTGCAACAATTCTATAGAATGGTTTTTGTTTAGCACCCATTCTTTTTAATCTTAATTTAACTGCCATTTTCTTTCCTCCTTTAAAACTATATGTATATTATCAAATAAAATGATTAATGTCAACCTTTTTGGTTGACATGTATATCTTTAACAATTATTTTTTGCAAGTTTCTTTAATTCTTTTATATCTATTTTCGTATGTTTAGATATTTCTTCTAAACTCATACCACTTTGTACTAAACTCTTTGCTATGGCAATTTTTCCTTTTTCTTCACCCAATTTTAATCCTTTTTCTTCGCCAAACTTAATGCCTTTTTCGTATCCTGAATCTTCTGCTTCTCTTATTAACGAGTTTTGCATCTTTCTTTGATCTTCTTCTTGACTCATATACTCTTGAAAAAATGGATCGTTATTTACTTTTGTTACACTCTCTACATATTTTTCTGATATCTTATTACTCTTTGGCATTTTCTTTAACTCCCCTTCATTTAAATCTAACATTACTAAAAGTTCATTTTCTTTTATCTTTTTTTCATCCTTACTATACCAAATTTTTTTATAATATTCCATATTTATTTCTATTATTAGTAAATTTTTTATATATACATTTCCATTTTTATCACTTATTCTAAATTCTCTTTTACTTTCTTCATAATCGAGTCCCCATGTTAGATTTATTTGAATTATATCGATATCTTGATTATATGAATCACCAACTAAGGCATTAGTTGAATATATATTACAAATATATGCAGTATTTCTTATATACACATATTCATTAATACTTGCATTTATCTCTATTTCTATCTTTTTATTTGTAGCAAGTATTAAGGCATCTACTCTTTTTGATTTTATTATGTTATTACCTGTTATTAACTCTGTTGGAAGTATTTTTTTTTATTTCTATTTTTACTTTTAATATATCTTCTAGTAAGGATTCTAGTAAATCTTCATTCTTGGGATTTAAAAATACTTCTTTAAATGTTTTATCATAACGACAACTGTAAAATTTTTTCATATGTTGCCTCCTTTTTTTGCATAATAACAGGTGTTTTAAAATAATGCAAATTACAAATTTGCTTATTTGAAGCCATTAAAAAATACAGATTTTTAAAATCTGTATACAAAATTATAAAAATTGGTAAAGTTATTTTTACCAATTTTCAAAATCTATTAAATTTTAATTTTTTTTATAAAAAAACTAAGTTTTTGCTTAGTTTAAATAGTTTTCATCAATTTCATCTATTACTTCATCACTAATATCATTGTCATCAGCTATTTCATAATCATCATCCAATTCCTCAATACTTACTTTTATTTTAGTATCCCCAATAACTTCAACTGCTAATTCCTTTTCAACAACTACCTTAACAAGGTTATTATCTATTTTAACATCACTAACAGTAGGTTGTTTTAAACTTCTAACTATTATTTCGTTAGAACTTGAAAGACCAGTATTATCTTTCAAATTAACATTTATATTATCGTTATAAGCATATCTTTTAGTACTAACAGCAGTTTTTGTATCATTATCATAAGAATACCAAACGTTTACATCATATTCTCCATTTACTCCAACTCTACCGTTATTATTAACACCATTAAAAGTATGATTTATAACCCAACATCCAAGTACTGTATTAGGAACTTCTTCTGTTTCAACTGAAAAAGAATCAACACTATTTTTTTTTGCTTTACCAACTACAGCTTTGGTAACAATTTCTTTGAAATTAGACATTATCTCATCTCCTACTACAATTTATGCTTAATACGTTATAAAAGTACATAATTTTATTATTTTTTAATTGACTTTAAGAATATAATAGTTTTATAATACAAAATCCAAGGAGATGGTTAGTTTGATTTCTAATATTACAGTGAAAGAATATTTAAATAGAATTTTAAATGAAGATTTGCAAAACTATTTGAATGCATTATTAATTTCTAATGTTTGTTTAGAAGACTTTTTTATTGAATTTGGTGAAATGAACATAAGAGAAATGTGCTGTTTTATTTTCAATAAAGATAATTTTTATCGAATATGTAAATTTGGTAGTAAATATAACAATTTAAATATTAAAACATCTAGATTATAATTTCTTTTCACATTTTTTTATGATATATTTTTATCAGGAGATGATGTTATGGATTGTATTTTTTGTAAAATAATAAATGGTGATTTGCCTAGTAAGAAAATATATGAAGACGAATTAGTTTATGCTTTTATGGATATTGAGCCTACTGTTGATGGACACGTTTTATTAATTCCTAAAAAACATTATACTGATTTTATGGAACTTGATGATGATATAATAATTCATATGAATAAAGTTAGAAAAGAATTAACTAAAATGTTAATGGAAAAATTGAACGTTAAAGCATTATCAATTTCATTCAATTATGGCGATAGTCAAGTAGTAAAACACTTTCATATGCATTTACTACCTAATTTATTAATATCTGATGGTGCTAAAAATACCGTTGATGAAATTTATAAAAAAATATCAAATTAATTTGAATTTGATATTTTTTTATTTTCTGTTTAAATAATTAAATACTAATTTATTAGATTTACAATGATCTTTAGGTAATTCATCCAAATAATTAACCGGATTATTATTATTTGCAAGTGAATAAAGATTAGAAAACATATCTACTAAAGATGTAGGAAAACCTATATCTTTTAAATATTGTAAATATTTATAATATTCTTCAATAGAAACCTTTAATATATTATCGCCATAAAAATAATTTAAAAGCATTATTGAATAACAATACATATCCGTATTTTCATCAGGGACAAAAAATCCCATATGCTCTCTATCATAAGGCATATATTTTTGACCTAAATAACCAAATTCTATTGAAGGATTTAAATATTTTGCCGGAAATGGTTTATTACTATTTATTTTACAACTATCTAAATCTACGGCAATAATTTTATCTGTTTCTTTAGAAACGATAAAATTACCTTCATGAACATCATTTAAATAAAAATCTTTTAATTCAGTATATTTTCTAATTTCCTTCATTTTTTCAAACAAAGCACCAATCTGTTTAAAATATTCAATTTTTTTAGAATCTGATATACTTTTATCTCTTAGAATAACTTCAAAATTAAAGTTATCAACATATGGCATAGTAAATCCAACTAAGTCACTATTTATAGCAACTAATTTTTCTGGTAAAATTATTTCTAATTTATTTAATATATCACTATAATTAATAAGTGATGTAATTGTAGCTAATTTATTTTTAAATACATCTCCATCATCTATATAAAATTTTTTGATTAACTTTGGATTCCTTTTCCATTGTTCTTTTTCATTAAGCTTAAAAATTTGCGCTTCTGTATTAAAAATCTTTTTATCAAGTTCTAATGGCTGCAAATTTTCTAATTGTTTCTTATTCAGTTTTATTATCTCCATATTAATTTTTTCCCCCTGTTATTGGTGATATTATAGCATTTTTCTTGAAAAATGTCAAATAAGTGTAAAAAAGAGAACTTATCGTTCTCTAATAGTTTTTAAAAATTCTTGAAAATTTAAAAATTCAGTTGAAGTACATCTTCCTTTATTTTCATCATAAATATTAAAAGAATAATATTCCATAGAATCTAACATGTTTATATTATTTTTTATAACTTCTTTTTGAAAGCTTGATAATTCACTAGGTAAAAATGCAAAATATATGTTAGTTGCTCCAAGGAAATTACAACCTAAATTAGTTAATAAAACATTACCATTCTTTGCAAGTTCATTAAATATTTTAGCACTTTCGTTAGGGCTTTGGACTGATTTTAACAAGTTACTATCTATTTGACTTTTTAATACTTCATTATTTTCTATTTCGTTTTCAATATAATTGATATGATAATCTATTCCCTTTTGTTTTTTCAACTCCAAGATATTACCATCTTTATAAATTATGAGAATTGCATCATTTTCTAAATCCATTATAAACCTTTATTTTCTATTTCTTTTTTTAGTAAATCTATAAATTCTTCTTTTTTTACAGTAGTTGTTTCTTCACTACCATATTTACGATAACTTATTTCTTGATTGTCTACTTCTTTTTGACCTAAAACAAGAGTATATGGTATTTTACGCATTACTGATTCACGCATTTTATATCCAACTTTTTCATCGCGAGCATCAAGTTCAACTCTTAATTTATTATCTTTTAATAAATTAAATACTTCATTTGCATAATCAAGATGATATTTATTATTAACTGGTAAAATATTTATTTGAACTGGCGCTAACCAAGTTGGTAATGCACCTTTAGTTTCTTCTAAAATAAATGCTGTAAATCTATCAAAAGTACCAAATATAGCCCTATGAAGTACTATTGGTATTTGTTTTTCACCATTACTATCTATATAAGAAAGTTCAAATCTTCTAGGAAGTAAAAAGTCTAGTTGACAAGTAGACAAAGTAACTTCTGGTCCAACAGCAGGTTTTACTTCAACATCTAATTTTGGGCCATAGAATGCTGCTTCTCCAATTGCTTCATAATAATCAACATTTAATTCATCCAATACTTCTCTTAATTTAGATTCTGCTTCATCCCACATTTTATCATCATCAAAATATTTTTCTTTATCATTTTTATCTCTCAATGATAATCTAAAACTATAATTTTTTATACCAAAATCATGATAAACATCTAAAATCAATGCAACTACTTTTTTAAATTCTTCACCTATTTGATCAGGTCTTACAAATAAATGAGCATCATTTTGACACATACATCTAACTCTTTCAAGACCTTTAACGGCTCCACTTGCTTCATATCTAAAATCTGTTGCAAATTCACCTATTCTTATTGGAAGTTCACGATAAGAATGGATTTTATTAGCATAAACTAACATATGGTGTGGACAATTCATTGGACGAAGAACAAATTGTTCATCATCAACTTGCATCATTGGAAACATATTTTCTTTATAATGATCCCAGTGACCACTAGTTTTATATAGATCAACAGTACCAACACATGGTGTATAAACGTGTTGATATCCTAAGTTTTGTTCTTTTTCATAGATATAATTTTCTAAATTTTTTCTTATAATAGCACCATTAGGTAACCACAAAGGCATTCCCTTACCAACTAAATCATGATTCATAAAAATATCTAAATCTTTACCAATTTTACGATGATCTCTAGCTTTTGCATCTTCTAATTCTTGTAAGTGTTTTTCTAAATCTTCTTCGTTATCAAAGCAAATACCGTAGATTCTTTGTAACATTTTATTTTTAGAATCGCCTTTCCAATAAGCACCACTAAACTTTAAAAGTTTAAAATATTTTAATTCTTTAACTGATTCAACATGAGGTCCACGACAAAGATCAGTAAAATCACCTTGAGTATAACATGATATAACATTTTCATTCTCATCCATTCTTTCAATCAAATCAATTTTATATGGATCATCTTTAAACATTTCTAATGCTTCTTTTTTACTTATCTCATGTCTTACTATTCTTTTACCATCTTTAGCAAGTTTTTTCATCTCTTTAGAAATAGCTTCAATATCAGCATCAGTTAATACTTTATCACCTAAATCAATATCATAATAAAATCCTTCTTCTATTACAGGTCCAACCCAAAATTTAGCCTCAGGATATAAATGCTTTACAGCTTGTGCCATTAAGTGAGCACAACTATGATTTAATCTACTTAATCTTTCATTTTCTTTAATATTTATCATACAATCACTTTCCTTCTAATATCTTTGTTTTTTCTTCAAACTACGTCCGCCACGAGATATAAAAGAATTAACTCTATTATGTTTTTCTATGTATTCATATGGATCAGTGTAAGGAAATTCTTGAAAATTTACTACAGCACCATCTTTATCTTCTATAAATCCTTGTTCTTTTAAAATTGAATTTCTAATATTTTTTAATTCTCTTTTATCAGCGTGACTCGTAAGATAATCCATTAATAATTTTTCTCTAAAATACAATGGATTATAATAAGGTAATATTTTTCCAATATCATCTTTTACTAAAATAATTTTACCAGTCAATATTTCTTCTTTTTCATATTCTAATGTAGCTGGTCTAGGTAGTACTATTTTATCTGTAAATAAATGCTGTCTTTTTCTTACTTTGCCTAACATTATTTTATGTGATAATCTCACATGCTTTCTTTTTTCACAAAATAGTCCACATAATTCCATATATCTATATATAGAAATTACTTCATTTCCATTTGTAAAATGTCTACTATTCATTTAAAACCCTCCTAAAAAATAAAAAAAGGATGGTCTCAAGGAGTGCTAAGCACGGTACCATCCTTTATTTAACTTAATAATTATAACGGTATTACCGGAAATCTCTTTCGAGTTCAATTCATAGGGAGTATTTATTAATAAGCATTATTAGTTTCCACCAACCACTAACTCTCTTTAAATACTTTGTTAATAAACATGTCCTAATCAAAATATTTATAATTTTATTTTACTACAAAAAAGTCAAAAGTCAATCAATATCTTTTTTATAAATTTTTCTAATTCTGCCTCTACTTTTTTCAAGTTCAATTGGATCAACATAATCATTAGCTTCATTAATTTTATAAGCTAATTTATGATATAACCTATTATATTGATTTTTTAATTTCATCAATCTTTTTTCTTCATTATATTTTCTTTGATTAAAATATAAATCATTAAGCATTCTTTGTGTTTCTAAACCCAAAAATGTAAAAGGTTCAAATAACTTTAATTCATAATTAGCATTAGGAATTGGATACACAGAATAATGTTTTTCGTCTATTTCAGCACCTAAAATATGTTTTACATCTCTTGATTCACTTTTATTTAATTTATATAATTCACTGGATAAATCAAATAATTTTCTCTCTACTTCTTTTTCATCAAACAATATTTTACCATAGTATAAATAAGGCAATTTTTCTTGATTTATAAATTTGATAAACTCTTTGTTAATTAAATCTTCAAAATTCTTATTTATAATATATAAGTCATATTCTGAAATTTTGCCACCATTTTTACTAACAACTATATTATTCAACTTTCTTAATAAATTTATTTCTTCATCATTAGAATTATATGAATATATTTTATTAATAAATATAGTTTCTTTACTTAGAGAATATTTTTTTATACTACCATCTTTATTAAAAGTAATTTTATGGGCAAATGCTGGATATTTCTCGTTTTCTCTAAATCTTAACCAATCTGTTGTAAAATTATCTACTTTTTCTGCAATTAATTCACAATTATAAAGATAAGCTCCCAATAATGAGTTTCTTAAAATATAATTTGATAAATCTATTGAATACATTGTAAGTGTTACCAAATCTTTTTCTCTAGCTAATTTAAAAGCTCTATTTCCATATACAAATGCTTTTTCTACTCTTTCATTTTCATGATATGTTTTTAAGTTTTGAATAACGCAATTAGATTCATATCCTAATATATCATCAGTCATTTCAAATACTTTATAAGCTGGTGGAATTTGATACATTTCAGTGCTTCTCATATCTTTTAAATCTTCTTCAACTGCTTTTTTTCGTTTCTCTTTTATTAAAGTATTTTTGCATCTTTCTAAAAAATCATTTATTTTTAAATCGAGAGCTTCTTTCTCTTCTGCAGTCAATCTTAAAGAACTATTTGTTAAAAATAGTAAATAAACTTCTCTTAAATAATTAATATTTATATAGTCACTATTTCTATCTTTAACCATTTTTTCAAAATTCTTAAAATATTCTTCTAAAATATAAAATATTATATGTTTGTTATTATATCTTATATTTACTATTTCATGATGCATTTTAATTAATTTCTTAATGTATAAATAATTTATTTCATTCTGTAAAAAATACATAATCATTGAAAAATATGGACTTATTTTTTCTTTAGTATTAAAGTCTTTATAAATATCATTTAATTCTTTAAATTTTTTGTAAATTGTTTTAAAATAATTCCTATTTTTATCAGTTTTATCAAAGTCTTTAATTCTTATTTTTAGATTATTTAAAAGTAATGTAAGTCCTAATTGATAATCTTTATTATCTGACATATAACTTACTAATTCAGTAGATAAATATTTAAATAACTCATCAATACAACTTTTATTATCTAAACATTTATCAGAAGATATCATTCCATTTAAAACCATAAGTAAATCAGGAATCTCATAATTTTCAAAATGTATACTTTCCATAATAGTTAAAATATTTTTTTGCTTTTCAGTTAAATTAACATAAATATTTGTTATTTCCTTATTATTTTGACATGTATTTTTACTAATTTTTATTTCATTTTTGATAAAATCTATTTCTTTTTCTATAAGTTTAAATATTTCAACATTATTTTCCTCAAATATTTGTTGTTTATGGATCTCATAATATTTTTCATTTTTTAAATTTTCTAATATATATTTTAAATATTCAATATCACTAGAATCTTTAGAATTAATTGTATTTTTAAATATTTCTATTTTAGAATTATTATCTAATGAATTATTTAAATTGATTTTCAATTCATCAATAAGTTCAAATTTATGATTATTAAACTGGGTTTTTTTAATAGATAATAATTGCTGTTTTAATAAATTATCTTTTTTTTCTTTAACTTTTAAAAGCAACTCTTTATTTTTCTTTAATAAGCCCAGTAGCTTATTATAGATATTTAAATCAGTTATAAGAGCTTCTTTTTTAGCACTTACTAATTTCTTTTTTAAAGCTAAGCATTCTTTTTTCAGAGCGTCTAATTCTTCTAAATCTTCTGATAAACCAATATTTAATTCTAAATTTTCTATTGCTTTTAATAATTCTTTGTAATCAACTTCGTTCATAATATCCCCCAAATATGCAAAAAAGGAAAATGATAAAATTTTATAATCATTTTCCTTTTCACACTCCTTAACTTAATTTTTCTTTTACTTTTTTGCTTACTAAACTCATATCTGCTTTTGTTGCAATCAAAGAATTCAATTCTTTCATAACATTACCCATATCTTTTATGCTAGTCGGGTTTAATTTAGCAAATACGTCATTAATTGTTTTATCTATTTCTTCCTCACTTAATTCTTCTGGAAGATATTTTGTAAGAATATCTATTTCTTTAGTTAATCCTTCAACAAGATCTTCTCTATTATATTCTTGGTATTCTTTTAAAGAGTCTTTTCTAACTTTAACTTGTTTTTTTATAACCGCTATGATTTCATTTTCATCTAAATCATGGTTTTTAGAAATTTTTTCATTCTGTAATGCGCTTTTTAACATTCTAAGTACATTAAGCTCAAATTTATTACCAGATTTCATAGCTTCTTTAACATCATTATTAATTGTTTCTATATTCATTATTTTCTCCTATTAATAATTTCTATGTTTGTGAGCATTCTTCTTAGCTTCTTTTAAAGCTTCTCTTCTTTTAACTCCTGGTTTTTGATGGTATTTTCTTTTTTTAAGTTCTGAAGGGACACCACTTCTTGCTACTTTAGCTTTAAACTTTTTTAAAGCACCGTCAATGTTACCATTGCTAACAACAACTTTTGTCAATTTTTTTCCCTCCCTTCATTACTACAACCAATTATAACACCAGTTTTTTTTCAAATCAAGAAATTAATGGCAAAAGTATTTATTTTTGCTTGATTTAATCTAAAATTAAAGTTTTTTACTAGTAATAAGGCTCAACATTTAACATGATGACGCAACATAAACTATTTCAATAGAATCAACTGTTATTTGGTAATTCGAATTATTAATAATAACTGCTTCTACTCCACTACCACTGGTATTTTGTGAAGCCATAACATAATATGTTGCATTAATATCTCTATAATTAAGATTTTTAGGGTCTGAAATAACTCCAGTTGAATTACTTTCATAAACATGATAGCAAGATGGACATTTATCCAAATTAGTTCCATGAATAGATACAATATAACATCCTTTTTTTAATGGCATATATGGTCCATATTGTGTACCACCATTTGGTATTATTATTGATGTGCCTGATTGGTAGGCTGGGCTTAAAGAATATAATTTATTGCCAGCTTGAAATGTTCCATTTATTGTTATATTAGAAGTTGATGAAGCACTAAGGCCAGCATTACTTTTAGCAGTACACGTTATCGTACTTGGGCCTAAAATTCCAATAGAATTAAATGTAGTAACTGTTTTATTATTGTTCGATGTATTAATGCAACTTGTACTTCCACCTGATTGTCCATATGTAGTTGAATAAACCAAT
The DNA here is from genome assembly GCA_934129945.1 of uncultured Bacilli bacterium. Lineage (GTDB taxonomy): Bacteria > Bacillota_I > Bacilli_A > RF39 > UBA660 > RUG14121. Next base: position 244,473 of record CAKOXC010000002.1, read on the forward strand.
GCTGTACTATTAATATTTTCTGCTGTTTTAGTAAAAGTTACTGTTGGTATAACCGTATCTATTTTTGTTACATTTGCACTACATGTATTTGTATTTCCAGCTTTATCCGTTACTGTTGCACTTACACTTCCGTTTGATGTCACTGTTTTACTTGCTGATGTTGTTCCTGTAAATACTACTGATGATAATCCACTCCCTCCTGTATCTGTTCCTGTTGCTGTTAATGTTGCACTGGTTGTCCAACTTGTTGGATTACCACTTATACTACATGTTGGGGCTGTATTATCTAAATCAAATACATTACTTCTTGTTATTGTTTGATTTCCAGCATTATCTGTTGCTAGTATCCATAAGTAATATGACCCTGTTCCCTCAGATTTTGTTATTGTACTTCCTTTTGTAAATGAAGTTGTAAAAGTACTAGCAGCTGGAGCGGTTGTACTTGTTGTCCATTGATATTTTAATGTATTTGTACCTGATAAATTATCTGTTACTGTTACTTTTGTACTCTGACTCTTTGCATATGTACTATTTCCATTTGTTCCAAACGTCACTGTTGGTTTTGTTTTATCTATCTTTATTTGGGTGCTTGCTTCTTCAGATATATTACCTAATTTATCTACTGCTCTATAATATACTGTTTCACTTCTTTCTCCAGACCAACTATCTGTATTTGAAGTTAAATCATCCCATGAATTATTGTTTCCACTATATTTTAATTGATATTTAGATAATCCTGAATGAGAATCCGTTGAGCTCAATGTTATTGAGACAGTTCCGTTGGTCCAATTTCCATTACTAGAATTTGTTATTGTTGGTTTTGTTGGGCCTGTCTTATCTACATATACATCTGCTGTTCTTTGTGGACATGTTGTCTCATTACCGGCATTATCTTTTATTGTATATGATGCTATTGTTGCTGTTTTGGTACTTGTTGTATATGTTTGTGATCCTCCTGTGTATCCTGTTTTACATCCTGATAATGTATCACTACATCCCCATGTTATTGTTCTATTTCCACTTGTCCATGTTGTTGAGTCACCACTATTTGTACATGTTGGTTTGGTCTTATCTATTTTTATAACTACACTTGTTTCTTCTGATATATTTCCAGCTTTATCTATTGCTCTAAATCTTACTGTTTCATTTCTTTCAGCTTGGAAATAATCTAAATCTGCATAATCTGCTGATGACCACTTATGCCATGCTCCACCATAATATGCTTCATATCTATCTATTCCCGAATTCGTATCTGTTGATTCTGGTTTGGCATATACATTATTATTCGTCCATGTTCCACTTGTATATGCACTTCCTGATGCATTATTTAATTTGAGTGTTACATTTGGTTTTGTTGGAGATGTATTATCTACTCCGTTTATTGTTAAGGAACTTCCTTGTTTATAGTTTATTCCATCTGCTGTTTTTGCTATTAATGTTCCATTACTTGTATATGTTAATGTCGGATTGTTTGCTGCTTTATACCATGTATTCTCTTTTAAGGTACTTCCTACTGGTAGTATTGTTGTACTACATGTATATTCTCCATTATTACTTACTGTTCCACAATCTATTAATTCTATATTGCTTGTTGCACTACCAGTTGTTTTTAATAAGTATGCTCCCTCTCCTTTATATGTTATTGTTGTTGTTTTACTCTTTGCATATCCACTTGCTACTGTATATGTTGGTATTTCTAGTTCATTTGGTGTCTCTGTTCCACTTATCTCTTTTGTTAATGATGCATTATTTGTACACACTAGTTTATATGTATGATTTTTTGATTCTACATTTTCATATGTATAATCTTTTGTATTGTCTTTTATTTCATATGTTGCTTTTTTTGTTCCATCTAAATAGAATTCATATCTTTTTATTCCGGATTCATTATCTGTACATGTTCCAGTTACTGTTATACTTTTTGATGTTTTTGCTTTTGTTTTTATTGTTGCTATTGGTTCTGTTGTATCTATATTTGTTACTTCTTTACTACATTTTCCAATATTTCCTGCTTTATCTTTTATGTATGCTATATATGTATCATTATTATTTATTGTTTTAGTATTTGTTGTAGTATAGTTTTCTCCATCAAAAGAATATGTACTTATTCCACTATGACCATCTGTTGCTGTTATTTTTAGTGTTGCACTTGATGTCCAACTTGTTGGTGTTACATCCATTATACATGTTGGATTTGTATTATCTAATTTAAAGATATTACTTTTAGTTGTTATTTGGTTTCCTGCATTATCTATTGCTAGTATCCATAAGTAATAATCTCCCGTTCCATCAGCTTTTGTTAATGTATCACCACTTGCAAAAGTATTTGTAAATGTACTAGCAGCTGGTTGGTTTGTTGAGTTTGTCCATTGATATTTTAGATTTGAAACACCTGATTGAGTATCTGTTACTGTTACTTTTGTACTTTGACTTTTTTGATATGTGTTATTTCCATTTGTTTCAAATGTCACTGTTGGTTTTGTTTTATCTATTTTATCAATATCTAAACTACAATTTGCAGTATTACCTAATTTATCTTTTGTATATGCTGTATATTTTCCATTTGCAGTTATTTCTTTTGTTTGGGTACTTCCATATGTTGTTCCATCCCATGAATATGTTACTCCGCCACTATGTTCATCTGTTCCCACTACTTTTAGTGTAACATTACTATTTGTATAATTTGCTATATTTCCTTCTATATTACATGTTGGTGGAGTTGTATCTACATATACATTAATTGTTTTTGAACATGTTGTTGTATTTCCTGCATTATCACTTATTGTATATGATACTTCATCCGTTACTTTTGTTTCTTTATAGTTCCATGTTTTAGAGTTTGTTGTATTTAAACATCCACTTTCTTGATCTTTACATGTTGCTGTTATATCTGCACTTGTTCTATATGTTGTTGCCTCTCCACTCCAGTTACAACTTGGAGCATTATTATCTAATTTAAATGCATTACTTCTTGTTATTATTTGGTTTCCAGCATTATCTATTGCTAGTATCCATAAGTAATAATCTCCAGTTCCATCGGATTTTGTTAATGTATCACCACTTGCAAAAGTATTTGTAAATGTACTAGCAGCTGGTTGGTTTGCTGAATTTGTCCATTTATATTTTAGATTTGAAACACCTGATTGAGTATCTGTTACTGTTACTTTTGTACTTTGACTCTTTGCATATGTGTTATTTCCGTTTGTTTCAAAAATTACAGTTGGTTTTTCATTATCCACATTTATTATTTCTATTTCTTCTGTTTCTTTTTCATTTACTGTATCATTTACTTTGGCTTTTATTGTTCCATTTGTTTTATATATTAATTCTAGATCTTCTTCTGTTTTATAGATTGTATTTTCTTTTAATGTACTTCCAACTGGTAGTGTTTCACTACATTCTAATTTCTCATTACATTCTTTTATTTCTTTATTTGCTGTTACACTACCAGTTATTATTACATATTTATTTATATTTCCTGCATATTTTACTATTACTTTCTTTTCTTGTTCATAATCATCATTTTTCTCTATTGTTGGTATTACTAATTCTTCTTTTGTCTCTATTATTTTACTATCACTTGTTACATCAAAGTTATTTGTACATACTAATTTTAATTCATATTCTTTCTTATTTAATTTCTCATATGTATATTTATAACTTTTTTCTTTTGTTTCTATTTCTTTTACTAATTCATTATCTTTATAGAAACTATATTTCTTTATTCCTGATAATGTATCTATACAGCTTGCATTTACTGTTATACTATTTGTTGTTTTGTTTTCTAACGTTATTAATGCTTCTGGTTTTGAATCTGTTACTTCTTTTGTATCTATTTCTATATCTGCATTAAATTTCTTTTCTTCTTCTGTTTTTTTATTATTTTTGATTGTTAATTTATATTTATCTGTTTCTCCACTTAATAATTCTTGATTATAATTTAAGTATGTTAATTCTCCTTCTTTGAGCATATTATTATTCGCTATTACTTCGCCATTCTTTTCTAGTGTATAACTTAATTCTTCTTTTTCATATGTATTTATTAAATTTGCTAAATT
>CAKOXC010000003.1 GCA_934129945.1 uncultured Bacilli bacterium
ATAATCGAATAGATAAAGTACGCCATATGTTTAATAAAAAAGAAAATTAAGTTACTATTCGCTAAATTACAATTTATCGAGTAGATCAGTTTAAGATTTACTATTTTTTTGATATAATTAGAGAGAAAGAAAAATAGTAATTTGTGTGAGAGATTGGAGTATTTTATGAATAAAAAATTGGTAAAGGAATTTTTAATAATAACTTTTGTTATAATGATAATTTTTTGGGGAGGGTGTGCTTTAATTAGCCAAACTTTTGATATAACAATAAACAATATATTTTTAAGAATTATGCACATTGTAGGAGGTTTTTCGCCAACTATTGCCTCTTATATTTCATTAAGGCGAAACAACAAAGTTAAAAATTTTAAAGAATGGTTAAAAAAGATATTTGATATAAAACACAATATTGGTACTTATCTTCTTGTAGTTTTATTTGTGTTGATTTATTATTTACTGGGATGTTTAATAAATGGATTTGAAATTGGAGCCCCTATATTTATGATTTTAGTAATTGCACCAATGATGTTAGTAGGTGGAGGAAACGAAGAGGTAGGATGGAGAATGATATTACAACCTGAATTGGAAAAGAAATTCGGATTCAATTTAGCCACTCTCTTAACAGGTATCACTTGGTGGTTATGGCATTTCCCAATATTTTTTATAAAAGGGACTGCTAATATAAATATGAATTATTTTCTATTTGGAATTATGTGTTTAACTTTAAGTTATGCTTTGGCAACAATAAGGAAAATATCAGAAGGCGTATTTCCTTGCATATTAACACATTGTTTGATAAATGGCTTATCTGCAATTTTTGTATTTAATTTTAGTTTATTGAGTTGTTGTGTAAGTTTAATTGCAACAATAGTAACATCATTGATAATTTTAAATATAAATAAAAGATATGCAAGTTAATTACAAATTACAATTTATAGATTAGATAAAGATAATATTTGAGTAGATAAAATTCTACTCTTTTTTGTAATATAAAATAAGGAGGAATGTATATACCAAATTGGACTACAAATAGAATTATTTGCAAAAAAGAATTAGGCGATAAATTACTAACAAAAACTGATGGAGGATATTCATTGGATTTTAATAAATTAATTCCTATGCCAAAAGGACTAAAAATAGAGGCAGGATCTAATGGCGAAAAAGGACTGATTTTTTTGTATCTAACATCGTTAGATTTGAGTGATAACATAGATATTAGGAAAGCATATAAAAGTTTAAATCCTTTTAACCAAGATATCCATACTGATCCATATTTTGAAAAGATTAATTCTAATCTTTCAAAATATAAAAAAGATGAAAATTTTCAGGAATCAATTGAACTCGGCAAAAAATATTTAGATAATTATATTAAATATGGATATTGTAATTGGTATAATTGGTCTATTGATAATTGGGGAACTAAATGGAATGTGGAAGATGATTGTAGCATTGAATATGACAAAGTTAAAGAAGAATATACTATTACTTTTGATACAGCATGGAGTTGCCCTGTAGGGATACTCAAAGAATACAGCAAAATGTGTAATGATGGTGAACTGGATTGGATGTATTATGATGAAGATTATGATGGTCATATATTTGTAACTAAAGAAAATGGCGAATTGATGTCAAGAAAAGAATATTTTGATATTGATTATGATGGTGATATTAGAATATAAGGAGGAATAAATATACAAATTACAAAAAATAGAAGTTTTGAAGTAAGCCAAACTTTTTTTGATGAATTAGAACAAAAATTAAAAAATGTTTCCGATAACTTGCAAGGATATTATAAAACTTTTAACAATTGTAGAGAACAAGGATTAATGTTAACAATTTATGAACCTACTACAGATAATGAATTGCTAATATGGGCTTGTGAGAGTCGTAATAGTGATAACATTATGGTTATTACAGCAGATAGGAGTTGTTCTGATATAAACGATATGTTTAATGATACTGCTTGGAGGTCTGCAAAATATTTTAAATATGACGAATATGATAAAGCAGTTAATCATGTATATAACATAATAAAAAAACAATTTAATAAGTTTTTTTTAGAAGAATATAATACAAAATTTAAAATGCATAAATGTATTGCTGATTTACAGCATATTCAAGTTGATGCAAAAGATTTAGATTATGAAGATTATTATGATCTTGCTACATTTGAAGATGTGGATAATTTGTATTTTTGTGACTTAATTATTCTTGAAGGCAAAATGGGTTTAAGATATTCAAAATATACTGATGCTTATAAAGATGAATTTGATAACCTTATCTTTGAAGAATGGGAACCTGACTTAACAAGTGATACAACTTTAATGTTAGGTATGCAAAATAAATTAAGAGATTTTATAGAAAAAGAAATAGATTACGACATTAATATTGGTATTGGAATATAGGGAGGAAGAAATATAAGTACAAGAGCAAGAATTGGAATATTAAAAAAAGATGGTAGTATTGAGAGTATATATTGTCATCATGATGGATATCTTGATGGTGTTGGTAAAATATTAAATGATAATTATCAAAATTATAATGATGTAAAAGAATTAATAAAATTAGGAAATATTTCAGGATTAGGAAAAAAAATAAATTCTGATAATAAAAAAGATGAAACAATTGCTTATCATAGAAATTTAGGAGAAGATTATAAAAAAAATAAACCAATGGTCACTAAATCTTTTGATGAATTTCAAGAGATTTTATTTGATGCTTGGATTGGATATATTTATTTATATGATGAGCAAACTAATAAATGGCTATGGGATAATTACACAGCTGAAGTTTCTAATTTAGAATTAAAACCACTTTCAGATTGTTTTAAAAAAGAGATTGAGAAACCATTAGCACCTATTATTGGAGCAGATGGTAATGTATTTAATTTAATTGGTATATGTAGTCGTGCATTAAAAACTGCAGGATACCCTGATAAAGCAAAAGAAATGACTGATCGAATTACTAGTTCAGGAAGTTATGATGAAGCACTCTCTATAATGTGCGAATATATAGAACCAGTTAATCAAAATTATGAAAAAATGGAAGATATCAACGATTATGATGATATCTATATTAATTTATAGGAGGATTTAAATGTTAAAAGATTATCAAATAAAAAGAATTAAAGAACAATACCCTAAAGGAACTGAAATTGAATTAATTAGTATGGAAGATTCTCAAGCAGTTCCATCGGGTACTCATGGTATTGTTGATTTTGTAGATGATATGGGTACTATTCAAATGACTTGGGATAATGGTTCATCACTTGGATTAGTTGTTGGTGAGGATCAATTTAAAGTCATAAAAAAATCAAAAATAAAAGAATTATCTTGTAGTGAAGTTAAAGAACTTCGAGATAGAAATTATGAATTTTTAATATTACAAGGTTGTGGTGGTGAACTATCAGAATGGGTTGATGGTTTCACTAAAATGTTAAAAGATGAAGGAATCGCAAAAGATTCCTTTTCTTTTGATGAAGTTTATTTATTTCAAAATAATAATTTAACTAATATTGCATTTGCTCTTAATAACAAAGATTTAGATATTAGTAAATTAGCAATGTTTAGATTAAAGATTAGAGAAACATTTGGAGCAATGTGGTTATCTGATTATATTGACAATGGATATATAAAAGATATAGGAATATAAGGAGGAATTATCTATTTCAAAATATATAAGAGTTAAGTCTAGTTTAAATAAAATTATAAAAATTGATAGTGACAATCTAGATGAGGCAATAGAAATTGCTAAAGAAGATTTCTCCGAGCTTGAATTAACTTCGGAGTGGCTTAATGATCGTGAAGTAACTTTTGAGGAAGAAAAAAATATTACAAAGTTAGGAAAAGAATTAGCAAAATTATATTCTACTAGGAGTGATAGATATGAGAGTTTTGATGATATAAAAAAGTTTGTTGATATGATTTTTAAAGATCCAAATATAGCAGATTATGTATATGAAGAAATTATTTTGTCATTAAAAGAAGATTATAATATTTGTCCTAGCAATATAAACATATAAGGGGGATTGATGTTTGTTAGAAGAACAATTAAAAAAGATAAATGAATTAAGTTTTCAAGCTAATAAAACTAAAGATGAAAAAGAAAAGGAACAATTAGAAAATGATGTTAAATCCATTATATTTGATTTAAAAAAACAAGCTATTGAAAGTTTTAAATCTGAAAGCGATATTAAAAAGTTTTTAGATAATATAATTAAGTTCAATAATTATTCATATAATAATCAATGCTTGATATGGATGCAAAATCCTGATGCAAATTATGTTGCACTACTTCGCACTTTTAATAAAATGGGATATCGTATAAATTCAGGTGAGCAAGGTATTAAAATATTAGTTCCAACTTTTTATACAATTGTTAAAATTAAAACTGATGTTAATGGTAAATATGAATATAAACCACTCTTTGTACTTTCTGAAGATGAATTAAAAAAATATAAAGATAAGTCAGATGATTCAATTACATATCATAGTGAAAAGTTAAGTAATTTCAAAGTTGGTTCAGTATTTGATGCAAGTCAGACTAATATGCCTTTGGATGAACTCAATGAAAAATTAAATCCTGTTTTGGAAGATGATCGTGATGAGGGCATTGAGGATATATTTATTAAATCAATATATCGTAATGGTTTTAAAGTAAAATATGAAGATAAAATTGAGTCAGGAGCGAAAGGATATTGTGATTTTAAAAATTCCACAATAGTTGTGCATAAAGGTTTAAGTAATCTTATGAGATTAAAAGTTGTTATTCATGAATATGCCCACTCTCTTGCTCATAAGCATTTACTTAATAATCATCAAGATTATCAAGAACATAGAAACAAATATGAAACAGAGGCAGAATCAATTGCTTATGTTGTTTCAAAATATTTAGGTATGGATACAAGCCAATATTCAAATATGTATCTTTATTCTTGGAGTAAAGATAAAGATTTTAAAGAGATAGATGATTCTCTTAATACTATTGTTAATTATTCTAAAATGATAATAAATAATTATGAAAAAATATTATCTAAAAGTCAAAACATATCGTTAGATGAAAATTCATATAATTCATATGTAAGTATTTAAGGGGGAATTAATATTAATAATCTAGGAGATATGTTAATCGAAATTGGAACTATCATTAATAAATATCAAAAACAAAATGAAGTTAATAATGGTGGTCAGATATTATTAAAAACTAAAGAAGTATTAAATCGATACCCTGCTATTAGCAATTATGGATTAAATGAAGCAATTAAAAATGGTTTTATTCCTGTTGTTAAAATTGGTAAATTAAATTATTTTGATGTTAAAGATATTGAGAAATATCTTGCTAGTAATAAAATCGTTGTTAACGAAAATGAAAAAGTTAATAAAAAATATGTTTAGGAGGAATAATATATAGGTAAAATAAATGATAACAGGATGAAAAATATTTATCAGGAGTCTGATGGGGTTTTTAGAATTGAATTAAGTAATGGTTTTAGAGATGATGGTACTCGTGATCGAATAGTTGAAAGAGTTTATGGTACACCTGAAGATGCAATCAAACGAAGGGATGAAATGAAAGCACTTCAAAAACAAATGAAAGAAGAAGGACTTAAAGCAGAAAATGGTGGCTACACTCTTACTCAAACAGCAAAAATATATTTAGATGATACTAAATATCAAAAGAGATCACTCACTACTATTCGAGGTTATAAACAATTACTTAATAATTGGATTTTACCTGATTTAGGTGATATTAAAATTAGAAGTATAACTGAACAAGATTTAGAAAAATTATATGATAAAATGAGAAATACTATTAATCCACAAACTGGCAAACCACTATCTGAAACTTATATTAATCATTGTCATAAACTTATTACATCCATTTTCAATTATGCTAAAAAGAAAAAATGGTTATTATCTAATCCTGCAGAGTTTGTAATAAATCCCCCTAAATTAAAAATCAAACAAAGAGATTATTATAACTATGAAGAAATGATGGAAGTTTTTGAACTTTTAAAAAATTATGATATTAGATTTAGAACTGCAATATTTACTTTGTTTAATACAGGGTTTAGACGAGGCGAACTTGGTGGCTTGAAATGGAAAGATATAACTAAAAGAAAAATGCCTATTACTGAAAATGGTGTGAGAAAATTCCAAACTACTCATATTATTAGTATTAATCGTGAGCTTATGACCGTGTCGAAGGAAATGCAAGAAGATCCTGATTTTTTGAAGAAATACGATATCATAGAACAAGTAACTGATTCATTGGTTGCCATTAAACCTAAAACTGATAAAAGTATTCGTAAAATTGTTGTTGTAGATGAGGTATATGATGTATTTATGGAATATAAAAAATATCAGATTGATAATGGTTTTAATCCAAGTGATGATGATTATATTTTTAGAACATTAGAATTAAATAGTGTTTGGCATCCTGATTATATAACTAAAGAATGGGCAAGATTTATAAAAGATAATAATTTAAAACCGATAACTGTCCACGACATAAGACATAGTCATGCAACTTATTTATTATCAATTGGAGTTCCACCACAAGATGTTGCTCGTAGACTTGGTCACTCTGAACCATCTACAACTTTAAGAATATATACTCATAGTAATTTAATACAAGATCAAAAAATAGTTAGTATGATGGCGAGTAACATTTTTAATAATGATATTCCTGATGTAGAAGTTCAGCCATTAACTTTATTATCAATTTTAGTAAATGATTCTACACTTACTAATGACGATGATTTGTTTAATACATTAGAGTGGTTAACTCATGATAATATTACTCGTGATGATTTAGATAGTTATATGAATATGTGTAAGCAATATATATTGGATAGTAATCCAAATTTACAAATGTTTAATCAAGCTATTGAAAGTATTGATCCTGAATTAAAAGACAAACTACTTGGTGGCATTTTTGCCATTTTTGATAATAATCATGAACTTTCACTTAATCCTATAAGTGATATTACTAAATATAAAGATGAGAATATTAGTATATAATAAATCCCACAATTCGTTGGAATTGTGGGATTTTTTTTAGTTGGTGGCTATTTTCAAGAATACTAGCAGTCCAAAAGACCTTTGTTGCACTTTTTAATGTTAATTGGTGGCACTTTTGGTGGCAAAAGTATTGTTTTTAATCAAATTATATCGTATAATATCAACATATGAATTGGCAGTTTGGCTTGGTTTTATGGTGATTTGCTATTTTATAACAGGAGTTTTAATATCCTCCAAAACTTTTGATGGGAGTTCGATTCTCTCCACCCCTGCCATAAGTATGATTCGAACTAATATGTTCGTTAATATAATCTTGATATGAACATATCAAGTTTTTTTATAGGAGGATTCGATGAAAGCAGAACAAGATAATAGTAATAAATTGCATTTAGCTATAGGTGAAGCTATCCCAAATAACGTTCCAAATGAATTTAGTGAAGTTGCATTTTATATTCGTGATGAAAACAATAATTTAAATTTATATGCAGATATTAAATTGCCATATTTAATTAATCACGTAGAATTTTTAGATTATATTGATGATCCGAGATATATTTTTATGGAAAATTATGATGAAATAAATAATAGCTGTAGATATATTTGTATGATAAAACCTTTGGGCAAGATGAAGGGCGTATATCGTTTACTCAATGGATATCCTTTTAAAATAGGACAAATTAATGTATTATATGATTTACAAAACCAAGCTAAAAAATACAAATTAGTAAAAAATAGACAATAGAGTATACAGTAAAGAATAGATTAAATTATATATATATTATTTTACTAATTTTTTAAAAAGATTTATACTCATAAAATTGACAAATGTATAAAAATGTTTTATTATATGCAACTATAAAAAAGGGGAATGGTTAATGAAAAAAATTAGTATTGAAGATATCAAAATAATAAAAGAATTAGCGAAAATACATAATTATGATGAAATATATAAAAGATATGGTAAATTTGTGTATAAGCTATTTGAATTAGAAAGAGCAACTGCAGAGATAAAATATGAAGGTGGGAAAATGAGTGATATTTTTCCATTTTCAACAAGAAAATTTTTATATCTTTTTAAAATATATACATTATGTTTTTTAATAAATTATCCTAATGAACTATTAAAATATTTATATGAACAAATAAAAGAAGCAAATATAGAAAAAATAATTGAGTATGAAAATTACGTTGATGAATATTTAGCAAATTCTGATTTTAGCAATTTAAGTGATTTAGAAATATTTATTAAATTAATGCAGGATGAACATAAATCAATGAAATATGATGATCCTAAAAATGATGTTTCTGGTTATTTTAGATTAGCAATGTTAAATGGAACAGGAGTTTGTAGAAATATAGCTGATGATCTGGCCTATAAGTTGAATTTAATAAATCCTGACTACAATGCTAGAATGGTTGTAGTTAATTCAACATTTGGAAATTGGAAAGCAAATGAAGATGTCATGGAAATTTCTGACAACTATAAAAAACATCATGTTATAGATAATACCAAAGTAAGAGAAGAAACGCTGACAATTTTAGAAAAAGCTAAAAAAGAAGTAATAAAAAGATTAATTCCTAATCATGCGATAACTTTAGTAGATATTCCAAATGAGGGATATACTTTAGTTTTAGATCCTACAAATAGTGGAATTGGTGTACTTTATCGTGGCAAGATAGATATGTTTAATAGTCAGGACGAAAAATTTTATATTACAAATGCTTTTAATTATTTAATGACCGCATATAATCACAGATTAAATATTAATGTAAAAATGGTTAAAAGTCATTTTGTGAATCAATCTGTAGATAATTTAAATAAAGTTTATGGACTTGATGCTCAAAATGAAACTATAAAAAAATTAGAAAGAAAATAAATATTTTTTTTAAAATAGTGATATAATAGTTGATTAGATGGTGATTGTTATGGATTATAAAGAAATTAGAAATCCTTATGAGTTATATGAATATATGAAAAATAATATCGAATATGGTTTTTATTCTTCTCTAGATGAAAAGATACATAAAAGAAATGAAACAGATAATTACAGTTACGAAAACTTATTGTTTAATTACTACTATCTTCAAAAACCTGAAGAATTGTTAATAACTAAAACGGGTATTTGCTATGATCAAGTTGAGTTTGAAAGAAAGTGGTTTTTAGATCATGGTTATGAAGTTCATACATTTTTTACACCATATCACAACCATTGTTTTTTGATTTTTAAAGATAGAGATTATTATTATTTATTTGAATCGTGTATAAAAGATATTAATGGAATATATATTGGAGAAACAATTGAAGAATTATTAGATTATTATAAAATATTGCAAAATAATTTTGATATAGAATTTTATGAATACAATAATGTTATTTTTGGTTGCAATTTTATTAAATTTATATCTCATATTATTAAAAATGAAAAATATATTTTAGATTTACAAAAGAGAATGGAAAAACAACTTGTTAAATCTAAGAACATGAATTAATTATTGTAATTTTTTCCTTAAAATTATATAATAAGAATAGGTGATAACAATGAATAATAGTGGAATTTCAATTGAATATTTAGAAAAATTAGGAGAACGTTTAAAAAAATTTAAAAGTAATATTCCATTAGAGGCATTAGATGGTAAATATGTTGACTCTAATATTGAAATATATAGATCTTTAGAATCTAATTTTATTGGTTTAGGAAAATTATATTTTGGTATTGAAGGAAAAATTAGTGCTGAGGAATTATATAGTTTAATAGAAAATGAAAAAAAAGAAGTTGTTCAAAATAAATGAGCAACTTCTTTTTTTTATAATTATTTAGTTTTTTTATCGTCTTTTTTTAAATACATTTTATTGATTAATTTAACTTTAACACCTTTTTCTAGAGCAAAACATTTTTTAACTCCTTTAGGTAAATTCTTTTTATAAACTTTCATAAATAACCTCCATATACATAAATTTCTAACCTATTATAACATATGTTTACAAAAATTTTCAAAAAAATTAATAATTTTTAATTATTTAAAATTATGATATAATCTATTTTGAAAAAAGAGGTGTGAAGCATGGATAAAAAAGTTGTTATAATTACAGGTGGATCTCGTGGCATTGGTAAAAGCACAGCTTATAAATTTGCAAGTTCTAACTACGATGTTGTTTTAACATATAATAAAGATAAAATATCTGCTGATAGAATTAAAATGGAATTAGAAAAAAAATATAATATTGAAGTCTTAACTTTACAAGTTGATGTTAGTAATGAAGAAGAAGTAAAAAAAATGATCAATGAAACAATTTTAAAGTTTGGTAAGATAAATTGCCTTGTAAATAATGCTGGTATTTGTTTAGACAATAATTTTGATGATAAAACTGTTTCTGAATTTCATAAAGTTTTAGATGTAAATTTAATCGGGCCATTTTTAACTAGTAAATATGCTTATAAATATTTAATGAAAGAAAAAAACAGTAGCATTATAAATGTTTCATCAACTAATGGGATTGATACAAATTATATTGAAAGTATTGATTATGATGCTTCAAAAGCTGGTCTTATTTCTTTAACTCACAATTTGGCTTTTGAATTTAAAGGAAAAATTCGTGTTAATTGTGTTGCACCTGGATGGGTTGAGACAGATATGAACAAAGATTTAGAAAAGCATTTTAAAGAAAGTGAAATAGAAAATATTATTTTAAAAAGATTTGCAAAACCTGATGAAATTGCTAATGTTATATATTTTTTGGCAAGTGATGAAGCTTCATATATAAATAATGAAGTTATAAGAGTTGATGGTGGATTAAGTAGGTGAAATTATGGATTTAGATAATTTAATAAATAGTAGTGAAAAAGAATTAGTAAAAGAATTTGAAAATATTGATAAAATAGAATACCTAAATAGTAAAAAGGTATTAAATGCTTTATGGAATAATAAAGTAAGTGAGCAAGTTTTTAATTCAACTACTGGTTATGGGTATGATGATTTAGGTAGAGATGTTATTGAAAAAGTTTTTGCTGAGGTTTTAGATAGTGAAGATGCTTTAGTTCGTAACCAGTTTATTTCAGGAAGTCATGCTTTAACAGTTTGTTTATTTGCACTTTTACGCCCTAATGATTTACTTCTAAGTATTACAGGAACTCCTTATGATACATTACATGAAGTAATTGGAATTAAAGAAAATGCTAGTTCTTTGAAATCTTTTGGTGTTAAATATGATGAAATATCTTTAAAAAATAATGATTTTGATTATGACAAAATAGCAGAATATATAAAAAATAACCAAGTAAAAGTAATTGAAATTCAAAGAAGCAAAGGTTATTCTACTAGAAAAGGTCTTACAATTGATAAACTAGAAAAAGTTATAAACATTATTAAAGATATTGATAAAAATATAATAATAATGGTTGATAATTGTTATTGTGAATTTGTTGAAGATAAAACCCCAACAGGTGTTGGAGCAGATGTTATGGTTGGTTCTTTAATTAAAAATTTGGGGGCTTCTATAGCTCCAAATGGAGCTTATATTGCTGGTAAAAAAGAATTAGTAGAACTTGCTGGAGAAAGGTTAACACTTCCTGGCGAAGGTAGAGAAGTAGGTCCATCTCTTGGAATAAATAAAGCAATATTACAAGGACTATATTTTGCTCCACAAGTAGTTGCTAGTAGTTTAAAAACAGCAGTTTTAACATCTAAAGTAATGGAAAAATTAAATATTGAAGTAGAACCAACTTCTAATGAAAAAAGGGCAGACATTGTTCAAAGTATAATTTTTAAAGATAGAGAAAAATTAATTAAATATTGTCAAGGCATTCAAGCAGGAAGTCCAATTGATTCATATGCTTTGCCAATGCCAGCACCAATGCCTGGTTATAGTGATGATGTTATAATGGCCGCTGGAACTTTTACTCAAGGTTCATCAATAGAACTTTCATGTGATGGCCCTCTAAGAGATCCATATATAGCCTATCAACAAGGTTCAGTTTCTTATTTTTATGGTAAAATAGCTTTAAAAAAAGCCTTAGAATTTTTATTAGAAAAGTAATTGCTTTTCTTTTTTTCTTTTGTTAAAATATAAATGCAAAAAAATTGCATTTGGAGATGATAAAATGGAAGAAGTTATTATAGATAGTTTAATTGATACATTAAAATTAATTCCATTTTTAATAATAGTTTTCTTATTTATGGAATTGTTAGAACACAAATTTAGTAAGAAAAGTAAAAATATTATTAAAAAGGCTGGTAATGTAGGTCCAATATATGGTTCTCTTTTAGGAGTTATTCCTCAATGTGGTTTTTCAGTTGCTGCAACCAATTTATTTTCAGCACGTATCATATCTATTGGCACTTTAGTAGCAGTTTATCTTTCTACTTCTGATGAGATGCTTCCTATTATGTTAAGTGAAAAAGTTTCAATTTTAATATTGGCAAAAGTAATAGGATTTAAAATATTAATTGGAATGGTAGTAGGATTTATTGTTGATTTTATCTTAAAAAAAGAAGAAAAAGAACATGTTCATGAATTATGTGAACATTCTCATTGTAGCTGTGATGAAAGTATCATTAAATCTGTATTAATTCATACTTTAAATATTACTTTTTTTATTCTAGTTATAAATATTATATTTAATTTAATACTATGGAAGATAGGGCCAGATAAAATTTCTGAATTTTTGTTAAAAGAAAGTTTTTTTGAACCATTTTTAACTAGTTTAGTAGGGCTTATTCCAAACTGTGCTTCAAGTATAATTATTACGGAATTATTTTTAAAAAAAGCAATTACTTTTGGAGCAATGTTATCAGGTCTTTTAACAAATAGTGGTGTTGCTTTAACAGTTTTATTTAAAGAAAATAAAAATATAAAAGAAAATATTAAAATAATTGGAATACTATATTTTTCAGGAGTTATATTTGGAATAATTCTTAATTTGATAGGGGTTTAATATGATAAATGAAATTTTAAAAAGTAATGGTATAAAGATTACTAAAGCAAGAGTTAAAATTTTAAGTGAAATTTTAAATGCATCTAATGGAATATCTTTAAAAACTTTAGAAAAAAATAATAATTCTATGAATGATTCAACAATTTATAGGACAATAAAACTATTCTTAGATTATCATATTATTTATAAAGAAATTGATAATGATGAAGTTGTTTTTAAAATGTGTGGTAACGAAGAACATTATGTTGAATGTATCATTTGTCATAAAAGAGAAAAAATAAAAATGTGCCCCTTAGATAAAATTGATTTGAAAAATTATAAGATTTTAAATCACACTATTAAAATTGAAGGAATATGTCAAAAATGTAATAAATAATACGCTTTAATAAACGTATTTTTTTGCTATTTTTGGAAACACTATATATAGTGGAGGTGATAAAATGACTTCTAAAGAATTAGCTTATTTAGAAGATGCTTTATCAAAAGAAAATTTTATAATTGAAAAAATGAACGTAATAATTTCTAATATTGAATGCGAAGATTGTATTAAAGATTTAGAAAATATTCAAAAAGTACATCAAAAAGATGTTAAAAAATTAGAAAAATTATTAATGGAGGATTAGTTTATGAATGATAAAATGCTATTAGAAGAGTTGTTATGTTATGAAAAAAATCTTTGTGATATTTATATGCATGCAACTATTGAATCTTCAAATGATTTTATGTTTGATAACTTTATTGAAAATTTAGAACAAACTTTGAATAATCAACATATGGTTTATAAAATAATGGAAAATGCTAATTACTACCAAGTAGAAAAAGCTAAAAAAGAAAACATAAAAAAAGCTCAACAAAAATTTCAATGTAAATAAGCATAATAATTGTATTTATGCTTTTTTTTTGATATAATCCTCAGTAGGAGGAGTAAGAATGAAGAAAATTAAATTATTGTTAGTTGCTTTAATTTCAGTAGTGTTATTACCTTTATCTATTAATGCTGCTAGTAACGAAAAAATTACTGTTCATATTTTTAGAGGAGAAGGTTGCGGTTATTGTAAAGCTGCATTATCATTCTTTGATAGTATTAAAGAAGAATATGGCCAATATTATGAATTAGAAGAACATGAAGTTTGGTATGATGAAGACAATGCTACTTTAATGTCAAATGTTGCTGCATATTTTAATGAAGAAGTTAATGGAGTTCCATATATTATAATTGGTGATAAAACATTCCAAGGATATACTGAATCTTATAATGATGAAATAAAACAAGCTATTAAAGATACTTATGATAGTGGAAAATTCGAAGATAGAGTTAAACAAGTACAAGATGGTACAGCAACAACTTCAAATACATCAAAAAAAGATAAAGACAAAGATAATAATACAACAACAATTATAATTATTGCTGTTGCATTAGTTGGATTTGTTGCATTATTCTATTTTGCAAGAGATAATGGTACTGAAGAAATTGAAGTTAAAGAAGAAAAAAAGGTAGAAGAAGTAAAAGTTGAACCAGAAGTAAAAAAAGAAACTGCACCTAAAAAAACAACAAAAACAACATCTTCTAAAAAAACTACTACTACAAAAAAAACAACAAGAAGTACTACAACTGCAAAAAAGACTACAGCAAAAAAAGCAACTCCAAAGAAAACTACAAATACTAAAAAAACAACAACAAAAAAATCAGGAAAATAATAAATCCTGATTTTTAATTTGCCTTTAATAAATTATATAGATCAATTCCTGCTCCAATAATCATCCATATTCCGATAATTGTTAAAACAATATTTTGGAAGAATATTGAATAAAGTCCCATAGCTATTACGATTATCGCTTCTATTATGTTAAGATTAGCAGTCTTTTTATCAACGCTATATAACTCGGAAATACCAATTAATTTAGTTACACCTGTTATAATTAACCAAGCACCAATTATGATATTTAAAAATGTTTCAATAACACTAGATAATAGTATTACTAATAATCCAATTGCTATAGATATTATACCAGTATTTAATTTAACACTATCTTCAATTTTTAGTTGATTTTTTAATTGGATATATTTTATTATATTATAAATTCCAAATCCAGCTATAATAGCACCGAGAATATAACAAGCATAAATTATTATCGTATTAGAATTTGTTAAGAAAATAAATCCAACTATTCCCATTAATACTGGTGAAATAAATTTCTTATTTTTGTTGAAAGAATCTCTTAAATCTTGTTCTTTCTTTTCTTGTTTTTTAGATTTAGGTTTAATTAATTCAACTTTTTCATTTCCTTTATCTTTAGATTTCAAATAATCACATCCTCAATAAATATTATAACTTTTATTTTGAAATAATCAATAGAATTCTTTAAATATGTGTGTTACAATATATGAAAGAATAATAAGGTGATAATAAAATGACTTATAAAGAAGCTGAAAAAATTATGAATAGTTATGGCTTTGTATATAATAGTATTGAGCCAACTTTGTGTTATAAGGATAATAACATAGGTATTTTTGTAACTTTTAAGACTAATTATGGTCATTTATCTAGATTTATTATATTTAACACACCAAAAGAAATGAAAAACTTTTTAGATTTATATGTATATTATAGAAAAAATATTAATAAAGAAAATATTATTGTAACTTTTGATGATTATGAAATAGTGTCACCTAAAGTAGCTTTTTATTTTAATAACATAAAACTGGAAAAAAATAATCTTAGGGATTTAGAAATCCTAAATAATCCTGTTGAAGAATTGATTGTTGATACAACAAATGACGATAATATAAAATTATTAGAAATATTAAAAGATAAAATAAATGATTTTATATTACAAATAAAAACTACAGAAAATAGTTTAGTTGAATTAATAAATAATTATAGAGATAAAATTGCTAACTTGCCAGAAGATTTAAAAGATATAGTTAAATCAATTGATTGCAATGTTAATTATTTTGATGATATTGAAAAATTAAACAAGATAAATAAAATTATGACCAATATTTCTACAGATAATGTTATTAATAAATATCAAGAAATGTTAAAAATATATGAAGATATTTTAAATGATGAAAGTTACTTAGATAATGTTTATTTAATAGAAATTCTCAAAAATAAAATAAATAATATAGAAATTTTAGAAAATAAGTTAAATGTTTTTAAAGAAGAAAATAGTAAAAATAATAAAAAAAGTATACTCTTTAAGAAGAAAATAAATTTTACAGATTATTTAGATAATGATTTTGAACAAGAAAATTTAATTAATAAAGAAAATATTGCATACGATTTAAAAGCCCAAAATTCTAATTTAATAATCCAATGGCAAAATAATAGCTTTGATGATTTAAAAAATATTTATGGAATTACTAAAAAAAGTAATAACATCAGTTCTAAAATAAACAAAACTAACATTAATGACTTAGAAACTTATTTTAATAATTTAAGTAAAAAATCAAGAAATGAATGTTTAATTATTTCTTCTCCATTAAATGAATTAATTAATATAATTATAAATTTTGATTCTTCTAAGGATATTTATAATACAATAATGAATGAAGAATATTATAAAAATAAATTTAATGAAATGTATATAATGCTAAGTGATAAAGATAATTATGCTTTAGCACGAAAGTATTTAAAACTAATTAAATTAGATACTTTAGAAGAATTTTTAAATAGTTTGATTGATTTTGTAAATAATTTAAATATAGAAACATTGTCATTAAATCATGAAGATATTTTAAAATATAAAATGGGTGTAATTTTAAAAAAAGGATTTATTAATGCTTCATTAAAAAATCAATTTCCAGTAAATAATAGAGGAGATAATAATTATTATATTAGTAATTTAAAAACTAATATAAAAGCATATTATTCACCATATATTATTAAATTTGATGATAATGGTATCTTGCAAGCTAGTAAGAATGAAGATATAATAACATTTAATATTGATGGATTAAGAATAACTGATAAATCAAAGGTTAAAGTTAATAATTTTATGTTAAAAAGATTTAAAAATGGTAATGACTATAATTTTGATTTTGTATTATTTAATGAAAAGATTTATTTAGAGACTTTTATTGAAGAAAGATTATAGAATGGAGAAATATAATGAATAAGGAAAAATATTTAAAAGAATTAGAAAAAAGATTAGTTTATTTAACTCCTGAACAAAAAAGTACTGAAATATTTAGAATTAGTAATGAGTTAGATAATAATGAAATAGTTAAAGATTTAAGTCAAGAAGTTGAAGAAATTTATCAAAAATATAAAATTAATCCATCTAAAAAGGAAAAAAATGAAAATAATAAATTTTTAAAACTCCTAGATAAAATAGGTAATTATTTTCAGAATTTCTATAAATCTTTTATTAATTATAGTACAAAAGACAAAGCTTTAGTTATAAGAGATTTAATTATTATATTTCTTTTAATATCTTTATTCAAAATTCCGTTTCTTGTTTTAGAGAACATAATTTTTAGTTTCTTTAATAATATTTTATCTTTAAAAATAGTAAATCTTTTAAATAATGTTGTAGAATTTTTATATATTATATTTGCAATCATTACTTTTATTAAATTATTTAAAAGAAGGTTTAAAAAAGAGCTTAAAATCGATTGATTTTGAGTTTTTTCTTGCAAAATTGCTAGTTTTGTAGTATTATTTCATGAGTATGTAAAGGGAGTGGAGTTTATGGATAAAATCATAAATATTGCAGTAGTTGCTCACGTTGATGCTGGTAAGAGTACTTTAGTTGATGCACTACTAGAACAAAATGGAGTTTTTAGTGCCCATGAAGAAGTTGTAGATTGTGTAATGGACTCTAATGATATAGAAAGAGAAAGAGGAATAACAATCTATTCTAAAAACTGTGCTATAAGATATAAAGACTATAAAATTAATATAGTAGATACACCAGGACATGCTGATTTTTCATCAGAAGTAGAAAGAGTAATTAGAACAGTAGATACCGTTATATTAATAGTTGATTCAGCAGAAGGACCAATGCCACAAACAAAATTTGTTTTAAAGAAAGCATTAGAACAAAATTTAAGACCTATTTTATTTATTAACAAAATAGATAAAAAAGATGCAAGACCTGAAGAAGTAGTTGATATGACATTTAATCTATTTATGGAATTAAATGCTACTGATGAACAATTAGATTTCCCTATTATTTATGGTGTTGCTAAACAAGGAATTGCTAAAAAATCATTAGATGAAGAATCTGATTCTATTGAACCATTACTCGAAACAGTAATTAATCAAGTTGAACCTTTTGAAGGTGATGAAAATGATAACTTGCAATTACAAGTGTCAGCTCTAGATTATGATGAATACATTGGACGTCTAGGTGTAGGACGTGTTAACAAAGGTAAAATTAAAGCTGGAGAATTAGTAACTTTAGTTAAAAATGATGGAAAAGTTGAATCATTTAAAATTACAAAATTATTTGTTAATGAAGGAATTAAACGTGTTGAAAAACAAGTTGCATATTACGGAGATATAGTTACTATTGCTGGATGTCCTGATATATCTATTGGAGACACAATTTGTAAAAAAGACGATATTAATCCGCTTCCACCAATTGAAATTGAAAAACCAACATTATCAATGAATTTCTTAGTAAATAATTCACCATTTGCAGGAAAAAGTGGTAAATTTTTGACAAGTAGACATATTAAAGAAAGACTTGAAAAAGAATTACAAACAAATGTAGGACTAGTAGTTGAAGAATTACCAGGATCAGATGGATACAAAGTTAGTGGACGTGGTGAATTACACTTATCAATATTAATTGAAAATATGCGTAGAGAAGGTTACGAACTATCTGTATCAAAACCAGAAGTTTTATTTCAAGAAATAGATGGTAAAAAATGTGAACCTTTTGAAAAGGTATTAATCAATGTTCCACAAGATTATTCTGGTACTATTATTAATGATTTACAAGAAAGAAAAGCTACTTTAGTTTCTATTACTAATACTGATGATAATTATGTACATCTTGAATTTAGTGCTCCAACAAGAGGGTTAATTGGTTATAGAAGTGCGTTTATTACTAATACTAAGGGTGAAGGCATCATGGTAAGAAGCTTTGATGAATATAAACCTTATGTTGGTGATATTACTCGTCGTAAAAATGGTGTTTTAGTTTCTATGGAAAATGGTAAAGCTCTAGGATACTCATTATTTAACTTACAAGATAGAGGAACTTTAATTATTGAACCTGCTACAGATGTTTATATTGGTATGATTGTTGGTATTCATAATCGTGATAATGACTTAGATGTCAATCCTTGTAAAAATAAAAATCTAACTAATACAAGATCAAGCGGAGCTGATGAAGCTATCAACTTAATTAGACCTAAAACATTTACTCTTGAAGAAGCTTTAGAGTTTATTGAGGATGATGAATATGTTGAAGTTACTCCAGATGCAATTAGATTACGTAAAAAATATTTAGATCCGAAAGAAAGATTTAGAAATAATAGATAAATTGTATACAATTAAAGAAAGAGAAATCTTTCTTTTTTATATTGCTTTTTAAGGAAAAAAGAGTAAAATAAATAATAAAATTAATTAAAGGAGATAAAAAAGTGAGAAAAGTTTATATTAATAGCTATGATATTGACCAAGAAAAATATAATAAAGAATTAAGTGAAAAAAAAGAACTTGAAAAGGAAATGTATCCAATATTAAAATTAGAATTAGAACAAGGGATAATAACTAAAGAAGAATTTGAATATAAAGTTAGTAATTTATATTCTTCTCATGATGAAACTAGAATGAA
Source organism: uncultured Bacilli bacterium (assembly GCA_934129945.1). Taxonomy (GTDB): domain Bacteria; phylum Bacillota_I; class Bacilli_A; order RF39; family UBA660; genus RUG14121. Next base: position 19,751 of record CAKOXC010000003.1, read on the forward strand.
AATAATTCCAGATACTAATGGAAACTTTCATTCAAATATAATTGCTGGTTATAAGAAAAAACAGTTAATTGTACCTTATGATGGTGTAGAAGTTAATGACTTTATAAAACCACTTTCTTTTGATAGTGATGAAATTACTGCTTTAGAAGAAAAAATCAGATACTATATGGCAACTAATGATGATTCTCTATTAAGAGAATATAAAGAACCAATACAAGGAATAATTTTTGAATTTATTGATGTATGTTATGACCCTTGTGAATTAGAACAATTTTTAAAAGAATATGGTGTATCTATATTAAGAAAGAAAAAAACTAGATAAAGGCAATTAACAATTGCTTTTTTTGTGAAATATTAGTATACTACGAATAGATTGAAGGAGATTTTATATGCGTGAATTTAGCGATCAAGAACTTGTAAGAAGAGAAAAATGTGAAAATATTAGAAAATTAGGAATAGATCCTTTCGGACATAAATTTGAAAGAACAGATTATGCTGAGGCATTAAAAGAAAAATATAAAGATGTAGATCATGATGCTTTTGAAAATATGAATGATACTGCTACTGTTGCAGGTAGAATTATGTTTATAAGAAAGATGGGAAAAGCTTCATTCTTTTCAATAAAAGATAAAACTGGTTCAATTCAAATATATATTTCTATAAATGATATTGGTGAAGAAAGTTATAATTTATTTAAAACCGCTGATATTGGTGATATCGTTGGTGTTTATGGAAAAGTTATGAAAACTAAGACTGGTGAGGTAACAATTAAATGCCTAAAATATACTCATTTAGTTAAATCTTTAAGACCATTACCAGAAAAATTTCATGGTCTAACTGATATTGAAGAACGTTATAGAAGACGTTATGTTGATTTGATGATGAATGATGATTCAAGAAAAATAGCTTTTACTAGACCTAAAATTATTAGATGTATTCAAAAATTTATGGATAATCGTGGTTTTACAGAAGTAGAAACTCCAATTTTAACAACTTTATTAACTGGAGCATCAGCACGTCCATTTGTTACTCATCATAATACACAAGATTTAGATATGTATTTAAGAATAGCATTAGAATTACCGTTAAAAAGATTACTTGTTGGTGGTATGGAAGCTGTTTATGAAATAGGCAGAACATTTAGAAATGAAGGAATGGACCCAAAACATAATCCGGAATTTACTTTAATGGAAGCATATCTTGCTTATAGTGATCTAGAAGGTATGATGGACTTAACTGAAGATATGTATCAAACTATTGCTAAAGAAGTATTTGGTAAAATGGTATATAATTGGTGTGGTAATGAAATAAATCTTGAAGGATCATGGAAAAGAATTAGTATGGTAGATGCTATAAAAGAACAAACTGGTATTGATTTTAAAAAAGAAATGACTGTTGATGAAGCTTTAAAATTAGCTGAAGAACACCATATTGAAGTTCAAGAACATGAACATACTGTTGGACATATAATAAACTTATTCTTTGAAAAGTATGTAGAAGAAACTTTGATACAACCAACATTCTTATATGGTCATCCAATTGAAATATCTCCACTAACTAAAAAGAATCCAGAAGATCCAAGATTTGTTGATCGTTTTGAATTATTTATTGGTGGTAAAGAGTTTGCTAATGCTTACACTGAATTAAATGATCCTATTGATCAATTAGAAAGATTTGAAAATCAACTTGCTGAACGTGATTTAGGTAATGATGAGGCAAATGATATTGATATGGACTTTATTGAAGCTCTAGAATATGGTATGCCTCCAGCTGGTGGTATCGGTTATGGAATTGATAGATTATGTATGTTATTTACTGAATCAGAATCAATCAGAGATGTAATTTTATTTCCAACAATGAAACCATTAGATAAATAAAATTCATTTAAATTTCACATAAAAGACTGAAAAAGTCTTTTTTTTAAGGGCTAATTGATATATAATTATTACAGGAGGTAGAGTAAAATGAAAAAATTATTCAAAGAGAATGATTTAGTAAAAGTTGTTACTATTGCACTTTTAGTTACTTTAATTCTTACATGGATAATTCCTGGTGGTTCTTTTTCAGGAGCAACATTTACAAAAACAGATTTAACTAGACTTGGAATTTCTCAAGCTTCATTATCTGTTGTTTATGCTGTAAGTTTCTTCTTACAACAACTTGTATATGTTTTAATTCTTGGTGCATTCTATGGAGTTATTTCATTAACTAATGGTTATAAAGAATTAGTTACAAAATGTGCAAAATTTGTTAAAGGAAAGGAAATTCCAGTTGTTCTAATTATATCTGGATTAATTGCTTTATTTGTATCTTTAAGTTCACAAGTATTTGTAGCAATGTTATTTATTCCATTTATAATTACAGTTTTATTAAGAGCTAATCTTGATAAAAAAACAGCATTTATTGCAACATTTGCTTCAATTTTTGTAGGTATGATTGGTGCTACATATGGTACTGAAGGTTTATATTATTTCAATTACTATATGCAAACAGAAATAACTACAGAAATTTCAATGAGATTTGGAGTTCTTGCAATTGTTTATATTCTATTTAGTTTATTTAACATTAAACACATTAAAAGTGTACTTGCAAGTAAAAAATCTATTGATGAATCTAAAGAAGATAAATTTGCTGTAGAAAAAGCTAGTAAGAAAAATGTTAAAGTATGGCCAATGGCATTACTATTTGTAATACTTGCTGTATTTGCAGTACTTGGTTATATTAGATGGGAAGAACAATTTAATATTACATGCTTTACTAAATTCCATGAATGGCTTACTGGTTTAAAAATAGGTGATTATACAATTATTTCTTATATTCTTGGTAATGTTACAGCATTTGGTACTTGGGAATTATACTCAATATTTGCTGTATTACTAGTAATAATGATAATTTCTTCAATTATTTATAAAGTTTCATTAGATGATATTATTGAAGGAATTTCTAGTGGAATTACAAAAATGGTTAAACCAGTAATATTAATGATTCTTGGTTACGCTGTATTTGTATTTATCTATTGGTCACCAATAGTACCAACAATTACTAATTGGATTTTAACATCTAAGTTTAATCCATTCTCAACTACAATAGCTGCATTCATTTCTTCAGTATTTACTGCAGATTTTGGATTTGTTGGTTATTCATTTGGATCATTCTTGACAGCAGCTTATGCAGATAATTTAAATCAAATATTCGTTATCTACCCAGCAATGCATGGATTTGCTCAAATGATTGCACCAACAAGTGTTATCTTACTTGCAGGTCTAAGCTATGTTGGAATAAGTTACAAAGATTGGATGAAACATATTTGGAAATTCATAGTTGCTTTATTAGTACTATTACTAATAGTATTTGCACTATTAACTTATATGTAAAATTAACACTAGTTTAACTAGTGTTTTTTAATTATTATTTTTTTAAAAATAAAACCGTGATATAATGTAATTGATTTGGAGGTATTTTAATGAAGAAAGTTTTAATAACTGGAGCAGCCGGATGTTTAGGTAAATTAGTAATTAAATATTTATTAAGTGAAGGTAAATATGAAATAACAGCCTTAGATTTAAAATGTAAAAAAACTTATAAAGCTTTAAAAAAATATAATCGTAGAATTAATATAATTTATGGAGATGCTGATGATCCAATTTTAATTGATGCCTTAGTTAAAGATCATGATTATATAATCCACTTGGCTTCTATTAAACCATCTTTTTCAATATTGAGAGAAAAAATAGTTAAAGAAATAGATTATAAAGCTAGTGAAAATATTGTTAGAGCTATAACTTTTTATAATCCAAAATGCTTTTTAATTTATCCTTCTACTACTAATGTTTATGGAAACAAAAAAAATGCTGTTAGTACTTCAGATAAACTTTCAATAACTAATAATAATTATTATACTAAGAATAAGATTGAAACAGAAAAATTAATCAAAGATAAGTTAAGTAATTATGTTATTTATAGAATACCTACAGTACTTACTGATATAACAAAAGAGGATTTTATATATAATACACCGATTAATGATGAAATGGAATTTATAACTGCTAATGATTGTGCTTATGCTTTAGTAAAAACTATTGATCATAAAAGTGAAGTTAATAAGAAAATATATAACCTTTCAGGCGGATCTGTTTGTACGTCTAAATATGGTTATGTGCTTAAAAATATTTTAGAAATTTATGGCTTAAGCAACAAATATTTATGGTCTTTAATATTTCTAGAAAAAAATTTCTATGGTAATACATTCTCAGATAGCAAAAAGATAGAGGATATTCTTCATTATCAAAGTGAATCAATTGAATCATATTTTATGGTATTAAAAAGAAAAAATAAACAAAGAATAATTAATCGTTTCTTAGCAGAACCTTTTATTTTCTTTATTAACAAGAGGTTAAATAAATGATAGGGCTGTCACTTGAAGGTGGAGGTATAAAAGGTTCATATCAAGCAGGAGCTTATTTAGCTTTTAAAAAATGTCATGTAAAATTTGATGGAATAGTTGGAACTTCTATTGGATCTTTTAATGGCGCTATGATAGCTGCCAATTGTGGCGATAAAATGGTTGAAATATGGCAAAATTTGGATGTTGCAAATGCTTTATGTTTTGATCAGGATAAAGTTGCTAAACTAAAGAAGAAAAATCCTTTAGTATATATTGATTTCTTTAAAGATATTTTTAAGAATAAAGGAATTAGTACTGATGGAATTCAAAAACTAGTCGCAGAAAATTTAGATTATGAAAAATTAATGGCAAGTAAAGTCGAATATGGTTTATGCACAGTGAGAGTTAAAGACTTAAAACCTCTATATTTAATGAAAGAAGATTTAACAAAAAATAATATTAATAAATATATAATGAATAGCTGTTATTTACCAATTTTTAAAATGGAGAAAACAGTGGATGATAGTTATTTCTTAGATGGTGGTTTTTATGATAATGCACCATATAATATGTTAATAAATAAAGGTTATGATACAATTTATAATGTTGGAATGCATGGTATAGGATTTACAAGGAAACCTAGTCACGATGTAAAAATTATAAATATAAAACCTATAAGATCTACTGGAGGAATATTAACATTTAATAAAGATAAAATTCACGAAAGTATAAAAATGGGCTACTATGATACATTAAGAGTATTAAAAAACTATGATGGTTATAATTATGTATTTAAACATCGTAATAAACTCTATTATAAAAGAATGTTAAAAAAAATTAGTAAAAGAGAACTTAGAAGAGTCAAAAATTTTTTCTTTGCTCAAACTGATAAACAAGCTATAGTATATGCAGTAGAGTATGTTATGCAAAGAGAAAAAATTGATTACTATAAAATATATAATATAAGAAAAGAAATAAAAAAAATTAAGAAAAACTATGAAAAAGATAATTTTGTATACAATTTTGTTCGAAATTTAAGAGTTTTGTAGTATAATATCACAAGCGAGGTGTTTTTATGGGAAGAGCATATGAAGTAAGAAAAGCAAGTATTCAAAAAACTGGAGCTATGAAAGCTAAATTATATTCAACATTTGCTAAAGAAATATATTTGGCTGCAAAAGGTAATCCAGAATTAGAATCTAATGTTAATTTAAAAAGAGTTGTTGATAAAGCTAAAAAACAACAAGTACCAAGTGATATAATAAATCGTGCTATTGATAAAGCTAAAGGCTTAGGTGGAGAAGATTATAAAGAAGTTGTTTATGAAGGATTTGGACCTGGAGCATCAACATTAATTGTAAATACTTTAACAGATAATGTTAATAGAACAGTAGCATTTGTTAGAGAAGCATTTAATAAAGCTCATAAAAGTTTAGGGGTAACTAACTCCGTATCTTATAATTATGATCATTTAGCAATAGTAAGTTTCAAAAGTGATAAAGAAGAAGAAATACTAGATGCTATGATTAATGCTTCAATTGACCCTATCGATTTTGAAACAGAAGATGGTGAAATAACAATTTCCGTTAATCCAAGTGATAGAAATAAATTAAAAGATGCAATTGAAACTGTTATTCCTGATGTTGATTATGAATACGATGAGGTTGGAATGTTTGCTAAAGACAAAGTTACTCTTGAAGGAGAAGACTTAGAAACTTTTAACCGTTTACTTACAATGCTTGAAAATATTGAAGATGTTACTGAAGTATATCATAACGTAAATTTAGATTAAAATCACAGAGGTGATTTTTTTTCATGAAAATTTCACATTTCTGTTATAATATATACTTATAGGTGGTCATATGAAGGTTTTAATTGTTGATGATGAAGAATTAATAAGAAACGTTATTAAAGAATATTTAGTATTAAACGATTATGAGTATGGTGAAGCAGAAACTGGTAAACAGGCTGTTGAAAAAATAAAAAATGAAAATTATGATATTGTAATAATGGACATAATGATGCCAGAAATGGATGGCTTTAAAGCAGTAAAAAAAATAAGAGAATTTAATAAAAAAATACCTTTTATCATGCTTTCAGCTCGAAGTGAAGAATATGATAAATTAATGGGTTTTGATCTAGGAATTGATGATTATGTAACTAAACCATTTTCTCCTAAGGAACTATTAGCAAGAATAAAAGCTATAGTAAAAAGAACTAATAATAAAGAAGATAATTACAATTTTGATGGTCTTAAAATAGATAAAATTGCTCATGAAGTTTATGTTGATTCAAATGTTATTAATTTGACTCCCAAAGAATATGAATTACTTCTTTATTTGGTTGAAAATAAAAATATTGTTTTAACAAGAGAACAACTATTATCAAGTATTTGGGGATATGATTTTTATGGTGACGATAGAACGATTGATACACATGTAAAAACTTTGAGAAGTAGATTAGGAAAATATCGTGATTTTATTAAAACAGTTAGAAAAGTAGGTTATAAATTTGAATATAAAAAATAAGAGAAAATATGGAATAAATTTAAGAACTTTATTTTATCTGGTAATTTTTAGTATTTCTATATTATTTATTTTATGGCTTTTTCAATTATCGTATTTAAATTATTTTTATGAAAAATATCAAATGAAAAATGCTAGCAAAGTAGCAAATACTTTGAATAATATGAATTATGCTCAACTAAAATTAAATGCTGAAAAAATTGCTTATAAAAATAATGTTTGTATGCAAATAATTACAAGAATTGGAACTATTGAAAACTATAATACAATGATGAATGGTTGTGAGTTAAATAATAATTATAATATGGCTTACTATAAAGATAAAATTACTTCGTCTAAAAAGAAAATTAATGTTTTAAAAATAGTTGATAAAGATTTTGAAGCTAAAGCAGTTTTATATGGAATAAATAAAGATAATTATTATATATACATTTATTCTCCAATTGAAGAAATTAATTCAACATCACTGATTTTAAAAAATCAGTTAATATACATAGTTATTCTAGTTATGCTAGTGGCCATAGTGGTATCATATTTCTTATCTAAAAAAATAACTGGGCCTATTAGAAAAATAACAAGTCAAGCTAAAGAACTTGGGAATGGGAATTATAAAATAAGTTTTGAAAAAAGTGATATTAAGGAAATTGATGATCTAGCAAATACATTAAATGAAGTAAGTTTAGAACTTTCTAAAACTGATGAATTAAGAAGAGATTTAATGGCGAATGTTTCTCACGATTTAAAGACTCCACTTACTATGATAAAAGCTTATGCGGAAATGGTTAAAGATATTTCTTATAAAGATGATCGAAAAAGAGAAGAACATTTAAATATAATAATTGATGAAACTGATAGATTAACCATTTTAGTTAATGATATATTAGAAATGAGTCGTGAAGAAGCTAATGCTGATTATTTGAAAATAGAAGAATATGACCTTGTTCAAGAGATTAATGATATTATCAAACGCTATAGTATTATTAAAGAAACAGAAAATTATAATATAGTTTGTCAGATGCCTAAGATGGCAATGGTCCATGCTGATAAGTCAAAAATAAATCAAGTTGTATACAATTTAATAAATAATGCTATAAATTATACTGGTGATGATAAAACTGTTACAATAAGATTAACAGAAGAAGAAAAAGATTATTTAGTAGAAATAATAGATACTGGTAAAGGAATATCAACAAAAGAAATAAAATATATTTGGGATAGATATTATAAACAAGAAAAAAATCATAAGAGAAATGTTGTTGGTAGTGGTGTTGGTCTTTCAATAGTTAAAACTATTTTAATCAGACATAATTTTGAATATGGAGTAACTTCTAAGAAAAATAAAGGCACAACATTCTATTTTAAAATTAGTAAATAACTTTCACATTATCTTCACTGTATTTTCACTTTTATAAGTTATCATTAAAACATGAAAGGAAAGTGATGTGGATAATTAAAAATAAATAAAACTCAAAACTCACAATAAACAACAATAAATAAATATAACTCTATATAAAATTTAATTAAATATAAACTCAAACTCACACTTTTTGGAAAAAAGACGATTATATGTCTTTTTTCTTTTTTTTAACAATAATATTTGGTATAATTTAGTAAGAATTGGAGAGATAGTATGACAGAGAAAGTTGCAAAATTTATGGTTTCACTTTTTGGAGGAATTGGTGGTGCTTTAATAGGTAAATACATTACCATATTTATAATTAGTATGATGCCTATTTTAGAATTAAGAGGAGGATTAATAGCTGCAAAGTTATTAGGGCTACCAGCAATTCAAAGTTTTATAATATGTTTTATTGGAAATATTTTACCTATTCCAATTATTGTTTGGTTAATGGAACCTATATTCAAATTTTTGAGAAGATGGAGTTTCTTTGATAAGTTTATAACATGGTGTGAAAAAAAAGCTCATTCTAAAAAAGAACAAATAGAAAATTTAAAATATTTAGGATTATTTTTATTCGTTGGAATTCCTCTTCCAGGAACCGGAGCTTGGATGGGTTGTCTTATAGCAGGACTTCTTGGGATGGAAAAGAAAAAAACAGCAATAGCAGCAATAAGTGGTGTAATTCTTGCTGGAATAATTATGTTAATATTTAGTTATGGAATTCTAGGATTGGTGATTAAATGACAACTATTTATTTAGTTTCTAATAATTGTTTTATGAATGACTTATTAGTTTACAAAGATTACTTAGATTTAGATGAAAAGAGAAAAATTAGACCATTAACAGTAAATGGTGAGAAAGTCGCTTTGACAATAGCTAAGAAAAAAATATTACAAAACGCTGATGTAATTTATTCATCAAGCTTCTTTTCTAGCATTAATACTGCAAAGTATTTGGCTGAAAAAAATAATATAGATATAATTATTGATAGTAGAATAGATGATCGCAAGATTGGACTTTTAGAAGATAAAAATTTAAATCTTAGAAATATGCAAGAACATGATTTTGATTATAAATTAGTAAATGGAGAATCTTTAAATGAAGTTAAAAATAGAGTTAGAGATTTAGTTAAAGAACTGATAAAAAATTATGAAAATGGTAAAGTAATAATGTTTACACATAATTCTTGTATACTAGCTTTGTTATCTATATGGGCTACTAAAGGATTTAATTATGAAGAAAGATTAATATTAGATTATAATGAGAAAGTTTTAATTGATGGCCTTAGAACAGATTATAATATTATTGAAATAAATTTTGATGATGAAAAAGTAGTAAATATAAAGAGAATCGACTAAATTGATTCTCTTATTTTTAATTTAGTACTTGACAAAACATAGTAGTAGATATAAACTAAATGTATAAAAGAGGTGATTTATATTAATACTCAATTTAAAAAAGGCGTTTTGGAATTATTAGTACTAGTAATGGTAGAAAAAAAAGATATGTATGGTTATCAACTGGTCGAAGCTGTTTCTAAAATTGTTGATGTTAATGAAGGAACAATTTACCCTATTTTAAAAAGACTAACTAATGAAGGATTATTTGAAACTTACCTAGAAGAATCTAGCGAAGGACCAGTCAGAAAATATTATCATATTACTGTTGCGGGTAAAGAAAAAAAGAAACTTCAATTAGAGGAATGGTTGAAATTCGAAAAAAGTGTTAATGAATTTATAAAAAAAGGAGAACTGAAAAAATGAATAAAGAGCAATTTATTGAAAAATTAAGAAAGAAATTAAATATTTTAGAAAAAAAAGAATTAGATGATATTATTGAAGAATATGAAGGTTATATTGAAGAAAAAAAATCGACTGGAATGTCTGAGGAAGAAGCTGTAAAATCTTTAGGTGATATTAATGAAATAACAAGAGATTTACTTGAAGCTTATAAAATAAATGAAAATTATGATAAAAAAGAAACTAATACTATAGAAAACTTTATTAATGGTTTAGTAGATGGTATAGAAAGTTTTATAGATTCATTTCAAGGAAGAACTTTTAAAGATATTTTAAAAATGTTTATTCAAATTTTATTTTTATGTTTAATTATTGCTATATGTAAAATACCTTTTTCTATAATAAAAGATATTGGTAGTTCATTATTTTCCTCATTTAATAGCATTATCATATTTGGAGTTGATGTTTTTCATATTTTAGCAAGATTATTTGAAGTAATAATGGATTTACTATATGCATTTATTGCTATCGTTTTCTTTCTAAAAATATTTAAAGAAAAAATTTTGGGACAAGTAAAAACTGAAAAAATAGAAGATGAAACTGATGATACATTTTCTGATAATAAGAAAAAAGAAAAAATCTATGAAACAAAGTCTCAAGTAGATACTAAAAATACTAAAAATAAAGATTTTTTTGATATATGTGCTGATATAATGTTGTTATTTGTGAAATTCTTTGTATTTATCTTTGCTATATGTAATGCTTTTTATTTAATTGGGATATCAGCGGCTTTAATAATAGCAATTATTTTGATGATAAAAGGAGTTACATACTTTGGTATAATTTTATTGTTAGTTGCTTTATTAATATTTGGAATATCTTTTATGGAAATATTTATCAGATTTATCTTTAATTTTAAACCTAAGTATTTAAGATTTTTGATAACAATTATTTTGAGCTTAGTTTTAGGAGGTGCTGGAATTGGGTTGCTTGCAACAGAGATAGCATCTTCTGAATTCAATAAAGAATTTGATGATAGCTCATATAAAACTGTAACAGATAGAGTAATATTTGATGAAAAGACTGTTTCACATTACTATGATTTAGAAATAGATAATTCATTAAAAGACGAAATGAAAATAGTTTATGAATATAATTCTGATTATATAGATTTAGAACCAGAACTTGAAAAGAGAGAAATAAAGACTAATTATGGATATGTTTTGGTATATGATCCATCCTATAATAGCACATGGTCTAAAAAAACTTATAATAAGTTAATAGATGATTTAAAAAATAAAACATTTTATAAATATGATGATTTAGTTAGAATTAAAGTATATGTTAATGAAGAAAATTATAATAAAATTAAACAAAATGATAAAAAGTATATAGAATATCAAAGATATTATGATTAAAAATTCTTAAAAAAGAATAAATTGTAAACAATTAAAGTGAAATCGGAATGGTTTTGCTTTTTTTAATCTAGTAAGTGAAATGTGTAAAAACTCTTGTTTTTTCTAGCTTTTTGTGATATTATCGTAGTTGCAATTATATATTTTAATATAATTTGTAAATAAGTGGGAGGGAATGCGGATTTGCCTGGTACCACTTACGCGAACCAAATTTAATAGGAGGTGTTAATCGTGGCTAAAGAAATCACTAGAAGAATTAAATTACAAATTGAAGCTGGTAAGGCAACACCTGCTCCACCAGTTGGAACAGCTTTAGGACCTGCCGGTATTAATATTCAAGAATTCTGTACTAAATTTAATGATGCAACAAGAGAAAAAATGGGTACAGTAATCCCATGTGAAATTGCTGTATATGATGATAGAAGTTTTGATTTTGTATTAAAAACTCCACCAGCAGGATTCTTAATTAAACAAGCTGCTAAAATTAAAAAGGGAAGTAGTAAAGGAGCTAATGAAACTGTTGCAACTTTATCTAAAGACCAATTAAGAGAGATAGCAGAAACAAAATTGCCTGATTTAAACGCTTATGATGTTGATGCAGCAATGAATATTATTGCTGGAACAGCTAAGAATATGGGTGTTAAAATCGAAGACGATGAAAAATAATAAATAATTAATTTCAAATCCGCCAAATAAACCACAGTTAGGAGGAATAATGATGAGAAAAGCTAGTAAAAAATATGTGGAAGCTTCTAAAAAAGTTGAAAAGAATAATGCTTATTCAATAGATGAAGCAATCAAATTAGTAAAAGAAACTTCTATTACTAAATTTGATGGAACTGTAGAAGTTGCAATCAAACTTAATGTTGATCCTAAAAAAGCTGATCAACAATTAAGAGGTTCTTTAGTTTTACCTAACGGTACAGGAAAATCTAAAAAGATTTTAGTTATTGCTAAAGGTGAAGCTGCAAAAGCTGCAAAAGAAGCTGGTGCTGATTTTGTTGGAGATACTGATATGATTGAAAAAATTCAAAAAGAGAATTGGTTTGATTATGATGTAATTATTGCAACTCCAGAAATGATGCCAGAACTTGGTAAGATTGGACGTATTTTAGGACCTAAAGGTTTAATGCCAAATCCTAAAACTGGTACAGTTACACCAAATCCTGTAAAAACTATTGAAGATATTAAAAAAGGTATGGTTGAATTTAGAACTGACTCATATGGAAATATTCATACAATCGTTGGTAAAGTATCTTTTGATGAAAGTAAATTAGTTGAAAATTTAACTTACATTATTAATACTATTTCTAAATTAAAGCCAGCATCTGTTAAAGGAAAATTCATTACTAATATTTCAGTAGCATCTACAATGGGTCCTGGAATCAAATTAGATAAAAATTCTTTTGACATTTAATTAAAAATGTAATAAAATAACTACAGAAAAAGTGATTAACCAAAGACAGCATGGGAAGAAATTCTTAATAATCATGCCGAGGGAAATCTTAAATACATTCTTTATGTTTTAAGCTTTCCTGTTTGGAGAGCTTTTTTTGATAGATAAGGAGGAATTATATGGCAAGTACAAAAATTCTTAATGCAAAAAAAGAAATCGTTGCTGAAATTACTGATAAAGTAAAAAATAGCGAATCAGTTATTGTTTTCCAATATCAAGGATTAACAGTTGACGAGTTAAGTGAATTAAGAAAAAAACTAAGAGAAGTTAAAGCTGAAGTTAAAGTTTATAAGAATACTTTATTAAAACGTGCTCTTGATGACTTAAACATTAGTTTAGATGGATTCTTAGAAGGACCAAACGCTATACTATTTGGTGAAAGTTTACTTGAACCAATTAAAGTTATTGCTGATTTTGCAAAAGATCATGAAAAACTTAGTATCAGAGTTGGAATTATTAGTGGCGACGTTGCCGATTTAGCTACTATAACAGAATACGCGAATATTCCATCATACGAAGGATTGTTAACAATGCTTGCTGGTGGTATGATTCAATACGTACGCGACTTATCTATAGGTTTAAATCTATATGCAGAAAGTCTAGAAAAATAAGAAAGAGGAGGAATTTAAAATGGCAAAATTTACAAAAGAAGAATTCATTAATGGATTAAAAGAAATGACTATTCTTGAAATTAAAGAATTAGTTGATGCAATGAAAGAAGAATTTGGAGTTGATCCAAGTGCTGTAGCTGTAGCTGCTGCTCCAGCTGCTGAAGCTGCTGAAGATAATGCTGCTAAAACTGTTGTATTAAAATCAGCTGGTGGAAATAAAATTGCAGTTATCAAAATCTTAAAAGAAATTACTGGTTTAGGATTAGTAGATGCTAAAGCTTTAGCTGATAACGGTGGAAATGTTAAAGAAAACGTTCCTGCTGAAGAAGCAAATAACATTAAAGCACAACTTGAAGAAGCTGGTGCTGAAGTAGAATTAGCTTAATTCTAAATAAATTTAGTAAATTATGTAATAATTGTTGACAAAGCAAATAAACTTATTATATAATTTACTAGTAATGCCCGATTAGCTCAGTCGGTAGAGCGCACGGCTGTTAACCGTTAGGTCGTAGGTTCGAGTCCTACATCGGGCGCCATGTTGAATTTAAACCAAGTTAATACTTGGTTTTTTCATATTTAATTATTAATTTCTAATATCATAAAATTACTATATATGTTATAATAATTAGTAGATAATTTTTAAGGAGGTTTAACAATGAAAGTTATATTACTTAAAGATGTAAAAGGACAAGGCAAAAAGGATCAAATAATAAATGTAAGTGATGGATATGCAAATAATTTCTTGATAAAAAATGGTTTAGCAGTAGCTGAAACTAAAAGAAGTAAAGAAGTATTAGATATTCAATTAAAAAAAAGACAAGATGAAGAAGATGCTTTAGTAGAAAGTTTAAATGAAATAAAAGATAAATTAAAAAATAGAAACATTACTTTTCAAGTAAAAACTGGAGCGAGTGATAAAGTTTTCGGAGCAATTTCCACAAAACAAATAAGTGATGAACTTAAAAAAATTGGCTTTAATATTTCTAAAAAATGTATTAAACCAGAGTATCCCATTGATACACTTGGTACTCACAAAGTACCAGTAGAATTACACAAAAAGGTAAAATTTGAATTAAATATCATTTTAAAAAAGTAGGTGATTATAATGGCTAATCGTAAGATGCCACAAAATTTAGATGCAGAAATGTCTGTACTAGGATGTTCATTTCTAGATAAATATGCACTTGAAAAAATTATGGAAAACGTTGATGCATCAATGTTTTATAGTGAAGCCAATAAAAAAATATTTTTAAGTTTGCAAGAATTATACAAATCAAGAACACCTATAGATATAACTACCGTAAAAAATGAGTTAGATAAGCAAAAAAATCTTCAAGCAGTTGGGGGCATAGAATATATTTCTGAAGTTATTGATAGTGTTGCTACAGTTGCAAACTTAGATTATTATTTAAAAATTGTCAAAGAAAAAGCTTTAAGAAGAAAGTTAATTGATACGGCAACAGAAATTATTTCTGATACTTATGAAGAAGAAGGAAATATAACAACACTATTTGATACTGCAGAGAAAAATATTTTAAATGTTATAAAGGCTAGACAAACTAGTGAGTTTAGACCTATTTCAGATGTTTTAAGAACAGCACAAGAACAATTAGAAAATATGGCTAAGAATAAATCAGCAATAACAGGGTTACCTACTGGTTTTTATGATTTAGATAAAACGACAGCTGGTTTACATGAAGGCGAACTTATAATAATTGCAGCACGTCCTGGTATGGGAAAAACTGCTTTTGCTTTAAATGTCGCTACAAACGCAGCTTTTCAAACTGATAAAGCTATTGCTATATTCAACCTAGAAATGTCTGCTGAACAATTAGTAAATCGTATGATATCTTCTGTAGGACAAATAGAAGGTGAAAAGTTAAAAACAGGTATTATGAATAATAACGACTGGAAAAAATATAATGAAGCAATAAGTCAATTAGGTGATACAAATATTTATATAGAAGATAATGCTGGTATTACAGCACCGGAAATAAAAGCTAAATGTAGAAGACTTGCTAACTCTGAAAAAGGCTTAGGTCTTGTTGTAATCGATTACTTACAGTTAGTAACTACTGGAGGTAGAACAGAGTCAAGACAAGTTGAAGTATCAGATATTTCAAGATCATTTAAAACATTGGCAATGGAATTAAAAGTTCCCGTAATTGCTTTAGCACAACTTTCTCGTAATGCAGAACGTAGTGAAACAAAACAACCTAGACTTGCAGATTTACGTGAATCAGGATCTATTGAACAAGATGCTGATATAGTACTTTTTATAAATCGTGCAGATTATTATGAAGCAAAGACTGATAATAAAGTTAATATAGTCCCTGCTGAACTAATTATTGCTAAACATCGTAAAGGTTCAACAGGATTAATTAATTTACTTTTTGAACTAGATAAAAGTAGTTTCAAAAATTATTTAAAAGTAAGTAATGATATGGAATAAAGGGTGATGAAGTGAAGACAAAAGATAAATTAATTACAGCGATAATGTGTTTATCTATTTTCATTATTTTGATTATTTCAGGTAATACTAAAAACGATAAAGCTCCTAATAGTGCTTATCAAGTATATTTAAATGGTCAAAAAATGGGAATGATAGCATCAAAAGATGAACTATATGATTTAATTAATGAAGAACAAAAGGGAATAAAAGAAAAATATAATGTTGATAAAGTTTATCCACCGCTAGGTTTTGAAATAGTTAAATATGTAACTTATGATAATGATATTGTAGATGCCAATAAAATTTATGACAAAATAAAAGATCAAGATGATTTTACTATTGAAGGATATAAAGTTACAATAACTAGTGAAGAAGAAGGTAAAGAAGATATTGTTATTAATGTCTTGGATGAAAACATTTTTAAAAATGCTTTAAAAAATGTTGTAACGGCATTCGTTAGCGAAGATGAATTTAATAAGTATATTAGTAATACTCAAAGTGAAATAGTAGATACTGGTCAATTAATTGAACACATGTATTTTGCTGAAAAAATTAATATTAATAAAACTTATATAAGTGCTAATGATAAAATTTATACAGATGAAAGTGAATTATCACAATATTTATTATTTGGTGATGATGCTAAACAAAGTGATTATGTTGTAAAAGAAGGAGATACTATTGCAAGTATTTCAGAAGCTAACAAGTTAAACCCTCAAGAATTTTTAGTGGCTAATCCTAAATTTAGAGATGAAAATAGTATGCTAGCTATTGGAGAAAAAGTAAATATTGCTTTGATCAATCCTAAATTAACTTTAATTGAAGAATTACACGTTGTTCAAGATGTTGAAGCAGTAATGACTAAAGAAACTAAATATGATGATAGTAAACCTAGTAGTTATTCAGTTGTAACTCAAGCTGGTGTAACTGGAATTACAAGATTTACTCAAAAGGTTCGTGTTGTAAATGGTGAACAAAACCAAGGTGTTGAAGTAGTTAGCAAAGAAACTATTAGAGAACCTGTTACTGAAATTACAACTAAAGGTAAAAAAGTATCATCATACGTTACTGGAACATTTGTAGATACTGGTGGTGACTGGGCATGGCCAACTAACTCTCCATATATTATTACATCAGAATTTGCCTTCCGTTGGGGAAGTATGCATCAAGGCCTTGATATTTCAGGAACTGGTTATGGTTCACCAATATATGCTGCAAAAGCCGGAACTGTTGTAACAGTTGCAACTCATTATTCTTTAGGAAAATATATAGTTGTTCAACATGAAAATAATATTTATACGATGTATGCCCACTTATCAAGTCAAAAAGTTGTTAAAGGTCAAACAGTTTCTCGTGGACAAGTAATAGGACTTATGGGTTCATCAGGATTCTCTACAGGAACTCACTTACACTTTAGTGCCATTGTTGGTATGCCTTATGAGGGTGGAACATTCTTTAATCCTTGGAAGTTGTATAGATAATGAAAATATGTGTATTATCAAGTGGTAGCAAAGGTAATGCTACGTACATAGAAACTGAACAATATAAAATACTAGTTGATGCAGGTAGAAATGCTAAATATTTAGCAGATTGTTTAAATCAAATCGGAGTAAATCCTAGTGATATTGATTATATTTTGATAAGTCATGATCATAAAGATCACATATCTGCATTAAAAGTTTTTGTCAACAAATATAAACCAACTTTATTATTGAGTCAAAAAATATTTGAACAATTAGAAGATATAAAAGACTATGATAATATTGTCATTTATGAAGATGAAATTAGATTAGATAATCTTAGAATCTACTGTATTAAATCATCTCATGATGCAATAGATTCAAGAAATTTTATCTTTGAAGAGAACGGTAAATCAGTTGTTTATGTAACAGATACTGGTTATATTAATCAGAAAAATTTTAAATATTTAAATAATCGAAATGTTTATTTATTTGAAAGTAATCACGATATTGAAATGCTTATGAATGGTCCTTATCCTAAATTTTTAAAACAAAGAGTTATTGGAAGTAATGGCCACTTATCTAATAAAGATTCAAGTTTTTACTTAAGCAAGTTAGTTGGACCTAATACCAAAAAAATATTATTAATGCATTTAAGTGAAACTAATAATACTGAAGAAAAAGCTCTTAATACAATAAGAGAAACTTTTAAAGAGTATGAAATACCTTTTGATGATATTAAATGTGCAAAACAAAATGAAATAAGTGAAGTGATAAATATATGATAAAAGTTATTTGTTCTGGAAAATTAAAAGAACAATACTTAATTAAGTTAGTAGAAGATTATTTAAATAGAATAAAAAAGTATCATAAAATAGAATTAATAGAGATTAAAGATGAAAACAATTTAGAAAAAGAGAAAGAAAATATTTTAAAATATATTGGTAAAAATGAATATATAATTACACTAGATATCAATGGTGAAATACTTGATAGTGTAAAATTTGCAGATATGATTGACAAAGCATTTATAAATTATGGAACTATTACATTTGTTATTGGGTCGTCTTATGGATTATCTGATGATATTAAAAAAATGGCAAATAAAAGTATAAGTTTTTCAAAATTAACATTTCCTCATGGACTTTTTAGAGGAATGTTACTTGAACAAATTTATCGCGGCTTTAAAATAAATAATAATGAAACATATCATAAATAAGGAGGATTACTATGATTGGAAATGATTGGGATAATGAACTTTCAACTGTTTTTAACGGAGAAGGTTTTAAAAAATTTTATCATATTGTTGAACATGAATATGCTACTAAAACAATATTTCCACCTAAAGATTATATCTTTAATGCATTAAAACTTACATCTTATAAAGATGTTAAAGTTGTAATAGTTGGACAAGATCCATATCATGGTGTAAATGAAGCTCATGGTTTATCATTTTCTGTTCAAAAAGGAGTAAAAGTTCCACCTTCTTTAAAAAATATTTATAAAGAATTGTATGATGATCTAGGAGTTAAACCATGTGATAATGGGGATTTAACGAGATGGGCTAAGCAAGGCGTATTACTTTTAAATTCCGTATTAACTGTTGAAAAAGATAAACCTGCTAGTCATAAAAATTTAGGTTGGGAAAGACTTACTGACTATATAATAAAATTATTGGATAATAAAGAAGATCCTGTTGTATTTATTCTTTGGGGGAATTTTGCAAAGTCAAAATCTTCATTAATAACAAATCCTAAACATTTAGTAATAACTTCTCCTCATCCATCTCCTTTTTCTGCGAGATATGGTTTCTTTGGGAGTAAGCCTTTTTCAAAAACTAATGATTTTTTGATAAAAAATCATTTAGAACCAATAAATTGGTAGAAAGGATAAATTATGAATAGTGTGAATAAAAAAATTACAATAATAATAACAATTGCAGTAATACTAGTTTTAGGATTAATATTGTACGCGTCAACATTACTTGAAAAACAGCCTACAAATGATGTTAATGAAAAAACATATTTGATATACGTTACAGAAACTTTGTGGAATGATTCACAGACAAGTGATGGAGCGTTTAAATCTTACAAAATAAAAGCAAATGATTCAATTAAATTTAATGGTAAATTTGAAAAACTAAAATTTGATGTGGTAAGCGCAAACGATAAGTTTATAACTATCAAAACAAATGATGATATGAAGTTGATTGAAGAAGAAAAAACTACTGTTGATAATGTATTTAAAATAGCCACAAAATCTAAAATTAAACTGTCTACCAATACAACATCTAAAGGTGCTTATTACGTTATAGAAAGCAAATAATGATATTCTAATTGAGAGCAATGAATACTAGTTTAGCTAGTATTTTTTCTTGCACTTTTAGTGAAATTTTAAATATTATTACACTTTTTCTTTTTAAATTGATATAATATGAAAGAGGTCATAAATATGAGCAAGAATAAAGAAATGTTAAATATATTTTTTAAAGTTTTGAAAAATAATAAAAAAGCTATAAACTTAGTAATGCCAAATCATTATGTAAAAAGTATTTATGATATTAATTATGATGAATTATTAAAAAAAAATATTACTAATATAATTTTTGATATAGATAATACTATTTTACCCGTTAATGATATTAATGTACCTGGTGAATTAATTGATTTTATAAATGAATTAAAAAATAAATTTAATATTTGTATTTTATCTAATAATAATGAAGCAAGGGTTAATCCAGTTAAAGAAAAACTAAAAGTTAAGGGCTTTGCTAATGCTAAAAAGCCAAGTAAATATGCTTATGATAAAGCACTAAATTTACTTAATTCATCAAGTAATAATACGGTAATGGTGGGAGATCAAATGTTATCGGATATAGTATTTGCTAATAAGTATAAACTATATTCTATACTGGTGGAACCAGTTAAAAATAAGCATGATATAAAAACTGGAACAAGTAGAGTTTTACAAAATATAATAATGAAAAAATTAAAAAGTAAGATTGAAAGATATAAATATTTTTAGAAGGGATAAGATATGACATTTTCAGCACGTTTAAAAGATGAAATAGCAGCAATTAAAGTTAATACAATAGAAGCAAGAATTGAACTTTATGCTCTTTTAAGATTTGATGGTAAGTTTGATAAAAATAAAATATCTATAACATTAGAAAATGCAAGTATAGCAAGACGCATATATAAGCATATTAAAGAATTATTTAATATTAACATAAAAGTAATTGTGCGTAATCAAAAAAGATTTAGAATAAAACAAATATATATTTTAGAAATTAATGAAAAAGTTGAATTAATAAAAAAATCTTTAGATATTAAAAGCAATTATATTGAAACTAAAGAAGATATGATTTCTTTTTTAAGAGGAGCTTTTTTAGCAACAGGATCAATATCTGATCCTAGTACCAGTGGATATCATTTAGAATTTGTATTTCATAGAATAACTGATGCAAGAATTGTAGATGATATATTAAAAGGATTTAAATTTGATTCTAAAATATTAAAACGTAGTAATAGATATATGGTTTATATTAAAAGTGCTGAAGAAATCAGTGATGTAATAAAACTTTTAGGGGCAATTAATAGTTTATTTTACTTTGAAGATATAAGAATATACCGTGATCATAAAAATATGGTTAATCGTTTGAATAACTGTGAAATAGCTAACCAAGAGAAAAGTCTAACTACTGGTATGAGGCAAGTAGAGTATATAAATTACTTAAAAGATAATGATTTAATGTCTTTACTTGATGACAATGGTAAAATAGTTTGTGAATATCGTTTAAAATATCCTGAATCATCATATTCTGAACTTGCCGAAATAATTTCTTTAGAAACTTCATATAAAATTGGTAAATCAGGAGTTAATCATAATTTTATAAAGGTCAAAAATTTGGTAAATAAACATAAAAATATGGCTAAATAATTTCATCTATTAAGCCATATTTTTTTGCTTCTTCCGCAGTCATAAAATTATCTCTATCTGTATCTTTATTTATCTTTTTAATACTTTGTCCTGTCTTTTGTGAAAGAATCTTATTTAATTTAGCTTTAAGTCTTGTAATTCTTTCACAGGCAATTTTGATTTCTGTCGCTTGTCCACTAGCTCCACCAAGTGGTTGATGAATCATAACTTCACTGTTTAAAAGTGCATAACGTTTTCCTTTAGTTCCGCATGCAAGTAAGAATGCAGCCATACTAGCAGCCATACCAATTACAATTGTTTTAACATCACTTTTTACATAATTCATTGTGTCATATATTGCCATTCCACTGGTGATACTTCCACCTGGAGAATTAATATAAATTGAAATATCTTCATTACTTAAAGAATCTAAATATAGAAGTTCACTGATAACAATGTTTGCATTGTTATCATTAATTTCACCAGTTATAAATATAATTCTATCTTTTAATAATCTGGAATATAAATCATATGCATACTCTTTATCATAACTTTTTTCTATAATAGTTGGTACTATATTCATTATTTATCACCTAATAATATATTAGTTATTTTTTTATTTTTTTATTCATTAATTAATCGACAAAATATATAAGTTTTTAATGTTACAATAAAACTGGTGATTAAAATGAAGGTCAAAGTAATTGATGAAAGTCATGAAAAAGATTTAGAAAGTAGTGTAAATGAATTTCTAAGTAGTACAAATTGTGATATAATAGATATCAAGTATCAAGTTGCTATTTCCTTATTTGGAGAAGAACAAATTTATTGTTTTTCAGCAATGATAATATATGTTAATAAAGAATGAGTGGTTAGATGAAAAAAAGTTCGTTTTTAGAAGGTACAATGATTGCAACATTATCAATCATTTTAGTTAAGTTCTTAGGAATGCTTTATGTTATTCCTTTTTATGCAACTGTAGGTGTATTAGGTTCAGCACTTTATGCTTATGCTTATAATATTTACATAATTTTTTTGGATATATCATCAGCTGGACTTCCAACCGCAATTTCTAAAATAATTAATGAATATAATACTCTTGGTAAAATGGATGCTAAGATGCGTGCTTACAATATAGGTAAGAAGATAATAACTTTAGTATCTGTAGCAGTTTTTATAATTTTATTTGTTTTTGCTAAACCTATAGCAACCTTAATAATTGGAGATATTACGGGAGGAAATACTATTGAAGATGTAGCTTTTGTAATACGTTGTGTTTCATTTGCAATATTAGTAGTTCCCTATATGTCAGTTACAAAAGGATTTTTACAAGGGCATAAAATTATAAATGTTTCATCTATTAGCCAAATAATTGAACAAGTTGTAAGAATATCCATAATTTTAATTGGTAGCTATTTAGGCGTTAAAGTATTTCATTTAAGTATGAGAAATACCATAGGTATAGCAGTATTTAGTGCCTTTGTAGCTGGTCTTTGTGCAATTTCTTATATTTTTGTCGTAATGAGAAAACATAAAGAAGAATTAGGATTTACTAAGGAATACAAAAAAGATAATGTAACAAATAAAGAAATAATCAAAAAAATATTTGCTTATGCAATTCCCTTTATCATAATTGATATAGCAGTATCTATTTATAATTTTATAGATATGGTTTTAATTATGCACACTTTAAATTACTTAAATTTAGATGCGACTACTATTGAATTTTCAGCTACAGCTATTTCTACTTGGTCTGCTAAAATTGGAATGATTGTAAATTCTGTTGCAATGGGAATGAGTGTTAGCTTAATTCCTACTATAGTTAGTGCTTATACTTTAAAAAAATGGAATGAAGTTAATGATAAGTTAAATCAAGCATTACAATTAATTCTTATTTCCTCTGTACCAATGGTTGTTGGAATATCCCTACTTTCAAAGCCAATTTGGTCAATATTTTATGGTTATAATAATAATGGAGCAATAATCCTTTCATGGCATATATTTACATCTTTATTCTTTAATATTTATGTGGTAACATCATCAACACTACAAAGTTTAAATAAATTTAAAGCTGTTTATTTAAGTACTTTATCTGGATTTTTAACTAATGCTTTATTAGATGTTCCATTAATGTTAATATTTAATGCATTAGGTTTAAGACCTTATTTAGGGGCAATACTTGCTACTTGTATAGGATATTCATTATCTGTATTCATTGCTTTAAAAATACTTAAGAAAAATAGTCATATTTCTTATAAATCAACTTATAAAGTACTATTTAAAATTTTATTATCTACAATAGTAATGATTGGTGCTGTTTTAATTGTAAAAAATATTGTACCACTTAATTCAAATAGTAAATTAATGTGTATTTTATATATTTGCTTAGTAACAGTTGTAGGAGCATTTGCATATGCTTTTACCGGAGTAAAAACGGGCTTAATAAAAGATGTATTTAAAGAAGATTATTTAAATAAAATAAAGAAAAAACTTACTTTTAAAAAGTAAGCTAAACCATATACATATTAGTTGTATTTTCAAAGCTCTCGCTTGCAACACTAGAAGTAGTTTCTAGTTTAGTGATTCTGCTATCAAGACGATTAAGTTGACGTTCTATTTTAGAAAGTCTTGACTCTATATCAGAATAATCTGTGTTTGGTGTACTTTGCATAGAACCTCCTGGATAACCAGGTCCAGAATAAAATGATTGATTGTATTGACCACTTTGTACTGGCATCATATTAGGTTGCATCATGTTATTTGGAATATATCCTCCATAAGAATATGAAGCCTCATTAAAGAAAGAATTACGATCTTTTTTCATACTTACCATCTCCATAATAAATTATATGTAAAAAATAGAAAGTAGTGATAATAATGCGTTTAAGAAATGTTAAAAATGCACGTGAAATATTAGAAAATAGTAAATATTTTATAAAAGACTATAAAAATTATAAAGGAAATTTCAAAAAAGTATTTAATAATGATAATGAAATAAGAATAGAAATAGGAATGGGTAAGGGAACATTTATAACAACACTAGCTAAAGAAAATCCTGATATAAATTTCATTGGAATTGAAAAGTATGAAAGTGTTCTTGTCAGAGGAATACAAAAAGCAAATGAAATGGATCTACCTAATTTAAGAATGATTTGTTGCGATGCCAAAGAACTTAATGAAGTTTTTGAACATGAAATAAATACTATATATTTAAATTTCTCTGATCCTTGGCCTAAAAAAAGACATAGCGATAGAAGACTTACTTCTCATATCTTCTTAAAAG
The DNA here is from genome assembly GCA_934129945.1 of uncultured Bacilli bacterium. Taxonomy (GTDB): domain Bacteria; phylum Bacillota_I; class Bacilli_A; order RF39; family UBA660; genus RUG14121. The sequence continues at coordinate 44,396 of CAKOXC010000003.1, forward strand.
TTTATGATGATATATTTAAAGATAAGAAAACTATTATTCAAAAAACTGATAATATTATTTTATTTGCTTATTCTATTTCGTCATTAAGTACATATGGTTATACTCTTAATAAAGTATCATTAGATCTTCACAATGAAGATATAAAAAATATAAAAACTGAATACGAAGATAAATTCTCTAGTCAAGGTTACAAAATAAATTATTTAGAAGCTACAAAAGATTAAAAAGCACTTGCATAATATAAAAAATTGTGCTTAAATATAGATAACAACACGTAAGTGTTTTTATTTTGGATTTTTGTTCGTAAGGGAGATAAGAGGTTTTATGGCAAAAAAAGAAGAAAAAATTAAGAAAGTAAAAAAGACAAAAAAAACTAAAACAGAGACAAAGAAAAAAGGTTTTCTAGCTCAAGTAAAAGACGAAATGAAAAAAGTTAGTTGGCCAACATTTAAAGACGTAATGAAATATTCAATAGCAACTTTAGTATTTTGCTTAATTGTTTGTGGATTCTTTCAATTACTTAACTTAGGATTATCATTTATAAAGGGGATGTTTGCATAATGGAAAACGAAAAATTATGGTATGTAGTAAATACATATAGTGGACATGAAAGCAAAGTAAAAGAAAAACTAGAAGCTAAAGTAGAATCAATGGGGATGCAAGATAATATATTCCGTATAATTATTCCTGAAACTACTGAAGTTGAAGTAAAAGATGGAGTAAAAAAAGAGAAAACAAAAAAAATGTTTCCAGGATATATTCTTGTTGAAATGGTAATGAGTGATGAAGCCTGGTACGTTGTACGTAATACTCCAGGTGTAACTGGATTTATCGGATCAAGTGGAAAAGGAGCAAAACCTACACCATTATTACCACAAGAAATTGATCGTATTCTAGCTAATATGGGTATGAGTAGAATTAATATTGAATCTGAAATGAATGTTGGAGACATTGTTAATATTGTTGATGGACCATTTAAAGGAATGTCAGGTAAAGTTGATTCTGTAGATCTTGAAAATAATAGATTAAATGTTTTAATTGATTTATTTGGTCAAGAAACTCCAGTTGAAGTTGAATTATATCAAGTTAATAAATAATAAACATATATATACAAATTATATATGTTTTTTTTATGTTCTTTTTGATATAATATTTAAAGAATAGGGTGATAAAATGGAACAAGAAAAAATTAGTATGTTAGAAAAATATGGTGAAGATTTAACTGCTAAAGTTTATATAACTGACCCTGCTATTAGTAGAGACGAAGAAATAAAACAATGTATTTTAACTTTATTAACTCCAGAAAAAAGTGCTTTATTAGTTGGTAAACCAGGTATAGGTAAAACAGCAATAGTTGAAGGACTAGCTTATAGAATTCAAAGAAAAATGGTACCTAATGCTTTACTTGACTGGAAAATAATTAAACTAAATATTGCTAGTTTAAATGGTACAGTTAATTCAGAAGGCCAAACTGAAAATAGAGTAGATTTACTTTTAAAAGAATTAGCTACAAAAGATAAATTGATTTTATTTATTGATGAAACTCATGTATTAATTACAAGAGGAGCAGAAAATGGTTTAGACCTTGCTAATATGTTAAAAGCAGGACTTGATAGAGGTACAATTAAAATGATTGGTGCAACTACTACTGAAGAATATGAGCAATATATTTTAAGAGATAGAGCATTCTTAAGACGTTTTCAAAAAATAGATGTTTTAGAAGCTGATAAACCCACTGTAGTTAAGATATTAATGGGAACATTACCAAAGTTAGAAAAACAAATTGGTGTTAAAGTAAATTATACTGACTTTGTAAAAGAAAGATTTATGACTTTTATTGTTGAAATGACCGATGAATATAAAAGAGTTTATGAAGTGGCAGCAAGATATCCTGATATAGCACTTACTATACTTGCTAATGCTATGACTTATGCCTTATTTGACAATGAAACAGAAGTAAAAACTAAACATTTTTATAAAGCAATATGTAATGCCAGAAATATTTATGAAGATGCAAAGAAAAAAGAAATAGAAAGATTTAAAGTAGAGTTTGCAGATTTAATAAGAGAAGAAAACGTTGATTTAAATGACGTTGAATAGAAAGGGTAAATAATGGAAAAATTAAGAATAGTACAAATTGGTTGTGGAAAAATGAGTAAATATACAATGAGGTATGTTTATGAAAAAGGTGCAGAAATAGTAGGGGCTTTTGATATTAATGAAAAATTAATTGGAAAAGATATTTCAGAGATAATTGAATGTGATAGTAAAAATATAAAAGTTGAAAATATAAACTTACTTGATGAAAGATTAAAAGAAATAAATCCTGATGCAGCTATTGTTACTACAATGAGTTTAATTAAAGATGTTCATGATGTTTTAAGAACATGTGTTAAAAATGGTATTAATACAATAACTACTTGTGAAGAAGCATTCTTTGCTTCAAATTCCAATCCTAAAATATTTAGAGAACTTGATGTACTTGCTAAAGCTAATAATTGTACAATAACAGGTTGTGGATATCAAGATATATTCTGGGGAAATCTTATTTCTGTAATAGCAGGATCTACTCATAAGATTACAAAGATAAAAGGTTCTTCATCATATAATGTAGAAGATTATGGAATAGCTTTAGCTAATGCTCATGGGGCTGGTTTGTCACTTGAAGAATTTGAAAAAAATATAGCTTCAATTGATAAAATAACTGAAGAAGAAAGAACTAAATTAATTGATGAAGGTAAATTCTTGCCAAGCTATATGTGGAATGTAGCAGGATGGCTTGCTGATAAGTTAGGCCTTGAAATAACAAATATAAAACAAGAATGTATTCCAACTACTCATGAAACTGATTTACATTCAGATACATTAGGTATGGATATTAAAGCAGGTGATGCTACAGGCATGAGTGCTGTAGTTACTGCAGATACTAAAGAAGGTATTACAATAGAAGCAGAATGCATTGGTAAAGTTTATGATAAAGATGAATTTGATGTTAATAAATGGTCAATTATTGGTGAAGCAACTACGACTGTTACTATCGAAAGACCACAAACAGTAGAACTTACTTGTGCTGATATTGTTAATAGAATTCCAGATTTAATAAATGCTAAACCAGGTTTTGTAGAAACTAGTAAAATGCCAGAACCAAGATATCGTATTAAAGATTTAAATGAATATATAAAAACTGTTAATCAAATTGATTAACAGTTATTTTTTTTATTCTGTTGGAATAATAGTATTTTCTATTGTAATATCTTGTTTTGTATCATTATTATTTTCATTAGTATTATTTGAATTATTATCATTAGAATTTGTATTATTATTGGAATTATCATCATTAGAATTTGTATTATTGTCTTGTGTAGTAGTTGTTGAATTATTATCTACTGGTGGAGTATAAGTATTTCCACCTAAATCAACAGTAATACTTGAAATATTTTTTACTAAAACACCAGCATGAATACTTTGATTTGTTATAACACCACCAGTTCCAACTACATTGATATTAACACCATTGCTTGCTGCCCAACTTCTTGCATAAGCTTCACTACTTCCAGTAAAATCAGGTACTAGTTGTAATTTAGCTCCAGTAGTAATACCTTTACCAGTTAAATTAGCTTCATAGTTTTCACCATATTTATAACTAAATGTTTTTATAACTTCTTTTTCTTCAAGCCCTAAATTAACTTTCATTAGTTTTTTAATAGCTTCTAAAGAATCTGGGTAATAACCTAAAGCAGAAGTATACATATAAGCATTTTGTAAGTATACTGGTAGTGAATAATGCTCTAAATAAGTTTTATGAATTGTAACAAAATCGTTACCATTCAATGAACTATTTAACATATTTTTTAATATATCATAGAATGATAGTATTTGTTTAGTACTCATATTAGTTGCTATATTTTCACTTACAGCATCTAAAACTTTTTCAAAACTATCAAATGATTTAAGAGTTAATACTTTTTTAGAAATAGCTTCAACGATTTGTTGTTGATGACGGTTACGAGCTAAATCACTTTCTAAGAAACCATGTCTATTTCTTGCATAAGCAAGAGCTTGTTCACCATTTAAATGTTGCCATCCAGTATTCATACAAACTAAATTTGTTGTATCTCTAAGAGAATTACTCTCACATAATCTTCCATAACCATGTTGTGAAACATAATAATCATAGTCTGGTTGTTCAATATCTACATCAATTCCATCTAAAGCTTCAACTAAATCAATAAATCCTCTAAAATTAATTTTCGCATAATAATCAATTTTTACATCAGTAAGTTGTTCAAGGGTATTAATAACACAACTTGTTCCATAAGCTGCAGAAGAATTAATTTTATTATAAGCATTATGATTGCATGCAATTGGTACATAAGAATCTCTTGGAATACTAAACATAGTAGCTGTTAAAGTTTTAGGATTAAAAGTTATTAATATAAGTGTATCACCATTAAATGCAGCATTAGCATTAAGTCCTTCTTTTTGAGAGTCAACTCCCATTACTAAAACTGTAAATGGTTCAGTAAGCTTTTTATTACTAGAAGAAATGTTATCTTGGGTTTTCATTTCTTTACTATATTCATAAACTACTTTTGTTTCCGTATCAATATTTTTATAAGCTTCTTCATTAGCAAATAATATTACATAATTACTAGAAACAAATATTCCATCAACTTCATTATTGTATAAAGCATTAAGCATAGCATAATAATCTTCATAATAAGTAATTTCATTTTTTAATTTTTCTTTTTTAATCAATTCTTTAGCTAAGACATTACCTTCAATATCATTTTCATTCTTAATCATACCTAATTTACTATCTTTTTCAATATTCTTATCATTCATAGCAATTAAATAAGACGTATACGTTGTATAATCAGAAATAGTTAATTTTTCAATCTTATTATACATTTTATCAACAAAGAATGAAGATACTCCAAATATGCCAATAAAAATAAATGTAATTATAAGAGTCACAATAATAGTTTTATTTCTTTTTAATATTAGATTAATTAAATTCCACATGATAAATACTATTAACCAAATACTAAAAAATACTATTAAAATAATTCTTATTACAGTTTCAATTCCTTGCAGTGATAATAAACTTCTTATAAAGAAAGTAAAACCTACTGAATAAGAAATTACACATATTATATATAGTATAAGTAAAACTCTGTTACTTTTTTTTAATTTATTAAATAACACCTTCATGTCAACACATCCTATTATTATATTCGTTTAAAATTATATCATATTTATTATATAAATACACTTGATTTTTATTTAACATTGACTTGACACAAAATACTACGTTACATGAAAAAATAGTGTCGAATTGTGATATAATTTTCATAGATAATATAAGAAGGAGTGATTAGTATGAAAATAAATAAAAGTTTAAAATATTTTATTTTTCTATTATTATGCTCTTTTCCTATGTTTGTATACGCAAAAAGTTACTATGGGGTAATAACTGGAGCTGGTGTAAGAGTTAGAAAAGATCCAAGTTCAACAAATTATTACAAAATGGCTTCATCTGGTGAAATTTTTAATATGCCAGATGCAGAATTAGTTGCAGGAAATGCAGCTTGCCCAAATGGTTGGTATAAAGTAAATTATAATTCGAGTTCAATTGGGTATGTTTGTTCAAACTATATAAAAGTTTATGAAAAGGCTGAAAGCACTGATGATAATGGAACACCAACTAATGACTGCGAAAGAGAAATGCAACAAAAAGGATTTCCATCTTCTTATTGGAGTGGATTATGCAATTTAAAAAGTGCTCATTCTAATTGGGATTTTGTAGCAATGACTAAAGATAATGACGGAAATACTATTGATTGGAATATGTCAGTAAATGCTGAAAGTAGTTGTGGGAAAAATTATATTAGTACATCAAATGCTGCTTATAAAGATAGTAGTTGTACAAAAACTGGTGATTCAGGATACTCTCCTGTATCTACAAATGCAGTTAAGTATTTCTTAGATCCAAGAAATTTTTTAAACGAAGTAAATATATTTATGTTTGAAAGTCAAAATAAAAATGATTCTATTGATCCAGAAGCATATAAAACAGCTTCTTCTAAAATTTTTGGTAATAGTTATTTAGTTCAACAAATACCAAATTTAACTGAATATATAAAGAATGCTTCAAATGCTACTGGTGTTAGCCAAACAGCACTAGCATCAAGAATAAGACAAGAGTTAGGAAATGCTAAATTAAGTTATACTTATCCTGTTGATAATTCTTCTTTGTATTCAGTAGTTAGTGGAAATTATACTACAAGAACTGGATGGACTCATAATGGAGCATCTGTAGATAATTACTATAATTTTTATAATGTTGCTGCATATGATGGTAGTGATGTTACAAAAAAAGCTTTGATTTATGCTTTAAATCATCATTGGGGAGGTACTGGAAACCAAGATAATGATAGACAAACAGCAGTTACTGGTGGTGCCGAATTTTTAAATAATAAGTATGTTGGTGTTGGACAAAATACAGCCTATTATCAAAAATTTAATATCTTTCCTAGTTTAAGTACATCTAGATATTTAAATCAATATATGACAAATATTCAAGCTCCAGTAAGTGAATCTACAATTTTATATAACGCTTATAAAGATGCTGGAATTCTTAATGCTTCATTTAAATTTTATATTCCTGTTTATCAAGGAATGAATGGTACACCAATTAGTACGGATGAGGTAGAAAATAATAATAATAATAATAATCAAAATAATAGCCAACAACAAACATCTTCTGTAGAAAATATTGTTAACAGTGCAGGATTTAGATACAGCAATGGATATATTTCAAAGATAAATGTTGGAACTAATGTTAACGATATTAAAAATGCTTTAACAAGCGTTGGTGGGAATGTTTCTATTACAGATGCATTAGGAAATGAAGTAAATGGTTCTATTGCTACAGGTTATAGAATAAATATTAATGGGTCAAATAGTGAAACATTAATTGCTGTAGTTTACGGTGATGTTTCTGGTGATGGAAAAATTAATGCATTAGATCTATTAAAAGTTCAAAAACAAATACTTGGTACAGCAAATTTAAATGGTTCTTATAAAGAAGCTGCTGATGTTAGTCATGACGGAACAATTAATGCACTAGATTTATTAAAAGTTCAAAAAAATATTTTAAATACAGGGAATATTGAACAATAGAAAAGAGGAAGTTTATGAAAAAAATAAAAAATTTAATTATTAGTATTCTAGTTTCATTTGTTGTATTACCAATTACTGTAAATGCAGCATCTGCCTCAATAAATGTTAATACTAGTGGAACAGCAGTTGTTGGAAATACTATAACAGCAACAGTTACAGTATCTTCTGGTACTCCAATGGGATCTTGGCAATTTTTAGTTAATTATGATAATAGTAGATTAAAATTAATTAGTGGCCAAACATCTGTTGCAGATTATACATCCAGTGCATCTGGAGTAAAATCAAAAAGTTATACATTAAAATTTCAAGCTTTAAAAAATGGTAATGCCTCTATAAATATTGGAAGTTACTTAGTATATGCTATCGATGAATCAGCTATGTCTGTTTCAACTGGTAATAGAAGTGTTAAAATCATGACTCAAGCGGAACTTGAAGCAACTTATTCAAAAGATAACAATTTAAAAAGTTTAGCAATTGATGGTTATAGTTTAACTCCAGAGTTTAATAAAGATACTTTAGAATATAGTGTAACTGTTCCATCTACTGTTGATAAAGTAAATATAAATGCCGTAAAAAATGACAATAGAGCTACTGTAGAAGGTGCCGGTGAAAAAGAAGTTGTTGAAGGATCCAATCCTTTTGAAATTGTAGTAACAGCACAAAATGGTGCCTCAAAAACTTATAAAATAAATGTTATAGTTGAAGATATTAACCCTATTGTAGTAAAAATAAATAATAAAGAATTTAGTGTTGTTAAAAGAAGCGATAAACTAGAAAAACCTACTGGTTTCGATGAAACAACAGTTAAAATTGGTGATATAGAAGTTCCAGCATTTAAAAGTGATATTTTAAAGATAACTTTAGTTGGTATTAAAGATAGTGATGGTAATATATCTCTTGCAATTTATAATAATGGAAAATATGAATTATATAATGAAATAAATTCAAATCAAATAACAATTTATTTATTAGATTTACCTAAGAATTCAAATGGTTTTATAACTAAAACCATTAAGATTAATGATAAAGAAGTCAAAGTATATAAATATAAAGATAATTCTAAATATTCTTTAGTTTATGGTAAAAATGTTGAAACTGGCCAAGAAAGTTATTATATGTATGATGAAGTGGAAAAGACTTTTCAAAGATATAATGATGAACAAATAAAAGATTTGAAAAATCAAATTAAAAATTATTTATATGTTATTTATGCTTTTAGTGGTTGTTTAATTTTAATTTTTATTAGTTTTATAATTACAAAATGTGCTAAGAAAAAGGCAAGAAAAAAACTTAAACAAAAAGAGTTAAATAATGATTCTAAAAATGAAGAAATTATTAAAGAAATAATGGAAGATAAAAAGAAGAAAAAATAATTCTTCTTTTTTTTTAGGGCATAATAGTTTATAATGATTATATAAATAAAAGTTGGTGATTAAATGAATTATGAAGTAAATGGATATAATATCTTTGTTATAGTGTTAGTAACATTTGTATCAAGTATTATATTAGTTCCAATAATGAGAAAGGTAGCAATTCATGTTAATGCATTAGATGAACCAAATGCTAGAAGATTAAATAAAATTGCTATGCCAACCCTTGGTGGTCTTGCAATATTTTTCTCTTTTATGTTAGGTTATATGTTATATGCCAATCAATCTTTACAAATGTTATCTATTTTAATGGGAAGCTTTTTACTTGTTATCTTTGGAATGGTTGATTGTATTAATCCTGTTAAAGCTAAATATAGATTTTTAGTCCAAGTGGTAGCAGCAGCTATTATAGTATTCTATGGAAACATTGTATTAAATGAAATAACTATCTTTGGTAAATACTTTTTCTTTCCACAGCCTTGGAATTATATTTTAACTATTTTATTTATTGTTACAATAACTAATGCTATTAATTTTACAGATGGTATGGATGGACTAGCATCTGGAATTAGTTCAATATATTTTTTAACTATAGCAATTATTTCTTTTATATTAAAAAGATCAGATGGTCTTGATGTAATATTATCTTTAATTATGTTAGGATCAACCCTAGGATTCTTAGTTTATAACTTTCCTCCAGCAATTATTTATCTTGGAGATACAGGAAGTCAATTTTTAGGATTTATTATAGCAGTTATAGCTCTTTTAGGATTTAAAACTGCTACATTTACTTCATTAATAATACCTGTTTTAATACTTGCAATCCCATTACTTGATGTAGTATTTGCAATTATTAGAAGAACACTAAAAAAAGAAAATCCAACTAAACCTGATAAAAGTCATTTTCACCATCAACTATTAAAAATGAAATTTTCAACTAAAACATCTTTATTAATTATTTATTTTATTGAAATCCTATTTGCTGCAGTAAGTATTTTATATGCTCTAGGTGATACAACTTATGCAGTAATTATATATATAGGACTTATGATAGTATTCATTTTTATAGTAATGACTACTGATATATTATTTCCTAAAAAGTAGGTGATTTACTTGAAAAAAATTGCTATTTTTCAAACAGATTTGTCTGTTGGAGGTATTCAAAAATCTTTAGTTAATTTATTAAATAATATAGATTATAGTAAGTTTAAAATAGATTTATATTTAACCGGAGAAGAAAATTATTATAATAATCTAAATAAAAATGTTAAAGTAATATATTTAAAAAAATTGCCATACTTTACAAGATTTATTAAATTTAATATTTTAAAAAAAATTTATAAAAATAAAATAACTGAAAGCTATGATGTAGCTATTGATTTTAACTCTTATAGCATGGATACAGCATTAGCTTGCAGTAGCGTTAAATCTAATAAAAAAGTTATATGGGTTCATAATGATATAGAAATTAAACTGAAATATGAAAAAAAATATAGGGTTTTATATCATTTTTTTAAAGAAAAATATAAATACTTTGATATTTTTGTTGGAGTATCAAAAGGAGCTATTAATTCTTTTAAAAAATTAAATGATTTTAAGAATAAAGAATATTTAGTTATCCCTAATTTTATTGATACAAATGAGATAATTTTAAAAAGTAAAGAGTCATGTAATACTACTGTTGATAAAGATAAAATTAACATTGTATCAACAGGTAGAATTTGTTATCAAAAAGGTTTTGATATACTTATCAACTATATTTCTAAGTTATCAACAGTTAGAAATGATTTTCATTTATATATAATTGGTGATGGAGATAAACTTGATAATTATAAACAACTTGTCAACAGTTTAAATTTAAATAATTATATAACTTTTTTAGGTAGTTTAAAAAATCCATATAATGTAATGAATTTAATGGACGTATTTATATTAACAAGTAGATTTGAAGGACAAGGCATGGTATTTTTAGAAGCTAAATGCTTAGGTCTTGATATAATTATGCCAAAACATTTAGAAAAATATGTTGATATTAAAGGGACAACTGATATTTTAAAAAGCTTAAAAGAAATAAAGAAAAATAATAATAAAAAAATAGATATGTTAGAAGATTATAATAATGATATAATAAATAAAATAGATGATTTATTAAATAGGTGATTACATGAAAAAAGTGTTATTTATATCTAGTACGGGAGGACATTTTGAGGAGTTAATGAAACTTGAACCTCTTATGAAAAAATATGATAGTTATATTGCAACTGAAAAAATAAAATCAAATTTATATCTAAAAGAAAAATATAAAAATAAGATGTTTTATTTGATTTATGGAACTAAAGATCATATATTAATTTATCCATTTAAATTATTAGCTAATTGTTTTATATCTTTGTATATATTTTTTAAAGTAAGACCTGATGTAGTAATAACAACTGGTGCTCATACAGCAGGACCTATGTGTTGTATAGCTAAAATATTTAGAAAGAAAATAATATTTATTGAAACTATGGCTAATATAAGCAAGAAAACAATAACTGGAAGACTAGTATATTTATTTGCTGATCTTTTTATTGTTCAATGGGAAAGTATGCTTAAATTGTATCCTAAAGCTGTATATAAGGGGTTGATTTATTAGTGATTTTAGTAACACTTGGTACACAAGATAAAAGCTTTGAAAGACTTTTAAAGCAAATAGATAAAGAAATAAAAAATCATACTATTAAAGATAAAGTTATTGTTCAAGCAGGGTATACAAAATATCCTTCTAAAAATATGGAAATATTTGATTATAAACCAAAAGAAGAATTAAATGAACTTGTAAAAAAGTGTGATTTAATGATAACACATGCCGGTGTTGGATCTATATTAAATGGAATTACAAATAATAAAAAAGTAATAGCAGTTCCAAGACTTAAAGAATATAAAGAACATAATAATAATCATCAAATAGAAATAGCTAAAGAATTCTCTAAAGAAGGATATATAATATATTGTGATAATTTAAATAAATTGGGTGAATATATAAAACAAGCTAATGATTTTAATCCTAAAAAATTAAAACATAATAATAAGATAATTAAAACTATTGAAGATTTTATAGATAATATTTAAGGAGTAAGTAATGAAGAAAAATAAATTAATAATAGAGGGACATGATAAGAATCCACTGGTTAAATTTTGGAATTGGGGATGGAATATTTATTATAAAAATCCTGAAATTTGGAATTATTTAATAGTTGGAGTTTTAACAACAGTTGTTAGTTTAGCTATAAAATGGGGATTATTATTTACCATTTTAGATGCTAAAAATGGCTTTCAAGTTCAAGTGGCAGTAATTGTTTCTTGGATTGGCGCTATAATATTTGCATACATTACTAATAGAATATTTGTTTTTAAATCTAAATCAAAAAATTATTTAAAAGAAATAAGTAGTTTTGTATTAGGAAGAGTAGCTACTCTTTTAATGGAAATGTTTATAATGTGGTTCTTTGTAACATTATTAAAATTAAATTCAGATAATTGGGTATTAGTATTTACTTTAGTATGTCAAGTATTAGTAACAATATTTAATTATATACTTTCAAAATTATTTGTATTTAAAAAAGAAAAATAGCGAATATTTTTCTTTTTTTGTATATTTACTTGCATTTTACTTAAATATTTGATATCCTAATTACGTTACATGGCGGACTTGGTGAAGTGGTTAACACACTAGATTGTGGCTCTAGCACGCATGGGTTCGATTCCCATAGTCCGCCCCATATTGAAATTTACGCACACCTTTGTTGCGTTAAATAAGTAAAAGTTCGTAATACTTGGTATTATGGACTTTTTTCTTTAGCAAAGGTGGTGAGATTATAAAATGAATGTGTCCATAGAAATTTTAGAATTTCCTTTGTGCGTAAAAAATAAGATACTAAGAATTAAAAATATAACTAAACTAAACATAGAATATATTGCAGGAAAGAATATTATCTTTAATAACTCTAATTTAGGATTAAAAGAACCACATAAAATTATTATTAGTAACGGTATAGATACATTAGTTTTACTTTGTTATGATGATGATACAAATCTATATAATGAAGAGTTATCTGATGTTGTTACCATATCAGAACTAACAAACATAGTTAATGAATTTTTAGAAAAAAATTAAAAAAATTTAAAATTTATTTTTCCCTTTGTTTATAAGGGTAAAATGGTATTTTTACTATCTATTTTTCAAAATCGTGCCGTTGCATGTCCTAAAAAAATGTGGTATTATGGTAATATACGACAATTGTAGATAGTTGTATATTTATGTAGTTTGGTAGTTCTTACACAAGGGAAATTCTCTTGTGTTTTTTTGTCGTTTAAAAAAATATAGAAAAGGAGAGATGAAAAATGGATGACAAAAAATATGTAGTAGGACTTTACCCTAGAGTTTCAACGGAGGATCAATTTAGAAATGGTCATAGTTTAGGAGAACAAAAAGAAAGAATGTTGAAACTATGTGATTACAAGAATTACGAAGTTTATAAGGTGTATGAAGATGCAGGAATAAGTGCTAAAGATATGAATAGACCTGCATTTCAAGAAATGATTCAAGATATTAAAGATGGAAAGATAAACAAGATAATTGTTTATAAGTTAGATAGACTTACTCGCTCTATCAAAGATTTAGAAGAAATATGTACCTTTCTAGAAGAAAATAATTGCAGTTTAGAAAGTATGTGTGAAGATATTAACACTTCAACAGCAAATGGTAAGTTTTTTATTAGAATGCTTACTATACTTGCCCAACTAGAAATTGAAAGAACAAGTGAAAGAACTAAATTTGGAATGGTTGGAGCTGTGAAAAAGGGACATTTTGTAGGTCGTCCACCTATTGGATATGATAAAGTTGATAAAAAATTAGTTATCAATGATATTGAAAGTGAAGTTATTAGAAGAATATTTGATTTATATATTAAAGGTGTCGCTGCTAATGCTATTACAAAAATATTAAATGAAGAAAAAGCACTTAATAGAAAATGGATACCTACTCTAGTTGATAGAATATTATCTAATGAAATTTATATTGGCAATTATGTTCATAGAAAAACAGTTAGTGTTGAAGAATCGCAAAAGTTTATTGGAGTTGCCCCAGCAATTATTGAAGAAGAAGTATTTAATATTGCTCAAATACAAAAACAAAAGAATCTTAAAAACTACAAAAGAAAACAAACTTATATCTTTATGCAAAGTATTAAATGCCCAAAGTGTGGTACTATCATGGGTGGTTGTTCTAGTAAAAGTCATACAGGAGAAAAACATTGCTATTATCATTGTGCTAATTGTAAAACAAGAGTAAGTGAAAAGAAAATAGAAAAACAAATGATTAACTTTCTAGATGATATGTTAGATTTCTTCTTATTAGTAGATAATACTTATAAACCTTATTTATATCAAGAAACCGAAAATGAATTAAAGAAATGTAATAAAATAATTAATGAACTAATTCAAAAAGAAAAAAGAATTAAAAAAGCATTTGTAGATGGAATTGTTGAAGAAATGGAATTAAAAGACGAATTAGATTTTATTAAGAATCAACGAAAGATAACAGAAGAAAAAATAAAAGATTTATCTATAAAAGAAAGTTCAGAAGATCATAAAAACGAAATGAGATTAATATATAATTTAAAACAACTAGAACAAATAAAATATAAATCTTATCATGTTAGAAAGAATAAATTATGGGATAAACTACCTAAAGAACAAAAACAAGAATTAGTATTTAAATATATTGATAATATTAGTATAGAAATAGATAAAAAGAAAAATGTATCTATTAAAAAAATTAATATTAATAAAAAAGAAATTAAAAATATTGGTTATATGTTTAGAGAAAATTGTTTTGATTTAGTAATAAATTCTAATGATAAGAATTTAATTTTGTCTAATTATAAATCAAAAGATGATATAGAAAGTTATATTAAATCTTTGAGTGAATTTTATAAAATAAATCAAAGTAATTTAAATATTAAGTCACTAAATCTAGAAAAATTAAATAAAGAAAATAATTTATTGCAGATAATTCCTAATAAAAAAGATAATAGATTTGATAAAGAAACTCTAACATTATTATCAATTAATGCTTAAAATATGGTAAAATATATATGTATATATCGATATCTTTGGAGGTTATATAAATATGAATGAATTATATTCAATATGTTGGAATATTACCAATAAATGTAATGAAAATTGTAAATTCTGTTATAGAAAAATATGTGATGATAACTCGTTAGAGGAAAATAAAAAAATATTTGATAATATATCCCAAATTAAAATTGATAAAATAACTTTTTCTGGTGGAGAACCATTACTATATGAAGATTTATTTAAATTAGCTGATTATATAAAAAGTAAGAATCCTAAAATCAAATTATCTTTAACTACTAATGGTCAAATAATAAATGAGGAGCTATTTAATAAGATAATAAGTGCATTTGACTGGATTTCGTTTTCTATTGATAGTTCAAATACTAATGTTAATACTGAAATTGGTAGAGGAAAAGATCATCTTAAAAAGATAATTGGTTTACTAGATAAATTTAATAATAAAATTAAATTAAAAATTAATACAGTTGCTAATAAATACAATATTAATGATTTAGAAAATATCTATAATATTATTTCAAAATATCAAATTAATAGATGGAAAATTTTTAGATTCTATCCATTAAGAAAAGGAAAAGAAAAGGAAAATTTATTTTATTTAAATGAATCTGAATCGCAATTAGTTGAAGAATATGTTTTAAGAAAGCAAAGAGAAAATTCTAAAATAAAAATTCACTATAATAACTTAAGTGAATTTACTACTTCATATTTTAATATTTATCCAGATGGTAGTGTAGAAAATAGTAAAGATGAAAATATAGGGAATTTATTATGTGATGACATTTCAACTATATTGAATATTAAACAAAAAGAATTAGTTAATCATAATTTAAGAAAAAATTAAGGAGGAAAAATAATGAGAAATATAATAATTACTGGTGGAGATGATGGTTTAGGTAAAGCAATTGCTAAACTATTAAGTGAGAAAAATAATATAATAACTATTTCTAAAACAGAAGAAAATGCAATGAGGATATCAAAAGAAATCCCAAGCGCTGAATGTTATGCTTGTGATATTACAAAGCCCGATGAAGTTGATAAAACTATCAAAACAATTATTGAAAATCAGGGTGATATAGATATATTAATTAATAATGCTGGAGTTTGGTTAGCAGGAGATTTAACTGAAAATTCTTACGAACAAATTAGTAATTGTATAGATGTTAACACTAAAGGCCCTATTTATATGACTAAAGCAGTTCTTCCAAATATGTATGAGCAAGGGAAAGGATTAATAATAAATGTATGTTCACAAGCAAGTTTTGATAGTGATGATTTTTCCACAGTATATAATGCTTCAAAATGGGCAATGAGAGGGTTTAATAGATCAATACAAAAAGATGTTAGCAAAAAAGGAATTAAAGTGACTGGATTCTATCCTGGATTTATGCAGACTAATATTTTTAAAAAAGCAGGTAATGATTACGATACATCTACTGGTCTAGAGGTAGAAAAAGTTGCTAAATCAATTGAATTTATAATTAATTGTGATGAGGATGTTATTATTCCAGAATTTGGAATAAAAGACATTGAAAATTATTAATGAGAAAGGAAAATATAATATTATGAAAATTACAAAATATCCTCAATCTTGTTTAATGATTGAAACAAACAATAAAAAAATATTAATTGATGCTGGAGGATTAAAATATCAAGAAAAATTTTTAGATGATTGGAAAACAGCTGATATAATTTTAATTACTCATAAGCATGGTGATCATATTAAAATTAACGCTTTAAAAGAATTAAACAAACCGATATATTCTACTCAAGAAGTACAAAATACTTATCCAAAAATAGAATTTAATATTGTAAAAGAAAACGATGTATTACAATTTGACAATGTAAAAGTAGAAGTTGTAAAAGCGATTCATGGATATAATCCTAACTTAAAGGATGGTAAAGAAGTTTTTGAAAATGTTGGATATATAATTGATGATGGTATTTGCAGATTATATATAACAAGTGATACAATTTGTTTTAAAAATGATTATAAAGCTGATATTGTTGCATTACCAATAACAGCACATGGTCTTACAATGTCATCATATGAAGCTTCTTTATTTGCGAATGAATTAGGTGCTAAATTAGTACTTCCAATTCATATGGATAATGATGTTTACCCAACTAATTTAGAATATATGAAACAGAATTTTGAAAGATTTAATATTAATTATAAAGTGTTGGAAATTGAAGAAACAATAGAAGTTTAATCACAATAGTACAATAATTTTTGAGCGAGAAATCGCTCTTTTTTTATTGCTTAAATTTAGAAAGAAGGTGAATTTTATTAATTATTTCTTTGAAATAGTTGTGCCACAAGTGTTAGAATATTTTAAAGAAAATGCAAAGGATATACCTTATTCTTTGCTTTCTGAAGTATTAATTAATAATAAAAACTATGAAAAAGAAGTGAAAGAAATGATTGAAAAATCTAATGAAGTTAGTAAAAAATATATAGAAAAAAATAAAACTGTCGGAGACTAATTATTAGGGTTTTAGGGAGTATTCCCTAACAAGTGGACGGGTGTGTATACACCATGCTTGATAGATAAAATTTCTATATTACGTTACCTGTCCCTTTACCTTTTGAAAGGAGGTGTTTTATGAGTAATGAATTGATAGATAGAAAACAAGTACAAGAGATGTTTTCATTAACTACAAAACAATTTGGTAGAATTATGAGAAATATAGAAAGAAGACATCCATTAGAATCTTGGATTAAAAGAATAAAAGAAAATAATAAAGAAAAAATATATATAAAACAAGAATGTGTTGAATGGTTAAAGGAAGTTTATTTTAATAAAGAAGAACACTATTTAACTTTAGAAATAGAATTCTATAAAAAAAGAATATTTGCATTAGAACAGGAATTAGGAATAATCACTCAACCTAAAAAATATCGAAATACTTTATTAAGATTTTTAGATATAGAATTTAATAAAAGTAGAAATGTAATACAAGTAGCAGTTCATAGAATGCAAAAAGAATTTCATTATCCAATTAAGTATGAAGTATCAGGTATGATTTTTGTAAAAGCAGAAGGTGTTAAATGGTTGCATGAAAATTATTTTAGAAGAGATTATTTGAAAGAGCTAGAAGAATATAAATGGATGCTACAGAATCAAAAAAACAATAGTAATATCAAAGACACATTAAGATTTATTTGATATAATATTTATAGATTAAAACTTAAATTATTTAATGAGAAGAGGTGTTGTTGTGAGTATTGAAAATATAAAAGAAGTTTTATTAGAATGTTATTCTAAAGATTTATGTTATCCAAAAGTTCAAAATGAATGGAATGATGTTAATAAATGTTTTGGAATGTGTGCAATAACATCTCTAATCATTAATGATTATTTTGGTGGAGACATTTGTAAAATTTATGTTGATGGGATTAGTCATTATTTTAACTTAATAGAAGATAAAATTATAGATTTAACTTCAAGTCAGTTTAATTGTGATATAGATTATAAAAATTATCAAATTGTTGATAGAGAAATAATATTAACAGATGATACTAAACATAGATGTAACGTACTAAAAGAAAGATTAATAAATAAATTATTAAAGCAAGTTGATCAAGAAGTGTTTGATTGTAAATCTTGTGATAAATTAGTTGATAAATTTCCCAATGATACAACTGTATTTATAGGAAAAGATAATGACATAGTTTTAGTTGGTGAAGCACCTGCGAATAATGGATGGCGAAAAAGTCATAAATTGTGGAGAGATGTGAGTGGTAAAGTATTGCCTAGCGGTGTTGTTTTACAAAAGTTATTTGATATTATTGATAGAGATATATTTGAAACTACATTTCTAGAATCGGTAAAGTGCTATCCACTTGAAAGAAAAAACTTAAAAACTTGTTCTAAAAATTGTAAGAATATAATGTTAGAACAATTAAAAATTTTAAATCCTAAATTGATTATTACTTTAGGAGAATTTCCAACTAGAAATTTATTAGAATTTGATTTTAAAAAGTTTGCAGATGTAGTTGGTAATATCTATGAGGTTAATGGATATAAAATACTGCCTATATACCATCCTAGTCCAATATCTCCAAAAAGTTATACAGGTAACATTCCTATATTTGAAAAATTAAGAGATGAAAGGTGGTGCTGAGTGATGAAAATAGAAAAATTATATTTTAAAAGATTATTAGAACTTTATAAAACTACAAAAATAGCTAAAATGATTATTATAGTTTTTACAATAACATTAATAATTGACAAAATGAATATTCCTACTGCAATATATAATTTTGGAGGATACTCTTTAATATTTGGAATTATACTGTTGGTTGGTATCTCCTTCTTTGAGTTATATCTAAAAGACTTAATATTGATTAAAGTAGTGAATTATTTTGATTTTAGTATTACAGTAGTATTTTTCTCTGGTGTTATATATTTAATAAATTATTTAATTTTTGAGTATTCATTAAACATATATAAATTATACTCGCTTATCATATTAATATTATTAAGTTTAATTTTAATTATCTTTAGGTATATATTTATAAATCAAAATAAAAAAGAAAAATACAATTCTAATATTATAGACTTAAAAGATGCTTATGAAAATAGGTTTCCAAATGGAGAAAATAGTTTATATTTTATTGATGAATCTCCTGTTGAATATGATTTATTGGAAAGAAATGAGATAATAAGTAATCTATATAATGATATTAAAGAATGCAGAACAGAGCATCAATATGTTATAGGACTTACTGGAGCATGGGGTTCTGGAAAAACAACAATTTTAAATAATGTTAAAAAGATAATAAAAGATTCCAAAGATAAGGAATTAATAGTAATAGATTCATTTGATCCTTGGGTTTATGAAGATAAAACAGCATTATTCAGGGCCATGTTTGATACAATACTTTCTAAGATAGGATTCAAATTTAGTATTGTTGAGACAAACAAATTTATAGACTATTTAACTAATATTATATTTGGAACTACAAATTTAGATAAATTTAAAATAAATAAAAATGAAAGTCAAGAAATTCAAAGAATGAAAGATATTATAAACAACTATCTTATAGAGAATAATAAAAGAATTGTATTTATAGTAGATAATATTGAAAGAGCTAACAAGGAAAATATTTTGTTAATTTTAAAAAGTGTTTTTTCAATATTTAATTTTGATAGAATGATTTATATAATTTCATTTGATAAGGAAAGAATGAAAACAATTTTAAAAGATTCTTTAGATACAGATTTCGAATATATAGAAAAAATTATTCAGAATGAAATTGAGGTTCCGCATATTTCAACAAATCAAATATATAATATAAATTATAAAGTTATAGGAAATATTCTGAATGTTTATGGAATATCTGAAATAGAAAGAAAAGAGTTAGAACTGATAATTAGGGATTATAGTAAAAACATTAAAAATTTACGAGATCTAAAACGAAATATTAATTCTATAATAAGTAGCAATTATATTAATAATAATTATTTAAATAAAATAGATTCATTTATTATTAAATATATATCTTTAAAAAATAAAGACTTAATTAATGAAATATATAATAACAGATTATATTTTGTTTCAGAAGATTATTCAATATATCAGGATGATTATATGTTTGATAGAGAAAAATATAATAATGAAACAGATAATTTTTTCAAAAATTTATTTAATGGAGAAAATAGTAAATATATAAATTTATTATCAGTGTGTTTTCCTAATGTAAAATTATATAGGAATAAATACTCTGATGACAGAATTCCAGATTATAGAAATACAAGTGGTTTTGTATCGTACGATCGTTCTGAATATCATAGAATAAATAAAGAAAAAAGAATTTGTGATGGTAAATTTTTCGATTTATACTTTACTTATACTAAAAATGAATTCCTAGAAATTGATATTTTAGTTAATAAATTTATAACATTTGTGAATAGTGAAACAAAAAGTCAAAAAGATATAACTATGGAATACAAGAAATTATTAAATGTGTATAATAATTTTATACAGAAATATATTTTGGAAACTTTAGAATATTATTTAGAAGATATAAATAAAAATAAGCTGGAAACAACAATAGCAATATATAATAATATAAGATATTGTGATAATACACTGTTATTCTTTGGTGGATTAAGTTCTAAATCAAGAGCAGAAGTGTTGGTATCAAATATGATCTGTAAATTAGATGAAAATGAATTTAATAAATTTTTGTTATATATAGAGAATGATTATAAAAATTTATATATAATTAGAGAAATAACATATTGGTTAAAACCACAAAATAGACATTCAAAAGAAAGTAACGAGGAGTACTATGAACAATTTAATATTAAATATGAAAGTACAATAAAAAATATAATTGAAAAAAATATTAACATTTATAATGATACCAATTATGGAATACATAATATTTATTGTTTTTGGGATAATGAAGAACAATTAAAAATTATAAGTAAAAAAATAAATAAAAATACTGTGTATAAATTTTTGGCAGATATGATAGGGACATCCGTTGGAAGTGGTTACGGTTATAAGATGCGTGATGACCTAAAAAAAGTAATAGAAATTGATAAAATCGAAGCAATTCTAGAAAAAAATAAGCCAACTAATGAAAAAGAAAAATTTATATTGGAGGTTTTTCAAACTACAAAAAGTCTAACATCTGATTTTGAGCATGGATATAGAACTGAAGAATATTATAATTTTGATTTATCTAAATAAAAATGATTGATAAATTTTATAAAAATGATTATAATTAATCTATCAAGTATTATTAAATACTTTTACTACTTGGGTGCAAAACTCGTTTGTTTATTGCCCCATTGTGTAATAAACTCGAATTTTTCGAGATAAATAAAAAGCTAATTCATTTGGATTAGTTTTTTTGTTTCAAAAGTTTCTTGATTATCTTTTTATTTGATTTTGTTTATAAATCAAATAATCTATATAATTAAATAATTCATTTTTGCTTTCATCACTTAACATATCAATTCTTTTTATCATTTGACTTAAGTTATCCTTTACTGAATATTCTTGATAAAAAATCATAAATTCTTCATCAGAAATATTTAAAGCTTTTTTGATTTTAAATAAAATATCAACTGGTATTTCTCTTTGACCACTTAAGTATCTACTCATAGATACTGTTGTGCATTCTACTGATTTTGCTAATTTTTCTTGTGTTATTAATTTATCTTTTTCTTTACCAATTATTGAATTTAAGTAATATAAAAATTCTTTATTCATTTAATCACTTCCTAAATAATCTATATAATATACTAAAATTATTGATTTTACAATATAAAAATATATGTTAGAATAATAATAGGTGAACACTATGAAGGCATTAACAATTAAACAACCTTGGGCATCATTAATTATGCAGGGGATAAAGAAATATGAATTTAGAAGTTGGCAAACTAAATATCGTGGAGATATATTAATTCATTCTTCAAAACAAGTAGATAAGGAAGCTATGAAAAAATATTCAAAGTATTTAAATTCTGCCCCTACTGGTGTAATATTAGGTGTAGTTACTATAACAGATTGTATAAAAAAATCTGAGGAATTTAAACAAATATTATTAAATGAAAAATGTGATGTATATACAAAAAGTTCTTTTGAATCAAATTATGGATGGAAAATTGAAAATGTAAGAGTGTTTGATACACCAATTAAAGCTAAAGGAAACCTTGGCTTATGGAATTATGATATAGAAAGTAAGAAGTAATAAAAAATATTAATTCAATTAAGTTAAAATGAATAATTTATTTTTTTCAAAATTATGAAGATATAATTATTTGCTTAAAAAGAGTTGAAAAAGCAGTAGATAAAACTGCTTTTTATGTGGTATTCTTTAATTGGTGAGAA
Organism: uncultured Bacilli bacterium; assembly: GCA_934129945.1. Taxonomy (GTDB): domain Bacteria; phylum Bacillota_I; class Bacilli_A; order RF39; family UBA660; genus RUG14121. The sequence goes on from CAKOXC010000003.1 coordinate 66,949, forward strand.
TATGAAAAAAATAAGTCTTATAATTATATTGTTGTTATTAGTAAGCTCCTGTGGAAAAACTAATAGTTCTCCACAGGTTGAAGAAAGTAAAAAAATTAAGGTAACTGAAGAAAAAATTATTAATAAGAATAACTATGTAAGTTATAATGGTAAATTAAAAGTTAATGGTACAAAATTAGTTAATCAATTTGATGAAAAAATAGATTTAAGAGGAATAAGTTCTCATGGTATTCAGTGGTATAATGATTTTATCAACAAAGATTCTATAAAAATATTAAAAAATGAATGGAATACTAATGTATTTAGATTAGCTATGTATACAGAAGAAAATGGTTATATAAGTAATAAAAATATTTATAATGATTTAATAAAAGATATTGATTTATTAATTAGTGAAGATATGTATGTAATAATTGACTGGCATATATTATCTGATGGTAATCCTAATAAACATAAAAGTGATGCAATAGAATTTTTTGATAAAGTTAGTAAAAAGTATGCTAATAAACCTAATATTATTTATGAGATATGTAATGAACCTAATAATACCTCTTGGAGTGAAATAAAATTGTATGCAACCGATGTTATTAAAGTCATCAGAAATAATACAAAAGATTCGATTATTATTGTTGGAACAAATACTTGGGATCAAGATGTTTTAGATCCAATAAATGATAGAATAGAAGATAATAATGTTATGTATGCTCTTCACTTTTATTCTGGAACACACAAAGAATTTTTAAGAGAAAGAGCAAAAAAGGCTCTTGATAATAATTTACCTTTATTTGTTTCGGAATGGGGTACTTCTAAAGCTGATGGAAGTAATGGAACTTATTTAGAAGAAGCAAAAAAATGGGTGGATTTTATGGAACAAAATGATCTTAGTTGGTGTAATTGGTCACTTACTGATAAAAATGAATCTTCAGCACTATTAAAACCAGGATCTAGTAAAACTAATTTTACAGATGATAATTTAACTGAATCTGGTAATTTTATAAAAAGTGTACTAACAAAATAAAAAAGTTTTATAAATCATTTTTATAAAACTCTTTTTTTAGTGATTGCATTAGTATCATTTTTTGATTTTAATTCACTTAATATTTTAGGCTCTAAATTTCTAATTTCTTCTAAACTATAATATGCTTTTAACTCTTCATCATCAATATAATCTTCTATTTCATTTAAACATACTTGATAATTATTTTCTCTGATAGAATCGTAAAGATCAAGATTATAATATGTACCTAACCCATTATCGTATGCTATCATTTCTTCGGTAGTTAAATCATATAATTCTATACTTGTAGTTTGGAATCCAAGAGTATAAACATAATTGTCTGCATAAATAAATTCAGAAACTTCGTAATTATCTTTATCAAATAATAAATAAACATTGTTTGAATTATAATATTTAATATCTTCATTATCTTTTGTTCTATATTTATAATAATTCTCTACATTAGAATATTGTTTTGGAATAGCTCTAGATTCAGATAATTCATTGACAACTACAGTTACTTCTGGTTCTATATCATTACTTTTTTCTGTAGAAAAAGGTAATTCTTTAAAAATATTAATATCATCTTTAGAACATCCGACTAACAATGTACTTAATGAAGATACCGCAAATAATACTTTTGCTTTATCCTTTAAACTATATTTTTTTTCATTTTTCATATTTTAATAACCCCCAATATATTTCAAAAATATATTGATAGTTTATCATAAATCTTAAAAAATGTCAAATTCGTGTAAAACACTATAAAAAATTGATAATAATATTTACTTTTATACAGTATATAATTAGATATTAAAAATAATTAGCACTTTATCTTGACAAGTGCTAATTATTGAGTATAATATACTATGAAAGAGGTGATTATATGTTTAATGCAGGACAAGAACAAGAAGAAAATGTTCTAGAAAAATATGGACGAAATATTATTGAAGATGTAAAAAAAGGAAAAATAGATCCAGTAATAGGGCGTGATGAAGAAATTAGAAGTATTACTCGTATATTATCACGTAAGACTAAGAACAACCCGGTTCTAATTGGAGAACCAGGTGTTGGTAAAACAGCCATAATTGAAGGATTAGCACTTCGTATAGTTAAAGGTGATGTTCCGTCAAGTTTAAAAAATAAAACTATTTGGGAACTTGATATGGCAGCTTTAATAGCAGGTGCAAAATATCGTGGTGAATTTGAAGAAAGACTAAAAAAAGTTTTAAATGAAATTAAAAAAAGTGAAGGTCAAATAATCATGTTCATTGATGAAATTCATACAATAGTTGGTGCTGGTAATATGGAAGGAGCTATGGATACTTCTAATATATTAAAACCAATGTTAGCTCGTGGTGAAATTCATGTAATCGGAGCAACTACTTTAAATGAATATCGTAAATATATTGAGAAAGATGGAGCACTAGAAAGAAGATTCCAAAAAATTATAGTTAGTGAGCCAAATGTTGAAGATACTATTACTATACTAAGAGGTTTAAAAGAAAGATTTGAAGTACATCATGGTGTAACAATTCAAGATAAAGCCTTAATAGCAGCAGCTACATTATCAAACAGATATATAACAGATAGATTTTTACCTGATAAAGCTATAGATTTAGTTGATGAAGCTTGTGCAACAATTAGAGTTCAAATGGATTCAGTTCCTACTAGTCTTGATACATTAACAAGAAAAATTATGACACTTGAAATTGAAAGAGAAGCTATTAAAAAAGAAAAAGATGAATTATCTAAAAAGAGAATAGAAACTATCGAAAAAGAATTATATGAATTAAAATTAAAAGAAAGTGATTTAAAAGATTCTTGGAATAAAGAGAAAGATTTGATTAACACTGTTAAAGCTAAAAAGAAAGAATTAGAGAAAGCTAGATTTGAATTAGATCAAGCTGAAAATAACTATGATTTAGAGAAAGCAGCAGTATTAAGACATGGTAAAATTCCAGAGTTAGAAAAAGAAATAGCTGAAATAAAACAAAAAGATGAAACTAAATTACTTAGTGATACAGTAAGAAGTGATGATATAGCTAAAATTATTTCTAATTGGACTCATATTCCAATATCTAAATTAATTAGTAGTGAAAAAGAAAAACTATTATCTCTAGAAGATAATATGAAAAAGAGAGTAATGGGACAAGATGAAGCTTTGAAATTAGTTAGTGAAGCAATACTTAGATCAAGAAGTGGTATTAAAGACCCTAATAAACCAATCGGATCATTTATCTTTTTAGGACCTACTGGAGTTGGTAAAACAGAAGTAGCAAGGACACTTGCATATGAATTATTTGATGATGAAAAACACATGATAAGAATTGATATGTCTGAATATATGGAAAAGTTTTCTACCGCTAGATTAATTGGAGCTCCTCCTGGATATGTTGGATATGATGAAGGTGGTCAATTAACTGAAGCTGTAAGACGTAATCCTTATAGTATTGTATTATTTGATGAAATAGAAAAAGCTCATCCTGATGTTTTAAATTTATTATTACAAATACTTGATGATGGTAGAATAACTGATTCTAATGGACGTACAGTAGATTTTAAAAATACTATAATTATAATGACTTCTAATTTAGGTAGTGAACACATTCTAAATGGAGATACATCAAAAGTTATGGATGATTTACGTAATCATTTTAGACCGGAATTTATAAATCGTATAGATGAAGTAATTGTATTTAATCCTCTTGATAAAAAAACTATATCTTTAATTCTTGATAAAATTATTAAAGATATTGAAAGTAGATTAAAAGATTTAAATTTAAAAATAGAATTAACTCCTTCTGCACGTGAAAATTTAATAAATGAAGGTTATGATATTAACTTTGGCGCAAGACCTCTTAAAAGATTAGTTAGTAGAATCATTGAAACTAACTTGTCTAAACTATTAATAGCTGATTCAATTAAATTTGGTCAAACAGTTGTTATAGATTATAAAAATGATTACATCTTCAATATAAAGGATTCTAAGTAATCCTTTTTTCTGTTGTTATTTATGAAAAATAAAGTATAATTAATTAGTAATGAGGTGGTTGCTATTAAAGACTTTTGGAACAATTTAAAATTTAGCTGGCAATTTGCTAAGAAATATAAAAAATATTTAATCGGGTTTGTTATTACTAGTATTTTTATAATATGTATAAGTGTTATTGTACCTTTATTATCTGCTAAAATTATTATTAATTTAACAAATAATGAAATGTTACAATTATTGTTAATTGCATTAAGTATTCTTTTAATAGAATGGTTTAGAAATATTATTAATTTTATTGGAAGATATAACTATGAAATGTTGTTTAGAAAAACATATGTTGATTTACAAACTGCTTTAGGAAAAGAAATTCTTAAAATAGAAAATAAAGATATTAATAAAAGCGGATCAGGATTGTTTATACAAAGATTAACTAATGATACAAGTATTATTTCTACTATTTTTTCAAAATTACTAGATTATATCACATCCATTATTACTAATATTGGTATTTTCTTAGCCATTTTTATTGTTAACAAGATTATATTTATTTTTATAATAATATTAACTTTAATTATTTATTTTACAGAAAAAAGAAGAGTATCATTAAGAAATGAAAAAGATAAAGAAAGTCGTAAAATTAGTGAAAAAGTTTCTAGTTTTACGGGCGAGATGGTTAGAGGAATAAAAGATATTAAAATGCTTAATTCGGAAGACGGCTTTGTAAATGAACTCCATAATAAAGTCGTTGCTCTTCAAAAAGAAAGATATAATATGAATAAGATAGATAGAATCTATTGGATAATAAGTGCATCCTTAATGGATTTAAAAGATTTTTTATTTATTGCTTTAATAATAGTATTAATAACTAATAAAATGTTAACTATTGCAAATGCTTTAATTATTTATAACTATTCTTCAAGAGTTACTGATATCATTTATAATGTTGGATTTTTATTAGAAGAAGTTAAAAATTTCAATTTGTCTGTTGAAAGAATTAGAGAAATAATGGATGGAATTAAATTTGAAAAAGAGCACTTTGGAACTAAACATATTAAAAAAGTTCATGGTGATTTTGAATTTAAAGATGTAACATTTGCATATGAAGAGCAAAAAGTTTTAGATAAAATTAATTTTAAGGTAAATGCTAATAGTACTGTTGCTTTTGTTGGAAAAAGTGGTGCTGGAAAAACTACAATATTTAATCTTTTGTGTAAGCTTTATGATGCTGATTCTGGAGTTATTACAATTGATGGAATAGATATTAATGAATTAGATAAAGATTCAATTAGAGGAAATATAACAATAATAAATCAAAGTCCATATATTTTTAATGTTAGTATTAGAGATAATTTAAGATTAGTAAAGGAAAATTTGACAGAAAAAGAAATGATAAAAGCTTGTAAACTTGCATGCTTACATGATTTTATAATGGAACTTCCAGAAGGTTATGATACCGTAGTTGGAGAAGGTGGAGTTACATTATCTGGTGGTCAAAAGCAAAGACTTGCAATAGCTCGTGCTTTTGTTCAAAAAACTGAGATTATTTTATTTGATGAAGCAACAAGTGCTCTAGATAATGAAACTCAAAGTCAAATTCAAGAAGCTATTAATAATATGAAAGGTGAATATACTATTTTGATAATTGCACACAGATTATCAACAATTAAAAATGCTGATAGAATATTAATGCTTGATAAAGGTAAAATAATAGCTGAAGGAAAACACAATGAATTATTAAAAAAATGCAGTGAATATAATCACTTATATAATTCAGAAATAAGTAAAAAACAGGATTAGTCCTGTTTTAATTTTGTAAAAATTTCATTTAAATCTTCTTGAATTAATAAAGTTGCTTGATTATCAAAGCTAGTTATATCCTTATTAATTAGTACTATATTTTTACCATTATAGAAGTTAATTAAACTGCTAGCTGGATAAACTGTCAAACTAGTTCCAGCAATTATTAGTAAATCTGCTTTAGATAATTCATAAATTGCATGATTTAAAATATTATCATTTAAAGCTTCTTCATATAAAACAACATCTGGTTTTATAATGCCACCACAACTACATTTAGGAATATTACTACTATTAAAAATATATTTGGCATCATAAAATTGATTGCATTTCAAACAGTAATTTCTATAGATACTACCATGTAATTCTAAAACATTTTTACTACCAGCCTTTTGATGTAATCCATCAATATTTTGGGTAATTATGGCTTTTAATTTGCCAGTATTTTCTAAATATGTTAAATAATTATGACATGCATTTGGAGCTTTATTTAAACAGTTTAATTTATCTTTATAAAATTCATAAAAATCTTTGGTATTATTAATAAAAAAATGATGACTTAAAATTTCTTCTGGTGGAAATTTATATTTCATATTATAAAGTCCATCTTTACTTCTAAAATCTTTAATTCCTGATGCAGTAGACACACCGGCACCACCAAAAAATACAATATAATTTGATTTGTTTATTAAATTCTGTAGTTTAGTAAGTTTATCATCCATTTTAATCACCAAATATATTGTACCAAATTTTTAATATTATGTTATAATAATTTTTAAACAGGTGATAGTATGATTGATAAAGAAAAATTGATTAATTTGATTGGTGATGAGGGATTTGAAAAATATTATTTAGAATTTCTTGCTAGTAGATTTACAACTGGAAGTGTTCAAATGGAAACAGATAGTGACATTGCCAGTTATAATAATGGTATAATGTATTCAAACAATTTACTTGCTTTAAAATACTTATTACATTGCGATGAAAAATTAAGGATTGATATTATTCAAAAAGTAGCAAAAATAATTGATGAAGATGATAATGATAAAGGATTTAGAAATACTACAATTCAAGTTGGTGGATCTAATGTAGAAAGATCAAATCCTAAAGATATTTATATGAAAATGTATAGTTTACTTGATAGCTATTATAATATATGGAGTTATAATCCCAATCCATTTTTTAAAGAAGCATATTTTCATTTGCAATTTTTAACTATTCATCCATTTAGTGATGGAAATGGGCGTACTGCAAGAATAATTACTGCAACTAATTTATTAAAACAGGGCTTACTTCCAGGAATAATTACATCTGAAAATAAAAAAGAATATTGTGACATTATTGAAAGTCAAAATGCAGAGGCTCTAGCAGAATTCTTCGAAAGATTAAGCTTTAAAGAAGAAATGCTATTTACAAATATTTATAGAAAATATAATGAAGTTGAAAATGAAATAAAGAAATTATAAATGTTAAAATTTATAGTTTTTTTAAAGAATAAAATAATAAATAGTAAATATACTATTTAATAGGTGAAACTATGAAAAAATTTATAATAATACTTTTAATTACTTTTGGAGTAACAACAATTCCAACATTTTTTTTAGATTTTAATACGAATTATTTAGTAAAACCGGCATTATTTCCGTCAAAAATTTTATTCCCAATTGTGTGGAGTATATTATATTTATTAATGACAATCTCTCTTTATATTACTACAAGAAATAATAATAAATTGTATAAAATATATTCTATTCAATTAATATTAAATGCTTTATGGAGCCCAATATTTTTTTCCTTTAAATTATATTTATTATCAGCTATTATTTTAATTTTACTTATTATTTCAGTAATAATCATGATATATCAAATGATTATGGAAAATAAAGTGGCAGGGTATTTACAAATTCCTTACCTTTTATGGTTATTATTTGCTTTATATTTAAATTTATCTATTTATTTACTCAATTAAATAAGTTATAATTTAAATAGGTGATAGTTATGCCAGTAGCTAAGTATTGGATTGAAGTTGTTAATAAGAATGAAATACATAAAATTAAATTACAAATGGAAAATGGTGAAGTAAAAGAAAGATTATGTATTGAACAAATAGATCATAAGACTTCTACTATGAAAAACAAAGAAGAGTTCTTAAAAAACATTTTAAAAACTGGTTTTTTACAAACTAATGCAACTGATGTTTATATTGCTTATAATGCTTCTAAAGCTAAACAAAAAACTGATTTAATATTTAACAACAAGTTAATAAACAGTTGTGCTATAGATAGCTATAATAAAAAATTAGCTAATGTACCAAATCCATCATTAGATAAAACAGATTTACTCATTACTTATATTAAACAATTGAAATTCTATATGTTTAATCCGACTAGCCTTAATAGTATTAAACGCTCTAAAATATTTCCTTATCATTTAAAATATTTAATTTTGGATTATATAGAATTGGATAGTAAACCTGATAAATCACCTGTAGTTTATGCTGATATGAGTGAAATTATGCGCAATATTGAAAATAACATGTGTAAATACTCTGTACTTAGAAAAGTTGTTTTATGGGAAAAGAAATATCTTTATAATTTAGAAAAAGTTAAAGAAAAAAATCCTAAGATAGATAATCAAATAAAAATGGCTGATTATATTACTGATAGTTTATTAAATGCAAGCAAAGATGAAAAAAGGAAAAAAGATTTAGAAGAAGCACGTGAATTTTTAGAACAATTAAAAAAAGAAACAGTAATAGATAATAAAAAGTATGATGAAATTCATAGTGGGCTTTATGTAAAAGATCCTTTATTAAAACAATATATTTTAGAAAATTTTAGTATTGAAGAGATAAATACTGATATAAATATATCAGATAAGATTGTTAATTTACTTGGTATTGAAAAAGTAAAAAGTTTAAGTGATGAAGAATTATATAGTTTAGGTTTTGATGTAACAAGATTTAGACAAGATTACTCTGATGATTATGAAGAATATAGAAGAAGATAATATTTAAATTGCTATTATCTTCTTTTTATAATAAAATATAACTGGTGGTAAAAATGAAAATTGAAATTTATAAAGAACAAGATATTCCAATGTTTAGTATTGATGGTGAATTATTTGCATATGATGATTATGCTTTAAATAATTTAGCTTTGATGCTAATTGATAATAAATATGATGGAATTACTGGGGTAGAAATTAAATTGTTAGATGAAGATTTAATTGGAATTAAAAATGTGATTGAAAAGTTAGTTGAAGAAATTAATTCTAGTGATAAAACTTATGAAGAATTTATGAAAGATCTTGGTGAATAATGAAACCTAAAAATCATAAAAAGAAAAAACTTGATATAATTTATGAAGATAAAGAAATTATAGTAATAAACAAACCTGCTAAACAGCTTTGTATAAGTACAAATAAAGAACATATTCATACATTATATAGTGAAGTTAGTGCTTATGTAAAAAAACAAAATCCTAAAAATAAAATTTTTATAGTTCACAGATTGGATAAAGATACTTCAGGTTTAGTATTATTTGCTAAAAATGAAAAAATTAAAAGAATGCTACAAGATAATTGGGATAAATTAGCTATTAATAGAGAATATATAGCAGTAGTAGATGGGGTAATGTCTAAAAATAAAGAAACTTTAAAAGACTATTTAAAAGAATCAAAAACTTTACAAGTATATGTTACAGATGATACAAAAAATGGTAAACTTGCAATTACAAATTATGAAGTATTAAAACATAATAAAGTTTATAGTATGTTAAAAGTTAATATATCTACAGGTAGAAAGAATCAAATAAGAGTACAACTTGCTAATATAAATCATCCAATTGTTGGTGATAAAAAATATAAAGCAAGAAATAATCCTCTTGGTAGATTAGCTCTACATGCTAATAAATTAGAAATTATAAATCCAATTACTAAAAAAAATATGGTGTTTACATGTAATGCTCCTGGTAGCTTTGATAAAATGTTTGATAACTAATGTTATCTTTTTTTCTTTTATTGACTACGAACTAGTGTTTTGTTATAATTTAACTACCAGGTGATACTATGGACTTACAAAATATAAAAGGTATTGGTGATAAAACAATTAAATCACTTAATAAATTAAATATTTATAATATCGATGATTTAGTAAATTATTATCCCTTTCGTTATCAAACTTATAATATAAAAAAATTATCTAGTGTATCTAATAATGAAAATTGTACTATAATAGCTACTGTAGAAAGTAATCCTCAAGTATTTTATTTTAAGAAAAATTTTAATAGATTATCATTTAAAGCTTTATCTGATAACTTACTTATCAATGTTACGATATTTAATCGTGCCTTTTTGAAAAATAATATCAAAATTGGCGAAGAAATAACTTTAATAGGGAAATTTGAAAAATTAAAAAATAATTTTGTGGCTTCTGATATTAAATTGGATAAAATTGATAATAATACTATTGAACCTATATATCACGTTAATAAATATATAAAGAATAAAACTTTAATAAAATTAATTGATAATGCACTAGCTATTAATAAAGAGTATGATGATTATATTCCAAGTGAAATTACTGATAAATATGGATTCATCTCTAAGTATGAGGCATTACAAGAAATTCATAATCCAAGTAATATCAAAGAGTTAAAACAAAGCAAATTACGTCTTATTTATGAAGAACTATTTATTTTTATGTTTAAAATAATGATTATAAAAAAACGTAATGATAGTATAAGTTTAGGAATTAGAAGAAATGTTTCTCAAACTCAGGTTAATGAATATATAAAAACATTACCATTTAGTTTAACTGATGATCAACTTAATGCTGTAAATGACTGTTTAAATGATTTAAACAGTGACAAAAGGATGAATCGCTTAATACTTGGAGATGTTGGTAGTGGAAAAACAATTGTAGCTATTATAGCAATGGTTATAAATTATTATTCTAATTATCAAAGTGCGATGTTGGCACCTACTGAAATACTTGCTAAACAACATTATAAAAATATCCTTGATTTAACAAAAAATCTTAATATAAGTTGTGAATTAATAGTTGGAAGTATGTCAGTTAGAGAAAAAAATAATATTAAAAAGAGACTAGAGAATGGCGAAATAGATATAATAGTTGGTACCCATGCATTGCTTACCGATGATGTAATATTTAAAGATTTAGGATTAGTAGTAACTGATGAACAACATCGTTTTGGAGTTAATCAAAGAACTAGTTTACAAAATAAAGGAAAATTACCTGATATTATTTATTTATCTGCAACGCCAATTCCAAGAACTTATGCATTAACTATCTATGGAGATATGGATACATCAATGATAAAACAAAAACCTAATGGTAGGAAAGATATTATTACTAAAATTAAAAAAAATAGTGAACTAAAAGATGTTTTATATCATATGTTAGAAGAAATTAAAAATAATCATCAAATATATGTAGTATCATCATTAATTACTAATGAAGATGACAATAGTGATTTAAAAGATGTTATGTTATTAAAAGAAAAAATGGATATAGCTTTTAATAATAAAGTAAATATTGGAATACTTCATGGTAAATTAAAAAATAATGAAAAAGAAGCTATAATGAATGATTTTAAAAATGGTATTATAAAAATTCTTATTTGTACAACTATTGTAGAAGTTGGAGTAGATGTTAAAAATGCTACTATGATGGTTATATTTGATGCTGATAGATTTGGCCTTGCAACTCTTCACCAACTTCGTGGTAGAGTAGGAAGAAATGATTTACAAAGTTATTGTTATTTAATTTGTGATAAAGAAAAAGAACGATTAAATGTAATGAGTGAAAGTAATGATGGCTTTTATATTAGCCAAAAAGATTTTGAGATTCGTGGTGAAGGAGATTTATTTGGAACAAAACAAAGTGGTGACATGTCATTTAAAGTAGCTGATATTAAAAGAGATTATAAAATATTACTTCAAGCTAAAGAAGATGTTATCAAATTTATTGATTCTAATGAATTTAGGTATAATAATTTGTATAGAAGAATAGTAAATAATATAGATTTTTTAAATTAAAAAAGATATAATTGTTATAAGGAAGGATGTATATAATGGATTTTAAAAAGATAAAAACACAAGCTAAAGAAACAATTGATGGAAAGCTTTGGGATGTATGGAAACCAGCATTGATAATAGGATTTATTTCAATGATTATAAGTGTTGTTGCAACAAGTATTTTTGGCTCTGAATCATACCTTGGACAGATTGTTGTATCATTATTTTCTTTATTACTTGTACCAGCAGAAGTTGGATATATTTCTTATATGTTAAAATTTATAAGAAAAGAAGATTATAGCATTGATGATTTAAAACAATATTATCCTCAAATTGGATTACTTATTGTTATAAATATTTTAATTTATATCTTTGTTTTACTAGGATTTATTTGTTTAATAATTCCAGGAATAATCTTATCATTTGCTTATACTATGGTATTTTATGTATTTATTGATAATCCTGGTTTAAAAGCAAAAGACTACTTAGATATGAGTAAAAAATTAATGGATGGTTATAAATTTAATTATTTTTGCTTTTGTTTAAGTTTTATTGGTTGGGTATTATTATGTTGTTTAATCATTCCAATTATATGGGTTGTACCATATATTACAACAGCTCAAACTCTTTATTATGAAAATTTAAAAGAATTAAAAAACGAAGAAATTTAGTAAAGTTTGTCAAAAGCAATTGACAAACTTTTTATTTCATTATATTATTAATGTAGCATAGGGTATTTATTCCTTATGCTTATATCACCTCCTACCACTATATGTGGGAGTTGATTAACCAAAACCCCCTGAGGCGCCATTTAATATGGCGTCATTTTTTTTGAAATTTTTAATGTATTAATGGAATAAAATATAATTAATATAACTAACAATGCTAATAAATATTAAATATATAGAAATATAAAATTTTTTAATGTATAATAAATTATAGTAATGATAGTAGTAGATTTAGAATATTAAAATATAATTTATGATATTGATGATAAGAGAAAATTAACATTGAATAAATCAATCTGATTCTAAAAAATTACCAAAGAGAAATTAGTTTATAGGAGGCAGAAAAAATGAATGAAGCAATGGATATAAAACTTCAACAAATATTAGATTTCAGAAAAGTAATATTATTGATTAATAAAGAACTTAAGTCAAAAGGTATATATGATTGTGAATATATGTTAATTAATAATTCTATCGAAGATGTAATTCACGTTTTGGAAGAACAAAGTGATTGTTATAATATAATAAGAAATGATAAATATGATAATGATATTACATTTAAAGGCTTATTAGAAAGTTATTTTATTAGTGTAAAGCAGTATTATGAAAAATTATTAATTAAAGAAGGTAAAAGTGATTCTATTGCTGATAAATATCATAGAAAATTAGTTGAACCTGTAAAAGATAAAAATGGTAATTATTTAATATATAATAAATCTAATGTTGATATGAGCATAAATGAAATTCAGAAAACATTACTTTTAATGAAAGAAGCAGTTCAAGTTTATTATAAAGTTTATAATAATAAGGAATTAATTGCTGAACTAACGACAAATAATTTGGATTCAAGTGAATATTTCAATTTTCAAATAAAAGAAAAACAATTATTACACTTACTAGGGGTAACAACTGAACAATTAAAAAATAATCCTGATTTTCAAAGATTAACTGGTAATAAAAATATGAATTCTATTGATATATTGCATTGGATTTTAACCGATATAGATGGTAATAATGATTTATTACAATACAGTGAAGATTATGTAAAAAAAATATTATCAATTAAGGATTTTAGAATAAATGATTTCCAAACTAACAGTACTACACAGTTATTGAATTATTATAAAATAAGATCAAAATCACAAACTTTTTTAAAGTATGGTCCATTTGAAAAAGTTTCATTAGTTGCCAAATTAGGAAAGAATAACTTTGGTGAACAAAAAACTTTGTCTAGAAATTCTAACAGCACTGTTGCAATGGTATCAAAGGCAGAAACTTTTAAAAAGTATCCTTGGGCATATTTTGGATTGGTAAATAAAGAAAATAATCAATATGTTGAAACATTACAAATTGATAGTAGTGAGAACAAAAAAGACCTATTTATGTATTCAAAACCTGCAATAATTAAAAAAATTGGACTTATTGGTTCTGAAGGCAGTGACGGTGCATATGTAAAATTGTTTAGTGAAGAAGAACAATTTGAATTATTTGTACAAGCGTATAATGATTTTAGTGGAGCAATGGATTTTACTAATCTTATTAATTATTTTAAAGACTTAAGTAATGTATTAAATAATACGAATAATAAATTTAAAAAATAAAATACTATTGATTTTTATCAACAGTATTTTTTTTGATGTATTTTATGAATTTTTTTGATACTAAATTTAAATTATCTTTATTATAGATTAATCCTAAATATTTATCTTTTAATTTAAAGTTTATATTTAATTTAAATAAATCACCGTTATTAATTTCTTCTTTAACATGTTCTTCTGTTAACATTCCGATTCCGAATCCGGCTATAGTGAATTCTTTAATTAGCGTATTACTTCCAAATTCCATTTCAGGTTTTATAACCATATTATTGATAGCGCAGTAATCATCTAATCTAATTCTATTGGTTGCTCCCTTAGTTAATATTAATAAAGGTAATTTTTGAAATGAATCTTTATCTATTACTTTATTTTTTAGATAATTAAAATTTTGATTTGCTACAAAACAATCATGAAGGTTCATTACATTTATTGATTCAAATTCGTTTGGTAGATTAAATGGCATATTAGTAAAAATAACATCTATTAATCCCATTTTTGATTTTTTAATTAAATCTGAGGTTTTATCAGTGAATATTCTAATATTTATATTTGGGTAGTCCTTATGAAATGATTTAATATATGACATTAAAAATTCATGTATTATTGTTTTACTAGCCCCGATACTAATAGTACCATATTCCAAATTTTTTAATGATTTTAAATCATTTTCTGCTGAGTCGATAAGTTCCATAGCTTCTTTGATTTTTTTATATATTGTATTACCAGTATCTGTTAAGGAAACACCATCTCTTTTTCTAATGAACAGTTGAGTATCAATTTGTTCCTCTAGTGTTTTAATAGATTTACTTATAGCAGGTTGACTAATAGATAATTCATTTGCTGCGCGAGTAATACTTTCATTTTTAGCAACGTAATAAAATACTTTATATAATTCTAAATTTATATTCATATGAGCACTCCTTTCATAACCAATAGTTATATGTGATATAAAAAATATGTATTTTAATTATATAATATTTTGATATATAATACTAGTAATTTTTGGAAAGGGGAAAAATTTATGCCAACATATATGCTACTTTTATACAAACAATTTTGTGATTCACTTGGGAAAAAATTTAATAAAGTGAATATAATTGATGATAATGATTTTGCTTCTTGGATTATTAATATGCAAAAAGCTTCAAAAGAATATATTAGCTTTTTAAACTACATAGGTGTTATAAATAACCAAAACATATTAGCAGAAATAAATAAAGGTAAATATGATTCATTATTTTTGAATGATATTTTGATTGTTTCACAATTTGCTAAAACAATGAATCTTAATGATAGTAAATTATTGATTTGTGACAATATACCAATTATACAATCTGGTTCTATACTATATGATTCTAGTAATATTGACTTCTTTATTACTCATAATCCATATAATTCATATTATCTTAGTGATTTGGATCAGGTTCATTTATTGGGTTGTAATATTTGTTTTGGTATGTTTGGAAAAATACATGATTCTGATAGATTGTTAAAGTTAAGGTCATTAAAACAATTTGCAGGTAGTTTAGATGAACAATTTAAAATTTATTATGATACTAATAATGATTATTATTTTGGGTGTATAAAAAGTCAAAGAAAAGTTATGAAATTAGTAAAGACAAAATAAAGGGGGAATTTATAATGAAGAACATTAGTAAATTAGAAAAATGGCATAAAAAAATATCTTCAATAGAAAGATTAAAGATTGAGGAAGCAAAAGAATTATATAAGAAAGCTAATATGTTTAGTGATACTAATTTAAAAAAAATATATATGGATAAACTTATATTAGGAACACTTTATGTTGTTTATGAATATATAAAAAGAAATGATATTGAAATGTTTTGTTCTTCTTCTTTTGATATGGATGATATCATTAGTTCTTTTAATAAAGTTTGGATTAATAAAATATATAATGGTGATTTATTAAAGGTTGAAAATTATTCAAATATTTTTACAGCTACATTTTTTAACGAAGTATGTAAAAATTTATGTACAGATGAAATATCAATTAACGAGCAGTTTGGGTTTTCTACTGATGGTTTAATTGATTTATTGAGTAGTTATATCTATTTAAAAAATAGTGGAAAAAATTTTAATGCCAATGATCTTATATCAAAATGTAAAGAATATAACAAATGGTTCTATTATAGTACTTTAGCTGTTGAAAATATAATTCCATTATTAAATAAAATTTATGCGAATTTAAATATTGGAGACGATTGTACTTTAAGTATACCAAAGACAAAAATATATCAATTTATTAGAGTTATTATTAATGCTGGTATGTTTGATAGACTAACTAATAATTTTTGTGATGAAATAAATTATGAAAATAAAGTAATTGAAAAAATTTATAATGAAAAATTTAAGGAAGATGTTGATAGTGTACTTATTGATGAAAGAAAAAAATCTATTATTCATGAAAGATTTGGATTAGATAGTGGAGAACCTGAAACGTTAGAAATGGTTGGGAAGAGACATAGTTTAACAAAATCAAGAGTAGGACAAATAGAAGCAAAATCATTAAGATATTTAAGAAGAAATGCAAAAATCAGAAACTATATATGATAGGAGGATTTTATAATGAAAAAATATAGTAAAGAATTGATTGATAAATATATAAAAGGTGAAGATATCAAAAATTATCAAATAGAAGAATTAGAAGATGATAAAGATTTTATGATTCAAGTTATAAAAGAAACAAATGATAAAAAAATCTATAATTTATGTTCTGAAAAAGTAAAAAAAGATTATGAAATGGTCAAATTTATGGTTTTATCCTATAATAACGACTTAAAATTTATTACAGATATTGCAGATAAATATTTAAATGATGCAGGTGACTCATTAGAAAGAATAGAATTAGCTTTAATTATGTTAGATTTAACATCAACGAAGGGTGATGAAAAAGCTGCAAAATATAAAATGATAGTTGATACAATTTTCTTTAGTAAAAGATTAGAGGTAGAAATATGTAAATATAAAGAAAATAATGATGATTATTCTAAAGAGGTAGGAATGGGTTTTTGGTATATGTTTGATTTGTATAATTTCAGTGATATTGTTATTAAATTTTTTGCAAAGAAAACAATAGAAGCTATATTTAGTGAATATGATATTAATCTTGAACAAGTACTTCATAGTAAATTTAAAAAGGCTGAAGATATTGATTTACAAGGAATAAATAATTATATGATAAATTTTCTTGGTATGTATGATCAAATGTTAGCTTCATATATAAGTACGCATATTGAGCTATTATCAGATTTTTTTAATAAAATATCAAATGTAATTGATAATTGGAAAAATTATGATGAAAAAGATGAGAGAAAAAGATATAATGACATGATTGAACAAGTTCATGAATATATGGAAAATACAGATAGTGTAATGACGGAAACAGATATTTTATATTATGTAGCAAAACAACTAGGTATTGCTGAAAAACTTGCTTATTATGATGGAATTTCTAATGAATTTTTGGTAGATATAATGGAAGATATTGATATGAAAGATTTAGATTATTCTAATGATGATTTTGTGACTTTTACAATAAATACTTCTATTACTGAAAGAAAGTATTATCTAGATGTAAAAAAAATTATGTTAAATTCATTGTTTGGTAATGAACAATATAAAATTTTGCCAACTAATGATATTAATATTTCAAAAAATGATAAATGTAAAATATTAAAAATAGATTTTAATAACAAAAATAATAGTGATTAATCAAATATATAAATAAGAAATGACACTATGACGCTATAAAATTGCGTAGGGTACTCTCAAATAATGTGTCATTGTGTCATTTTGTTTTTACAAAACATATTCAAAACAAAAAATATATGGTATACTACTTTTAGATGAAAAGCGCTAGTACAGGCTTATTTTATAAGCTTTTGTATTGGTTTTTTTTTTCGTAGTAAGGAAGTGAAAAAATGAATTTAAATTTAGAAAATGGATATACTGTTATTTTACCTTCAAAAGGAAAGCATAATATATATTATGGGCCAAATAAAATAGGTAAAACTCAGATATCGCGTTCGATGAAAAAATATTATGAAGAAATAAGTGAAAAAGTTCTTTTATTTAATGAAAATATTTTAAGTGATATGATTATTCAAAGTAGTGAAGATATTAATTCTTTTGAAATAATGCCTATGGCACAAGAGTATAATAAATACTATAATAATATGCAAAAAAGTAAAGAAAAATTATCAATAAAAAATAGTTTAAAGGATTTATGCTTAGTTAATACAAAAAAGGCATTTCATGGATTTGAAAAAATAAGTGAGTATATTAATGATGATAATACTTATTCTTATGATGGTGATGATTTATTACCATTTTATAGTCAAGATGATATCAAGAATATGTATAAGCCAAAAAATGTAAATATGAATATTTTTGAAATAATTGATAATTTGAAAAAAGATAATATCAAAATAATACCAGATAATGTTAAGAAAATTGTTGAGCATGATATATATAGCATTCAATTGAAAATAAATCAAGACCCAGATAAATACAAGAATTGTCCTGTTTGTTTTTCACCTATTTGTCAAGAAAATTTAGATAAGATAAGGAAAAGCATTGAAAATGGTTCAATCGAAAAAGAATTGCAATTATCAATATTATTCTATTTAGACAATAAAAGTGATATTTTAAGGAATAAAATGTCTGAGATATTATTGTGCGAATCATATGAATCATTTGAAAAAGATTTTAAGTTGGATGTTGAAAAATCTATTATTTCTTATTTAAGTAATCAGTATGATAAAAAGGATGTTATAAATTATAAAGAAAATAAAACAAAAGTTGAAGAAATATTAAATAAAACAAAGGATTTTAAAATAACTGAAAATATTGAATTAAGTAATTATATAAAAAATAAATTAAAGAATCATACGGTTTATAAAAATACAGATATAGAAATAAAAATTAGTGATGGAAAGTTAAAAGTTTTAAATAGTCAAGTTGAATATGACAAAATGTCTAAATCGGAACAAAATTATTTTAAATTTCTTTATTTTGATATTTTAGTTCATCAAAAGATTTTAGAAGGAAAATTGCATATAATTATTGATGATCCATTTGATAGTTATGATGATATTTATGTACAAGATTCAATAGCAATAATAACAAAATTAATAAATGAACATATTGAAGATATTGATACAATTGATATTTTTTCTCACAGTATGTATATTCTTGATTTATATGATTCATTGAAAAAAATATATAATAAATTTAATATTTACTGGATGGATCAAATTGGTTTAACAAAAGAAATAAATATATTTGAAGATGGCTATGATTTGTTTGAAAAAATAGATATAAATCCTTACGATTATGGAATTATATTGAAGATTAGTGATAAAATGGTTGATAAATATTCATTAATTGCATTTGCTGCACTTTTAAGAAATGAAATAAATGTTGAGCGTTTGTTATTTAAAAATAACAGCAATAGTGAACTTTCTGATGTAAAAAATAAAGTAGAAGAACTATATAATAAAATATCAGAATCAATCGATCATGTGAGGGAGGAAATATCAATAATTGAATTGAATAATATTATTAATGAAATATTTTATTTTGGTTTAAACAATAATGAAATACAGAATGCGTCATCTTTATTTGATGATATCTCAAAGGATTATGTTGATATAGATATAAAAGCAAAAACCGGTTCTGGAAATATTGTATCGGTTCCTAAAAATGATATTTGTTACATATTAATTTATAAAATATTATTTGGTTTGAAAATTAGAAGATTATTAGAAAAGAAGGTTTATGATATTGTACAAGAAGACTACACTGAAGTGTGGGATTTAATTGAAAAAATACCAAATACTCCATTGTATGATTATTATAATTTATATAAATACATAATTAATTCGTTTAATCATTCTTCATCAAGAGTTGTTCCACCAATTTTTGTATATAGTTTCAAATCATTACGAGAAATGTATGAAGAATTACAAGCATTGTAGAATTCTAGATACCAAAACTAGATACTAAACATCAAAAATAAAGTTATTTTTATAAACTTTGATAAATTTAGGTAAAAGAAAAAGCCTTATTTTGTAAAACTTTAACTAATTATTAAATTGTTACGAACTGATAATAATATTTCCACCTGAAGAGAGCATTTAACCGTACTCTCATTTTTTACGCCCATTTTATAAGGGTTTGCGAGGCATCGGTATTGCTAAAATAATTTTAGGTACAATTTAGGTACAAAAAAATTGAGTTTTAAAATAGTTCATTGAGAAAAAGTGCCGAAAGTGGCAAAAATTCTCAATGGATTTTTAATTTTAACAATGATACGGATAAAATATAAATGATCCGTATGAATAAAAAAATAATATTATTCCGCAAAAGGTATAAAGCATATTGACATATTATTCCAGAAACGGTATAATCTATATATAGAGGTGATAACTATGCAAATTAGAGAAGCTAGTGAAAAGTGGAATATTAGTGAAAGAAGAATAAGACAACTTATTCAAGATGGAAGAATTGAAGGTGCTGAAAAAATAGGCACAACATGGAATATTCCAGATGATGCTAATAAACCAATAGATAAAAGAGTAAAAGATGAAATAGAATTCAAAATAGATCTACCTGAAGATTATTTTAAAGAAGTTGATGAAAAACTTGCAAAATTAAATAGTAAAAGACCATTATCTAAAGAAGCAACTGAGTCATTACAAAATGCAATTAATCTAGAATGGACATATAACAGTAATGGTATTGAAGGTAATACATTAACATTAAAAGAAACTAAAGTAGTATTAGAAGGTATTACTATAGGTGGAAAATCTGTAAGAGAACACTTAGAAGCCATAAACCATGAAAATGCTATTGAATACTTAGAAGAATTAATTGGTACAAAAAGTGAAATATCTGAATGGAATATTAAAGGATTACATCAATTAGTTTTAAAAGGAATTGATGATGAAAATGCCGGAAAATATAGAAATCATGATGTAATTATTAGTGGCGCACAACATAGACCACCACAATATATAAAGGTTCCGGAATTAATGGAAAAATTAATAATGAATTATGATGAATGGGACAAATATCATCCAATAGTAAGAGCAGCATTATTACATGGGGAATTAGTTAAGATCCATCCATTTATTGATGGAAATGGTAGAACATCTAGATTAATAATGAATATGGAATTAATGAGAAGTGGATATGTACCAGTTATTATTAAAAAAGATGATAGATTAAAATATTATGAAGCACTTGATAAGGCACATACAACAGGGGATTACACAGATTTTGTTAAATTAGTAACAGAAGCAGAAAATGAGATGCTTGATAGATATCTAGACGTGGTATAATAAGTACTATTAATCAGGGACGGTGGTTTTATGAATACTGATATAATTGAAACATCTGGAATTTCTTTTTTAAATATTTTTTTAGGAAAAACGAGATTAATCAAGCCGGCTGTTAAGCAAATGGATAAATATCCAATTTGGGATGGCGAGATATTAATGTATAATGATACTTCTTTTTCGGCAGATAAATTATATTGTAGAGTTCCAGTTCAAGTTAAATCTGAATTTTCTGATAAACTTGATCGCGAAAAAGTACATTACCAAATTAAAAAAAGTGATTTAGAAAAATATGCAGAAGATGGGGGAGTTTTGTTTATTAAGGTTATCTTTAATGATTCTGACAAGTATTCCATATATATGCAACTTCTTTTAAAAGGAGATATTATTGATTTATTAAAAAATAGTAAAAAAGATAGTTATACAAAAGGGATTGTTTTAGATAAAGTTAATTACCCCAAAGAAGTGATTACAATTTGTAAAAATTATAAAATACATAGCAAATTACAGGCACAAATACCATTAGACTATGACAAAATAAAATATGATAATAAAACGGAATTTGTTTTTTACTCATACATAAATAATGTTAAAGATTTAGTAGATAAAGAACAATATGCTTATGCTAAATTAGGACATGATGTGCTTGGGTATGCTGGAAAAGTAAAAAATGAAAGTTTATCTAGGGTTATTAAAATAAACATAGGTACAAGTAATAAAAAGTATTATGATGAAATTATTGAAACAATAACGGAAAAAGAACATTACTTTATGATTGGTAAATATGTTAAATTAGAAAACAATAGATTAATAATTAACAATAATTTGATAGATGATAATATAGTAAATGCAATAAATGATCTGGAATTTGTTTATGATTTGTTAGAAAACAAAAATATTACAATAGGAAAAGAAAAAACTTCATTTGAATTTGTAAATGATAATCAATTTGATGAAAAAATAAAAGTTTCGAAAGATAGAGTTATTTATTTTAAAAGTGCTTTAGATATAATTAGAAAAGTAGGTTTATCCGTAAAAGTTGCTAATATCACCAAAGTGATGAGTGATGAAAAGCTAATATGTGATATAAGAAATATAGTTGTTAACAAGGTTAATGTTGAAATAGATGAAGAAAGAGATTCATTTGTTAATATAATAGATGTATTAAATCAAAAGTATTTAATATATTTTGCAAGACAAAATGGTAAGAAAACATACAAAGGATATAATTATATAGATGATGATATTATCTTAAAATTTTTAGTTGTAGAGGATGATCAAGCACAGTTAAGTAGGTTATATAATTTAAAAGCAGAATTATTATGCAATATTAATATGGATTTTGAAAAAATAAAAAAAGAAATAAAATTAGTAACTAAAAATGATATAACTGTTTCATTTATTAGCGTTTTATTACTTGAATTTATTAAGTGTTATGATTTGACAGGTGATAATACATACATTGAAATTGCAGAATTTATTAATAAACTAATTCGTAAGTGTGATGGTTACGGTGAAGATTATTACTTAATAAATAAATACCAAATGATAAAAAGAAGAAAAAAATTATCAAGTGAAGATATAAAAAGCATCACTTCTATAAAGATAAATAATATAAATGATTTGAAGGTTGTATGTGCATGTTGTTTACTAACAGATTCAATAGAAGAATTTCAATTGTATTTTGATAAAATGGGAGAAGATGATCAATCAATATTCAAAACATGGGCAATTTATAAATTTTATGAAGATACAATAAAAATAGCCTAGTCATCTTCTAAGCTATCTATTACAGAAACAACAGAGTCGAGGGCAGTGCTAAACATATGTGAATATGTATTTAGTGTTTCCTCGATTTTTGTATGCCCTAAATATTTGGCAACTAATGTAACATTAGCACCATTGTTAATAAGTAGCGATGCACATGAATGTTTAAAATCATGAATCCTAATAACTTTTAAACCAGCAAGAGTAGCTAGTTTAGTTCTTCTAAGATATATATTAGAATCAGCTATAAGTTTAGCATCAGAGACGACAAAGAAGTCATCATTAAATCCATAATAGTTTTTTTATCCTGCTCATAGAGCATTTTAAGGTCATTTAACAAGACTTTAGTAATGGAAACTATTCTTCTACTATCTCTTGTCTTAGTATCAGAAAATTCAAACTTCACACGGTTATTTCTTTGCGCTATTTGTTTATTAACAGATAAAACTTTTTTATCAAAATAAATATCTTTCCAAGTAAGTCCTTTTAATTCTTCTTTACGTAATCCGCAAAAATATAATATTTCAAATACACAATTCTATCTCAGATCATCTTCATAAGAAATAAACTTTTTAAATTCATCATAAGTATAATAAACCATTTCTTTTCTACGTTCATTAGAATCTTGGAACTTTGTTAATTTATCATATACTGTTTGAAAGTTTAAGTTATGCCATTTAACACCAGAATTTAAATTAGATTTAAGCAATTTATAAATATCATTTTTATATCTAATTAATCATGATTAT
Organism: uncultured Bacilli bacterium; assembly: GCA_934129945.1. Taxonomy (GTDB): domain Bacteria; phylum Bacillota_I; class Bacilli_A; order RF39; family UBA660; genus RUG14121. Next base: position 90,980 of record CAKOXC010000003.1, read on the forward strand.
TGATGCAATTCGATAATTTCTTGTATGAATTGGCCGTAAAATATCAAATTCTGTCGAATTGTATGTTATAATTTTATATGAGAGATATCTTGGGAGGTACTGTTATGATTGATAATTTAGTTTATATGATGCAGACAACTACAGTTGAACAACTTAAGGCAGAAATAGATAAAAATACATTTGTTGATAAAAACTTAAAAGATTTTAATAAAGGTAAAGAAATAGTTGATAATTTACTTGAATTAAATAAAGTAGATGATTCAGTTAAGTTTACGTTGCTTCTTTATTGTATGTATAAAATAAAAGGTGGTAAGTAATATGAGTGAACAAGAATTACAAAAATTAGAAGATAAACTTTGGGCAGCAGCCGATAAAATGAGAGGCGCTGTCTCAGTTTCAGATTATAAATTTATAGTATTAGGTTTAATATTTTTAAAATATATTTCGGATTCATTTGAAGAAAAATATAAAGAATTAGTTGAAGAAGGAGCTGGATTAGAAGAAGAAAGAGATTGTTATACAGCTGAGAATATATTCTATGTTCCAAAAAACTCTAGATGGGAATATTTAGTAGAACATTCAAAGGATTCTAATATTGGAGAATTAATAGATGATGCTTTAATTTTAATTGAAAAAGAAAATACTTCATTAAAGAATGTATTACCTAAAAATTATAATTCACCAATTATGAGAAATGTTAATCTTGGAGAATTATTAGATTTATTCACTAACATTAAAGTTGGTACTAAGGAAGCTAAAGAAAAAGATTTACTTGGAAGAATTTATGAATATTTTTTAGGACAATTTGCCAAAAATGAATTACAAAAAGGTGGAGAATTCTATACACCTGCGTGTTTAGTTAGAACTATGGTTGAATGTATAGAACCATTTAAAGGAAAAGTGTATGATCCAGCTTGTGGATCTGGTGGTATGTTTGTTCAATCTATGAAATTTGTAGAGGAACATCAAGGAAATATTTATAACATTGGTATTTATGGCCAGGAAAAGAATCCTACAACCTGGAGGCTAGCTAAGATGAATTTAGCTATACGTTCTATGTACGGAGATTTAGGTAAATATGCTGCCGATACTTTTACTGAAGACTTACATAAAGATTTGAAAGCTGACTATATCCTTGCTAATCCACCGTTTAATATGGAATGGGAAAGAGAAAAAGTTGAAAACGATACTAGATGGAAATATGGACTAGCTCCTAAGAATAACGCTAACTATGCTTGGTTACAACATATGATATCTAAGCTATCTCAAAACGGAAAGATGGCTTGTATACTTGCTAATGGTTCTTTATCAGCTGGCGGCCAAGAAGGGAAAATAAGAAAGCATCTTATTGAAAATAATTTAGTAGATTGCATTATTTCTATGCCTACTAACTTATTCTATACAGTAACAGTACCATGCTCTATATGGATTATTAATAGAAACAAGAAACAAAAAGGTAAAACTTTATTTATAAACGCTAATAACTACGGAACTATGGTGACAAGAAGATTAAGAGAATTATCTATTGATGATATAAAAGAGATAGCTGATACATATCACAATTATCAAAATAATGAAAATTATGAAAATGTTAAAGGTTTCTGTTATTCAACTACAACTGATGAAATAAAAAATAATGATTATGTTTTAACTCCTGGTAGATATGTAGGGGTTGAAGAAAATAACGAAGATAGTATTCCTTTTGAAGAAAAGATGAATGATATCACTTCTAAATTATCAACACAATTTAAAGAGTCACATAGACTTGAAGAAGAAATAAAGAAGAATTTAAAAGCAATTGGCTATGATATATAATTATACAAATTATGATTTGTAGGAGAAAGGAGTAAAATATGAAAACTATTGCATTACGATTTGCAGATAATTATGCACCTGCAGATGGAACAATTAAATTACATGAAGATGTAATTAATGAATATGGATATGTTTGGTATGGAAAATTTGGCAACTCACTTTCTCAAAAAAATATAGATATGTTACTTGAAATGAAAGAAAAAAGATTTCTTTTGATTAAAAGTGGTGGGCAGGAAAGATATTGGGCACATTTTGTAGATATAAAAAAAGAAGAAATTAATGTTGAGGCAATTCCTAAATATTATAGAGATGATAAAGAACGAGTAAAATGTTGGCTCAAAATAACTAAATTTGAAAAAGCAGATCCTAAAGTTATGTCTAAATGTTTTGTCTCATCTAATGGATCACTATTATCAAATACTTCAAAATATAGCATGAGTCCATATTTTGTTATAGATTATAAGGAGGAAGAAAATGAGCAAAATAGATTTTATGTCATTGAAGACAATTGATTTTTGTGATGATGTTAGAGATGGTACTCATGATTCTCCTAAACATTTAGATTCCGGAAAATTATTGATAACATCAAAAAATATCAAAGGTGATTCAATAGACTTCGAAAATGCTTCTTATATTTCTGAAGAAGATTATAATAAGATTAATGAAAGAAGTTTAGTTGAAATAAATGATGTTTTATATAGTATGATTGGAACAGTTGGACTTGTATATAGAGTTGACCAACAACCAAATTATGCCATTAAAAATATGGGGTTATTTAAAATACATGATGAGTTAAAAAGCAAATGGCTATATTATTATTTGAATAGTCCTAAAGCTAAAGGAAAAGTTTTAGCAATGTTAAGTGGTAGTACACAAAAATTTATTAGCTTAAGTAATTTGAGAAATTTGGAAATTGAATTTCCTCAAAATATTGACGATACAAAGAGAATAATAAAAATATGTGAATCAATAGATAAAAAAATAAAATTAAATAATGAGATAAATAATAGTTTGTATGAGATGTGTAATGTACTATATTATCAGCTGTTAGATGATAATGAATTAAATATAGAATATAAAACAATTGGAGAAATAGCAAAAAAAGTTATAACTGGTAAAACACCTTCAACTAAAAATAAGGAATACTGGGGTGGAAATATACCATTTATTACAATTCCAGATATGCACAATCAAGTATTCACTATTAATACAGAAAGATATATTACAAACGAAGGTGCTAAATCACTTATTCCTAAAAATTCAATATCAGTTTCATGTATTGCAACTGTAGGATTAGTTAGCATAAATGATAAGGATTCTCAAACAAATCAACAAATTAATTCTATAGTTATAGAAAATGATTATGATTTATATTATTTGTTTGAATTTTTAACTGAACAAGAACAATATATGAAAAGCATTGCAGGTGGAAGTACAACTTATAATATAAATAAAAATACTTTTGAAAATATTCAAGTACCATATTTAAATAAAGAATTAATAATCGAATATGATAAGAAAGTTCGACCAATGTTTGAAAAAATAAAAAGTAATCAAATATCAAATGATATATTATCTCAATTAAGGGATACATTATTATCAAAATTAATGAATGGTGAAATAGATTTAGATAATATAGAGATTTAATCATACAAATTGTGATTTGTGATAATAAGGAAGTGAAAAGTAATGTTTAATGAAGAACAATTAGAAGATGCAACATTAAGTATCTTAGAGGGTTTAGGTTATGAAAGATTTAATGGTTATGATATAGATAGAGATTATCATAGTGTTTTAATGGACGCTACTTTATTTGATGATTTATGTAGAATCAATAAAGATTTTAATGATAGTCAAATACAAGAAGCTATTAAAACAATTAAAACTCTATCACATGGTAATCCAATTGAAGATAATAAAACTTTTACAAGATATTTATTAGAGGGTGTTCCAGTACAAATTAAAACTAATACTGGATATCAATATAAGAATGTTAAATTAATTGATTTTGATAATATAAGCAATAATCACTTCCAAGCAATTCAACAATTTACTATTATAGAATTTGATACTAAAAGACCAGATATTATTATCTTTATAAATGGTCTTCCTTTAGTTGTAATTGAACTTAAAACGGCTACTAATGAAGACGTCAAATTAGAAGATGCTTATACTCAATTAACTGGCTATAGAAATGTTTATATACCTTCACTATTTAAGTATAATCAGTTTTTAGTTATTAGTGATGGTGTTACTGCTAAAGCTGGTACTATTACAAGTCCTTATTCTAGATTTAGTGATTGGAAAAAGGTAGAAGATACTGATGAAGTATATGAGAATATGCCTACACACGAAACACTATTTAATGGAATGTTTAGAAAAGATAGACTATTAGACATCATTCAAAACTTTATTCTATTTAGCGATGATAAAAAGATATTAGCTCAATATCATCAATACTTTGGAGTAAAGAAAGCTATTCTTTCTACAGTAACTAATGGTGTTAAAACTGGTAAAGCTGGTATAGTATGGCATACTCAAGGATCTGGTAAATCATTTAGTATGGTATTCTATTCTGGTAATATGATTAAACTATTAAATAATCCTACTATAGTAGTAGTTACTGATAGAAATGATTTAGATAATCAATTATATGAGACTTTTGTTAAATGTGATTATTATCTAAAGCAAAAGCCTAGACAAGCTGATTCTAGGCAAGCATTAGATGATTTGTTAAAAGATAGAATTGCTGGGGGTATTTTCTTCACTACATTACAAAAGTTTGAAGAAGAAACAGGATTATTTAGTGATAGAGATGATATCTTAGTTTTAGTAGATGAAGCTCATAGATCTCATTATGGTTTAGAAGCTACTATGAAGATAAATTATGAAACTCATGAAGCTAAAGAAAAATTTGGTACTGCTAAATATCTTCATAATGCCTTACCTAATGCTATCTTTATTGGATTTACTGGAACTCCTGTTGAAACTAAAGATAAATCTACATCATCTATATTTGGAGATGTAATAGATACTTATGATATGACACAAGCAATTCTTGATGGTTCTACTGTTCCTATTATGTATGAATCAAGAATGGCTCGAGTTGGATTAAATCAAAAAATATTAGATGAAATAGATAATTATTATAAGTTCATTGAAGATGAAGGTGTTGCTGATACTGATGCTATAAATAAATCTAAACAAATGATGGCTAAGATATCGCAAGTAATAGAAGATCCTGATAGATTAGAATTAATAGTTAAAGATATTATTAATCACTTTGAAGAAAGAAAAGATATGGTAGCAGATCATGCCATGGTAGTTGCTTATTCAAGAAAAGCAGCTTATACAATGTATCAAAAGTTCTTAGAATTAAGACCAGATTATAAAGATGTGGTTAATATGATTATTACACCATCTAATAAAGATTCAGAGAAAATGCAAAAAGCTATTGGTACTAAAAATGATAAAAAAGAATTAGAGATTAGATTTAAAAATGAGGCTGATGATCCAAATGAAAAATTCAAAATTGCTATTGTTGTAGATATGTGGTTAACAGGATTTGATGTTCCAAGATTAGGTGTTATGTATATAGATAAACCTATGAAAGCTCATAATTTAATGCAAGCTATTGCAAGGGTTAATCGTGTATATAAAACTAAAAGTGCTGGATTAATAGTTGATTATATAGGATTAAAAGCTTGGTTATTAGATGCACTAAAAACATATACAACAAGAGATCAAAGACAAGTGGTCGATAATATTGAGTTAGTAAATGTCCTAAAAGATAAAATTGAAATTATTGATGAAATATTATATGGATTTGATTATTCTAATTTTAATGAGTTAGATAATACCGGTAAATATAATTTGATTAAAGAGGGTGCTAATTCGGTATTAGGCTCTGAAGATAAAAAGAAAAGATTTATGAAACATAGTTTAGATGCAAAAAATCTTTATACATTATGTAATGGTATTTTAGAACAATATTATAAAGATAAAGTGTTATTTATTATTTCAGTTAGATCATTTATATCTAAGATAACAAATGAAAATAAGTTAGATGTATCAGAAATTAATAGAAATGTTGGAGTAATGCTTGAACAATCTATTAGAGAAGATGAGTTAATTAAACTTGGTGAACTATCTAAAGGTAATAGTTTAGAGTTATTAAGTGATACTATGCTTAATAAATTAAGAAGTTTAAAAGATAAAAATGTAGCTGCTGAAATACTTTCAAAAGCTATTAAAACAACAGTAAATGATATTGGCAAGATAAACTTAACGTTACAAGAAAAATTTTCAACTAAGTTTAATAAAATAGTAGACGCTTATAACGAAAGAACTGATATAGCTGATATAGAAAAAATCATTGAAGAAATGATAAAGTTAAAAAAAGAAATTGAAGATGAATTAGAAAGAGGAAATGAATATGATCTATCTTCTGAAGAAAAAGCATTCTTTGATGCTTTGGGAGCAGATCCAGAAATAAAAGAATTAATGCAAGATGAAACCTTAGTTCAAATAGCTAAGGAATTAGTAGAAATTATTAATGAAAATTTAACCTTAGATGCATTTAAAAGAGAAGATGCTAGAGCTCGAATTAGAGTTAATATAAGAAGATTATTAATCAAGTATAACTATCCTCCAGTAAAACGAGAAGGAGCAGTTGAACAAGTTATAAGACAAGCAGAATTAAAATATTTGCAAGTATAGGAGGTATATATGAAGTTGATTTCATTTTCTGTATCAAATTACAGAAGTATTACCAGAGCACATAAAATAAAACTTCATGATTTAACTATTTTGGTAGGAAAAAATAATGAAGGTAAATCAAATATAATTAAAGCAATTTCATTAAGTATGAATATAATAAAAAAGTATTCTTACTTTCCTCACAGAAGACCAATGGGATACTATAAATATTTAGATAATGGATTTGATTATGTTTGGCAAAGAGACTTTCCTGTTAGCAGTCAAAATAATAAAAAAGGTTCGAAAAATACAGTGTTTGAACTTGAATTTCTTTTGACAGAACAGGAATTAGATCAATTTAATAAGTTCACAAAATCGAGATTATCGACATCAGATTTTATAATAATCATAGAAATTGGAGAAGATAATTTTCCAAATTTAAAAGTATCTAAAAAAGGTACTTCAAAGCTTAATAGTAAAGTGTTATTAATAAATGAATTTGTCGCTAAAAACATAGTATTCAACTATATCCCTGCAATTAGAACAGAATCTCAAGCAATTGATTTAATTCGAGATAATTTGGCTCAAGAATTAAAAGTTGTTGAAAATAATCCTGAATATATTAATGCAATAAATACTATTAATAGATTACAAAGAGAACCCTTGAACGGAATAGCAAAAAAGGTACAAGAAACACTAACAACGTTTATACCATCTATTCAAAATGTTAAAATTGACATTGAAGAAAACATTCGTAAGTCATCACTTAGAAGAGCTGTAGAGGTCTCAATTGATGACGGTGTTTTAACAAATATTGATTATAAAGGTGACGGAATTAAAAGCTTAGCTACACTGGCAATGCTTACAGACAGATATAATGTTGAGCAGTCATCGATAATAGCAATAGATGAACCTGAAGCACACTTACATCCGGGATCAATAAGACAGCTAAATAATATTTTACAGGGATTGGTTAAAGATAATCAAGTAATAATAGCAACTCATAATCAATTATTTATTAACAAAAAAGATATAAAATCTAATATAATCGTATCTTCTGGTAAAGCATCTCCGGCTAAAAGCATTAAAGAGATTCGTGATGTGTTAGGTGTAAAATTAGCTGATAACTTAATATCATGCAACTATAAACTATTTGTAGAAGGAGTAACTGACAAAAAAATTGTAGAAGCTTTACTATATAAAATACCAAAAGTAAAGAATGCATTAGGTAATAATGAAATTAGTATTGAGGCTCTTGGTGGAGCATCTAAGCTGCTATCAAAATTATATGAGAGTAATAATACAATATTTGATTATTATGTGTTATTAGATGATGACGAAAGTGGTCATAATGCATATGAGAAGGCTAAAGTTCAAAGTTTAATTGATCCATCAAAAATTACTTTTACTAAATGTATTGGAAAAAGTATCTCAGAATTTGAGGATTTATTAAAACCAGAAATTTATATAGACACAATTAATTCTAAATATGGCATGCATTTGAAACAATCCGATTTTAATAGTATGAAAAAATGGTCAGAACAGTTGAGAATATGCTTTTTGACTGAAGGTAAGCCTTGGGATGATGATTTAGAGGCTGAAATTAAAGAGTTAGTTGCAGATACTGTTTGTGATTATTTAAAAAATAATGATGATATTTTTATTCAAAATAGAATGGGCCCAATTAATTCATTTTTATCAAATATTGAATTATTAATTGGAGAGAAAAACTAATTAGAGTAAGACAGTAGAAATAACACTACTGTCTTTTTTAGGTACAAAAATACTTGCAAAAAAGCCAAAAATATTTAATAATATACAGAAATAAAAAAAGGGGATGAAATTATGGAACAAGAATTATTTCATATTCATAAAGTTACAAATAAAAATGATCAATGGTCTAATAATAAAATTATAAATATTAATGATAACTATAATTCTATAATGAATCAAAGACATCAAAATTTTTCTCAATTAGTGAATGTTTTTGAAGGCGGAAGTCAAGAATATATAAATTTTTCTTTTATTTTAGCTGATTATATGAGAAGAATTAATAATTTAAGTGTAATAAAAAATGACGATATAATTGAATTAAAAAGATTATTAGAAATTGGTTATCAAATGACTTATAATGCTGATTTATTTAGGAGAGAAGAAGCATTAGAAAACTATCGTAAAGATAATCTGTCCCACTTACCTAGTAGATTACATGCTATGTATTTATGTGATAATGATGGAATTGAATATTGGCAAGATGTTATTTCTCAAAACGATAAAATTGAAACAGAAACTTATAGAGTTCTTGCAAGTGGAGATATTTTTAAAACAAATGAGCAATTATTACCTAGTGAGATATCAACATATCAAGAGACTTATCAACAAGCATTTAAATATTGGAATCCAAAATTTAAAAATTTACCAAATTATACTAATGAATATTTAATTAGAGGAAAAATTAAGGTTCTAGAAAAAATATAAAAAGGGGTTTTACTATGGTTGTAAATGATAAAAAAGAATTTTTAATATATTTAAAAAGTTTAAAATTTTTAGGGCTTGGATCTGAAGGAATTTCGTATTATGATAAAAGAAAAAAGATTGTTTTAAAAATATATCATGATTGCTTTTTAGAGGAATTTAAAGATTGTAAATATATTACTAAAGAAGAAGTATTAAAGTTTGATAAAATTGTTAATAACTCGTATATTTTTCCACAAGAAGAAATAATGTATGATGATTATGTAATTGGTTATGTAACAACTTATCAACAGGGTAAAACTATAGATGAAATAAATCCTTTAAGAGTAAATCTTGAAAATTTTATAAATGCATCCTTAAAAGTTGATGATGATATTAGAATACTAAGCGAAAATGGGATTTTAACTTTTGATGTATTATACAATATAATGTATGGTAGAAAAAAAGTAAGTATAATTGATCCAACTGAATATTGTTTTTCTAAAGATTCTTATGAACATCTTTTAGATACAAATAGAAAAAATTTTAATACAGGAATTATATTATTTTTAGTAGATTCTTATTTTAATGAATTTGTAACAGATAATAAAGAATTAAATGAATTATTTAATGATAAAAAACAAAATATTAAATATTTTCTAACATCTTTTAAAAAATATTTAAGCGAATATATTGGTAGTGATATCATAAAATTACAAGAAGCTAAAAAGGCAATGAACAAAGAAAAACATAAAGTATTATTTGTAAGAAGAGATGGAATATAGTATTATAGTATAAGTTAGAGGTGATTATATGCAAAATGATATACCTGAATTTTTATATAATAAATTAAATAAACAATATAATACTGATTTGACTAACGATATTATTAATTCTTATAAAGAAGAAAGATATTTGACTTTTAGAGTTAATACTTTAAAAACTACTGTTTTTGATGTAAAAAAACAGTTGGAGTTAAATGATATTAAATATGAAGAAGTATCATGGTATAAAGAAGCCTTTGTAATACCTAATGGTGATATTAACGAGATAAAAAAATTAAATATGTATATAAACGGAGAAATCTATTTACAAAGTTTATCATCAATGATACCACCACTTATTCTAAATCCTCTTGATGGTGATATTATTCTAGACATGGCAGCATCACCGGGAAGTAAAACAACTTAAATAGCATCTTTAACTAACAATAAAAGTTTGATAACTGCTGTTGAAAAAAATAGAATAAGATTAGAAAGACTTAAATATAATATAGAGAAACTTGGAGCAAAAAAAATAAATATTTTAAATATTGATGCTACAAAATTAGATGATTTTTATTCTTTTGATAAAATACTTTTAGACGCTCCATGTAGTGGTAGTGGCACTTTAAATATTTTTGATAAAAATTATACTAGTTTTAATGAAGAACTTGTTGATAGATCTTCAAAAATCCAATATAGACTATTAAAGAAAGCTATTAAACTATTAAAAAGTGGCCATGAAATGGTTTATTCAACTTGTTCAATTTTAAAAGAAGAAAATGAATATATAATAAATAAAATATTAGAAGAAGAAAATGTAGAATTAATAGACATTGAAAATACTTTTTCTTGTGAAACTTTACCGGTGTCTATTAAAGGAACACTTTGCATTAAACCTAACAAATATTTTGAAGGATTTTTTGTTGCTAAATTAAGAAAAAAATAAAATATTAGAGTGGGGGAATAAATATGAATAAATTTTTAGATTTTTATAAGAAATTATTAGGTTATGAAAATATGCCAGAATTTTTAAAGAAATATCTTGAAGTACCTTGTTTATTACGTTTAAAAGATATTGGGTATTTTTGTGGTATGGACTATGCATCTAAAAATATTTATGATTTTAAAGAAAAAGTTACTAGATATGATCATAGTATAACAACATCACTTATAACTTGGTATTTAATGCATGATAAAGAAATGACGTTAGCAGCTTTATTTCATGATATTGCAACACCATGTTTTTCTCATGTAATTGATTATATGCATAAAGATTATAATGAACAAGAAAGAACTGAAGAATTTACTAATTTTTTAATGAAAAGAGATCAAAAATTAATAGAATATTTAGAAGAAGACAATATTTCAATAGAAAAAATAGCAAATTTTAAAAACTACTCAATAGTTGATAATAATCGTCCTTTGATGTGTGCTGATAGATTGGATGGAATAATATTAACAGGTTTCTGTTGGACTAAAGATTTTTTAGTTGACGAAATTTATGAAATAATTAATAGTATTGCTCCAATTCGTAATGAAAATGATGAATTAGAAATATCTTTTACTAATGAAAATATTGCTAATAGAGTTTATGAAGTAAATGATAATATTAATGTTTATTGTCATTCTAGTGAAGATAATTATATGATGGAATTACTTGCGGATATTACTAAAGAAGCAATAAATAAAGGAATTATTATTTATGAGGAATTGTATATTCTTAAGGAAGAAGAAGTTTTAAGTAAAATAAAAAATAGTAATGAAAAAGAACTAATCGAGAAATTAGAAAAATTTGAAACTATAAAAATATCAGAAATACCTGAAACAATCCTTCCACAAGTAAAGGAAAGAAAAATAAATCCTTTAGTATTAAGGAAAAGATTAAAAAATTATGATACAATATAAAAAATAGTATTATAGGTGGTTAGTATGAAGTACAATTATTTAAAAAAATTAGCCAAGAAAAATATTAAAAGACATTATTTTAGAAATATTTTAGTAGCATTTATTGCTACAATTATTCTAACTGGAGGTTATACTTATACTACCAATAAAGTTCTTGATAATGAAAATTTTAGAACTGTTATTAATGATAAAAAGACTAAAAAAACCAATGCTGAAGTAATTAAAGAAATATTGGTAGTAACTGATGAAGAAAAAAATAAGGCTCAAGAAAAACTACAAAAAAAATCTTCTAAATACACAAGTGGAGTAATAGCAGCATTAATAAATGAAACTACAAAAAGTGGTTCAATAATTTTTGGTGTTATAAATGCCATAAATATTTATTTGTTTAATAACAAGATATCAACATTAATATTACAAGGGTTATACTTAATTATATTATTTTTATTCTTTGTTTTAGTAGAAAATGTTATCGTGGTTGGAAGAAATAGATATTTTTTAGAACAAAGAAGATATGATAAAACAAAAATTGATAAATTACTATTTCCTTATCGTATTAGAAAAACAAGACATGTAGCTTATATTTTATTTACGAAATATTTATATTCATTTTTATGGAATTTTACAATTATTGGTGGATTTATAAAACATTATGAATATATTTTAATTCCATATTTACTTGCTGAAAATCCTAATATGAGTAAAAAAGAAGCATTTAAAATGTCTAAAGAACTAATGATGGGTGAAAAATTTGAATTATTTAAATTAGATATTAGTTTATTAGGGTGGAAAATACTTGAAATTTTTACATTTAATTTGAGTACTTTATTTTTCTATGATGCATATAAAAATTCTTTGTATGCAGAAATTTATATGAAAATTAGAAATAATAAGAAAGCTACTGTTACAAACAGTTATCTACTTAATGATAAATATTTAGATATTCCTGATATAAAAAATGAAAGTTATCATGAAGATAAATTTAGTATTCCTTTAAAAAAATATCGTAAATGGTTAAAAATTGATTATAATAAAGATTATACATTACTAACATATATTTTATTTTTCTTTACTTTTTCAATATGTGGTTGGTTATGGGAAGTATTTTATCATTTCTTTAATACAGGGATATTTGTTAATCGTGGAACAATGTATGGTCCTTGGCTTCCTATTTATGGTTATGGCGGAGTATTAATATTATTTCTACTTAAACCTTTTAGAAAAAATCCTTGGCTTTTATTTATTTTAGCATTCATCTTATGTGGTATTTTAGAATATTCAACCGCTTGGTATTTAGAAACATTTAAACATACGAGTTGGTGGAATTATAATGGATTTTTCTTAAATATCAAAGGAAGAGTTTGTCTTGAAGGACTATTACTCTTTGGATTTGGTGGCTGTATGTTCACGTATTTTATAGCTCCAATACTTGATAATATTTATAAAAATATTAAAAAAAATATAAAAATAATATTATGTATCATTTTAGTGTTTGCTTATCTTGGAGATTTATTATATACTTCAAATCATCCTCATACTGGTAAAGGAATTGCAACAAACTTAAAGCAATGAGTAAATCATTGCTTTATTTTATCTTTAATATCACTAATTAATTTTTTTATTTCTTCCTCATATTTTAAAATGTCATCTTCTTTTAAACATTCATAAAAACATTTTTGAAGAATTAATTGCATTTTAGAACTTTCACAAAAATTAGTTAAAGACTTTATAGTATCATCAATAGAACAGTAGTCTTTTTTCTTACATCCAATTGCTACAGCAATCATTTTTTTATTTTTTAATTCACCTCTAGAATACATGGGATTTAATCTATCCATAAATATTTTTAAATCTCCTGATAAAAGATTCCAACGAGCTGGAGTTATAAACATAATTACATCATCATTTTTAATAGCTTCAATATTATCTTTCATATCATCAGTAAAATCACAAATACCATCCTTATCACAATCCATACATCCAGTACATACATGAATTTTTTGATTACCAGGAGTTATTATTTTACAATAAATTCTTTCTTTATCTAATTCTTCTTTGACTCTATTTGCTAAATTATAACAATTTCCATTACGTCTTGACCCATTTACAATAATCATAAGTATCACCTATTAATATTATTCTCAAAAATTAATTACTTATACTTTAAAATATGCTATAATCATTAATGTTTTAGGTGGTATAAATGAAGAAAAAGAATATATTTAAAATAACATTAACTATAATTATTTCTCTTGCCATAATAGTATTTACTTATTTTGATTCATTCTTATATAAGGAAAGTATTATGCAAATTACTAAAGTTAGTGAAAGTTTTAAGAATGAAGAAGTAAATAATATTTATAAGGAAAAGTATTATACGCAAGAAATAACGGGTATTATATTAAATGGCAAAGACAAGGGGAAAAAAGTATATGCTATTAATGAAAGAAGTACTTCAAATGTGTATGATGAAAATTATAAAAAAGGTGATAAAGTCTTTGTTAGCGTCTTAAATAATAAAAATAGTACTGTATCTATCGAAAATTATAAAAGAGATATTTATGTCGTAAGTATAATTATTATTTTTGTGGATTCTTTAATAGCCATTGGTAGTTTCCAAGGGTTACTTGCTATAATAGCATTAATTGTAAATATGATAGTATATGCTTTTGCGATTCATTTATATGTGAGTAAAAAAATTAATTTAATGTTTTTATCATGTATTTGTACAGTCCTTTTTTCAGTAATTTCTATGTTACTAGCAATAGGTTTGAATAAAAAAGCATTGTCTACAATAATTTCTACAGTAGTATCAACATTCATTACTGTTTTAATAGCATATCTAGTTATGAGTTTAACTCATGAAAAAGGTGTAAGAATAGAACAAATAGATTTTTTATTAACACCATATAAAGAGGTATTTATTTCCGAATTATTACTCGGAGGTTTAGGGGCCATAATGGATATAGCTATTACTATTTCTTCTACTGTAAATGAGTTAGTTGAAAAAAATAAAAATATTTCTAATAAGACTTTATTTTTATCTTGCAAAGAAATTGGAAAAGATACAATGGGAACTATGTTAAATGTTTTATTATTTACTTATATATGTGCTTCTATGCCTAAATTTATTTTATATTATCGTAATAATTTTAGTGCTATTTATATAATGAAAAATTATTTATCAATAGATATTGTAAGAAGTTTAGTGGCAGGAATTGGTATTGTTTTAAGTATCCCAATTACTAGTGTTATTGCTATTAAAATCCTAAAAGGAGGAAGAAAATGATTTTAGTTTTAAGTATTATTTTATTACTTCTTTGCCTTTTAGTTGGAGGATCAAGAGGTTTTAAAGCATTCATTGTCTTCTTTATAGATATATTATTTTGTTTATTAAATATATTTTTAATAGGAAGTGGATTTCCAATAATTATTACTACTTTTATTTTATGCATAATACTTGCTTATATAATTTTATATTTTGTTAATGAATACAATAAAAAAACTGTTGCATCATTTATATCAACAGTAGTTATTCTAATAATTTTAATGTTTATAGTATATATTTTTATAAGTTTAAGCCATGTTCAAGGATTTGGAGTAGAGTACATAGAAGAGATTGGATGGTGCAGCTATTCAATAGATTTAAATTTGGTTTATGCTACTATTTCAAGTGTTATAATAGGGCTAATCGGTAGTATTGTTGATACATCAACAGCTATATCAACAGCAGTTTATGAAGTGTATGATAAGAATTCTCATTTAACAATGCAAGAACTTTTAAAAAGCGGTCATACAATTGGTAAAGATGTAATCGCAACAGTAACTAATACCTTACTTTTTGCTTTTTTAGGGGGCTTTTTAACTTTGATGATTTGGTTTAGTTATTTTGATTATACAATATTACAGGTTATTAACAATAAAGTTTTTGTACTTCAATTTTTATCAATCATGTTTAATGCGTTAGGTAGTTTATTAATTATTCCAATAACTAATTTAATAACTTGTTTTTTATTAACAAAAAATAATAATTTATTTGTAAAAAAATTAGAAGATAGAATTGAATCTCGAAAATATTAATGTTATAATACCCTACTAGTAGGGGGGTATTTATATGGATGAAAAACTTAATTTATTTACTGATAAGATGAAAAATATTTATGTAAAGTTTGAATATTTAGAAAAAGCTAAGGAAGAATTAGAGAACTTAATATCATTATTAGAAATAGATAAAAAAGAAGTTAAAGATATTCTTGTTTATGATGAAATAAAAGCAAACAACTTGGTTGAAGGATATAATGATAATTTAGATTTTATAGAAAATACGTTAGAAAATAATAAAAAAAAGAAAAATGCTAACACTGAAAAAGAACAGAGAATATTAAATTTATACCATGGTTACAATTATATACTTAAAAATAATGATATAAATAGAGATAATTTAAAAAAACTGTATGATATTTTATCAAGAAACTTATTAATACCTTATGACCTTGAACATATGGGAGAGTATTATCGTGAAGAAAAAGTTTTAATTTACACATCTAGTAATGTAGCAAAAGAGCCAGAAGAAGGATTTGATTTTCGAGTAATTGATTATTACATGAATAAACTAATTGAATTTATCAATGAAGATCACAAATTTATGCAGGACTCAGATTATTTTATTAAGTCACAAATTATTCATTTCTATTTTGTGTATATTCATCCATACTTTGATGTAAATGGAAGAACTAGTAGAACATTATCCATGTGGTATCTCTTAAATAAAGAAAAATATCCATTTATTTTATTTAACCAAGGAATTAATTACCATAAAAACTTATACTACACATCAATAATGGAAGCTAAAAAATATGGAAATATTACAATATTTATAAAATATATGTTAAAAATTATTAAAGAAGAGTTAGAAAAAGAATATGCTATTTTAGAAATAAAGAAAAATAATATTGAAATTACTGCTTCAGAAAGACAAGCTATAAATTATTTACTTACAATGAAAAATAACTTTACTGTTAAAGATTTTTATACTTTTTACAGACGTTATAATGAATTTAAAAGTTTAAGAGAAGTACATGAACATATATTAGAAAACTTAATAGAAAAAGAAATCATTAAATATAAGAGAGATACTAATAAAGGTTTATATGATGGAAAAAATAATTATGTATTTTCACTTAATGAAGATATTTTTGAAAATTACTATAAGTTAGTGAAAAAAATTTAAAAATCTAATTTTTGTATGCTATTTACATAAAGTTGACAAGAAAGCATTAAAGTGCTATAATCAATCTAATTTTAAAAGGGGGACTTCAAAATGAAAGAAAAATTTAAAGTGTTAAATTATAATGAAGAAAAAAAATTAAATTTACAAGAAAAAAAAGAGTATTACAAACAACTTAGAGAATATTTATTAACACGTGAATTAAAAGTTACCACCAAGGGAGCAACAACGATAGCTCCGAAATTAAAAGAAATTACAAATGACTTAGCAAAAATGACATGTAAAATTTTTACTGCTAAAGATGCAGAAATTATTTATGATGGACAAGAAAATATACCTGCTGGATCAGTTGTTTTTGCACAATCTCATCAAGGAATTTTGGATAATTTTGTGTGGATTCCGGCAATTAAACAACATTGTATAATTTTACATGGAGCAGAAGTTAATAAATTATTATTGGCGGCTCAATTAAATAGTGGATTAATTTTAGTAAAAAAAGGCGACAAAGAAAATAATTTAAATGCTAAATTAGATCAAATAGAAGTTTTATTAAAAGGACATTCTGTAATGTGTTGTCCTGAAAGCACTTGGAATTTATCTCCTAATAAACTTCATTTGCCTTTAAATTTTGGATTTTTAGATGTAGCCAGAAAGGCACAATGTCCAGTTGTTCCAGTAGTTCACGAATTTACTTATGATACTACAAAAGAAACTGAAACTATCACTAAAGTTCATACGAGGTTTTCAAAGCCTATTTATATAAATGAAGAAGATAATATTTTTGAGAAACTGGCAGAATATAGTGAAGCTATTTCAACTATGAGATATGAATTGATTGAGGAAAAAGGAATTGAAAAAAGTTCAAATGTTTCAAATCAAGATTATATAAATTTTCTTAAAGGAAATTATAAAAATTTAAAATTAGGAAAATTGGATCTTGAAAAAGAATTTAAATATATTTATAGAGATGATCCAGACTTCTATTTATTTCATCATATTAATGATGTACCATTTGATGAGAATGGTAATTTATTAGAAACAGAAGAAGTTTTAAAATTAAAGAAAATTAACGAAAAGCACCATATTTAAATGGTGTTTTGTTTACTTTTTTTATCTAATATGCTAAAATTTTACTTAGAAGATAGGGTTGATAGTTATGCTTTCTAAGATGTCAAATACATTTTTTCCAATATGCTCTTTTACAATAGCATTATTTTTATTTTGTTTGTTATTTTTAAAAAAAAATGTAAAAAATGAGGAAACAAAAATTTATAAATTGTTAGTTATTTTTGAACTTATTGAGTCATTTCTATACGTTTTAGTTACATTTTTAGTAGATTTTGTATATGATGGTAATAATGATATATTTTATATGTGGTACAACAAATTTTTAGGATTTATTTATGTAATATTATTAACATTATTATTTTATTATATATTTAATATTTCTAGAACTAATAATAAAATTACAAAGGAAAAAATATTAACTACATTAATAATTTTTGATAGTGTATGCTTTTTTATAACTATGGCTTTACCTGTTAGTGTAACATATATTGAAAGTTTACATGTTTCTAATTCCTATGGACCAGCATTAAATTTCATTTATATTATATGTTCTTTATATTTAATTTTTATGATTCTAATACTTATTTTCAATCGAAAAAATGAAGAAATACAAAAAAAATTTATTCCATGTTATATTTTAATATCTTTAAATATATTATCTTTGATTGTAAGGGCAATTGATCCTTATTTTAATATTACTTCAAACATATTTTCTTTTGTTTTATTAATAATGTATCATACAATTGAAAATCCAGACGTTTACATGATTTCTAAATTGGAAAGAGCTAATATTCAAGCAGAAAAAGCAAATAGAGCAAAGTCAGATTTCTTATCAAGTATGAGCCATGAAATAAGAACACCATTAAATGCAATTATTGGATTTTCAGAAGCAATTAAAAATGATAATACTGTAGAAGAATGTCAAAATGATGCGAACGATATTATAATGGCCTCCCAAAACTTACTTGAAATAATTAATGGTATATTAGATATTTCTAAAATTGAAGCTGAAAAAATGGAAATAGTAAATGTTAATTATAATTTAAAGAAAACATGTGAGAATTTAGCAAAATTAGTAAAACCTAGAATTGGTGAAAAACCAATTGAACTTAAAGTAAATATAGCAGAAGATATTCCAGATATATTATATGGTGATATGGGCAAAGTAAAAGAAGTTATAACAAACATTCTAACAAATGCTGTAAAATATACAGAAAAAGGTACAATTGAATTTAAAGTTAGTTGTATTAATCAAAAAGATATATCAACAATATTTATTTCTGTAACAGATACAGGACGTGGAATAAAAGAAGAAAATATTAAGAAATTATTTACAAAATTTCAAAGACTTGATGAAGATAGAAATACAACAATTGAAGGGACAGGACTAGGACTTGCCATAACAAAATCATTAGTAGAAATGATGGGTGGCAAAATAATAGTACAAAGTGAATATGGAAAAGGAAGTAAATTTAGTATTTATTTAAAGCAAAAAATAGTAAATATTGTTTTAGAAGAAGAGAGTATAGAAAAAGTAGAAGATAAATTAGATTTTACAGGAAAGAAAGTTCTTTTAGTAGATGATAATAATCTAAACTTAAAAGTAGCAGCAAGATTACTAAAAGAATATAACTTAGAACCAGAACTAATAGATAGTGGATTTGCTTGTTTAGAGAAAATTCAAGAAGGAAGTAAATATGATTTAATCCTACTGGATGATATGATGCCAAAAATGAGTGGAGTAGAAACATTTAAAAAATTAAAAGAAATAAATGGATTTAATATGCCAGTTGTAATATTAACGGCAAATGCCATATCAGGAATGAAAGAAAAATATTTAGAAGAAGGATTTAATGATTATCTAGCAAAGCCAATAGATAAAATAGAATTAAAAAGAGTTTTAAATCATTATTTGAGTAAATCAAACGAAAATCTAAAAATTATTAAAGAAGAAAAAGAAATAAAAGAAAATAATAATAATGATATTAATTTCTTAGAGGAAAATGGTATAGATATAAAAAGTTCTTTACAACTTCTTGGAGATATAGATACTTATAATGAAACAGTTAAGGACTTTATTGAAGAAAATAAAAAAAGACTTCCTCAAATGCAAAATTTATTAAAGTCAAAGAATTTAAGTGAATATGCAGTACTAGCTCATGCAATAAAAAGTGATTCTAAATATTTAGGATTTACAAAACTTGCAGAGTTATCTTTAAATCAAGAATTAAAGGGAAAAGAAAATAATTATGAAGAGATAACTAATGGTTTAAAAGAATATTTGAATGAAATATCAAGAATTACAAAAGTAATAGAAAAATATTTAAAATAATCTTAAAATAAGATTAAACTTATATCAAATTGATGTAAGTTTTTTTATGCAAAGAATGTCAAAAAATAAGAAGTTTTTTCTAGTTTTGTCGAAAGCCTTGAAATATAAAAAAATTACTATATAATATCGTCTCGAGAAGCAAAAAGAAGATGCTTGCCACCATACTTAGGGACTAAAATTCAGGGGGTTTTAAAACAATAGAAGTAAAGGGTGGTAGTATGAACAAGAATGATTATATAATCTCAAGATTATTTATAATTATATTTATTCAGTTATTTATAATAATAGCTTTATTTGTAAAAATATTGGTTATTACTTATAAGTAATAAAAAAAGCATCTTTATTCTTAAAACCTGAATAAAGGTGCTTACAACAAACACGTGGCAAGCATCAAGTCCCAAAAGACTTTTTGCTTCTCACTAAATTAATAATATCATAAATTATATATAAAGTAAAATAGTTAATTAATTTGTCTTTTTCCTTGGTAAGAATTTCTTCTAACCATTTCTTTATCTATATCATTTAGTACACAAAATTTTTTAAGTAACCAAGTTGGTTCTATTAAATCTTCTTTAGTTGGATCACCAGTAATTCTATGAATAACTATTTTTTCATCTAGTAATTCTAACTCGTCACAAACAATATCAATATATTCTTCTTTTGTTAGAATATGAAAGTGTGTTTCGTTATATAATTTTTCAAGTTCTGTATTTTTTAAAACATGAAGCATATGAATTTTAATTCCATCAATTTTTAAACTGTTAAGATACTTAACAGTAGCTAACATCATATCTTTAGTTTCAAAAGGAAGACCATTAATAATATGAACAACTACATTTATATTTCTTTGTTTTAATTTTTTTACACACTCATCAAAACTTTTTAAATCATGACCACGATTTATTAATTTTAAAGTTTTATCATACATTGATTGAAGACCTAATTCAATAGTTAAAAAAGTTCTTTTGGATAAATCTTCTAAATAATCAAGACATTCATCGCTAATTGCATCACATCTTGTAGCAATGGAAAGCCCAATAACATTAGGAAGTTTTAAAATAGTTTCATATTTTTCTTTTAAAATATCAAGTGGAGCATAGGTATTAGTATTGGCTTGAAAATAGCCAATATATTTTGCATGAGGCCATTTCTTTTCCATCATTGTTTTAACTTCATTAAATTGCGTAACTAAATCGTCTTCTTTATTACCGGCAAAGTCACCTGAACCATGACTACAAAAAATACATCCATTACCATTTTTAAAATTAGGACAAGAAAAGTTACCATTAAGACTTACTTTAAAAACTTTAGAGTTAAATTTAGTTTTATAAAAATAATTGAGAGTATGATATCTTTTATTGTCTAACGTATATTTAAACATAACTTGTCACCATTTTTTGTTAAAACTTTAACTGCTTCTTTTATATTATTTAAATATTTATCATTATCTTGAAGCATATAATCGGCCAGATAAGATCTATCATAATTGTTATTTATTTTAACAAAATTATCACAATTAAAATCAAATCTCATAAAATTTTCAAAAATAACTAAATAATTTCTAATTTCTTCATTATCATTTGAATCAATTAAAATATTAAATTTATAAATAAGATAATTTAAAATAAAAATTTCTTGCTTAACTAGTTCAATATTTTTATCTTGGAATTCAATTTGAAATGTATTTCTTAATAGCTTTGCCATATATTTATCATATTTAAATACAAATTTTCTTAATTTTAGCTCTTTATTATAAACTTTTAAAAGTTTGTATATATTGTTGACAACAGTTGGATAATACATTGTTTCTTCAATAGAGCTATAAGCAATTTCCATAAATTCATTTAAATCTTCTTCAATTTCCATAAATAAAACCTCCCTAAGTTATAAATATTATAAAAACAAATGTCGTAAATTGCAATAATTATCATATTGTTAGAAATAATTAATTGTGGTATTATATAAATAAGATAAGAAGGGTGATAAAATGGCAGCAGATTTTTCTCATTTTAAGTACAATGAAACAAATGGCCTAAGTGTTAAAAAGGCTACATTTAAAGGTAATAATTACCGTATCACCGTTTTAACTGAAAGACTTGTAAGATTAGAATATAGTGAAGCCGGATTATTTTTTGATGGGTTAACAGAAAATGTAATAAATAGGAAATTTCCAATTCCAGATTTTAAAATAAATGAAGATGATAAATATTTAGAGATAACAACAAGATATTTTACTTTGCAATATCAAAAAGAAAAACCTTTTGTTGGGCCAAAATTTGCCCCAGATGCATACTTAAAAGTCAAACTAAATAACACTGATAAATTATGGTATTTTAATCATCCTGAAGCTAGAAATTTTAAAGGAAAAACAGTTGGTTTTATAAATGATAGTTTTTCTGTAAAAATGGAAAGAGGATTATATTCTACAGATGGATTTGCCTCAATTGATGATAGTAAATCAATGATATTTGATGGTGAAGGCTTCTTAAATCAAATTGGGATTGAAAGAATAGATACATATTTATTTATGTATAGACGAGATTTTGGACTTTGTTTAAAAGATTATTTTATGTTAACAGGAAGACCACCATTAATTCCAAGATATGCTTTAGGAATCTGGTGGCATCGTGATAAAACTTATTCATTTAATGATACTAAAAAATTAATAAATAACTTTAATAAAAATCAAATTCCAATATCAGTATTATTACTTGGACATAAATGGAACATTAAACCAGTTATTGATAATGTAGAAAATCTTGATTATAAGACCGGTTTTACATTTAATAAAAATTTATTTAGTAATCCTCAAGAATTTATTAAATATATGCATGAACGTGGTATTAGAGTAGGGCTTAATATTAATCCGAGTGGAGGAATAAATCCGTATGAAGAAAGTTATCCTAGTATTGCAGCAGCTTTAAATATTACGGATGGAAGTACTATTCCTTTTAATGTATTTAATAAAGATTTAATAAAAGCTTATTTTGAATACATAATAAGTCCTTTAAATGATTTAGGTATTGATTTTTATTGGATAGATAATGATAATGATTTACAATCTTTAAAAGCTTTAAGTAACTATCATTTTAATGATTATAAAAAATATCAGTCAATGCGTGGAATGATTATGTCAAGAAGTAATGGTAGTACAATGCACAGATACCCAATTCATTATTCTGGGGAAACTACTGTTAGTTGGAATACTTTAAAACTATTACCATTTTATAACTCTCAAGCAAGTAATATTGGTATATCTTGGTGGAGCCATGATGTTGGAGGATATAAAGATGGTATAGAAGATAATGAACTATATGCAAGATATGTCCAACTTGCAACATATTCTCCAATATTTAGATTTAGTGCTAAGTATGGCCATTACTATAAAAGAGAACCATGGAGATGGGATAGTAATACTTTAAATATTGTTAAACATTACTGTAATTTAAGACATAGATTAATACCATATTTATATTCTGGAGCTTATCGTTATTATAAAAACGGGTTACCTCTTGTTCAACCACTTTATTATGAAGTACCTGAAATATATGATGAACCTGAATATAAAAATGAATATTATTTTGGAAGTGAGTTATTTATAGCTCCGATTACTTCTAAAAAAGACCTGGTCATGAATAGATCAGTACAAAGAACATATTTACCAAAAGGTACTTGGTATGATTTCAAAACAGGTAAAAAATTCCCAGGTGATAAGCGTTATGTTACTTTTTACACAGATGAAGATTATCCGGTATACGCTCGTGAAGGTTCTATAATTCCTCTTGCTATATTAGATAAAAATATTAATGTAACAAATTCTCCTGAATCTATGGAGATTCATGTATTCCCTGGTAAGAGTAATATATTTAAACTTTATGAAGATGATGGATATAGTTCATTATATGAAGAAGGATATTATATAGTAACAACTATTGATTATAATTATCTTGCTAATAATTATACTTTAATAATAAGACCTGTTGAAGGTAAATCGGGAATAATCCCAAATAAAAGAAATTATAAAATACGTTTTAGAAATACTAGAGAAGCTGATGATGTAATAGTATATGTTGATAAAGAAGTAGTAGATTATGAAAGTTATGTGGAAGATAATGATTTCATAGTAGAGGTTTCTAATGTTAAAACTATCTCTCAATTAACAATTAATTGTAAGGGAAAAGATATTGAAATAGATGCTGTAAGATTAATAAATGAAGATATAGATTCAATTATTAGTGATCTTGAAATAGAAACAAGATTAAAAGAAATGATAGCAACTATAATATTTGATGAGAATCTTGATATTAAGAAAAAACGTATTGCCATAAGAAAACTAAAGAAAGCTGGTTTAAAGCCAATATTCATTCGTATGTTTATTAAATTATTAGAATATGCAAGCGAAGTATAGATGGTTTGACCATCTTTTTTTTAGCAATAAAATTTGTTATAATTTACTTATAAGGAGTGCATTGTATGATAAATTATGGAAAAGTAATTGAGGTATATATTCCACTAAAAAATAATGAAGATGTAATGACAAATAATAAAATAGGATTCAAAGTAAAAGTGGGCCAAGAAGTTATTACTATAGAACAAGAACAAAATGAAATAAATTCTAAAATATATAAAGATGATACAGTAGAAATTATAAAACAAGTAATAAATGGCAAAGAATTTATTGATATAGAGTGTATTGATGGTGATTTAAATGAATAATAATTTTAAGTTAGATTTGTATCCACATAATTTAGAAAGTTATGAAAAAATAAAAAAAGGATTTTTAGAAAAACAGATTGTTTCTATAGTACATGCAACAGGAACAGGAAAAAGTTATAATGCCCTACAATTAGCATTGGATAACAAAGATAAAAAAATTACATATTTAGTTCCTTCAATTGGAATAGTAGAGCATTTAAAAGAAATACTTGAAAATAATAATCTAAAGCTTCAAAGAGATTTAACAAATTTAGATTTTAGGACATATCAAAGTTTAATAAATTTATCAAGACAAGAATTAAAAGAATTAGATATAGATCTTTTAATCGTTGATGAATTTCATCATATCGGAGCACCAGTATGGGGAGAAAGAGTTAATACCATTGTAGAAACACATAAAGATATGAAAATATTTGGAATGACAGCATATACAGTAAGAGATAGAAATACTATATATGAAAGAGATATGGTAAACTCTAATGGAAAAGAATTATTTTCTAATTCTGTAGTTAGTAGATATGATTTATGTGATGCATTAATAGATGGTGTACTTCCAAAACCAATATATAAAAGTGGATATGTATATTTAGAAAAAACAGCAGAAGCACTAGAAGAAAGAATAAAAAAACTTAACCCTAATTCAAAAGATTACAAAGATTTAGTACCAATTTTAAAAGATATGAAAAAAAGACTTAATAATGCAGCAAGTACAAAAGACATATTTAAAAAATATATAAAACCAGATGGGAAATATATTTATTTTTGTCCTGTAAATAGTGAAGAAAAAGTAAATGATATTGATACTATTATAGAAGAAATAGAATCTTGGATAAAAGAAATGGGATTAACTAATGATGATTATGTAATATATAAATCGACTAGTAAAATGCAAGATTCTGGTAAAAGTGCTAGAAAAGCATTTTATGATGATAAAGATTTAAGTGGTATGAAAGCGGCCGATAAATTACGAATAATGGTTGCCATAAATCAGTACAATGAAGGAATACATACACCAGGATTAGATGGAGTAATAATGGCAAGACAAACGCAGTCTGATATAGTATTTTTTGAACAATTAGGAAGAGGGTTAGCGGTTAGAGGAAGAACAAAAGAAGAATATGATAAGTTAGAGAAAAAAACTCTTGAAGAATTAAGACAGTTATGTAAAGAAAAAGAAATAAAAATTAAAGATACTACCTCAAAAGAAGAAATAATAGAACAATTACTTGCACCAGTTATAATAGATTTAGCAAATAATATAGGATTTATAAAAGAACTAGAAAATAATATAAAAGATAGAGTAAAAGAAATACAAAATTCAAAACATCAAGGTAAAAAGCGAAAAATTCATTTAGGTGATACAAAATTTGATATAGAAATGATAAATGAAGATTTATATGAAATACTAAAATATATGAATGATAGATTAACTATGACATGGATGGATAAGTACAACTTAGCAAAAAAATATTATGAACATTATGGAAATTTGCAAATAGCTTTCCATTTTAAGACAACTAATGGAATAGATTATGATGAAAATGGAATTGCTTTGGGAAGGTGGCTACAAAATCAAAAACAAGCTTATAATGGAAAAGGAACTTACAAAATAGCAAAAGAACAAATTAAATTACTTGAAGAAATTGGAATGGATTTTAATGTAAAAGATAATAAAAAAGCTTGGATGGATAAGTATAACTTAGCAAAAAAATATTATGAACATTATGGAAATTTGAGAATACCTCAAAATTTTAAAACTATTAATGGAATAGATTATGATGAAAATGGAGTTGCTTTAGGAAAGTGGTTACAACATCAAAAGCAAGCTTATATTGGCAAAGGAAATTGTAAAATAACAGAAGAACAAATTAGATTACTTGAAGAGATTGGAATGGACTTTAATATAAAAGATAATAAAGAAGTTTGGATGGATAAGTATAACTTAGCAAAAAAATACTATGAACATTATGGAAATTTGCAAATAGCTTTCCATTTTAAGACAACTAATGGAATAGATTATGATGAAGATGGGATTGCTCTAGGAATATGGTTAAGTAGACAAAAGCAAGCTTACACTGGAAAGGGAACTTACAAAATAACAGAAGAACAAATTAAATTACTTGAAGAGATTGGAATGGATTTTAATATAAAAGATAATAAAGAAGCTTGGTTAACCAATTATAATTTAGCAAAAAAATATTATGAACATTATGGAAATTTAAAAATAGCTTTTCATTTTAAGACGATTAATGGAATAGATTATGATGAAGCTGGAATTGCTTTGGGAAGGTGGATACATAATCAAAAACAAGCTTATAATAAGCAAGGACATGGCAAAATAACAGAAGAACAAATTAGGTTACTTGAAGAGATTGGAATGGATTTTAACGTAAAAGATAATAAAGAAACTTGGATGAGCAATTACAATTTAGTCAAAAAATATTATAACCATTATGGAAATTTGAAAATGCCACAAAATTTCAAAACTACTAATGGAATAAATTATGATGAAAATGGAATTGCTTTAGAAAGGTGGATACGTACTCAAAAGCAAGCTTATAATGGTAAAGGAAGTTCTAAAATAACAGAAGAACAAATTAGATTACTTGAAGATATTGGAATAGTTTGGTTTACTTCTAAAACTGATGAGAAACTGCAAAAAGAGCAAATTAATTCAAATAATATTAAAAGAAAAGAAAAAGAAATTACTAATAGAGTATATTCTTATTTAGGAAAAATTGATAATAATGATAATCCTACTAAAGAAAAAATAAATGAAGGATTTATTGATGAATTAAATAAAAATTTTAAAAGATAATTTTTTCTTGAAAATCATAATTAAATAACTTATAATACATTTAAGCGTTGAAGAAAGAGTAGTAATAGGGATTCTTTTAAAGAGAGTTAGTGGTTGGTGGAAACTAATAAAGAAGAAATATGAACTTGCTTTCGGAGTGTTGGAGTGATTTCCTTATAAATCAAATAAGCTAGTTATACTAGGAAATAAGGTGGTACCACGAGTAACTTCGTCCTTTGGATGAATTATTCGTGTTTTATTTTTTAAGGAGCGTATATATGACAAAAGAAATGTATGTAATATTTTATCTAGTAGTATATTTAATAGTTTTTTTAGTTACTTATATAATAGATTTAATCAAAATAAAAAAGAAGAAACAAAAAAAGATTGGTGAAATTCAATATTTAACATCAAAATTTAAACTTGATAGTAATAAAATTAATTATAAAAGGGTAAGTCTTGTTATAGCACTGTTAAATTCCTTTATCATTTCAACAGTTACTCTTGTAATTTCACTTGTAAATACAAACATGACATTACAACTTGTAATAGGGTTTGTCCTGTTATTTGCATTAATATATTCTATATATGAAATATATGGCAGAATTTTAATAAAAAAAGGTTATAAAAAGAAAGTAGGTAAAAAATAATGTATGATCACAAACAAATAGAAGAAAAATGGCAAAAATATTGGGAAGATAGTAAAACATTTAAAGCTATAAATGGTAGTGATAAAAAGCCTTACTATATATTAGTAGAATTTCCTTATCCTAGTGGAGCAGGACTTCATGTTGGACATGTTAGAAGTTATACTGCTCAAGATGCTCTTGCAAGAATGAAAAGAATGCAAGGATATAATGTTTTATACCCAATGGGATGGGATGCTTTTGGAGCTCCAGCGGAACAATATGCAATAAAGAATCATATTCACCCTAAAGAGGCTGTTAAAGAAAATATAAAAACTTTTAAAGGACAAATGAAAACTTTAGGTTTCTCTTTTGATTGGGATCGTGAGTTTTCAACAACTGATCCGGAATATTATAAATGGACACAATGGCAATTTTTACAATTTTATAAACATGATATGGCATATAAAGCTACTGTTCCAGTAAATTGGTGTCCAACTTGTAAAACCGTTTTATCAAATGAAGACTCTGCCGGTGGAGTATGTGAAAGATGTGGATCAACAGTTATCCAAAAAGAAAAATCACAATGGATGTTAAGAATGAGCAACTATGCTGAAGATTTATTAAAGGGTTTAGATGATACTCATTTTGCTGAAAAAGTTAAATTAGGACAAATCAATTGGATTGGTAAATCAACTGGAGTAGAAATGGATGTTGAAATATCTGGTGGAGGAAAGTTCTCTATATTTACAACTTGTATCGAAACCGTATACGGAATTACTTTCTTTGTTATAGCTCCAGATGGTAAATTAATAAAAGAATTACTTCCAAGAGTTACTAACAAAGACGAAGTACTAGCTTATATAGAAGAAACTTCTAAAAAGTCTGCTATGGATAGAACTGAACTAAATAAAGTAAAGTCTGGTTGTGAAGTTAAAGGAATTAAAGCTATTAATCCTGTTAATGGAAAAGAAGTTCCAATATTCTTAGGTGATTTTGTTTTAGGTGATTATGGAACAGGTGCCGTAATGGCAGTTCCAACACATGATGAAAGAGATTTTGAATATGCAAAAGAACATAATCTTGAAATGATTCAAGTTATAGATGGTGCAGATGTTAAAGATCATGCTTTTGAAAAACATGATTATTTAGGTAAAGGTTGTAAATTAATAAATTCTGAAAAATTTAATGGCCTTACAGTCGAAGAAGCAAAAGAAGCAATTACAAATAAACTAGTTAATCAAGGTATTGCAAGAAGAGTTAATAATTATAAAATGAGAGATTGGATTTTCTCACGTCAAAGATTCTGGGGGGAACCAATTCCGATGATAAACTGCCCAAAATGTGGCTGGGTTTGTATGGATGAAAAAGATTTACCATTATTACTTCCAGATGTTGCTGAATATGAACCAACTGATAATGGGGAAAGTCCACTTGCTAAAATTACTGATTGGGTAAATTGTAAATGTCCAAAATGTGGTAGTGATGCTAAACGTGAAACAGATACAATGCCTAACTGGGCTGGATCAAGTTGGTATTTCTTAAGATTTATGGATGCTCATAATAAAGAAGAATTTGCTTCAATGGATGCAATGAAATATTGGGGTAAAGTAAATTGGTACAATGGTGGTATGGAACATACTGCAAGACATTTATTATATGCAAGATTTTGGGTACAATTCTTATATAACATTGGACTAGTTCCAAATAAAGAAATGATTGATGTTCGTGTAAGCCATGGAATGGTTTTAGGTAGTGATAATCAAAAAATGAGTAAATCAAAAGGTAATGTTATAAATCCTGATGATATTGTTAATGAATATGGTGCGGATACATTACGTGTTTATGAAATGTTTATGGGAGATTATCAACAAGATGCACCATGGAGTGTTGAATCACTAAAGGGATGTAAACGTTTTATTGATAGAATCATTAGATTAGGTGAAAAACTTAATAATGCTACTGGTTTTACTAATGAAGTTTTAAAAAATAAAACAATTAAAAAGATTGGTGAAGATTTAACAACATTAAAATATAATACAGCAGTTGCTGCTTTAATGATTATGTTAAATGAATATGAAAAATATGAAAATGGTGTAACTAGTGATGAATATAGATTATTATTACAATTATTAAACCCTATTGCACCTCATATTACTGAAGAATTAAATGAAAAATATAATTTAGGAATAGCTTTATGTGAAAGCTCATGGCCAGAATATGATGAGACAAAAATTATTGAAGATACACAAAAGATAGCTGTTCAAGTTAATGGCAAAGTTCGTGGAACAATCGAAATTACTTTGGATGAAGATGAAAATTCAATTAAAGAAAAAGCTTTAAATGATGAAAATGTGTTAAGACATACGAGTGGTAAAGAAATAATCAAAGTAATAGTTATTAAAAACAAAATTGTTAATATTGTTGTTAAGTAAGTCAAATGACTTACTTTTTTTTCTATATAATGATATAATGTGAAAGATAGTAGGTGATAATTTGAAGAAAAATAAAAAAGAGTTTGGATTACTTAATTTAATAATTGTTATAGTTGTAACTTCTATTATTTCAAGTATTACTACTGGACTTATAATATTTAATAATAAAAATACAGAAAAAAATATAGTTAATGATGAAG
Source organism: uncultured Bacilli bacterium (assembly GCA_934129945.1). Classification (GTDB taxonomy): domain Bacteria; phylum Bacillota_I; class Bacilli_A; order RF39; family UBA660; genus RUG14121. The sequence continues at coordinate 122,017 of CAKOXC010000003.1, forward strand.
CCTTACAAGAATTTGTTGAAGCTTATGAATCAGTTTTAGATAATTATTATGAAGATGTTGATAAAACTAAAATGATTGATAATGCTATTAAAGGAATGCTAAATTATCTTGGAGATGACTATACTACTTATTTAAACAGTTCTGATACTTCTAATTTAACAGAAAAACTTGCTGGTAAATATCAAGGTATTGGTGTTGAATTAATTGAAGGAAATAAAATAAGTAAAATTTTTGATGACTCTCCTGCTAAAGAAGCAGGTTTAGAAGTTGGGGATATAATCATTAAAATTAATGACAAAGATGTTAAAACCTTTACTGCTAGTGAGATAGCTAGTGAAATTAAAAATATTAAAGAAGAAAATTTTTCGATAACTGTTAATCGTAATGAACAAGAAATAACAGCAAATCTTACTTTAAAAGAACTTTATATTCCAGCAATAGAAAGTAGAATTATTGAAAATAATAATAAAAAGATTGGTTATATTTATATATCAACATTTTCAAACACTGTATATGACCAATTTAAAGCTAAATTGAAAGAGTTTGAAGATAATAATATAGATTCATTAATAATAGATGTAAGAAATAATACTGGTGGTTATTTAAAAGCAGCCACTGATATCGCAAGTATGTTTTTAGAAAAAGGGAAAATTATTTATTCTTTAGAATCTAAAAATAAAAAAGAAACATATAAAGATGAAACAAATGAAGCAAGAAATTATAAAGTTAGTGTTTTAATTAATGAATCATCAGCATCTGCATCAGAAATATTAGCTGCAGCTTTAAAAGATAGTTATAATGCTACATTAATAGGTAAAAAAAGCTATGGTAAAGGTAAAGTGCAACAAACTGCCTCATTAAAAGGTGGAAGCATGTATAAATATACTTCAGCTAAATGGTTAACACCTAATGGTGAATGTATAGACAAAAAAGGATTAACACCTGATTATGAAGTAGATTTACAAATGAGTGAAGATGGTAATAGTATTATAGATACACAACTAAATAAAGCTGTAGAATTATTAGGAGAATAACATTTTTTGTAATTCTTCTTTTTTTGTGTTAAAATGATAGTGGTATTGGTGATTTTATGAATAATTTTAAAGTAGGAGATAGATTAACTATCAATTGCTATAAACATAATGGTAAAATTCATAGATCATGGGATGAAGCAACAATATTAGAAATTGGCGAGGATTATCTTGTTTGTGCTAATAATAAAGCTAAGGTTACAGAAAATGATGGAAGAAGTTATTATACTAATGAACCTGCAATTATATTTTTTTATAAAAATAGATGGTATAACGTTATAGCTCAGTTAAAAAGTCATGGCTTATTTTATTATTGTAATATAGCTACACCTTATGTTATTGATGAAAATATAATCAAATATATTGATTATGATTTAGATTTGAGAGTATTTCCTGATGGTGGATTTAGAGTGTTAGATCGTAATGAATATAAATATCATAAGAAAATAATGCATTATTCTGATGATTTAGATTTAGTTTTAAGAAGCGAGTTATCAAACCTTATTGAACTAAAAAGAAAAGATAAAGGACCATTTGATAAAAAAACAATTGATAAATACTATCAAATATATAAAGAGTTACAAAAAAAGTAATTCTTTTATTTTTACATTCATATATATAATTAGAGGTAAAAAAAGAAAATAAATACCTCGTAAACTCCAGTATTTACATTATAAAAGTGTAAATTTTAAAAAAAATGAAAAAAAATGTAAAAAAGTGTTGCATTTAAAAATTTATTGTGTATAATAGAACATGTACTGAAAAAAAGAGCAGTCAACAGCAAAAAACTTTACAAATTAAGCTTTGAAAAAAAAGTAAAAAAATTGTAAAAAAAGTGTTGACAAAGAAATCTTGATTTGGTATATTAGTTATGCACTTCGGAAAAGAAGTCAGAAAATGATCTTTGAAAACTAAGTAAAAAAGTCAATTTTGAGTAGCTTAGATTAAACTTGTAATATATAGATTTAAATAAATCTTTTTTATTGAGAGTTTGATCCTGGCTCAGGATGAACGCTGGCGGCATGCCTAAGACATGCAAGTCGAACGGAGGGACCCAATGAAGATTATTGAAGTTGGAGTGCTTGCACAAAGATGGATTTAATTGGACTTGGATCATCCCTTAGTGGCAAACGGGTGAGTAACACGTGGGTTACCTACCTTTAAGTTGGGGATAACGTTTGGAAACGAACGCTAATACCGAATGTGCTCTACGGAGTAAAGAAGCCCTTAAAGCTTCGCTTAGAGATGGGCCTGCGGCGCATTAGATTGTTGGTGGGGTAACGGCCTACCAAGTCGACGATGCGTAGCCGAGCTGAGAGGTTAATCGGCCACACTGGGACTGAGACACGGCCCAGACTCCTACGGGAGACAGCAGTTAGGAATATTCGTCAATGGGGGAAACCCTGAACGAGCAATGCCGCGTGAATGATGAAGGCCCTATGGGTTGTAAAGTTCTGTTGTTTGGAAAGAATAGTAAGAATAGGAAATGATTCTTACCTGACGGTACCATTCAAGAAAGCCACGGCTAACTACGTGCCAGCAGCCGCGGTAATACGTAGGTGGCGAGCGTTATCCGGATTTATTGGGCGTAAAGCGTGCGCAGGCGGTTTGTTAAGTATAGAATAAAAGCCCGAAGCTTAACTTCGGTTCGTTCTATAAACTGGCAGACTCGAGTATGGTAGAGGCAAATGGAATTTCTAGTGTAGCGGTAAAATGCGTAGATATTAGAAGGAACACCAGTGGCGAAGGCGATTTGCTGGGCCATTACTGACGCTCATGCACGAAAGCGTGGGGAGCAAATAGGATTAGATACCCTAGTAGTCCACGCCGTAAACGATGAGTACTAAGTGTCGGGTTACCGGTGCTGAAGTTAACACATTAAGTACTCCGCCTGAGTAGTACGGTCGCAAGGCTGAAACTCAAAGGAATTGACGGGCACCCGCACAAGCGGTGGAGCATGCTGTTTAATTCGAAGATACGCGAAGAACCTTACCTAGACTTGACATCCTTGGCAAAGCTTTGGAAACAAAGTGGAGGTTATCCGGGTGACAGGTGGTGCATGGTTGTCGTCAGCTCGTGTCGTGAGATGTTTGGTTAAGTCCAATAACGAGCGCAACCCTCGTCTTTAGTTGCTAACATTTAGTTGAGAACTCTAAAGAGACTGCCAGCGTAAGCTGGAGGAAGATGGGGATGACGTCAAATCATCATGCCCCTTACGTCTAGGGCTACAGGCGTGCTACAATGGCCGGTACAACGAGTCGCAACACGGTGACGTGAAGCTAATCTCTTAAAGCCGGTCTCAGTCCGGATTGGAGTCTGCAACTCGACTCCATGAAGTTGGAATCGCTAGTAATCCCGAATCAGAATGTCGGGGTGAATACGTTCCCGGGTGTTGTACACACCGCCCGTCATGCCATGGGAGTCTGTAATACCTGAAGCCGGTAGCCTAACCAGCAATGGAGGGGGCCGTCCAGGGTAGGACAGGTGACTGGGGTAAAGTCGTAACAAGGTATCCCTACGAGAACGTGGGGATGGATCACCTCCTTTCTATGGAGTAAGACTTATAGAAAAACAACCGTATGGAAACTTCGGGGCTAGCACATTTAATTGTGAAAAGTTTCTAGAAAAGTTACTCGACCATTTTTACTTGGTTTTGAGAGATCATTCTCTCAGATTTTGTTCTTTGAAAATTAGATAATATAGTAATTTGAGTAATCAATTTCTTGTCCAAAGAAATTGATATTAAGATCTCAAACTCATCTATAGTAAGAAAACTTTGGTGGTAAATCAAAAAAAGTTAAATTAATAAGGGCGCATAGTGGATGCCTTGGCATTAGAAGACGAAGAAGGACGTGGCAAACTACGATATGCTTCGGGGAGATGTAAGCAATCTTTGATCCGGAGATTTCCGAATGGGGAAACCTACTTAATTCGTTAAGTATCCTAGAGTGAATACATAGCTCTAGAGAGGACAACCCAGTGAACTGAAACATCTTAGTAACTGGAGGAAAAGAAAGAAAAATCGATTACCTTAGTAGTGGCGAGCGAAACGGTAATAGCCCAAACCAGTCTTAGGACTGGGGTTGTAGGACATTTTACACGGAGTTACAAAATTTCTTGATAGTTGAATATTTTGGAAAGAATAACTGGAAAGGGTGATAGTCCCGTAAGCGAAATCAAGAAATCTCTTAAATGTATCCTGAGTACGGCGAGACACGTGGAATCTTGTCGGAATCAACGGGGACCATCCCGTAAGGCTAAATACTCTCTAATGACCGATAGTGAACAAGTACCGTGAGGGAAAGGTGAAAAGAACCCCGGGAGGGGAGTGAAATAGAATACTGAAACTATGTGCTTACAAAAAGTTCGAGCCCGTTAATGGGTGAGAGCGTGCCTTTTGCAGAATGAGCCGGCGAGTTATGGTATTGTGCAAGGTTAAGTGGTAAACACGGAGCCGAAGCGAAAGCGAGTCTTAATAGGGCGATTTAGTACAATGCTGTAGACCCGAAACCGAGTGATCTAGCCATGAGCAGGTTGAAGTAAGGGTGAAACCTTATGGAGGACCGAACCAGGACACGTTGTAAAGTGTTTGGATGACTTGTGGCTAGCGGTGAAATTCCAATCGAACTCGGATATAGCTGGTTCTCCCCGAAATAGGTTTAGGCCTAGCCTCGGATATTGCACCATGGAGGTAGAGCACTGAATATGCGATGGCCCCGTCCTGGGGTACTGAGTATAATCAAACTCCGAATGCCATGGTTTGTAGATCCGGGAGTCAGTGTATGAGGTGATAACGTCCATACGCGAGAGGAAAACAATCCAGACCACCAGCTAAGGTCCCTAATTATATGTTAAGTGGGAAAGGATGTGGAGTCGCACGAACAGCTAGGAGGTTGGCTTAGAAGCAGCCATCCTTTAAAGAGTGCGTAATAGCTCACTAGTCGAGTGTCTCTGCGCCGAAAATGTACCGGGGCTAAACATATAACCGAAGCTGTGGATTTGTATTTATACAAATGGTAGGGGAGCGTTCTAAGGGCGCTGAAGATAGATCGTGAGGACTATTGGAGCGCTTAGAAGTGAGAATGCCGGTGTGAGTAACGTAAGGAAGGTGAGAATCCTTCCCACCGATCGACCAAGGTTTCCAGGGTAAAGTTCGTCTTCCCTGGGTTAGTCGGGACCTAAGGCGAGGCTGAAAAGCGTAGTCGATGGACAACAGGTTCATATTCCTGTACTGCTTACAAGACTGATGGAGTGACGGAGAAAGATAAGAAGAGCCCATTATTGGATTTGGGTCTAAGCACTTAGGTTGATGCATTGGAAAATCCGTGATATCGATAAGACTGAGGTGTGATGGCGTCGCGCTCTACGGAGTGCTAAGTCTTCTGTGTCTATGCTTCCAAGAAAAACTTCTAAAGATATGTTGTAAGTACCCGTACCTAGAACCAACACAGGTGGTCAAGTAGAGTATACTAAGGTGAGCGAGAGAACTATGGTTAAGGAACTCGGCATAATGACCCCGTAACTTCGGAATAAGGGGAGGTCTCTTCGGAGACCCGCAGTGAATAGTCCCAAGCAACTGTTTACCAAAAACACAGGTTTCTGCAAAAGCGCAAGCTGAAGTATAGGAGCTGACGCCTGCCCAGTGCTGGAAGGTTAAGAGGATTTGTTAGATGGACGTAAGTCGATAACATCGAAGCATTGAATTGAAGCCCCAGTGAACGGCGGCCGTAACTATAACGGTCCTAAGGTAGCGAAATTCCTTGTCAGGTAAGTTCTGACCCGCACGAAAGGCGTAATGATTTGGGAGCTGTCTCAACCATAGACTCGGTGAAATCTTAATACCTGTGAAAATGCAGGTTACCAGCGACAGGACGGAAAGACCCCATGGAGCTTTACTGTAGCTTGATATTGAAATTAGGTAATTATTGTAGAGGATAGGTGGAAGACTTTGATGTATAGACGCCAGTTTATACGGAGTCACCCTTGGAATACCACCCTTTAATTACTTGATTTCTAACTCGCGACCGTTATCCGGTTGGAGGACAGTGTCTGGTGGGCAGTTTGACTGGGGCGGTCGCCTCCCAAAGAGTAACGGAGGCGCTCAAAGGTTCCCTCAGATTGGTCGGAAATCAATCAAAGAGTGTAATGGTATAAGGGAGCTTGA
>CAKOXC010000004.1 GCA_934129945.1 uncultured Bacilli bacterium
TGGGCTGTTCGCCCATTAAAGTGGCACGCGAGCTGGGTTCAGAACGTCGTGAGACAGTTCGGTCCCTATCCGTCGTTGGCGTAGGAAAATTGAGGAGAGCTGATCCTAGTACGAGAGGACCGGATTGGACATACCTCTGGTGTATCTGTTGTAACGCCAGTTGCAGCGCAGAGTAGCTATGTATGGACGGGATAACCGCTGAAAGCATCTAAGCGGGAAGCCTCCTCCAAGATGAATTTTCCCATTTTTCGTAAAGTAAGAGCCGTTGAAGACTACAACGTTGATAGGCTGGATGTGGAAGCGTAGTGATACGTTGAGCTGACCAGTACTAATAGCTCGAGGATTTAACTTATTTAATTATTATTGATAGTTTGAGAACTATATTATCTAGTTTTTAAAGGACAAAATCCTTATTGGTGACGATAGCTTAGGTGATACACCTCTTCCCATTCCGAACAGAGAAGTTAAGCCCTAAAACGCCGACGATAGTGTTAAGCGAAAATAGGAAGTTGCCATTTTTTTTATGTTTATAAATACCCTTTGTTGGGTATTTTTTTATGAATTATATAATTAAATTTGCAACATAATGTTGCAAATTTAACCTAATTTTTAATAGTATTATATTGAAAAAAGACTTCTTAATACAAAAACAATAAGGATACCAAAAAACATTGGTAATTTAAAAACTAATACTTATTTTATTGCTTTTTAATCTATTAAATGTTATCATATTATTGTTAATTAAGTGATGATTAAATCAAAGTAGTTGTTGATAAATGTTTAAAGAGAGTTAGTGGTTGGTGAAAACTAATAACAGTTAACAATGAAATTACAATTTATGAACTTAAAAAGGTGATGCTTTATAATCAAAAGTGTATGTTAATTCATAAACTAAGGTGGTACCGCGGAAATTTCCGTCCTTAGATTTATGAATTTTTTATTTTTTAGGAGGGTAAAAGTTAATGGATAGAAAAGGAAATTTAATCGATATCTTGTTAAATGTTGATGAGAAGAATTCTAATTTAAATTTAATAGGTATTTTAACATTGGCAGGGTTTCAGGTTAAATTAATTAATCATGAAAATAGTTTTTATAGGGTAGTTTATACTCAAAATGGTTATTCAGTGTATATAAATACTTTAGAGAGTAATTTTGAAGGAATAAGATTTTATCTTGCATATCTTATAGCTACGTTCTTATTAGAAGGTGAATATCAAGATATAATTTTATCAAACAGTGATTTTGCTTTTTCGAGTGAAACTTATCAATTAGCATTAGAGTTATTTGAAGTTACTGATTTTGATAAATTAAAAATGCAAATATTGAAAATTAAAAATAGTAGAAGTTTAAAAAAGGAGAGAAATTATGACATTATTTGAAGATTTAAAATATAGAGGATTAATAAAGGATATTTCAAGTCCTGAACTTGAAGATAAATTAAACAATGAAAAATTAACATTTTATATTGGAACAGATCCAACTGCTGATTCAATGCATATAGGGCATTTTTCATCATTCTTAATAGCTACAAGACTTGCAAAATATGGTCATAAACCAATTTTACTTATTGGAGGTGCAACAGGACTTATAGGGGATCCAAAACCATCTAAAGAAAGACCTATGATAACACCAGAAGAAGTAGAACATAATGTAGAGGGACTTACTAAACAAGCCAAAGAAATATTTGGCTTTGAAGTTGTTAATAACTATGATTGGACTAAAAATATCAGTACTATTGATTTCTTAAGAGATTGGGGAAAATATATAAATGTTAATTATATGCTTGATAAAGATATTATTTCAAGAAGATTAGAATCAGGAATAACATTCTGTGAATTTGCTTATACAATTATGCAAGGATTAGATTTTGTTACATTGTATGAACAAAAAGGTGTTACCCTACAAGTAGCTGGATCTGATCAATGGGGTAATATTACAACAGGAATTGAACTTGCTCGTAAGAAATTAGATAAAGAATTATATGGAATGACAATGCCACTAGTTTTAGATGCAAATGGTGTTAAATTTGGTAAGACAGAAGGTAATGCTTTATGGCTTGATAAAAATAAAACATCAAGTTATGAATTATATCAGTATTTAATAAATTCAAGTGATATATGTGTAATTGATTATTTAAAGAAATTAACTTTCCTTACTAAAGAAGAAATAGAAAAAATTGAAATTGAACATAATAAAGCTCCAGAATTAAGAATTGCTCAAGAAGCTTTAGCACGTGAAGTAATAACTTTCTTACACGGAAGTGAAGAATATGAAAAAGCTAAAAAAATCAGTAAAGCATTATTTACTGATGAAATAAAAACATTAGATGCTAAAACTCTTAAAGATAATTTTAAAGATGTTCCTTCATTCGTCATAAATAGCGATATAAATATCATTGATTTACTTGTTAATAATAAAATATGTTCAAGTAAAAGAGAAGCAAGAGAACTAGTAAATGGCAATGCCATTAGTATAAACAATGATAAAATAACTGATGAAAACTATCTTGTTACAAAACATAACGCTATTGATAAAGAAGTAGTAATTATAAAAAAAGGAAAGAAAAAATATTTCTTAGGCTTATATAAATAATGAAAAAAACTCCTAGACATATTATAAAATAAGAAGGGAGTTTTTATTATGTATCCAAATAATTATCAATATGAAGACAGACAATTTTTCTTTCCTTTTTTAGTCGGAGCAGTAACAGGTGGGGCAGCAGTTGGGTTAACAAGACCAAGACCTGTATATGTAAATCAACCATATTACCCTAATTATAATTATCCTTATGGTTATTCATCATATGGTTATTATTATCCTAGATATTATTAGTTTTTAATCTTAAGATAATTGCTATATAAAGAGAGAATACTACTAATGATGAACCACCATACGATAAAAATGGAAGACATATTCCCATTATTGGAAGATATCCAATGTTCATAAATATATTGTATAATTGACTAAAAATAAAAACACTTATAAAGCCACTAGTAAATAACTTAGTGGTTTTATTTTTTGTTTTAAAAATAGAATTAATAAAATATGTATCAATTATAAAATAACATATAATTATAACTAAACTACAAATAAAACCCATACTACTAACAGCAACAGAAAAAGCAAAATCAGTAGCGGCTTCAGGGATATATATACTTGCCTTATTAATTCCATATCCCCAAATATTTCCATTACCAATAGCAATTAAAGCATTATTAAGTTGCATATTATTTTTCAAATTAAATATTCGATCCATTCGATAAAAAAATGTTGTACCAATTAAATTAATTAAAGTATCTTGTTTAAAATAAAATAAATAGAAAAATGAGCTTATAAATAAAGCAACTAAAATAAAAATTAATAAAAACCACCATTTACTAATATCTGATGAAAATAACATAAATAAAGTAATAATTCCTAAAAAAATAATTGCTCCAGTATCAGGTTCTAAGAATATTAAAATACTTGGTATTAAAAATATTATTAAAACTTTTAACAAGAAAATAAAATCAGTTTTGATATTTTTTCTTTTATATTTTTTTATAATAGTAGTTAAATATAAAGTATAACTTAGCTTCATAAATTCACTTGGTTGAAAAGCAATGAAACCAAGGTTAAACCAAGCTCTTGCCCCATTAACAGTATTTCCAAATTTTAAGACTAATAAAAGTAATAAAACATTAAATAAGTAAATTATATTAGAAAATTTAAATAACAATTTTATATTTGGAAGAAATAAAATAATTATAATAGAAATAAAGTACCAAATCATTTGTTTATTTAAATGATTTACATATATTTTAGAAATATATCTGGAATTATACATGGTTAAAAAACTAATAACCATGAGTATTATTAGAGGAACAAATAATATTAAGTTTTTCTTATTTAATATTTTTTTCATATAATTATTATGTCTCATATTTGGACTTTTATCATAGAATATAGTGAGGTGCTACTATGAATAAAGAATTACCAAAAGTATTTGCTAATAAGATAGACAAAAAAATTAATAATTCCCAAGATATCTTTTATGAAGAAGAAAAGAAGAGTGAAATAAATGACGTTAGAAATATAGGTAGAAAAATATCTGATATATTTAATTCTTCTAATTTTGTTTATAAAAGTAAGGTTAAGATCACGACATATGATAAGACATTTACCAAAACTATTGTTGGTAGAAAGAATAATTATTTATTAACAATGGATAACGAAGCAATTAATATAGATAACATTTTAGATATAGAACAAATATAAAAATATAGCTTTCGCTATATTTTTATATGATTTCATCAATATATTTTTTTAATACTCTTGCATCTTTGCCAAAAATTATTTTTAATTGATTATCAATTTCAACTATTCCTTTAGCTCCAAGTTTTTGAATGGCGTCTTTATCAACTTTTGAAATATCTTTTAAAATAACTTTGAAACGTGACATGTTGCATTCAGCATTAATAATATTATCTTTTCCACCAAGGTATCCAATCAATTTATTAGCTTCAACACTAAAGTCTTTTTTCATTAATTTAATGACTATTAATGAAATAATTAATAAAGCTAAAATGATAATACCATATTCTATTACCTTATCCATTTTATCACCTATTAAAATTATACTATAAATATAAAAAAAAAGAAATAACTAAAACAATCACTATTTTGGAAATTTAACATAAATTAATAATGAGAATACATGAAAGGGTGAAAGATATGTGCAATAACAATAATAAATCAAGTTCTAGTTGTATTGCTGAAATATTAAACGTTATTTTAGTATTACAACAAAATGCATGTCCTGACAGTTGTTTGGATTCATGTGACAGACCATCTTTAGGAGGAGGTCCAAATTGCTTAATTTGTAATACAAGACCAATAATGTTATATACATGTTGTTCAAATAGTACACCACTTAGCATGCCAACAACTAAAGATTTACCAGCAACTAATGCTGAAGGACAATTATGTTCATGCGTATTTAGAGTAGAAAAAGTAGATGGAAATTGCTGTACATGTAGAGTGCTTGCTGATAATCCTGATACTGCAAGTATTAATCCATATATAGCAACAAACTCATTCTTCACAATTGACTTAGGTTGTGTTTGTTGTATAAAATGCTTAACTGATACTTATATAGAATGTGTTTGCTAATAAAAAAAGACTTTCAAAAACAAGTCTTTTTTTAATTGTTATAAAGTCTAAATAAATCAATACTTGGACGATTATTAAATCTAAATTTATAATCTTGCGTACCAATACCGCTATTAACATACATTTTTATATTACCAACATTATATACCCCTTTAGTATAATTATCAGAGCCTTTTAAATGAATTAAACCACCAACAAAAGGAATATTAATTAATCCTCCAAGAGAGTGAGAAGTAAATAAAACATTTACTTTATAATCTTTTATTTTATTTACTATAGTAGGTTCATGAGCAATTAAAATCGTAAAATAATCATTCTCATCACCTAAAATAGTAAAGGCACTATTATAATCTATTTTACTTTTTAAAATAGATGTTGTTCCTACTATTTTAATTGGAACAGTGTTTTTATAATATACTAGTTCATTAGAATTATCTAAAATAGTAAAATTAGCATATTTAAATATGGTTTCAAAATCAGTTAAATTACTATAATCTTGATCACCTTTAACAGCATATTTATTTACAGTATTATCAATTTTACTAAGTTCTTCTTTTAAAGAATTAACATCATTTTCTGTTATTTTAATTGAATTATCAAATAAATCTCCAGCAAAGATAATTAAATCTGGTTTCAACTGGTTAATTTTATTAACCAGTTGTTTTATATCTTTTAATGAAGTAGTATTGCCATAATGAATATCAGCAAATTCTACTATTTTAAATCCTTCAAAAGAAGTTGGAATATCGTTATCAACAACTGGAGTTTCAATTACTTTAACTCCAGTCGTTCCAATATATCTTGCATATAAAACAAAACAAACTATTACCAATACTATAAAAATTAAAAAACTTATAATTTTCTTCTTTTTCATAATTCACCTTACATTGCTACAAGTATTAAAAATACTGTTAGGGCATTGTGTAACATATGAATACACATTGTTGTACAAATATTATCAGTTTCATAATAAGCTTTAGCAAATGCACATCCTAAAGCACTATAAGGAATAATATAAAGAACTTGAATCCAGTTTTTTAGCATTTCAGCAAATTGCATTCCTTCAAAAGCAGTATAAACATGAAGTCCTCCAAAAAGTAGTCCTGAAAATATACAATAAGGTAAACATTTACTAAAAGCTTTTCTAAAACCTAGTCTAAATACTATTTCTTCAACTAATGGTCCAACAAAGACCATTGCTATAACAGAATAAATGGGATACATTTTTAAATATTCACGATTTACAGATTCATTAGTTGGAAGACCACCACTAATAAGATTAATTACTAAATTAGAAGTAACCATTACTAAAAATCCAACAAAGTAATATTTAAATCCTGTATCTAAATTCTTTTTATAATCAGTTTTAAATTTTTTAATATCATTAATAATTGTTTTTCTAAATATAAAGAATAAAATTAAGAATATAATTATTTCTGCTAAAGATAAGTAAATATTACTAACCATTTTAGAAGAAGACTTAAAATTAGGACCAAAGATTAAACCAAGTATTATTGGTAATGCCTTAAAATATAATAAAAATACTAATATTCCAATTAAAAAGTTTTTTATTTTTTCTTTCATATTTTATTCTCCCTTAATATATCCAAGTTTTTGTAATTTAGCTATAAGTTTATCAGAAGTAGTATCACCACTAATTCTATTTAATGTAGTTTCTTCTTCACCATTTTTATAAAATACAGTAGTAGGGGTACCACTGATACTTGCAATAGCATTAACTTTTGCAATATCAGTAGATTTTACTTTAGTTAAATTTAAATCATAGATTTTAATATTATATTTATTACTTACTTCTTTTAACACTGGAGCATAAGACTCACAATGACTACAACCATCTTGAGTAAATACTAAAACAAATGAATCTTTATTATTTATTTTTTTTTCCAGTTCATCTACATCAATATAAACTATATTACCATCATTTTTAACATTATTACTTGTTTTACTTGCAAAATAAAAAACTCCAAAAATTGCAATTATTCCTAAAATTACACCTGTTATTATTAATTTATTTTTCATTATACTATCACCATTAAAAATATATCATAAATCATTAATCTAGGCAATTATTTTAAGTAATTTAACAAATGATATTTACTTGAAAATACTATGTTCTTGTGCTACAATAAGACCATAGAAATTTAGGTTGGTGATATTATGCGAAAAAATGCAAAGTATATCTTAGTATCTTTGCTGTCATTTTGTTTTGCAGTAAATGTTAATGCTGCAGAATGTAGTTATGAAAAACAGGTTGAACTTAATAATATTGCATCTACTGTAAAAGCAACTTATGAGGCGGTTGATATTGATACAGGAAAAACAGTTAGTTATGTCGATGAAGATGGAATTATTGATACTGATAGACAGGTTCCAGTTAAAGAAAAAGGTTTTAATGTTAAGATATTAAATCTTACTGAAAATCTATCAATTAAAGTAACTAATGAAACAGAAGGAACAACAAATTATTACTATTATTCAGATTCTGATAACGGTACTATTACTTTAAGTTCTAAAGTTGCAGATAGAATTTATACATATACAATTACTGTATATGGCACAAAAGATTCATGTGAAGGAATAGAACTACGAAGTTTAAATCTTATAACACCAAAATATAATACATATTCTGATTATTCTTTTTGTAAAGAATATCCAAATTTTGATTATTGTCAAGAATATGTAGTTGATGATAGTTTTAATTTAGAAGACTTCATTAATAAATCAGCAGCTTATAAAGAAACACAAGATTCTAAAAATAGTAAAGATAATCAAAAAGATAAAGATAATAATAAATCAAATTTTTTTAAAGAGAATAAAAAATTATTAATTGTATGTGGATCAATCATATTAATAGTGGGGGTTACTACTACTGTGATTATTATCATAAGAAAAAGGAGTAGATTAATATGAAAAATATTTTTAAATATATAGGAGTTATGGGTATAGTTGGATTTGTGTCATTATCTAATATAAATGCTTCAACTGTAAGTGTTGAACCAAAGCCTGGACATGACACAAAGTTTGGATATAAAACTCAAACTCAAACTTTACATACTGAAAATTGTACATATAATATATATTGTCTTGATAAAGGATTACCAAATCAAAGATCATTTGATGGTTGTAGTATATCAGATGTAACTACTACTGCATTTGGACAAGTAACAGGTGATCATGATTCTAAAGAATACCAGTATAGAGTCATAGCTAATAACTCTGGTTTAGTAAGAGTTAATTATGCTGATAAAGCTGTGTCAGTATTAAGCCCAGCAGCGCATGGATATGGCAATTTGACTAATAAGACTGTAAAAAAAAGCGAAATGAAAGAGGCAAATGGAAGCGTATCATATACAACATCTAGTGCTAATGGTTATGGTACTGTAAACGCAACTATAAATCTTGGAAAAGCTGGTTATGGAGATAAATTTTATATTTCTAGAGGATCAGGAGTTTTAAATGCTATTGATAATGGAAATGGTAGTTATTCTTTAACTATTACTCAAATTCCAATTGCTGAATGTCAAGGTGCAGAGATTGTTGTAAAAGTAAGAGGAATTTCTTCAAGTTCTTCTAAAGACAGTTCATCAAGTAGTATTTCAATTACACCAGGAACAGTTTACTATGTTGACTGTAATGATAAAGATAGACAAAGCTATATACTAGAAATACCTAGTTCTAATCCTAACAGTAGTGGAACTGCTTCAACAGTTACATGTGATATAAATGATATTACAAAAAGCTCAACAGGTGGTTTGTCATTCACTTTTACAGTTCCTGATGATGATTGCAACTGTAAAGGTACAACTACAATGACAGGAGAATGTGATTCAAACGGTGAAGTTCGAGATTTAGAAGATGAAAACAATTTAAAATCTTGTATTAAACAAGGAGGATTTGCTAGCTATTGTAATACAAATTTGCAAAAGAAGACTGATGATAATTCTAATAAAAAAGGTAACGTTTTAAGTGAAACAAAGCCTGGGAGTTCTGTAACTTTAACAGATAATAATTATTGTAAAGTATATTGTTTAGAAAAGATAGATTTTAATTTACCTGGTACAATAAATACAGATAATGGAAGTTATTTCAAATTGAAAAAAGATTGGAATAAAGCTAATGATAGTGGAACGAATATGAGTATAAAAGGTACAAGAACTTGTTATACTTCTGAGATTAAAAAGAAGGAATTCATTGAAAAAACTAAGTCTTTACAAATAAGTATTCGTGATAGTTGGAATGAATATCAAAAAAATAAGAAAAAACAAGAGATAGTTGATAATGCAGGTAAGTATAAAAAAAGTGGTACAAAGGATTGTACTTATCCTACTACAGAAGTGCAATATGTTAAAGATGCAAAGGGAAATCTCGTAAAGAATGCTGATGGAACTTATAAAACGACAACTGTAAATACGACAGGAACAAAACCAAATCCATATACATATTATGAAGCAACTAATGTTAGTTATCCATACGAAAAGGGTACATCAGATGGGGATGGAACATGGAATTCTAAATTAGGTACAGATACAGTTAGCTTGACTTGGGGAAATAATCCAACATGTAATGCTGATGGAACTATAACAGAAGATACAGCAAAACCTGAAATTACATTAACTACAGAATATGCTAGTCTTTTAAATGATTTAGCTAGTGAAATTCAAAAATATAAATCATGTACTGAATGGAATAATAATTATTGTTTTGATCCTGATATAAGTTTTAGTTATGACGAAGTTTATAATAATTTAGTATCTGGTAAAATTGATAAAATAGTTTCAGAAGTTTCAAATCAGACAATTCATTATACTAGTGTTAACAATGATTATAAAGATGGAGATAAAACTGACGGTAAAAAAACAGTTCAAAAATATATTTATGTAAATGACACTACTAGTCGTACTCAAACTTCTGATATTGATTTAAATACTATTTATATGAAGCAAGAAGTTGTTAAAAAAGCAACTTATAAAGATGCTACAAAGGAAATATATACTTATCATCCATTTGGAACAATTGTTATTGATAAAAATACAGTAGAGAAAAAAGAAAACTTAAGAAGTTTAGGATATGCTTTCCCAATTGCTTTACAACATGATCCAGATACTGGAATTTATAATTACTATTTAGCAATTTCTAATATCGGTGTTGGTGGTGATGACGCTGGTGAGTGTAGATATACTAATAAAATAATTGGTGATAGTTGTTCAATATTTAATACAAAAACTGAAGCAGAGACAGGTAAAGAGTATGTATGCCAATATAAAACAAAGAAATGTCCTGAATGCGAAGTTGAATGTGTTTGCCCAGATGGTTCTACAAACTGTTATGTTGAAAATAAAGTTTGTAAATTTAAAGAATGTGAAGATTGTAAAGTTGAATGTATAGGTACATGTGTTTGGAATGATGGAGACACAACAATTTCATATAAAACTATATCTTTAGATGATGTTTATCAAGACGACACACAAATTGGTGGAAACTGGACAGAAGAAGATGTTAAGGCTATCCAAGATAAAGGCCAAACAATTTATGAAAATAAACCTGTATTTAAAATTGAATTAACACCTTCACTTATGAATAAAATAAGACAATATAACGAAGATAATAAAGAATATAGTAATGATACATTAAGTTGTAGCAATAAGAATTCAAGTGGTGAATATTATTGTACAAGTAGTTTCTTGAAAGATTTTTTAAGTAAGCAACATGCAAATTATACAGATTTTGATAGAAAATAACGGAAAGGATTGAATAATAAATGAAAGAAGTTTATTGGGGATATTGGTTAATAGTTTTAGGTGTATTTATAACTGTGGTTATGATGATGATAACTAATGTTACAACTTCTAGTACTCAAGATTATTATTTAATCAAAGAAGTTACGGAAGCTTCAATGTTTGATGCTGTAGATTTAGCTACTTATAGAGAAAATCAAACCTTAAAAATTAATCAAGAAAAATTTGTTGAAAGTTTTATTAGAAGATTTTCTGAAAATGTAAGTTTATCAACAACATATAATATTGAATTCTACGCAATTCAAGAGCAGCCACCAAAAGTTAGTGTTAAAGTATCGAGTAAATCAAGTGTATTTACAATATCTGGAGATAGTAAAAGTTTTGATTTAGTTGATAAAGTTGATGGTATTCTTGAATTACCTAATAATAATAAATAAAAAGGAATAAAAAGGAGGAAATAATGGCAAATTTATTAACAACAATTAAAAGATTTTTAGGTAATAAGAATACAGTAACAATTTTAGGAGTTATAGCCGGTGTATTAGTTATATACATTGGCTATAATTGGCGTGTAAAGCAAGCTATTAAACCTGTTACTGTACCTTATGCTAAAGTAGAAATATCTTCAAGAACTCAAATTACAGAAGATATGATTGGTTATATGGAGGTATCAAGTAGTTTAGTTAACAATAGTCCTAACTTAATACAAAATGCTAGTCAAATAATCAATAATTATGCTGCTTATGGAGTAACTATCCCTGCAAATAGTTTATTCTATACATCAGCTATAATGACTGAATCAGAAATGCCTGATTCTGCATTTGCAAATATTCCGGATGGATATACAATTTATTCATTATCTGTAGATTTACATGATACATATGGAAACTCAATATACCCTGGTAATTATATTGATTTATATTTAAAAGCTACTGATGATAGTGGAAAAATTATATTTGGTAAATTAATTGAAAGTATTGAAGTATTAGCTGTAAAAGATAGTCAAGGAAATCATGTTTTTGAAACTACTGTAGAATCAAGAACACCTGCAGAATTATTATTTGCAGTACCTGATGATATGTACTTATTATTAATGAAAGCTGGATATGTTTCTGGTGGAGTGGATATACTTCCAGTACCAAGAAATGCATCATATTCTGCTAATCCTGGTGAAACTTCAGTTGCATCAGATTATATTAAGAACTTTATCTTATCTAAAACAGCAACAATCCCTGATAATGTTGTAACTAATACTACAAATAACAGTAATACAAATAATGATAATACTACAAACAACAATAATAATAATAACGATTAATATGATTTAAAGAATAAAAAAGGAGGTGATTTTATGAATGATGCTATATTCTCTCAGTTAGATTTTGGACCATTAAATGAATTTTTAATGGATGATAATGTTACCGATATTTCTTATAGTAACAATGGTCAAGTATTTTTAAAAACCTTAACTAAAGGTGTTTATAAAGTTGAAAGACCAGAGATAAATAATGCATTAATGGAAAAATTAGCATTTCAATGTTCTAATGTTATGGGTAAAACATTTAATATGGCTCATCCTTTTCTAGATGCAGAAAGTACAGAGTTACGTTTAAATTTCGTTCATGAATCAATTGCAACTAATGGAATAGCAGTATTAATTCGTAAAACACCTGCTAAAATTCGTTTAAATAGAGATAAATTATTAAGAGAAGATTATGTAACAGAGGATTTACTTAACTTCTTAATTGATTGTGTTCATGCTCGTTGTAATATTATAGTAAGTGGTGAAACTGGTTCAGGTAAAACAGAACTAGTCAAATATCTTGCAAGTAATACAAGAGAAGATGAAAAAATTATTTCAATAGAAGATACTTTAGAGTTACACTTAGATAGAATTTATCCACATCGTGATATTGTTGCAATGAAAACTAATAATATTGCATCTTATACTGATGTACTTGTTACATGTATGAGACAAAACCCAATATGGATATTACTTGCCGAGGTTCGTAGTGCTGAAGCAGTACTTGCAATCCGTAACTCAATATCTTCTGGACACCATATCATGTCAACAATTCATGCTGACAAAGCTGCAAGTATTCCAATGCGTATGTATTCATTACTTGAATCAAGTCAAGATACAGATCAATTCTTATCTTCAATTCATAGATATGTTCAATTAGGAATATATGTTAAAGGTTACATGAGTAAAAAATATAATAGATTTCAACGTGAAATACTTGAAGTTTGTGAATTTTATGTTGATGATGATAATAAACCATGTACAAATGAAATTTATAAAAAAAGTTTGGATGGAACAATGAGTTTCAATAATCCAACACAACATTTAAAAGATTATTGTAGTATTCAAGGAATTGATTTAGGTGATGATCCATTCCACTTGGTAACAGAAAAAAAATCAACAAATAATTTAAAAAATCCATTAGAAGAACAAACACCAACCACTTCTAATGAAATAAAAAATGTTGATAAAGCTCCTGTTAATCAACAGGTGGAAGTAAAACCTATTAATTCTACTGTGGAAAACCCTACTGTTATCAACAGTGTTCCTACAAATCAAAATAATAATCAAATAAACAATATATCTAATATAAGTAATATAGATGTATTAGATATTATATAGAATAAGGAAGAGAGGTATAGTAATGGTACTTATATTATTATTAGCAATTGCCATATATGTAGTTTCTTATAGATTAAATAAAGGTGAAAATGTTTATAAATTCTTTATTACCTCTGTACAAAATGCATATGAAAAATACGCTCCATATTCTTTTAAAGAAGTTAGACAAAAAACTAAAGAATTAGGAAGAGAATATACAGCAAAACAATATGCAATACAAATAAGTATAATTGGTGGGTTTGCTGGAGTTATATCATATTTGTATTTTTACAACGTTTTAATAACTATAATTTATGTAATAATAGCTATAGCTTTTATTCCTTATTTAGCATATTTAAGATGTCAAAAAGTATATAGTGAATATATATTTGAACAAATTCAAATATATACTACTAACGTTATTATGGAATTTAATACTACTCAATCATTTGTTAAATCTTTAGAAGGTGTTAGAGATTCTGGTATCCTACTGGATCCAGTTTTACAAGATGTTAAAACTATGATTGATATGTCTTATCAAAATGGTACAATTGATGAATCTATTGAATATTTTAATGCTAAATATCCATTCTATATGGTAAAAAATATGAATCAATTGTTTTTACAAATTACTAAAGAAGGTGCTAAAGATTCTGGTGAAGCATTAGAAAATATGGCAATGGATATAGATGCTTTAGTAGAAGGTGTTTATAGAGACCAAATGGATAGAGTAGAATTCCATAGAAAATTCTTAACATTTGGTGTTGCATTATTCTTTCTAGTACTTGCAATGCAATTTTTATTAGGAACAGATTCATATATTGAACTATTAGATATGTTTTATGTTCAAATAATATTACATTTGATAATAATAATTAATGCTTATTTCTTATTATCTGGTGAAAAATTCTACAATGAAGATGTGGGGGTTGAGTAATTATGCATATAGAAATAGTTATTTTAGCAGCAATTATATTATTTGTTTTAAACTATACTGGAAGAATTAACGCTAATAGATTTATTACTGACAATACTGAATATTTTAGAAAATTAAAAGAAGACGATTGGGATTTTTTAGTAAAAGCTAGATATGGCGATGGAGCAAACCCAGACATATTATTTACTAAGAGAGTTCAAAATGCTGGAATAGTATTAGTATTATGCTTATTTATCTTTATTTCTAACTTCAGTTATGCAACATTCTTAGTTTCATTAATTGCAGCCTATTTAATGTTTAAGTCTGGTTATAGTAGTATGAAAAAGTATTATAAAAAACATTTGAGTGAAATAGATTCAATGTTACCACATTATTTAAAAAGTTTGGAAATATTAATTCAACACTATACAGTACCTGTTGCTATTGGTAAATCAATATCTGATGCTCCTGAAATATTTAGAGAAGGACTTCAAGAAATGATTAATGAAATTAATGCTGGTAATGATAAAATAGATCCATACATGAATTTTGCTAAAGAATATCCAGTAAGAGATTCAATGAGAATGATGAGACTTTTATATCGTTTAAGTTTAGGTAAACAGGAACATAAACAAGAACAATTATTAACATTCTCAAAAACAATATCTAATCTACAACAAAAAGCACGTGAAACACGTTATAAAAATAGATTAGATAAGATGGAAAGCAAAACAATGTCAATGTTAATTACTACAGGTTTAGGAGTTATGATACTTTTAATATTTGCAGTATTACAAATGATGAATTTATAATATTTTAAATTATCTCTTTTATAAAAGAGATTTTTTTTATATAATTAAAGTAATAGTTAGGAAGATAGATTATGAAAAAGAAAATAGAATCAATGTCAAGATTTTTTCCGTATATTTTAGGAATACTAATAATAGCTTTTGTATTAATCCAAAAATTTTCTCAAAATGATTTGTATTTTGATATAAGAACTGGAAAAGATATTTTAAAATATGGAATTGATTTCAAAGATCATTTCAGTTTTATACCAGGATTAAAATATTTATACCATCATTGGTTTTATGATTTAATAATATATTTTATTTATACTAAATTTAATTATGTTGGAGTATTTATTTTTTTCTATTCTCTGTATGTTTTATTTGGATTAATTTTATTTAAAACTAATTATAAGGCTGATAAGAATAAATTTTTATCATTTATAGTTTCTATTATTACTTTATATTTAATGAAAGACTTTTTTGGAACACGAGTTCAATCGATTTCTTATATTATTTTCTTTTTAGAAATAATTTTTATAAATAAACTTTATAACACAGGTGAAATAAAGTATTCAATAATATTAATTTTAATGTCAATATTGTTGGTTAACATTCATATGCCAGTTTGGATACTATATTTGATTTTTTTCCTTCCATTTATCGCCGAAATATTATTTAGTAAATTTTCTAAATTATATAATAAAAATATTACAAATAAATTAATATTTTGTAATCCAAAGAATTTGAAAATATTTTTAATAACTTTTATAGTGGTAATTCTAACAGGGTTAATTTCACCTTATAAATTTATGCCTTATATATTTTTTATCAAAACACTAGGAAATCCATATTATTCTTATATTGGAGAAATGCAAAAAACAATTTTAATTAATTCTATTCCATTTTTAATTATAGTATTTTGTTCTATTATTACTTTAATTTTTTGTAAAGTTAAAGCAAGAGACTTTTTCTTGATTTTTGGATTATTATTACTTGCATTATTTGCAAATAGACACAGATCCTACTTCTGTACAATTATTCCAACATTAATTTATAAAATAATTGTTGAAAACGATTTTAAAATAATAAAATTAAAATTACCTAATTTTAAAGTTAATACTACTCTTATAAGTTTTGTTTTAACTTTATTACTTATAATTTTATATGTAATGTGTTTCATAACATTAAATTTAAAAAAATTTAATTATCATGAAAATGAAAATTATCCAAATGAAACTATAAAATATATAAAAAAAAATATAGATAAAAAGAATTTAAGAATATACAATAATTTTAATATTGGATCATATCTTGCTTTTAATGATGTGCTAAATTTTGTTGATTCAAGAGCAGAAGTTTTTATGGAAAATTTTAATAATAGTAAAGATATTTTAGAAGACATTTTTATTAATATAAAAAAATATGAAGATTACGAAAAAATAATAAAAAAATATAACTTTAACTATATTTTGGTAGAAAAAGGTGAAATTTTAAATAGTTACATAAAAGATAAAGAAGACTATCAATTATTATATAATGAAAAAAATGAATACTTTTTATATAGTGTAAATCTAAAATAAAAATTTTCGAATAATGTTGATAAATTGATTTATTAACGGTATAATAATAATGTATAAAATTAAAGATAAAGAAAGAAGGAATTTTATTTATGAAAGAAGCAACAGGAGAATTAAATATGACAGTTGTAACAGTAGTTGCAATAGCAGCAATAGCAGCATTTTTCTATACATTCGTTTGGCCTGGAATTAAAGATAGTATTAAAAAAAATACTTGCGAAGCACAATGTTCAACAGGTGATAGTAGTTGTGTAAATACTTGTATGAACAAAGATAATACCAATACTAATACTAATACTAATACTAATACTCAAGGTTAGGAAATAATTTTTATTAATCATTAGAAAAATAGTAAGAAGGTAATATAATGAAAGAGGCAACAGGAGAACTTAATATGACATTAGTTATTGTAATAGCAGTAGGAATCCTTGCTGCCTTTTTCTATACTGTTATATGGCCTTTAATAGGTGATAATTTTGATAGAAATGCTAATTGTAGTAAAGCTATCTGTAAATGTGAAGGTACTTGTAAACAAGATGGGATTGCACAATGTTATATAAAAGGTAAAAAAAATAATGTTTTTGAGTGTCCTTGGAAAGGTTAATAGATAAGGTGATGTAATGAGAGAAGCAATAGGTGGAACTTGGTTATTTAATTTAGTTATTTTCTTTGTATTGCTATTTGCTGGTTATATGTGTTTATCTATTAACTATTCAAAAGCATTTGGTGTTAAGGATAAAATAATAAATGAACTCGAAAGAAATGGTGGAGTTAAAGTATTTACAAACAGTAATTATACAGATATAGCTTTAACAAATATTTCTAATTATATGAAAAAAGTTGGCTATAGAACCAAAGGAAGTTGTAAAGGATACAGTTATGGTTGTACTTTGGACGGAAAATGTACTAGTGTTAATTCTAGTAATACTACAAAATATGCTTTTTGTTTATCTGAAGTAAAAGCAAATGATGCATATTCTTATGCAGTAAATGGGACTCCTGGAGAATTTATTTATGTAAGTTATTATAAGGTAAAAGTTTTTTATCAATTGGATTTACCTATTATAAGAACAGCATTTGATTTCAATATAAAAGGAGATACAAAAATACTTTATAAAACAGCAAATAAACATTAATAGAAGGTGGTTAAATGAGAGAAGCAATAGGTGGAACGTGGCTTACACAACTTGTAATAATTATTATGTTTGTATTTGTAGCATTTTTAGCACTTTCTATGAATTATTCAAAAGCTTTTAGAGTTAAAAATGAATTGCTAAGTATTATTGAGAAAAAAGAAGGTATTTCTCAAACAAATAATGTAAATGGTAGTATATTTTTGATTAATAATTATTTGAAAAATAATGGTTATAGTACAGTTGGAAAGTGTGAAAAAGGAAGCTATGGATTTAATATAAATAGTGTACACGCAACATTAATTAATGATGGAAATAAAAATAAAAAGTTTAATTATTGTATTTCAAAAACTAAAAGTATTGCATCTAATTTCCCAAATAGAGCATATTATAAAGTTAAAATATTTTTTAAATTTAATCTACCAGTAGTTGGAGATATTTATACTTTTAAAGTTGATGGTGAAACAAAAGATGTTAATTATCCTAAAGATGGAAAATGTGGAAAAAATGATTCAATACAATGTGTAAAATCAAATATTGATACATAGAAGAAGAAAAGAGGTAAAAATATATGAATGTAATTATTTCAAATAAATATCAATCTTTGTTAGCAAATTTAGATATTGATGTAATTAAAAGTATAAATGGAGAATTTGATGTTGAGGAAATTGTATCTAATTTTACTAATTTTTTCTTTAATAAAATGATTATAGATGTCACAGCTATAAAAAATTATCAAGATATTAATACTTTTCAACAATTATCTGTAGGGCTTGACATGAATAAAATTATTTTACTACTTGATGATTCAGAAATTGTTAATTCCCCAATGTTTTTGTCACAATTAGTTTCAATGGGAATTTATAATTTTACAAGAAATATCGATGCTGTTAAGTTTTTAATAGATAACCCTAATAGTTATAAAGATGTTGCTAGTTATCACCAATTAAGTAATATTCCTGTATCAACTCCTGAGACAGGTGTTTCACAACCTAATTATAATCGCTTAGGTTTACGTGTTATAGGTATTAAAAATGTTACTAACCATGCTGGTTCAACAACTCTTACTTATTTATTAAAAAAGCATTTGGAAAAATGTTATCAAGTTGTAGCAGTAGAAGTTGATAGCAATGATTTTATGTATTTTAATGATAAAACTTTAAAAACAACTACTGCTTTAGACCTTCCATCATTTATTGCTACTAATTCTGGAAATGAAGTTATTTTAGTAGACTTAAATGATAAAGGTCCAATCAGTTCTTGTACTGAAGTTATTTATTTAATAGAGCCTGGTTTAATTAAATTAAATAAATTAATAAGAAAAGATCATAAAGCATTTGAAAAATTAAAAGATAAAAAAGTGGTATTAAATCGTAGTATATTAAATGATAGAGATGTTGCTGATTTTGAATATGAGTCAAAAAGTAGGGTATTTTATAATATGCCTTATCTTGATGATAAGCTTGATAAAAGTGCTGCTGTTGATGAATTCTTAGTAAAATTAGGATTTAGTCGTCTAGAAAGTGACAACGAAGAGTCAAAAGGTAGTAAATTATTTGGCATATTTAAGTCTTAATACTTGACATAACTTTTTTACTATAATAAAATTAATACATAGAGAGAAGAGGTATAGGTTATGAATAATTTATTTTTAATAGCAGGTATTGGTACTGGAACTTTACAAAATGGTTTTTGTTCTGCTTCTGCTGATATTTGGCAAGTAGTTGGATATGTATTATTAATATTTAAAATTGTTATTCCAGTAATATTAATTATTATGGGAATGATTGATTTAGGAAAAGCTGTTGTTGCTGGTAAAGATGATGAAATAAAAAAATATACAAAGTCATTAGCAATCAGAGGAGTTTCAGCAGTATTAATATTCTTTGTTCCTACTATTATCGGATTAATAATGGGTTTAGTTGGTAATTTTACAACTAGTGGAGCAGAGGCAGATTTTAAAGTTTGTAGAACTTGTATTACTAGTCCTAGTAAATGTGCAGTTACTAATCAAGATTAAAAGCATTTTATTGCTTTTTTTTTATTCATTTGTTATACTTAAATAGTATTAAAGTGAGGTTAAAATATGAAAAAAATTAAAATTGTAATTATGATATTAGCAGTTGTATCTACATTAAGTTTTACAAATGTTTATGCAGTTTCTAAAAATAGTAAAACTTATAAAAATTGTATCGCTAAATGTGACAAATTTAAAAATAAAAATGGTAAGGTAAAGAAAAATCAAAAGCAAGCATATAATGCGTGTATGTCTCCATGTAATGCCAAACTTGATAAAACTGAAGCAAATAAAAATGTTGAAAATTTAAATAAGAACAAAAATAATAGTAACAAAACTTCTACAACAACTAACCTAGATTTTTGTGCTTCAACAGCTTCAATATGGCAAATAGTAGGTTGGGTATTTTTAATAGTTAAAATAATTATTCCAGTATTATTAATTATTTTTGGAGTAAAAGATTTTGCGCAAGCTGTAGTATCTTCAAAAGATGATGATATAAAGAAAGCTGCTAAAGCACTTATGACACGAGGTATAGCGGCTGTTGCTATTTTCTTTGTACCAACTATTGTGAGTTTAATAATGGGATTAATTGTAGATTTTACAAGTAGTGGTGCAAAAGCAGATTTTGATATTTGTCAATCATGTATGTTAAAGCCATCAGCTTGTGATATAAGTAAAGATGTTGGAAAGCAATAAAATATTGCTTCTTTTTTTTGTTTTTGGTATACTTAAAATACAAGAGAATAGGTGATAAAATGAGTGAATTTTTAGATAATTTAAGAAATATGGATGATGAAAGTAAAAAGAAGATTAAACTATTAGGAATAGGTTTAATTGGTTTTATTATGTTAATAATAATAATTGCAATAATTGTTGCAATTATTAATCGAAAAACGTCTTATGAGGATATGGAAATTATCATGAGTAAAGCTGCTTATTCTTATTATCAAGATAATTTAGGAAAATTACCTACTGAGTCTTCAAAGACTTCAGTTGTTGATGAGACAACTTTAGTTAATGGTAAATACATGAAAAGTATTAAAAAATATACAAAAGATGAAACTTGTAAGGGACGTGTTGAAGTAACATATAATAATGGTGATTTTGATTATCAAACATATCTTACATGTAATTCATTTACTACTATTTTATTAAAAGATCAAATAAAAAAAGATAATTTATTAGTAACTAGTGGTGCAGGATTATATGATGAAAATGGCATTTTAAGATTTAGAGGTGAAAAGTTAAACAATTATCTTAAAGTAAAAAATACTATTTATAGAATAATAAAGATAGATAATGAAGATAAAATTTATATTATTCCTGAAAATATGGATGATAATGATGAAAAAGTTTTTGTTTATTGGGATGATAGATATAATTCTGAGGAACAAATAAATTGTGGTATAAATGATTATTCTCTAAGTAGAATTAAAGATTCATTAGATGTTATATATAATAGTTTAGATAAAGAATTAAAAGCAAAAACAACGAATTTTACTGCATGTGTTGCTAATAGATCAGAAAATGACATAATAAATACAGGAGATATTGAATGTAGTAAAAAAATAGAAAATTCAACAATAAGTTTATTGCCTATTTATGAATATATTAGAGCCAGTATAGCTCCAGCATGTCAAACCACATCTTCAAAAGAGTGTAAAAATTATAATTATATGTATACAGATTCATATATGTGGTGGAGTGGAACAGGAGATTCAACAAATACTGATAAAATTTATTCGGTAAATTATTCTGGTGAAATTGATAAAGATAGAGGAAATTCTAGAAAAGTTGCTAGATATGTTGTAGCTTTAAAAGGAAATACTTTATTAAAAGAAGGTAATGGTACTAAAAAAAGTCCATATCAAATTAGATAAAATTTAATGTTTTATCTTTTTTTGCATTTTTAAGAAAAATATTTATTTTAATAGACAAAGTATTATGATATAATGAATGTATATGAATAGAGGTTTTAATATGGATAAAAAATGCTTGAAATATATTTTTAATAGCTTAATTATATTTATTTTATTTGGAATTATTAATGTTGAAGCTTCTGTAGAATGCAGTTACAATTATTCTTATAATAGAAATGATATGATTATAAAAATAAATTCTGATGGAGCAAAGGTAACCGCTAATAATACTTCAATTGATATTGCTTATGGTAAAGTAGAACAATTATCTTTAGCTGATGGTTCAATAGTAAATATTAAAGTTGATAATTCTTTAAAAAATAAATTTGCTAGTTTTACAAATTGTTTTGACAGTATTGGATTTGTTGAAACGCTTGAAACAGGTAATTTAACAATTAAAGATAGTTGTACTGGTTATGCTGGGGATGCTTCTAAATGTTCAAATTTGCAAGGAACTGGTACAACAACTGGAAATACTACTCAAACAACAAGTACAAAAACTACTATCAATTTTACTACAACTGATAATGTAAGTGGAGTTTTAGGAGTAAATGAAAATGGTAAGTATTATTTAAAAATAAATAATGATAACAATACAATAACATATGATCCTACTGCTGAGTTTGCATTTAATTATGGTAATAAAAGCTATAGAATTGATCCTGATACAAAAGATAATATTTTTAAATCAAGTTCAAGTTCAGTTAAACTTTATGCCTTAGATTCTGGAACGGGTGGAAATAACTGGCTACTTTCTTTAAATTCAAGTAAAGATGGTTATACAACTCCTGCTGATGTTAGTGGAAGACAAGATTACAAAGTTAATGTAAAGAAAAATAAAAATAAACTTGATTCAGCTGACTTCAAAGGAATTTGTTCTGAAGACAGTGTACGTAAAGTTTTTCAAATTATGGGTTATGTGCTTTTAATTGCTAAAATAGCTGTTCCAATTTGTTTAATTATATTTGGGGTAGTGACACTTGTTAAAGTTGTAATATCTGGAGAACAAGAAGCATTAAGGAAGGCTGTAAAGAATTTAGGAATAAAAGCTTTAGCAGCTGTTATAATATTTATACTTCCTACAATAATTTACTATATAACAAATTTAGTTAGTGGAAATAGTAGTGATACAAAAGTTTATGGATATTGCAAAACATGTTTATTTGAACCTAAAAAATGCTAGGAGGTTTTTATGAAAAAAATAAAAAATATTTTATTAATAACAATTTGTTTATTTCCATTAAATGTCTTTGCTGGAAGTAATGATTGTGTAGAAATTTTTGGAAAGAATTCTCAAACTCTTGAATATTTACAAGATATATATTCTTTTTTAAAGTTTCTAGTACCAATAATACTTTTAGCTATGAGTGTTAAAGATTTTGTCTTAGCAATTGCTAAAGAGCAAGCTGATGATGTAAAAAAAGCAACTAATACTTTATTTAAAAGAATTATTATTGCAGTATTAATTTTAATTATACCAACAATTTTGAATTTCTTCTTAAAGTTGATTGGATATAGTACTTGTACTTTATAAATATAAATAAAAAAGGAGGTAATTATTATGCTAATTGGTAACTTTATGACAAGCTTATTTAATGTTGCAAAATATGGATTTTTTAGCATATTTTTATACATAGATTCAGTTGTATATAAAATAGTTAGTATGCTATTTTCAGTATTTTTCTCATTAGCTGAATTACAACTTTTAAAAGACGATGCTTACCAAGCTATTTCAAGTAGAATTTACTTATTAGTAGGAATAGTTGCCCTTTTTTCAATTACTATTTCATTATTAAAAGCGTTAGTTAATCCAGATAATTTAGGTAAAGGAACTATATCTTCATTTAAAAATCTTATAGTTTCAATGTTACTAGTTATTTTAATGCCAACTATATTTAAATATGCATTTTCATTTCAAGCAGCAATAATTAACGATGGAGTTATTAATAATCTTTTTAATTTTAGTATAACAACTGGTAAAAATGAAATGGTTAATGAATGTAATAATCCAAAAGATGTTTCAGTTAATACAGCTGATAATGAAACGTTAAGTTCAGAAATTAATATGACAGTTGATGAATGTCAAGCAAATTATATTACAATGACAGTTTTACAAGCATTTTTTTCACCTTCAAATGATAATGTAACTAATAATTATGGTACAACATGGAAAGATGCTAGAAGATATATATGGTATACAGGTGATTTTGATTATATAGCCACATTTGCTGAACAAGTAAATAAAGGAGATAGCAATAGTTATATAACATATTATATTATTATTACTACTATTGCTGGATTCTTCTTAGGATATGTTGTTTTGTCTTTTTGTCTAGATTTAGGAATAAGAGCATTTAAATTAGCATTTTACGAATTAATTGCTCCATTACCAATACTTATGAAAATAGTTCCAGGTCAAGAAGGTAAATTTGACAAATGGAGAAAAGAAGTTGTTAGTACTTTCTTAGAAGTGTTTGTAAGATTAATTATAATAAGCTTTATAATATTTATGTGTGGTAATTTATTTGATTTAATAAAAAATTTAAGTTGGGGTGAGACAGGACCAGGATTATTAGCAAAAGCAATTTTAGCTTTAGGTTTATTTGCCTTTGCAAAACAAGCACCAAAACTATTAAAGGATGCTTTAGGTTTAGACGGTTCAGGTGTAAAATTTGGAATCAAAGGAAAACTTACAGATGTACCTGTTGCTGGAAAAGCATTCGCTGCAGGTTACGGTGTGGCTAGTAAATTAAAGAATTCTGCAACAGGAGCTATTTCAGGTGGACTTGGTGCCGGATGGTCTTCAATGGTAAATAAAAATGGTTTTGCTAATGGATTTAGATATGGAGCTGCAAAAGGTGCTAAAAATGGTGGAAATCAGTTTAACTCTCAACGAAGAGATATGTATACTAGATATGGTGGTAAAGGAGTTGCTGGTGCATTTGGTGGTCAAGCGTATTTTGACAAAAAAGCAGATGCTGCTGATAAAGCTGCTAAAAATGATATTAAAGAAAGATTTAGAAATTCACAAACTTATAATAATATGTTAGATCAAATGTTATTTAGTA
Organism: uncultured Bacilli bacterium; assembly: GCA_934129945.1. Taxonomy (GTDB): domain Bacteria; phylum Bacillota_I; class Bacilli_A; order RF39; family UBA660; genus RUG14121. The sequence goes on from CAKOXC010000004.1 coordinate 24,955, forward strand.
AAAATCAAGAAATGATGGCTAATAGACAGCATCAAGTTGATACTAAAAAGATTCTTGATAATTATAATAAAAATATTAGTGATTATGAAAGTTCAGGAGAGTTTAGTGGTATAATGGCTTCTTTTGAAAATGAAGCTAGAGAAAAAGCTACAAGAACAGTATCTGAAAAAGTAAAAAGTGGTCAAATGACAGCACAAGAAGGCAAAAATGAAGTTGAAAGATTAACTAATTTAATGCAAAAAGCTTCAGCTGTAAATTATTTAAAAGAACAGGCTGCTAAAGGCACAGCTACCGAAGCCTCAAAAAGATATTTATCAGCTGTTGAAAATTTAACAAGTGCTAAAAATGATTATTTAAATGCTAAAAATCTTCAAACTACTATTTCAGAAGAGGATAAAGAATTAGCTAAAAAAGCTACTGATGAATTCTTTAGACATACTGATAATAAGAACAAAGAACTTGGCTCTGGTACTTTAGGAAAAGCGTTCCAAGAAGTATTAAGAAGCGAATACAGTAATAGTTTAAGTAATAATGATGATGTCTTGAAAATGGCTCAAGCAATGAAAATGGCTCAAGCTGGCGGTGGAGCTCCAAATGGAAGTAATTTAAATCCTAGTGCACCTAATGGTGGTGGACCAGGTGGCGGACCAAAACCTGGAGGGCCAGATGCCAAAGGACCAGCTGAACCTGGTGATAAGAAATAAAAGGAGGAATAAAAAGGGATGAATGGATATTTAATACCTGCCAATTCTAAAAAGTCACAACTTATTTTAGGATTGTTTACAGGAGTAGATTTAGCAATATTTGCTACAGGCTGTACTATAACAATATTAGCGCTTATGATAATAAAATCAGCTAATTTTGGGCAAATGATTTTAATTATTTCTCCAGCATTAGTATCTGCTTTCTTAGTTGCTCCTGTACCTAATTATCATAATGTTTTACAATTATTAACAAATATTATAATGTTTTATATGAATAGAAGAAGATATTATTGGAGAGGTTGGTGTATAAGAGATGGCGAAGAAAAGTGATACTAGTCAAGTAGTTTCTAAATATGCAGAAGATTGGATGCCAGTTAAAAATATAATGAATGGTATGATTCAATTAGATAATGGACAATACGTTACAGGAGTAAAAATTGCACCTAAGAATATATTTATCATGGATGCTGGTGTTCAACAAAATACAATATATAATTTAAGAAATATGTATAATTCAATTGATTATGAATTTTGGCTTATTGTAGCTGATCGACCTGTTGATATAGGAGTATATTTGTCAACACTTCAAATAGCATATAATAATGCCTCTAATGGTGTTACAAGAAAATTAATATTAGAAGATATTAATAAAGCTAATATGTTTATGAGTCAAGAATATAATGTTGTTGATACAGAATACTATATTTTATTTAAAGAAAAGAAAATGGAATTAGTTCAAAAGAGAATTCACACATTAATTTCGCAACTTGCAAACTGTGGATTACAATCTACACAAACTTCTAACTCTGATTTGAGAATGATATTAGATAATTTCTTAAATGGAGGAACACAAACTGGATTTGGAACGGTGATGCCATAATGAATTTAAAAAGTCAATTAGCCCCTAAGGGAATAGAATTTAAACCTACAGAATTTATGATGAGTGGGAAATATTGTACTATACTTACAATAATTTCTTATCCAAAATCAATATATGAAGGTTATCTTGCTAATATAACAAGTATTTCTGGTGTAAAAATAGCAATTAAACACATTCCAATAGAGTTTTCTACGTTACAAAAAATGTTAAATAAAGAAATTGCTGACTTAAAACAAAGATTTCAAACTGAAAATGATAAAACAATTCAAGAGAGAATAAGACAAGATTATGAATCATTAGAAGTTTTTATTCAACAGTTGGCTGCAACTCAAGCACGTATATTTGATTTCCAAATGCATTTATTTATTTCAGCTGATACAAAAGAAGAATTGGAAATGAAAAAGATGCAAGTACGAAACTATATAGATGGTATGGGTATGCGTGGAGTATCTTTGATGTTTGAACAAGAAAAAGTTTTAAAATCAATCTTACCAATTTTTCCAAAACAAGATGTTGAAAATAGAGTTGGAACTCCAGTGCCATCTGTTACAATGGCAGCAATGTATCCTTTTATATTTGATAGTATAAAAGATCCAGGAAATGCAACATTATTTGGTGTAGATTTTTCTGGAGGAGTTGTTTTATTCAATCAATTTTTATATAAAATAAAAAAAGAAAATAACCGAAATAATGCTAATATAATTATTTTAGGTACATCTGGTAGTGGTAAATCGACAGCAGCAAAATTACTTTTAAGAAACCACTTAAGAAATCAATATAAAGTTGTATGTATAGATCCAGAAGGTGAACTTGCTGAAATGGCAAGAAATATGGGTGGTGATTTCTTAGATTTAGGTAAAGGTGGCGCTATGGGTATGATTAACCCATTAGAAATAGTGTCTGATATTGATGAAGATGATATTTCTGAGGGATTAGGTCATACAATTATTTCATCATCTTTACTATCTTTAAAAGCATTTATGAAATATTATACACCTTCTATAGAAGAAGATGTCTTAAATATGTTCTCAGAAGTAGTACAAGATACATACAAGCGCTATAAAATTGATGAAAATACTGATTTTAAATCTTTAAAATCTGCTGATTATCCAACATTTGATGATGTTTATGCTACGGTAAAAGGAAGACTTTTATCAATGCCTGATAAAACTCGTGAAAGAGATGTAATGGAACGTTTAGAACTTAAGATTAGACCTTTAGTTAGAGAATTAAGACATTTCTTTACAGGAATAACAACTCTAGACATTACTAGTGATTTTATAGTATTTAATATAAGGGAACTAATGAATAGTGATGAAAATATTAAAAATGCTTTATTCTTTAATATTTTGAAGTATGCATGGGGTCAATGTCTTGATAAATCAGTTGATACTGTAATGTGTATTGATGAAGCCCATGTATTATTATCTAGTCGTAATGAACTTGGTGCTGAATTCTTAGCACAAATTCAAAGACGTGCAAGAAAATACAATACTGGTACAATAATAATTACTCAGCAACCTACAGATTTTGCAGCTCCTAATGTTATTGTTCATGGTAAAGCAATATTTGATAATGCATCATATTATTTAGTAATGGGACTTCGTAAACAAGCTGTCGAAGATTTGTCAATGTTGATAGATTTGAATGACAGTGAAAAAGAAGGAATTAAATACTACAATCAAGGTGAAGGTTTGTTTATTTGTGGGAATAAACGTATGAGAATAAATGTTGTAGTGACTCAAGAAGAACTAGACTCTTTTGGAGCTGGTGGAGGATTATAATAGTACTTTACACTATTAAAAAGTGTAAAGTTTTTTTCCTTATTGTAAAGTAAAAGAATGTATGTTAAAATATAGTCATGTTAAAGCGAGGGATAATAATGAACTTAGAACAAGTAGAAAAATTATTTTATGAAATAGAATTAGAAAGAGATAATTTAGAAATAGAAGAAGAAAAAATAGAAACTCAAAATTCTGATTATCAAGTTTGGGCTAAATTTTATAATGACTTAAATAAAAGTAATGCTAATAAAAAGATAGAAATCAATTCAATTAATACAACTTTAGAAAAAATAGAACATAAAGAAAAATTACTTGATGGAAAACTAACTCGTAAAGATACAGAAATAAAAAAAGAATTGAGTGAAAAAAAAGCAAAACTAGAAGCTGCGATTGAAGAAAATTTAAATAATATGAAAGATGCTTCAAAAACTTGTAAAGATCTTTTAGATTCAAATATAAATTTAGAAGCTAGTAAAAATATAAAAAATATAAATAGAAAAATTAACGATAAAGAAAATGCCATAAAAGATATTTATAATGAATGCTATGAATATATTAATAACTTTGATAAAAAAATAGAAAATAAAATTAATGATATTAAAGAAGCTGCTATTAATAATGATAATAATTTAATTGTTTCATATTCTATAGAATTAACTTCATTACAAGAAGAAAAAAATAAAGAATATTATAATTATCAAAAAATCATTGAATATATTAAAAACAATGGGTTTGATGCTGAAGTAAAAGAGGTTAAAGAAGTTATTGATGAAATAGATAATGATTTTAGTAAAGCTAATGGTAATAATTCAAATACTTTAGAAAAAGATAATGAAAAAAATGATGAAGAAGAGATTAATTCTAATATAGAACCATTAGAAACTGAGGTAGTAAATACTGATGAACCTATAAAAAATGATGAAGATATAGAAGATATAGCCGAAGAACAAGCAGATAATCAAGAAGATGAAGAAGAAATAGATAAAGATACAGAAGTATTAACAGGAGATGTTATTGGAACTCCTGAGTCTATTAAAGACGATGAGAATGAAGACAAAGATATAATAGAGGAAGATATAGAACATGATCATGATGAAAAGCCAAAAACATCAGATGATGAAAAATCTAAAAATTGCGCTGTACAAATCGAATCTAATGATAAAGATGTTCAATTAGAAACTTATAACCATTTGAAAAATAAAGTAAATGAGATTATAAATGATTCTAGTACAAAAGAAAATGATTTAGAATTTGCAAAAAAACGTGAGATGGCTACTGACTCAGTTTTAAAAGAGTATAGAGAGTTCCATGATAACAAAATAAAAGAAGAGAATCAAGAATTAGAAAAAAATATAATTAAAACTACTGAAAATTTAATTGGTGAAGAAATACCTGTAGATGTAAATGACGTTTACCAAGATTATAATAAAATAGATGCCATTAAAGAAATTTTTAATGATGGAAAAGAAGTTGCTCAAAAAGCTGCTGTAAAAATAAAAAATGTTATAAAACTTGGCAAGGAAAAATCTTCTGTTATTATGAATAATATAAAAAATTCAAAAATAGTTGCTGGTGCAATTGATAAATTATCTAATAATCAAGAATTTGGAAAAGGAAGAATATAAAATGGAAAAAGAATATGATGTGGTTGAATTAGTAAATGGTGTTAGAGTTGCAGTAGTTGATGCGATAAATTATCATAATAGAATTTTTCTTTTAGTTGGAAAATTAGATAAAGAAGACAATATTTCAGAAGAATTACAAGTGTTTGAGAAAATTGATGATGAAATTTCAGAAGTAAATGATAATGATTTACTTGAAAAATTAATTCAAACATTTGAAAATAGAATTAATGATTAAAAGCTTGAACCTAAGCTTTTTTTCTTTTTCATTTTTTTAAAAAGTTATTTTGTAATATTTTTCTTTTAAATTAAAGACTTTTTAATAGAAATTTGTTACAATAAGTATACAAGATTGGTGGTGATTTTTTTGAATAATTCTAATAATGATAATATTTCAAATAATAATCAACAAACTACTAATTTAAATAATAAAAATATAAATATGCCAAATAATAAAGTTAATAGAGAAAATCCATCATCTTCACAAGATGTTACACATACACTAGGAAAAGGAGTAGCAACTCATTTTGGTGGTGGTATTGGTAATAAAATTTATGATGAAGCAAGTAAGACAAAACTTGGTCAGAAAATAGAAAAAAATGCTTCTAAGCAAATTGATAGAAATCCAATTGCATCAAAAGTTGCTAATGGATTAAGTAGTGCAGGCGCAACAGATAAAGCAAATAGTGCGATTGATGCTTTAAGTTTTAAGTCAGGTGGAAAATGTTTTAATAGTAATTTAAATAAAGGTGCAAAAAGTACTAATAAAAAATTAAATAATAATAATTTTTCTGTTAATAGTCCAATTAGAAATAGATCTAGTTTAAATCAACCAACTCTTTTAAATGATGGACTTGATCAAGCTCCAGATTTTGAAAATATGACTCCTGAAGAAATTGAAGACTATAGATTAAAACAAGAGGAATTGGAGCAAATAAACCAAGAAAAAGAAAAAAAAGAAAAAAATGATAAAAGAAAAAAACAGGTAAAATCAATAATTGAATTTTTTGTAAGACATCCTCAATTATTACTTATTGTTGGAATAGCATTATTAATAATTTTTGTCCTTATAATTTTAATTTATATGATTTCTTCAGATATGGATTTAGTTGGTAATAGAGGCGTTGGGTATGACAACGCAGAACAAGTAAGTGGATATTGTGAAAATATTATTTTAATAAAAGAACATGATGATTTTCCTGGGGCAGCTGTTGCTTCAATAGATGATGTTAATTTAGAAGAAACATTTAGATTAAATAATAGAGATGTTAAAAGATATGAATATCAAACTTATTCATTGGAAGAATATGTAAAAGGAGTATTACAAGCAGAAACATCAATTATAAAAGAAGAAAAAACATATGAAGTTGCTGCTATTGTAGCAAGAACTTATGCTGTTGAAATAGCTAATAAAAACTGTTATGTTTGGGATAATAATAATAAAAGAAGTGAATATAAAAATCCACAAAATTTTAATCATGATAATATAGATAGTGATATTTCAGAAGCAGTTTCTAAAACTACAGGATTAATTGCATATGATAAAGATCAAATAATAGATATGAGTCAAGATAGTTATTATGATTATTTTTGTTATAATAAAATTACCAATAGTAGTTCGGAAGATCAATCTTATTATGAAATGATTCAAGAAAATGAAGAAGAAAATTTATTGATTTCTGTTGATTGGACAAAAGATAATAATAATGTTGCTGATGGTGATGCTAAGAAATGGAATTTTAGTGGTAAATATAATGGTGGTGGATATAATAATAATTGTCAAAAAAATGGTTTAAGTCTTTATGGTGCAAAATACTTGTTGAATAAAGAGTATAATCCTTATGATACGATTAGAGTATTAATGTATTATTATACCTATGATTTAGAATTGAAAAAAGTTGGTTCTTTTATTGCTAGTGATGGATGTTTTTGGTGGCCAACTGACGGTACAATAATAACTTCAAGGTTTGGATTAAGAGATGCTCCAACAGCTGGTGCTTCAACAAACCATGGTGCAATAGATATTGCTGTTAGCCAAGGAACTAATGTATATGCAACAGCTAATGGAAAAGTAACCGTTGCAGGAGCTGTATCAGGCTATGGATATGCGGTTTATATTGATCATGGAAATGGAATTGTTTCAAGGTATGGACATCTTAGAGCAGATGGTATCAAAGTTTCTGTAGGTCAAAATGTTTCAGCCGGGGATATAATTGCTTTATCAGGTAATACAGGAATTTCCACAGGACCCCATCTTCATTTTGAAATTAGATTAAATGATGTAAAGGTTGATCCACTAAATTATGTAAGTCCAATCGATCAACGTCCAACTTGTACAAATTCAGGTGGAACAATAGTTGATACAGGAGAAAATTCTTCTTCAATTTGTATGACTTTAAAAAATAATGGATTTACTTCACCACAAATTGGTGGTATTATGGCAAATTTATTTGCAGAATCAGGATTTAATCCTGCATCATTTAACCCTGGTGGTGGTGGACAAGGAGCATATGGTATAGCTCAGTGGCGTGGTAATAGACAGGCTGCGTTAAAAAGTTTAGCTAATTATGATACTCTTGAAGTTCAATTATCTTTCTTATTAAGTGAATTAAACTCTTCAGAAGCAGCAGCAAAAAGTTCCTTATTATCATCAGGTGGTGATGCTAATAGTTTAGCTTATGTTTTCTGTTCAAAATATGAAAGACCTGGCGGAACAATTTGTACAGAAAGACAAAATTCTGGTAATGGTTTATCTTATTCAAATTATGCTACAAATAATTGTAGTTAGAAAGGAATAAAATGACACAAGAAAATAAAATAAAATTAAAAATAATATTAGTTATATTTTTAATATTTTGTGCTTTGTTTATAGTAATATACATTAATAAAGGTAAAACTAATAATAAAGATAGTAACACATTAAAATTATTAGAAGTAGATAACTATAATATATATTTTTCAGTTCAAAAAAATCTAAATAAATTTATTGAATATTATGTTAAAAATGAAAAAAGTTCAGTGTATAACATGCTAAATGAAAAATATAAAAAAGAAAATAATATTGATTTAAATTCAAACATTAAACTACTAAATACATTTTCTGAAAATGCTTATCTTAAAAATTTAAAAGAAAAGTACTATAAATTAAATGATAACGTAAATTGTTATTATGTTAAAGGTGATTTATATGAAGATTCTTTTGAAGAAGATAAATTTTTAGAAAATAATATTCATTTTTTAGTATTAATTGATTATAATAATATAACATTTGAAATTATTCCAGTTGAATCACTTGAAGATTCTATAAAATGGATAAAAAAATTAAATAAAGATTATGAAATTACGAAAAATAATTATAATGCTTTAGAAGGGATAAATGTAATTACTAAAGAAAATATCTGTCTAATGTATTTATCAGATTTTGTTACATTAGCAACAAATAATCCTAAAGAAGCATATAAATTAGTTGAAAATTTTGATACTTATGACAAGTTTTCTAATTTTTTAAAAACATCAGGTCAAACTTTTGTAGTAAGTTCGTGTGAAGTTTATAAAAGCAACAAGAAAAATATTTATAGTATTGTTGATGGTAATAAAATTCATTATAGATTTACTGAAAATAATATTATGGATTACACGGTTACTATGACAAAATAATTATTTTAAAAACTATAATTTTATAGTATAATAATAAATGAATCGGAGGAGTTACAAATGAAATTTAGAGTTACTAAAAAAGATTTAACAATATTTATAGCATTTTGTATTTTATTGTTATATTTATGTGCAATTGCTATATTAAATTTTGAATCATTTGCAAACTCAGGATCTTTTTATGGGTTGTTACCATTTAAAGCATTTACATTACATTATTTGCCATTAACCTTAGGTATGTTCTTTATATCTTTAATTGTAATTTTTTCTAGTGTTTCTTCTTATATATTTAATAAAGAAAAAGGCAAAGGTATAGGAGTTAAAATAGGCGAAAAAGAAAATAAGGGATATTCAAGATGGGCTAAAGAAAAAGAAATAGCTGAAGATAAAGGCGTTGAATGTGTTGATCCAGCCGCTGATACAATTCCAGCCGCTGGAGTACCACTTTTTTATAAAAAAGATAAAGTATACGTAGATAACAGTCAGTATCATAACTTAATACTTGGAACTACAGGAAGCGGTAAATCAGAATCTATTGTTAAACCAATGGTAAAATTGTTAGCTAAAAATGGTCAAAGTATGATTATTGCTGACCCTAAAGGTGAACTTTATTCTGATACATCTGAAGAATTAAAAAAACGTGGGTACAACATTATTGTTTTAAATTTTAGGGATCCTCAAAAAGGAAATTCTTGGAATCCATTAACATTACCTTATAGATTTTATAAAGCAGGAAATATTGATAAAGCTACTGAACTTTTAGACGATGTTGCCCTAAATATTTTACAAGATCCTAATAATAAAAATGATCCATTTTGGGAGAAAAGTGCAGCAGACTATTTTTCTGGACTTGCTATGGGATTATTTCAAGATGCTAAAGAAGAAGAAGTTAATTTAAATTCAATTAATTTAATGAGTACTGTAGGTGAAGAAAGATTTGGAGCAAGTCATTATATTAATGAATATTTTAAAATGAAAGGTGAATCTTCTTCAGCTTATATATTAGCTTCTGGAACTATTAATTCTCCAAGTGATACTAAGGGTGGAATTTTATCAACTTTCCGCCAAAAAATAAGAACATTTTCATCACGTGAATTTTTATCAGAAATGCTATCTTACAGTAATTTTGATATGTCAAAAATAGGGCAAGAAAAAACAGCTGTTTATATGATAATTCATGATGAAAAAACTACTTATCATAGTTTACTTACTATATTTATTAAACAATGTTATGAAACTTTAGTAGATGTTGCTAATGAAAATGGTGGTAAATTACCTATTAGAACAAACTTTATTCTTGATGAATTTGCTAATATGCCACCACTTAAAGATGTTGGATCTATGGTATCTGCTGCTCGTAGTAGAGATATAAGATTAACATTTATTATTCAAAACTTTGCTCAACTTGCTGATGTTTATGGAAAAGAAGTTGCAGAAGTTATAAAAGGAAATTGTAATAATTTAATATATTTATTATCTACAGAAATGGCAGCCTTAGAAGAAATTTCTAAAATTTGTGGTGAAGTAAAATCTAAAGAAAAGGATAAAACAGCATCAACTCCATTAATTACTGTAACTGATTTACAAAAATTCAAAATGGGCGAAGCACTTCTTTTAAGAAGTAGAAAATATCCATTTAGAACAAAATTAAAAGCTGATTTTGAAATAAATTGGGGAATGGAGAAAAAAGAAGGAGTTTTACCAGAACGTGAAAAACGTGAGGTAGAATTATTTGATTTAAAAAAATTCGTTTCAGAAGAAAAAAGAAAAAGAATGATGGAAAATAATAATGGTGATATGTCATTAAATCAAATGAATAATCCATTTGGAGGTATGATGGGAGCTAATCCATTTAGTGGATTAAATCAGACTCCAAGTCCGATGCCAAACCCTTTTAAACAAAATCCAATGGCTGATATTGATATTGATAAAGTAATGGCAGATATTGATAAAAAGTTAAAAGAACTTGAAGAAGAAGACGAAAAAGAAAAAAAACAACAAGCAAAAGTTCAAGAAAATAAAGGTGATAATGTTAATCTTGATAAAGAAATAAAAAAAGAAACACCTGTATTTGAAATTCCTAAGAGTGATGAAAAAGATAATTCTAAAGTTTCAGATATTTCAAATAATGTTCAAAAGACTGATAAGCCAAAAATAAATGTTGATGTTGATAGTGTTATTGTTAATGATAATATTATTACTGATGATGAATTTTTTGATGATTTCTTTCAAGATTAAAAAAAATTAAAATTTTTTGAAATTTAATAGATTTTGAAAATTGGTAAAAATAACTTTACCAATTTTTGTATTTTTGTATACAGATTTTAAAAATCTGTATTTTTTAATGGCTTCAAATAAGCAAATTTGCAATTTGCATTATTTTAAAACACCTGTTATTATGCAAAAAAAGGGGGAAATATATGAAAAAATTTTACAGTTGTCGTTATGATAGAACATTTAAAGAAGTATTTTTAAATCCCAAGAATGAAGATTTACTAGAATCCTTACTAGAAGATATATTAAAAGTGAAAATAGAAATAAAAAAAATACTTCCAACAGAGTTAATAGTAGGTAATAATATAATAAAATCAAAAAGAGTAGACGCCTTAATACTTGCTACAAATAAAAAGATAGAAATAGAGATAAATGCAAGTATTAATGAATATGTGTATATAAGAAATACTGCATATATTTGTAATATATATTCAACTAATGCCTTAGTTGGTGATACATATAATCAAAATATTGATATAATTCAAATAAATCTAACATGGGGACTAGATTATGAAGAAAGCAAAAGAGAATTTAGAATAATTGATAAAAATGGAAATGTGTATGTAAAAAATTTACTAATAATAGAAATAAATATGGAATATTATAAAAAAATTTGGTATAGTAAGGATGAAAAAAAGATAAAAGAAAATGAACTTTTAGTAATGTTAGATTTAAATGAAGGGGAGTTAAAGAAAATGCCAAAGAGTGATAAGATATCAGAAAAATATGTAGAGAGTGTAACAAAAGTAAATAACGATCCATTTTTCCAAGAGTATATGAGTCAAGAAGAAGATCAAAGAAAGATGCAAAACTCATTAATAAGAGAAGCAGAAGATAAAGGAAAAGAACAAGAAAAAATTAACATAGCAAAGAGTTTAATACAAAGTGGTATGAGTTTAGAAGATGTTTCTAAACACACAAAAATAGATATTAGTAAATTAAAGAAAATGAACTTTTAGTAATGTTAGATTTAAATGAAGGGGAGTTAAAGAAAATGCCAAAAAGTGATAAAATATCAGAAAAATATATAGAGAGTGTAACAATAGTAAATAACGATCCATTTTTTCAAGAATATATGAGTCAAGAGGAAGATCAAAGAAAGATGCAAAATTCATTAATAAGAGAAGCAGAAGGATCAGGATATGAAAAAGGCATTAAGCTTGGTGAAGAAAAAGGAAAAATTAAAATGGTAAAAAATATGTTAAATGAAAAAATTGATATTAATACCATTTCTAAAATAGCAAATTTATCAATTGAAAAGATAAATAAGATTAAGAAGAATTTAGTATCATAAAAATAAAAAATGAAAATTAATATTAGTAAGGTTTAACTTACTTTTTTTATAATATTGAATAAAAAATAAAAATAATTCCATACTATAACTAGGTGAAAATCAATGAATAAAGAGGAATATAAAAAATTAGTAAAAAAGCTTACTCCAAAAGAAGATAAGCTTAAAAATGTTATAGTTGCTTTTTTAATTGGTGGTTTAGTTGGATTTTTAGCCGAATTATTAACAGAAATATTAATTAATTGTTATTCTTTTGAAAGAGATATTGCATCAATATGGGTGTGTATAACAGTAATATTTTTTGGCAGTATATCAACTGCCTTAAATTTTTTCGATGATTTAGTAGCAAAAGCAAAAATGGGTTTGATATTGCCAACTACCGGATTTGCTCATTCGATTACAAGTAGTGCTTTAGATTATAAAAAAGATGGTGTTATTTCACTTGGTAGTAATTTCTTTCGTCTTGCAGGAAGCGTAATACTATATGGAATGGTAAGTGCTTTTTTCTTAGCCTTATTAAAGGTGATAATTTATGGCTAGTTTAAAATATAATAACTGTTATATAAAAGATTCTTTTTCAATAGTTGGGCCAATGGAAAAAATGGGCCAAATAAAGAGTTATGATATGGCAATTAATGATTATTATTTTGGTGAAAAAACATTTGAAAAAGCAGAAGTAAAAATGCAACGAACAGCAATTGACAATATACTTATTAAAAATAGTTTAACTCACTCAAATATTGACGTAGTAGTAGGTGGAGATTTATTTAATCAAATTGGTATAACATCAAATGCTTTAGAAAATTATAACATTTCTTTTTTAGGAACTTATAGTGCTTGCGCAACATTTGTAGAAAATTTAATAATATCAGCTAATTTATTAAGTAATAAAACAATAAAAAAAGTATTAACAATTACATCAGCACACAATTTAACTGCAGAAAAGCAATTTAGATATCCTGTTGAATATGGAAGCCCTAAACATAAATCAAATACATTTACTGCAACTGGCTGTGTAGCATGCCTTTTAACTAATGAGGTAAATAAAGTAAAAATAGAATCAGCAACAATAGGTCAAGTAATAAATATGGGAATAAAAGATGTAAATAATATGGGAGCTGTTATGGCACCTGCTGCAGCCAGTAGTATTGTAAAACATTTACAAGAAACTAAAAGAGATGCTAATTACTACGATATAATATTAACTGGAGATTTAGGTAATGTAGGTAGTGAAATTTTAAAAGAATATATGAATATTAATTACAAAATAAAACTTAAGAATCACATGGATGCAGGAATGCAAATTTATACAGAAAGCCAAGATGTTAATGCTGGTTCATCAGGCCCTGCTTCTTTACCATTAGTATTATTTAATAAAATTTTAAAAAATAAGAAGTATAAAAAAATATTAATCGTTGGTACAGGTTCATTACATACACCGACACTTGTTAATCAAAAAAATACAATTGGGGCAATAGCACATATTGTAAGTTTGGAGGTTTTATAATGTTAATAAAAGCATTTTTAATAGCAGGGTTATTTTGTATGATTGCTCAAATAATCCTTGATAATTTTAAAATAACTCCTGGTCATGTTACATCCTTATTCACAGTAATTGGAGCTATATTATCATTCTTTGGAATATATGATAATTTAATAAAATATGCTGGAAGTGGTGCTACAGTTTTAATTTCTAATTTCGGTCATATGCTTTATACTGGAGCAATTGAAGGATTCAAAAATGAAGGTTTAATAGGGCTTTTCACAGGACTTTTATCAAAATCTTCAGCAGCAATTACAAGTGCAGTAATATTTGCTTTTATATTTACAATTGTTTTTAAGCCAAAAAGTTAAGATTAACTTTTTCTTTTTTTTATTTTTTGATATAATAGTTCAAGAAGGATGATAAATATGGGGAAAAGAAATAAAAAAGAACAGATAGTTATTAATAATGAAGAACTACAAACAACTACTTTAGGTTATCTAGAAGATGAAAAAAGAGGTCCTTTTGGATTAATATTCTTATTTTTAATATTTATAGTTTTTGCCTTTTTTTTACCAGAGATTACAAATTATGTTAATAAATTAATGGGGAAAAATACAACTGGAATAATTGAACCTACTATTGACCCTACTAAAAAAGATGATAAAGATAATAATGAAGAAGAGGCAAAAATGTATGATATTGCTGATTCTTTAACGTTTGACTATACAAGTATTAAATTTTCAGAATTTAAAAAATATGAAGATAATAATAAATATTATATATCTTTTAGATTAGATAATAATAGTGACAAAATGATTGATTTAAGCAAATCTAAATATTTTATTGAAACTTATAGTGAAGATAAAACATTATTAGAAAGACATATTTTTAATTATACTAAATTAAATACTAAATCTTATACTACTGAGATAATTGAATTAACTTATGATGAGTATAATAAAGCTAATAAAATAATTATTTCATATAAAACATTAGAAGATTATCCAGAAGTATCTTTAAATATTGATACTAATTCAGAATATGTATTATCTTGTAGTAATTCAAAAAATAAGTTAATTTATACATTTAATAAAGATAGTAAATTAGTAAGAATTAACGACACAGTTAATTATGCAAATGATAACAGTAGCAATTATGCAAATGCTCTAATTAATTATCGTAATCAAGTAGCTAATTTTAACAATATTGATGGTATTTCTTCAAGCTTGGTAGAAATAACTACTGGGTTTACAGTAACTACTGATGTAAATGTTAAAACAGTTAATTTAAATAGTGTTAATAATAGCAATTACTATGGAACAGATGCTATACCAAAAGAAGTTAAATTTGAAATGGAATCAAGAGGTTATAGCTGTAATTAAGGGAAGTGAGAGTTTTGGATTATAAAATAACAATAAATGACTTTGAAGGCCCATTAGACCTTCTTTTGCATTTAGTAAAAGAAATGAAAATGGATATCTATGAAATCGATACAAGTGTAATTATTGAAGAGTATTTAAAATATATTGAAAATATGCAAGATTTAAATATTGATATAGCTAGTGAATTTTTAGTAATGGCTGCTGAATTGATTCATTTAAAAAGTAAAATGTTATTAAACATTAAAGAAGAAACAGAAGAAACTGATGAATATTCAATAGTGTCAGAAGAAGATTTGAAAAATAAAATTATTGAATATGAAAAATTTAAAAATATGAGTGAGATTTTTAAAAGCTTAGAAGAAACACGTAATGAAGTTTATACAAAAGTTCCAGAAAATTTAAGTAAAATTACTGACACAACAATAACTAATGATGGAAGTATTACCTTACAAGATTTAATTGATGCTTTTACTAGTTTTCAAAGTAGATTAAAATATTCTAAGCCATTAAATACTCGAATTACCAAAAAAGAGTTGAGTGTAGCAAAACGTCGTGAAAGTATTAGAAATATTCTTTCTAAAAAAAATAAAGTAGAATTTGAAGAATTATTTGAACAATTTGATAAGCCTTATATAGTTGTTACATTCTTAGCAATATTAGATATGAGTAAAAATGATGAAATATTATTAACGCAAGAAAATAATTTTGATAAAATAATGATTGAAAAGAGATGATTTGATGAATTTAGTTGGAGTACTTGAAGGAATTCTTTTCGTAGTAGGGGATGAAGGTATAACTTTAAAAGCAATATGTGAGCTTATGGATATTGATATGAATAAAGCAAAAGAATTATTAAAAGAATTAAAACAAAGTTATGAAAAAGATGATCGTGGAATAAGAATTAGTTATTTAGGTGATTGCTTTAAATTAACTACTAAAAAAGAACACAAAGAGTATTATCAAAAATTAGTTAATAATGGAGAAAGTAATTTACTATCACCATCTGCCTTAGAAGTTTTAGCTATAATAGCATATAATCAACCAATAACAAGAGCAGAAGTTGATGAACTAAGAGGTGTTTCTTCAGCATTTATGATAAGAAAATTAGTAGCAAAAGGATTACTTAAAGAAGCTGGTAAATCAACACTTCCTGGAAGACCAAATCTTTATAAAACAACCAGTGAGTTCTTAGATTATTTTGGACTTGCAACAATAAATGATTTGCCGGAAATAAACATGAGTAATGATGAAAATAATGAAACTGAATTATTCACTTCAATATATAAAGATGATCAAGAAAATTAGAATATTCTAATTTTTTTATTGTCAAAATTTAAAAATTGTTATATACTGTTATTAGTAATCATTATTATTAAGGAAGAAAGATTATGAGAAATACAAAACAAAAAAAATTAGTTTATGATATTATCTATTCAACCTATGATCACTTAGATGCTAAAAGTATTTATAACAAAGCTAAGTTAGAAATGCCTAGTATAAGTTTAGCAACTGTTTATAGAATACTTAATGAACTATGTAATCTAGGTAAAGTACTTAGAATAACTACTGATAATGAAGATCACTTTGATAGAATAGATACCAAGCATGCTCATTTTATATGTAGTAAATGTAATAAAATAATAGATATTTTTGATTATACATTAAAATATAAAATGAATGATAATGTTGTATATAATTATGATTTAGTATTTCATGGTATATGTAATGATTGTAAAAGAAATGAGGTAAAATAATGGAATTAAAAGGAACTAAAACAGAAAAAAATTTAATGGAAGCATTTGCTGGTGAAAGTCAAGCAAGAAATAAATATACTTATTTTGCATCTAAAGCAAAAAAAGATGGTTATGAACAAATAGCAGCTATTTTTGAAGAAACTGCTAATAATGAAAAAGAACATGCTAAACTATGGTTTAAATATTTAGAAGGTGGCGAAATAAAAGATACTAAAGCTAATTTAGAAGCTGCTGCAAATGGAGAAAATTTTGAATGGACAGATATGTATGAAAGAATGGCTATAGAAGCAGAAGAAGAAGGATTTAATGAAATAGCAGCTAAATTTAGAATGGTCGGAGCTATTGAAAAAGAACATGAAGAAAGATATAGAAAACTATTAAAAAATATAAATGATGAAGTAGTATTTTCTAATGATGAAGATTGTATCTGGATTTGTAGAAATTGTGGTCATGTAGTTATTGGTAAAAAAGCACCACTTGTATGTCCAGTATGTAACCATAAACAAAGTTTCTTTGAAAGAAAAGCAAATAATTATTAATAAAAAATATACTTTGTGTTATAATATCCTCCAAGTAAGGGGGATTTTTATATGTATGTAAAAGATAAAGAAATGTATCATTTTCATACACCAAATGAATATGATAATTTATGGTATGTAGGTAATGAAATAATAGTAGATGATAGTTTTAATTCAATGTTTTATGAAATAGGAATGTCTCAAACATTTACAATAAAAGGTGATGATGACACGTTATATCAAGTTGATTATTATTTAAATGAATTCTTAAAAGAAATAGATAATAAAAGCAAAGAAGATATTATTGAATTACTAAAAGAAGCTACAAATATAACTCATGATATAGCTTTAAGGGATCGTGAGTTATTAATGGAAGAATGTCGAAGATTATACTATCCCGATAAAGTTAGTAGAAATCATGCTATGTATTTATGTGATGAAAAATCTTTAGATTTTTGGCAAAGTCAATTATCTAAAGATACTAGTTTATTTAAATTATCTATAACTGGAAAACTATTTCAAAGTCATAATGATTTAGTTCCAAATCGTGCTTTTTCAGGAGAACTTATGATTGAAGAAGCTAAAAAATACTGGGAAGCTAATTTAGAAAATTGTGATGAAAGTAAAAGTGAATATCTTTTTCAAGGACATGCTAAAATTCTTAAAAAAATTAAATAATTAATACTCTAATAAATTTGAGTATTTTTTTTTTGGAATAATAATGTTATAATTGACATAAGATAGGTGGTTATATGAAAATATGAAAAATAAAAAGACAAAAAAACATTTCTTTAAAAATTTAAGTAAAAAGAAAAAAATAGCTTTAATAGTTATATCAGTACTATTAGTAATAACAATTGGAATAGGTACATATTTTTGCTTCTTCTATGACAAAGATAATAGTAGTATTAAAAAAGTTATAGATAAAGTTACTAAAAAAGAAGAAGTAAAAAAGATAACTATAGTAGATCCAGATTCAAAAACAAGACCTTATGCAGTAATGATTAATAATCTTGGCGTTGCAAGACCTTATCAAAGTGGATTACAAGATGCATATATGATTTATGAATTTATTGTTGAAGGTGGAATTACAAGATATCTAGCATTATTTAAAGATGTAAATTTTGATAGAATAGGTACTATAAGAAGTTCTAGACATTATTATCTTGACTATGTTTTAGAAAATGATGCAATTTATGTACACTGGGGTGGAAGTGAATTTGCTTATAATGATATTAGAAACCTTGGTATTAATAATGTTGATGGTATGACTTATGGTGGAAAATATTTTTGGAAAGATAAATCATTAAACGTGTCAACAGAACATACAGCGTATAGTAAAACAGAAATGATTAATAATGCAGTTAATAAATTAGGTTATCGTAAAGAAACGGATAAAGGATTACTATTAAATTATAGTGTTGATCCAGTTGATCTTTCAAACGATGAAACAAGTATTGATGCAAATAGTATAGATATTGTATATTCTAATGTAATTAAAGATCACTATGATTATGATAGTGAAAATAAAGTTTATAAAAGAAGTGTAAATGGTAAAGCACATACTGATTATGTAACAAAACAACAATATACATTTAAGAATATAATTACATATCAAGTAGAAAATACTATGATAGCTGGTGATTATAAAGGAAGACAAAACTTAAATAATATTGGTAGTGGTGAAGGATATTATATAAGTGAAGGAAAAGCTGTAAAAATAACTTGGTCAAAATCAAGTAGGGAAGCTAAGACTGTTTATAAATTAAAATCTACAGGTGAAGAATTAAAAGTAAATGATGGTAACACATTTATTCAAGTACAACCTTTAAATCAAGAATTAACAATATCATAAAATAAAATTTAAAGCATATCTTTTAGTAGGAGGAATTATATGGATGCATTTACTAATTTTTTAGCAAACAATTATGTGTGGTTTTTAATTATTTCTTTAATATTAATTTTTGCTTTAATTGGGTATTTAGTTGATTCTAAAGAAATAAAAAGTGGTAAAAAAATAAAAAAACAAAAGGAAGAATTAAAAGTAGTTGATTTTTCTACTATTGATCAAAGTAAATCTTTAAATCAAAGCATAAAAGAAGAAAATAAAACTGATTTAAATTTAGATAACTATGTCAATAAAACTAATGAGGTTAATAAAACTACAGAAGAAAATCTAAATACCTTAAATGATTCTAATGAAAAAAATGGGTTAAATACTATTAACTTAGATGAAGCAGGAGAAATACCTGATTTAGAAGAACCTCAAAAATAAGAAAATGAATTTAAATAAAATGTAAATGAATAAAATAAGTATTGAATTACTTATTTTATTTTTTTATAATATTTATAGGGTGATAATAATGGATTATAAATATACTTCAAGAAGCGAAAAAGATACAATGGAACTTGCACAAAATATCGAAAGTGAAAAATTTCCAGGAATGATTATCTGCCTTAACGGTGAACTTGGCAGTGGAAAAACAGTATTTGTTAAAGGATTTGCACAAGCACTTGGAATTGATGAAACAATTACGAGTCCAACATTCAATTTAGTAAAAGAATATTTAAGTGGAGAAATGCCATTATATCACATGGATGTATATCGTTTGGAAAATTCATGTGAAACAGTTGGATTTGATGATTATTTTAATAAAGATGCAGTTTCAATAGTTGAGTGGTCAGATATGATTTGTGATTGTCTTCCAGAAGAAAGATTAGAAATTAAATTTAAGGTAATTGATGAGAATACAAGAGTATTATATTTAAAACCAATAGGTGAAAAATATATTAACTTGGTTGAATCAGTATTATAGAAGAATTATCTTCTTTTTTTTTATTTTTTGTGATAAAATTAATTACTGGTAAGTGGAGTGATTGATATGTATTCATTATTTATAGATACACATAACGAATTAATAAAAATTATTTTATTTAAAGATGGTAAAATATTAACTGATAAAGAAAAAATGTCTAATATGCAACACAGTGTTTATACAATGCCAATGATTGAAGAAACTTTAAAAGAAAATAATATTGAAAGTAGTAATTTAAATGAAATAATTGTTGTAAATGGACCTGGATCATTTACAGGAGTAAGAATTGGTGTAACAATAGCAAAAACTATGGCTTACTTATTAAATATTCCAATTAAATCTATAGACACTTTAAAAATGCAAGCATTATTAATAGATAAAGATAAAAAAATAGTTATTGAAAATGAGAAAAATGGTAAATATTTAGGTATGTTTGATAAAAATAATAATATTATTCAAAAATATAAATATATGAAAAATAGTGAATTTGAAGAATTTATAAAAGATAATATTATTGATGAAGTAAAAATAAATTATGAGATGTTATATGAAAAATTAAAGGATGAACAAAATATTAATCCTCATGCAGTAAATCCTTTATATATTAAAGTAATTGAGGTATTAAAATGATAAGGAAAGCTAATATAAAAGATAAAGAAGATATAATAAGACTTGGTAATTTAGTTAATCATAATTTTTCAAGTGTCTATGACATGGATGAATATTTTTCAAATGATTATAATGTGATTTATTTAGATATTGAAAATGGAAAAATAGTTGGTATGATTATGGCAATTATTTTATATGAATCATGTGAAGTACTAAATATTGTAGTAGAGGACAATTTTAGAAGAAAAGGTATTGCTTCTAATCTTATGGATACATTAATTTCAGAATTTCCTGAAAATATAGAAATACTTACTTTAGAGGTTGATGTAAATAATAAAAATGCTATAAAATTATATCAAAAATTTGGTTTAGAAATAATAAATACTAGAAAAGATTATTATGAAAATAGTGATGCCTATTTAATGGGGGTAAAATATGAAAGATGTTAACATTTTAGCTATTGAATCATCATGTGATGAAACTTCAATGGCAATTATAAAAAATGGAAGTGAAGTTGTAAGTCTTACAATTTTAACACAAATGGATACACATGCAGAGTTTGGTGGAGTAGTGCCTGAAATTGCTTCACGTATGCATACAGAAAATATTACTATGGTTTTAGATGAAACACTAAAAAAAGCATCTTTATCTAAAGATGATATAGATGCTATAGCTGTTACTTATGCTCCTGGATTACTTGGAAGTTTACTTGTAGGGTTAGAATGTGCTAAAACAATTGCACTTGTTTGGAATAAACCATTAATTAAAATTAATCATACAATCGGGCATATTTATGCTAATAATTTAATTAAAAAAATGCAATTTCCTCTTTTAGCTTTAATAGTAAGTGGTGGACATACCGATATGGTAATTATGAAAGATGATTATGAATTTGAAATTTTAGGTTCTACTTTGGATGATTCTATTGGGGAAGTTTATGATAAAGTTGCAAGAGTACTTGAATTAAAATATCCTGGTGGCCCTAATGTAGAAAAAATGGCCTTAAATGGAACTTATTCTTATGATTTACCAAAACCAGTAAATGATAGTACATATAATTTTAGTTTTAGTGGATTAAAAAGTGCGGTTATTAATTTAGTTCATAATGAAGAACAAAGAAATCATGAAATTAGAAAAGAAGATTTAGCATGTAGTTTTCAAACTATTGCTATTGATGAATTAGTTAGAAAAGTAGAGTTGGCTTTAAAAAATACTGGCATTAAAAATATGATTATTGCTGGTGGCGTTTCTGCTAATAAATATTTAAGAGAGCAAATGAAGATTGTGTGTGAAAAATACAACGTAGATTTAACTGTTCCTGATTTGATTTATTGTACAGATAATGCTGCTATGATTGGAGCTGCTGCATATCCTCTTTATTTAAAAAAAGAATTCTGTGGTTTGGATACAAATGCTTCAAGTCAAATATCAATAAAATATTATGATACTTCAAAAAAATAATGAAAAGTAAAAATGGTGGACAAATATACTTAAATATTCTATAGTAAATAAACATAGTAATTATGTTGTTCAATTTTTTGTATATAATATAAAAAAGCAGGTGAAGCCAGCCTTAAATGGCAGCTAAAAAAGTAGGTTAGAGAGCAGACTCTAATCTTTTATTTTTATAAAAACAGGGAGGTTAAATGTATAAAAAATTAAAAATTGTAAAAGTTAATTCAAAGTATTGCGACTATTTAAGAAAATATGATTGTAGAGTTTCTTTTAATGCTGGTTCTAAATAATTAAGGCCATTTATTGGGGTACTTTTTAAAAATTGAAAAATACTTTAGACTTAATAAAAATAAAAAATGGTAAATACGGTGTTATAAATTTTAATAATATGATTCCTGTCTATGAAGAAGTGTATAGTGTATTTGATTTAAATAATAAACCTATTGATAATACAGAAATAAAAAGATTTGAATTATTAAACAATCAGTTACGTTGGATTAATGAAAATAGAAAAGAAATATTACTTAAATCAAAACTTCTTTATCATTTATATACTACTAATAAACTTCCTGATAACGTAAAAAGTAGATGCTGTAATTTTCTTATATTAGAAAAAAATTGCTTGAATTATAAAAAAAGCCAAAGATAAAGGCTTTTTTTATAACCAAAACTGTATCATGTTTGATAACTGTTGATAAACAGTAGAATTATAATATTTAAGACTATAATTTAAATCTACTGGTATTAAAAAGTAATTGAATAAAGTACTACTTAAAAATAATATAATAAATACTAAATTTATATAATACTTTTCTTTATCATTAAATTTATCAATATTATTAAATAAAGCAAGTAAGCAAATGGCTGTTGCTAAAAATAATAACCATGAAAAATCTAACATATATCTTGGTAATATTCCAGCCATTTGAGTATCTAGAATTACCAAAACTACAGCAATTATGTTGCACATAATTGTTAATGTATATACATTAGGGTTATTTATTAAATTCTTAAATTTCTTTACAAATAATCCTACTATTAGAATTAAGTTACAAGCAATTAATCCACCAAATAATGGCTCAGAAATAGTAACTCCCATGTACTGAGTATCTACAAAAATTTTATTAATAAACGGGAAAACTAATGATATATCAGGACTTTTAAATAACATATAATAAATTCCTAAGAAAACTCTATCTATATTGAAACCTCTTAATGTCATATCATTAGTAGTTAGATTATAATTAGCTCCAAAATCAAAAGGTGATGAAAATCTTATATAGTTATAATACATTAAAGCAAGTCCTACAAGAGCAAATGGTATTGCAAATACCATTAATTTTTTTAGTAATTCTTTTTCTTTTAAATAATCTTTAAATATTGGAATACAAAATAAAGAAGTTAAAAGAAGTTGAGGTCTACATCCAGCAACTAGTGCCATTGAAAAAGAACCTAAAAATACTAATTTTAAATTTAATTTACCATAACTTGTTGATTTGAGCCATAAATATAATCCTAAAATACTAAAGAATATTGCACTAACTATTGGAACATTATATAGATCAGGTCTTTTTAAAGCATATAGTAAATAAGAACCGTTTATCATTAAACTTGTTATTAATAAAAAAGATAATGTAGAAATATTTTTAAAATATTTTTTACATAATTCTTTTAAAAGAAGCAATAATGTAAGTAGAATAAATACTCCAAAAATAAATATGTAAGTAGAATTTTTTAAGTCATTGTTAGTTATTAAGTAATAAGGAAAGTATGCAATAACTACTGGAACAACACCAAAATAAACATAATATTTATTATTGTAAAATGCATAATCCCATAAATATTTTTCGTTTTCTTCCAGTAGAATTCTTTCACGGTAATTAGTATCATAAGGATTTTTTAAATTTTTTAAAGAATCACTAACTTTATAATCTATATCAACTCTTTTATTTTTAAAAGAATTTGCAAGTTCATTATATTCTAATTGATTAAAGCCAGTAGGGTTATTAAAATAATTATTAATTTTACTTAAATTATAAAATAGAAATATATTAAAAATAATAAAAGAAGTAATTAAAATATAATTGAATTTTTTATTATATTTTTCATTAGTAATTAATTTAAATTTATATAATGAACTTCTAGGTCTTATAAAGTAAATAAAACATAAAGAAATAAATAGTATAAAAAATCTTAAATAATTAAAAGCGAATGGTTTTACCACATTGGCTGTAAAACCATTTATTTTTATTTCATTTTTAAATTTCAAAAAATCATTATCTTTATATAATTTAAAACGAATTTTTAATTTATGAGCATTTCCGCTTAAATTTAATTTAACATATTTACTATTTTCAATGTTATTAGTTATTGTCCTTTTAGGAAGACGGTAGTAAATTTTGTTACCTGTATCTTTGGCGTACAATTTATATTCAACAACATTATCTAAAGATTCTAAGTCTAAATATAAATTGTTAATTTTTTTATAAATATTATCTATTACAATATAATTACTTTCATTAGTTATTTTATATGTATTATTACCGGTCTTAACCATACCATTATAACTTGTAACTGATAAATTTAAATTATTTTTATAAAATAATGATTCATAAAAGCGAAAATTAAATACAAATATTTCTAAGAATAAAGAAATACTTAAAAATAATATTATCTTTTTTATGTAATTTTTTTCTAATAAACTTTTGATTTTATTCATATAAATCTCTCCAGTAAATATTTTAACACATAATTCTTATTTCAAAAACTTAAATTTTAAGATATAATTATTATGGGGCGATTATATGAAAAAAATCGGATTTATAATAATTAATTATAATGATTATAAAATTACTAAAAAATTGGTAGATAATATTAAGGATTATAAAGTAATTGATGAAATAGTAGTAGTTGATAATAAATCTACTGATAAATCAGTTTTAGAGTTAAAAAAAATAGATAATATTACTTTAATAGCTAATGAAGAAAATTATGGTTTTGCCAAAGCAATTAATATTGGTTGTAAATATTTAATAAATAAATATAAAGATTGTTATATATTTGTTTCTAATTCAGATATAAGAATTGAAGAAGAAAATGATTTAAAGGAATTAGTAAAAACTTTTAAAGTTAAAGATATAGCATTAGTTGGACCTGTTATTAAAGAACCAGATGGAGTGGTTCGCGGATGGAAATTAACTAGTGTTAATGAAGATATATTAATGAATATACCGTTAATTAATAGAGTATATAGAAATAAATTATTAAATTATAAAGATTCATATTATACAACATTGTTGTCTTATGTTGATATGGTAAAAGGATGTTTTTTTCTAATTGATTCTAAAGCTTTAGAAAAAATTAATTATTTAGATGAAAATACTTTCCTATATTATGAAGAAAATATTTTAGCAAAAAAATTAAAGGTAAAAAAATATAAAACTGTTATAAATAATAAAGTTACTATTTACCACGATCATGCTAAAACTATTAGTAAAAATATTAATAATATAAATAGATATAAAATTACTAAAGAAAGTTTTATGTATTATGAAAAAAATTATAATGATGCAAATAGTTTACAGATATTTATTCTAAAAATTTTAAATAATATAAATTTAATTGTAAAAAAAATAAGAAAAAAATAAGTTCTCGTAATGAGAATTTTTTTAATTTTAGTATAATTTCTTAAAAAACTAGACTTTGAAATTTATTTTTCAAAATTTTTATAAAAAGTATTGCAAACATATGTTTGATGTGTTAGTATGTGCTTAGAAACAGGGGGATAAGAAAATGAAAAATGAAATAATAATTTTTAAAAATCAAAATGTTAAGTTAGAAGTTAATATGAAGGATGACACAGTTTGGTTAAATACCGGACAAATGGCTGAACTATTTGGAAGAGATATAAAGACTATTAGAAAACATATTAATAATGCATTGCAAGAAGAATGTGATAATGCAGTTGTCGCAAAATTTGCGACAACTGCAAGTGATGGCAAAATATATCAAGTAGATTATTATAATTTAGATATGATTATTTCAGTTGGTTATAGAGTAAAATCTTCTCAAGGTGTTGAATTTAGAAAATGGGCAACCAACGTATTAAAAGATTATATGATTAAAGGTTATGCAGTTAATCAAAAAAGATTAGAATATTTAGAAAAGACAATTAAATTAATTGATATAGCTGGGAGAATTGACCAAAAATTAAATGGTGATGAAGCTTTGGAAATAATTAGAGTGATTAATAATTATTCAAATGCTTTAAATTTACTCGATGATTATGATCATAGAAAGGTTAGTAAACCTAAAGGAACAAGTAGCGATAATAAAATTAATTACACTGATTGTATGAATATAGTTAATAAATTACGATTTAATAGTAATAGCGATTTGTTTGCATTAGAAAGAGATAGAGGACTTGAATCAATAATTAGAAATATTTATGGATCATTTAATGGTCAAGATGTTTATCCTAGTACAGAAGAAAAAGCCGCTAACTTTTTATATTTAATTACAAAAAATCATACTTTTATTGATGGTAATAAAAGAATAGCTGCGACTTTATTTATATATTTTTTAAGATTCTATAATATTTTATATAAAAATGGTAGACAAGTTATTGATAATAATACGCTAGTAGCAATTACTTTATTAATTGCACAGTCTAATCCTAAAGAGAAAGATATATTAATAGATTTAGTAATGAACTTTTTAAATGATTAAAAATAAAGAAAATAGAAAGAAGGAAAAGTAATGGAACAAGATAAAATGCATTTAATTAATAAAATATTTAATAATGAAACAATAAGAACTATATGGGATAAGGATGAAGAAAAATATTATATAAGTGTTGTAGATATAGTAGGAGTTATATCAGGAAGCAAGGATAAGCAAGCCTATTGGAGAAAACTTAAGCAGCGTTTAAAAGAAGAAGGAAATGAAACCGTGACAAATTGTCACGCTTTAAAATTAAAAGCTCATGATGGCAAGTATAGATTAACTGATGTAGTTGGTATTGAAGGAATGTTTAGAATTATAGAATCAATACCAAGTAAAAATGCTGAACCGATAAAACAATGGCTAGCTAAATTAGGTAGTGAAAGAGTTGATGAAGTATTTGATCCATCTATAAGCGTACAAAAAGGAATTGATACATATAGAAGAAAAGGTTACGATGAAGATTGGATTCAAAAAAGAATTAAAGCGACACAAGATAGGAAAAAATTAACTGATGTTTGGAAGAACGGAATAACGAATATGCAATTCTGACTAATGAAATATACAAAAGTTGGTCAGGAATGAGTGCTAAAGAATATAAACAGTATAAAG
This sequence comes from uncultured Bacilli bacterium, assembly GCA_934129945.1. Lineage (GTDB taxonomy): Bacteria > Bacillota_I > Bacilli_A > RF39 > UBA660 > RUG14121. The sequence goes on from CAKOXC010000004.1 coordinate 52,518, forward strand.
GTTTAAGAAAAGAATCTTTAAGAGATAACATGAGTGACATTGAAGTTACACTTGCAGATTTAGGAGAATTAGCTACTCGTGAAATTGCTAAGAAACGTAATCCACAGAGATTAAAAGAAAACAAAGAAGTAGCTAAACGTGGCGGTAAGATAGCAAATAATGCAAGAGTAGATTTAGATAGTGAAATTGGTGAAAACGTTATAACCAAAAATAATGCTTTAAATTATGAATATAACGAAGAAGAACAGAAGAAGAACATTTATTAGAAAATAAATAAATCTTTTACGCGTTATATATTAATTAGAGTTTAAAACTCTAATTTTTTTAATAATCTCTTGTTTTAAATTTAAAATGACTTTTATAATTATTTTTGATAAAATAATATTATGTTGTATAGTTAGTTTTTAGGAAGGTATAAATTAGATGTGTGGAATAGTAGGATATGTTGGAAAACAACATTGCATAGATAAAATAATTAACGGTTTAGAATCATTAGAATATAGAGGTTATGACAGTGCTGGAATAGCTTATAAAAAGCAAGACAAGATAATAATAAAAAAAGCTAAAGGAAAAATAGAAAATTTAAAAAAAATTTTAAATACAAATGAAGAATCTTATTTAGGAATAGGTCATACAAGATGGGCTACTCACGGTAAACCATGTAAAGAAAATTCACATCCACATTCTGTTGGTAAAGTTACCTTAGTTCATAATGGTATTATTGAAAACTATGAAGAGTTAAAAAAAGAATTAAAAGAATATAAATTTTGTTCTGAAACAGATAGTGAAGTTGTAGCTGCATTAATTGATAAATTATATAAAAGTGAAAAAAACATGGTTAATGTATTAAATAAATTGAAAGATTATCTTATTGGAAGTTATGCATTAGGCATAATTTTAGAAGGTGATGATAATTTATATGTAATAAGAAAAGATAGTCCTTTAATAATTGGGGTAGCAGATGATGGAAATTTTATAGCTAGTGATGTACCCGCTGTTTTAAAATATACAAATAAATATTATTTACTTCTTAATAATGAATATGTAATTTTAACACCGTATGATGTAACAATCTATTCTGAAAAAAATAAACAAATAAAAGAATTACTTGCATTTGATGGAAAAATAGATGCTGCAATGAAAAATGGCTATGAACATTTTATGCTAAAAGAAATATATGAACAGCCAAAAGTATTAAAAGATACAATAAATGAATATTTAAAAGATAATTGTTTCTTTATGAAAAAATTAAAAGGATTTGAAAAATACACGGGTATTGATATTGTTGGATGTGGGAGTGCTTACCACGTCGGCATGGTAGGTGGAAGTTTAATTTCAAAATACGGAAATATTCCTGTGAATGAATACATAGCTAGTGAATATAGGTATAATAAACATTTTTATACAAAAAATCATTTAATAATTGTTATAAGTCAAAGTGGAGAAACTGCAGACACTTTAGCTGTTGTTAGAAAAGCAAAAGAAGATGGTATAGAAACTCTTGCTATTGTCAATGTAATAGGATCTTCTATAGCACGTGAAGCAGACGAAGTTATGTATATTAAAGCTGGACCAGAAATATCTGTTGCAACAACAAAAGCATATACTTGTCAATTAATAATTTTATCTTTAATAGCAGCATATTTAGGTATAAAGAAAAATTTTATAGATGAAAAAATATTAGACGATTTTAGAATAATTAGTAATTTAATAGAAAATTTATTAACAAATATAGAAGAAGAAAAAGAAATTGCAAAAATACTTTCTAAGAAAAATGATGTTTATTATTTAGGAAGAAAAATAGATTATGCTTCTTGTTTAGAAGCATCACTAAAGTTAAAAGAAATAAGTTATATTCATTCAGAAGCTTATGCAGCTGGAGAATTAAAACATGGCACAATAAGTTTAATTGAAGAAAATACTCCAGTTATTAGCATTATTACTGATGATAGTATAAGACTTAAAACTTTATCAAATGTTAAAGAAGTTTGTGCAAGAGGTGCGTATAGTATAATTATTACAAATGAAGATATTTTAGATAAAAGCCTATATAAAAATTTATTAGTAATTCCTAATGTTTCAGATTTTATTGAATGCATAGTTGTTATAATTAAATGTCAATTAATTGCATATTATACGGCTGTTTATAAAAATTGTGATGTTGATAAACCTAGAAATTTAGCTAAAAGTGTTACAGTGGAGTAGAATAAATTACTATAATATAGTGTTTTTAAAAAATAATTGTGTTATAATTAAATAGTTATGGAGGATTAAAAATGACAAAAGAAAATGATATTGCAATAAAAGTTGAAAATGTTACAAAGTCTTTTAAATTATTCTATGATAAACCAAGTACATTAAAAGAAAGATTAGTTTTCTGGAATAAGAAAAAAGCTGAAGAACATACTGTTTTAAAAGATATTAGTTTAAACATAAAAAAAGGTGAAACAGTTGCTTTAATTGGAGTAAATGGTAGTGGTAAATCTACATTGTTAAAACTAATGACAAAGATAATTTATCCTACTAAAGGAAAAATTACTACAAATGGAAAATTAACATCATTACTAGAATTAGGTGCAGGATTCCATCCAGACTTTACAGGAAGAGAAAATATTTATTTTAATGCTGCAATATTTGGACTTACTAAACAAGAAATTGATAATAGATTAGACAAAATAATTGAATTTTCAGAATTAGGTGAATTCATAGATTCACCTGTACGTACCTATTCATCAGGAATGTACATGAGACTTGCTTTTTCTGTAGCGATTAATGTAGATGCTGAAATATTGTTAATTGATGAAATATTAGGTGTTGGTGATCAACATTTTCAAGAAAAATGTTTTGCAAAATTAGAAGAATTACGAGATAGTGATAAAACTATAGTTATTGTTTCACATAGCTTAGATTCATTAAAAAAGCTCTGTAAAAGAGCAATATGGATATACGATGGTATTGTGAAAATGGATGGTAAAACTAATGAAGTATTTGAAAAATATTTAGATACTTGTAAATAGAAAGGAATAAAAAATGAAGCTTTTTAAAGATTTATATGCTTATAGAGAATTATTGAAAAATAATGTAAAAAAAGATGTTCGAGGAAAATATAAAGGATCATTTTTGGGAGTATTGTGGACATTTATGAACCCATTGTTAATGACATTAGTTTATGCAATAGTTTTCCCATTTTTAATGAAAGGTGCATCATATGAACATTATACAACGTTTTTAATAATAGGTATATTAGCATGGAATTGGTTTGGAACTTGTATTTCTCAAGGAACGTATTCAGTTTTAGGAAATGGTGGAATTATAAAAAAAGTATATTTTCCAAGAGAAATTTTACCAATTTCAGTTGTAACAAGTGGTTTAATCAATTATTTGATTAGTTTAGTAATTATAGCAATATTTTTGATTTGCTCAGGTATAGGATTTAACATTAATATGTTGTGGCTGCCATTTATAATTGTTACACAATATTTTTTGACTTTAGGAATTGTATTTATAACTAGTGCATTAAATGTTTATGCAAGAGATTTAGAATATTTAGTAAGTTTTTTTACTCAAATGTTATTTTATGCCACACCAATTTTATATTCAATGGATATTTTTGGTGATTCTAAAGTTGCAACTTTGATTAATTGTAATCCAATGACATCTATAATTAATTCTTATCGAGATGTATTATATTGGGGAAACTTGCCACATATAAAGTCGTTGATTATTGTGTTAATATTTAGCATCTTTTTATGTTTTGTTGGATTGAAAATTTTTAGAAAACTTTCTAAAGGCTTTGCAGAAGAAGTATAGAAAGTTAGTAGTAGGAGGAGTTTATGGGAAAAAAAGAAGTAGCATTAGTGTATGGAATAACTAATAATTATGTTGATAAATTAGCTAATGTATTAATAGGTTTAAATGAAAAAAGTAAGAAGTTTTGGGATGATATTATAATTTTACATAATGGCCTTACTGAAAAAAATAAACAAATGTTAAATGAAATTGTTAAGTGTAAATTTATTGAAGTAAAAAGGGATGATTTTATAAATGAAATTAATGAAGAAGCTATGAATTTATATAGTATAGCAGCTTTCTTTAGATATGAATGCTTCAATATGTTGAATAAATATAAAAAAGTTATATGGTCAGATGTAGATGTTTTATATCAAGGAGATTTGAGTGGTTTAATCGATTATGCTATAGATAAGGACATAGCAGCGGTACAGGCATTAGAAGAATATGCTGTAATAAATAATTTTTATGATATTATAGAAAAATATAATATGTTCGTTCCTATGTATAATTCTGGCTTATTGGTTTTGAACGATAAATTATTAAAGTATGGAGATTTATCTGAATGGTGCTATAAAAAAACTATAGAATATGCTTCATTATTAAAGTGGCCAGATCAAGGAATTATTAATTTGATGATTCAGGAATTTGATATGAGTGTTGATAATATTGATATTGATTTATATCATTGTCACCCATCTTTTTTTGATAAAGGTAAAAAAGCAAAAATCGTTCATGCGCATGGTACAAGGAAATTTTGGAATGATGAAGAATATAATAGGCGCTATCCATTATGGAATGAATACGGAAAAAAATGGAATTTAATCAAAAAAAGTTATGGAGAAATGCCTTTAGTTTCTGTTATAATGACAGTATATAAGCGTTATGATTTTTTAAACGAATGTCTAAATAGCATTTTGAATCAAACTTATGATAATTTTGAAATTATATTAGTAATAGAAAAAAGTGAAAATCAAGATGAAATAAAAGAATTTGTAGAAAAATATGATGATGATAGAATTAAAATTATTTGTAATGAAAAAAGAGAAGGCTTTCCAAAATCTTTAAATATTGCTATTGAAAATTCTAATGGTAAATATATTGCAAGAATGGATGATGATGACATTTCTGTAAATATAAGATTTGAAGAAGAAGTAAGTTTTTTAGAAAATAATTTAGATATTGGTATGGTATCTTCGAACGCGGAATTTTTTATGAATTCTACAGGAAAGTGGTTTGATAAAGGCTTAAAAAATGAGGAGATAAAAACTGAATTATTAGTTGGCTGCCCAATATGTCACCCATCTGTTATGTTTAATAAAAAACTATTTAAAAAATACAATTTGAAATATAATGAAAATTATTTTTCTGAAGATTTTGAATTGTGGAGCCAGGCAATTAAATATTTAAAAATGGAGAGATTAAATACGGTTTTATTAAAATATAGAGCTTCTGGTTTGAGTTTGACTGGATCAAATAATAATGAAAATAAAATAGCAAATTCAACAAAAAATACAATCAAACATCAATTTAAAGAAAATTTAGGGTTGGATTTAACTGACAATGAAATAACTGCTATTCAAAAACGCAAAGAAATATTATGCTGCTATGGTAATACTCAATCAATAATTGATTTGAAAAAAAATACAATAAAAAAAATAATTGATAGTAATAAAGTACAAAAGTATTATGACGAAAAATTATTAAAAAAAGTATTAAATTATAATCAATATTTTGAAGAGGATAATCAATGTATAAAAAAGAAAAATTATGTTAAGTCTGGAGTTAAATTAATAATTAAACCTTTTTATAAAATTTTACAAAAAGTATATAATAAATTATCATATAGTAATATGTTAAGCATGCGTTTATATTTTGATGATATGAATAATAAGATAAACCATATAACTGAAATGACTCATAGATTAGACTGGGACATTAATTATTCTAAAAAGAAAAAAATATGCAAAAAGAAATAAATTTGTTAAATTATTCATGTAAAATGCAAAAATTATTAGATATAAGTAAAAATAATGAATCATTAAAATTTGATAAATCAAAAAAAGTTTTATTATTAAATGATACGTACGATGATTTTCATCATGGAAGTTGTGCGACGAGTTATGTAATTAGAGAAAAATTAAAAAATAAATATAATGAATTAAATGTATATGGTATTGAAAAACTTAGATTTGTTAAAATTGACATATATGATGTTTTAGATTTTGATAATAAAAAAGTTTTAGAAAAATTTGAAAATAATAATAAAGAATTATTAGAATTTATAAAAAATACTGATATAATTGTTGTTAATGGTGAAGGATGTATTTCGCATAATAATGAATTCACAAAAATACTACTATATATCATGTATATTTCAAAAGTTTTTTATCATAAAGAAGTTCATTTAATAAACACTTCAATTTATTTAGAAAATGAAGTTGATTTAACTAATATAAACGCATCTGAAGAATTAAAAAAAATATTAGTCAAAGTATTAGATGTTTTAAATTCAGTTAAAGTAAGAGATTATATATCATTTGAAACTGTAAAAGAAAATATAAATGATAATGTTATTTTAGCTTTTGACAATATTCCATTGTACATAAAAAAATATTATAAAAATGTTTACCCTATAAAAGGAAATTATATATTATTATCTGGAGGCAATAATATAAAAAATATAGATTTTGATAAATATATAGAGTTTATTGATAAAATAAAAAAAATTTATAGTGACTGTAAAATGATTTTTTTAATATCAAATGTAAAAACTGCAAAGTGTAAAGACGATATAGAATTGTTTAACAAGTTAAAAAAAGTATTTGAAAATGAAATTATTTTGTATGAAGCAAACACAATAGATGAGTTTATTTCTTGCATTGATAATGCTAAGATATTAGTATCTGGAAGATTTCATCATACGATAGTAGCATTAAATTGCAAAACAAGTTTCTTTGTATTTAACACTAATACGCCAAAGATTAAGTCTATTTTGGAAATGTTTGATCAAGAAAAATTTTTGATTACTAAAGATAATATAGATGATTATATAAAAAATATAGATACTAAAATATTTGGAAGTTTTGATACTAGTGATATTATGATTGAAACAATGAATGAATTAGCAGAAAAAAATTATTAAAATTAAAAGGAGAAGTATATGATTATAACTAGAACACCATTTAGAGTTAGTCTATGTGGAGGAGGTAGCGATTTACCAAGTTTTTATGAAAAAAATGGAGGTTGTGTTATAAGCACAACTATAAACAAATATATGTATATTACTGTTCATCCTTCTTTCCAAGAGGATCATACAGTATTAAAATATTCAAAAACTGAAACTGTAAAAAAAATAAATGATATAGAGCATCCAATTTTTAAACAATGTTTAAATGATTGTAAAATAAAGGGCGTAGAAATTACATCAATAGCTGACATTCCCCAAGGAACAGGATTGGGATCATCAAGTGCCTTTACAGTAGGATTATTAAATGCACTTTCATGTTATAAAAGAAAATTTGTTTCAAAAGAAGAAATTGCTAACAAAGCATGTCAAGTTGAAATAGAAGAATTAGAAAATAAAATTGGTAAGCAAGACCAATATGCTGCTGCGTATGGTGGTCTTAATTATTATCAGTTTAATAAGGATGGCACAGTTTACGTAGAACCAGTTTTAATGTCAAAAGAAGCGTTTCATAAATTAGAAGATAATCTAATTATGATGTATGTTGGTGGAGTTCATTCTGCTTCTAAAATTTTAAAAGAACAATCTAACAATGTTACATCTGGTGATAAGGAAAAAAATCAACTTAAAATGTGTGAATTAACAAAAAAATTAAAATTAGAGCTAGAAAATAATAATGTAGATGCCGTTGGTGAAATTTTACATGAAAGTTGGATGTTAAAGAAAACATTAGCTTCAGGTATATCCAATCCAAATATTGATAAATGGTATAAAACAGCGATAGATAATGGTGCAATAGGTGGAAAATTGTTAGGAGCTGGTGGTGGTGGATTTCTACTATTCTATGTTCCAAAAGAAAAACAAAAACAGGTAATAGCTAGTCTGCCAGAATTAAAACAATTAGATTTTAAATTTGATCATCAAGGAACAGTACCAATTTTTGTAAGTTAGGAGAGAAAAATGAAAAGTATATTGATAACAGGCGGCGCAGGATTTATAGGCTGCCATTTAACACAAAAACTATTAGAAGAAGGGAACTATGTAATATGCATAGATGATTTTACTTTAGGAAATGAACAAAATATGGTTTCTTTCATAAATGATAAAAATTTTAAATTTATAAAAGAAGATGTAACAAATGTTGATATAATATTAAAAAAACTCGAAAATACTAATATCGATATTATATATCATTTGGCAGCAAATTCTGATATTCAAAAAGGTGGTAAAAATCCAGAAGTAGATTTTCATCATACTTTAAAAACAACTTATGCTGCTTTAGAAATAGCACGAATTAAAGGAGTAAAAAATTTCTTCTTTGCATCAACATCTGCAATTTATGGTGATCGAAAAGATGAAATTTTAAGTGAAAATTTAGGAAATTTAAGGCCAATATCATACTATGGTGCATCAAAATTGGCAAGTGAATCTCTAATTTCAGCTTATACATACATGAATGAAATGAATGCTGTAATTTTTAGATTTCCTAATGTTATTGGACCAAATTTAACTCATGGTGTTATATTTGATTTTGTTCAAAAACTAAAAGCAAATCCTCAAAAATTACAAATTTTAGGAGATGGTACACAATCAAAACCATACATTTATGTATGTGATTTAGTTGAAGTTATATTGAAAATGACTAAAGATATATCAGAAGGTGTAGAAATATATAATATTGGTGTTGAAGGTACAACTTCAGTTACAAAAATAGCAGATATTGTGTGTGAAGAATTAGGATTAAAAAATGTTAAATATGAATATACTGGTGGAAATGTTGGATGGAAAGGCGATGTACCTAAATTTCAATATGATTTAACAAAAATACATTCTAAAGGTTGGAAGGCATCGCATAATTCTGACGAATCAGTTAAAGAAACAGTAAAACATTTACATAAATAATGAAAATTAAAATGCTGTTATTGATATTTTAAATTTCTATTTGCAATATGTGTTATATTTATTCATACAGAGCTTTATTTAAAAATCAAGTATGGTTTTTATATTCATCAAATGATTTTTAGATTAGCAGTTCCATTCTTCTTTATATGCTCAGGATATTTATATTATTTTATAGGTTATTATTTAGGTTTAAATAATATAAAAATTTCAAAGAAAAAATTGATTTTTCCGTTTATTCTATTTACTATTTTCTTATTTTTTTGAAGTTAATATTATAAAAAATCATTTATACGAAATTACTCAGTATGAATTTTTGTTGCAACATTGTTATTTCTTATTTTAATAAATATTAATATTAATAAAAACTATAAAATATTTAGAAAAATGTCCACTTATATGTTTTATTCACATATGCTAATAATTTATCTATTAAAAGTAACAAAGTTTGATAAAGGAATATTATTTGATTTAACAGTTTTATTTGTAACTATAGTTTTAAGTTATATTGAATATTTAATAATGAAATTATATAAATACAATAGGGAGGTAATTAAATGAAAGCAGTTATAATGGCTGGTGGCAAAGGAACAAGAATTAGTAGTATTACTACAGATATTCCAAAGGCAATGATGCCAATAGTAGGAATTCCAATTATTTTACATCAAATTAATTGTTTAAAAAAATCTGGTATTAATGAAATTTACGTTGTCATAGGTCACTTAGGAAATGTTATAAAAAATTATTTAAAAGACGGTAGTGATTTTAATGTAAAAATTAAATACATAGAAGAATCATTACCTCTAGGTACAGGTGGAGCATTATATTATTTAAAAAATTATATTAGTGATGATTTTGTTTTCTTATTTGGTGATGTATTTTTAAGTGTAGATTTTAATAGAATGATAAATTATCATTGTTCTAAAAAATCTGATGCAACATTATTTGTCCATCCTAATATTCATCCTTATGACAGTGTTTTAGTTAATAGTGATATTAATGGTAAAATAATAGATATTGATTCAAAAAGAACTGCAAGAGATTATGATTATAAAAATAATGTTAATGCTGGAATATTTATATTTTCTCCAAAGATATTTAATTATGTTAAAGAACCTGTGAAAACAGACTTAGAAAATAATATAATTGTGCCAATGATTAATGATGGATGTAATATGTTTACTTATAAATCTACAGAATATGCAAAAGATATGGGAACACCTGAAAGATATTATGCTGTTAATCAAGATTGTGAATCAGGACTTGTTGAGGCAAGAAATTTGAGTAATCCACAAAAATGTATTTTTTTAGATAGAGATGGAACTATAAATGAATATGTTGGTTTTTTGAGAAAAAAAGAAGATATGAAATTGATTCCTGGTGTTGTTGAAGCTATAAGAAAAATTAATAATTCAGAATATTTATGTATTGTTGTAACTAACCAACCAGTAGTTGCGAGAGGTGAAGTTAGTTTTTCAGAATTAAATAATATTCATAAGAAACTTGAAACATTATTAGGAAATGAAGGAGTTTATGTGGATGATATTTATTTTTGCCCCCATCATCCACATAAGGGATTTGATGGTGAAATACCAGAATTAAAATTTGAATGTAATTGTAGAAAGCCAAATACAGGAATGATTGTTGAAGCTGCCAAAAAATATAATATAGATGTAGAAAATTCTTGGATAATAGGCGATTCAACACTGGATATAATGCTTGGACATAATGCTAATATGAATTCTATTTTAGTAGAAACAGGACAAGCTGGATTAGATGGAAAGTTTGATGTTGAACCTACTGAAGTTGCAATGGATTTAAATGATGCAGTAGAAAAAATAATGGTAAGAAAGAGAGAAAGATAATGGATTTTAAAAGCGCTATAAAAGAATATTATGAAAGAGAAATTAAAATAATTAATAACTTAAATTTAGAAGAAATTAATGATGCTATGAATTTAATTTATAAAACATATAAAAATGATGGTACTATATACATTTGTGGAAATGGTGGAAGTGCTTCAACAGCATCACATTTTCAAAATGATTTTAATAAAGGCATAAGTGAATATGTTGAAAAAAAATTTAGATTTCAATGTATCAATGATAATATTTCAACAATGTTGGCTATATCTAATGATATTGGATATGAAGAAGTATTTAGATTTCAACTAAAAAATAAAATTACTCCAAATGATATATTTATTGGTATATCAGGAAGTGGAAATTCTAAAAATGTCCTAAATGCAGCCGAATATGCTAAAAAAGTTGGAGCAAAAGTAATTGGAATTACTGGATATTCGGGTGGAAAATTAAAAGAAATATCTGACTGTAAGATGCATGTTGATATTATGGATATGCAAATTACTGAAGATTTACATATGACTTTTGATCATATGATGATGAAAATTTTTTATAACTATTTAGTTGCTGGTACTATATCAGGGAATAATGAGCATGATAATCATTAATTGAGGTGATTTTGAATGTTAAAAAAATCATTAGCTTTAGCTTATGAATTAAACAATGAATTTGTCGAAGATTTTATTAATCAAGTAAAAAAATATAATGATGAAATTCATGTCGATGAATATTTAATATTTTATAGTTGTTTGAGCAATAAAAACTTAAGAAAAATATCAGAAAGTTGTTCATGTACTTTTATCAAAGTTACAAGAATAATTAAATCAAAATTCGAAATTTTTAAATATTTAAAAGAATTTGAAACAATTATTTATACAAACATAAATGTTATTTTAACAAAAGATTTTATTGAAAAATACAAGGTATATGATTTTTCAACAATAATTCTAAAAAAACAATTTGTAGAATATAACTTTAAAAAAATTATAACTAAATACAATATGTTTGATTTTGGACATGACTATTCTTTAATTATAATAAATGATAAATTAAAAAATTATTCTAAAATAAGTAAATGGTGTATAAGAAAATCACTAATGTACTATTTTGTGATGTGTGATAGAATTGATGCAACATTGGATTTAATGATTCAACATTTTAAAATCGATATAAACCCAATAATAGAGAAAAATAATAATATTAACAAGTTAACTTATGAATATAAAATGCCACAACATTTTAAAAGAGTTAATGGACCTTTAGTATCTATAATTATGTCGATTTATGATAGAGAAAAATATTATAAAGAAGCAATAAATAGTATTTTAAATCAAACATATTTAAATATTGAACTAATAATTGTTTTGGAGTATTCTAATGTTCAAGAAAAAATATATAAAAATTTACTAAAAATTAATGATAATAGAATAAAAATAATAAAAAATAAAAAAAAGTTGGGATTTGCTGAATCGTTAAATTTTGCAATAAAAAATGCTAAAGGAAAATATATTGCAAGAATGGATGATGATGATATTTCTATAGATAATAGAATAGAAAAACAAGTTAATTATTTAGAAAAAAATAAAGAAGTAGGTATTTTGGGTACATATATGCAATTTTTTGGACAAAGTAATTTGGTATGCAAATTAGCAACAGATTATGAAGATTTAAGATTGTTATGTTTGTTTAAAACTCCATTATTTCATCCAACTGTAATATTTAATTTAAATGTAATAAAAAAAGACGATTTAGTGTATAACAAAGGAATTTTTGCAGAAGATTATGAATTATGGAGTCGCTTAATAAAAAAATATGTTGTAGAAAATCTTCCTGAAGTTTTATATTATTATAGATTAAATGGTGAAAACAATTCTACAAGTGATGATAAAAAAATGAATGAATCTCATCTAAATATTATGAGATATCAGATGAAAGAAAATTTAAAATTAGATTTATCTTTTGATGATTTACAAATATTAAATGGTAGGATTGATGTGATTGGCTTTTCTAAAAATAAAGAATATGTCTTTAAAAGAAAAGTTAAATTATTAAACATTATAAAAGCAAAAAATTATTATAATGCAGAAAGTATGGAAAAAATAATTACAGAATTTGAAAAATATTACCAACAAATAAAATTAAAATAATTAAAATTTTATAATTAATTTTTTTGTAATTATTTTCAAGTTTAATAGAAAATATGAGGTGAGAAAATGTTAAAGAAGTGTGATATTTTAATTCCTATATATAACGCTCCTGAATGGGTAAATCTATGTGTTTATTCATTAATTACGAATACGCAAAAAGAATATATAAATAAAATATATTTACTTGATGATAATTCTAATGAATATACAAAAAATTTATTGATAAATTTAAAAGATAAGTATCATGATGTAATTGAAATTGTTACTAATAAAACAAATTTAGGCTTCGTAAAAAATTGTAATAATGGTATGAAACTATCTATGAATGATAAAAATTCTCAGTGTGTATTATTATTAAATACTGATTGTTTAGTCAGTAAAAATACCGTTAATAAATTGATGAATCATATAAATTGCAATGATAAAATTGGTCTAATTTGTCCTATTTCTAGTAATGCTGCTAATTTATCATTCGATATTTTTGAAGGTTTTAATTTTAATCAAATGAATGACTTATTTGAAAAAAAATTTATGGGAATAACATTTGATGCATGCACAGTTGTAGGGAATTGTTTAATGATAACAAAAAAATGTATTGATACAGTTGGATTTCTTGATGAAGCATATGGTATGGGATATGGTGAAGAAACTGATTATCATTTTAGAAGTTTATCAAAAGGTTTTGAAGCAAAAGTTGCAATAGATACATATGTTTTTCATAAATCTGAAGTTTCATTTGGAACTTCCAAAGAAAAACAAGAAAGATTAAATAAAAATAGACAATTGTTTTTTTCAAAGTGGGGTAAGGAATATAAGCAATGTATTAAAGAATATTTAAAAAATGATCCAATAGAATTTATAAATTCTAAAATTAAGGATTATGATAGAAAACCTTTAGTAAATACCCTATTTTATTTACCAGATATTCATCAAAATGCAGGTGGATGCCATGTGGTAACTGATTTAGTAAATTATATGGCAATTAATGGATATAACACAAATATATTATATAATAATATTGTTAATTATAAGGAAATAATGTTATTTAAGCCTATTAATATAAAAAATATAGAAAATATTGCTTTTAATCAAATAGTTTCTACAATTTGGGCATCAGTTTATCATGCATATAAAATAGCTAATGATTACAAAGTACCTTTGATTAATTTTGTACAGGGATATGAAGAATATTTTGAAAATGGAAATATTTATGGGTTAGTTGAATTAACGTATAAATTATCAGATTCAAATTTAGTTATATCAAAATATTTGTCAGATAAATTAGATAAATATTTTGATTCTAAATCTTATATAATACCTAATTCAATTCAATATAATTTATTGAAACATACAAATAAAAATAAAAAGCCTAAAAATTTTACATTTATTTTAAGAGGAAGCGTAATGAAAGGTGATTTTATCTTATTGGATATTATTAAAATGATTGATAAAAAGTATAAAAATATTGAAATTAATATCGTATATATGAATTCATATATAGAGTTTCCTTACAAAAGTCTAAATAATGAAATTAATTATATAAAAGGTCCTTTAGAAAGAAGTAAAATTCATTCATTATTAAGTGAAACGGATATTTATGTTGATGCTTCAATAAATGAAGGCTTTGGATTAACTGCATTAGAAGCAATGACAGCTGGTGCTATACCAATAGTATCGAATTCATTTGGAATTAATGAATATATGGTAAATTTAAAAAATGGATTTATTATTAGTGAAGTTAATGATTGCGAAAAATATTTAGAAAAAATCGATTTGTTAATGAAAGATAATAATTTATTTAATAAAATGAAAAATGAGTGTGCAAAAACAATTATAAACTACGATTATGAGAAAAATATCAATAAATATGTAGATTATTTTAAAAAATGTGAATCAATTAAATATTCTACTAAAGATTTAACAAGTGATGAATTAGAAATTATTAAATTAAGAAACTCAGTAGTAAAAGATGATGCTAAAACTAATAAATTTGTTTATAAATTTAATAAATTTATACCACAAAGATTAAAAAATAAAATAAAAAGAATTATTACTACATTATATAATTCTTTTCAACATTAGAAAGGTTTATGTTATGGATTTTATAAAGAAAAATTATAAAGTATTAATTTTATTAATTATAACTCTTTTTTTCTTCACCGTACCAATTAATGTTTTTTGGGATAGTGCTCATTATACATCATACGTTTCTATATTTGAAGGAATTCTTCCATGGAAAAGTTGGGATATTGTCAGGGGTCCCATCTTTCCATTAGTTATACATTTAAGTAATGTTTTATTTGGAAAAACAACTATGGGAATTTTAATAACAAGCTTTTTGTTTTATTTAACTTTTTTATTATCAATTTATGTAATATTAAAAAAAGTAATAAATGTTGATAATATAAAAAAGAAAAATATATTAATAACAGTTATAATGTTGATATTTGTTTTAGATCCAATTATTTATGGCTATTATCATTCATTGTTAACGGAGTTCGTTGCAATAACTTTATCAATGTTAAATTGTTATCTTGCTTGGAAATGGATTGATTTAGAGACAAAAAATAATAACAAAGGTTTAATATTTTTATCTATATATTTTATATTAATTACTCCAATTTCATGGCATTTAAAACAACCTTATTTAACTATAACGTTGTTTCCATTATTAATTTCTTACATATTAACAATTATTAAACATAGAAATAAATCAAATATAATATTTAAAACTACTGTAGTTATATTAATCTTTTTTAGTTTAATATGTAGTATAATTACTTGGAATAAATTTTTAGAAAGTAAAAATATTGATTTAAATTCTGATAGGAATGTTTTAAATTCATTTGGAGAACAACTTATAACAGGTTTGAATAATTATGAAATAGAAAAAGAAAATAGTTATGATTATAAATATTTAAATAATAAAGAAAAGGAAAAAATAAACAAAAATAACAATCTTTTAGTTAATGTTTATACTCCAAATGACAAGTTGATTGATCAGACTTTAATAAAATTAAGTAATGGTAAAATTTCAACTAAAGATTCTATTTTATTTATTGGAAAGCAGTTTTTTAAACATCCATTACTGGTAATAGAATCATATACATCTAACTATTTGGCTTTAATAGATATTTATCCAAAAACAACGGAAAATAATGTAAATTATTTTGTTGAAAAAGAATTTGATTTTGATTATTGTCATGAAAATTGTGCAATAGCATTTAAATCATATACTTATGGATCAAATATATCATATTTATTAGATGATGCTAAAAATAGAGTTATTAATTATGAACAAGTTAATGATATACCTTTAATACAAAAAGGAGTGTTCAGATTATTATCTCATATTGCAAAATATATTTTCAAAATAGTATTTGTTATATTACCAATTTTGTGTGTTTGTGTTATTTTTTCTTTATGTAAAAAGAAAAATAAAGCTTATAATAATATTTTGGAAATCACTTTGATTTTAGTTTGGTATAGTTTATTACATTTGTTAGTTCATACAGTTACAGGTGCATGTATTGATAGATATGCATCACCTGCATATGCAACTACAATTTTAGCTATAATTATATATATATATTATTTAGTAGATAAGCATTTAAAAAATAAATTAAAGACTTTGTAATAAGTCTTTTTTTTTGATATAATTGGCATAGAGGTAAATTATGAAAAGAGAAAAAATTTTATTAATTATTCCAGCTTACAATGAAGAAGAAAATATTCTTAAAACTTGTAAACAAATAATTGAGTATAATAAGAAGAATAAAACGAAATATGACTATATTGTTATTAATGATGGATCTAAAGATAACACTGAAATGATATTAAAAAGTAACAATCTAAATTATATAAGTTTAATCAATAATTTAGGTATAGGTGGAGCAGTTCAAACTGGTTATAAGTATGCTTATAAAAATAATTACGATATAGCTATTCAATTTGATGGTGATGGTCAGCATGATGTTAGTTATGTTGAAAAATTGATTGATCCAATTATTAATGGTAAAGCTAATATGACTATAGGATCAAGATTTATAGATAAAAATTCAAGTGAATTTAAATCATCAGCTATGAGAAGAGTAGGAATAAATTTAATATCATTTGCAATTAAGTTAAAAACTAAATTTAAAGTATTTGATACTACTAGTGGATTTAGAGCAGTTGATAAAAATATTATAAAACTATTTTCTGAAGATTATCCAACTGAGTATCCTGAACCTATTTCAACAGTTAATGTATTAAATAAAAATTATAAAGTATTAGAGGTTCCGGTTGGAATGAATGAAAGAGAAGGCGGAAAATCTTCAATAAGTTCCTGGAAGACAGTATATTATATGATAAATGTAATATTATCAATATTACTTTCTAAGAAAGGAAATAAATAATTATGGCAAATAATTTAAGAATCTTGTTAGTTATATTTTCTATGATTTTAATGATAGAAATTTTAAGATTAGTTTCTAAACAAAAACTACCTATTAAATATTCATTAGTTTGGCTAGGTTCAGCATTATTAATATTTGTAGTTGGTGCATTTCCAAATTTTATTGGATTTTTTACATCATTAGTTGGATTTAAAACAACATCTAACTTAGTTGTAGGAGTAATATTATCTTTATTATTATTAATAACCTTGATATTAACATTGATAATAGCAGAACAAAAAAGAAAAATAAAATTGATTATTCAAGAAATATCTATTTTAAAGAAAGAAGTTGAAAAAAATGAATAAACCAAAATTAAGTATTATAGTTCCATGTTATAAAGTAGAAGCATATTTACCAAGATGTTTAGATTCACTTATGAATCAAACACTTGAAGATATAGAAGTTATTTGTATAAATGATGGTTCACCTGATAATTGTATAAATATATTGAAAGATTATCAAAAAAAATATGGTAAGAAATTAGTTATTATTGATAAAAAAAATGAAGGTGTATGGCGTGGTAGAAAAGATGGTGTTAAAAAAGCACATGGGGAATTCATCGGTTTTGTTGATAGTGACGACTATGTTGCACTAGATTACGCAGAAAAATTATATAATGCGGCAGTATCTAAAAATGCCGATATTTCTGTTTGTGGTTTTGATAGAATAGATTTAGAAACTGGAAAATTATATTCCAGAGAAATGTGTAAACCCGAAACAAAAGTAATTGATACTAATGTTAATCCAGGAGATATGCTAGAACTAAATGGAGCACCATGGAATAAAATCTATAAAGCAGAACTACTAAAAAAAATGCATGATATGAAGAATGTCCCTAAAGTTCTTGATGACATGATGTTTTTACAACTTTTATATATTAATGCTAAAAAAATTGTTTTTATTCCAAACAGTTTAGTTTATTATATGGTTAGAAAAGATTCAATTATTAATTCAGTTAAAAAAGATGCTATTTTACCTACATATGATTCAATGAAAGAAGTTAGAAGCTTATATGTAAAAGAAAGACCTGAATTACTTGATTATATAGATGCATGTGCTTTTTTACATTTAGGTATTTCTTTAATGTATCGTATGTCTGAGGATAAATCTTTAGATTTTAAAAAAGCTTTGAAAGAAAATAAAAAATATTTAAATGAAAACTTTCCAAAATGGAAAAGTAATAAATATATGAAATTATCTTATGTTATAACTCATAAAGGAGCAAATTTCAAATTATGGGTTGTAAAGATTTTCTATAAGTTAGGTTTATTTAGATTATTTATTTCAATGTATAAGTTTATGATAAAAAAATTAGGAGTAGATATAAAATGGTAGAAAAATATGACTATTTAATAGTAGGTTCTGGATTATTTGGAGCTACTTTTGCAAATCTAGCTAAAAATGCTGGAAAAAAAGTTCTTGTTATAGAAAAAAGAGAAAATATAGCAGGAAATATTTATACAGAAGAAATAGAAGGAAT
>CAKOXC010000005.1 GCA_934129945.1 uncultured Bacilli bacterium
ATTCCTTCTATTTCTTCTGTATAAATATTTCCTGCTATATTTTCTCTTTTTTCTATAACAAGAACTTTTTTTCCAGCCTTTTTAGCTAGATTTGCAAAAGTAGATCCAAATAATCCAGAACCTACTACTAAATAGTCATATTTCATATTTTTAATCACCATCTTCAAAGATTTTTCTTATTTCTTCATTGTTTTTATAAAAAATTAATAAATAATAATCAAATGCTAAAAATAACATCATTAACGAAGTATATTGGTAAGCACTCGTAAACATTAAATATAATTGTAATAAAATTATTTCTATTAAAAATAAATTTTTATTTTTTGAAAAAATTAATTTTTTTAAGTTTAAAAATATTGGTATCAAATAAAACAAAGTTAGATAAATACCTCCATGAACCAATACAATTATAAAAGAATTAGACAATCCTGTATTATAAAGTCTGTAACTACTCATATGTTTTATAGCTTCATTATTATTCAAAAATCCAGAGCCAAAAATAGGATAATCTTTAAAAGCCTTAAATCCTGCAGAATAATCATCACTTCTTATACTGTATGAATTTGTGCTTTGTTTGTCATTTAAAAATGTAGTTCCAATACCTAAAAAGAATAGAAAAATAATTGGTAATATAATAACTTTAATTCTACTTTTATTGAAAAAAGTGTATTTATAGAACAATGAAAATAAATAAAATAAAAATCCAGTAATTGATAAAGTTGATAAAATAGTAATACCAAATATTACAGCATACTTATTTAATATTTTCCTTTTAAAAAATAATGATAAAGACATTGCAAATATAAGGTGTAACGCAAACATTGGTCCTTCTACAAATATACTAGTATTTCTTAAAATTACTTTGTTAAACATGATAGTAGTTTGAGTATTAAAATGTAAATATGAGTATCCTCCTATAACTTGCTTCCCTCCCCAATCTATAATCTTAATAACGTTTGTCGATAGTATATTAGTCAATGAGCCAAAGAAGAAAAACATTAAAGAAATAATAGCAATTAGGAACATTGTATTAACATATGCCTTAAATAAATTTTCTATATTTTTTCTATCATAAACACAGAATACCAAAAACATCAATAAGAATAAAATTAAAAAATTATTTATAAAATTTATTTGATAGTTAGTTACATTTTTAACGAAAAATAATATTATATATATTAAATAGAAAAAAATAAATGTGATAGCACTTTTTTTAAATTTATAATTAGTATTTAATAAAAAAATTAATAATAATATTACTACTATAAAAATAGTAAAAATTTTTCCTAAATTTCCATCTACAAAACATGAAAAAACACTTCTACTGTCCAAAATAACAAAAAAAACAAGTAAATATTGTAAAATTGTATTTAAATTTTTTTTACTAATCATTTTCTAAAATGCCTTTCATAAAAACCTTTATTTTTTTTAAAAAATTTTTAATTTTATTTTCTGTAAATAACATTGAATTTAAATATTTTACCTTTTTTCCTTCTTTTTCTACCCAAACATTCAATAAAAATTCAGACATAAAACCATAAATTCGTTGTTCTTGTTTTGTATATCCTGTTAAATCGACCATTTTTTCATATTTTTTTAAAAGTTCAAACAACCATGAGCAATAATTGTTAAAATCTTCTTTTTTCATTACCATCATATTGCAAAAACTCGCTGAACATGAATGCATTACTTTTTCAAAAAAATCATAATATTCTGGATAATCGCTTTTTATTAATTTTTCTAATGCCAATAAATCTTTTTCTCTTCCACTTATACTGTTTGCAAAGTATTTCCAAACATCCGGCCTTTCTTTAACTTTATGTGGTAATATAACATCATACTTTTGCATTACTTTTTTTAATTTATCAACGGAATATATTTTTGAGTTAAATCCATCAACAAAAAATCTTCTATAATGACAAATTCCTATATAATCTGGTAAATTATAATTTTTCCATAACCAATATATAGCAGTTAATTCACAATAATTTGGATTTTTATTTGCAATATTTTCACCAATCGAATCACACAATATTGTTTTTGAGTTTTCTTTTCCATAATTTCCAACACCGATAATTTTATAGTTTTCTGGTACTTTTAAAAACAACTTACGATGTGTTATTACAAACATTTCTATTTTTTTCATTTTTAATTCTCCTATCTTACTAAACTTGTATTAATATCATAATATTTGCTTTTAAATACTTTTTGTCTAAATTTTATTGCCATAGCACACATCATTTTTAATTTACTCTTCTGGTATTTTGACCATTTATTTGCATATACATTAAATTCATTTATATGAAACAAATCATATAATAATTTTAACTGACGTATGTGCAAGTCATGATATGCAGGACTTGCTATAGTTCCTTTTAAATCATAATCAGACCAAAATCCTCGATCATATCTTTTCAATGTTTTAGACAAAGTTTCAACCGTATTGTCTAAAATATTTTTATATTTTTTTTCACTACATACTAAAGTAAAATCATATAAACCAAATATAGAAAATATCCAGCCATTTAAAACAGTCAAATTATAATCTGAAACATATTCTTGAAAATATATACTATCCCCATTGTAAATTGCAGTGCCACCATCACATATTGGTTTTATCATAAATTCAATTGCCTTTTTTGCTAAATTAAAATATTCATCATTTTTTGTAGAAACATATGCTCTAAGCAAAATCGATACACCCTCACTTTGACACATAGCTGATTGTGTTTTGTGTGCTGTATCATTAAGTTTTTCCATACAATCCCACATACCATTTTTATCAATATTATTAACAGCCCAATCAACAATCTTCATAAATTTTGAATAATATTTTCTATCATTTGTTAATAAGTATAAATCATATAAACCCAAACCATATTGAAATATAGAAATTGGAAAATAAGCCTTAACATTTGCAATTGTTGTGTTTAATGGTATTTCATTTTCATCCAAAAATGTAGCATCTGATACTTTATTTGTCAAATCGTTATAATATCCTTTTATTTCATTTACAGAATATAATTTACCAATATCTTGCTTTACATGAAATGAACTTTTACCAATTAACATTTTAAACCATCTATTAACTAATTTAATTATTTTCATTTCCATCCTCCAATAATTCTTTTTTAAAATTTAACAAAACATTTTCAATTTCGTACTTTTTAGAAAGCTTTTTTGAATTTTTTTTATATTTTGAAATAGAATTATCTTTAATCATTTCTAATGTTTTATTGTACATGTCATCATAATTCTTATATTCAAATATTTTACCATTTTCATTTTCTGAAATATATTCTTTAGCATATTTCCAATTTGATGCAATAATAGCTAAACCAGCAATATAACAATCAATCAATGCGCCTGGTAAACACTCTCCTGGATACTCAGTTGGAAATATAAAAATATCATATTTAGATAAAATTTCATACTCTATCTTACCATTTGGTTTTATTTCTCCATGATAACTTACATTTTCAGTAAATTTATTTTTTATTATTTCTAAATATTCTTCTTTACATTGACCATAAATATCTAAAGTACATCTTATATTTTCTTTATTCAATCTATTAACAAGTTTAATAGCCTCCTCTATCCCCTTTTCTTTAATAACTCTTCCATAATATACAAATTTAATATATTCGCTTTTTTTATACTTATTTTCAAATTTACAAATTTTTCTAAAATTATTTAAAACATCTACATTTTCAATTTGTAATTTTTTTAAATCATTTTTTAAAGTAATTGCTTCAACAAAAATATGTTTAATAATTTTATATGTATCAACATTCCATTTTTTTTCTTTAATATTTCTTGAAAGTGATCCTCCAATTACAAAATAATAAATATTTTTGTGAGATTTTATCTTTCTAAAAAAATTTAAAACAATATTTGCACCTCTATCAGCAGAAGATACAACTATTACATCACTTTTAAGATAATTTAAAATAATTAAAAAAACTAATTTCAATATATGTCTTTTCCAATTATCGGTATCAATAGAATAGACTTCAATTTCTTTTATTTCACTTAAATAATCTCTTAGTAATCTACATTTAATAGTCTCTCCATCTAACCTATTTCTACTGTCACCAGTTGTTGCAATATATAATATTTTTTTCAAGATATTCACCTACCTTTTAAAATATATTCTTTTCTTTACTGCATTAAAAGCATAGCCGATAAAGCAAAAACATGCTTTCAATAATGGTAATTTTTCTATATTTCTATACCAATACCAATTCATTTTCATTGCTTTGAATTTATTACTAGATAAGGAGTTTGAAACAACTCTATAATATGACAAATTTCCTGGACATTCATAACAATCAAAGCCATTTTTAAGAAGTTGACACCATGTAGCTGCATCTTGCCTTCTCCTAATATTAGGCATTTGCAATAAATTTCTGCCTGTTAATTTTGTATCAACCATAACCCCAACAGTTTGAATTATCGTATTTCTTAAAAATAAATTATAATTTACTTTTTTTGGTATTCTAATAATTTTATTCAAAGATTTTCCACTTTCATCAATTTTTTCATAATCAGTACACGTAAAAGCATAGTTATTTCTTAGCATAAAATTTACTTGTTTCTCTAATTTTTCATTTTTCCATAAATCATCAGCATCAAGATAGGCAATAAATCTTCCTTTAGATTCTTTTAGAGCCTTGTTTCTTGCAATTGCTGCTCCACTGTTTTCTTTTAGTTTAAAATATTTAATTCTACTATCCTTTTTCATATATTTTTTTACTATATCAGCCGAATTATCTAAAGAGCAATCATCAACTAATAACATTTCCCAATCATTGTATGTCTGATTTATAACACTTTCTATTGTTTTAGATAATAATTTTTCACAATTATACACTGGCGTAATTATAGATACCATCATATTATTTTTCACAATACTCACCTTCCTAAAAAAAGACTATATGCAGAGTACTTCTTTATGCATATAGTCTTTTTTGTGTTTTATTTTTTGTACCCTTTTTTTATTCTTTTATTCTATTTTGCTCCATCTCTTTTTAAAACAGAAATGAATGTTTTAATAATAATTTTAAAATCTAATTTTAAACTTCTATTATCTACATAGTATAATTCTAAATCCATTCTTTCTTTATAGCTTGTACAACTTCTACCATTACAAGCCCACCATCCAGTAAGTCCTGGTGTAACACTTAAGAATTTAGCTTTATTTTTTCCATATTTTTCAATTTCACCATCAATTATTGGTCTAGGACCAACTATACTCATATCTCCAGTTAAGATATTTATTAATTGTGGTAACTCGTCTAATGAAGTTTTTCTTAAAAATTTACCAACTCTAGTAATTCTAGGATCGTTATCTAATTTAAAATTTTCTTCCCATTCTTTTTTTATTTTTGAATCTTCTAAAAGTTTTTCTAATCTTTCTTTAGAATCTGAATACATACTTCTAAATTTATATAAGTAAATGTATTCACCATTTTTTCCAATACGTTTATGTTTGTAAAAAACACTACCTTTAGAATCAATTTTAATTAGAATAGCAATAATTAAGAAAATTGGACTTAAAACAATTAATGCAATCCATGTTAAAATTATATCAGATAATCTTTTGATAAAGTTATAGAATGTTTTTTTGTACTCTAACTTTACACTTTTATCATTTGTAATATGTTTACTTGCAACAATACTTTCATTATGCATAACCAAAACCCCCAAATAAATAATTCCCCTCGATTGCAATATATAATACCACATTTTTACAAAAAGTCCACAAAATTCGACATTTTTCTACTATTTTTGCTCTATTTTTTTATTATTAATGATTATTTTGATATAATATACTTGGAGTTGATAACTAATGAAGATAAAATATAAAAAAATAATTTTGTATTTACTAACTTTTCTATTTCTAAGTAGTTTTATTTTTTCAAGCTATAAAATAGTAAATTATTTTATAGAACATAAAAAAATAGAAAAACAACTAAAAGAAATTAATAATCTAGTTAAAATAAATGAAATTACAGAAGATATTGAAATATTAGATGAAGATAACAAAAATAATCCCTATTGGGATTATACAAAAATGAATTTAATTGATGTTGATATTAATAAACTTAAAAAAATTAATAATGATGTAAAAGGTTGGATAAAAGTTAACGGAACAAATATTAACTATCCCTTTGTTCAATCTAATAATAATTCATATTATTTAAATCATTCTTTTGATAAAACTTATAATATAGCTGGATGGGTATTTTTAGATTATCGAAATAATTTAATGAACTCTACAGATAAAAATACTATTATTTATGCTCATGGTATGAAAAATAAAACTATGTTTGGCACTTTATTAAATGCTTTAAATAGTGATTGGTTGAATAATAAAAATAATAATATAGTTAAAATATCTACTGAATATGAAGATACATTATGGCAAGTATTTAGCGTTTATAAAGTACCAAATACCAATGATTACATTAAGATTGATTTTAATAATACAAAAGAATTTAAAGATTTTATATCACTTATCTCTTCAAGAAGCAATTATAATTTTAATACTAATGTTACTAATAATGATAGAATTCTAACTTTATCTACTTGTTATGATGATAATAATAAAGTTGTACTACATGCAAAATTAATTAAAAGAAAAGTAAAATCCACTTTAAACTAATAAAGTGGATTTTTTACTAATTATTTATTTTCTTTCTAACAATGAAAATTGAAATTAACCCAATCAAAGAAATAATTCCAATTATTACATAATTTTTTATTCCTTGATCATATGTTTTAGGATTGCTAACCAATTGTTTTATATCATCAGAAGCATCTTTAATTACATTTGAGTCAATTTTTTCACTAATTATATAAGTACTAAAATGAGTTGTTTCAAATTGAGCCATAAAATCATCTACTTTAACTTTGTGCTCTTCAATATTTCCATTATCATCAATATAATATGCATATAAATTATTAGAATTTAAATTGCTATTTTTAAGTGGTAATGATACTTCAAAATTCACACCGTTAAAGTTTTTAATATTACCAATAGCTGTTGAATATAAATTTATATCAATAATTTCAGCTTCTTTAACTTGTAATTTATTTAAAATTTTATTATAAAGCTCGTTTTGTTTACTTATTCTATCACTTGATACAATAGTATTAAACGGATAATTTGCTTTTTCTGATGTAACATTTATATTATTTAAAACATCCGATGCTATAAAAGTAGATTTTTGCATTTTACTAGAATCCTTAATAATCAAAATAGTCTTTTCTTTATTTCCTTGAGTTATATAATAAGCATTATTATCTGTACCAGTTAAATCTATATCAATATAATCAACATTTTCTAAATTACTTGGTCCTTTATAACTTATTAACACCCCAGAATTTTTACCTAAATAATCATCTACTCTCTTTTGAGCCGCTTTTATAAAAGCTTCTTTAGTATTTTCTGTTTCATCTGGAATATAAATTATATTGTATAATGTTGAATTAACGTTTCCATTTGTTTGACCATAACTAATTCCATCATAATATAGTATTAGATTCCCAGCACTCATTGTAAGATATTCTTCTTCCATTCCAGCACGTGGAAGATAATAATAACCAATATGTTTATCATTTATTACTTTGTAAAAATCATCATTTAATTGTTTAGAATTAAAATTATTTGAAATTTCAACACCATTATTATTGTAATAGAATTCATTTACAAATCCTAAATCAATTACTTTTACAGCTAATGGATTAGAATCTAATTTTTTAATATAATTATCTACTATTTTTTGATGTTCAATATTACCTTTAGCAAAACTAACATCTAAAGTATGTGATTCAATACCTTCGTAATATATCTTAGCTTTATTATCTGCATAATCCTCTAAATATGCCCATGACTTCGTTCTACCCATTAAATATGCAGATGACACTGAGCTTAAATAATCTAAGTCATCTTGGTAAATGCCATTTATTTCAATTTTTTGATTAGCAAATGCTTTTTTGAACTCAGGACTCATTCCTTCTATTAAATTTACAGTAGTTTTATGAATTTCTAATTTATTATTGTCATTTTTTAAAATTACACTACATGTACTTGAATTTTTAGAACAATTTAAAACATTTACTTCAACATTACTTTTACTGAAATTTCCATTATAAACTAATGAATTCCATATATCAGTATTTTCTCCAGGGTATAGACTTATAGAATTTAACACATTATCTAAGAAATATTGTGATTTATCACTTTTTATAATATTACAAGTTACTTTATGAATTTCATTTTTATTTTTTGAATAATTCCTTAATGAAAGTGTACATTTATTATTTCTATCACATGAATACTCATAGTTGCTATTTGTTTTTTTATCATAATAATAATAATAATAATTTAAATGATTGAACTGTGTATTATCATCAATTAATATATCAATTGAATTATCTTCATTTAAATTAAAGCCTTTTTTAAAATCATCACTAATTGTATTATCAAATTTAATATTTACTTTGTGAATTTCTAAAACAGTATCAGTTTCTTCTTTTCTATACCATATATCACATATAGAATAATCTTCATTACAATTTAAAATACCAGATTTCCCAGAATATCCTAAAGCATTAAAAATTACATTTTCACTTTTTTCATCAGAATTTACAGTGATTTCTTTACCAATTTCTTTAAGATAATCTTCACTAAACGTTTCATCATATCCTTTAAATTGAACTTCTACCTTGTGGAATACTACATCTTCTATATTTTGATTTTTAGCATATTTCGTATATTTAATTATTGCATTATTAGTACCATAAATCAAATTATATGTATAATTGTAGGATGATCCATCACCATTGTATCCACCTAAATTCAAATTATTAACATAATGCACAATATAATCAAATTTATTTTCAGGTTCATCAGCTTTTATTTCTAAATAATTATCTAAATTATATTTTGAAAATAAAGATTTATCTATTTCTTCTTGTCTTACAATATTAACTAAATGTTTTTCTTTAAGAGAATAAGTACCATTTTCATATTTTCCCATTTTAATAAAAGCTTTATTATTTTTTATATTTCCATCAATACTAAAACTAATTTCATTACTAAAACTAGATAAATAGTATGATAAAATATCATTTGTTATTTCAACATCAGACTTTATAGTAATAGTTCCATCAGTTAGTTTTTTAAAATCACTACTATATGGCTCTTCAGTATATTTAAAAATTATATTATTTATTGTTTTTTGAGCAACTAAATTTGATGTAGAATCATAAATATTACGATCTATACGAGTTAATGTTTTATCACTTGAATTATAACTGTAACCTGTATATTCGTTTTCTTTGTTCACACTTAAAGTACTAAAATAATTTGAAATGTAATTTGCTTTTTCATTTTCATTATCAAACATTGATTCATCATAATTAATAACAATATTATTGTCACTATCAACCATATTGAAATAAGAATTTACATTTGAATTTAAATCTATTTTAATATTATTATACTCTTTTATCAAAGAATGAGTATAATTTCCATTTTCATTTTTACTCCTATATAACTTAAAATTACATGTCATTTCCTCATAATTACAAGAATCAGTCCCCAAACTTAGATTTGAACTATTGGTTGGAGATTCATAATATTCTTGTGCAGAATAATTGCTATTATTTGTTTGAATTAAACTCAATAAACTATTTAAATCATTTACCTTTTTTTCTGTATTAATAGTAAATTTATTATCTTTAAAAAGATTATCATAATAAGCTACATAATCTTTACTAAAAGTAATAATAGGTATTAAAAATATACTACCTAAGACAATCACAGAATAAATAATTTTTTTTAAATATATTCTCATAAAACACCTCTATCTTTTGATTAAATATTAACATATTAAATAAGGAAAGTCTATAAGAATTTAAAAACCTAAACTAAATTAAGTAATATAAAAAAAAGCAAAGAAATTATTCTTCTTTGCCTTTATTTTCTTCTAATTTATCAATAAATTCTTGAAATTCTTGTGGTAAATCGCATTCAAAATGCATTTCTTTTTTTGTAATTGGATGAGTAAATGTTATAGTTTTTGAATGAAGAAATTGCCCAAAAGATGTAGCATTCTTATTACCATATAATGGATCATTAACTACTGGATAACCAATATATGATAAATGTACTCTAATTTGATGAGTTCTTCCAGTTTCTAGTACTAGTTTAACTAATGTATAATCTTTATATCTTTTTAAAACAGTTAAATGTGTAACTGCATTTTTACTATTTTTAGCAGTAACAGCCATTTTCTTTCGATTTTTTTCATCCCTACCAATAGGTGCATCTATTATTGCTGTGTTATGAGGAAATACTCCTTTAATTAATGCATAATATTCTCTTCTTACTGCATGTCGTCCAAAATCTTCTGATAATATTTGATGAGCCTTATTAGATTTAGCTACTAGCATTAAACCAGAAGTATCTTTATCAAGACGATGGACAATCCCGGGTCTTTCTTCACCATTTAAATCACTTAAATTATTTGTATAATCTAATAACCCATTTACTAAAGTATTATTTTTATTTCCACTACCAGGATGAACAATTAAACCACTAGGTTTATTAATAACCATTATATCATTATCTTCATAAACAATATTTAAATCCATTTTTACAGGAACTATATCATTTTCCTCTTTAAAACCATCTAATATTTCTATTACATCATTTTCTTTAACTTTATAGCTAGCTTTTAATAAATTTCCGTTAACTTTCAGAAAACCATTATCAATTAATTTAGCAATCATTGTTCTGCTAAATTCTGTATTTTCACTTAAAAATTTATCTAATCTACTACCCGATTCATTTACTACTATTGTTTTCAACTTTATCTTCTCCTTTAAATATTGCTATGATTAATAATATAACCCCTATTACAACGGCACAATCTGCTATATTAAATATTGGATAATTATAATTAAAAATTTTAAAATCTAAGAAATCCCTTACGTATCCTAGCAATGCTCTATCTATTAAATTACCTGAAATACCTCCAAATAATAAACCAAAAGCCACATTATTTCTTTTATTTTTATTAAATACATACATAAATCTGTAGATAATTACTAGAGATACTATTGATATTATAATTAGAAAAGTATTTTTATTGCTTAAAATACTCCATGCAGCACCATAATTATTTACATAAGTTAAGCTAAAAAAATTTTTAATTATTTCTAAAGAATATTCAAGTTTAATAAATGCTTGAACTAAACTCTTTGTTAATTGATCTAAAAATAGTGTTATCACAAATATTATTAGTATTTTTTTGTTCATTTGATTCACCACATTAATTATAATATATCAAATTTTATAATTCAACCAATATTACATCTTCACCAATTTTTACTATTTGTTGAAATGTTACATTAATTTCAGTGTTAGATGAAAAAATTCTAAACCATTTTCGATTTTCAACCACAAAATACTCTATTATACCTTTGTTGTCAACTTTTGCATCTACTATCCTTCCTAATCTTTTTCCATCTTTCGTGTTCACAATATCTTTGACTTGTAATTCTGATAATTGCATTTTAACCACCTTATTAAATATATACTAAAAAAAAGACAAATTATTCATTTGTCTTAAGCATTACTAATGGTTTATAAATCATATTATCTCTTTCATATAAAGCAATTATTTCATTTTTATTTTTTAAAATTACCTTACTTTCACTGGAATTTAATTCAATCTTACAACCATTTAATACTTTTTTAGATAAATCGTCATCAATTTCAATTACTTTATATCCAAGATCTTTTTCAATATCAATAAATTTATATTTATCATTTTCAATTTCTTTTAAATTAAATGAATCTTCTATTTTAAAATTACCTTGTTTTGTACGAATTAAACTTTTCATTGTTCCAACTGTATTAAGTTTTTCACAAATATCCTCTATTAAACTTCTTATATAAGTTCCTTTAGATACTGTTGTTTCAAATTTAATAATATCATTGTTAAATTCTAAAAGTTTAATATTTTTTATTTCAATTTCTCTTTGTGGAAGTTCAACATACTCATTATTTCTAGCATATTCATATAATTTTTTTCCATTCACTTTAACTGCTGAGTATTTTGGAACTGTTTGAATTTGTTTACCAAGAAAAGAATTTAAAGATTCTTCTAATTCTTCTTTTGTTATATGAAATTCTTTTGTTTTTAAAACTTTTCCAGTTATGTCACCAGTATCAGTTTTTATTCCTAATTTAATTTCTGCAATATATGTTTTTTCATATGCAGTTATTTTAGAAACTAATTTAGTATATTTTCCAATGCAAACAACTAAAACTCCAGAAGCTATTGGATCTAAAGTTCCAGTGTGGCCAATTTTCTTAGTTTCAAATTTTTTATTTAAAATGTTAATAATATCTCTACTCGTATATCCACATTCTTTATTAACTAACAAAATTGCACTAAGATTCTTGTTCATTTTTTAATTCTTGTAAAATACTTTCTATTCGATTTCCATATTCAATAGATTCATCATAAACAAATTTTAACTTTGGTATAATTCTAATATCTATTTTAGAAGCAAGTTCAGTTCTAATAAATCCACTTGCTTCATTCATTTCTTTTTCTATTTGTTCTTTTGTTAAATTACTAATACTTGTAAAATAAACTTTTGCAAAACTTAAATCATTTGCTACATCACAAGCTGTTATTGTAACAGTTTTTAATAATTCATCACGAGATTCATTAGCTATTATTTCACTAATAACTTTTACCATCTCAGAACCAACTTTTTTTGATTTTAAACTAGCCATTATCTTTTAACCTCTACCATTTCATAGTTTTCAAGGATATCTCCTTCTTTGATATCACTATAATTTTCTAACGTAATACCACATTCAAATCCCTTTTTAACTTCTTTAACAGTATCTTTTTCTCTTTGAATTGAAGCTATTTTTCCATCAAATATAACGATTCCATCTCTTATTACTCTAACATTTGCACCATTTTTCATGATTCCATCAGTAACAGATACACCAGCAATATTTCCAACTTTTGAAAATTTAAATATTTTTCTTATTTCAGCTGTTCCTAAGATTTTTTCTTCAAATTCCGGATCTAACATACCTTTCATTGCAAGTTCCATCTCTTCAACAGCTTTGTATATTATTGTATAAAGTCTTATTTCAACGTTATATTCTTTAGCTATTTCTTTTGTAATGCTTGAAGGACTAACATTAAATCCAATAATTATTGCATTTGAGGCATTAGCAAGTACTACATCACTTTCAGTTATTGTACCAATTCCGGATCTTATAACTTTAATTCTAACACCTTCAACATCAATTTTTTCTAATGCATTTTTAACAGCCTCTTCGCTACCTCTTACATCAGCTTTTAATACAACATTTATTTCTTTCTGACCAGCATTGATTTTTGCAAACAAATCATCAAGCGATAATGTTTCTTTTTTATTTTTATTAGCTTTAACTATATCCGCTCTTTTTTCTGCGACATGTTTAGCTTCAGTTTCAGTTTCAAAAGCCATAAATTTATCACCAGCTATTGGATTGTCAGACAATCCAGTTATTTCCACAGGTGTAGATGGACCAGCCTCAACAATTGATTCACCACGATCATTTTTCATAGTTCTAACTTTACCAAAAGCTGTTCCAACAACAATAGGATCACCTAATCTTAAAGTACCATTTTGAATTAAGATTGAAGCTATTCCACCAATACTTTTATCAACTCTTGATTCTATTACAGAACCAATAGCGTATCTATTAGGATTTGCTCTTAAATTATTCATTTCACTAATTAAAGAGATTGTTTCAAGTAATGTTTCAACACCTTCACCAGTATGAGCAGAAATATTTACAAATGGATATTTTCCACCCCATTGCTCTGGAGTTATACCTATTTCAGCCATTCCTGTCATAATCTTTTCAATATTAGCTTCTGGTTTATCAATTTTGTTAACTGCAACAATAATAGGAACATTTGCTGATAAAGCATGATCAACAGCTTCTTTTGTTTGAGGCATTACACCATCATCAGCGGCAACAATAATTATTACAATATCAGTTACACTTGCTCCTCTTGCACGCATTTCTGTAAAAGCGGCGTGACCTGGTGTATCTATAAATGTTATTTTTTCACCGTCATGTTCAACTTGATAAGCACCTATGTGTTGAGTTATGCCACCAAATTCAGTTTCTGTAACTTTTGATTTACGGATAAAGTCAAGTAATGTAGTTTTACCATGATCTACATGACCCATGATAGTAACAACTGGTGGTCTTTTTTGAAGATCTTCCTCTTTATCAATTATTTCATATTCTTCAAAATTAGCAACATCTTGTGTTTCTTCTCTTTTTAAGTTCTTTTGATACTCAAGTGCTATTAATTCAGCATTATCATAATCAATTGATTGATTAACACTTACCATTAACCCTAAACCAATTAATTTTTTAATAATTTCTGAACTAGCAACTTTTAATTCTTCTGCAAGTTCACCAACTGTCATTCCAGCTTTGTATAAAATAATAGTCTCATCAATAGCATTTTTTGATAATTTATCTTTATTTTTATACATTTGCTTTCTTTTATTCATGTATTCTTCTTTTGAATTTTGAATGCTTGAACGTTTTTTTAATTTTTGTTTAGAATTTGAATCATTTATTGTTTTAATATTTGAAGATTCCATAATATCATCAACTGCTTCATCAATTACATCCTCTTCATCTAATGTTACATCTGCTTCAGTAGAAATTAAATTCATTGCATAATCTAAGTTTATTACATCGTCATCAGATAAATCATCTGATGCATTAGAAACTTCTATTCCTAACTCTTCACATTTTTTTAATACTTCTGCAACTGATATGTTCATACTTTCTGCATATTCTTTAACACTCATCATAATGATGCACCTTCTTTCTTTATTTTACTATTTTTCTTAATTCGTCAAATACGTTATCATCGACTTTAACATTTAAAATTTTGTCTAAAATATGTTTTTCTTGAGCTTTATTTATTACTTCAAGATCTTTTTTTAGGTAAGCTCCTCTACCGTTAAGTTTTCCCGTTTCATCAACTACAACGTTTTGTTCTGGAGTTCTTACAATGCGAATTAAATCTTTTTTATCTAGTTTTTCTTTTGTTAAAACACATGTTCTTTGCGGTATTTTTTTCATTTTTATACCTCCACTATTATTTATTTCCATCCTCATTTATTTGATTAAGAGTTTTAACTTCAATTTTATATTTTGTCAATCTACTAGCTAATTTTACATTAGTTCCTTTTTTACCAATAGCAAGTGATAATTGATCTTCTGGTACTATTGCTAAAGCTTCTTTTTTTGTTTCATCAAGAATATTTACTATGATATTTTTAGCTGGAGCTAAAGCATTTTGTATAAATTCTTGAGGATTTTCACTATAAAGTATTAAGTCTACTTTTTCACCATTAAGTTCTTTTAAAATACTTCCAATTCTTGAACCTTTTTCACCAATACAAGCACCAATAGCATCAACTCTTTCATTTGTAGAATAAACAGCTACTTTGCTTCTTATACCAGGTTCTCTTATTACTGAATATAACTCTATTGTACCATCTGCAAGTTCAGGTATTTCACTTTCAAATAATCTTTTTACAAATCCGTAATGTTTTCTTGATAATAAGATTAAAGGTCCTTTAGTTGTTGATTCTATTTTTGTAATATAAACTTTTATTGAAGTTCCCATCTTTACAGTTTCGCCTGGAATCATTTCTGACTTTGGTAAAATACCTCTTGCTCTACCTAAATCAACATAATAATTTCTTGAATCCTCCATTGCAAGGAATCCAACCATCATTTCGCCTTCTTTATCGGCAAATTCTTCCATAATGCTATTTCTTTCTGCTTCTCTTATTTTTTGAGTTACGACTTGTTTAGCAGTACTTGCAGCTACACGTCCAAAATCTTTTGGTGTTACTTCTTTTTCAATTGTTTCACCAACTTTTATATTTGGAACCATTTTTTGAGCATCTTCTAATAATATTTGAGCATCAATATTAATTGTTGGTGGAACATCGATTGTATTTCCTTCTTCATCAACTGTTTCACTACCCTCATCAATTTCGTCAACTACTACTAAATAAGAAAATACTTTAATTTCTCCAGATTCTTTATTTATTTCAATTCTTACATTTGTTTTAGAATCATAATTTTTTTTGTAAGCTGCTGCTAGAGCTTGTTCCATAGCTTCAAACACTACTTCTTTACTAATATTTTTTTCTTCTACAATGTTATTTAATGCTTTAATAAATTCTTTACTATTCATTTTCTTCATTACCTCTTTCTTTACTTGAAATATCTAAAATATATTCTTCTTTTATAAGATCCAAATCATCGATTATTGGATTAATAATATTTGTTGCTTCTACAATAGTATCTAAATCAAGTCCATTAATTTTATCTAAAAAAATTTTTAAATAATAATAATTTCCTTCCTTTTCCCACAAAACAGAATCAACAATTATATCCATTTTTTTCATTGGTTCTTCAATGTTATTTCTTATTTCTTTTAAAATTTTATCCATAATGCTCCTCTCATTAATAAAAGTGGGATTATTATGTCCCACTTAAATCTGTAAATGTATTATATCATATTATATTCATTTGTGCTATTTTTTTGAATTTTTATATTTTTTTTGAAAAATTTGCTTTTAAAAAAAGGAAATGAGACATTTTTTTGTAATAAGATAGTAGAAGGGAGATTTTTCAAAATGAAGAACGAAATAAATGAATTGATAAAAAAATATGTTATACTAAAAAAAGAAGGTTATATTAAGTCACATGTTCCATATAAAAATGGTGCAGGCATTACTTTGGAAAATTTATTAGGTTCAAGTGGAGCTGATTTTTGTATTCCAGATTACAATGGAATTGAAATAAAAGCAATTAGGGATTATCCATATGCTGAATTTGATTTAGTAAACATAAGTCCTGATGGTAGTCATTATTATCCGTCGCAATGGATTGCAAATAATTTTGGCTATCCTGATAAAGATTTTAAAGACATAAAAATTTTTAAAGGGAATATAAATGCTGTAAGATTGACGAAAATAGGATTATTTTATTATTTCAAATTAAGAATAGATAGAACTTTAAAAAAAGTTTTTATTCAAGTTTTTAAATATAATAAAGAATTTATTAATGAAGACATTTATTGGGATTTTGATTCAATTGAAAAAAAATTAAATCAAAAATTAAAGTATCTGGCACTTTTTAATGTAAAAAAATTATATTCAAATAATTCATACTATTATTTTTATGAAAAAATGAATATATATACTTTAAATAATTTTGAATATTTTTTAAATTCTCTAGAAAATGGAAAAATATTTGTAACTTTTAAAACAGGTGTTTTTAAAAGCGGAAAGTATATTGGACATTTTCAAGATCATGGCACAGCTTTTAGAATTACAAAAAATAATATAGAATCCTTATTTAAAAAAATTTATTAATCCAAGGGAGTCGCAATTTATTTTATTCAAAATAAAAAAACTCCGAAGAGTTAATTACTAAAATGGTCGAGAAGACAGGATTCGAACCTGCGACCCCTTGGTCCCAAACCAAGTGCACTACCAAGCTGTGCTACTTCTCGATATACAATATTATAGCACTTTTTTTTAATAATGCTACAAAAAATATGGTGCGCCCAAAGGGAGTCGAACCCCTAACCTTTAGATCCGTAGTCTAACGCTCTATCCAATTGAGCTATGAGCGCATCTCATCAAGCGCAACTAAATTATATAATATAAAAAAACAAATTGCAAGTTTTTTATATTAATTTGCATAATTTATTCCAATTGCTTTATTGACAACATGAACCCAGTTATGATTTCACAGCTGAAGCACCTTCTATTAAAAAATAAAAAATAAACTTAATATGCAAATCATTACTGCCTATTGTCAATAAATTTTCTCGGCATAAAATATAAAAAACTCAGTTACCTGAGTTAATTTTTAAGATGGTGTCCCGCCCGAGATTCGAACTCGGGACCCTTTGATTAAAAGTCAAATGCTCTACCAGCTGAGCTAACGGGACAAAAACATGATGGCTGCCTCGGATGGACTCGAACCATCGGAATGTCAGAGTCAAAGTCTGATGCCTTACCACTTGGCTACGAGGCATTAAGAATGGTGGAGGAACATAGATTCGAACTATGGAACCCGAAGGAACAGATTTACAGTCTGCCGCGTTTGACCACTTCGCTATTCCTCCAAATATGGTGCCGACTGAGGGAATCGAACCCCCAACCTACTGATTACAAGTCAGTTGCGCTACCAATTACGCTAAGTCGGCAAACTAAAATGGTGGGCGCTATAGGACTCGAACCTATGACCCCTTGCTTGTAAGGCAAGTGCTCTAACCAACTGAGCTAAGCGCCCATGCACTGGACATGTTTAACTATACCAGGAAGTGTTTAACATGTCAAGTGTTTCTTTTAATTTTTTTTAAAATTTCATATTTTTCTATTTCTGATTTAAAATTTAAATCATTTTTGTATGTTTTAAAATTTTTAACTTTATGTTGAGAAAATCTATTTGAATCAGGCAAATATTTTTAGTAATAATCGTTTGGAATTGTTTTTAATAAAACGATTACAATAAGCAAAAATGAAAATTTTGGGTCCCTAATTCAAATAGAGGAATTGAAATAAATTAAAAATTTATATTATGACTCAACAAAATATTTTTCATACCAAATTAGGAAAATGAAAATATTATAAATTAACCTTCCATTATTCTCTTCATTTTTATAATGCTTTTCTAAAAGTTCATTAATATAATTTTTATCAAAAAATTCACCAACATATTCTTTATTAAACATCTCTTTTACTTTAGAATAATATTTTTTTTCTCTTATCCATTTAGAAAATGGTACAGGAAATCCTAATTTTCTTCTTTTAGACCATTCTTCAGGGATCTTTTCATTAGCTATTTTTCTAAACATAAATTTAGTTTGTTTATCTCTTACTTGATACTTTGTTGGAATTGTTTTTGCAAATTTAAACACTTCTTTATCCAACAGTGGAACTCTAAGTTCAATTGAATTAGCCATTGTCATTTTATCAGCTTTTAATAAAATATCTTGAGGCAACCAGAAAAACATATCAATATACATTTTTTTAGTAA
Source organism: uncultured Bacilli bacterium (assembly GCA_934129945.1). GTDB lineage: Bacteria > Bacillota_I > Bacilli_A > RF39 > UBA660 > RUG14121. The sequence goes on from CAKOXC010000005.1 coordinate 19,199, forward strand.
TCTCATTTTTACCTTTAACTTTGTCATAATAAGGCTTTAATACATCTCTTATCTTCATATCATCTTTTAAGTCATCACACAAAACCTTATTAATTTCTTTTTCTTCAAATAAGCTCCCATGTCCAATATATCTTTCTTCAATTGGCTTTCCATATAGTTTTAAAGTATTTTGGCCTGGAAAATGAGGAAATTGTCTTGCAACAAAAGCAATAAATTGTCTTATAAATAATGGAACATATCTATAAATTTTTAAAATTGTTGGTTCATTATATTCGTTATAACCCGCAAACATTTCATCAGAACCTTCTCCAGACAATACAACTTTTACCTGTTTTCTTGCCAATTCTGAAAGAAAATATAACGGAACTGTAGATAAATTTGCATGTGGCTCATCCGTATGATATTGAACTATTGGCAAGGCATTAAAGAAATCATCACTACTTATATGCTTTTGATAATTTTTAATTTTTAACATTTTTGATAACTCTTTTGCATATTCAGTTTCATCAAATCCAGCTTCACTAAATCCGACTGAAAAAGTTTTATCTGGCTTTGCTACACTTACAACATACGAAGAATCAACTCCTCCAGAAAGGTAAGAACCTACTTCAACATCAGATGTCATTTGATGATATTTAATAGAATCTTCTAATATATTTTGTAATTCCTTTTTTAAAGAATTAAATGATTTTTTTGATTTTTTAAAATCTATATTAAAAAACTCTTTTATTTCTAACTTATTATTTTTATATATAAAATAATGTCCTGGTTTTAATTTAAATACATTCTTAAAAAATGTTTCTTCAAAAACAGAATATTGGAAAATTAAGTACATTTTTAAAGCTTTTTTATTTACTTCCTTCTTAAAATCAGGATGCGCTAAAAATGCTTTTATTTCTGAAGCAAACATAAAATTATCTTTTTCTTTATAATAATATAAAGGTTTAATTCCAAAATGATCCCTTGCACCTACTAACTCATTTTTTTCTTTATCATAAATAACAAATGCAAACATTCCTCTTAATTTTTCAAATAATTTAGTTCCATACTCTTCATATCCATGAAGTATTACTTCCGTATCAGTTTCAGTTCTAAATTTATGGCCTTTTTGTAAAAGTACATTTTTTATTTCTTTATAATTGTAAATTTCACCATTAAATACAATAACTTTTGATTTGTCCTCGTTATAAATAGGCTGAGTTCCCTTATCGCTCAAATCGATAATAGAAAGTCTTCTATGGCCTAAAGATACTACAGAATCATTATAATAACCTGCAGCGTCTGGTCCTCTATGAGCTATTTTATCAGCCATATCTTTTATTATTTTTTCTTTTTTTGATTTAGGTTTATTATCAACAAATCCTACTATTCCACACATGTAATCACTTCCAATAACTATTTTTATATTCTTTATAATAATGTAACCATCTTTTTCTTAACATTAAGAATCTTTTGAAATTTTTATCTAATTTACAATCCATAGGTTTTACAACATTACCTTTTTTCCAAAGCTTTAAAGCTTCTTTTTTTAATTTTTTATTTGTACAATATTTTTTTATTATACCCTTCGGAACAAATGTTAATAAAACTTTTTCAGTTAATACTTTTTTTTCTATATCTTTATTTTTTATAACATCATCAACCATGATTTTTATCAAATTACATCCAAGTGGGGTTAAATAATAACTACATCTACCCTGTCTTGCATTAATTTCTAAAACTTTAAATGTTTTATCGCGATAATCATATTTCATATCAATTTCAGCAAATCCCATGTAACCAATTTTTTCTATAAAACTAATTATATTATTTATTTGTTTCTCGGTATTACCATCAAATGTATTAAATCCATTAATTAATAAAGCTGCATTTCCAACCATCGATTTTGTACGTTCTTGCATTCCTATTTGTGCAAATGAAATAACTTTGCATTTACTATTTTTATCAACATAGATAACACTATCAAATAAATAACTATCATCACCTGGAATAAATTCTTGAATTATTAATCTATCATCATACTCACTATTTTTAATAACATTGATAGTTTTTTCTAATTCACTCTGATTGTCTATTTTATAAATTTTATTTTTTCCAACAAAATCAACATGATTATATTTTACTACATTTGCAGGCTTTAAAACTAATGGAAATTGTATTTTAATACTTTCTATTTTATCTTTTTTAGCATCAAAATAAATTGTTTTAGGAAAGGTTAACTCTGAATTTTCATATGTTTTATAAAAATTTTCTTTATTTGTTAAAGTTTTAATTATTTCAATTGATGGTAAGTTATAAACAAATTTTTTATTCAATTTTTCTTTGTTCTTACTTATATATTCTGTATAAGTTTCATTAGTACTTACTAATAAAATCTTTTTATACTCACTATTTTTAGCATAATTATTAATAACTTCTAAAAAAGTTTTTTCTTTCCAAAAATCAGGACAATATTCAACTGATAATATATTAGAAAATTTTGTAAATGCAAGTCTTCTTTGTCCTATTAAATGTGGCTTAATTTTATATTCTTCATAACAACATCTAGCCATATAATATGCATTAGCATCTGTGCCTAAAATTAGTACAAAAAAATCCATAATGTAACCTCCTAATATTTTATTTCAATTTTTTCTTTATCTTTTTTATAAATTCTTGGAACTCTATTAGTTATCATATTAAACAAACGATAGCTATTGCATCCATTATTTCTACTTGCCTCTCTTATACTTATATTTTCTCCAAATATTTCTACTTTATCGCCTATTTTTACGGTATTATCAACTTTTACCATTAGCATATCCATACTATCAGCGATTATTTGATATTTTTGGCCTTTTATAGATACATTTTTATATTTTATGGTAACTCCGTCTGCATATCCAATTGGGATTATTGCAACTTTTATATCTCGATCAGCAAAGAAATTAGCTCCATAACCAACAAATTCTTTATTTTTTACTTTTTTTATTGTCATAACATTTGAATATAATGAAAATGCTGTTTTTAAATTTAAATCGTTAGTTAAATATGTTTTTGAAATATTAAATTTTTTTATTAATTTTTTTCTTTTTATAGCTCTTAATTTTCCTCTTAAGCTAGTATCTTCTTTTATACTTTGAGAAAATCCATACATTATTATTCCAAGTCTTATACCATTTACAAAGTCTGGTTTATCATGATTTACAAGAGTTAAGCTTCTACCTAGATGGACAATTGGTATACTAGTTAAGTCAATATCTTTAGTTAATTCTTGAAATTTTTTCATTTGATCATCATAATATTTATCTGATATACCAGATGTTGCAAAATGGGTATAAATACCTTCTAATATTAATTTTTTATTTTCTGAAATAATTGAAACACATTTATTAACTTCATTAACTTCACTTATTCCAAGACGATTCATGCCAGTGTTAAGTTTTAAATGTATTTTAATTGGAAAATCAAGTTTTATTTTGTTTAATTTTTCTAAATATTCTAAACTTTCTACAGTGATAGTAACATTATTATTAATACAATCATAAATATAATCTAAATCTATAACTTCAAGACATAGTATTGGAATTTTACTATTATATTTTCTGGCATCCAATGCTTCTTCTAAAGAAGATACTGCTAGGTAATTAATTCCACCTTCAATTAAGGAATTTATTATTTTTATCCCATGATTATAAGCATTATTTTTTACAACTCCAATATAGTATTTATAATTATCGTATTTTGCTTTTATTTCTTTTATATTATTTTTTAATTTATCTTCATCAATTATTGCATAAGTTTTTCTGTACATTTTACCAAATCCTTTAATTTTTATTTTATAACAAATAGTTTGCTACGGCAATGGCTATTATAATAAGAAGTATTATAAAAATAACAATTATTCCCATAAAGGCTTTATTAGTATCGTTATTTTTTCCTTCGTAAACGCCTTTTTTCATGTTATATTTTTCTGTTACATACTCTGCATTTTTGCCATTTTCACCTAATCTATTATTTTGAAACGTCAGTGTTTGTAAAGAATTCCCACAATTTTGACATACTACTGTACCATTTGCTAAATTTTTTCCACAACTTCTACATACCATTTATTATCACCAATATAAGTATATCAAAAAAAAGCAACTATTAAAAGTTACTTTAGTATCCTCTTTTTTTATAAAAATCATATAATTCTTTGAATCTATTAAAATGAATTACTTCTCTTTGTCTTAAAAATAAAAGTGGTGCTATTACATCTTCATCTGTAGCTAAGTTTATTAGGTGTTCATAACTAATACGAGCTTTTTGTTCCGCAGCCATATCTTCTGATAAATCAACAATCGGATCTCCAGTTGATGCAAAATAACTTGCTGTAAAATCTACCCCATTTGCATTTACAGGAAAAATTCCCTTTCCATGTTCAACATACATAGATCCAAGTCCAGCATCTTCTAGTTCTTTTACTGTAGCATCTTTTGTTAATTGTGATACTATAGTTCCGATCATTTCACAATGTCCTAATTCTTCAGTAGCTATATCATTAAGTAAGGCTTTTCCTCTTTCATCTGGCATTGTAAATTTTTGAGAAAAATATCTTAAAGCTGCAGCAAGTTCACCAGCTGATCCACCTAGTGCTGTTATTATGTATTTAGCCATTTTTAAATCTTTCTTTTTTATATTAACAGGAAAGTTTGTATGTTTTACGTAACTATACATACATGTCACCTCCTATTTTTTCCCATGGCCATGGATTTTTTAACCATTCATAATTTTCATATTTGTCTTGCATTAAAGCAATTGGGCCATACATAGATGCATATTCTTTTCTTAATTTTTTATATTCTTCAACATATTTTTTAAATAGTTCAAGAGCTTCTTTATCTTCAGGATAAATATCTAGATAAAGATTTAAATCATTAAATGCAAAGTTATAAGCCATTAATTTTTTTAGCAAAACATCTTGTTCACTAGTAGTTTTTAAGCTTTTAATTTGATAGTTTTTATATGGTTTATATTCTTTTACAAACATGTTTCCTTTTAAAAATCCTTCATTTACATCATAATATTTTTGTGTATTGTAACTATTTTGAAAATTGTATTTATCCATGTTATCAAATGCATTTTTATCAAAAAAAGCTAAATCAATTCCAATATCATTTCCATCAAAAAACATTTCATTACCTCCTAAGGTATAATATGAAAGATTTTAAATGTGAATATTTTTTTTGCCTACAATATAAAAGATATAACCATATCAATGATAAATAAAAATAAAATTATATTAGTTATTATTTTAGGAATTCTATTAATTTTTTCTTTTATTCTAGGAATTATAAAATACATCGATACTAAAGATAAAAGTCCCCATAAAGTTGAAATTTCAACTGCCATATAATGTCCAATATGTAGTGATAAATTATCATAATTCCAATAAACTATATGTCTAGTTTTTTCAATAATAAAACCACTTAAACCTTCTAAAATGGTTAATACAATAGTTATTGTAAAAAAATAAACTATTTTTTCTTTTGCTTCTGATAATTTTAAGCTTTTTACTAATAAAAAAATAATAATCATGATAATAATAGCTATTCCATAAACAATGGTCCATGTGCCATATAAAATACTGCTATTATATTGTTTATGCATTAACGACATTGTAATAGTTTCAAATAAATAACCAGATATTGCGTATATAAAAAATAAATTTAAATAAAAATACATACTTTTCACCTTATTATTAATTTGTTACTTTATTTTACAAAAATACTAATAAATTAAATTTACAATAAATATAATTTTATGATAGAATTAATTTAGAAAGATAGGTTTTATTATGAAAAGTAAATATGTTCCATTTAAAAATTATGTTATAGCTTTTTTAACGATTGCAGTCATTTTATTTTTATCAGTATATTTTTATAAATGGTATAAAGTTTATGAGGAAGAACAAGTTAGAGTTTCTTATTTAGTTAAAACGAATACTGTAAGTATGCAAATAAATAGTATTGATGATTTAGATACTATTTTATCAGAAGCACCAAATGAGTATTTTATATATATTAGTTATACTCATGACAAAGATGTTTATAATTTAGAGAAAAAATTAAAAAAAGTTATTGATGATTATGGAATTAATGATGTTGTATATTATGTAAATGCTACGAAATTAAAAAATGATGATAATTTTATTAAATCTTTAAATGAAAAAATTAATACTAATTTAATTTCTTCAATTCCTGCAATAATTTATATTAAAAATAATGAAGTTGTAAATGTTATACAAGATAAGAAAAAATTAATCAATGCTAATGATTTAGAAAAAATATTAAAAAACAGTGGATTAGAAAAATTAAGTCAGTAATGACTTTTTTTTATTTTGTGATAAAATATTAGACGAGGGATGATTATGATTAATGTAGTTTTATTCGAACCAGAAATACCTGGAAATACTGGAAATATAATGCGTACTTGTGTTGCAACTAATACTACGCTTCATTTAATTAAACCACTAGGGTTTTCTTTAGACGAAAAATACATAAAAAGAAGTGGTGTTAATTATATTGATAAGTGTAAATATTTTGTATATGAAAATATAGAAGATTTTTTTAGTAAAAACAAAGGAACTTTTTACTATTTGACTCGTTATGGACATAAACCTCACTCTTCTTTTGATTATTCTAATACAAAAGAAAATATTTATTTTATATTTGGTAAAGAATCTACAGGTATTCCTAAAAAACTTTTAAAAGATAATTTAGAGCATTGTATGCGTATGCCAATGACTGACAATGTTAGAGCTTTAAATTTATCAAATACTGTAGCTATTATGATTTATGAAGCTTTAAGACAACAAAATTATCGAGATCTTTTATTTGATGAACCTCACAAAGGAGATCATTTCTTAGAAGATTATAAAGAAAACTAGATGGTTAATCTAGTTTTTTTATGAAATATTTTCTTAATATATCAATAGGGATAACACTAAATGCAAGTATTAAAACAAACAATAACTCTTTTAATGTTAAACCATATGTTCTAAATAAATTCCCACCGTTATAAATCAAGTAAATTTGAACAATAGCAATAAAACTAAACATTAACAAAAATATTTTGTTTTTCATTATATTAGCTAATATGTTTTTTCTTTCAGTTCTTGCATTAAATGCATTAAATATACCGATAAAAATAAATAAAGCAAAATACGCTGTCATCAAATATTCATATTTAGTTCCGACTCTTACAATAGATCTTACTACATTCGATTTAAGAAAAATAACACATAATAATGCTGAATATAAACCTGTTATTAAAATCTCACTATACATATATTTATTTATAATTGGTTCTTTTAAGGATTTAGGTTTTTCTTGCATAGTTTCTAAAAGTGGTGGTTCAAAAGAGAATGCCAAACCAGAAAAAGTATCCATAATCATATTTATCCATAACATTTGAATAATAGTAATTGGTGTAGAAACTCCGATAAAAGGTCCTACTATCGAAACAAATAAAGCACATAAATTTACTGTTAGTTGGTAAATAATAAATTTTCGAATGCTTTTAAATATTGTTCTACCATAAAGTATCGCTTTACTTATTGATAAAATATTATCATCCAAAATAATTACATCAGAAGCTTCTTTAGCTACTTCTGTTCCACTACCCATAGCAAACCCTACGTTAGCTTTTTTTAAAGCTGGAGCATCATTTACACCATCACCTGTCATTCCTACTACTAAGTTCATTTCTTCAATAATTTTTACAAGTCTACTTTTATCTTGTGGCATAGCTCTTGCAATTACTTTAATATTGGGAAGCATGCTTTTAATTTTTTCATCAGTATAAGAATTTAGTTCGTTACTAGTTAAAACTATATCAGTAGGACTTTTAATAATTCTACAATCTTTAGCAATAGAATATGCAGTATCTTTAGCATCACCTGTAATCATTATAATATCTATACCAGCTTCTTGAATAATTTTGATACCCTCTTTTGTTTCACTTCTAAGTTCATCTTTTATACATACAAATCCTAAGTAAGTTAAAGCATTTAATTTCAAATCATTTTCTTTATAAGCAAGCACTACTACTCTACTACCATTTTTAGTATATCTTTTTATATTACTTTCTATTTTTTCTTTTTCTAAAAGAATTCTTAATTTGCCTTCACTATCTATATATTTTGTACAATATGGCAAAATTTTTTCACTTGCTCCTTTAAAATAGCAACTTTTCTTAGAATCATTAATCATAACTGCTGAATATTTTAATTCACTATTAAATTCGATTTTCTCGATTTTTTTATACTGCTTTTTTTGGTTTCCAATAAATTTTAATAAAGCTTTATCCGTCGAATTACCCCCAATTACATTATTATCTTGATCTATCATACTTTCATTGTTATAAAGTAAAGAGTTTAGAAGATTTTCATTTGTTAATTTAGTTGAATTATTTATTATTTTTCCAGTTGAATCTATAATATTTGTAACTTCTAATTTTCCCTTAGTTAATGTTCCAGTTTTATCTGTAAGTAAAACATTTAGATTACCTGCAGTTTCTATACCAACAAGTCTTCTTACTAAGACATTGTTTTTTAGCATTTTTTTCATATTAGAAGATAAAACTAAAGTTATCATCATAGGTAACCCTTCAGGTACCGCTACCACTATTATTGTTACACTTAATGTTAAAGCATAAATTAAATAATTAGTAATTAGTTTATAGTTAGTTAAGGTATTTAATATTAAATCAATATTAAAATTATTGTTAATAACAATTACTGAAAATAGGTAGGAAATTGTAACTAATATGGCCCCAATATATCCCATTCTACTTATTATTTTAGCAAGCCCTGTTAGTCTTATTTTAAGAGGTGATGTTGGTACATCTTCTTGAAGTTCTAAGGATAATTTACCATAAACAGTCTTATCTCCAACTTCTGTAACTTTCATTTTGGCATTTTTATTGTAAATTATAGTTCCACGAAATACTTTATTATAATCATAAATTATTTTTTCATTAATAACAGCTTGTTTTAAGACTTCTTTTGTTTCACCGTTAATTGATGACTCATCAACAAAAACACTGCCTTCGATAATAATTCCATCAGCTGGTACTTTATCTCCTTCATTAAGAATAACTACGTCATTAACAACCACTTCATTTAAAGGTATAGTTAAAATTTTATTATTTCTAATAACTTTAACTTTTACATCATCACTTTCTTGTTGTAATTTTCTAAATGCTGCTTCACTTCCATATTCAGATATAGTTGATATAAAAGTTGCTAAAAAAACAGCAATAAGTATCCCTATAGTTTCAAACCAATCAAAATCTTTAAATAAAAATACTACTTTAATCATTAAAGCAATTAATAATATTTTTATTATTGGATCACCCAAGGATTCTAATAATAATTGAAAAAAAGTATGTTTTTTTAATTGACTTATTTGATTATTTCCATTAAGTTTTCTACTCTCTAAAACTTGTTCATTACTAAGACCAGATATTTTCATCAATAATCCTCCTAGAAAACAATATGAAAAGCAATACTTTTTTATAACAAAAAAATAAATAGCAATTAAGCTATTTATCCGATTTTCTTTTTAATTAAGTCGACTCCTCTTTTAGGATCTTCAAATAAAATATTGTAAACTAATTTATCTTTTTTCAATTCTTCAATAAATCTAACTTCTTCGTTAGTCATTGGAACATATTTTTTCTTATCTTCAAATGTTACTTCTGCTATTTCATCAATTCCAAATAAGTAATCTGTTGAAACAGCAAATATGTTTACCATATCCATTATTGATTCTAAAGAAGGATTCCTAAGTTCTTTCTCATAACAACAAATTGCTGATTTTCCAACACCTAACATTTCACCAAGTTGTCCTTGAGTTAGTCCTTTCTCTTTTCTTAATTTTTTCAATCTTGACCCATTTATCATATTAACACCTCTTTATACTTTTGTATTATAAATTCAAAAGTTTTCATTATGTTAATAGTTTACCCAGTGCAAATAGAATTATTCGCTTTAAATCAAGATTATTAATCTTCTTTAATTTCTTTTGGTTCTTTATTTTTTGTTGATAAGAAAGTTACTTTTTCAGCGACTACTTCTGTCGAATATTTAACTTCTTTATTTTCATCTTCATATGAATTAACTTGTAATCTTCCTTTAATTCCTACAACATCACCGGAATGACAGTATTCACATGTATTTGCAGCTATTCCATTCCATAGTGTACATTTAACAAAATCTGTATCATATAAACCATCAGAATTTTTATAAGATCTAGAAACAGCTACGATTATTGAAGTATATTTTTTACCATTATCTAATACTTTTACTTCTGGATCTTTAGTTAATCTTCCAACCAAAACTACCTGATTCAACATGTGCTTCCTCCTTTCATGACTGCACTTTATCACATAAAAAAATTGATGTCAAAACACCAATTTTCAATTTCTTATCCTATTTTTAAGGCAGATTTTTAATTTCTTCTTAGCAGATTTTCAAAATCTGAGTGATTATTTCTACAAATTTTTAAAATTTGTAAAATTTCAATTTTTTTCAACTTTTTTCATTTTTTTAAATTTCTTTTAATAATCTATTTAATTCAACAGCATATTCCATTGGTAATTCTTTTTTAAAATCATCAACAAATCCCATTACAAGCATTTCTTTTGCCTCTTCTTCATTTAATCCTTTACTTTCTAGATAGAATAATTTTTCAGCGCTTATCTTTGAAATAGTTGCTTCATGTTCTAAAGTCGAAGAATTATTTTCTAAAATATTTTGTGGTATTGTATCGCTTTTAGAAATTTCATCAAGAAGAATTGTATCACATTTTACTGTAGCCGTACTATTTATAGCATTTTTACATATTTTAGTAGTACCACGGTAATTACTAATACCACCATTACTTGCTATTGATTTACTAACAATATTACTTTTTGTGTTTTTACCTAAATGAATCATTTTGGCTCCAGCATCTAAAATTTGGCCTTTTTTAGCATATGCTATACTTATAGAATTTCCAACTGAATTATCACCTTTTAAAATACATGATGGGTATTTCATTGTTATACCACTTCCAATATTACCATCTACCCATTGCATCATTCCATTTTTTTCAACAATAGCTCTTTTAGTAACTAAATTATAAACTTCATTTGACCAATTTTGAATTGTATTATATTTACAAGATGCGCCTTCTTTGACAAATATTTCTACAACTCCCGCATGTAGAGAATTACTTGCATAACTTCTAGCTGTACATCCTTCGATATAAGATAATTCTGCGTGTTCATCAACTATAATAATTGTCCTTTCAAATTGACCTAATCCTTCAGTTTCAATTCTAAAATAGCTTTGTAAAGGTCTATCTAATTTTGTATATGGTGGAATATAAATAAAACTTCCCCCACTCCATACAGCACCATTTAAAGCAGTAAATTTATTTTCGTCATATTTAACTAAACTATTAAAATATTCTTTAAATAAATCAGGATATTTTTTTAAAGCATCATCAGTACTCATAAATATAATATCTTTATCGGTTTTATTATGATGATAAACTACTTCACTTTCTAATTGATTAGTAACACCATCTAAATATTTTTCTTCTGCTTCAACAACTCCAAGGTTACAAAAAGTATTTTTTATACTATCAGATACCTCATTCCAATCTTTTTTGCTTCCATTTGAAACATTTTTATAGTATAAAAAATTATCATAATCAATGTTTAATTCTGGGCCAAAATTAGGATTTTCTAGTTCTTCAAATTTTTTAAAACTTTTTAATCTAAATTCTAACATCCACTCTGGCTCATTCTTTTTTTTAGATAAATTTATAATAAAATCTTTTGTTAACTTTTCTTTCATATTAATCACAGAGTTATTATAACACGATTTCATTAACAATTGAAAAAAATAAATATTTTTGCTATACTTTATTATAAGAATAGGAGGATACAAAATGAGTGAAGAAATTAAAAATATTTCAAAAATTAATGAAATATTTATTAAAGACTGGATTTCATTAAATCCTAACTTAAAAAATATTGAGTTTCAAAGCAATTCTATTATATCCTCAAATGAAGTAATAAGTCTTAAAAGCTTCATAATATCTGATTTATTAAAGAATAATTATTTTAATGATAATAAATATACAATTTCTTTAAAAGACTTTCTATTTATTGTTAAATTACATGTTGCAAGTAACGATATATTAAATACTAGCATCAAGGATGAAAATATTATAGATGTTAATATAAATGAGTATGTAAAAAATATTAAGTTATCATCTGATAATAAAATTTTAATTATAACTAATATTAAAACTCATGCAATTGAGTGTAATGAATTTAATAAAATTTTAATGCTATATTCAAATCTTACAATTAAATATAATAATTATGTTCCATTTAAAGTTTTATTAAATGAATTTAAAAAAATCAGTTACACTACTTTTTATGAAGATTCAGAATATAACCAATCTAAATATTTCATTTTATTACATAAAAAAAGTGATTATACAATGAATGAAATGAATTATTTAAAAACTATTTCAGATTTTATTTTTAAATTACTTTGTAATGAGGAATATATATGTTCTCAAGCAAGAATACTTTTAGATAATTATAATTTTGAAATGAATAAATTATTAAATATAACCACTCCAAGTGAAAACGAAAAATTTCTTCTTAAACTTTATCAAAGAAATTTAAATGCTTTAAATGATTACCAACAAAAAATACAAGAAAAAGAAGAAGCTTCATTCAAAAAAGCTTCCTCATTCGGTTTTAGTTCATTATTTTTAATAATTTCATCAGTACTACTAAGTGGATTTGTATTAGCTTTATTTTTAATACTTAAATAAATACTTTTTTAATTAAGTATTTTTTTATTGGGTAAATTAAACTTATGCCAATTAATATTAAGATGTCAAATTGATTTAATAGTGTATTTGGAACATCAACTATCAATTCATTATTACCAGGATTTTTTTCGTTATTTGTCTTCTCTATTTCATTATTATCTAAAAAAGAATTATTTTCTATTTCATCTTGTTTATTATTTTCATCGATAATTGTATTATTATTTTCATCTTTATCGATAACTGGTTCTTTATTTTTTAGTTCTAAGTAATAATCTAATTCAACCAGTCTATAATCACCCATATCTTTATATTTAGTATTTTCGTCTAATTCTAATTTAATTTTATCACTATCAAAAATATACATAAATTCATCGTTATATATTAATTTAATAAGATAATCTCCATAATCAAAATAATTCTTAAAGTTGATTTCACCATTTTTATTTGTTAAATATTGGCATTTATTTTTTTCACATATTTTTTTATCATTTTTATCTAATAATTCAAATTCAATATTATCTATCTTAGATAAAGTATTTTTTTCATAAACAGTTAGTTTAACTTTATATTTTATTTTTTTATCTTGGAAAACAAATTTATTATTTTTACCATTTTCTTTAACTTCTATTTTAAAATCTTCTAGTTTTTCATATTGTTTATAAGAAGTTAATTGTCTTAAGATATAATTTCCATAGTCTAATTTAAATTTTATTGTTCCATAATCATCAGTAGTATATTCTAAAATCAAATTATTATTTAAATCAAAAATGCCAAATTTTATATCTTTTTCATATTCTAACATACCGGTTTTAGAATTCTCTAAGGTTTTAATTATTTCAAAATTTTCTGAAATTACTTCTTCATAAGTAGTTATATTTACCTCATAATTGTTTTTATCAATATCAAAATAATGCTTTGTTTCATCAAGTTGATATCCATGACTTGGTTCAAGTTCTTTTATGTAATATCTTCCTTGTAAAAGTTTAATTGAAAAATTTATTTTTCCATTCTTATCAGTATTTTTTTCTTCTAATAAAGAATTATTATTATCATATAAGCCATATCTAGCATTTTCTAAGCTTCCTTCATGTTTTGGTTTGTTATCTTTAGTATTACTATCTAATTTTTGAAGTTTTACACTTCCGTAAAGAGGTGCTATATTGATTCTATCAGTAACATCACTTAAATCACCCGGTAAAAATAAATTTTGATTATTATCATCGATATAAACAACACATTTATTATTAAATCTTTTTTTCTCTTTTTTAAATAGTAAATACCCTTCATTAAAATCTTTTAAAGTTAATTTTATTTTATTATTATTATCTTTATAAGCATCTACATTAGGACTCGAACTTATTTCATATTCTGCTAATACATTGTTTTTTTCAATAAATTCTTCTTCTAAGTTTACAAATGCTTTTAATTTACTATTTTTAAATTTAGGAATTGTATAATGTGAATTAACTAAGTTATCCAGCTCTTTCATCTCTTCAACATATTTGTCAATTCTGTTACCATTTAATTTATCTGTAAAATAAATATCATAGCCAAGATTGTTAGTTTGCCATATCATAAACTGAGTTATAACATACCATTTAATATCTGTATGATTTTTATACCCATAGCCATAATATGCAAGCAATTGAATTCTATCTCTTTGAAGTGATGTTAAATTAGCATGAAGTTCTAAATCAGTATCATACCCTGTTACTAATTTATTTTCATCGATAGATTTTCCGGGTTCAATACAATATAAAAATCTATTATCACTTTTTCTTACTATTAAAGTCATTTGTTGATACTTTGTTTTACCATCTTTACTTTTATTTACAAACTCATTACTAATCCACATACCATGCTCATTTATCTTATCATAATAAACTTTGGCATTTACGTTACTGACATAAAATAAAATAATGAAAACTAAAAAACAACTAATTTTTTTTAACATACTTTCTCCTTTCTTTACTACAAGGACGTTATTATAATTAGTTTTTTTTAGTTTTCAAGGCTTTCGACAAATAGTGACAAATGTTTCAATAAAAAAGAGACTATTTAGCCTCTACAATTAATTTTATCGCTGTTTTTTGCTCTCCATTTATAGAGATATCATTAAATGCAGGAATAACTATTAAGTTATCTCCAGATGGAGCAACAAATCCTCTTGCTATCGCTATTGCTTTTATAGCTTGATTTAAAGAACCAGCTCCTATAGTTTGAATTTCAACAATTTTATTTTCACGGTAAAGATTAGCAATTGCTCCTGCTACCTTACTAGGATTTGACTTACTCGATACTTTTAATATTTCCATATATTTTATTAAATTCCTTTCTACAATAAAATATATGAATTAAAAAAAATAATTATAACCTAATTATTTTTTTCCCATCTTGCATATATTCCACAAGGTAAAATCAAATTACTATCTTTCATTAGTATTCCAAGTTCATCACTAGATATTATTCCTTTATTCTTTTTACCAACTGTTAAATATAAAACATTTTCTAAAATTGTCTTAGATAACCCTGTTGAATATGAATTAATCAAAAATAATATTGGATCATCACTTAATAACTGGCTACAAAGTTCAACTAAGTTAAATAAATCTTTTTCTATGTTCCAGACTTCTTTATTTGCACCTCTACCAAAAGATGGTGGATCCATTAATATAATATCATATTTATTACCACGTCTTATTTCACGTTTTACAAATTTTACAACATCATCAACTAAAAATCTAATATTTCTATCTTCTAAATGATTGCTTTTAACATTTTCTTTAGCCCAATCAATCATGCCTCTAGATGCATCAACATGGACAACATTTGCATTCTCCATTAAAGCAGCAATTGAAGCAGCACCAGTATATGCAAATAAGTTTAATACTTTGACTTCTCTTTTTGCTTCTTTAATTTTATTTCTAATCAAATTCCAGTTATAAGCTTGTTCTGGAAATAAACCTGTATGTTTAAATCCCATTAGCTTTAAATTAAAAATCATGTCTTGATATTTTACTTGCCATGATGAAGGAATTTTATTATTTTTTATATCCCAACAACCTCCACCAGTATTACTTCTTTTATAAACAGCATCAACATCATACCATAATTTCTCATCACGTTTTTCATTCCAAATAATTTGAGGATCAGGTCTTAATAATTTTAAATTATTCCATGTTTCAAGTTTCATTCCATCAGCCATATCAATTATTTGATAATCTTTAAAATCATTTACTGTTTTCATTACTTATTCTCCATTAAATAAATAGTAATTGGATCAATCATTTCTAATATTCCATGGATATAGAAGAAAAATCCTAAGATAATTAATTGAATATCATTTGAATAGTACAAATTAATACATGTTATTATACCAGTTAATATAAATAAACCTAGTGTTGTTATTTTTAAAATCCACATTTTATTATGGCGATCATTATAATAATCACATTTTTTTAATTTAATTAAAGACATTAAGATAATCCAAGCAAGTAATAATAATACCATTTGTAATAAATTATTAAATAGATTAAAAGTTAAACCTAATATTCCAACTGTATAGCTTAATAAACTTGTAAAAAGTCCTTCCATATCATTACTTTTCTTAGTTAAAACATATTGAACCATATTTAAAGTTGCATAGAACATCATTATAATAAATAAAATAATATTTATATTTGTTAAATTAAATTTTGGTAAAATTGTTAAAACTATACCAATTAATATTAATAAAATTGCAATACTTAAATCTACTTTTTGTTTCTTTTCCATTTAAACACTTCCTTATAAAATTATTATACAATAGATTAAGATTAAACAAAAGAATCTTTTTTATCATCTTTACGTTGTGGTATAATATTTTTTAGGAGGAAGTTTATGAAAAAAGTTGAATTATCTAAAGAAGAATTAAAGAAAAAAGCTGATATAGTTAAAAATCAAAGTAATGGTTTTATTAATGAATTTAAAAAATTTATCATGCGTGGAAATGTTGTTGATATGGCCGTTGGTGTTATTATCGGTGCTGCTTTTGGTGCTATTATTACGGCATTTACAGATGATTTTATCAATCCATTAATTAATGGCATTGGTGGAGCTTCTATTGCTGGTAAAATTAAAATTTATGGTGATCAATATTTAAACTGGGGACACTTTTTAACTGCTGTAATTAATTTTTTAATTAATGCTTTTGTCCTTTTTATAGTACTAAAAACTTTTAATAAAATAATGAGTATTGGTAAAAAAGAAGAAATAAAAGATACTAAAAAAGTTAAAAGTGATGAAGTTATTCTTCTTGAAGAAATTAGAAATTTATTAAAAGAAAAAAAATAGACTTTGCTAATTTTAGCAAAGTTTTTTATTTAATAAAGCCATTATGAACATATTTAGTTTCATTAACTATTATAAAAGCACTTGGATCATATTCTTTTACAATATCAATAAGTTTCTTTTCTTTTTTATTACTAATTTGACATAATAAAAAACCATTCTTATTACCTTTTAAATCAATTATTGATACAGCAAACCCATTCTTTTTTATGGCATCTATTAACTCCGACTGGTTCTTATTTACAATAATTTCAACACCTATTATACTTTTTAAAAAATTATTAGAAATATATGTTCCAATAAATGTACCAGTAGCATATCCTAGAGAATACGAAATTGGAATTATTACTGAGTTTATATTAGTGACTAATGCTTCTCTTGCAACTAAAAACCAAATAAATACTTCGATAAAAGCAAGTATGGCCGTAATATACATTTTGCCTCTTACCATAATCATAGTTCTAACTGTACCAATAGATACATCTAAAATTCTAGCAAAAAATATTTTTATACATAAAAAAACTAAATTCATGGTATCACCTATTACTAGAATAACCACTATTTAGTTTTTTATTATTTTAATATATCCATTAAATATGGAACTATTTGTTTCTTTCTAGATACTACACCTTCCATGTAATAACCTTGAGATAAGTTATCAATATTAAAAGCTGCTTCTAAATACTTCTTAGCATCTTCTGTATAAAGAATATATGAACCATTATTAATAATATCTGTAACAGCTAGAAGAACAAAATTTAATTCTTTATTTTCAGCTATTTCACTAATAATCTTAACATAATCTTCTTTTTCTTTTAAGATATCTTCATAATCTAAAGTTAATATTTGACCAACAGCAAATGAATATTCTTCTGTATGGAATGTTTTTAAATCAGTATTAACTATTTCATTCTTACTTAAGCCTTTTAAACTAGTTCCAGCTTTAAACATATCCATAGCATATTTTTTATAATCTATTTGAGCTATTTTAGCTAAATTATTAACTACTTCTTTATCTACTTCTGTTGTAGTTGGACTTGTAAGTACTAAAGTATCAGATAAAATTCCAGATATCATTAATCCAGCTATTTCTTTTGGAATTTCAATATTATTTTCTTGAAATAATTTATAAATAATTGTATTAGTACTTCCAACTGACATGTTTCTAAAATTAATTGGATTTTTTGTAGAAATATCGCCTATTTTATGATGATCAACAACTTCTAAAATTTCAGCTTCATCAAGTCCAATAACACTTTGTTCTATTTCATTATGATCTACTAAAATTACTTTTTTACGATTTTTTTCTGAAATATCAGTAATTCTTATTAATCCCTTACAAATATTATTTTTATCAATAATTGGATAGTTGTTAAATTTTAATTTAGAACTTGTAATTAAGAAATCATCAAAATAATCATTTTGATCTAAAGTAAACATTCTATCTTCTGTAATTAAATTTTCAATATATGATGAAAGTCCAATTCTTTTAGCAGTTGTAAATGTATCATATTTAGTTTTTATTATATTTACTTTATTTTTCTTAGCAATTTCTAAATGATGAGGTTTTATATCTAACTCACCTACAATAATTATAAGTTTAACACCTTTTTCAACAGCATTTTCGATAATACTATGTCTATCACCCACAATTAAAATATCATTATTCGTTAAATTTACAAGTTCCATAAAAGTTGTACTACGATATGCAGCTGCTATAATATTTCCTTCTATTTCTTCATCAAATTTAGTAATTTTAACAGCATCTAGTGTTTTTAATAAATTATCATAACTTGTTTTTAAAATTTTATAATCACCATTAATTAAATACTTAGCTATTACTTTGGCAGTTATTAAACTTAAAAATTCATTATTATCACCAACAACTGGAATACCAGTGATATTATGATCAGTCATATAAGTATATGCTTCAAGTATTGAAGCATGATGATTAATAAAATAATTCTTATGATAATTTAGATCTTTCATTTGTAATTTAACATCATTTAAATATTTAGGTACTTTAACTTTAAAGTAGTCTAAAACATATTTAGTTTCTAAGTTAACTTCACCTAAAACATAAGGTTCACTATTAAATCCTAATTTGTTTTTTAAATAAGATAAAGCTATAGCACTTGTTACAGTATCTGTATCAGGGTTTTTATGTCCAAATATAAATATTTTATCGTTCATTTTTACTACACTCCTTGCTACTTTAATATTATACATAAAAATCATTAAAAAAACCATATAAACTAATAGCTTATATAGTCATATTTACAATAAACTTTCAGCCTAGAGTATTTTAAAACAAAATATTTTAAATATCAAGTGAAAATTTAACAAATAAAAAAAGGAAAGTATTTTATTCTACTTTCTTGTTTTCTTTAATATTGGTCCTTGATTTTCTTTTGACATTTCACCAATTATTCCAATATTGTCTAATAGTTTTTGATATTTTTCTAATTGCTGTAATATAAACTCTTCGGTTAATTCTTCTCCAGTTTCTACTTGAGGACATGTTTCGATTTTTATTTCCCCACTTTTTAATTTTTCCATAAATTGTCTCATAAAATTAGAACCATCAGTTATACCAATTTTTATATTTGGCTTTTGTTCAACTTGAATAGCTGGTTTATTAACATTTAATTGAATTCCAGGATTAGTATGACAAGAAATTGCTAAATCTTGATACTTAGATGCTATTGGATTTTTAATTATATCACTCATTATTTCAACTAGTTGTATCATAGATAAATCTGGTTTTCTATTTAAAATATTTATAGCTAAATTTTGTAATTCATTAAATCTATTTTCTCTATAAGAAGAAAGTTCTCCATGACTATAAATTTCTTTTTTGTAATCATGTGCTTCAATTAAAGGATATCTTGAATTAGGTTCATTTTCTCCACAAAGCAAACATTTACAAATACTTGTGTCTCTATAAAGAAACGGACCATTCCAACCAATACATACTTTGACATGATCACAAACATCTTGTTGTAATTTTAATTCTGAATCAATTCTATCAATTTCTTTTTTTAACATATTTTTTCTTTGTAACAATAGTAGATTATAATTAATACTAGACTCAATTTTTGACATATTAATTAATCTTTCCATTATTTCATCTTCAGTTTCAGAACCGGGCAGCAATTTAAAACTATCTATATGTTGTTTCATGAACTCAATATATTCAGTTTCAGATTTATACTCTTTTGTAAAAACATATAATATAGGATTACTTAACATAATTCTTTTAATTTTTTCACTCATATTTTTATTTTTTTCTTCAATATCATTCATAAATAAACCTCCCTTAAAGTTTTACTTAATGTTATAACACATACCTATACTTATTTTATCACAAATTCTCTTCTTTTTTATAATTCTAAGTCATTATTTCTTTTTTTATCTTCTTTATATATTTTTTTATTGGTATATTATTTATCTTGTTATATTCCATTTCAGTTATTATATTATTTTCTTTTAAATCTTCTGCAACATATTTATATTTTATTTTCAATATATCACCTATATCCTTTCACATAAATTATACCATGTGTCTATTTTATTTATTATAATTATCAACTACTTTACACCTTAATTCAATAATATTATTTATTTTCTATCAAAACTTGTGACTAATTAGTCACATAAAATAAATATTTACTATTTCATTAAATCTATCTAATAATTTATTGTTTTCCACTCTTGCGTTAAATAATTTTTGCAATTCTAAATGAAACCATTTTAATTCTTCATAACTGTTGCATTCTGTAATAAGTGATTTTTTACCTAATTTTAAATACATATCATAGTCTGAAATTAAATTTTGCAACTTATCTGCAATTTCTACTATCAAAATATTATTACTAACATTTTTCAAGCTTTCAATAAACTTTGTTTTTCTCTCTATATAATTAGAAATATTTTGATCTTCACTTAATTGCAAAACTCCATTTGCAATTTCTTGTCCATATCTATTTAGCAAATCATCATAATTATATTCAGTATCTTCAATAATGTCATGTAAATAACCAATATATACAGTTGTTTCATCACAACCTACGTTTTTTAGCATGTTTCCAACCATAATACTGTGAAATGATAAGTCTATATTTTCTTTTTTTCTTTTTAATCCATTAAACGCTTTAAAAACAAAATGTATTATATCTTCTTCTTTTGTATACATTATACCACTCCTTATACCATTAATAATGGTTACTATTTTTTTATAAATCTAGCAAATTTTTTAAACCACTTTTTACACTCTTTGATAATCCAAAATCATTACTGCCAATTTTTAAACAACATCTCATTCATCTATAATTGTACACTAAAATCATATTATTTCATATAGTAACTTATAATTCAAAATCATCATTTCTGATTGATTCTATATATCAAAGTTCGAATAGTTCGAACGGATTTTCTAATGGTGCCTTAAGGGAAGTAGTAAAACAACTTCTTTGACAATAGAAATAGTTAGTAATAAAATTAACTAATATAAGTATAACACAGGAATTTATAAAATAATATGAAAAAGGCCTAGGGCTTTTAAAGTTTCCTAGGGACATCTTGCATGTAAATATACTATTCTTTAAGATAAAATAAAATATTTTTGCTAACTTTTTACTAATTTTTTAGTGCTTTTGCAGTTCACTCTATACCACTTTATAAACTCATCTGTAGCACTTGTTCTATTATCAGGTCTATTATTTCTTTCTTCATCTGTCATTTCTGCTAATGTTTTAAAGCAATTATCTGGTATAAATACATACCACAGATTTGATTTTGCTCGTTTATTTTCATGCCCTCTTAATTCATTTGATAAAGAACCATTGCTAATTCCAAAAAATTGATGGTATTCATTTCCATCAAAGAAAGTAAGACAATCTAGAAAATAACAACTTCTATCTCTTACATTTTTCATTGTTTCTAAAAGTTCACTTACATTAGAACTAACACCACTTCTTTTTACAAAGGCACCTGGATATCCTGGATTATTAGGATAATTATCTATATAGAAACCTGAATCTGCAACAAATACAGGATTACCTAATTTTTCATATGCTTGCCTTGCTTTTTCTTTAGATATATATTCAATATCATTAATATCTGGTTCATCTAAATCGCATTTAAAATAATCAATGGTAATACCAGCATTTTCAAATTTTTCTTTTACTGAAACATACTTACCATAATTTCCTGTTATATAGGTTAAATTTTCCATATTACATTTCTCCTTTAAATTTGTATAATCTTTTTACTAAAGTTGGATTATATTCTGGTTGTGTTAAATCAATATTCTTATCTTCGGCAATTTTCTTTGATAAAAAATACATTTGTAATATTAAATAATATTCTTTCCAAAATATGTTATCATTTAAGTCACTTGTATCAAAAACAGAAATATTTGAATATTCACTATTGATAGCATCTATTAATAAACTATCTAATTCTTTTAATCTATGTGATAGATATATTATTCTACTATTTGGGTATTGAAATAACAAGTTACTTCTTCCATGACAGTACGAACCTTTATCATGAATTACTGATGATGTTAATCCAACTTCTGTTAAATTAGATTCTAACACACTTGCAGAAGATTTTGTTTCATATCCACTTATTATTTGAATTAGTGATGTATCTTTAAATTTAACATTTAAACTATCTATTTTCTCACCACTCCTTAATAATAGTTCTTTTATTTTATCATTTATTTTTTTTATTTCGTTTGAATCTAATTCAAGATTTAATGAAGTAGTAGTATCAAGGAGTAATGATATTGGTCCTAAACTAGTAGCTAATGATATAAAACTTTTCTCTTTATCATATAGTTTATTTCCCCAAGATACTATTTGATAATTAGATTCTTTCATATTTTCTGTAACTAAATATTTATTACCTTTAAAATCTAATAATGCCTCATTAATTCCGTTTGTATTTCCACTTGCAGAAATAACTATTAAATTGGAAAACATTTTTCTATTTACTTTATAAAAATAATCTCTTGGTTCAATCACTTCACAAATTATTCCAGTTAGTCCTAATCTTTCAATAATTAATTGTAAATAATATGCAATAACTTTAGAGCCACCAGTTGCTATAATTAATGTTGGTTCATTATCTATAGTTAATTCATATAGCATTTCTCTTATATCATTGTATTTGCCTAAATATGGATCATTAATCTGCATTATTCTTTCTCCTAGTTTAGAAAAATTTAATTCTGTAGGTTCAGTATGTGTATGCTTAATCATTATAAAAACCTCTCTTTCTAATTACATATTAACAAAAGAAGAGGAAATATATATGTCAGTTATAAAAATTTTCTAATAATTTTATTTTTTTAATGCGATTGATATAAAAATGTCTTATTTCTTGTTTTTTCTCACAATATGCTGCAACTCCCCATTCCGATCCAAGTAGTATTAAATCATAAGGATGAATTATTCTCGTAGACATTTCTTTTTTATCTTTAGAATAGTATTCTATATAACACTTTCTTTTTTCTTTTATTGCTTTATTAACTAAATTATAAAATTCCTTATTTTTTATATTAATAGTATTCGGAGTAATAAATCTTTTTGGCACATTTATATTTTGATTTAAAACATATCCACCATATGGGCCTTTAATTGTATCTACATAAATGCCTGCTTTTTCTATCTCATCTTTATAAACTCGAATCATTCTAGGACTAACTTCTAGTTTTTCAGATAATTCAGAAATACTATATTTTCTGCCTGTGCTCAAGTATTCAAGCATTGTTAATACATTACTAATTTTAGACATGTGACACCTCCTAACCTAATACAATCGATTATAGATACTTAATTATTAATTCATTAATCCATTATTTAAATTTATAATATTTGGATTTAATATATGCCAGTTTGAAAACGTATGCCATTTGTGCTAAAACTCCTCCACTAAACCCTTTTAATTTATTATTATATCACAACTTATTTAAATTTGAATTACTAAATGTAATTCAATACGCTAGTTGATTATGTTAATTTGCAAGTATGGTTCTAAATTATCAAAAATTTAGTATAAATAAAGAATATAACTAATCAAACTAGTCGTATTCTTTTACTATGATTTCTTTTTTATAAAATCATTAACTTCTGTTTCTTTATCAGTATCGTTAGAAATATCTATTAAATCATTAGAATTATATAAATTTTTTTCATAACATTCTTTTTAAAGCTTACTTTTTAACTTCTAACATTTTTATTTTTTTCATAAAACTACTCACTTTCCTTATAGCAACAAAAAAACTAACATTTCTGCTAGTAATTTATCACTTAAATCGGATATTGTCCAAGTATCAATCAATCTTGCGTAATTGTAGTAGATATCTACAATTTTTTACATAATACATTTTGCTTTTCATCTAAATATTCTGCCTCTTTAAATGACATAACTGGTATTCCATAAGGGTTACATACTTTAGAAATATCATATATTGCTTTATCTTTTAAATCCTCTAAACCTACTAACACTCTATAAAAGTTGGAAATATCTATAAATCTATATATTTGTCTTTCACCTGGTAAATGTCTATAAGGTTCTTTCCTAAAGGTGCATTTTTCAACAATAGATGATTTAAATTCTATTGCAATTTTAGGCTTAACGTAGCGATAAAATGATGAATCAAGTCCAAAATTATCACCAGTAAATTCATCCTCCGATGGATTATCAGTACAAATAGAAATATATTCATACCCATTAAAATTTAATTTCTTATTATAATATGGTATTCCATATTTATCTAAACTATTACGGCAATAAATCCCACCAACCGTAAATATTGATTTTAATGTTATTAAACTTTCATCTAATACTTCTTGTTCTTCAAAAAAAGGAACATCTCCAGCTAAGCCGTGATAATATTTATTTTTCATAAATATTCCTCCTAAAAAGTGAAAATATTATAGCAAATAAATGCAATTATATCAATATTTTGGCTTGTAAAATATTTAACCAACTAGGTATTTTGACGTAAACATTAAAATTACTAATGCAGATTTTTATTATAAAAAAATAGTCATATTTCAGACTAAAAATGTATTCAAAGTTCGAATAGTTCGAACGGATTTTCTAATGGTGTCCCAGGCGGGAATCGAACCCGCATCTAAACTTTAGGAGAGTCTTGTACTATCCATTATACTACCAGGACATAAATATATTTTAACATAAAAAAAGATAAAAGTTAATTTATCTTTGAATTGTTATCATATTAAACATAAAAATTATATATATACCTAAAGTTAAGCTTATTTTATAACGATACATCTCATAAAAAGCAACACCTTTATCAACAAGACTTACAATCCAACTTTCAGCATATTTAGGAACCTTATGTCCCATTGGAAACATATGTGATTCAATAATATTAGCTTCTAATGATGTGATGTTATAATATTTTCTAGCATTTTCAAGAGCTTTAGAAGGATGCTCTGATAAAGCTTCAAAACTATTTTTGCTTTCTAAATCATTGGAAGTATAAAAATCATGCATTAATGCTGCTCTTGTTGCTTTTTCATAATTTAAATTTAATTTTTTTGTTATTTTATAAGTATTTTTAGCTACTCTTAATGAGTGACCAGCTCTAGAAATACCATGGTGTAATTCACCATCTAATTCTTTAAATTTATTATTTATTAATATATCATTAATTATATTTTCAAATTCTTTTTTATTCGACTTTTTCAAACTAATTCACCTCGAACTACTACATTATATCATAAATTAGTTAAAATATTAAATGTTTTTAAATTATATGTGTAAACATCGTTAAAATTTCTTAAAAATCTTTTATTTCTCTTTAAAGCCAAAATTGCACTTAAAAATTAATTCATCAAATACTTGTTTTTATCATATTGAATTAAAGTTAAAAAGTGTATAACTCGTCTTTTCATAAAATTCATTATCAAAAAAACTATTTTTCCTTCTTGAATCACTTTTGTAAATAAGAATTGCATTTTTGAAAAGTACAATCCTTTTTTTATTATCAAACATATTATTTTTTCAACCCTAATCTCCTCATATCTTGGTCTATTTCTTCAATCATACAATCATAATTAATCTGTTGTTTGAAATGTTCAATTTCTCTTTGCAACAACTCAATTCCTCTTGTTGAATACATCTCAGTAGGATTTTCAAAATTCTTTTCAATCCTAGGTAAAATTAAAGTAGCAGCATACTTATCTCTTTCAATATCTTCTAAGTAATAATCTTCATCAGATTCTATAAATTTTTTAATAGATTCTTTACTATTAACTTTTCTAACTTTTGGATTTTCTATTAACCAGTATAAACTTTTATCATAAATATATCCTGCTGATGTATCATAAATCAAATGTCTTCCATCTTTTGTTGTTCTTTCAACAATACAATGACCAGCATATAATGGATCATCGCAAATATATTTAGGATTCAATTTTAAACTATTTATAGTAGCGTAAAGCAATTGAACATCACCTTCATCCTCTAAAAATGCCCTAGACATTAATAAAGCTCTATCATAGCAATGTCCTTTGGTCATGCTATTAGATAATAAAATTATTGACGCTGGTATTCCGCCATAATATACTGTTCTCAATTTTTCTATCAATTCATTATCATAAAGATTTATAAATCCATTTTTTAATCCCCATAAAAATAACAGTCTTTCTTTTTTACAATATAAATCCCATTTCATTTTTTGTAATTTCGTAGCCATCCAAAACACCCCTTTTTGAATTGTTATTTATGATAACACAAACCCATAAAAAATGCAAATTCTATTACATGATTTGTTTGATATAAACATAAAAAAAGAACTTTTAATATCCGTTAAAAGTCCTTTTAATTTACTGGAAGTATTTTATCACTTCCAGTAGTATTATATGTAATATTCTTAATAATATACATTAATTTTTAAAATATTTAATAATAAATTCCGTACCATTATTTTTTTTAGATTTTACACTAATTAAACCATTATCTTTTTCAATGATATTTTTAGCTAGTGATAACCCTATTCCAATACTATCATTAAAAGAGTTATTACCTTTATAAAATCTTTTGAAAATATTTTTAATTTCTTCTTTATCCATGCCTTTTCCATAGTCTTTTATAGTCAATTTTGTATATAAGTTATTATCATTAATAAAGATATCAATTTTAGAATTTTCCAAAGAATACTCTATACAATTTTTTATAATATTGGTTAGAGCTTCAACTTCCCATTTATAATCACAGTAAATATTGATATTATCATTACTATTTATATTTATTTCAATATTTTTAAGATCTGCTAATGCTGAAACATTCTTACTAGCTTCATTAATTATTGTCAATAAATCATTATTTTGTCTTTTAAAGACAATCGTATTCGAATCAAATTTAGCAAGTTTTAAAAGAATTAATATCAAAGAATTTATATGTTTTATTTTATGTTTTATTTGAAATAATATTTTTCTTTTTTCTTCTAAACTTAAATTATTATTATCTAAAATATTATCTATCATTAAGTTAATAGAAGTTAAAGGGGTTTTTAACTGATGTGATATATCAGATAAAAATACTTTTAATTTTTCTTTTTCTTCTTGAGATTTACTTGCCTGTTCATTTAAATAAACAGCAGTCTTATAAATTTCGTTTTTAAGTATAGAAAGATTTCCCTCTTCATTTTCTTCAATTTTTAATTCATAATTATGTTTATTTATTTTTTCCAAGTAATCAATTATAACTTCTAAATCTTTATTTTCACTTTTTTTAAACTGATTTAAAAAGAATAACATTAAACTTATAAATAAAACTGTTAAGAATATATCAAAATAAACTAATTCTTTTATTATTTTACGATTTTTTACAACCATTGTATCATTACTTAAATCAATACCATATTTTTTAGAAAAATTAATACTAGAATTACTATTTAAATTATTTAAAATATCTTCTTCTTTTACTTCTCTATATTTTTCTAAGACATTATTAATAATATTATTTAATAAAATGTTATTATTTTCATTGTATTTTTTTAACATTGTAAAATTACTAAATAATAAAATAGTTATATAAAAAATGGTAAAAATTATTACAGATAATATTTTAATTTTATTATTTTTCATAATCCACTCTATACCCTATTCCTTTAACAGTAATGATTATATTATCACCAAGTTTTTCTCTAATCCTTTTTAAATATACTGTAACTGTATTATCATTTACATCATTACCTGTCCAATTCCAAATATTTTCAATTATTGATTCTCTAGTAATAACTCTATTTAGATTAGTAAAAAATAAATATAAGATTTTTAATTCTAAACTTGTTAATTTTACTTCTTTATTATTTTTAGTTACCTTCATTTTTTCTAAATCAAATTTTATATTATCAATTTCAATAATTTTATTTTTTTCTTTTTTTAAAAGAATTCTTTTTACCCTAGCAAGTAATTCTTTAGAAGAAAATGGTTTAGTTATGTAATCTTCAGCCCCTAATTCTAAACCATTAACTATATCGTCTTCATCATCTTTGGCAGTTAAAAATACTACTGGGATATTCTTTTCTATTAAATGGTTTTTGTAAAACAAAAAACCATTGCCATCTGGAAGACTTACATCTAATATGATTAGATCATAATTATTAGATAATTTATTTATACCTTCAGTAATATTATAAGCATTATCAAATTCATAATTATTTTCTTTTAATAATAATTTTAAATTATTAGTTATATCTATATCATCCTCAATTAAAAGTAATTTCATATTTGCCTCCCTATTCATTATAACATAAAAGAAGGATAAACCTTCTTTTATATATTTTCATTACGTATTGTTTCTATTATATTTTGTTTATTTATTTTCTTTATTGAATATTTCATAATAACTGTAATTAAGATAAATACTGCTAATATAGAAATGATTATTCCAACTAATGGAAGTTTAAATGGTATTTCAATACTTCCATTTACAAGTACTTTATGCATTAAATATGAAAGGATACAACCAAGAGGTATTCCAATTAATAATGATTTCATACCATAGAAGAAACTTTCTAAGCTAATCATTTTATTAAATTCTTTTTTAGTCATTCCAATACTTAGTAACATAGCAAATTCTTTTTGTCTTAGTTTCATGTTAGTAGTTATGGTATTAAAAATATTTGTTATACCAATTAATGCTATTACAATTATAAAACCATATAAGAAAATATCTATTAAAATAAATAATGATTTTGTTTGTTTTGCTTGTTCTTCAATATTATTTAAATTATAGTCATAACTTTTTAATTCTTTATCAATAGTATCTTGTAATTTTGATACATTATTTGAATCAATATATATTTTACTACCTATTTGTTTAAGTTCATTTTCAAAAACTTTATTAAACATTTCATCACTAATAATTATGCTAGTAACATTACTACTCATATCGGTAAAACCAAATGGTTTTACATCTGTATATTTAACTATTGGTATTTCAAGATTATTTTCTTTAGAATCAGTTTTTGAATAATAGTATCCTTTAATTGATTTATTACTTGTATCATAAACATCCATTATTTTTTTCTTTAATTTGTTATTTTCTGCTACTTCAAGTTTTATTTTATTTATTAATATTCCTTTATCTTTAGCATCATCATAATCAATATTTAATTTTTTTAGATAATTATTATATTCTTTGTCACCAAGTGAAATTACCTCTATTGAATCACTTCCATACTCTTCAAAATATTTTTGATAATCTTTAGAATATAAAACATCATCTGGATTTAAAATTAAGTATTCACTTCTAACTTTTGAATAGTTATTAACATATTCCGAATCAAGTACACTAGTTAATTTCTTATCAATTTGTTCACTATAATCATAAAATACATTTAAATTATAATCATAATCTGTAACTTCAGCTTTAATAACTATATTAGTTAACTGAGTAAAATATGACATCGCTATAAAAACAGAAACACATACAATTATTGAAATTACTGTAGTACGATATTTTTTTCTATTTCTTTTTAAGTTCTTATAAGAAATTTCACCACCAATTTTAAAGACTTTTTTGATCCATTTTGGAGTTCTTAATTTTTTACTTTTAATTTTTATATCATCACTATTTCTAATTGCATTTATTGGTGTTATCTTAGAAGCTTTTCTTGCACTTTTTATTGCACATAAATAAATTGTAATTATACCTAAAATTATTGAAAATACAATTGCTATCCAAGATAAAGAGAATATTAATTTTAAATCATTTAAAGATACATTTAATAAATAATTACTTACTATAACTAAAATGTAGCTTGCAAATATTCCACATAGTACTCCGATTGGTATACCAATAAGACCTAGTATAAATGCTTCATATAAGACATTTTTCTTAATTTGTTTTTTTGTAGCTCCGATGCTTGCAAGCATTCCATATTGACGAGTTTTTTCTGTTATTGATATATCAAAACTATTTTTAATACAAAATACTGAAGTAAATACTATAATAATACAAACTATTAACACTAGAGTACCAAGAGCTTTTGTAGAACTATCTTTAAATAACCCTGATTCTAAAAGTATAAGGTAAGAATTTACAGCATAGTTATATTTTGCTTTTTCCATTTGTTTAGAAATCTTAGCTAATTGTTTTTCATTTAGTTTACTTATTATTTCATAATCATTTATACTTTTATAAGCTTCTCTTGGAACATTTAATATATCAGCAGTTACATCACTTTCATGTTTTAAAGCTTTACTATTATACTTAATATATAAATCATAATCATTGTCTTCATTTACTTTATTTAAATATGTTATAAAAGTATATCCTGGAGCTTCATAACTTTCTATATAATTTGATGGTCTTTTAATAATACCAACGATTTTATAAGTTCTTGTCGTAGTATCAATAATTTCTTCAAAATCATCAGTTTTATTATTATCTTGATTTAGTTCAAATCCATCTTGAACTCTTTTTCCTACTTCTAAAGTAATTATATCTCCAACTTTATAATTTACACGTCCATTAGTTTTTAAATGACTTGGTATTACAATTTCACTATCATTTTTAGGAAGTCTTCCACTAATTAATTTTATTGCTAAGTTAGTAAATGCTCTATTATCAAAAGCTTTTATATAAGCATAAGGTTTATATTCATTTTGACTTTCTTTTAAAATAGCATATCCGATGTTTTTTACTATACCAAAGTCCTCTATATTTCGATTATTTTCAAAAGTTTTTAAATCTTTACCTTTTACATTCATAAATTCATAATGAAAATCACCTTTAATACTTGTTTCATATTTAATTATAGAATGATATGCACTAAAGAACATACTTGTTACTGCTGTGATTAATGATACTGATAAAATTATACCAATAATTGTAACAATAGTTCTTTTTTTGTTTAGTTTTAAATTTTTTAAAGTTAATTTATTAAGTAAATTCATATTAATCACCTGCTACAATTTTTCCATCTTCAATTGTTATTACTCTATCAGCTATTGCTGCTAATTCAAGGTTATGGGTAATCATTATGATTGTTTGATTATATTTTTTATTAGACATTTTTAATAATTCTACAATTTCATCACTTGTCTTAGAATCTAAATTTCCAGTTGGTTCGTCAGCTAAAATTATAGCTGGATGTGTAACAAGTGCTCTTCCAACTGAAGTTCTTTGTTGTTGTCCACCAGATAGTTCATTAGGAAGATGTTTTTTTCTGCTTTCAAGCCCAAGAGTTTTTATTAATTCATTAAGTTCTTTAGTATCTATTTTTCTTTTATCAAGTTCAAGTGGTAATACAATATTTTCTTCAACATTTAATATAGGTATTAAATTATAAAATTGGTAAATAAGCCCTACTTGTCTTCTTCTAAAAATAGCAAGTTCATCATTATTAAATTTGTATATATCTTTTCCTTCAATAAAAACTTTGCCACTAGTTGGGCGATCAACTCCACCAATTAAATGTAATAATGTACTTTTTCCACTACCACTTGCTCCTACTATTGCGACAAATTCTCCTTTATTAACTGTAAAAGATACGTCATCTAGTGCAACTACTTTATTTACTCCTTTCCCATAAACTTTTGTTAAATTTTCAACCTTTAATATTTCCATATTTTTCTCCTCACTTACAACTTAATTATATGTTAACATATGTGACATCTAAATGACAAAAAAGAGGCTTTTTTAAAAAAAGTCTCTTTTCATAATTAGAAGCAAGAAAATATAATTGCTTCTAATTATATTATCTGCAGATTTAATAATTTTATACTACAAAATAGTATTTTATATGATATAATTAGTTTATTAGTTAATTGCCTGCGTGGTGAAATGGTAGACGCGTTGGACTCAAAATCCAATGGTAGCAATACCGTGTCGGTTCAAGTCCGACCGCAGGCACCAGATTGATAGTAAACTCGAACACTTTCGAGTAAAAATTTAAAACGACTTGTCAAAAAGTCGTTTTTATGTTACCATGAATATGTCAAGGAAACTTGCATAAAATAAAAAGGATGCATTTGATTGTGGTTAATCAAATGCAATCCCTTATGGATATAGCATCTGAATCACATAGTTGTGAAGTCAGATGCTTTTGCTATTTTAGGAGTAAAATAATTACCACTAAGAATAGGAGTAATATTATAATAAATAGAGAAAATTCTCTTTTTGTCATAAATACCACCACCTTTCTTTTATCATTGATAAATAGAAAGGGAAAGCATCTGATATGTTTCAAATGTATCCTTTACCATTATAGCAAACATTTGTTTTGGCGGCAAGAGATAATATTAAATTTACGACTATTTAGAAACACACTTATATAATGACAATATCATTATATACAAAATATAAAAATATACCTATGAATCAGTAAGAAAACTTGTAAAAAGTGTTTTTTTTATGATAATATGTATTTAGCAAGAAAAATTGCATAAAACAAAAAAGAAACATTCAATTCTGCAAGTGAATGTCTCCTCTAAAAATTTAGTATTGACACTCAATCAGAGTTGATAGAGTGTCATATTTTTATTGCTAATACCAATAAGGCAAGGAGTAATAAAATAATAACAATAAGACGAAGGACTTTTATTATAAAAATTCTTTTCTTCACTGTATCCCTCCTTTCTTTTACAAGATTGGAAGACGACACTCATTTTAAATGTTCCTATAAATATTATAGTGAGCAACTGTTTTATAAGTAAGAATTATTAATAATAATTTTATGAATCAATTTATTTAATACTCGAAATTTTTGAGATAACATAAAAACTACTTCCAAATTAAATTGAAAGTAGTTTTATTTTGAAATAATAAAATTTTACTAGTTTATAGGAAAAAAATTATAAATAAATCTAAAAATAATATTATTATTCCTGAAATTAACATAAACCAAAACATCCATTTTTTATTACAATATCTTAAAACATAAGCTATTTTAGGATTTTTATCATAATAATAAACATCTACTTTTGAACCGAGTGGAAACATTTCTTCAATTGGGTTTTTATTAATTTCAATTAATGTATTGTCAATTCTTTTTGTATATAAATATTGATTTTTATCTTCGTATGAAATACTATTCTTTTCTTTTGGATTTTTTTTCATTGTACTAATATAAACTTTATATTCCGGACCAACTACTTTATAATCTTTATTATTAACTTTATAATAAACAACTGGTAAATGAATATTGTTATGTTCACCTCCATAATTAAGTAAAGTGTATTTTTTTATTATTCCTTTAGTTTTTTTATTACACTTTTCTTCTTGAATTAAATATTTATAAAATAATAAATATGCTAATAAAATTAAAATAAACGAAGATAAACTAAGTATTATCCCAAAAACTATTTTTATAATAATTATACTTTCCATAATATCACTCCAACTATACTGAGTATATAATAACACAAAACTTCTTTTATTAAAAACCAGTTGTTAATATTTTTAAATTTTTCTTTAGATAATCAAAGTAATTAGCTTTATCTATATTCTTTATAATTGCTTCTTGATGAATTTATACAATTAAGTAAAGATTATACTTCTTTTTGTTAAATAAAAAAAAATTTATTAAAACTTTAAATTATCAACATAACATAAAAATTACTCTCAAATTATATTGAAGGTAGTTTTATTTTGTCAATTTAATACCAACTTGCAAATCAACACAATTAATTAGCATACGAATGTATAACTTATAAGTATTAATATTAAAATTGAAAAAAATATGATAAAATATATATTGAATTTTTGGTGGTGTTATTATGCAAGAAAATAAGTATTTCTATAATGATATACCTTTATCTAAATATTGTAAAGATCATAATATTAACGTAAATACTATACGAACAAGAATATGGAAAAAGAAAAAAAGCAAAAAATATGAAAGTTATAAAGAACAAGAAATTGTAGATATGGTTATTGAAGCTTATGGAAGTGCCATCAAATATATATATAAGGGGATGTCACTAAGACAATATTGTTTAAAAAATAATATAAATATTAAAACTATCAATGCTAGAATTATTAGTTTAAAAAAGAGTAACAAAAATTTATCTAATGATAAATTAGTAGTTTTAGCAATGGAAGAGTTTGATAATCAAAATTTTAGATTTTTTTATAAAGGTGTACCTTTAAAGGAATATTGTGAAAGTCATCCAGAAATAAATTATGATACTATTAGAACATACATTAACAGAGAAAAAGAAAAAAATACAAATTTAACAGACGAAGAACTAATTGAACAATATATTAGTAAGAAACATAAAGGAATTTATACATATTATTATTTTGGAATTCCTTTAAAACAATACTGTGAAGAAAATCATATAAACTATAGAAATATAATTACTTATATAAGTAGACATAGAAATGATGATAGTCTTAAAAAACTTAGTAATGATGAATTTATTGAGGCAATTATGAATCAATACCAACCATTTGCACCTAAATATTTATATATGGGAATTACTTTAAGAGAATATTGTATACAAAATGATTTATCTTACTATAGTATAGTATCATTTGTAAAGAGAAAATTAGCAAATGGAAGTACAAAAAGTATCGATGATTTAATTGATGAAGGAATAAAAACAATTAATAGATATGGAATAATTTACTATTATAAAGGCATACCTTTAAAAGATTATGCCGAGCAAAATGATTTGAATGTAAGTTCAATTCGTTGTGCTATTTTAAGAATGCAATTAAGAAGCAATAAACCATTACAGGAAATAATTGATGAGTGTGTTGAATCTTATCAAAAATTTTCTATCAAATATTATTATAATGGAATACCACTCTTAACATTTTGTAATAGCATTGGCTTAAATTATAATACAATAATAAAAAAATATTTATGCGAATATTCAGATAATACTGATATTGGTATAAATGAAGCAATAAAACAAATTGTAGACTATTATATAAAACATCCTCCAGTAAAGACTAAATATTATTTTAACGATCAATCATTAACAAAATTTTGTGATATAAATGGTTATCCTTATTTAGCAATTTGGAGAAGAATTAAGACATTAGAGTCTAAAAATGATTCATTAGATAATGAACAAATTATATCTTCGGCAATCAAAAAATATGAAGATAGATTACAAATAAATAAAATAAATGAAATGTTTGATAAACTAAAAAACTCCAATATATGTAATATTAATGAAATAAAAGATATATGTGATTTTTTTAAAATTGATTTTGAAAAAGTAAATGATTTAGTTAGAATGGATTTTTCATACAATCAGGTTATTAATATGATTTGGTATTTCTCTGACAAAAAAACTAATGATGATTATAAAACGATTACTGATTTAAAAATTAAAGATATTTTTTCTTTAATTAATAATTTAAAAAATCCCAATATTGATATAGAAAAATTTGAATTATACGACCTAATTGGATTGTACAAAAGTGAACTATATGATTCAAGGAATGAAATATTATTGAGACAAAGAAAGTATATTTATAAAACGATATATTCATTATGTAATAGTTATGAAATTAAAGTTAATAATAGTAATTTTGAAGATTTTGAAAATGAAATTAAGTATTATCTATTAATTGTAATAAATAGAACTAATTTAAATAATAATGGTCAAATAATTAAGTATATGGATTTAACTGTAAAAGGCTATTTTAGAAATTATCTTGAAAAATATAGAAAACAAAATAATGTTTTATCATTAAATGATGCTAAATACTCTAGTGATAAAGGTACTAGAAAAGAAAAATTAAGAATTGATTATATTACTGATTCTAAAGAAATGTTTGAAAAAACAAAAAATACTTTATTTAGCCAAAATATGATGAAAGTATTATTATCATTATCTCCAGAAGATTTATCCCTTATTATGTTAAAATATCAAGAAAATTATAGTGATGATGAATTGACAAGCTATTTCAATTTAACACTTGATGAAATAAAACAAAAAGAAATGGAAATACTATCATTATTAAAAAATAATGATAATGTTAAAGTACTAAGAAAAGCTAAAAATTGTAATTAAAAATGTATTTATATATTACTATTCTTATAGCAGTTAAATTTATTACTAAGTTTCTCTTTTGTTCAAATTTGTCAATACTCGAACTTTTTCAAGATAAAAGAAACTACTCTCAAATCAAATTAAAAGTAGTTTTTTTATACACTCTTTAATTTAATTATTTACTATTGAATTTAATTGCTTATAAATTTCATTATTTTTTATTAACGCATCATGTTTTCCAATACACTCAATTTTACCTTTATTTAAAACTATAAGATTATCAGCTGCTTTCATCAAATCTTTATTATGAGTAATAACAATAAGTGTATGATCACTTTTTAAATCATCTAACAAATTAATGATTTTTTCAGTTGTATTTGGATCTAATGAAGACGTAATCTCATCAAGTAATAATATTTCTGAAGTTGTAAGAAGTGCTCTTGCTATAGATAATAATTGCTTTTGTCCTCCACTTATGTTTGTAGCATCTTCTTTTAAAATAGTATTATAACCCTCTGGTAATGACATTATAAAATCATGTATTCCTACTCTTTTACAAGCATCCATTTGTCTTTTTTTATTAGAATCTATAAAAGATAAATTTGCTCTTATACTCATATTAAAAATAAAAGTCTTTTGATTTACAATACTAATATTTGAATTATAAACATCTTTAGAATAGTCATAAATATTTAAATTATCTATTAATATTTTTCCACTATCAATTTTGTACATTTTTAAAAGAAGATTAAATATTGTTGTTTTTCCAGTGCCTGTTTTACCAACAATAACAGTGACTTGATTTGGTTTAGCTACAAATGAAATATTTTTTAATGTAGGAAGTTCATTATATTTAAATGAAACATTTTTAAATTCAACAAGTCCAATAATATTGTCATTATTAACTTTACCATCTAACTTTAAAGTATTCTCTCCATAATTTATTATTTCAAGTATTCTATAAAGTGAAACTGATTCATCCATAATTGAAACATCATAATTCATTATGCTATTAATTGACTCTTTTGCATTGTCATAATATGAAATTAATAAAATAAATATTGTAATTTTTATTTTATTTTTAATAAGAAGAATCAACAAAATAAAATATAACATTATTTTACCGAAATCAATTATTAATCCTACTAAAGTTTTTCTTGTAAAATAATATTTTCTTTTTAAAAAATAATTTTTTTGCCATCTTTTTCTATAACCATCTATTTTATTATTTATTTTATTTGAAATACCAAAACTTTTGATATCTTTAAGTCCTAATAATACTTGTGATAACATTTCTGTTATTTTATCAGCATAATTTCTTTGTTTTTTTAAATAATAAGTATTTTTATTATTACATTTTTTAGCAAAATTATAATATATAATATCTACTACAATTACATATAAAGTTACAAAAATATTTTGCCTAATAAATACAAAATACATAACTAATAATTTAATTAATTCAATGGCCATTTCAATAATAAGTGAAGGTATTTCTGCAATATTAATTATATCTGTATTAGAAGAATTAATAATTTTTCCTAAAGGTATCTTTTTAGAATATTCTTCATCAAAATTATATATACTATTTACTAATTTAGAGTGAACTTCTACATAAGCTTCTTTAAAAAAATTGGCATAACACCAGTTTGTACAATATGAACCACATTTATTAAATAAATAAGTTAATCCTAATAATAGAATATAAACAATCGATATATTATAATATTTATTAGTAATACTTTCTATTACTAGTGAAATAAAATATGGTATCAATAAACTGATTAATACATTAATTAAATCAATAATTATAAATATTATTAAATATTTATTTTTTAATTTTATTAAAGAAAAATAATCTTTTGTAATTTTAATATTTCTTTTAAACATATTACTCACCAAAATAATTGTAATATATTTTAAAATATGTTTCTTTTCATTTTAAATATTAAAATTGTTAAGATTATTTTATGGGTAAATATACAAAACAACTATCATTTTTATAAAATTCGATTTTTAAATCTTCTTCTATTTTATAATTTGTAGAAGGTATCCACTGCTTATTTATTCTTTCTTCTAAACCTACTATATCATTTTGATTTCTTGATATAATTTTAAATACAGCGTATTTATTTTCTTTTAACTTATATTTTTCTAAATCAGGAAAATATTTAGTAGATCCCAAATAATAATTATAAATATTTCCATTTTTAAAAAATATTCCATACATTCCAACTTCGTTAAAAATATTGTAATAATTATTATCTCTTATTTTTTTATATAATTTTCTAATTTTATACAATAAATCAGAATGATTTTGTGAAGTTATATGATAACAATATAAAGTCATTGAATTAAATTTTTTAATTTCATAATCAAAATTATAAATTGATTTATCTATTTTGAAATATTCTTTAGGTATTATTTTATAATCACTATTTTTCTTTCTACATTCTGTTGGTGTCATATTAAATAATTGTTTAAAAGCTCTAGTAAATGAAGAAGCTGAATTATATTGATATTTAAATGCAATATCAATCATTTTTAATTTTGTATTTTTTAAATCTTCAAATGCTTTACTCAACCTTCTCTTTTTAATATATTCAGTTAAAGTCATACCTGTTAAAAACATAAAAATTCGTTCAAGAATAAATATATTTATATTTGTTATCTTACTTAATTCACTAAAATCTATTTTGTTATCTAGATTATTTTCAATATAATCAATCATTTTATTTAAATACTCAAAATTCATTTAATCCACTTCCAATAAATTTATTAACAATTATTATAACATTAAATATATTTATTTTATTATCATTTGTAGAAAAATTTTTTAAAAACTTTTTTAGCAATATAAAAACTACTCTCAAATCAAATTGAAAGTAGTTTCTTTATAACTTTTATTTACTTAATTTCCTTGTTTTAAAATCTTCTTTATTTAAGAAATATGAATCACTAATATGTTCTTGAACAAAATCATTGTCATCAAAATATTTATAATCATCTTCAACATCTTCTAATGTTTTAAAATCTTTACTAACTAAATTATTATTTTCATCTATTTTATAAAATTTAAAACTATATGTGTAATCCCTAACTTCATCAGGAGTATATTCGTATAAAGATATCTCTTTCCAAACATATTCATCATCATCTTCCCAAAATAATCCATAATGATAATCATATTTGCCAGTTGAATAGTCTAATCCATAACCATATGTATAATGTGGGCCATAAATATAATCAAGAACATATGCCTCTCTTTTAGGTTGATGATCAGATATAACTTCATTTATATAATTTATGTTATCATTTACAACACATAATTTTTTAGCACTTACATTATTTATAATATTATAATCAGTAGTATATTCATCAGTTCTAATAAATTTTTTCTTTTTTTCTTTTTCACCAGGTATATATTTTTTTAATCCTTCATCGTTTTCATATTGATGTACATGTTCTACTTCAACATCGCATTTGACTGTCTTTGAACACCCTGTTAAACTTGTTAAAGTTACACCACCATACAATGATAATACCAATAATTTTTTCTTTAATTCTAATATATTTTGTTTTGTTTTCATAATTTTCCCCCTTAAAACTAGGTTAATTATAGCACTTTAGTGTATTTTTGTCAAATATATGTAAAATATCAATTTTTTGTTTACTTCAAGATTTATTAAAAACCAGTAGTTATTATTTTTAAATTTTTCTTTAGATAATCAAAGTAATTAGCTTTATCTATATTCTTTGTTACTGTCACATCACTTTCCATTACAAATTTTCCATCATTATCAAGTATTTCAGCAGTTCCTACTTTATCACCTGTTTTAACAGGTGCTTTTATGTTATCAACTTTTAAATTAACAAAATAATCTGTAGATTTATCATTTATCTTTTTTAATGATGTAGCATCTTCTTTTAATACTAAATCAACATTATCTTTTTTGCCTTTTTCTACTTTAACATTACCTAATATTTTCGTTTTACTCATAATTAAATCTAATTTATAAGTATTAAAACCATAATTTAATAAGTTAGTAGTATCTTTACT
This sequence comes from uncultured Bacilli bacterium, assembly GCA_934129945.1. Taxonomy (GTDB): domain Bacteria; phylum Bacillota_I; class Bacilli_A; order RF39; family UBA660; genus RUG14121. Next base: position 59,962 of record CAKOXC010000005.1, read on the forward strand.
TCTTAAATCACTAGTTTCAGCACCCATTACTACTGATAAAAGACGCATATTACTTTTTTTGGCAGTTGTTGTTACACAATATTTTGCACTAGAAGTAAATCCTGTTTTAAGTCCATCTACTCCATCATAAAATCTAACTAATTTATTTGTATTAACAAGCCATGTAGAAGAGCCATCATTTTTTTTCAAATAATCTTCATAAATACTAGTATATTCTAATATTTTTTCATGCTTTAATAATTCCTTAGCAATCATTGCCATGTCATAAGCACTTGAATAATGTCCTTCTGTATCTAGACCATGAGGATTTTTAAATACAGTATCTTTTAATCCTAATGATTTTGCTTTTTCATTCATCATATTAACAAAATTTTCAACAGTACCACCAACTTTTTCAGCCATTGCAACTACTGCATCGTTACCAGAAGCAATAGCAATGCCTTTAAGTAAATCCTTAACTTTATAAGTTTCACCTGCTTCTAAGAAAACTTGTGATCCACCCATACTTGCAGCATTTTCACTTATTAAAACATCACTATCAAATGACAATTTATTATTATCTATTGCTTCCATAATTAGAAGCATACTCATAATTTTTGTCATTGATGCTGGTGGTAATTTTTCATGAGAATTAGATTCATATAATATTTTACCAGTTGATGTTTCTAATAAAATTGAACTTTTAGAATTTGGTGCCAAATTTTCTAAAGCATTTACATTAATAAAGAAAGTTAAAAAACAAATTACTCCAAATAATATTTTTTTCACAATAACACCTCTAATAAAAGATATGAAAAAATTTTGAAAATATATTTATATTAGTTAAATTATGTAAAATTTTACTTTACATAGTATTAAATTTAATTAATTATTGATAAAATGTAATTAGAAAGATGTGTGATGTTATGAATAAAAAATTATTCTTTGGTTTAGTTGGAATTTTTGTTATTGTTTATACTTTACTATATACTACTTATTATTATAAAAATAATAAACAAGATACATCTCCAGTCAATGAACCTACTGAAGATATAATTTATAGAGAAATCGACGATTATGAAGATATTGTTTCTACGTTACAGTATAAAAATTATTCAACAACTGAAATAAATAATATTTTAGGAAAATTAAGTGATACAAATATAAAAAAATTAATAGAACTTCCCTATCAAGATATAAAAGATTATGTAGATATAACAAATTTTAATATAGATAATATAAAAAGATATGAAAGTTATAAAACTTTAAATCCTGATTTAGAAATTAAAAATATTGTTACTAAAGTTAATTTAAATTTAGATAAAGATTTTTATAGTGATCATGAGGATATTACTAATCCTGATGAAATTACTGTCTTGGTAAATAAATTTCATAAATTAAGTAGTGATTATGAGCCAAGCGATTTAACATCATTAAGCTATAGTTCAGCATATAAAATGCGTAAACCAGCAGCTGAAAGTTTTGATAAATTACAAGCATATGCAATAACTCAAGGAGTTTCATTCTATCCATACAGTACTTATCGTTCGTACAAAACACAGGAGATTATTTACAATAGATACGTAAAAATTGACGGTGTAAATAAAGCTGATACATATTCTGCAAGACCAGGATATTCAGAACATCAAACAGGTCTTGCTGTTGATATTAGAAGTACTGGATATAATGAGTTAATAGCTAAACATTACTCTTGGTTAAAAGACAATTCCTACAAATATGGATTTATAATAAGATACACTAAAGATAATGAAAATATTACGGGATATCAAGAAGAACCATGGCATTTAAGATATATCGGTGTTGATCATGCAACCAAAGTTCATGATTTAAATATAACTTATGACGAATATTATGATTTATATTTAACTGAGCATTAAAAAAATATATCATATTGGTATATTTTTTTATTATATTGTGTTTAATTTTTTATTCATCTTTACTAATTAATTTGTCAACGTCTACACTATTTATTGAATTAAACCTATTAGTAATCTTTTGGGTTGTAACATGTATTTCTTTTACATCTTTACTAACTGTATCAATGCTTCTAGATAATTTATCCCATCTTTCTTTATATCTAGCAAATTCAAAAGATAATTTATTTAACTCTTCATGAATAACTTTAGCATATTTATCTCTCTCCATATTTTTTAAAATCATACTAATAGTAGTTAAAGTACTCATCAAAGTAGTTGGACTTGTTATCCACACACTTTTATTATAAGCATATTCAATTAAATCTGGATGATAAGCATTTATTTCAGCAAATATTGCTTCTGCAGGAAGAAACATTATAGCTTCATTAGAAGTTTCTCCTGGAACAATATATTTTGTACTAATGGCATCAATGTGTTTTTTTACATCTAATTTAAATTGTTTTAAAGCAAGTTCTCTTTCTTCTTTTGACAAAGTTTTATCAGTCATTTTTTGATAATTTTCTAAAGGAAATTTAGAATCTATACAAATAGTACCAAGTGGAGATGGTGCATATAAAATAGCATCTGCTATAAACCCATTTTCCATTTTATGTTGAATATCATAAACTCCAGTATTTTTTTCACCAAAGACACTTGTTAAAATATAGTTTAAATTTACTTCACCAAAAATACCACGAGTTTTTTTATCAGTTAATACACTTTGAAGAGATACTATCTCACTTGATAAACCATCTATCTTCTTTTGAGCTTCATCAATTTTTGATAGCCTTTCAATAATATTATTAAAAGTTTTATTTGTTTTTTCAAAATTTTGATCTATTCTTTCATTGACTTTATCATTAATCAAATTTAATTTATTTTCAATCTTTTCATTTAATTTTTCAAAATCATTTCTTAAATCCTTACTAAAATCTAATTTAAAGCTTCCAACTTCTTTAGTTATATCAGTTTCAAACCTTCCTAATCTTTCAATCATTTGACTGTCATCTTTTTTACGCATTATTAAAATCACTAAAAGTATTAATACTAAAACTAAAAGCCCTATTACAATGTACTCCATAAATCCTCCTTATAAATTAAACTTCTTAGTTACAATTTTACTCAAAACATAAGCAATTATCAACATAAATATTACTTTTACAATTATAATTGGATTAGTTAAGCTTTGAATCAAATTTGTTCCGATGAAAGCCCAAAAATATACCATAAATAATTTTCCTATACAAATACCAGCCATAAATTTTTTTACATTCATCTTTGAAAGACCCGCAGCAATATTAACTAAAAATGCTGGTGTAAAAGGCACTGCAACTATCATAGCAAGTTCTGATACATTACACTTTTCTACAACTTTCATTATTTTGTTAGCACCTTTCATACTTCTAATTTTTCGATCAAACCAATTTTTAAAACCTTTTTCTATAATTGTAAAAGATAGCAAACATCCTAAGCAAGTAAAAATCCAAGATATTATATACCCTACAACGTATCCAAAAGTCATACAATTTAAAGTTATAAAAACACATAAAGGTAAAATTGGTAAAATAGATTCTAAAATAATTAAAATACACCCCATAATAGGGCCAGCTACACCTAAGTATGCAATCATTGAATTTATAAAATCATTTATTGTATTTAATATTCCCGTCATTATCATCACTCATTTATTATTATAAATCAAAATCAAAAAAAAATCACTCTTTATAGACTTGAGTGACATTATAACCGTAAAATTCCAAAATATTTACAAGCTTTTTACTTTTAAAACCACCATTACACATAATATAATACGGCCTAGTTTTATCTAGTAATGTTTTATAGTTAAAAACTAACTTTTGATATGGAATATTGATACTATCTTTATGATGATTTAAGGAATAAGTATACTGATCTTCAATATCAATAAGAGTCCCTAAACTACTATTATATTCACTTAATTTTATTCTTTTCAAATTACTTCACCACTATATAATATGAAATTTCAAGAATTTATATTGTACTTTTGTTTTACTTTATAATTAATTTTGGTATAATTAAATTAGAAAGAAGTGTGAAAAATGAAAGAAGAAAACGTTTCTATACCAGAAACAAACCATATTACTTCTAAAAAAAGTAACAAAATCATTCCAATTGTTGCTGTAGTTTTAGTAGTAGTAGCATTATTTGCTGGAGGTTTTTATTATTATTTTAATAAAACTGATAAGATTGTTACAAATGTAATAAATAAAGCTTTCAACAAAATTAATGATTCTATTGATGAGATAGAAAATTTTGATTACAACAAAGATACTGCATTAGTTAATGGTTCTTTAAAAATTGATACCAACATTGATGGCTTAGAAGATTTAAAGAATGAAAAATTTGATTATACATTTGGAATGGATTACAAAAATAAAAAGTTAGAACTTGGTGCTGCATTAACAGAGAATGAAACAAAAATAATTGATGCTCTATTATATTTTATAAATGATAAAGCTTATGTTTCATTAAAAGATGATTATAAAAAAATAATTAATATTGACGACGAAATATTTAATTTTGATGATATTTTTAAAATTGAAAATGTAAATTTTAATAAAGATGATTTAAATTATATTACAAAAGAATTCAAAAAAATCTTAATAGATTCTATTGAAATGAAGAAATTAACAAAAAGTAGTTCTACTATTAAATTAAATGGTAAAAGTACTAAAGTAACAAAAATTTCTTATAACTTAAATGAGAAAAATACTAAAAAATTTATTGAAAATATCATTGATAATATTTTAGACAATGATGAATTACTAAAGAAATTAAGTAAAATAAGTGATATGTCAGTTTCTAACATTGAAGATACTTTAGAAGATGCTAAAAACGAGGATATCGAAGCTATTGGTACATTAAATCTTTATACTAAAGGATTTACTAATGAATTTGCCAAATTAGAATTAATAAATAATAATACTAAGTTTGGTATTACAAATAATAATGACAATACTGTAATAAATGTTAAAGATAATGATGCTAATCTTGAAATTACTGTTAACGAAAATACAAAAAATAAATTAAGTATTGATTATCTTTATAAAGAAAGTAACGCTAAAGTTGACGGAACAATAAAAATTACTAATAAAGAAATTAGTGAGTCTAAAAATGAAGGCTCTATCGAGTTGTCTGTTAATTATGATAAATACAAAGTGAATTTAGATCTTGACTATAAATCTGAAATCGGAGCCGCTATTGCTAACTTTGATGAAACTAATACTGTTAAATTAAGTGAAATGACTCCAACTGAAATAGATAATTTATATGCCAAACTATTTAATAAATTAGTCAAATCAAATATGTATGAAATTATTAAAAATATTTCTTATGATTTTCCAAGTTTATACTAAAAAAATTGCATTAAAATATGCAATTTTTTTTATGCTACATTATTAAATGATCTCATTTTTTCTAAACTTCTTTTTTCATATCGTGAAACTTTTGCTTGAGATAATGATAATACTTTAGCAACTTCTTGTTGAGATAAATCTCTAAAGTATCTCAATTTAATTATTTCTTTTTCTTGATTATCCAACTGATTGATACTCTCTTCTAAAATTAATCTTTCGTCTTGAGAAATATTTTCATTTGAAGAAATTATCTCTGAATAACTTCTACTATTTTCATTATCATCATCTAAACTCACAACATTTCCAATATTAGTCGCACTATCTACCAAAGATAATTCAATGTTTAAATATTTGGATAATTCTATGTTACTAGGAATTTTTCCCATACTTTGAGCTAATGTATATCTAGTAACTTCTAATTTCTTATAAAGCCTTATAAGGTCTTTACTTACTTTATATGAATTATTATTAACAAGATTGTACATTTCGCCAAAAATATAATCGTATGCATACGTTGAAAATTTAGTGGTACCATTTTGCTTATAGTTATGATAAGCTTTTAAAATTCCAATTACCCCCACCTGATATAAATCTTCTCTATCTGCTCCATAGAATTTTGAAGCAATTTTGTGAACCAATGGAGCATTAAGATTTATAATTTCCAGTGTTGTCATTGTTCCTCCTAAATTTTTAAAATATTTAAAGCTGTTAATTCACTGCTGGTTTCTTTTAAACCAGCTTTTTTTAAGGGCTTCGTATATTCATCAGGAACTTCACATAAATATAGTTTACCTTTATTAGTTCTAACAGCACATTTAGTGTTTAAAAGTGCATCTAGTCCACATTCGTCAATGCTTTCTAGAAGAAAACAATTATATACTAAATATTTAATCTTATGTTTTAAAATAACAGGTACTAAATAGTTATTTAATTTATAAGAAGTACTACGATTTAAAATACCATCAAGTCTTACAAATAAGACACCATGATTATACTCCATATCCATTTTTAACATTTTATCACCTTTGTATTAGTACTATACTACGTTTTTTGATAAATTTAAATAGCTTCGACAAAAGGTGACAAATGTTTTAAAAAAAGAAGACTAATCTTCTTTTTCATTCATTATTTCATCAATTTTATTTTGAGCATTTTTTACACTTTCTTCATTAGGTTGCATTACATATGATTTAGCTGATTTATAAGAATAAGTATAATCAAATGCATCTGTTCCATTTAAATTATAGGTTTCAATTGTCCAATTGTCATTATTCTTTATTTGATTTTTTATAAATTTTGTAATACTATCATTATCTAAATTTGTAACAAAACTATCCCCTACAGCATCTAAAATACTGTTATATTTTGTTAATAATGTTTTTGACATAACTTTATTTATAATAGCAGTAAGAACTAATTGTTGATTTTGATTCCTTGTTCTATCACCACCACTAAAAGCTTTTCTTTCTCTAACAAAATATAGTGCTTTTTCACCGTTTAATTTATTTAATCCTTTTTTAAAAGTATATTTATTATCAAATGTTGTAAAAGTATAAGGACTATCAACTTCAATACCACCAATAGCATCAACAATGTCTATTAAAGATGAAAAATTAACTTTAAAATAATAGTTTATATCACAATCAAGTAAGTCTTCTACAGTTTTTACAGACATATTTATACCATGAATTCCTGCGTGGGTTAATTTATCTTTATAAGATGTTATACCATGAAGATATATATAATAATCTCTTGGAATTGAAGTTAATAATATTTTATGAGTTTTAGGATTAACGGTAACAACCATATTAACATCACTACGAGAAACACTGCTAATTTTTCCGTAAGTATCTATACCGGCAATAAATATATTAAATGGCTTTTCTGTAATATCAACATTTTTCACCAAATCTTTTGTAGCAATATCTACAGAAAATTCATAGATTACTTTAGCATTCTTAGCAAATTCTTCATTTTCTTCTTTAGCTATTTCTAAATAAGTATTTTCAAGAAGTATCACACTTAAATCTTTATCAAGTAATCCTTCTTCCAACTTACCAACGTCATCTTTTTCGATATAAGTAACTTTAATCTTTTTATTTAAATAATCTATAGCATTAGTTAATCCTTCAGCTTCTTTTTTTGATAAAATTCCAACATCCTCATCCTTAATATCTTTTAATTTTTTATATTTACTATCATTTAATACTATTATACTGTAATTTTGTGTTTTATAATTTTTGTTACCAATTTTCTTTAAGAATCCAATGGTATTAAGTTCATAAATTATCCCTAAAATAAAAATTATAACTAATAATATTGAAAAAAAAGTTCCAAACATTCTTTTTTTCCAGCCTTTTCCTAAAAGTAAATAACACATACTAAAATCGATAATAGCAAATAATGCTATACAAACAAAAAAATATTCAGTCGGTAATACATTTATAAAATATATTAATCCAACACATATAATACTAATAATAACTAATGATATTGCAAGATATCTAAAGAATTGCATTCTTGAATTTTTTTTCTTTTTAGTACTTTTTTTCTTTTCCATAATGACCTCACTTTACTGTATAAATTTATTATACCACTAGTTTTATAATTAACTCACTAATAACTATTAATGTTTACATTTAATTGAAAAAATATTATTAATTATAAAATTTAAAAAATACTAGTTTGTTCTAGTATTTTTAGCTATGTATTCTACTTTACTTACTGGAATATCTAAAGTTTTTGATATATCATTAACATCGACATTTAATTCTATTAATTTCTTTACTGAATTATTTAATTGTTTTTGCATTTCATCATTTTGCTTCTGTATTTCATCGTTTTGTTTCTGCATTTCATTTTTTTGCTTTTCTAATTCTTCAATTTTTTGTTCTTGTAATATCCTTCTTTGTTCTCTTCTTTGTTCTCTTTTCTCTTCTTTTCTTTTTCTTATCAGTTCTTCTGTCTT
>CAKOXC010000006.1 GCA_934129945.1 uncultured Bacilli bacterium
TTATTAAGTGGAGAAACAGATAAATATAAATTAATAATAAAAAATAATAAAAAAACAGAAGAAGAAAAGAAATTTAATGCAGATATAGAAATAGATACAAAAGAAGTAGATGAAACAGCGCCAATTGCAAAAATTGAATTAGCAAATAAAACTTCTAATACAATAACAGTAAATGCAAGCTGTATAGACGAAGAATCAGGAGTAAAGAAATACAGTTTCTATAAAGATAATGAATTGATAAAAGAAATAGAAACAAAAGAAAAAAGTTATAAATATACATATGATAATTTAAATGAAAATGAATATGAATTAAAATTAGTATGTACAAATAACTTTGACGTAATAAGTGATAGTAAAATAAAAGAAACACCAAATATTTTAGTAATACCAACAATAGAGAAAAATGATGACTATGAACAAGAAAAGAAAGTAATAGTAAAATATCCTGGTGAAGGAAATAAGTATTTATTATTAACAGGAACTGTAACAGCAAATAAAGATTTGTATAAATGTGATAAGAATATGTCATGTACAGAATTAATTAAAGCTGGAACAGAATTAGATACAACAGCATGGTATAAAACAGAAGAAGATCTAGAATTAACATATAAAACAAATGGAACAATAAAAGCCAAAGTAAATGATACAGTAAATGAAAAAGAAACAGAAGAAATAGAAATAATAAATGTTGATAATGAAAAGCCAACTATAATATTTGAAACAAACGGAAATAACACATATGCAAAGAGTCAAAGCACAAAAGTAACAGTTATAGATAATCAATCAGGAATATCAACATTAAAATATCAATGGACAAATTCAACAAACCAACCAGCTGCTAATACATTTACAAATACTTTTGCAAGTGGTGATACTCTAACAAAATCTGATGGAACAGGTGAGTATTACTTATGGATACTAGCAATAGATAATGCAGGAAACCAAATAATAACAAAAAGTAATATCTTTAAATTGGATAATAATGCTCCAAGTTGTAACTGGAGTGGTGAGGCAACAACATATAGGACAAGTGCAGATATAACAGTAACATGTAAAGATACAGAAAGTGGATGTTTAAATACAACAAACTCTAAAACATGGAACTATAAAGAAACAAAAGTAACGGATGAAGTATCATATACAATAAGTGATAATGCAGGAAATACAACAACATGTTCAAAAACAATTAATGTATATGTAGATACAACTCCACCAACATGTAATATAGAAGGAAATATAACAAATTATACAAATAATAATATTACACTAAAAGTAGTGGGAACAGATGAACATAGTGGTGGAGTAACATATTCATGGGATGGAACAACATATGGAAGTACCCAAACAAAAGAAATAACTGCAAATGGAAAATATATAGCATATACAAAAGATAAATTAGGTAATACTGCAAATTGTAGTTTAAATGTAGAAAAAATAGACAGAACAAAACCAACTGTTACATTTGAAATAAACGGAAACAGTACATATCAAAAAACACAAAGCACAAAAGTAACAGTAATAGATACTCAATCAGGAATATCAACTTTAAAATATCAATGGACAAATTCAGCAAACCAGCCAGCTGCTAGTACATTTACAAATACTTTTGCAAGTGGTGATACTCTAACAAAATCTGATGGAACAGGTGAGTATTACTTATGGATACTAGCAATAGATAATGCAGGAAACCAAATAATAACAAAAAGTAATATCTTTAAATTGGATAATAATGCTCCAAGTTGTAACTGGAGTGGTGAGGCAACAACATATAGGACAAGTGCAGATATAACAGTAACATGTAAAGATACAGAAAGTGGATGTTTAAATACAACAAACTCTAAAACATGGAACTATAAAGAAACAAAAGTAACGGATGAAGTATCATATACAATAAGTGATAATGCAGGAAATACAACAACATGTTCAAAAACAATTAATGTATATGTAGATACAACTCCACCAACATGTAATATAGAAGGAAATATAACAAATTATACAAATAATAATATTACACTAAAAGTAGTGGGAACAGATGAACATAGTGGTGGAGTAACATATTCATGGGATGGAACAACATATGGAAGCACCCAAACAAAAGAAATAACTGCAAATGGAAAATATACAGCATATACAAAAGATAAATTAGGTAATACTGCAAATTGTAGTTTAGATATTGATAAAATAGATAAAACAAAACCAACTGTAACATTTGAAACAAATGGAAATAACACATATCAAAAAACACAAAGTACAAAAGTAACAGTAACAGATAATTTATCTGGTGTTTCAATTCTAAAATATCAATGGACAAATTCAACAAACCAACCAGCTGCTAATACATTTACAAATACTTTTGCAAGTGGTGATACTCTAACAAAATCTGATGGAACAGGTGAGTATTACTTATGGATACTAGCAATAGATAATGCAGGAAACCAAATAATAACCAAAAGTAATATCTTCAAATTGGATAATACAAATCCAACATGTATAATGGATGTAACACCAACAAGTTGGACATCAAGTGCAACACTAAAAATAACAGCAACAGATGGTCATAGTGGAATAAGTACATATTCTTTTGATGGAGAAAACTATACTACAACAAATACTAAAACAATAAATAATAATGATACATATATAGCATACATAAAAGATAAAGCAGGAAATATTGGAAAATGTAGTAAAGAAGTAACAAATATAGATACAACAGAACCAATAGCAACAATAAAAACAAAAGCAAAAACATCAAAAAGTATAACAGTAACTGGAACATGTACAGATAATGAATCCGGAATAAAAAGATATGAATTCTATTTAGATGGAACAAAAAAAGCAACATATGAAATAAAAGACAATACAAAAGATTATACATATGAAAATGTAGAATCAAAAAATCATACATATAAACTAGTGTGTACAAATAATGCATCATTAACAAAAGAGATAAGTGGAACAGAGACACCAAATGAACTAGAAATACCAACATATACAGTAGCAAGTGGATATGCAAAGAGTAAAACAACAACAATAACATATAAAGGAGAGGGAGCATACTTATTAAAAACAACTGGTAGTGCAACAAGCAATATAGAATTAATAGATTGTGGAACAGTAAGTAATAATGGAGAATATACATGTAGTACAACAATACTACCAGTAGGAAGTACCTTAAAAGAGAATACATGGTATAAAGCAGCAAACAATCCGACATTAACATATACAAGTAATGGAACATTAATAGCAAAAACAGCAGATGGAATAAACTATAAACAAGGAAGTTCCTTAACAATAAGTGGAGTAGATAATACAGCTCCAACAAAACCAAATGTAACATTAAAATTAAATAATGCATCAGGAAGTGCATATACAAGTGGAACATGGACGAATAATAGTGTATATGCCAAACCAGAATCAACAGATACGAATTCAGAAATAGATAGATATGAAGCATATTATGGTGGAGCATGGCATAAGTGGTCATCAGCAGATTATACAGATTTAGATTATTTCCAAGCAGAAAGAAATGAAACAGTAAGATTTAGAGCAATAGATAAAGCAGGAAATATATCAGAAGAAACAAGTGTAGTTATAAAAATAGATAAGACCAAACCAACATGTACAAATAGTGGTGACTCAACAACATGGACAAGTGGAAATAGAACAATAACATGGGGATGTAGTGATACATTATCAGGATGTAAAACAGGATACACAGGAGGATCACAAACATATACAACAAGTACCAAAACAGCAACAATAGCATCATATACAATAAAAGATAATGCCGGTAATGAGACAACATGTCCACAAAGAACAGCAGATGTATATGTAGATAAGACAGGCCCAACAAAACCAACAATAACAAATTCTAGTAATGGAAATTGGACCAACGGAACTGTCTCAATAACATTGAGCTCAACGGATTCTCATTCAGGATTATCTAAATATCAATTAAAATATAGTGGAAACAATAATTCATGGGATGATTTAACTTCAAATACAGATAGTTGGTCTGGAGAAAGAAGTGAAACAGTATATTATAGAGCAGTAGATAAATTAGGTAATATATCTGAAGAAGCAAACACACAAATAAAGATAGATAAAACATCACCAACAATGACGTTCGGAACAAATGGAAATAGTACATATGCAAAGAGTCAAAGTACAAAAGTAACAGTAACAGATAATTTATCTGGTGTTTCTACTTTAAAATATCAATGGACAAACTCAACAACCACTCCAGCTGCAAGTACTTTTACAACTACATTTACAAGTGCAAGTACAATAACAAAGAGTGAAGGAACAGGGTCATATTATTTATGGATACTAGCAACAGATAATGCCGGAAATCAAACAATAACAAGAAGTAATGTATTTAATTTAGATAATACAGCCCCAACATGTAGTATAAGTGGTAATCCAACAAGTTGGACGACAAGTGCAGCATTAACAGCAACAGGAACAGATACAGGAGGAAGTGGATTATCATCAGTAGTATTTACCGGAACAACATCTGCAAGTAAAACAGTAACAGCTAACGGAAGTGTAAGTGCAACAGTAACGGATAAAGCCGGAAATACAAATACATGTAGTGTAAATGTAACAAAAATAGATACAGAAGCACCGACTTGTACAATAACAGGTAATCCAACAAGCTGGACAAAAAATGCAACATTAACAGTAAGTGGAACAGACAGTCAATCAGGAGTTTCTGGATATTCATGGGATGGAACAAATTATTCTACAACCAAAACAAAATCAATAACTGCAAATGGAACATATACAGCATATGTAAAAGATAATGTTGGAAGAATTAAAAATTGTAGTGCAAGTGTTACAAAAATTGATGCAACCGCACCAACAGTGACGTTTGGAACAAATGGAAATAGTACATATGCAAAGAGTCAAAGTACAAAAGTAACAGTAGCAGATAATTTGTCTGGTGTTTCTACTTTAAAATATCAATGGACAACAAGTACAACCGCTCCAGCTGCTAGTACTTTTACAACTTCATTTACAAACGGAAGTACAATAACAAAATCTGAGGGAACAGGGTCATATTATTTATGGATACTAGCAACAGATAATGCTGGAAATCAAATAATAACAAGAAGTAATGTATTTAATTTAGATAATACGGCACCAACATGTAGTATAAGTGGTAATCCAACAAGTTGGACGACAAGTGCAACATTAACAGCAACAGGAACAGATACAGGAGGAAGTGGATTATCATCAGTAGTATTTACCGGAACAACATCAGCAAGTAAAACAGTAACAACAAATGGAAGTGTAAGTGCAACAGTAACGGATAAAGCAGGAAATACAAATACATGTAGTGCAAATGTAACAAAAATAGATACAGAAGCACCAACTTGTACAATAACTGGATTACCAACTGATTGGACAACAAGTGCAACATTAACAGTAAGTGGAACAGACAGTCAATCAGGAGTTTATGGATATTCATGGGATGGAACAAATTACTCATCAACCCAAACAAAATCAATAAACGCAAATGGAACATATACAGCATATGTAAAAGATAATGTTGGAAGAATTAAAAATTGTAGTGCAAGTGTTACAAAAATTGATGCAACCGCACCAACAGTGACGTTTGGAACAAATGGAAATAGTACATATGCAAAGAGTCAAAGTACAAAAGTAACAGTAACAGATAATCTATCTGGAGTTGCAACATTGAAGTATCAATGGACAACAAGTACAACCGCTCCATTTGCAAGTACTTTTACAACTTCATTTACAAGTGGAAGTACAATAACAAAAGCAACTGATACAGGGTCATATTATTTATGGATACTAGCAACAGATAATGCTGGAAACCAAATAATAACAAGAAGTAGTGTATTTAATTTAGAAAATACTATAAACGCACCAGCATTATCATCAAGTAGTGGAACAATAAATAGTATAACAGCAGTATATAGTGCAGGAAGTGCAGTTAGTGGAATAAAAAATACAATATGTTATTATGGAGCAACTTCTAATCCAACAAGTACTGGAACATTGTCAGGAAATAATTGTGTATTTAGTAATTTGACATCAAATACAACATATTATTATAAAAAATGTATAACAAGTAATGCGGGAAATAGCTCATGCTCAAGTATAAGTTCATTATTAACAGCAGGAGGAGTATATGCATACGATTATACAGGTAAGGAACAAACATTAACTATACCAGTAAATGGAACTTACAAGTTAGAAACTTGGGGAGCTTCCGGTTATGGACTAGCTGAACTAGCACTTCCACAATATTTTGGTGGATTTGGTGCTTATTCGGTTGGGAGTATAAATCTTAAAAACGGTCAAATATTGTTTGTAAATGTCGGCGGAAGTGGTGAAGGCGTTTGTTCTAAACAATATTGTGAAGGAGGATATAATGGTGGTGGAAGAGGTGCTGGTAGCTCTAATCCTGTAGTTTATTCTGGATCGGGTGGAGGAGCAACTCATATTGCCACTAGATCTGGATTACTATCAACTTTAGAAAATTATAAATCAGAAATATTAATTGTTGCTGGAGGTGGAGCAGGTGTTTCATATCAAAGTTCTCCAAGTTTAGTTTATTCTGGAACTGCTGGACATGGTGGTGGATACATAGGAACTAATGGCACAACCACTCAGTCAAGTTATCTTTATGGTCAGGGCGGTACGCAAACATCTGGAGGATCATCAGGAGGCGGTTCAGTTAATGGAATTGCACGTGGAAATGCCGGAACTTTTGGAAAAGGTGGAGATGGTAATTACTATTCTGGCGGCGGTGGTGGCGGTTACTATGGCGGCGGAGCAAGTAACCAGTCAGGAGCTGGAGGCGGTTCAGGATATATAGGAAATACATCACTTTTTGAT
Source organism: uncultured Bacilli bacterium (assembly GCA_934129945.1). Taxonomy (GTDB): domain Bacteria; phylum Bacillota_I; class Bacilli_A; order RF39; family UBA660; genus RUG14121. The sequence continues at coordinate 6,874 of CAKOXC010000006.1, forward strand.
AAAGTAATGTATTGCTATAAATGTACGGAGTCTAACGATGTAAATACAAAAACTATTTCAACAGATAATAGTTCAACCCTACCAGTTAGCAACTATGTTAAAGGTATGTATGGTTATGCTAAAATAACAATTCTTTCTACTTCAAATTAAAAGAGATTTCAAAACGAAATCTCTTTTTTGTATATAAAAACATACCAAATTGGTATGTTAAAATTTTCTATATAATCCAATTGCTTTACCAAGAATAGTAACATTTTTAAATATAAAAGGTTCCATGTTATCATTTTCTGGTTGTAGTCTAATATGATCTTTTTCTTTATAAAAGGTTTTTAAAGTAACTTCATTATCTTCTGTCATTGCTGCAACAATATCACCATTTTTAGCAACACTTTGTTTTTGAATGATAACGACATCACCATCAAGTATACCAGCATTAATCATAGAATCACCACTTGTTTTTAAAGTAAATATTGTTTCACGAGCAGGAATTAAATTTGCAGGTAAGCTAATAAACTCATCAGGATTTTCAATAGCTTCAATTGGGTTACCACAAGTAATTTTTCCAAGAAGTGGAACTTTAACAACGTCATCATTTTTTTCTAAATATTCATTTTCTACTAACAGTTCAATAGTTCTAAATTTATTATTTTCATTTTTTAAATAACCGGCTTTTTCAAGATTTTTAATATGAGCATGAGCAGTAGCAGGACTTGATAATCCAACACCTTTACAAATTTCTCTAATTGATGGGGGATAACCATGTGTAGCCATGTATTTCTTTACAAAGATTAAGACATCTTCTTGTCTTTTAGTAATTTCTAACATCTAATCACTCTCCACCTAAATATTAACATTAAAAATGTAAAATGTCAAACATTTGTTCAAATTTGATATTGACACGAACAAATGTATTTGATAAAGTGTATTTAGAAAGTGGTGATAAAAATGCAAAAAGCAATAAAAAAATATGGAGTAGCAATTATGTTTTACATAATTTTAATTGGAGGTATATTATTATTGAATATGCGTTTGAAACATATTAATTACCAATATAATAATAATTCAGAGGTAGTTGCGTTAAATAAATAACGTTTTTTTATTGGAATTACGGCAAAAAAACTTGTTATTTTACATATAATTTGTTAAAATACAATTGGCTTATTAAAAAAGCAAATAGACATGTTTGTTGAAGATATTTATCGAGTGCCGAAGAGGTGATAATATTTGATGATGCAAACAGATGTTAAAACGAAGGAGGGAATTTTTTATGGCCGTAGTTTCTATGAGTTATTTATTAGAAGCAGGAGTTCATTTTGGACATCAAACAAAAAGATGGAATCCTAAAATGGAACAATACATTTTTACTACTAGAGATGATATTCACATTATTGATCTTGATAAAACTGTAGCAAAAATGGAAGAAGCATATGCTGCAATTAAAGCAATTGCTGACAATGGAGGTACTTTCTTATTTGTAGGTACTAAAAAACAAGCTAGTGAAGCTTCATTAGAAGAAGCAACTAGAAGTAATTCTTATTATGTTACTGAAAGATGGTTAGGTGGAACATTAACTAACTTTAGAACAATAAGAAGAAGAGTTAGAAGATTAGAAGAAATCGAAAAAATGGAAGCAGATGGAACTTTTGAAGTTTTACCTAAGAAAGAAGTAGTAGGACTTAAAAAAGAATACGATAAACTTAATAGAGTTTTATGTGGTATTAGAGAAATGAATAAATTACCACAAGCTTTAATAATTGTAGATCCTAAAAAAGAAGCTAATGCAATTAGAGAAGCTCGTAAATTAAATATTCCAGTATTCGGAATTGTTGATACAAACTGTGATCCAGATGATGTAGATTATGTTATTCCAGGAAATGACGATGCAGTAAGAGCTGTTAAAGTTGTTTTAGGAGTTTTAAATAATGCTATTTGTGAATCTAGAGGTTTAGAATTAGTTGATTATGTTTCAGAAGAAGATAAAAAAGCTAAAAAAGAATCTAAAGAAGAAAAAGTAGTTGAAACAAAAAAAGAAGAAAAAGTTGAAGAAGTAAAAGCAGAAGAAAATTCAAAAGAAGATTTATCTTCTAAAACTTTAGCTGATTTAAAGGCTATGGCAAAAGAAGCTGGAGTAAAAGGATATTCTTCAATGAAAAAAGACGAATTAGTAAAAGCATTAAGCTAATAGAAAGAGGGATAATATGGAAATTACTGCAAGTATGGTAAAAGAACTACGTGAAACAACTGGTGCAGGTATGATGGATTGTAAAAAGGCATTGTCAGAATGCGATGGTTCAATGGAAGCTGCAACTGATTGGTTACGTGAAAAAGGTTTTGCTAAAGCAACAAAAAAAGGAGCAAGAATTGCTGCAGAAGGTTTAGCTAGCATTTATATTGCTGGAAATAGAGCTATTATTTTAGAGGTTAATTCAGAAACTGATTTTGTTAGTAAAAATGATGAATTTAAAGAAATGATTGATAATATTGGAAATACTTTATTAAAAAGTGATGCTAAAACTGTTGAAGAAGCTCTAGAAGTTAAATTTGAAGATGGAACAATTAATGATTTAATTGTTGCTAAAACAGCAAAAATTGGAGAAAAATTATCTCTTAGAAGATTTGAAATTTTAGAAAAAACTGAAGAAGAAAATTTTGGATCTTACTTACATATGGGTGGAAAAATTGCATCTTTAGCACTTGTTAAAAATGCTAGTGAAGAAGTTGCAAAAGATGTTGCAATGCAATCTGTTGCAATGAAAGCTCAATATTTAGATGAGACAAAAGTTCCTGCTGAAGTTGTAGAAAGAGAAAAAGAAATTTTTAAACAACAAGCAATTGAAGAAGGAAAGAAACCTGAATTCTTAGATAAAATTATTGAAGGTAAAGTAAAAAAATTCTACAAAGAAATTTGCTTAGTAGATCAAGCATTCATCAAAGATGGTGATGTTGACGTTAAGACATACGTTGCTAATAATGGCGGAGAAATTATTAATTGTATTCGTTATGAAGTTGGTGAAGGTATGGAAAAAAGAAATGATAACTTTGCTGAAGAAGTAATGAATCAAGTAAAAGGAGAATAATTATTAGACACTTTTTTACAAGTGTCTTTTTTTATGAGATTAAAACTTAAAAAGTTATGTTATAATAATTAATAAGGATGTGTTTGTATGAAAAAAAGGACAATATTAGATTTAATAATTATTTTTGTATTATTGATTTTACTTATATTTTTAGGAAAAAAAGATTACAATGTAGATAAAACAAAAGACAATAAAAGATTTGATAAAGAATATAGTATGGTAAATAAAGAAAATGTCTTTAAATACACTGATGAAGAAGAAGTATTAAATATTTTAAAAACAAATGGTATAATTTTTATGGCTTTTAAAGAGAATGAATGGTCAAATTATTATGCTAAATTATTGAATGAAGCTGCTAAAACTACGGGTATTAAAGAAATATATTATTATAACTTTTTACCTGATAGAAATAAAAAATCTGTTGATTATAAAAGAATAACAGAATTGTTAAAAAATTATTTAAAGAAAAATGACTTAGGTGAAATAAATTTAAATGCTCCATGTTTAATCGTTGTAAAAGATGGAAATATTTATGCTTATGATGATGAAACTAGTGAAGTTTTAGGTAATGAAACACCTGAAAGCTACTGGACTGATGAGAAAATGAATCAAAAACTAGAACAGTTTAAAATAATATTTACTAGTTTTTTAGGAGGAACTACTGATGGAGGAGAAGAATAAAGCTGTTATTGGGGGTATATTATTTTTATTATTAATCTTATTTATTGGTGTCGGTGGATATATTTATACATTTAAAAATAACAAACATAAAGAAATTATTAATAAAACCGATGTTATAACTGATGAATATAAAAAAGATAAAACAAAAGAATATATATATTATACTGATGAGAACGTTATATCTAAAGAATTGCAAATAGTATATAAAACTCCAGTTATAAACTTGTATAATACTCAGACAAATGCTATTGCAAATGAACTTGATAAAGATAATGAAAAGATGATTAGTGAAATAAAAAAAATATCAACAACAGAAAATACTACAGGAAATGAAATAACATTTAATACTGATGATATTTATAGTGCAACATATAGAAATTATGAAGATTACAAATATAATGAATATATAAGTTTAGTAATAACTGATGTGTATTATGATTGCTTTAAAGGAATTAATGATTATCCTAATATAAAATCTTATATATTTGATGTTAAAAATAATGAAAGAATATCTAATCTTGATATTTTATCAAAATATAATATTACACTTACTGAGTTAAAAGAAAAGATAAAAAATAAATTAAATGAAGAACAAACAGTAGATAATGAAGTTGAAACTATTAAAATTGAAGAAACAATAAATAATATTGACGATGGAAATTATGGTTTATATGTTGATAATACTGGTAATTTAGTCATAAAATATATTGTTAAATCTAATCAAATGAATTATAATGAAATTATGATAATCAATTAAAGAAGGGAAATTTTATGAATATAGAAGAAAAAATGAATAAAGCTGTAGAAGCAATGGAAAATAGATTTGTAAACATCCGTGCAGGTCGTGCTAATCCAGCTATGTTAAGTGGAATAATGGTTTCATATTATGGAACACCAACTCCAATTCAAAGTCTTGCTAATATTACAGTACCAGAAGCTAGACAATTAATGGTTAAACCATTTGATAGATCTGCATTAAAAGAAATTGAAAGATCTATTAATGAAGCAAACTTAGGAATTACACCAATTAACAATGGTGAAGTTATTATTTTAACAATTCCTGAACTTACTGAAGATCGAAGAAAAGATTATGTTAAACAAGCTAAAGAAATAGCAGAAGAAGCAAAAGTTGCATTAAGAAATATTAGACAAGATGAAAATAATTCAATCAAAAATAATGAAGAATTAACTGAAGACGATAAGAAAATAATGCAAGAGGATGTTCAAGAAACTATTAATAAATTTAATAAAATAGTAGAAGAAAAATTAAAAGAAAAAGAAGAAGAATTAATGAAAATATAATGTTAATTCTTTTTTAAATAATGAATCGAGGAGTAAATATGAATATAATATTAACTGGTGATAGACCTACAGGTAAACTTCATATTGGACATTATGTAGGATCTCTTAGAGAAAGAGTTAATTTACAAAATAAAGGTGACTATCAAGATATGTTTATTATGATAGCTGATAGTCAAGCATTAACTGATAATTCTGGTAATCCTCAAAAAGTTAGAGATAATGTTATGGAAGTAATGTTAGATTATCTTTCAGTAGGTTTAGATCCACAAAAAGTAACATTTTTTATTCAATCAGGTGTTAGTGCTTTACCAGAATTAACTGCTTATTATATGAATTTAGTAACTTTACCAAGAGTTTTAAGAAATCCTACTGTTAAATCAGAAGTAAAATTAAGAGGATATGATAATGATAAAGGAATTCCAGTTGGTTTTGCTAATTATCCAATTAGTCAGGCTGCAGATATAACAGCTTTTAAAGCTAATATCGTTCCTGTTGGTGAAGATCAATTGCCAATGATAGAACAAGCAAGAGAAATTGTTAGAAGTTTTAATTCAATATATAGTGAAGTTTTAGTAGAGCCTAAAGAACTATTACCAGAGAATAAAAATTGTTATCGCTTGCCTGGTACAGACGGTCAAGCTAAAATGAGTAAATCATTAGGTAATTGTATTTATTTATCAGATGATAGTGAAACTCTAAAGAAAAAAGTAATGAGTATGTATACAGATAAAGATCATATTAAAATAGAAGATCCTGGTAAAATTGAAGGTAATACAGTATTTACTTATTTAGATGCTTTTTGCAAGGATGAACATTTTCAAAAATACTTAAACGAATATAATAATCTTGATGAATTAAAAAGCCACTATCAAAAAGGTGGTTTAGGTGATGTTAAAGTCAAAAAATTCTTGCTTGCTATTTTAGAAGAAGAATTAGAACCAATTAGACAAAGACGTAAATATTATGAAGCAAGAATAGAAGAAGTTTATAATTATTTAAAAAATGGTACAAATAAAGCTAATGAATATGCTAATAATACTTTAAATGAAGTAAAAATGGCTATGGGAATAAATTATTTTAATGACGATAATTTTATTAAAGAGCAAATAAGTAAATACAACTAATAAATGCAAATTTAAGAAGAACGGGATGTGAAGTAGTGGATATTAGTAGCGAAATAAATAAAGAACTTGTCGAAATGACTAATAATTTAAATAAATTAAAGTTTGTTTTTACAAATGATATTATTGATAGAGATAGAAGAGAAGAAATGAGACCTGAAATTAGTTACATAAGGGATTCATTAAAGGTTGTTAAAGAAATGAAAGATGATAAACATAAACTAGAAAAAGCAAGATTATTAAAAGAACAAAGTGAAGAATTATGTAAAAAAATAGAAGTAGCATTAGATCTTATGGGACATATCAGTAAATAAAAATTAAATTTTTTTAAAATTTAATAGATTTTGAAAATTGGTAAAAATAACTTTACCAATTTTTATAATTTTGTATACAGATTTTAAAAATCTGTATTTTTTAATGGCTTCAAATAAGCAAATTTGCAATTTGCATTATTTGAAAACACCTGTTATTATGCAAAAAAAGGAGGCAACATATGAAAAAATTTTACAGTTGTCGTTATGATAGAACATTTAAAGAAGTATTTTTAAATCCCAAGAATGAAGATTTATTAAAAGCCTTACTAGAAGATATATTAAAAGTAAAAATAGAAATAAAAAAAATACTTCCAACAGAGTTAATAGTAGGTAATAATATAATAAAATCAAAAAGAGTAGATGCGTTAATACTTGCTGCAAATAAAAAGATAGAAATAGAGATAAATGCAAGTATTAATGAATATGTGTATGTAAGAAATATGGCATATATCTGTAATGTATATTCAACTAATGCTTTAGTTGGTGATACATATAATCAAGATATTGATATAATTCAAATAAATTTGACATGGGGACTCGATTATGAAGAAAGCAAAAGAGAATTTAGAATAATTGATAAAAATGGAAATGTGTATGTAAAAAATTTACTAATAATAGAAATAAATATGGAATATTATAAAAAAATTTGGTATAGTAAGGATGAAAAAAAGATAAAAGAAAATGAACTTTTAGTAATGTTAGATTTAAATGAAGGGGAGTTAAAGAAAATGCCAAAGAGTGATAAGATATCAGAAAAATATGTAGAGAGTGTAACAAAAGTAAATAACGATCCATTTTTCCAAGAGTATATGAGTCAAGAAGAAGATCAAAGAAAGATGCAAAACTCATTAATAAGAGAAGCAGAGGATTCAGGATATGAAAAAGGAAAAGAACAAGAAAAAATTAAAATGATAGAAAAAATGTTAAATGAAGAAATAGATATTAACACAATTTCTAAAGTAGCAAATTTACCAATTGAAAAGATAAATGAAATAAAAAAGAGAATTAATAATTAGTAATTAAATATAAAATATAAAAAAAGAAAAATAGAAAAATTATACAAAATTTGATATAATACCACCAAGTGGTGGTATAAATGACATTTAATATAATAACTTTAGGATGTAAAGTTAATGCTTATGAAAGCGAAATTATGAAAGAATTATTACTTAATGCAGGATATAAAGAAGAAAAAGAACATCCAGAAGTTGTAATAATTAATACATGTTCTGTAACAAATATGGCTGATAGCAAATCACGAAAAATGGTACGTCGTTATAAAAGAGAGAATCCAAATACAATATTAGTAGTGTGTGGATGTAGTACTCAAAATAAAAAAGAAGAGTACGAACAAATGGATATAGATATTTTGCTTGGAAATAAAGATAAAAGTAAGATAGTTACATTAATTAATAATTTTAAAAATAATCATGAAAAATATATAAAATTTTATGATGATAGAGACTTAGATTTTGAAGATATGACAGTTAAAGAATTTACTTCACATGCTAGAGCCTTTGTTAAGATTCAGGATGGATGTAATAATTTTTGCAGCTATTGTGTAATTCCTTATGTTAGAGGAAATATTAGAAGTAAAGACTTTAATAAAGCTTTGGAAGAAATTAAAACATTAGTAAAAAATAATCATAAAGAAATAGTTTTAACTGGTATACATACTGGATCATATGGTGCTGGTCTAAATTATGATCTTAGTGATCTACTTCATGAAATGAATAAAATTGAAGGACTTGAAAGAATAAGAATTTCTTCTATAGAAGTTACTGAACTTAATGATAAATTTTTAAATGAGCTAAAAGAAAATAAGAAAATATGTAATCATATGCATATTCCACTTCAAGCTGGAAGTGATGAAATATTAAAAAAAATGAATAGAAAGTATGATTTGAAATATTTTTTTGAAAAAATAAATAAGATTAGAGAAATAAGACCAGATATTAGTATAACAACAGATGTAATAGTTGGGCACCCTTATGAGACTGAAGAATTATTTTTAAAAACAATTGAAACTTGTCAAAAGATAAAATTTGCAAAAATTCATGTTTTTCCTTATTCTAAGAGAGATGGAACTGCTTCAAGTAGAATGTCAAATCAAGTATCAGATGTTGATAAAAAAATAAGAAGTCATAAATTAATTGAAATTTCAAATGAACTAGAAAAAGAGTATGCAAAAAAATTTATTGGAAAAAAATTAGATGTTTTAATCGAAGAAAATTATGGTGAAAAATCAATTGGGCATACATCAAATTATTTAAGGTTAGAAATACCTAAAATCTTAGAAATGAACCAAATATATGATATTTTGGTAAATGAAGATATAATAAAATAAAGTACTGCTTGACAGTGCTTTTTACATTGTATCTAATCTCTACATTGATAAAATAGGCAAGATAGTTATTGGAATCTTCCTATATTTTGAAGAGCAATAAAAAATATTGCTCTTTTTAATGCAATATTTTTCTTTTAGTATGATTTATTAATAAATCACCTGAAAATCCATCTTTTAAATTAATCATTTGAGTTAATATGTTACGATTTTCAGGAGTATTTAAAATTCCTTTTAAACCATTATCCAATAAAAAATCTAATACATAGGGATAAGATATATTTTGTATATAACTAATTGTTAATAGATTAAATATAAATAAATCCATCTTTTCTTTTGAAGTTGAAAATTTCAAATATAATTCTTGATAATTATTTTTTTTATCAAAATCTAAATTATTAATCGAAAAATTATCTAAGTCACATAACATAATTTCTTTAGTTTCTTTATTAAATAAAACATTATTCTGATGAATATCTCCAAAGTAAATATTCAATGAATGATAGTAATTCATTTTTTCAAGAACATCTTTTAAAATTTTATATTTAATTTTTTTACTTTGTTCAAAACCATTAATAGGATAAAAATTTTTTTTGTATATTGATTTATATCCCTTAAAAATACCATCAATATAAATTGAAGCAGTAGGAAGTACATCATTTGTTTGTAAATGGGATAAAATCTCTAGTTTTTTATACTTATTATTTAATATTTCATTATTATTTGTTTTAAAAATTTTAATTAAGTTATTATCATCATACAAAAAGACATTGCTTTCGTATCCTGAAAATCTTTGTTTAAAATTAAAATTTTTACTTTCTAAAAAAATTTTTTCCATAATAAAACTCCCTTATTGGGAGTTATTATACCATTTATTTTTGAATAATTAAAGTTTTATATTTTTCATAAGCTTTAATTTCAAAATCATTATAAACTTCTTTAAATTTAATACCATTTATATCACATATCTTTTTAACTATATAACTAGTAAAATAAGGATTTCTTACTAAAAGTGGTCCAAGAAGATATGTACCATAAAAATTATTTTTTAAAATGCCTTCATTTTTTTCATTTTTACGATTACCAAATCCTTTTATAGATTCAAATAAATGATTTTCATTATTATCTATTAAGTAAGTAGAACGATTTTCAAATCCGATGATTTCACTATTTATTAAATCACATTTGTATAGTTGTTCACCAACTAAACGTTTTTTATTTTCTTTTACAGAATAATTTAAAATATTTAATAATTCTATTTCCTTATTTTTGAAATAATAAGTTTTACCAAATAAATTTAAAGCATTACCAGTAACTATAAAGAATTTATTTTTTATTGCAGTTTCTAATTCTTTTTTGTATTTTTTTAAATCATCTAATGTAATTAAAAAACTTTCATCATTGCCACTACCTATATAAAAAATATCATAATTTGTAAAATCAATTTTATCGTCTTTTGTTAAGTAATCAATTGTAACATTAATATTTTGATTTTCAAGATATTTCTTTAAACATAAAACATTACCATTTTCTCCGTAGAGATTCATTAAATCATAATACAAGTGAACTATTTTAATTTTTTTCATTTTTAATCTCCTCAATTTGATTTTTTATTATAGCAGTCATATCAAAACATACCATTGTATAAATATTATTACTATCTAAATTTAAAGCAGTATTCAAAATTTCTTTTATATCATTAACTAAAATAATTTTATTTTCATCAATATTTGCATATTTTAGACGGTTTGCAACATCATATTTAAATCTTCCAATACACACTATATGTTTTACTGAATCATTATTAAGCATTTCAAAGTCAACATCATATAGCCATGATAAATCATTAAATTTATATCTTCTACTAACATTATCAAAACCAAGAATAACAGTTTTATCATCAGGTTCATCAACTATATATTTTATTGATTGGTAATAACTTAAACAATTTTCATTTTTACTTTCTAACATTGTTAAATTTTTATCATTAATATTATATTCATGGCCACGTTTTGCTTCTTTAATATTAATATTTAATGTATCATTTAATACTTCATCAGATATTCCAATAGTTTTACAAAGTGCATATGCTCCAATAGTATTATAACTTGCATATAAGATATTCTTATTTATTTTAAATGGTTTACCATTAATTTTTAAAGTCTTTTTATCTAAGTTAAGATCAGTAGCTAAAAAATCTAAAGGATTTCTAGCAAAATCACAATTAGGACATTTATAACTTCCAATATGCCCATAATGATAAAAATCGTATTTAAGTTTAGTATGACATTTAGGACAGTAAGCACTATCGACTGATAAATAATTAGAAGTTTTATAACTATCTTTAGTCTTATCTAAACCATAAGTTATAACTTTACCAGGATATAATACTTTGCATTTACTAACAGTTGGATCATCACCATTTACTACTAAAGTAGTAGAGCCATCTAATGTTTTAAAGATATAGTCATAAATTAAATCAGGATTTCCATTACGAGCTGGTTGATCACGAGTAATATTAGTAATTACTAAATGAGTTAATTTATTTTTACTAAAAGCTAAATGCAAGTGACGTTCATCAATTTCTAAAAGTAAGCAATCACATTTCATTCTACCAAATATATCACAGTTATTTAAAATGGTAGTAGTAACAGCTCTTATTCCATTAGAGCCACTTGCATTATAAACAACATTTAAACCGGCTTTTTTTAAAGTAGTAGCTATTAAATCTGTAGTTGTTCCTTTACCACTAGAACCAGTTACTCCGATAACATATTTAGGATACTTAATTTTAGTTAAAATATTTTGTCTTATATTATAAGTAATTGAACCTGGAAATACAGTAGAATTATATCCAAATAATTTACATATCCAAGTTATTAATTTATTTAATTCAATTTGAAATGCTCTTAACATACTATCACCTACAAATTATTATACCATGATTTTGGTGTTTTAAAAAATATTAAATTTTGTTATACTATATATAATAGGGAAGTGAAGATATGAATCAAAAAGATATTCAATGTATCAATGAAATTAAGATATTAGCTTTAGATATGATTAATAACGCTAACAGTGGTCATCCAGGAGCTGTTTTATCACAAGCACCAATTTTATATACTTTATTTGCTAATCATTTAAGAATTAATTTAGAAGACGATAAATGGATAAATAGAGATAGATTTATTTTATCAAGTGGTCATGCATCAGCATTACTTTATTCTTTATTGCATGTAAGTGGTTTTAATATTTCAATGAATGATTTAAGAAGTTTTAGGAGATTAAATTCTATAACTCCAGGTCACCCAGAATATGGTGTAACTCCAGGTGTAGAATGCTCAACAGGTCCTCTTGGTCAAGGCGTAGCTACTGCGGTTGGAATGGCTTTAGCGGAAAGATATATAAGATCACTACTTGACATAGAAGAAGAAAAAAAACAACAATTAATTAATTATAAAACTTATGTAATGTGCAGTGACGGGGATTTAATGGAAGGTATATCTTATGAAGCTTTATCTTTTGCAGGTGCCCAAAAATTAAATAATTTAGTAATTTTATATGATGATAATAATATGAGTATAGATGGTACTCTTGAAAAAACCTTTAATGAAAATATTGAAAAAAGATTTGATTCCATTGGATTTGATGTTATAACTGTAAAAGATGGTGCTAACTTAAAGCAAATAGATAAAGCATTAAATAAAGCTCATAAAAGTACAAAACCTGTAATTATTATTTTTAAGACAATACTTGGTAATGGTAGTTATAATCAAAATACTAATCAAGTTCATAGTGGGACTTTAACAGATGCTGATCTTTATAATTTAAGACAAACTTTAGGGGTAACATCACAACCGTTTTATGTTACAAAAGACTCAATGATTTATTTAAATAATAAAATAAATACAAGAATGCAAAGAGAAATTAGTGCTTGGAATGAATTAAGGAATAACATGACAATGTCAACAAGTGAAAATTTAAGTCGTCTTTTAAATATGCTAGAACAAAATAAAAATCAAATAAATTTTGATAGTAGTAAATATCAAATAAATGTAAATTATAATGAAGAATTAACTGTTTCAAATTATAAAGTTATGAATTTATTTGCCGGTAATACAAATTTAATTGTTAATGGTAGTGCAGATTTATTTAAATCAGTTAAAAACGTAATTGATAATTCTGATATAATGACAGATTCTAATCCGATTGGTAAAAATATAAGATTTGGAGTTAGAGAACATGCCATGGGTGCTATTTTAAATGGCCTATCTTTATCAGGATTAAAAACATGTGGTTCTACTTTTTTAGTTTTTAGTGATTATTTAAAACCTGCTATTAGAATGAGTGCACTAATGTCTCTTCCTGTTACTTATATTTTTAGTCATGATTCAATTCTAATAGGGCAAGATGGTCCAACACATGAACCTATAGAGCAACTTGCAATGTTAAGAACAATACCAAATTTAATAACTTATAGACCAGCAGATATTACAGAATTAATGGGATGCTGGGATAATATTTTAAAACAAAATAGACCAACTGCTTTAGTTCTTACTAAACAAAAAGTGCCAAAAATACCTAGTTCTAATTCAAAATTAGTTGGTTTTGGAGCATATTTAATAAGAGATTGTGGAAGTATTCCAGATGCAATACTAATATCTAGTGGTAGTGATCTTACAAATGCTTATATAATTGCTAATAAACTTGCTGTTAATGGCATAAATTTAAATGTAGTAAGTATTCCTAGCCTAGAGTTATTTTTAAGTCAAAGTGAAGAATATAGAAATAAAATTTTGCCTGATGATATTAAAAGAATAACTTTAGAATCTTCTAACCCTTATGTTTTAGGAAGTCTTGCAACTAGTATAGATTATGCAATCGGACTTAATGATTTTGGATTTAGTGGAACAAGTGAAGAAGTAGCTAAAGAAATGGAATTTGATTTAGATAGTTTATTATTAAAAGTTCAAAGTTTAGTTAGAAAATAAAAATATTACCAATTCTATTTTTAGTAGTCATAAATAAAAAAAGCTTAAAAATCACGATTAATCGTGATTTTTTGTATTAAAAAATAAGAAGTTGTGTCACAAAATGTCTAAGCCCTTGAAAAATAACTATATAATACAATATCGAGAAGCAAAAAGAAGATGCTTGCTACCTTTTTACGGAACTAAATTCTAAAACAGAAAGAAGGTAGTAAATATGAGTAAGAAAGATTTTATAATCTTCTGGTTATTTATCTTAATAATCATATTATTATATATAATTTTAAAATTAATATAATAAAAAAAGCATCTTTATTCTGATTGAATAAAGGTGCTTGTAAACTAAACCGTGGCAAGCATCAAGTTCTAAAGAACTTTTTGCTTCTCACTAAATTAATAGTATCATAGATTTTACATAAATACAATTTTTTCTTATTGAAAAAATTAAGCAAAAACCATATAATAAAAATGTAGAATAGGTGGATAGACAATATGAAAAAGAAAAAACTTTTGATACCAGTAATAGCTAGTTTAGTAACAGTATTAATACTATCTGGAGTATCATACGCATATTATAGTGCAAAAATAAAAGAAAATAATAAAACAGAAACGATCTTAAAATCAAATGAATTAAATTTGATATTTACAGGAACAAATGAAATAAATGCAAATAACATGATTCCTGGAGATAGTGCAACAAAAACATTTACAGTAGAAAATACATCTAATAGAGCAGTAGATTATAATATTTATATGGAAAATATAACAAATGAATTTAATGAAGATTTAGTGTATACTTTAGAAGATACAACTGGTAGTGTAATAGGTGAAACACCACTACCAGTAACTAATAAGGATAAATCATATTTAAAAGCAGGAATAAGTATTGAAGCAAATACTAAAAAGACATATACATTAACAATAACATTTAAAAATACAGATGAACCACAAAATGATTATCAAGGAAAAACTTTTAAAGCAACTTTAGGAATAGATACAAAAAGAATAAATAAAGAATACAAAGAAGCATTACTTAATGGAACAGATCCAGTATTAAGTGATAATTTAGTTCCAGTTACACTAGCAGATGATGGAACAGTAACAAAAGCAGATACTTATTCTGAATGGTATAGTTATGAAAATAAGAAATGGGCAAATGCAGTAATATTAGCAGATAGTTCTAAAACATATAATAATGGAGATATAATACCAGAAGACAATATTGAATCATACTTTGTATGGATACCAAAGTATTCATACCAAATATTTAATTTAGGGGATACTGATGGATATATTGAAGGTAAACCTGAATCAAGTAATGCAAAAGAAATCCAAATAAGATTTGGAACAACAAATACAAGTGATAATAATGATAATGAATGTACAACTCCAATGACAAGTGGAACAAGTGGTAATTGTAAAGTTGGAGATTACATGACTTCACCTGCATTTATAGCATTTGATACAAATGGATTATGGGTAGGTAAATTTGAAACAACTGGAAATACTACTGATATAACAGTTAAACCAAACAATACATCATTAAGAAATCAAACAGTAAAAACAATGTTTGAAGTCTCATATAACTATAAAAGAGAAAATGATTCCCATATGATGAAAAATACAGAATGGGGAGCAGTAGCATATTTATCACATTCAAAATATGGAATAAATAAAGAAGTAAATATAAATAATAATTCTGATTTTATAACTGGATATAGTGCTACAGATACAACAGATCAAACAGATTTTCCAGGAGTATCAGGAACAACAAGTGATGTAACATTACCATATAATTCCAAAACAGGATATAAAGCTAGTACAACAGGAAATATAACAGGAGTATATGATATGAGCGGCGGGTCTTGGGAATATATGGCATCATATAGAAATAATACATATGCAAAAAGTGGCTTTGATGCAACAAGTATAGCAACATATAATACTAAATATTTTGATGTATATAATGAAAATAGTGCTAAAAATACATATAACTATCGAATACTAGGAGATGCAACAGGAGAAATGGGACCATTCTATTACTATGCAGATAAAGATGGCAATAATAGATATCATAATAATTGGTATGCCGATATTTCCTACTTTGTTGACTCTTCTTATCCTTGGTTCATTCGTGGTGGCGCTTATAGAGATGGTGTACTCGCAGGTCAGTTCGGCTTCGATCGCTACACTGGTGATGCTGGTGACTACGATGGTTTCCGCCTAGTTCTAACAAAATAATATTGTAAATATTAATTTAATAATAGTTGAATATCAAAAATTGTAAAGAAGTAATAAAGCTTCTTTTTTCTTTGTTTTAAGTGATGTATAATTAAAATAGTAAATAGCAAAGGATGATATAAATGAAAGAAATTATTGATGGAAATACAGCTTGTAGTAAAGCAGCATATTTGTTTAGTGAATTGTGTAGTATATATCCAATAACACCTTCTAGCCCTATGGCTTCAAATGTAGATTTATTATCTTCTAAAGATAAAAAAAATCTTTTTAATGAAAAAGTAAATGTTATTGAGATGCAAAGTGAAGCCGGTGCTGCTGGCGCTATGCATGGTGCATTGATTAGTGGGTCATTAGCTTCAACTTTTACTGCTAGTCAAGGATTACTTTTAATGATTCCAAATATGTATAAAATAGCTGGTGAATGTCTTCCCGGAGTTATACACGTTGCATCTAGAACAGTAGCTACTCATGCTTTATCTATTTTTGGAGATCATTCAGATATTTATGCAACACGCCAAACAGGATTTTGTATGTTAGCATCAAGTAATGTAAAAGATGCTTATTATCTTGGAAGTGTAGCACATCTTTCTGCAATTAAAGGAAGTCTACCATTTTTACATTTTTTTGATGGTTTTAGAACTAGTCATGAACTTAATACTGTAGATTTAATGGAAGAAAAAGAATTATTGAAATTAGTTAATTATCAAAAGATAAATGAATTTAAAGAAAAAGCATTAAATTATAAATCTAATATTCAAAGAGGAATGGCTGAAAATGAAGATATTTATTTTCAAAGTATTGAAGCCAGAAATAATTTATATAATAAAATGCCTGACATTGTTAATGAATATATGCAAAAAATCAATAAAATTGCTAATACTTCCTATAAACCATTTGAATATTATGGAGTAAAAGATGCTAATAATATAATTATAGCAATGGGTAGTGTAGTTGATACAATTAAATTAGTTATTGATAAAGAAAATAAAAATGGTAAAAAATATGGTTTAGTAGAAGTTCATCTTTATAGACCTTTTAGTCAAAAATACTTATTAGATGTAATTCCAGATACAGTAAAAAATATAGCTGTTTTAGATAAAACAAAAGAAGCTGGTAGTATTGGTGAACCGTTATATTTAGATGTAATTTCTGCTTTAAAAGATAAAAATATTAAAATTATTGGTGGAAGATATGGAATATCTAGTAAAAATGTTGTACCTGGTGATATTTATAGTGTCTATAAGAACTTAGAAAATACATGTAAGAATAATTTTACAATTGGTATTACGGACGATGTTACTAATCTTTCATTAGAAAAAAATGATTATAATATTCCTTTTAATGGTAAAGAAATTAAAATTTATGGTTTTGGTTCAGATGGAATGGTTAGCGCCAGTAAAGATATAATAAAAATTATTGGTAATAAAACAACTTCGTATGCTCAGGGATATTTTCAATATGATTCAAAAAAAAGTGGTGGCGTAACCATTAGTAATCTAAGAATATCTAATAATCCAATTAACAATCCGTATTATGTAACAAATCCTGATATTGTAGTTGTAACAAAACAAGAATATTTTAATAAATATGATATGCTTAATAATATTAAAGATAATGGTATTCTACTGATTAATAGTTCTGATATTAATCAGTTATTAGAAAATTTAAAATGCATTCCTTCTTTGAAAGAAAAAAATATATCAATTATTACTATTGATGCTGAAAAAATAGCTCTTCTTAATAATATAAAGGGTAAAATTAATAAAATAATGGAAGTAATTATTTTAAGATTATTAAAAGTTGATGGTGCTATTGATATTGTAAAACAATCAATTATTGAAAAATTTAAAACTAAGGGAGAAGATATTGTAAATAATAATATTAATGCTATTAATTCTGTATTTGATAATATAAATAAAATAAATATTAATGAATTTAAAGAAAAAGAAAACAAAGAATTAAATATTTATGAAAAAATAAATTCTTTAAAAGGTAATGAATTAAAAGTTAGTGAAGTAATGAATATAAAAGATGGGACTTTTCCAGCTGGCTTAGCAAGATATGAAAAAAGAAATATTTCTACTAAAGTTATTAAATGGAAAAGTGAAAACTGTATTCAATGTGGTCAATGTGCATTAGTATGTCCTCATGCGGTTATAAGACCATTTATAACTAAGGATAAAGATGGAATACCTTTACTAGGTAATAAAGAATATAATTATAAAGTATTAATCTCTGAAGCTGATTGTACAGGATGTGGTTTATGTATTAATACATGTCCAGGAAAACTTGGCAATAAAGCATTAGAATTTGGAAATTTTGATAAAGAAAAACAAAATGAAGCTGATAAATATTTTAATGCTTATGAAAATCCTCAGATAATGGATAAATTTAATATAAAGGGAAGTCAATTTGAAAGACCTAGATTTGAATTTTCAGGTGCCTGTAGTGGATGTGGTGAGACATCATATATAAAACTTTTAACACAACTTTATCAAGATAAAATAGTAATAGCTAATGCAACAGGATGTTCTTCTATATATGGTGGTAGTGCACCATCTACACCATTTAGTATTCCTTGGGCTAATTCTTTATTTGAAGATAATGCTGAATTTGGATATGGGATACACTTATCTTATAAATTAAAAAGAAAACAAATAGAAGATATTATGAAGAGTGAAATTGCTTCTGATTCAAAATTAAAAACTATCTATCAAAAATGGTTGGACAATCAAAAAAATTATGAAATAACTTGTGAAGTTTATAATGAATTAAAAAATCTTGATATTAATAGTGAATTAAAACCATTGTTAAAATATATTCCAACTCGAACAATTTGGGAAATTGGTGGCGATGGTTGGGCTTATGATATTGGATTTAGTGGTATAGATCATATTTTATCTTCTAATGAAAATATAAAAATATTAGTACTTGATACAGAAGTTTATTCAAATACTGGTGGACAAATGAGTAAATCTTCACATATTGGACAAGTAGCAGAGTTTGCTGATATGGGTAAAAAAGTAGCAAAGAAAGACTTATTTAAAATTGCTATGTGTTATTCAAATGTTTATGTTGGAAGTATAAGTTTAGGGGCTAATATGATGCAAACTATAAAAGTCTTAAAAGAAGCAGAAGAACATAATGGACCTTCTATTATAATAGCTTATTGTCCTTGTGTTGAGCATGGTATAAAAGGCGGACTTAGTTGCACAAATAAAGAACAAAAATTAGCTGTAGAATGTGGTTATTTTACGTTAATGCATTATAATCCTACGGAAGAAAAATTATATATTGATTCCAAAGAACCTGATTTTACTAAATATGATGAATTTTTAAATAATGAGGTGAGATATAGTGCTTTAAAAATAAAAAATAAAGAAATTGCTAACGAACTTCTTGAAATAAATAAAAATAATGCTATAAAAAGATATGAATATTATAAAAAAATAAAAAGTAACTAAAAAATTCAAATTTTAGTTACTTTTTTAATGTCTTATTTTGTAAAAGTAAATGATAAATATAATATGATAAGTTTATTGCAGCTTCTGATTCTTTTGAATAAGCATCGACAATACTTGATATAAATAATGGCGCATCAAATATTAATTCATCATTTACATATAACCCTAGTTCAAAATTAGCAAATGAAAAGGCAAATTCTTTAATAAATGTTTTTTCATCATTAAATAATTTAGAAAGATTTTTATCATTATAAGAACTAACTACATAATTTAAGTTTTCATAGATATTATGTAACTGTTCTATAGTAATTGAATTAATTCCTAAATTATAGAGCTTATAAAAAATTTTATATAACAAAATATTTATATTCATAATATCAATTCCTTTCATTTTTTTCCAAAAAAATTGAAGCTGCCCCCTGAAGACAGCTTCTAAAAGAATAAAAAGGGGTTGACTAGTGTGATACTAGCACCAAATCGCCTTCTTGAAGTGATTTGGTAATACATATACTAAGCGATAAACCCATTTTTGTCAACAAAAAATTAAAGATTTTTAAAAAAAATTTATTTCTAAACTTTTATTGATAAAAAAAGGCAAATTATGGTAAAATAAAAAAGAATAGAGGAATGGTTATGAATCAAAATACTTTTATCAATGAGGCTTTTACAATCGGAATAAAACAATATTTAGAAAATAAAGAAAATAATGATTTTTTAACAGTTGTAATAAAAACTTTAATTAATATTTATGGTGAATTAGATATCATTAATCCTTATAAGACAAATACTGAAAGTGGCATGGGTGGATTTGATGAAAATTTAGTTAAATTTGGTTATACTAGAGAAAACTTATCTTTATTTAAACAAGAAATGATGGATTATTATTTAACTAAAGATCAAATACCAAATAAGTATTTTAATAAAATAGAAAAAGATTTAATTGATATGTTTTTCTTAAAAATAAAGTCTGTAAATCATGATGAAAATACTTTTAATAATTTTAAATCTTACTTATTGTTTAATAATGAAAAAAGTATTGATAAAACTGAAATAGAAAGATATTTTAGTTACAAGTTAAAAATGTTTAATACTGATATAAAATATCAGTTAGTTGAAAATAATACGCTAAATAAAGAGGCTTATGAAATGTTGGGGTATTCTTATGATAATATTATAAATATGAGTAAGGATCAATTATTTGATATCAATAATAAAGTATTTGATTATTTTAAAATAGATCAAAATAGTCAAGACAAATATTTAAGATTAGATCAAGCTATAATGTACTATAAAGAATTTGGCAAAAAAGAAGAGAAAAAATCAGAAAATGGTTATGTTGAATTTTTATTATTATCAGGATTTATAGCTATAAGTATTTTAACGATTACAGTAATTATAGGGGTGTTAGCAAGATGAATGAGATTATTATTAATGATGTAAAGTATATTGTAAAAAAAGATTATAATGACGCAATAGATGTAGAAGAAATAAAAGCAAAAATGACTGATTATTTTCTTGACTTTGATTATATAGTAGGTGATTGGTCATATTCTAAATTAAGACTTAAAGGATTTTATGAATCAAATAATAAAAATGTTAAAGATATTAATAATATAAATAATTTGGATGATTATTTAACCAATTATTGTGCATATGGATGTAAATATTTTGTACTTAAAAAAGATTGAAATATCTTTTTTTGTTTGCTATAATTGTTAATAGAATAGAGAGTTGATAGTTATGGAAAAAAATATTAAAATTACAAGACCTGCTGGTGAGGATACATATAAGGTTTTATGTGCGTTTAAAAATGTCGAAAATTCTTATGTTATTTTAGATTCTAAATTAAAGGATGCTAATGGAAATACTATTACATTTGTATGTAGAGAAAATGGTAATAATTTAGAATTTATAGATGGTGATGAATGGAATCAAGTAAAAGCAGGATTAATTAACATAGTCAAAGGAAATACTGATATAGTATATGTTGATGTAAAAGATTCATATCAAGCAAGTGATAATATTGGTCATACTATAGCTTTAAAGGATGCCCATATTTCAGCTCTAACTAGTAATTATAAACTTCCAGATGTAGTTGCTGCCGAAGAAAGTATGAAAAATAAAATTTCAGAAGAATTAGAAACTCCAGTAGAAGAAATACAAGAGCAAAATGTAGCTAGTAAACAAGATAATTTAACAAATGCTATTGATGCTGCAAATGATCCAACTATTCAAATTCCAGTTATTGATCAAAATATGAATGTTGAAGCACAAAATGGTTTAGATAGCACTGTACAACCTGATGTTAATAATGAACAAACTGATATTGTTCCTCAAGTTGAAGTACAGCAAGAAAATCCAAGTGTTGTTCCTGTTGCACCAACTATAGAAAATTCTCAAGAACAAACACCTTTAGTTGAAGAAAATAATTCTCTTGTACAACCTGCTATTGAACCAAATATACTAGCTCAACCAGTAGTAGAAGTAGCACCTATAAATGATAATATGAATGTGCAAACTCCAGAAGTTAGTCCTATTATAGAAAATCCTGTAATTGAAAATGGGCCAGTGGTTGAAAATCAAACTCCTGTAAATATGGAACCTCAAGTTAATATGCCAACTAGTGATTTAAACCAATCAGATATGAGTGTTGAAGAAATAAGAAGTAAAATTAATGCTTTATGTGACTTATTAATAGAAAAAGAAAAACAAATAAATGAAAAAGAACAAATGATAGATGCAAAACTACAAGTTGCTAATATTGCTTATAATAATGCTCAAAATGTTAATCAAATGAATAACAATGAAACTATTAATATAGCTGATTATCAATCAAACGATCAAGCAAGAACTTTAATAGCATAGGTATAAAACCTATGCTATTTTTATATAATATAGTATGGAACAATTTTTAAAATATTTTTATGACATTTATATAGATAATATTTATAAAAAAAATAATAAGTACTATTTTTATAAAGATAATAGTTTGTTTTGTGTTGTCAAAAATTATCGCTTACCAGAAGAATTAAAAGATATTTTAGAAATTTGTTATGAAATGCAAAATAGATTTCCTGTTAGTCAAATAGTATTTAATAAATTTGGACAAATAAGTAGTGATTACGATAATAATAATTATATACTATTAAAAATAAATACTAGCATGTCTAGTGATATAACTATAAATGATATTATAAAGATAAATAATAGTTTATTTTTAAATAAAGATAAAAAAGAGTTATATAGGAATAACTGGGCTAAATTATGGGAAAGTAAAGTAGATTATTTTGAGTATCAAATAAAAGAATTAGGAAGAAATAAAAAAATAATTTTAAATAGTTTTAGTTATTATATTGGACTAGCAGAAAATGCAATAAGTATTGCAAATATATGTGAATTATATAACAAAGATAATATGAATGAAAAAGTAGTTCTTTCTCATCGTAGAATAAATTATCCTTGTATGGAGTATGAATTTTATAATCCTTTAGAGTATATATTTGATATTCAAGTAAGAGATGTGAGTGAATATTTAAAAAGTATGTTTTTTTACACAGATAGAAATCGTACAATTAAAGAATTAAAAAATTATCTTTTAAGTACAAGACTTTCTAATTATGAAGCTAATATGTTATATGCCCGTTTATTATATCCAACATATTATTTTGATATATATGAAAAAGTAATAGAAGATTTAAAAGAAGAAAGTGAACTTTTAGATATAATAAATAAAGTTGATGAGTATGAATTATTTTTAAAGGAAGCATATTTTGAATTAAGCAGAATGTATAAAATAGAGCAAATTAATTGGATAATAAATAAAAAAGAGTTATAACTCTACGTTAATAACTCCTTCAATTTCAGGTATTTCACTTTTTAACATTTCTTCAATGCCATCTTTAATTGTTAAATCTTGATAACCACAGTGAGCACAAGCACCGCTAAGTTTAATATAAACATATTTATCCTCATATTTGATAAATTCAATATCGCCACCATCTATTTGTAAATATGGTCTCATATTGTTTAAAATTTCTTTGATTTTATTTATAATTTCTTTTTCTTGCATATTAATCACCACATAAAGTATACCATATTAAAAAAATTATGGTATACTAAATTTGAGGACGTGATTTTATGGATTCATTTAAAGTAGGGGATATTATAAAAGGTCAAGTAACAGGAATAGAAAGTTATGGTATATTTATTAATGTAAATTCTGAATATAATGGTTTAATCCATATATCTGAAATATCAGAAAATTTTGTCAGAGATATAAATGATTTTGTTAGTATTGGTGAAACAATATATTGTAGAATTCTTGGTATTGATGAAAAAAATTGTAATTTAAAACTATCTATAAAAAATATTAATTATAAAGCAAGAAAAGGTAATGGTAAAATAAATGAAACAGTAAGAGGATTTTCACCATTAAAAGATAATTTAGATAATTGGATTAATATTAAATTAAAAGAAATAAAAGAAACCACATCAGAATAATTGATGTGGTTTTTAAAATAAAAAAATCAGTATAAACTGATTTGATTAATTAAGATGGTGCCCAAGGCCGGACTTGAACCGGCACGGGCTTTAACACCCGCAGGATTTTAAGTCCTGTGCGTCTACCTATTCCGCCACTTGGGCAAAGGCACTGTCTTAATTAATAAGACTTCTTAATTATAATAGATATTTTTCAAATAATCAAGTGTTTTTATCATTTTTTTTAAATAAAATTCATTTATTTATATTGACATAGGAATTTTATCTATGTTATAATCAATTTGTCGTTGAAAAATGATTTTGGAGGAATACCCAAGTTGGTTGAAGGGACTGGTCTTGAAAACCAGCAGGTCGGGAAACTGGCGCTAGGGTTCGAATCCCTATTCCTCCGCCATTTATTTTATATCGCGGGATGGAGCAGTCTGGTAGCTCGTCGGGCTCATAACCCGAAGGTCGTTGGTTCAAATCCTTCTCCCGCAACCATTTGTGGTCCGTTAGTCTAGAGGCCTATGACGTCTGCCTGTCACGCAGAAGATCACGGGTTCGAATCCCGTACGGACCGCCATCTGGCTCCATAGCTCAGTCGGTAGAGCAGAGGACTGAAAATCCTTGTGTCACTGGTTCAATTCCCGTTGGAGCCACCAGAATAGAATATTAAGAACTTTTAATAGTTCTTTTTTTATATCTAATTATTAAGGCTAAACAAGTTAAACGTAAAATTGGATATTGGAACAAAATAAGTAAAAATTTTTTCTTTTCAATTAGACAAAAAGTCATACCTTAAAATTAGGAGTATTACAATAAAGATAAGTAATGAAAAAAATATAAAAATATAATATAATAATAAATTACAAAAGAACGTTTTGCATGATTTTGATTTAAATGTTATAGGAGAAGCTTATTTATGAAAAAAATAGATGAAATAAATAATATTATAAAAGAAAATAAAGAGTCAAAAAATATTTCAACAAAGGAAATAAGTGATGGGCATCATACTTTTGGAGAATTATATCGTCACAGAATTCTCTTATTTTGTACGATTTGTAATTTATTTCCAGACATATCATGGAAATCAAGAAAACACTATGATGAAGAAAATGATCCAATGTTTTTTGATAGTTTTATTGCGGGAATAAATACACCAGATGGAATTGCTACATATCATATAAAATTACAATACTGGGATTTGTTTGATATTCCAGAACTCAAAAGAGCTCCAAAATATGAATTTTATAGTAGTGATGAATCTTTAGAAAGGGTTTTATCTTTATCAAAAAAATATAGAAGTTATTATACTTCTTCCATTAGAAAAAATGAATAAAAATCAAAGTAAGAAAAATATGGTTTTGAAGCAAAAAAGAATAATGGATTGCTTTTTTTTATAAAATGTATGTAACATATTTTACTGAGGAAGGAGATTTTACAAATGAACAAAGTTGATAAAGTTAAATATATTATAGAATTAGAAGAGCAAAAATCACAGTTAGAAAGTAATTTAGCTATTGTCAATGAAAAAATTAACAGTGAAAGAAAAGAATGTTCTCACGTTTTTGTTGATTTAGGGTGTAAAGGGTTATATCCAAGTACAGATGATGAATATTGCTGTTTATTGTGCGGTGAAATAAAAAAATATGATTATAATTTTGAACCAGAATCTATTATACATGCAGAAAAATATTTGCCACAATATGATATTATGAATGATAAACAACGTTTAACTAAATTTGAACATATTCAAACGTTAGCAATTGGAATTTTAAAAGAAAATCCAGAAATGTTGAATGAGGAGTTAATTTTAAGATTAAATAAATTAATTCAAGAAAGTATTTCACATGATAAAAATCAATATGTTAAAACATTAAAAAAATAAAAATTTCAAAAATAGCATTTAAATTATTGCTAATTTTTTTATTTGCTATTTTTAATGGTGTAGATATTGATTCCTATATCGATTGTCTTTGAAAAAAGTTGTAGATAAATATGACACTTGCACCAGAATAAAATATTAAGAACTTTTAATAGTTCTTTTTTTTATTTGTAGTTTGTAGAAATAAAAAAAGACTAAAACATATACTATAATAAAAATTATATTGGATTAGACTTCTTGATAGTTATCAACAAAACTGATATACTATATTAAGTAGTGGAAGCATTACCGGGAGGTTTTTGTTATGAAAGATAATATTATTAAAAATAAAGTAGAATTTACCAAAAATAATTTTATTGAATTATTCTTATATAATTTAATTATCAAGGGTATTAATAAAATAGATATTCATAAATTAAAATATGATTTAGTTGAATTTTATAAAAATGAGTATTATAAAGAATTGTTTGCGGATTTTTATTTAGTAGAGCAAGATGGTAAATGTTTTATAGAATTAAATGATTGTATTGAATATGCCAGTTTAAATATTTACTTGATTAATCCAATTAATGATACTCATGAAAGGTTAATATTTTTAGAAGATCTAAAAGGAATATACAATAAAGAATTACAAGATAAAATGAGTTCTTTAGTTGATGAGTATTTATTAAAATTAAGAAAAAATCTAGGTCTTGTAAAAAAATTAATTAATTAAATAAATTATTTATAAAATTCAATATATTTTTTATAATTTTTTAATAGTTCTTTTAGAAATGAAGAACTATTTTCTTTTTCATAAACTATAAAAACTTTATTTTTAGTTCTAGTAAGTGCAACATAAAATAATCTTCTTTCTTCAAAATAATTTTCATTTGAATCATTTAAAAGTAAATCAATTAAATAATCATTTTTTACTGTGCTTGGAAGTCCATTAATATTATTAGTTATGTTAATCAATAAAATATTATCTGCTTCTAAACCTTTTGAACGATGAATGGTTGAATAATTAATATTATGTTTATTTAGATAATCTTTATTTAGATAATAAAAGATATCATTATTATTTCTTCCTAAAACCATTAGATTAGCATTACTTTCTATTATTTTTGTAATATCTTTTTTTCTAATTAACACAATGGGTTTAGATAAACTTTTATGAGAAATAAGAGTTTTTTTCATTTGCTTTTTATTTTTCATAACAAAATTACCAGCAATATTAATCAACTGTTGGGGATTTCTATAAGTCATTTTTAATTTTTTTACAGAACTATTTTTAAAGTATTTTTTAAAATTTAAGAATATATTTAAATCACAGCCGGTAAAACGATAAATAGATTGAAAGTCATCACCAACACAAAAAATAGTAGAATTACATTTTTTATAAATAGCAATTATTAAATTTAATCTAACTAAAGATGTATCTTGAAATTCGTCAATAATAATATATTTATATTTTTTTACAATACCTTGTGAATTTATAATATCTGTAGCTTTAGTAATCATATCGTTAAAATCTACTTCTAAGGCAGCACTTAAATTATTTTCATATAATTTATAAATATTAATAATATTAATTAAATTCATATATAATTCTAATTTTTTATTTTTATTTTTAATCTTTTTAATTTTTAAAAATATTTCTTTGAATTTGTATTCATTATAGCTACTGGCTTTAAAAAGATTAATGAATCTTAAAGCCAGTTTTATGAAATGATTTTCATCATTAACATATTTTATAAATTTTTTATACTTCTTTTTATACAATTTTATATTATCAAGATAATTATTAATCGTGTGTAATAATAAATTGGGTTCACATAATTTTATATTTTCGTCATAATCCTTTAAAATATTTAAAGATAATTTATGAAAAGTAAAAACATCAATATTATTATTTAATTTATTTTTTAAGTCACTTACCGATGCATTAGTAAAACTTATACAAAGAATATCATCCTCAGTATATCCATTTGCAAGTAAAAATTCTATCTTTCCTAAGATAGTTGTTGTTTTTCCAGCCCCAGCTCCAGCAATCAAAAGTGTATTTTTAAAAGTTTTAATAGCTTTTAATTGATATTTATCAAAATTAATTTTTTCCATGGGAATTTATTATAAACATTCTAATTAAAAATATTGTCGAAATAAAGAAAAAAAGTATAAATTTGCAAAAAAAGAATAAATAATATATAATTTAATTGGTGATGGAAATGAAAATTGATAATGTAGAGTTAACAAATATAGCGGTAAGACAAAGCCAATATCCTGAAGATAATAAAAAAGAATTCCTTTTAGTAGGAAGAAGTAATGTAGGTAAAAGTAGTTTTATAAATTCTATAATAGCAAGAAAAAACTATGCTAGAACTTCATCAAAACCTGGTAAAACTCAAACATTAAATTTCTATTTAATAAATAACTTGTTTTATTTAGTTGATGTTCCTGGATATGGATATGCTGCAGTAAATAAAACAACACAAAAAAAACTTGGATTAATGATTGAAGAATATATTAAAAATAGGAAGGATTTAACTAAGGTATTTTTATTAATAGATTATCGTCATAAACCAATGGAAGATGATATTATTATGTATGACTTTTTAAAATACTATAATCTAGATATAACAATTATTGCGACAAAATATGATAAAGTACCAAATAATCAAAAACAAAAACAAGATAAGTTAATAAAAGATGCTTTTAAATTATCAGAAGAAGATTCATTTATCCATTTTTCGAGTTTAACTAAAAAAGGTAGAGAAGAAGTATATAATTTAATAAATGAAAGTTTAAATACAGAAAATTGACATTTGTAATTTACAAATGCTTTTTTTAATCTTTTTTTGTGATAAAATAAGAGTAGGGTGATAGTATGAATAAAAAAGGATTTACTTTAGTAGAATTGTTAGCAGTAATAGTAATACTTGCTATAATAATAACAATAGCAGTACCAAGTACAATAGCAGTATCGAATAAAATAAAGAAAAAAATGTATAATACAAAAGTGGATATGATTATGGATGCAGCTAAAATGTATGGCCAAGATAATAGTAGCAAAGTAAATAGTGATGAAGATAGTTGTAATACTTTAGTAAAAGTATCTGAACTACTAAATGGTGGTTATGTAAAAAAAGACGATGTAGATAATGGTAAGGTATTAAGTCCCATTGATAATTCATCAATGAATGATTTACAGTTATGTTTATATAAAAAAAATAATAGAATTTATGCAAAACCAAATAATTGTAATGAATGGACTAATAACAATAATATAGATTTAACTAATTATTGTAAATGAGAAAGGTGATGCTAGAATATGAATAAAAAAGGATTAACAATTTATGGCTTACTTGGAATAATAGCAGGAGTTGCAATTATAGTTGTAATAGCAATTCCGATTGGTAAATCAATTTACGAGAAAAAAGTACAAGAAACATATGAAAGCCAAGTTGATGATGTTATTGTGGCTTCTAAAAGATTTGCTAGTAATATAAAAAACTATATTCCTAGTGACGGAATGACTACCACTGTTGGCAAGTTATTAGATAATGGCTTTTTAAAAGAAACAAGAGAGCAAAAGAATCAAACTAATGGAGTTAAAACTAAAGTTTATGAAGATCCAAAAGGAAATGACATGCGTAATTACAAAATAAAAATATTTAAAGAAAATAATGGATATAAAGTAGAACTAATCGACTGTGGAACATGGACAAGTAAAATAAATTTAACTAATTACTGTAATTAATTTGCATAAATAAAATAATTATGTTAGTATAAGTTTTTGAAAAAAGGAGGTACTAGTAATGAAACATACTGTTTGTTTAATAGGTAAACCAAATGTTGGAAAAAGTACTATTTTTAATCGACTTATAAAAGAAGATAAATCAATTATAATGGATATGCCAGGTATTACAAGAGATCGTATTTATGGTACAGTAAAAAATGAAGATAAACCATTTTTATTAATAGATACTGGTGGTATAGATTTAGGCAAAGAAGATTTTAACAAAGATATTATTATGCAAGCAACGCTTGCTATAGATGAAGCTGATGTAATTGTTTTTGTTGTTGATGGTAAAGAAGATATAACAGCAAATGATAGAAAAATTAGAGATATATTAATAAAGTCAAATAAAAAAGTAATTGTTGCAGTTAATAAAATTGACAATGAAAAAAGAAAACAAGATATATATAATTTTTATGAACTTGGTTTTGAGACAGTTTTACCTATAAGTGCTTCACATAACTTGGGATTTGATAAATTGCTTAGTGAAATAACTAAAGATTTTAAAGAAGACGAAGTAGTTACTGATGATAATTTGAAATTTTGTATTATTGGAAGACCTAATGTAGGCAAGAGTAGTTTAATAAATGCCTTATTAAATGAAGAAAGAAGTATTGTAAGTGATATCGCTGGAACGACTCGTGATGCTATTGATACAGTATTTAGATATAATGGTAATGATTATACTGTAATAGATACAGCTGGTATGCGAAAAAAGGGCCGTATATATGAAAATGTCGAAAAATATAGTTTCATTAGAAGTTTAAAAGCAATTGATAGAAGTGATGTTTGTGTTGTCGTTATTAATGCTTTTGAAGGAATTATCGAGCATGATAAACATATTATTTCTTATGCTATAGAAGCAGGGAAAGGAATAGTTATTTGTGTAAATAAATGGGATTTAGTAGAAGATCCAAATACTGCAATAAAAAAATGGAAAGAATTAATCAAATATGAATTGCAGTTTGTACCATATGCTAAAGTAGTATTTTTATCTGCCTTAACAAAAAAAAGAATTCATACATTAATGCCAGAAGTTATTAGTGCTTATGAAAATAATCGTAAAGAAATAAAAACATCATTATTAAACAATGTTATAGTAGATGCTACAACTATGCATGAAGCACCATCATATAAAGGAAAAAGACTTAAAATTTATTTTGTTAATCAAACTGACAATTGTCCACCAAAATTTACTTTTAATGTAAATAATAAAGGACTTGTTCATTTTAGTTATGAAAGATATTTAGAAAATAAAATTAGAGAAAATTTTGACTTAACTGGAACACCAATTATTTTGAAATTTAAAAATAAAGGCGAAGAAGATTAAGCCTTTATTTTGTTTTAGAATCAACTCTTTTATATTTAATTATTTTTTTGTTATCAAAATTTATTAAATAATCAATTTTAACATTTAAAGTTTTAGCAAGTTTTTGTAAAAAATCAACAGAAAGATTAATTTCTCCTCGCTCAATACATGCCATGTATTTAGGATTTAAATTATATTTTTCATAAAATTTTTCTTGTGATAATCCTGTTTGATATCTTAAATATTTTAAATTATTACCAATAATTTTACTTAATAACATTATTATCACTTCCTTAATTAAATATATTTATTTTTGCAGTATAAGTCTACCTATATATAACTATAGAAAATTGACAAAAAGTAAATTATAAGATATTATTAAATTGGAGGCAGCTATGAAAAATACTTTGAAAAAAATAGAAAAATTACAATTAATTAGAAATAATAAGAATATATCTTATAAGAATATGGCTGAAATGCTAGGGGTTTCTAAAACATACTACTGGCAGATTGAAAATGGTAAACGTCGTATTACTTATGAATTTGCCAAAAGAATAGCTAGTATTTTTAATTTGAAACCTGATGATATTTTTTATGAAGAATTTTAAACATTATTAAAAAATCCTCATATATTATAGTAGGAGGATTTATAATGGCTTTTAATGATGATTTTTTTAAGAAAGTTGAGAAAAAGACAAAGGTGGATAAAAATACAATAATTTCTTTAGCTGAAAAACTACAAAAAGGTAATATGAAAGATGAAAATACAATAAGAGAAGTGATACAAAGTTTAAGTGCTATGACAGGCAAAAATGTTTCAAAAGATAAAGAAGATAAAATAGTTAATGCAATTGTTAAAGATAAAGTCCCTAAAGGTGTTGAAAAAATGTTTTAAATATGATTTTTATCATATTTTTTTAATGCTTTAATTAAAACATTTGTCACTATTTGTCGAAAGCCTTGAAATATAAAAAAATTACTATATAATACACTATCGAGAAGCAAAAAGAAGATGCTTGCCACCATACTTAGAGACTAAAATTCAGGGGGTTTTTATAAAAATAGAAGTAAAGGTGGTAGTATGAGCAAAAATGATTATATAATCTCAAGATTATTCATAATTATATTTATTCAGTTATTTATAATAATAGCTTTATTTGTAAAAATATTAGTTATTACTTATAAGTAATAAAAAAAGCATCTTTATTCTTAAAACCTGAATAAAGGTGCTTTCCAACAAAACTGTGGCAAGCATCAAGTCCCTAAAAGACTTTTTGCTTCTCACCTAAATTAATAATAACACATTTTATATATAAAATCTATTTACACTACAGTTGTAAAGTGTAAAAATACAAATAAATCTCAAAAAGTCGGGGATTTTTTAATTGAATTTTAAAAAGTGGGAGTTTTAAAGGCTTAGTTATAATTCATTTAAAGCTCATGCTAGTCACTGTAACAGTTATAATTTTATAAAAAAAGTATTAAATTAGATAAAATAGCAAGAAATTAATAAGAAAAAAAAGGAAATGAGACATTTTTTTGTAATAAGATAGTAGGAGGTGCAATAATAATGCAAATGAAAAAAGTCTCATTACTTACTGATTGTATATTTAAAAGTATGTTTAAAGAATGTAGTGAATTTAGAGAATTATTAAATGAAATATTTAAAGATTACTTCGAGTTAGATTTAAATAGCTTTGATTTAACGAGTGAAGAATTGATGGTTATAAATATAAAAGATACAAGAAATAGAGTAGATTTATGTTTAAGAGATAAAGAATCAAATACATTTTTAAATATTGAAGCTAATAATTTTAAAAGAGATTATCTAGATAATAGAAATTTATGTTATGTAGCAAAAGTAATATTACAAATATTTAAATATGATAAGAACTATAAAAAAGAATTTAAGTTATATCAAATAAATATAAATAACTATTTATGTGAAATAGATGAAGATATAATAAATACAACCAAAAGAATGTATGATGAGAAAAATAAAGTAAGAGATGAAAAAATAACAATACATGAAATATATCTAGGCAAATATAAAGAAATGAATTATAATAATATTAGCGAGAAAGAGAAGAATCTTGCAATGCTAAATTGTACAAGTATTAAAAAAATGGAAGAACTTGTACAAGGAAGTGAGATAAGGGGTAAGATAATGGAAAAGTTCAAGAAGAAATTAAGCGCAGAAGAATTTGCCAAGATATTATTTGATCCAGAAGAAGATCAAGAAATGATTTTAAACAGTGAAAGACTAGAAGGCATTGAAGAAGGTATTGAATCTGGGAAAAAAGAAGAAAAGTTAAAAATAGCAAAGAGTTTGATTGATTCAGGAATGAGTTATGAAGAAGTTAGTAAACATACTAAATTACCATTAGAAAAATTAAAAGAATTACTAAAATAGCAAGAAATAGCAAGAAATTGCTATTTTTAATTTCAATGACAATAAATATAATGGAAAATAAAAAGTAACAATAAATTTTTATTATTTTATAAATTATGAATAAATATTATTAAAACCTCATAAGTTTAATTAGAAAAATGAAAGAGGTTATTAAATGGAGAAAACAGAAATATTAGCGTCAATTGCCAAAAGAGGCAATGGAGAAATTTATTTAGGAGTAGTTGGTGCTGTAAGAACTGGTAAATCTACCTTTATAAAAAAAGTGATTGAAAATTTAATTGTTGATAATATTGAGGATGAATATGAAAAGAAAAAATGCTTAGATGAAATACCTCAAAGTGCTTCTGGAAAAACAATAATGACAACAGAACCTAAATTTGTTCCATCAAACGGAGCAAATATAAAAATAGATGAGTTTAAGACTAATATTAAACTTGTAGATTGTGTTGGATATGTTGTTAAAGATTCTTTGGGATATGAAGACGAAGATGGAAACCCAAGAATGGTAAAAACACCGTGGGTGAAGTTGAATAAGTGATACCCAAATATAAAAATAAATAAATGCCGATAAAATAAAGACTAAAGACAATATTTCACTTTATTAGTTAAAGACTAATTTATAGAAAGTGAGATATTTTTTTATGAAAAATGGACAATTTTTAGAAAAAGATGAATTAATACCTTTGCTGATAAAATATGTCAAAGTAAATAAAGTTATATTCCCTATTGAAAGAGTTAAGTATTTATCTAATGAAGAAGTTATAGAAATATTAAAAGATTGTATTGATAATCAAGTAATATATAATCCTAATTATGAAATGGTAAAGAATATTACTCTACTTGATGATAAAGATTTAAAAGAAATATATCCTCTTATTAAAGAAAGTATGGATTATATTAATTATGATTATATGAGAGATATTAAAGATTTAGTTAATAATGTTAAATCTAGAAAAAAAGGTAAAAAGTATTCTTTTGAAGAACATTTAAAAGCATTAATTATTGCTCTACTCTCAAATCATAGGTGGGGAGATAATAATATAAGAGAAAATATGGAAACTATTGATAAGATTTTTCATAACTATGATAAGAATTATTTAAAGGTAGTTGAACCAAGTATTTTAGTTAATAAGTTAAGGAAGATTCATTGCACTAATCCAATGATAAATAATCAAATGAAAGCATTATCTAAAAATATAATGGTATTAGAAAGAATTGAAAAAGATTATGGAAGTTTAGATAAGTTTGTTAAAAAAGAAACTCCTAATGATATTGCTAATATGTTTAATAGTGGTAAATATAAACTAATACAAGTTGGACGAGCTTTTGCTTATGATTATTTAAAACGAGTTGGTGTTAATACTTGTAAAAAGAGTTCTCAATTAGAAAGATTATTTGGTAGTCATAGACTAGGAATTGTAGAAAATGCTAATGCAACAGAACAACAAGTATTAAATATAATTAAAAAGATAGCAATATTAAATAACTGTGATGAGATAATTGTTGAATCAATAATCCAACAATTTTGTTTATTAAGGTCTGCTAATATTTGTGGAGAGCACCCTAAATGTGAAAGATGCAAGATTAGAAAATATTGTAATTATAACAAGAAATGTGATGATATATGTCTAAAAATATAGTATAATTTAATTAGCAGTTTAACAAAAAATTAAGACAAGGAGGAATACTTATGAAGAACTTACAAATTAGAAACTCAACAGCAGAATTTTTGATATTTACAAAGCAGAATAAAGAAAAAACTATTGAAGTAATAGTTGATGATGAATCAGTATGGTTAAGTCAAAAATTAATGGCTGAATTATTTGGAACAACTAGAAACAATATTACTATGCATTTAAAAGATATTTTTAGTAAAGAATTAAAAGAAGATTCAGTATGTAAGGATTTCTTACATACTGCCGAAGATGGTAAAAATTATAATACAAAATATTACAATTTAGATGTTATTATTGCAGTTGGATTTAAAGTTAATAGTCAAAGAGCAATTGATTTTAGATTGTGGGCTATTAATATTTTAAAACAATATTCTGTTAAAGGTTATGTTCTAGATAAAGAAAGATTAAAAAATGGTGCATTTCTAGATGAAAATTATTTTGATGAATTATTACAAGAAATTAGAGAAATAAGAATTAGTGAAAGAAACTTTTATCAAAAGATTACTGATATTTATTCTACTAGTTTAGACTATAATTCACAATCACCAATAACACAAGAATTTTTTAAGACAGTTCAAAACAAAATGCATTACGCTACTCATGGAAATACTGCAGCTGAAGTTATTGTAGAACGAGCAAATCATGAGAAAGAACACATGGGTTTAACAAATTGGAAAAACTCCCCTAAAGGTAAAATAATGGCAAGTGATGTTGTTATTGCTAAAAATTATTTAACAAAAGATGAACTTAAATCATTAGAAAGAATAGTTACAATGTATTTGGATTATGCTGAAGATCAAGCAGAAAGACATATTCCAATGACTATGGAAGATTGGAAAAATAGACTTGATGTATTCTTACAATTTAACGAGCGAGAAGTATTAGATAATCCAGGCAAAGTTTCACACAAAGTTGCTGAAAGCTTTGCACTATCAGAGTTTGAAAAATATAGAATTATTCAAGATAAAATATTTGAATCTGATTTTGATAAATTCTTATTAGATATGAAAAATGAAGATTTAGATAAATAATTTTACTAATTAAAAAAATGAACTGTTCGGAATTTCCGAACAACTGAAATTATGAAAGGTATGTTTAATTACATATCTTTTTTTGTTGCGTAAAAGAAAGGAGAAATGATATTATGAATTTAAATTATGCAATATTAAGAGTTGAACCTATTATGACTATACCTGATTTAGCACAAATAGGATCACACAATAAACGAGAAAAGAAAGCATATCAATCAAACCCTAATATTAAATTAGAATTAACTAAAAATAATATAGAACTTGTTCCTTTAAATGTTAAATATGTTAAAGGATTTGATGATTTAACTAAAGAATATAAAAAGGAACATGATGAAAGAATGAAAACTGAAAGAGCTGATAGAAAGAAAAGATACCATGAAATGTTAAATAGTTCTAAAAATGTTGTAGCTGATGAATTAGTTATGACTGCTTCACATAATTTCTTTAAAGATATGTCCAGAGAACAAATAAAAGATTGGGCTGATACTTGTATGGAATTTGTTTATAATGATTTAGGTTATAAAAAAGAACAAATACTTCATGCAACAGTCCATTTAGATGAAGAAACACCACATATTCATTGTGTTGTTGTTCCACTAGTTAAAAAATTAGATAAAAGAACTAATACCGAAAGATACACTATTTCTAAAAAACAATATATTAAAGATAAAATTCAGTTATCACATTTACAAGACTTATATCATAAAAGACTAACTGAAAAAGGTTATGATCTAGAACGAGGTATTAAAGGAAGTGATAATAAACACATTAAAATAAAAGAATATAAACAACTTACTAAAAAACTAAATCATGAATTAAATGTTAAAAATGATAGATTTGATAAAGCAATGGCTGATTTTGAAGATAAAATGAAAACAACTAAACAAACTCTTATTATTGATAAAGAATTTGTTAAGGTTAAAAAAGATACTTTTGAAAGTATGAATAATGTTATTAAAGAATCTAAAAAGGTTATGGAATTACAACCTAAATTACAAACAATATTTAATGAAGTTGATAGTTATGCTAATAGTTATAAATCATTAGAAAAAGAAAATCAAAAATATAAAAAAGAAGTTAGTAAACTTGAAACTGAAAATAAAGAACTAAAAGATGAAAATAGAAGTTTAATTTATAGATTAAATGAACTATTTCAATTGTTAAAGAAATTCTTAAGAAAACTATTACAACGAGGCAATGATTATACTAAAGATGAAACTGCTTTAGTTGTTAAAGATTGTTATGATAATAGTGAATTTGATATGGGAGATGTTATTAAAATATCTAAAGGAACTACTAAACAAGATGAATTATTTGAATATGTTGAAGCACCTGATTATTACAAAGAACGAGTTAGAGATTATGATGAATATGATTACGATAAAGATGATTATGATTTAAGTAGATAAAATTAAAAAACATTCTTGATTTTTTTAATTATTAGAGTGATAAATAGTAAAACAGAAATTTGAGATTATACCCTATTTAAATGCTTATAGTTAAGTTTTAAGTTAAGGTTTAATCTCTTATCTGTTCCTTAAATAAAATGCCTAAAATGGCTAATTTGAAAGGAGAATATTTATGTTATTAGATAATAATACCGAAAAAGTAATTGATTTAGTTAATATGTTTGATAATTTAAATGATATTGATAAAGTTAGATTAGCAATACATCTACTTGAAGATTTAGGGTTTACATCTACTTATGATATCAATAATTTTATAAAAGTTTTAAAAAATGTTTTATTAATACTAGATCCTGAATCTAAAAATGTAATAACTAACTTTGCTAAATATAAAAACTTATTATTTATTTCAGCAAAGTATATGGAATTATCACTTGAAGAAAAGAAAAAGTTTTCAGTAGAAATGTTATTTAATATCTTTCAATATGATTTTGAAAATGAGGAAATAAATGCTAAAATCAATGAACAATTAAATGTATATGATTATTGTTATTCATTAAATGTATTATAAAAGCGAGAATATGTTTTAATTAGCATACTCTCGCTTTTTTTATTTGCCTATTTTTTTGCTATTAGTTCTTCCAACAATCCAATCCATAGAAACATTATAAGTTTTACAAATATAATAAAGATTAGTTGTATTAATTAGATAATGGCCTGTTTCATAACCACTATATGTTGTTTGAGATATTTTGCAATCATCAGATAACTTTTGTTGAGATATATTTAAACTCTTTCTTAATTCTTTTAATTTCTTACTAATTTTAACCTTATCTGTTTTGAAATGACCATATTTTATATTCTTTCTAATTAAACCACAAATAAAATCTAATGAAAAATCATACATATCACAAAATTTAATTAGTTTAGGTAAAGGTATAGAATCATGAGCAGTTTCCCATGATCTAACTGCTGAATCAGATACTCCAAATACATAACCTAGTTCAGCTTGAGTCATTTCTAATTCTTCTCTAGCATATCGTAAATTATTATCAAACATAACTATCACCGATACCATTGTCCCATTAAAATTAGTTTTAACTATAAAACCGAAGATTATTCGTTAAAAAAGTGATATAATTAATTATGTAGTAAATCTTTAAACATTGGAGGTGCAAGATGACTAAAAAGAAAAATGATGATTATGAGTTATTTGAAAAGTTATTAGAATTGAATATTAAATATGCTATTGAAGATTCAAATATTAATATGAGAATGATAGATAATAGAATTAAATTTTATCAAACTTTAATAAATCATTTAGAAGATACTAAACCTTTCTTCTTTCAAAAAAAGAAACTTATTGAATATAACAATAAAAAAGAAGAATATGAAAATAAAATATCTGAATTATATACTCAATTAGGCGAAGAATGTGAAATGATTGATAAATTGTATTCTAATATATAAAATAATGATAAAAATATGATATAATTATTTATAGTAAAGGCAGTGATTTAAATGACCGAAATTCAAAAAGAACAAATAAAAAAAATTGTTTATACTTTTACAAAATTGGCTAATGTTAATGATGAGAGAATTTGTAATGATTTAATTAGTCGTTTAAGTGCTATGAGTGAAGAAGATGTTATTGATTATTTAGTAGTTGCACTTAATGATTTAGCAGAAAAAGGACAAGTAAAGATAGAAGATATTTTTTCTAATGTAGATTTGATTACATCACTATCTGAAAAATATTCTTCAAAAGAAGATTTAATGTCAAGATTAAATTGGTTAAAAAGTATGAATATGACTCATCCTCAAATGCCATTATCAGAAAATCATCAATTAGTAATAGAAGCTTTTGATAAATTTAATCAGATAATTGGAACTAATTTTGATTCATACTATACTGGTGGATTAATGGGATATTTAGCAACTAATCATCCTTTAGAAAGATATCATGGAGATTTAGATTTATTTATAAATGAAGAACAATTACAATCTCTATATGAACTAGTAAAACAAAATGATGAATTTGAATTTATAAGTAATATGGATCATAAAGAGGAAAACGGACATGAATTTAAAATCCAATATAAAGGAACACCGATGAGTATTGGACTATTCCTTTTTGAAAGAAAACCAGACAATGAAATTGTGATAAAAGAATACTATCATACTAATAACAATCCTAATGAAGAATTATTAGTAAATGAACAACATTTAGCACCAGAATATGCAGAAATGATATTTGCTAATGACATAAGAGAACATAATGGAATTTCATATAGAATGCAAAGTTTAGAAAGTATTTATAATGCTAAAAAGAACTCTAGACCTAAAGATAAATATGATGCAAGTATAATTAAAGATAGTATAGATTTAATAGTTGATTATAATTTAGATACTAAAAAAAAGAATAATTATGATGTTAAAAGAAAAAATGCTGATATTTCTGTTGTTGCAGAAATGGAAAAAAAAATTAATGATTTAGAAATCGGACGACATATTTAAGAGGAGTGTTGAAATATGAATAATGAATTAGATATTAAACATCATAATGTTGAGCAATATATTATAAACATTGCAGAACAATTAAATAAAGAAAAACAAGGAACTATTAGTGATGAAACTTTAAAAAAAGGAATTGAAGAATTTACTTCTTCTAAATATGATTCATATACAGAAGAACAAATATATAAAGAAATAAATGAAATAATACAAAAAATGCTTGAAGAAAGAGAATTAAGAAAACAAGAATTTTTAAAAAAGCAACAAGAATTAAGACAAGCAAAGTTTGAAGAATTAAGAAAATTATATTTAGAAACAAAAGAAAAATATCAAAATATGGATTATTCTATTGTTCAAACTATGGATACAAAATATATGCAAAGTTATAATGAAACCAAAGAAGTTCAATTAATGAATCAACTTGGTGAAACATTATATGGTTTTTATAAAGGTGTTAGTAGTCCGAATGAATATGAATTATTAGTATCAAGATTAGGTAAAATATGTGATATACCAGTAGCAGATTATTCATTGTATTTAGATAATGGAACTATAGACGGAATAAGCATAAGCTGTATTCCAGATAAGGAAAGATATGATTTTATATCAGGATATGATTTTGTAAAAATATATCCAGAAGTAAGTGATGTTGTTTCTAGAATTAAAAATAATCCAGAGCAACCAAAACCTGAATTATCAAGAGATCAAACTCAATATTATATGGATATTTTATTAAAAGGTTTTTCAGAAAGAGTTAAGAACCCAGAACAATTAGAACAACTTAAAAAAGACTATTTCAAAGCAGTTTTATTTAATGCTATATTAGATCAGAAAGATTTCAATTACACTAATTTTGCAGTATTATATGACAAAGTAAATGATTCATATCAAATGGCACCACTATTTGATAATGGTGCAGTAAAAAACAATGATTCATTAGAGGGAACATATATTACTACTCTTGGTAGATCTAAAAAGGAAGATGTTATTGATTTATTATTTACTGAATACTATGATTATGTTTCTGATTTTACTAAAAAATTAGTATCAGAAAATGAAAAATTAAATAATGGTGAGACAAGTATGATATCTGATATGATGACTTGTATTGATGACACAATTATTCATTCTGAAGCTGAGTCATACAAGCAAGTTGTTCAAGCAACATTACAAAAAGTCGTTGAAAGAGAAAAATTAAAACAAAATGTTCAAGATATTTATTATCAATATCCTACTGAAGATAGAAGTAAAGATATAAAAGGAAAAGTATATATTATGCCACCTAACCCAGAAAAAGGTTTTAATTGTGGCTATTCATTATTTGTTCCAGATGGATGTCAGCCAGATACTACATTACTAGTTCATAGTTGTAATACTGGTGGTGCTGGAGTAAAAGATGGAAAACTAGATAGAACAAGAACCGCTATTCATTTATCTGAGGGAAATGAAGCTGCACGATTAAGCACAATTAAAACGAATCCTGGTATGTGGTTTGGTTCTGACTTAAAAATGCCTGTATTAACACCATTGATACCTAGAGTTCAAGGATATTATACACAAGCATTAGGAAGTAAAGTATTTGAAAATGATGTTTCAATATTAATTGCAGATAATAATGATAGACCTATTGAAAAACAATTATCTGAACAAGAAATTAAACAAATACAAGAACAATGTAGAGATTTACCTTCTCAATTAGTTAGTATTATTTCTGAATCAAAAAGTGTTTTAGAACAATTAGGTGTTAAAGTTGATAGTAAAGTAATTATGGAAGGATATTCAGCAGGATCTAAATTTGCTAATTGTTTTACTGCATTACATCCTGAAATGGTCAAAGCTTGTATTAGTGGTGGAACAAGTGGATTAGGAATTTTACCTATTTCACAATTAAATGGAGAAACATTAAATTTCCCATTAGGTGTTGCAAATGTTCCAAATTTTAATGCTGAAGCATTTAAATCTATACCACAATATTATTATATAGGAAATCAAGATTATAATGATCCTGCAATGGTAAGTGATAAACAAAATGAAACACAGACACAACTACAACCAAGATATAAAGAAAACTATACTCCTCACGAAATAACTCAAGTTCAAACACAGTTGGGTAAAAATCCACAAGAGAGATTTGATAATAATCAGAAAATGTATTCCCAATTAGGAGTAAATGCTAAATTTCAAAAGTTTAATGGAGATCACAATTCAGTAACACAACAAAGAGATAGTAATGGTAATTTTATCACAAACGAAAGTGTTAAAGAATTTATAAGAGAAGTTATTACAAAAGAAAAAACTATGCAGCAAACATCACAAACAAAAAGTAGTGAACCTGTTCGTTCACAATCAAATGATACACCTAAAAAATCTAGATCATTTTCTCAAAGAAGTCAAAGTGAAGTTCAAGTTCATCAACATATAAAGCAAAAGAATCAAGCAATTAAACAACAAAAAGCACAAAAACAACAACTTAATAAACCAAAAGTAAAAACTTTATCAGCTCCATCATCTCAAGGAAATGGATCAAGTGGTAATAAAGGATACACTAATATAATTTTACTATCATTAATAGTTAGCTTTGTTTGTGGAGCATTATTTATGGTTGTTTATATGATTATAGGGAGATAGTATATGCCAAGTCATAAAATTCATATTAAAATAGCACAAGATATAAATAAAAAACTTAAACTGGATAATGATTCAATCATGCTAGGTAGTGTTTTACCTGATCTAACTACTACAAAAAATCATGGACTATCACATTTTCAATATAAAGATGAATATCCATATAATCTAGCAAATGCAGGTGAATTTATAAAAAAATATCCTAATATGAATGATGACATTTCTATAGGATATATAATTCACTTATTAACTGATAGATTTTATAATGACTGGTATTATAGAAATTTTAAATTAAAAGGTATTAATAAAACGAAAGAATTTTAACATAGTTTATTTGAGTCTTATGATAATTATATTCTGAAACATTTTAAATTAAATAAATTTAATGATATTGAAGTAATTAATAAAATACC
This sequence comes from uncultured Bacilli bacterium, assembly GCA_934129945.1. Classification (GTDB taxonomy): domain Bacteria; phylum Bacillota_I; class Bacilli_A; order RF39; family UBA660; genus RUG14121. Next base: position 49,938 of record CAKOXC010000006.1, read on the forward strand.
AAACTATCAAGATTTGGAATTTGATAAAAAATATTTAATAAATTATATTGATAAATTTAATAATGAAATTGCTAATAGTGAAATTGATGATATTTATACAATTGATAATCTAGATTCGTTAAATCAACTATACAATGATTGCTTATCATTTATACTAAATTTTCTAGAAGAAAGGAAGTAAACAATGGATAATAACTTAAATGTAAAAATATTAGAATCATATGTTGAAATAGATAAAATTCATGATGATATTAATAGTAAAATATTTAGTTTTATTACAAAAGCAAATGAACTTGTTGAATTATCAGAAGATGATTATCAAATTGAAAAAACATTAATGTTAAACAAAATATCATTAAAAGGCTATGTCTTGGATTCTGATTTATGTAATCAATTGAATGAAAATAATATTAATGATTATTCAATAGATGAACTTAAAAATTATATAATGCAATATGAAAAATCGTTTAATACTGATTATTCACAATACTTGTTAGCACTTTCTCTATATGAACTAATTGAAGATATAGAAGAACAAGTTAATTCTAAAATAGAATTAGAAATAAGTGAATTAAGTAATATAATACAAAACATAAGTGATATTAAAAATACCGAGAAAACCAACTATGAAAAATTATATTATAATTTCAAAAGTCAACTAGATGATTGTTTTAAAGAAAATAAATTAGATGAAAAGTCCTATGGAATATGTATTCAAATATTAAATGATATATTTAATTTTTATATAAGTGGTTATCCAAATATACCAGATGAGTACTTATATCATGAAGAAAGTTAAAGACTATCTTTAAGGCAAGATAGTAACACACTACCAAGTCGGCATAATGCCAACTAGGAATAGTGTGCAAAGGGACACCCTTTTGAAACCCAATAAGCAACATTTCACAAACTATCGTAAGTGAATGTTGCTCTTTTTTATTTTGTCATGCGACTTCATAAAAAAGAAAGAATACTATCGCCACTTTCATGAGTAAACTCACAAAACGTGCCCCGTATTCTTTAAATAAAAATAACCTAATACCTAATCTAACGAAAAGGTAAAAGGTTATTTTTTTATTTGAATTATTTATTATTCTTTAATAAATTTGCTGTGTCCTTTTTAGCATTCCATATTGATAGATACATAAATAATTCAAATTCTAATGTCATAATAAATGCACCTATTATGACAAAATTATTTTTCATAACATTATGATTAAATGTATCAAAGAATACTACTAAGCATAATAATGTTCCGAAAAATACAACTAGCAATGTTGTGCTATCATCAAAACTTCTTTTAATTGTTCTTGATTTATTCTTATCTATATCTAATCCTAATTTGCTCCAAGCATTTAAATCTAATATAAGACTAACTGCAAGTAAAGCTGTTGAAGCCCAGAACATATTTTTAAAATAATTGCTACCAACTATTTGTGATAATCCAAAACTTACTACAAAGAATATTGATAATAATATTACTGCTATCTTTATTATTTTACTATTTCGCATTTTTATTTCTCTCCTTTACTTTTAAACTTTGAATTAAATTAATTATTTCGTCTTGTGTATTTATTTGATACTTTGTATCTTCAATAGTATTTTGTAATAACTCTCTTTCACTTTCTATTATACTTTCATCATTTAGTTTTTCTTCACAAGATAAAACTAACTTTTCAAGATTTTGTTTATTTCCTAAAACATTAACTTCTGCCTCATTAAGTTCATCTCCTTTTAATTTAGAATAATAATCTTTTATAAAAGGATTTAATGGACTGACTTCTATACCTAATCCAATCATATACATTAGATCACTATAATTAACATCTAATACATTACTTATCTTACGAAGTATTTTAGGACTTGGTTCTTTTCTTATACCTGATTCAATTTTAGAAAGTTCAGAGTTATTTATATTCGCCAATTTTGCAAGTTGTCTTTGCGAAAGATTAGCTTTTTCTCTAGCTTCGGTAATTACTTCACCGATATTTTTTTCTAGCATAGAAATTCACCTCACACCATAATAATACACCTATTGGGTAAAAATGTCAACATTTTTTATTTTTTTGAGTAAAAATGTTGACAACGATGTAATTAGCATGATATATTATATGTGTTTCCAAATGAACCCATTTTAAAATTAAATGGGTAACATAGAAAAAGAAAGGAGGAAATCAAATGTATGAGATTGAAAAAGCAACTAGAATTAATTGATCCAAGAGTATGGAGAGATAAGAATATCAAGTTTGAAACAAAACTGATATACAAAATACTCTGTGCAGAACAATCCCAAAGATGTGAATTCACAAGCATAAGCATTGGGAAAGTTCAAAAAAAGTTAAGTATAACAAATGTTGGATTCAAAAAGAACCTACAAATATTAGAAGATAACAAATATATAAGGTTCAATGAATACAGCCGAGGATTATACACATACGAGATTTGTTAGAAAAGATTGAATCGCTAACAAATAAAGGTTCAGTAAATGTTCGTAGATTTATATTAGAACCTATCTTATAGAAATATAAGATGAACAAGTTTGAAGTAAAACATATTTCAAAGAACGAAATAAAAGAATAAAAGGGATTGAAATATGTTGTATGTATGTTTTACTTCAAGCAACCTATTAGTGAGATTTATCTCACACAGGGATTTTATTGTCATTATTAGTATGACTTGTAAGTAGTGGTTACAAGTTTTTTTATTGCCTAAAATTAAGAAAGGAGAATGATTTATGAACAACGATATAACAAATTTAAAATATGTAGAAGTTCCAGTGGTAGTTTTATTAGATGAAGATTTATCTACTACTACTAAACTTTTAATGGGTTTAATAACTACTCTATCAATGCAAGAGGGTTTTTGTTTTGCTAGTAATAGATATTTAAGTAATCTTATGAAAGTATCTAGAAGAACAATTACTAGTTGCATAGCTTCATTAAGAAAGAAAAACTATATTAGAGTTGAAAGTGAACCTAATACTAGAAGAATATATTTAGCAAATATCTTCTAGAGTTTATAGCAAGATACTACTAATCAGTATAGCGAGTATCTTCTAATATAATAAATAAGATAATAAATAATATTAATAAATAATATAAATTTAAATTTATTTAAATAATTTAAATCTTTAAAAAAAATTAAAATGAAGGGAATGATAAAAAATGAAATATGATTTAAACGAAATAATTATATCTGGAACTATTAATAGTATCACAGATAATAAAAATGATTATATTAAGTTTGGTTTAACCACTCTTAAATATGATGAAAGAAAAGTTTTTGCTAGTTTTAATATTAACCGAAATCTTTATGAAATATATAAAGATTTTTTTGTTAAAGGAACAAAAGTATTTATAAAAGGTTATCTTAACTCTTATATTACCAATAATAAAATCCAAAGTTTTGTAACTGTGACCGATATAGCAAATAATCAAGATGAGATTATGACTGGCAGAAAAGGTCCTCATATAAGACTTGATCCAGACGGAGTTGAAGTTTGGGACGGAAAACGATGTGAAGCAATACCACCTACTGAAGAAGAACTTAAAGAAATGGAAGAATTATTAAAAGAATATCAATAGAAAGGTGTGATAATTTATGAAGAATAGTAATTTTTATAAACTATTACACATAGAATTCATTGTGGAGGAATAATCATGTATGACACATTAGAATTTTATGATAGTAATGGTTGTGATTTAAAAGAAGTTTTGAAAAGCTGTATATATAAATACTATATGGCTAATAAAAATTCATTAAAAGTATTTAAAACGGACGAAAAAAATAGTATAATTGATTCAACTAATAAAGTGAATGTGTTGTCTACTGAAAGGAGTTAAAAGTGTATAATAGATATGCAATAGACAATACGATTTTTAATATAGCCATTTATATAAGACTATCTCGTGAAGATGGTGACGATATGGAATCAGAAAGTGTCACTAATCAAAGAAGTCTATTAACTGGTTATTTAAAAGCACAGAATTTAGTTGCAGTTGATATTTATGTTGATGATGGTTATACAGGAACAAATTTTGAGCGTCCAGAGTTTAAAAGAATGTTAAATGACATTGAAAATGGAAAAATAAATATGGTTATAACAAAAGATTTATCAAGATTAGGTCGTGACCATGTTATGACAGGTTATTATGTTGAAACATTTTTCCCACAAAACGATGTCAGATATATTGCCGTAAATGACGATATAGATACTTTTTATGAAACTAGTGGCTCAGACATGATGCCATTTAAATTAAGTATGAATGATATGTATGCAAAAGATATTTCTAAAAAAGTTCGTTCAAACTTACTTCAAATGAAAAAAGATGGTAAATTTTGTGGTAGTGCTCCATCTTATGGTTATATGAGAGATCCTTTAGATAAGCACAAATTAGTGCCAGATCCAGAAACTGCTCCTGTAGTAAAGAAGATATTTGATTTATATGTTGCTGGTTATGGTAGTTCACAAATTGCTGAAATCTTAACAAGAGAAGAATTACCAACACCTATTATGTATAAATACTCTGGTGCTAAATTAAATAACTTTGACCATCCTGAAATATGGAAACACACATCAGTTAGTAATATCATCAAAAATAGAGTTTATGTTGGAGATTTAATACAACACAGAGTTCAAAAAGTAAATTATAAGATTAAGAAGATGAAAAATGTTCCTGAAAGTGAATGGTGCATTAAAGAAAATGCACATGAACCACTTATTGATAGAAAAACATTTGAAATAGCACAATCTATTAAAGATTCTTCAAATAATTATAATCCTGAACGAAGAAATGTTGATTATGTCCTATCTGATTTAGTTTATTGTAAAGACTGTGGTGCTAGAATGAGTATTAGTTATGATAAAAAAAGAGATAGAGTTACAATGAATTGTAATAACTATCGTAAGTTTAGTAAGTATGATATATGTTTTTCTCATTATATTAACTATACTAAATTAGAAAATACTGTCTATAACAAATTAAGCACTATGGCTAGGAAGTATATTAATGATAAAGATGAATTTGAAAATATCATCAAAAATCAATATGTTGATCCTAAACAAGATAAACTAAAAAAGATTGATGAACTTAACTTAAAGATAGCTGAATTAAAAAGAAAACAAGACTCTTTATATGATGATAAGTTTAATAATATTATAAGTGTAGAAACTTATCAAAGATTATTTAAAACTACTGAAGAAGATATTAAAACTGCAAACGAAAAATTAGAAAAATTAAAAGAAGAAATTTCTAGTATAAATGAAGATTCCTCTTGTTATGTAGAATATTTAGATATAATTAAAAGTTTTCTTGATATGAAAAATCCAACAAGAGAAATTATGAATAGATTAATTGATAAAATATATGTAACTAAAGATAAAAAACTAGAAATTCATTATAGAATTAAAAAAAGTGAAGTATTAGTATAAAAAAATACAGGTTGCTTTTGAGCAATTTTTAAAAAGACTTATGGGTATCACGAAAACAGGTCATACTGGTTTGATGATCATATACCTTTTGTTGAAGCTGCAGAAATTGGTACAAAAAAAGTAATTGAAGATCATTCAACTATTGGTATAGTAGTAACAACTGATGGCTCGTTTGGTGAACTTAAAAGAGAAAGTTATGTTGAAGCAGAAGAAAAAGTAATAATGGAGTTAAAAGAATTAGGTAAACCATTTATAGTTATTTTAAATACAGCTCATCCAAATAGTAATAGAGCATTAGAAATAAAAGAAGATTTAATGAGTAAATATGATGTTCCAGTTTTACCTATAAGTGTTGAAACAATGAATGAACCACAAATTATGGATGTCTTAAAAACAGCATTATATGAATTCCCACTTATTGATATAAAAATAAATATGCCAAAATGGGTTCATGTTCTTCCTAATAGTCATGAAGTAAAAAAACATTATCTTGAAAAAATTAAAGAAAGTATTATAAATGTTAATAAAGTTAAAGATACCGATGGAATAATAAAATATTATGAAGATAGTCCGTATATAAACAAAGCATATATTAGTGATCTTGATGCATCTACTGGCGTTGTAACTTTAAATTTAGAAAGTAGTAATGAACTATATAATCAAGTCTTAAAAGAAGTTATGGGTTCTACAGTAGCTACAAAAGCCAGTCTATTACAAATATTTGCAAGTTATAAAGAAACTAAGGAAGAATTTGATACTATTAGAAGTGCACTTAAAATGGCCAAAAGTACTGGTTATGGAATAGTTTATCCTACATTAAAAGATATGAAATTAGAAACTCCTGAAATTATTAAACAGGGTGGAAAATATGGTGTAAAATTAAAAGCTGTTGCAAGTTCTATTCATTTAATGAAAGTTGATGTTGAAAGTACTTTTGAGCCAATAATTGGTAGTGAACTTCAAAGTAAAGAATTAATAAATTATATTATGAAAGATTATGAAACAGATCCAAACAGTATTTGGAAAAGTGAAATATTCGGTAGAAGTTTAAACGAAATAGTTAAAGAAGGAATTCAAGCTAAATTATCAATTATGCCAGAAAATACTCGTTATAAACTTAGTCAAACAGTAACTAAAATAGTAAATAAAGGCTCAAATAATTTAATAGCTATAGTTTTGTGATTTGACATAATGTAAAGTTAGTGTTAAAATATACCTCACTTGTTAAAAAAAGGGGGTATTTTAATGAAAAATTATTTAGCGAGAAATTTTATTTTATTGGATGATTTAGATAGTTATAAAGCTATATTGAAGAAAAAAATTATTGCTTCTGGTAAAAATTTTGATTTAAAAGAAATAGATATTTTATTTGATAAAATTAAAGCCATAAGGAATAATGAAAAAGATTATGCAAGAATGTGTAATGATCTAAAGATATTTAAAGAAGAATTTGTTTTAGAAAATATTGGTTTATTTAATGAATTATTGTCAATTACAAAAGAATAAAGACAAGTATTACTAATTGAATGCGGATATTTAAATGATTATTCTGATGATTATAAAATATTTGAATTAATAAATAAAATGGTAAATAATTACAATAAGATTATTGAAAATGAAGTTAATAATAATTTTGATATCAAACCTTTTGATAAAAATGGAGCTTTAAGTATAGCAGAAGAATTAAAAAGATATAAAAATAAACAATTTATTTTTAAAATTAATGAAGATTTTTTAAGTTTATATCCAGCCATAACAAGATATCCAATTCTTATGAAAATTTTTATTCAATTAAGTAAAAATGCTGGAAATATTGCTAAAGAAAAAGCATTAAAAGTTTTTAATGATAAAAGATATCAATATAGAAAAAGTATTGATTCATATGTTGAAATTAAGAAAACTAAAGTGTTAAGAAGAAAACTTAATTCAAAAAAATAATGTCAAACAATGGTCAAATTTATTATAGAAAAAAGACAAATATATGTCTTTTTTTTAATGTTTATCTAGTTTTTATTGCTTTTAAATATGATTTTTGTTATTTTTAATATGTAAGGACAATAAGCCTTATAGAATATAAAATATTTTATTGGGAGGTAAAATTTTATGGGAAAAGCAGAATTAGTTTTATTCGTTGCTGAAAAAGCAGGACTTTCAAAAGCTGATGCTACTCGTGCATTAGACGCTGTTTTAGAAGGAATCACTGAAGGACTTAAAAATGAAGGAAAAGTTGCTTTAGTTGGTTTTGGAACATTCAGTGCTAAAGAAAGAGCTGCAAGAGAAGGAATCAATCCTTTAACTAAAGAAGCTATTAAAATTCCTGCTAAGACTGTTGCATCATTCAAAGCTGGAAGTAAATTAAAAGACGCTATTAACTAATTAATAGTAATTTGAGACTAACGAAGAAAGTTAGTCTTTTTTTTGGAAAAATGTGTCTTTTTTTAAGTATTACTGTTATAATAAAAATATAGAATAAAGGAGGTTTTAAAATGCAACATATAGCAAAAATATTAAAAGTAATTGGGATTTTAACACTTATAATACCATTTTTAATGAAAGGATATGACATAGCAAGATTAACTATCATATTACTTGCTTTGATATTAATTGAAATATCTTTAATTTATAGTAAAAAAAATAAAGTTAAATTAGTATTATATCCAGTTATTCTAATTATTTTTATAATCTTTATTGATTTCTTGTTTGTTTATTTTTTAAACTATAAACCAATAGTGGCTAAAGAAATAAAATCTTCTAGAAATTATACAAATTATAATGCTTTATTTTATCGTACCTTTGAATGTAATAATAAAACATATATTGACTTATTTTATCAAAAAAGTAATTATTGTCCTAAAGATTTACTTGAAGAAAAAGATATTAACACAATATCTAGTGATGTAATTCATTCATTTAAAGAATATAAAGATAGATTTTATTTAATAGATGCTAAAGTAAGTTATAAAGAGGGAAATAATATTGTAGAATTGAAATCTTATAATAATGAAGAAATTAATAATATGAATGGTAATGTAGTATTTAATGATAATATCGTATATAAATTATATTTTAATAATCTTAAGAATGTTAATGATTTAAAAGTATATGATAATATAAAAATAGTTGGTAGAATAGATTCTTATAAAAAAAATAAAGATAATTATGTAGTTAAAATTAAAGATGTTTATATACCAGATTTAAAACTTTATAATAATTATCAAATAAATGTTGTAAATAATAAAGATTGTCAAAAAGATAAAACAAATTATGTAGAAGTTAATGATACAAAATATTATACAAGTTGTTTATCAAATATTTATGTAGTTTATAGTGAAAATGAAGTATATGAATTAAATTATGTTTTAAAAGATGAAAAGATAACTTTAGATAATTTATTAAGTGGATACAAAGAAATTGAAGATAATTCATTAAATGCAGCTAAATTATATAAATATGAAAAATATAATATTTTAAAGTGTGATGATAAAAATATTATAATTGGTGATACTTCTTTAAATTTTGATAATAATTATTGTGATGTTAAAGATAGTGACAACAATGACTTATAAAATTTGATTAATTAAAAATATCGTAGTATACTTTTAATAGTTAGGAGAATTAAAAATGAAAAAGAGAATAATAAGTGCAATTGTTGCTTTGATAATAGTTGTACCATTAATAATTTTAGGAGGAAAACCATATATTATTGGTGTAGGAATACTAAGTGTATTAGGGTTAAAAGAATTAATAGATTTAAAAAAATCTCATAAACCTTATCCTGATATAATGATTGTAATAGCTTATGTATGTTTACTTTTATTAGTATATTCAGAATTTGATGGTTATTCAATTGCATTTGGACTTACATATCGAGGACTTGCGATATCATTATTAGCTTTATTTATACCAACAGTATTATATAAAGATGAAAGATATACAGCACGTGATGCTTTTTATCTTGCTGCAAGTGTAATTTTTTTAGGACTTGTATTTAATAGTATAATTTTAATAAGGATTATAGATATTTGGCATTTAGTATATTTACTTCTTATTACAACTATGACTGATATGTTTGCTATGTTACTTGGAAAATTAGTTGGTAAACATAAGCTTATACCTCATGTTTCGCCAAATAAAACAGTAGAAGGCTCAGTACTAGGAAGTATAGTTGCAACAATAATTGCAACAGTATTTTATTTAACAATGATTTCAAATACTCATATAGTTAAAATCATTTTAATATCACTTTGTTTATCAATAGTAGGGCAATTTGGAGATTTATTATTTAGTAAAATTAAAAGAGAAAATGATATAAAAGATTTTTCTAATATTATGCCAGGTCATGGTGGAATATTAGATAGACTTGATAGCTTAATATTTGTTGTACTTGCATATATTATATTATTTACAGTTATATAAGGAGGATTATTATGTGGATACTTTCAATATTATTACTTATTTTAATATTATCAATAATAATTATTATTCATGAATTTGGTCATTTTATCTGGGCTAAAAAATTTGGTGTTCATATTTATGAATTTTCTATTGGAATGGGGCCAGTCATTTTTACTCACAAAGGAAAAGATAAAATTGATTATAACTTAAGAGCTTTTCCAATTGGGGGATTTGTAGCTATGGCTGGAGAAGTTTATGAAGATGATAATAAGATAAAAAAAGAAAAATTAATGTGTAATAAACCTTGGTTACAAAGACTTATTATATTAGTTGCGGGGGTAGTTAATAACTTTATCCTTGCAATAGTAGTATTATTTATAAGTGCTCTAATATGGGGAGCAAGTTATAATGTTCCTCGTGTTTTAGAAGTAGTTAAAGATTCAGCAATGGAACGTGCTGGAATAGTTGCAGGTGATGAAATAGTAGCTGTTAATGATAAAAAAGTAACTAATTGGGAAAAAACACAAATATTGCTTTATTTTAAGACAAAGGATAATGTTTATAAATTTGATGTAAAACATGAAGATGGAACTAAAGAAGTATTCTATGTTAAACCCAAAATTACTAAAACTGATAAAGGTGAAGAAACAAAATCATTTGGATTTAGAGTTAGCACAGAAGAAGAAAAAGGCTTTGTTGCTTCTTTAAAATATGCTTTTATTAAATTTGGTAGTGTTGTTGATACTATGGCTTTAACTTTAAAAGGATTATTTACTGGAAAACTTTCACTTAGTGCTTTATCTGGTCCAGTAGGAATGTATGAAGTTGTAAACCAAGGTATTGGATATGGAATTAGTTACATGTTATATATCCTTGCTTTCTTAAGTATTAATGTTGGTTTCTTAAATATTTTACCATTCCCAGCATTTGATGGTGGTAGAGTATTATTTATGATAATAGAAAAAATAAAAAGATCACCAGTTAATGCCGAATTAGAAAATAAATTTCATACAGTAGGTTTTATCTTGCTTATGATATTAATGGTTTATATAACAATAAAAGATATAATAAGGTTCTTTTAAATGACAACTTGCTTGTCATTTTTTAAAAATATGGAGGTATTATGGCAAATATATTAAAATATCTAAAAGATTATGGTAGCAAAACTTTTTATGAAATGGATTTTAATGAAGTAGATAATTTAGTATTTTCAAGTTTATCTTATTTAGATTTTTATGGAATTGTTAGTGAAAATAAAGAAAAAATAAGTATAAGTAAAGCAGGAGAAATATTTTTCTTAAAATATAAATATAAGGAAGTAGAAAAACTTGGTATCGCCCAAAAAGATGCTTATAAAATTTTGAAAGAAGCATATTTAACAAATAGATTTAAAGATGTCCTAATTTATGGTTATAAATATATAGGTGATAAAGATAAGCAATTTAGTGCTATGACTTTTAAAGTTAATAAAAAATTTATTTATGTTTCTTATGAAGGAACTGATCATTTATTAAGTGGCTGGAAAGAAGATTTTGAATTAGCATATAAATTTCCTATTGAATCTCAAAAATATGCGATAGAATATTTAAATAAAACAATTGGATTTTTTGATAAAAATATTATAATAGGGGGACATTCTAAGGGAGGAAATCTTGCTTTAGTAGCATCAATGTTTGCTAAAAAAAGTATTAAGAAAAAAATAATAAAAATTTATAGTAATGATGGCCCAGGACTTAGAAAAAAAGAAATTGAATCTAAAGAATATAAGAGTATTGAAGAAAAATATATTCATATAATTCCAAATTACTCAGTAGTAGGGCTTTTATTAAGACATACAAGTAATTACAAAGTAATAAAATCTACAAGAAAAGATTTAATGGCACATTCAATTATGACGTGGCAAATAAATAATACAGAATTAGTTTTGGCAGATCTAAGTGATCTAAGTAAAAAGATTGATAAAAGTGTTCTAGCTTGGTTAGATAAAAATGATGATAAAAAAAGAGAAAAAATGATAACTACTGTTTTTAATGCATTAGAAAACAGTGGTGTTTATAATTTAAATGATTTAAAAAATATTAAAACTGCTATAAGAGTTATAAAAAATATTAGAAACATTGATAAAGAAACTAAAGAACTTATTTTAGACTTTTTAAAATTTAATATTGATTATTTATTACATGATATAAAAATAGATATTGAAATTTAGAAAATATAAAGATAAAATAATATTAAGAAGTGAGTGGTTATATGGATAAGAAAAGTTATACTTATGATAGTGGAGTTTTTACAATCAATAATCAAATATTACATTTATCTGGAACTACTATCAATATACCTAATATTGATAATTTAGAATTTTTTAATTTTAAAAGACATTCAATATTTGCTGGTTTAAAAGATTGGTTTGTGGGATTTGTAATTATGTTAATTATTTGTTCTATTTGGAAAAAGTTAATGATTTTAGGAGATATCTATATTTGTACAATTATTATTTTATTTGTATATAATATAAAAAAGCACAAAGAAATTTATTATGGCCTTAGAATAGAAACTTCAAGAGGGCTTCGTGTTATACTTAAATCAGATAATAATGATTTTATTCATAGAATTCATGATGCAATAGTAGATGCTATGAATTCCAAAAATGTAAATTACACTTTTAATTTTGATAGTCATGATGTAATAAATAATGGAATTATTTCTAAAGGTAATAAAAATAAGAACAAAATAGAGGTATCAAATGATTAATAATGGTATTATTTCCTTTGGTGATAACAATGTTAATATAATAAATAATAAAAATATCTATAACGAACTTAAAATTTTATTAGAACATATAAATAGAAGTGATGAAGATTATACTATAATAAAAGAAGCTATACATACTAAGGAAAAAAATAAAATATTAGAACTATTAAAAAAATTATCTAAAAAAACACTGGAATTAATTAAAGAATTAAATTTAGGAATATTAGAAAATTTGATTGTTAACATTTTAATGAAATGAGTGATGTATTATTATCACTTTTTTTGTATCCAAAAATGCAAAAAAATGTACAAAATGTACGAAAAAGCTTTAAAAAAACGTACATTTTGTACGAAATCCTTTTTTTATTACCAAATATAAAATTATATTTGATGAGTAAACATAATGTAAATTTATTATCTTTAAATATCTATTTAAAGATAAAAGTGCTATATTTAATTTGGATAAAGTAGTTTGGGTGTGATATTGAATTGTAATATAAAATATAAAGTTTATATATTTAATTAATAGAAAGAGGTAAAAAATGAAAAAAAATATTTGTATAATAATACTTTTGATATGTGTACTAGGACTAGGTGGATATATAGCATATGATAAAATTTTGAAAGATAATGATAAAACTAATGTAAATAATGAACAAAAAAATGATAATAGTAAAGATAATTTAACAGAAGTAAATTTGAAAGAAAGTGATAAAATTAAATTTGAAAATATTCATCATTTATTTCAATATACATTAAATACTTCTGTAATTCCTATTCCCAAAAATAGAATTACTAATAATGAAATAACATTATCAAATTCTGAAAAAATAAATATGGCTTTTTACTTAGCTATTAATGTGTTAAATGATGGTAGTTCAAATTTTAAAAATGATAATGAGACTGAAGAAAGTGGAAGTTATGCTGTTGAAATCGAAACTTTTAAAAAAATATATTTAGATTTATTTAACGAAAATTTAAATGAAAATAATTTTACCAATAGTTTTTATATAGAAAATAATTATTTATACGGTATTCTTCCAACTGGATGGCCTTTAAGTAATACTAGCTATGAATTAGACAAAGTAATGACAGATAACGATGGTAAATATGAAATATATGTTAATTGTAAAGATAAATATGACGATGCTAAATATTCTAATGATGAAATAGAGGAAATGTTAGAAGACAGTGATTCTAATAATTTTGATGGAAATTCATACCAATTGAAAATTGAAGTACAAAAAAATGATAATAATGATAGTTATAGATTTATTTCAATTAAATTATTAAATCAATAGAGAGGGATAAAAAATGAAAAAAAATATTTGTATAATAATACTTTTGATATGTGTACTAGGACTAGGTGGATATATAGCATATGATAAAATTTTGAAAGATAATGATAAAACTAATGTAAATAATGAACAAAGTAATACTAAAAAAAATGATAATGAAGAAATAAAAGATCTTTATACATTTGTTGAAACAGATGTAATTGGTAAAATTGAAATAGTTGATGAAGATAATAAATTATATGAAAATAATTTAAAAAATATTGAAGGCTTAACTAAGGATTATAATATTCAGTTTAAATATCCAGTGATTAATATGAATTCAAATGATGTAAAAAATATTAATGCTAAAATAAAAAATAATATTACTAAATTAGAAGAAGTATATAAAAAGACTAATGAGAAGAATGATAATACTGTTTTTAAATTAACTTCTAATAATGGAACTAATTATTTTGAAAACTATTTACAATATTATAACTATTTAATTGGTGAAAGTGATGAATATTTTAGTATAGTTGAATGCTTAAAAGATTATTATTTAGTAAGCACTGATGAAACAATTTTAAATATTTATATTATTGATAAAAAAGATGGGTCTTTAGTAACAACAAATGATTTACTTTCTAAATATAATCTAGATCAAGATAAAGTGTTTGATTTTGTTGCCAAAAAATATAATGAATTAAATGATAATGAGACTTCGTTATCTAAAGAAGATTTAAAAAATGGTGATTTAGATAATAAAGTATATTATTATGTAAAAGATAATAAATTACATATTTTAATGAACAATTCTGATTTTTCAGCACATAAAATTATTTATGATTTTGAATATTAAGCTAAATGGAAAAACATTTAGTTTTTTTATTGTTTATAAATAAATTTAATATAAAAAATTAGATTTCTTCATATTTAAAATTTATAAAAATAAAATTAATAAGAAGGAGAAATTCTAATGTTTCATAATTTAATTCATACAAGAATGAGATTTGTATTTTTAGTTGTATTATTGATATTATTAGTGATTATATTTAAAGTATTTTATATTCAAGTTATTTCTTATGATAAACTAAGTAATTTAGCAGAATCATTATGGAGTAGAGAACTTCCAATTACTGCTGATCGTGGCGAAATACTTGATCGTAATGGGAAAAAGTTAGCGACAAATATTACTACTACATCTCTGGTAGTAATTCCTAATCAAATAAAAGATAAAGAAGATGCTGCTAAAAAATTATCTACTATTTTAAATAGTGATTATAATGATATGTTAAAACATGTTTCAAAAAAAACTTCAATAGAAAGAGTACATCCTGAGGGAAGACAACTAGATTATGATACAGCACAAAAGATAAATGATTTGAACATAGATGGAGTATATTTAGTAAAAGAAAGTAAGAGGTATTATCCTTATGGAAGTGTATTATCTCATGTTCTTGGTTATGTAGGAATAGATAACCAAGGCTTATCAGGATTAGAACTTTATTATGATTCATATCTTACTGGTAGTAATGGTGCTATTAAATATTTTTCAGATGGAAAAGGAAATAGACTAGAATTATCAGAAGTGTATGAAGCACCTACCAGTGGTATTAATATTGAATTAACAATAGATTTAGATTTACAATTAGCTGTAGAAAGAGAACTTGACAATGTAATGGATATGTATAATCCTGAACATGCTATAATAATGGCTATGAATCCCAAAACGGGTGAAATACTTGCTATGTCATCGCGTCCTAATTTTGATTCAAATAACTATAAAAATTATTCAACTGAAACTATTAATAGAAATCTACCAATTTGGATGACTTATGAACCCGGTTCGACTTTTAAAATAGCAACATTATCTGCTGCAGTTAATGAAAAAGCAGTTAATTTATTTGAAGATCAATATTATGATGGAGGATCTATCAACGTTGATGGAGCAAGAATAAAATGTTGGAAAGCTGGAGGACATGGTCAAGAAACTTATTTACAAGTGGTTGAAAATTCTTGTAACCCTGGATTTGTAACATTAGGACAAAAATTAGGAAAAGAAAAATTAATGGAATATATTACTAATTTTGGTTATGGTAAAAAAACGGGAGTAGATTTAAATGGTGAATCATCAGGAATATTATTTAATATTGATAAAATGGGACCTGTTGAACTAGCAACAACTTCTTTTGGACAAGGAATAAGTGTAACTCCTATACAACAAGTAACAGCTGTATCAGCATCAATTAATGGTGGAACACTTTACAAACCATATATAGTATCTTCTATGCTAGAACCGGAAACTAATAATATTATTAAAAAAAATGAACCTACAAAAGTAAGACAAGTAATATCTAAAGAATCAAGTGAACTTGTTAGGTATGCACTTGAAAGTGTAGTGGCAAATGGAACGGGGAAAAATGCTTATATTGAAAATTATCGTGTTGGTGGTAAGACTGGTACTGCTCAAAAAGTAAATGAAGGAAAATATATGGTAGGTAATTATATTTTATCTTTTATCGGATTTACTCCAGCTGATGATCCAGAAATAATAGTATACGTTGCTATAGATAATCCAAAGGGTATTACACAATATGGTGGAACTGTTTCAGCACCAATAGCTAAAAATGTTTTAAAATCTGCTATTAATATCTTAGGAATAAAACCTTCAAATGATGGAATGATAAGAACTGAATATACATGGCTAGATACAAAATATGTTCTTTTACCTAATGTAGTTGGTATGACTAAAGAAGAAGCAAAAAAAACTCTTAAAGGTTTTAATATCGAATATTCTGGTACTGGTGAAACTGTAATTTATCAATCTCCTCAAGCTAACTATTTCGTTAAAGAAGGTAGTACAGTAGTTTTAATGTTGAAATAAATTGTCTAAAATATGTCAAAGAGTTAAAAATAATAATATAAAATCACATTATAGTTGTATAATTTATTAATAAGGGATGTGTTAGAATGTTATTACTTGCAAAAACAGCAATGGCAATGATGCTAGGTTTCGTCTTTGCTATTGGATTCGGATGGTTTTTAATTCCATTACTTAGAAAATTTCATTTAGGTCAAAATGTTAGCCACACTGTTGGTGAACGTCATTTGAAAAAAAACGGGACTCCAACAATGGGGGGATTAATTTTTATAGTTCCAACAATTATATCAGTATTACTTTTATGGATACGTGGAAGTATTACAATGAATTCAAATTTAATTATATTGTTATTTGTTTTTATTGCTTATGCTATTTTAGGATTTGTAGATGACTTTTTAAAAATAAAATGTAAAAATAATGTTGGTATTCCAATTTCTACAAAATTTGTTGCTCAAATGGTTATTGCTATCGTATTTTTCTATATATTTATGAGTAATGGTGGTAAATCAGTATTAGAAATTAGTTCATTAGGTATAAATTTAAAACTTGGTTGGGTATTTGGTCTATTTATTTTATTCTTACTTGTTGGCACATCAAATGCGGTTAATATTACAGATGGACTTGATGGACTTGCAGCAGGTCTTAGTGTTATTGCCTTTTTAGCATATGGAATAATTGCGTGGAATACAACATGGCTAGAAGGGTATCAAGAAATAGCTATATTTTGCTTTATCTTAGTTGGAAGCTTAATGGGATTCTTACTTTATAATACTCATCCAGCAAAAGTATTTATGGGAGATCTTGGATCACTTGCTTTAGGTGGAGCCCTTGCAACAATAGCTATAATAACAAGACATGAATTATCACTTGCTTTAATTGGTGGTGTATTTGTTGTTGAAACATTGTCTAGTGGAATTCAAATAATAGCAATCCGTAAATTCCATAAAAAAGTATTTAAAATGGCACCGCTTCACCATCATTTTGAACAATTAGGATGGGATGAAAACGATATTGTAAAATTATTTTGGGTAGCAGGATTAATACTTGCTATGGCAGCTATTACATATGGTGTTTGGTTATAGAAATAACAAGTAATTTATTAGTACACGAAAGTGTGCTCTTTTTTTGACATAAGTAAGTTGTTGGTGTAAAATAAATACAAGAGAGTATAATATGGA
>CAKOXC010000007.1 GCA_934129945.1 uncultured Bacilli bacterium
CTTCTATTTTTATAAAAACCCCCTGAATTTTAGTCCCTAAGTATGGTGGCAAGCATCTTCTTTTTGCTTCTCGAGACGATATTATATAGTAATTTTTTTATATTTCAAGGCTTTCGACAAAACTAGAAAAAACTTCTTATATTTCGACATTTTTTGCATACGAAAAACTCACATTTTTGTGAGTTTTAATCTTTAAAAGTAAACATATAATCTAGAATTTGGACATCATCACCACGTTTTGCACCAGCTTTTTCAAGTTCGTCTTCTACACCCATACCTCGAAGTTTTCTAGCAAAACGTAATACTGATTCGTCTTCTGTAAATTTAGTCATTTTAAATAATTTTTCTATTTCTTCTCCTTTGATAACCCAAACATCATCATCTTTAGTTATAGTGTAAGGTTTTTCATCTTTAAATTTATACATAATAAATGATTCAAATTCATTTTCATCATATATATTATTAACTTCAATTTTATCAAGTTCATCAGCTAGATATGTAATTAATTCTTCTAATCCTTCACCATTTTTTGCAGAAATAGGAAACACTTTAACATTTGGGAATTCTTTTTTAAATCTCTTTAAGTTATTTTCAAATTCTTTTAAATCTTTTTTATTGGCAATTACAATTTCTAATTTATTTTTTAATTTATCACTAAATTTTTCATATTCACTCTTTATTGTTTTATAATCTTCAATTGGATCTCTTCCTTCATAAGAACCCATATCAAGTACGTGAGCAAGTATTCTAGTACGCATTGCATGTTTCAAAAATTTATGTCCAAGTCCTAAACCATCTGCTGCTCCTTCAATTAATCCAGGTAAATCTGCAATAACAAAATCTCTACCATCTTTTAATTTTACAACTCCTAAATTAGGACTTAGGGTTGTAAAATGGTATTCAGCTATTTTAGGATGAGCCCCACTAATTTGAGAAAGTAATGTTGATTTACCAACGCTTGGCATTCCAATTAAACCAACATCTGCCATAACTTTTAATTCAACTTTTATTTTTCTAAATTCACCAGGTTCACCATATTCACTCATTCTTGGAGCTGGTTCTTGTTGGGTTGCAAATGCTCTATTTCCGCGTCCACCACGACCACCATGTGCTACAATAAATTCTTCTTTATCTTTTGTTAAATCTGCTAATACCAAATTAGTATCCATATCATAAATAGTTGTTCCTTCAGGTACTTTTATTATAACATCTTTAGCATTGGCACCATTTCTATTACTACCTTTTCCATTGACTCCTTTGTCACCTTTTATAGTTTTATTATATCTTAAATCTATTAAAGTTCTAAGACTTTTATCAACTACAAAGATAATATCGGCACCTTTGCCACCATTACCACCATCTGGTCCACCCATTTCAATATATTTTTCATGTCTAAAAGATGTACAACCATCTCCACCTTTACCAGCGATTACTTTTAAAACAGTTTCATCTACAAACATATATGTCCACCTCCATTTTATTTTTGACAATTACTACAATAATAAGTACTACGACCATTAACCTTAATTCTTTTTATTATATTATCACAATTTTTACATTTTTCATTTTCTCTTTTATGAACTTTTAAATAGTCTTGATAATGTCCATAAACCCCCAATGAGGAAGTATAACTTCTGATTGTTGTTCCACCATTTTCTATAGCTTTCTTTATTATTTTACCAGAAGCATCTATAATTTTTTGACATTCTTCAAGCGTTATCTCATTTCCTTTCTTAAGAGGATTTATTTTACTTTCAAATAAAACTTCATCAGCATAAATATTACCAAGACCACTTATAATTGTTTGATCCAATAAAAGAGTTTTAATATGTAAATTTTTCTTGATTATTTTATTATATAAATACTCTTTAGTCAACTGTTTAGAATTCGGTTCAAACCCTTGTTTATTTAATGCCTCAATATTATTAATATCCTCTTTTTTTATCAAATTCATTCTTCCAAACTTTCTTGTATCATGATATCTTAAATCAGTATTATCTATAAAAGTAAATACAATGTGTTCATGTTTTTCTAATGGTTGTTCTATATCTTTTATAAAATATTTTCCTTCCATACGAAGATGACTTAGTAAATAATAATTATTTAGTTCAAAAATCAACCATTTGCCTTTTCTATGTATATCTATAAACTCACTTCCAACAATATTTTTAAATTCATTTATATCAGATTCAATCATATTAGGATAATAAATATCTACTTTAATAATTTTTTTATGTAAAATTTTCTTTTTCAATGTTCTTCTTACTGTTTCTACTTCAGCTAATTCTGGCATATTATCACCTACTTTGCATCATACCAGTTTATCCCGTAGTCGGCACTAACTTTTAAAGGAACACTAAGTTTAATGACATTTTCCATTTTATCTTTAACTATTTTTTCAACACGTTCTTTTTCCTCTTTAACTACATCGAATATCAATTCATCATGAACTTGAATAATCATTTTAGTTTTAATATTTTCTTTTTTAAACACTTCATATACTTCAACCATTGCTTTTTTGATAATATCTGCACTAGTCCCTTGAATTGGAGTATTAAGTGCTATTCTTTCTCCCGTTTGTCTAACCATATAATTAGCATTATTTAACTCATCAATTACTCTTTTACGTTTAAACAATGTTCTAACATAACCATTTTCATGAGCAAAATCAACTATTTCTTTCATATAAGTTTTAACTCCTGGATATAATTCATAATATTTATCGATAAATTTTTTAGCATCTTTAATTGATATTTCTAAATTTTCACCTAACCCATAACCACTAATTCCATAAACTATTCCAAATATAACTGCTTTAGCAGTTGAACGCATACTTTTAGTTACTTCTTTTTCATCTATTTCATGGATATCTGCAGCTACCTTTGTATGAATATCTTCTCCATTTACAAAAGCTTTTATTAAATCTTCCGATTTTGATATATGAGCAAGTAATCTTAATTCTATCTGACTATAATCAACACTTAAAATTAAATCATTAACTGGTAGAAAAGCTTTCCTTACTTTTCTTCCTTCTTCATCTCTAGCTGGAATATTTTGTAAATTTGGTTCAATTGATGATAATCTACCAGTTCTTGTATAATTTTGTTTAAATATCGTATGTATTTTATCATCTTTTTTAATATATGTTTCTAACCCTTCAAGATAAGTAGAATATATTTTACTTAAGTTTCTATAAGCTAGAATTTTTTTGATAATTGGATGAGCATTAACTAATTTATTTAAAACTTTTACATCTGTTTTATAGGTTTTTGTACCTTTTTTACCACCAGGAAGTCCAAGCTTTTCAAAAAGTACTTCTCCAAGTTGTTTTGGGGATGCTATATTAAATTCCATTCCAGCAAGTTCATATATTTCATCAGTTAAAATATCTATTTTTTTCTTTGTTTCTGCTTTCATTTCATCTAAGACACTTTTATCAACTTTAACACCAGAAATTTCCATATCAGCAAGTACTTTTACTAAAGGCATTTCAATTTTTTCATACAATTCAAATTCATCATCTATTTTTAATTCGCTGATATAAGAATCTCTTGTTTGTAAAATATAATTAGCTTTTTTAACTATTTCTTTTTTTAAGTTTTCATTTAATGTAAAATCTTTTATTTCATAGTAAAAAGTTGCTTGATATTTGTCTTTATTCATTAAGTATGCTATATCATCTTTAAATTCATAATTTAAAATACTTGCGGCAATACTTAAATCGTAATTTACATCAGGACAAGTAATATTTTGGTAATTTAAAGCAACAATATTCTTTTTTTGTTCAAAAGTATACAGTACTTTATTTTTTATTTTATCTAAAACATCTTTTATTAAATCTTTCTTAACAAAATAGTTATTATTCTTTGTAGAAACCCCCATTCCAATTATATTACCATCATGATAATTAGTTTGATCTACCTCTATGTAAAAACTCATTTCGTCTTCTAAAGATATATCGTCACAAGTATTTATTTCGCCAAAATTAAATTCTTTTTCTTTAGGTTTTTCTTTAAATATTTTCATTAATGAATAAAACTCTAATTCTTCATACATTTCATATAGTTCATCACTTTCAATGTGTTCATATTTATAATCCTCTAAATTTAAGTCAATTGGAACTTCACGGTAAATTGTTGCTATTTCTTTACTCATAAAAGCATTATCTTTATCAATTATAAGTTTTTCTTTTGTCTTACCTTTTATCTCATCAATATGATTATAAATTTCTTCAATTGTTGGATATTTTTGTAATAAACTTAAAGCTGTTTTTTCTCCAATTCCTTTAACTCCTGGTATATTATCTGAAGGATCTCCTGCTAAAGCTTTTAAATCTATCATATTAATTGGATTAATTTTATAATCATCATAAAATGTTTTAGGATTATATCTTATATAATCTTTTTGTTTTAATAATTTAATATCTACTTGATCAGATAATAGTTGTAATAAATCTTTATCACTAGAAACTATTGTGGCAATAAAATTATCATCACGTTCTACTTCACTTGCAAGAGTTCCAATTATGTCATCAGCTTCATAAGGCTCTAATTCTAAAGTTTTTATACCCATTTTATTAAGTAATTTTCTAGCATAAGGCATTTGCTTTTTTAAATCATCAGGAGTTTGTTGTCTACCTTCTTTATAAAAATCATACTTACATTTTCTAAAGTTTTTACCTATATCAAAAGCAACAGCAATATAACTAGGTTTTTCTTCTAAAATGATTTTATTAATCATAGTTACTAACCCATATAAAGCATTTGTAGGAAATCCTTTAGAATTTTTCATAACATTTCCTGTATATGCAGTTGCATAATAACTTCTAAAAAGTAAATTATTACCATCGACTAAAATTATTTTCTTCATTATAACCACCGTTATTATTATATCAAAAAAAGTAAACTAAATATATAAGTTTACTTTAAATATCTTTATTATTTAATATTTTTTCAGGATTAATTTCAGTAAGTTCCATAAATTTTTCTTCTCCAATTAATTTAATAATCTTCTTTTTACATTTTAAGAAATTATTAAAAAACATACTATCTTCATGATGAATATCTGTTCCAATCAAAGAAGCTTTATTATTTTTTAAAATATATTTAACAAGTTTTTCTGATTCTTTACCGTATTTCCCCAATATTGATTCATAATTAATTTGTAAAATCATACCTTGATCAAGCCATTTATCTAATATTTCATAATTTTGCTTTATAACCATGTATCTTTCAGGATGAGCCATAATTGGCACTAATCCTTTATTTTTTAATTCAAATATTATTTCATCAAGTTTTAAAATTTCATCATTTCTTGGAATTTCTATTAAAACATATTTTCCACTATTCAAAGAACAACAATTACCTTTTTTTAATTCATTTAATATATTTTCGTCTAAAAAAATTTCATTTCCTAAAAAAAGTTCTAAGTTAATATTTTCTTTTTTTATAATTTCTTCTAATTTTAATAGTAATTGAAATTTTTCAAGATTATTTTTATTATACGCTGTCCCTCTTATATAATGAGGTGTAATTATTATTTTCTCAAATCCTAAATTTTCTAATTTTTTTAAAGTGTTTTTAGCTTCTTCAAAACTTCGGACTCCATCATCAATATTAGGTATTAAATGACTATGAACATCAATCATTATTTATCTCCATAATAACCATAATAATTGCTATTAACAAGTGGCGTTTTATTAGCAATAACTCCAGCTATATTAGCATTTACATTACTTAAAGCTTGTTTTGTATTTTCTAGTATTTCAACATTTATATCTCCAATTGAACTTACTATTACAACTTTATCTACTAAAGAAGCCATTATTATTGAATCAGTAAGACCTGTAACAGGAGTTCCATCAAAAATAATATAATCAAATTTATTTTTTAACATTTGAATTACAACTTTACTCTTTGCAGATGCTAATAATTCACTTGGATTTGGTGGCATACTACCCATTGTAATTATAGATAAATTTTCAATATCAGTTTTCTTTATATATTTTTTTATATCAGTATTAATATCATCAATTAGTAAATTAGATAAGCCTTTATCATTAGACAAATTAAATATTTTGTGTAATCTACCTTTTCTCATATCACAATCTACTAATAAAACTTTACTATTATTTTGAGCGAAAGTAACAGCTAAATTTGAGCTTATAAAGCTTTTTCCTTCACCTGGTACTGATGATGTAACTAAAATTGTCTTTAATTTTTCATCAACACTTGAAAATTGTAAGTTTGTTCTAACAATTCTTAGGGCTTCTGCAACATTAGATTTTGGATCATTTTGTACTATTAATTCACTTTTCATTATCTTCTGCCCTTTCTTTTCTCATTATAATTTGGCACTCTTCCTAAAATAGGCAACTTAGTAATTTCTTCTATTTGCTCAACGCTTTTAACTGTTGTATCAAAATAAGCAAGAACAAACGCAATTAAACAACCCAAAACAAATCCAGCCAAACCACCAATTATAAATTTTTTTATAAAACTCATATTAGCAGATGACTCAGGAATATCAGCTGAATCTAGGACACTAACATTTTCTATATTATATATTTTAGAAACCTCTGTACTAAATACTTTAGCAACATTATTGGCAATTTTACTACATGTTTGAGGATTCTTATTTGTAACTGTAATAGAAATTATTTCTGTTTCATTTACTGCTGAAACTGATATCTTTTTGCCAAGTTCTTCTGTTGTCATATCAAGATTTAAATCATTTATTACTTGTTCTAGTACTTTTTTAGATTTTATAATTTCTTGATAAGTTGCTACTAACTTAGAATTAATTGTTAAATCATTAGCTGTAATAGCATCGTCTTTCGAGTTACTGTTTGAAACCCCAGTCAAAACTAAAGTCGTATTTGCTTTATAATATGGTTTTTCAAAAAACATTGAATAAATAAAAACCGATAAACAACTTAAAAAAGTTATAAATGCAATCAAAACTATTCTTTGTTTAAAATTATTTAGAATTCTTTTTAAATCTATTTCTTGTGTCATAATATACCTCTTTATTCTTTAATTTATTATATCATAGCTCCTACTTATTTTAAAGAAAAAAAGAAAGCTTAAAGCTTTCTAATTTTTATAAGTAAATTATTTGTTTTGTAACATGTTAAGTAAGTCAATTTTAAATTTATCTTTACTAGCATTAGCTTTAGAAATCATAATACCTTTATAAGTTTTTAATTCTGACATATGTCCTTCAAGTAATATTTCAGATGGAGTTATTGTATCAAGCATAACTGTTTCTTCTTTTTTATAAACAGTATAATGTAATTTAACTTCTCCATGTACTTGTGCAAACATTTTATCACTTGGTAATTTTAATTCATAAGTTTCAGTACCAGCTTTTTTATTTTGTGATACTAATTCACCAACGAATTCTCCATTTCTAAGTGCTGGATAATAATCAAAATTTAACTTTTTAAAAGCTATCATATTATATTTTTTTAAAGCTCTTTCTAACTTATGATATTCATTTTCATCTATATAATCTAAAACATAACCTTTCATTAATAATTCCCCCTTTATGTTCCTGATACATACATTATAGCATATTCCAAAAAAAATGTCAAATTAGCGTCTAGTGTGAAGATTTTTCTTGCTATTTTTCTTATGTATATACTGATTTTAGCACAAAATTCATTAAATGTCAAATTGTGTCGAACAAACATATATTCTCACCCTATTTAAGTTATGTTTTAATTTATTAACATTTATTCATTATTCTTTTTTAATTCTATTAATGTTTGACCTATATTCATTGCATCTAATTCAAAATTTGCAACTAATTTATCTTGTTTTAAAATTTCATGAACCTTTCTTTTTAAAGCCCCACTACCTTTGCCATGAATAACTACAATATACTTATTTTTCATTTTATAATTATCTTTTATGAAATCTTGAACAACAAAAACTACTGTTTCAGTAGTTTCGCCATGCACATCTATTTTAGGATATTTATTTAATACCATTCTCATTATTTATTACTTCTTCATTAGTATTATTTGTAGTATTTATATTACCAGGAACTGGTGTAGCATTAACAACACCAGTAGTGTTTTCTGTATTTACTTTATTTGGTTCTTCAGCACCAGCTGGTTTATCAGTTTGTGGTAAAACCGGTTCAACTTTTGCCTCTATTGGTCCAAATTTTTTCTCATAGTAACTTGCTATATCACTAAATAATGGAACTGATTCTTTAACACCTATTTTACTAAGTGATAAACCAGCAGCAATAGATGCAATTCTAATTATTTTTTCAATTTCATAATTACGTGATAATCCCATCAAAAAGGCTGCATTAAAAATAGCACTAAATCCTGTTGAATCTTTTACATTTTCAACTTTTAAACCAGGCATTACTTTTATTTGGTTATTGTCAAGATACATTGCCCTATGGTTATTTAAAATTATTATTACAATACTATTACTATATTTAATAGCTATTTTTTTATATAACTCTAAAAGTGTAGTTGGATTATTAAAATCAGCTGTTATTCCAGTTAGTTGTTCAGCAAAAGTTTGAGATGCAATGATATATCTTGCATACTTACATAATTCAACATTAGATTTTGTAAATTCATTAGCTCCTAAAACTGTAATAGCATTAGAATATTTATTTACAACACTAATTCCTGAAGTATATTCATAACCATCTAAATAAATAATTTCTGGTAAAAAATCAAATTCATATTTTTTTACATGAGGTTCTTTTTCACAAATTGAAAATACTGTTCTATTACCATTAGTTTTATTAATTAATATAAATGAAATTGGTGTTTTAGATTCAAAAACTGTTTCTACGGTATGTGCTTTTACACCATCTTCTTCTAAATCTTTTTTTATTTTATTACCTAAATCATCGCCACCAACGGCAGCTGATAAATAAACTTCTTCATTCCATTTAGCTAAAGCATAAGATGTGTTACAAGCTTCTCCACCACTTGATTCTATTTTCTTTTTTAAATCATATTTTAATCCCTCAATTGGGAATCCATCTATTGGTAAACTATAATCATAAGTTATTTTTCCCATACATAATATTTTCATTTAATCACCCTTTATTCTAAATTTATTATACAATATTTTAATAATTTAACAAAGAAAAATTTTATTTATTTGTATTAGCATAGTAATTTCTTTCAGCTAAATCTTGTGAAACCCAATCAAGATCACTTGAATCACTATCTCCCTCTTCATTTAAATATTCTTCTAAGTCATAAATTAATTCGTTAATAGAACCATATTTTCTATAATCAAAACCGTATCTTTCTAGTATTTCGATGTGTTCATCACTAAGAAGTAAGCCATTGTCCCTATTTTTTAACATGTTTTTCTCAATTTCTTTTACTATTTCATCACTATTTTCCATAACATCACTTTTCCTCTTAATATTTTAACATAAAATTGAATAAAATGTATTATAATGAATTACAATCTTAAAAATAATGGTTGCAAAATAAAAATATACATAATTACTTTTCTAATTCAAAAGAATCTAGAAAGTTATTAAAATAATAAAATTGTATTTATATAAAATTTGTGATATTATTAATTTAGGTGAGAAGCAAAAAGTCTTTCGGGACTTGATGCTTACCACGTTGTTGTGTTAAGCACCTTTATTCAGGTTTTAAGAATAAAGATGCTTTTTTTTATTATTTACAAATAATAACTATTATTACAATGAATAATGCTATTATTATAAATAACTGAATAATTATTAAATTAAATAGTCTTGCGACTAAATATTGTTTGTTATTCATTATTACCACCCTTTACTTCTATTGTTTTAAAACCCCCTGAATTTCAGTCCCTAAGTATGGTGGCAAGCATCTTCTTTTTGACCATCGAGACTGTATTATATAGTAATTTTTTTATATTTCAAGGCTTTCGACAAAACTAGAAAAAAATTTTTATTTTTCGACATTTTTTACATAAAAAAAGCAAATTTTAATTAATTTGCTTTTTTTATTACTTCTAAACCACCCATATATGGTTGTAAAACTTTTGGAATTTTTATACTTCCATCACTTTGATAATTATTTTCAATTAATGCTATTAAACCTCTTGGTGATGCTACTACTGTATTATTTAAAGTATTTGGGTAATAATTTCCTTTTTCACCTTTAACTCTTATACCAAGTCTTCTTGCTTGAGCATCTCCAAGTGTTGAACAAGAACCTACTTCAAAATATTTCTTTTGTCTTGGACTCCAAGCTTCAATATCACAAGACTTAACTTTTAAATCAGCTAAATCACCACTACAACATTCTAGTTGTCTTACAGGTATATCCCAATGTCTAAAAATATCTACAGTAAGTTTCCACATTTTATTATATAAATCCATAGCTTCTTCATGCTTGCAAATTACAATCATTTCTTGTTTTTCAAATTGATGTACACGATAAAGTCCTCTTTCTTCTAGACCGTGTGCTCCACCTTCTTTTCTAAAGCAAGGAGAATAAGATGTCATTTTAATTGGAAGTTCGGCTTCTTTTAAGATTTGACCTTTAAACTTACCAATCATTGAATGCTCACTAGTACCTATTAAATATAAGTCTTCCCCTTCTATTTTATACATCATAGCTTCCATTTCCGCAAATGACATAACGCCAGTTACGACATCACTTCTAATCATAAATGGTGGAATTGCATAAGTAAACCCATGGTTAATCATATAGTCCCTAGCATAAGCTATCATTGCTTCATGAAGTCTTGCTATATCACCTAAAAGATAATAAAAACCTTCACCACTTGTACGTCCTGCGGCATCTTTATCCATTCCATTAACGCTTTCAATAATATCAGCATGATATGGTATTTCATAATCAGGAACAGTTGGTTCTCCAAATTTTTCAACCTCAACATTTTCTGAATCATCTTTTCCAATTGGAACACTTACATCAATTATATTTGGTATAACTAACATTCTTTTTTTAATTTCAGCATTTAAATTATTTTGTTTTTCCTCTAAAGAAGTTATTTCTTCACCCATTTTTTTAATATCTTCTTTTATTTTATTAGCTTCTTCAATTTTTTTATCACGCATTAAAAGACCAACTTCAGAACTTAATTTATTCTTGTTTGCTTTTAATTCATCAGCTTTAGTTTGTATTTTACGTACTTCTAAATCATAATCATAAACCTCATCAACTAAAGGTAATTTACTATCTTGGAATTTTTTCTTAATATTTTCCTTTACTAAATCTTTATTTTCTCTTATTAATTTAATATCTATCATAAAATCATCCTTTCATTAAAAAAGTACCGCTACTCTAAGGAGCAATTCTGCGGTACCATCCTTTATATTTCTTAATTAAGATAACGGGTATTACCCGGAGTTTATTAAACTCACTAGAAAGTAGATTCATAATACTTTATTTACTAATTTCCATCAACCATTAGCTTTCTATAAAATAACTATATTATTACTATTCTTTCATCAAAGATTTATACACTTATTATAGCACAGGTTTTCTAAATGTCTAGTTAAAATAAACTTAACTGACTACTTTCAGGCATTCCATCTAAAACACCCATACTTCTTAATTTTTCTACAGTAGTTTGATTAACTTTACCTCTTATTTGAAAATCTTCAATACTATAAAAAGGTTTTATATTTCTTTCTTCTATTATTTTAGCAGCAACTGCATCTCCAAGACCATCTAATGTTCTAAATGGAAGTATTAAAGCATTATTTTCTTCATCAATAATAAAGTTCTTACCATCACTTTTTTCAATATCAATATTTTCAAATTTTATACCACGAGCTGCTGCTTCAAGAGCTATTTTTAAAGATTCAATAGTACTATTTTCTTTATTAGTAGCTTCATAGCCTTTACTTTGTAATTCAAGTAATTTTTGTTTAATTGAATCATAGCCTTTTATCATAGCTTCTATATCAAAATCATCAAGTCTTGTAGAAAAATATGTTGCATAGTAAACAAGAGGTTTATGAACTTTATACCAAGCTATTCTAAAGGCACTTGTTACGTAAGCTGCCGCATGAGCTTTCGGAAACATGTATTTGATTTTAGCACAAGAATTGATAAACCAATCATCAACTTTATAATCATTCATTAGTTCTACATAAGATGCCCATTCTGCTGCTTCTTTTGGTTTTGAAGCTTTTCCTTTACGAACAAATTCCATAATTTTAAAAGCTTTAAATGGTGGAAGTCCACGATACATAAGTTCAACCATGATATCGTCACGACATCCGATTACTTTAGAAAATGGTACAACATTTTTTTGAATTAATTCTTGAGCATTTCCAAGCCATACATCTGTACCATGAGCAAGACCAGATATTTTAACAAGTTCGGCAAATGTTGTTGGTTTAGTATCTTCAACTAATTTAATAGTAAATGGTGTTCCAAATTCTGGCACTCCAAGAGTTCCAGTTTCACACATAATTTGTTCTTTAGTAACACCAAGAGCTTTTGTAGAAGTAAATATTGACATTGTTTCTTTATCATCTAAAGGAACCTCTGTAATATCATCCCCAGTTATATCTTGAATCATACGAAGTTGAGTTGGATCTGTATGTCCCAAAATATCAAGTTTTAATACATCTTGATCAATAGCATGGTAATCAAAATGAGTTGTTCTCCAAGCACTACTTGGATCTTCTGCTGGAAATTGGAAAGGCGTAAAATCATATACATCCATGTAACCAGGAATAACTACTATTCCACCTGGATGTTGACCTGTAGTTCTTTTAACACCTGTACATCCTTTAGCAAGTCTTTCTATTTCAATATTACGCATAATAATATTTTTAGCTTCACAATAACCTTTTACATAACCAAAAGCTGTTTTTTCAGCAACTGTTCCGATTGTTCCGGCACGATAAACATTATCGACACCAAATAAAACTTTAGTATATTCATGAGCACTAGCTTGGTTTAAATCAGAGAAGTTTAAGTCAATATCAGGTACTTTATCAGCATTAAATCCTAAGAAAGTTTCAAATGGAATATCTTGACCATCTTTAACAAGTTTAGTATTACATTCTGGACAGTTTTTATCTGGTAAGTCAAAGCCACATTTATAAGTACTACCATAAGGATTTCCATCTTCATCATTAAATAAACTTTTTTTACAATTTGGACATCTATAATGAGGTGACAAGCTATTAACTTCTGTTATCCCCATCATATAAGCAACTAAACTAGAACCAACTGATCCACGTGATCCAACTAAGAATCCTTCATCATTAGAATGTTTTACTAACTTTTGGGCAATTAAATAAATAACATCAAAATTAGCACCAATTATAGCAGTAAGCTTAGATTTAGCTTCTTTTAAGGCTTCTTCATCATTAAGTTCATTATTTTCTATTTTTAAACCACGAGCCATCTCACTTGCAACAACGTCTGGTCCCTTTCTTACTGTATCATGTAAATATGGATATAATTTATCTGGTTCTTCACCACTAACTTTTTTTAAAGCCTCTATAAATTTAGAACCATATAATTCTAAAGCGAGTCTCTCTTCAATATGATAAGGTAAAGGATTTCCATAAAGTCTTTCAGCTTTATCATAAACCATATCAGTTACTATCATTTGAGAATTATCAATTTTTGGAGCAAATGGAATACCACCAGTATCAATAATAACTTCAATTTCCTCTACCATATCTTTTATTTTATTCGTATTTTCTACTACTATTTCATAAGCAGTTTTTTCATCTAAGAATTTGAAATCTTCAAGCATCTCTTTAGTAGTTTTTAAATACATATTAGGTACTTCAATTCCTTTTCTATTTAAAGGATGAAGTTTACCATTAAATTTCTGATTTATGATTATTTCACGATATATTTTATCTTCTTTTTTTAGGTTATGAACATCACCAGTTGCACAAACTATTTTACCAGCTTCTTTAGCAACAGAAATAATACGTTTTAAGTAATTTTCTGCTTCATAAGTATTAGCAAATTTTTGATCAGGTCCAATTAAATGTGTGAAGGCACTAACTGGTTGCACCTCAATATAATCATAAAAACGCATCATATTAACAAGTTCTTCATCGTCTTTTTCCATTGCTTTATCAAAAATTTCACCATTGACGCAACCAGACCCTATTAAGATTCCCTCTCTTAAATTAATAACATCTTTACGAGGAATTTTAGGTTGTTCATTTTTATATAAATATTTTGTATTAGCAGCACTTATTATTTTAAATAAATTTTTAAGTCCTACTCTATTTTGAGCAATTAATACAGCATGAAATGGTCTTGAGAATTTTATTAATGAATCTATATCTACATTATTATAAAGATCAGTTGATGTATTAATATTCTGTTCATATAAGTTTTTACACATTTTATAGAAGGCAATAGCTGTACCTTCAGCATCATAATCGGCTCTATGGTGTTTATCTTCATCCCAAGGAACATCTAATTTTTTAGTTAATGTTTGAAGTTTATGATTGGTCCATTCTGGATGCAAAAATCTGGCAATTGACATAGTATCTAATACAGTATAATCAAATTCACCTAAGTTATATTTGTTACAAGCAGCGCTCATAAATCCAATATCAAATTTTGCATTATGAGCAACCATTGGGCAATCACTAGCCCATTCTAAGAACCTCTTAGTAACATTTTCTTCACTATCTTTACCAGCAAGCATTTCATCAGTAATATAAGTTAATTCAGTAATTTTTTGAGGTATTGGTCTTTTAGGATCAATTAACTCATCAAAACGATCAATTATTTTACCATTTTGAATTTTAACAGCACCAATTTCTATCATTTGATCAGATCCAGCATAAAAACCAGTAGTTTCTGTATCAAATACAACAAAAGTTTCTTCTAAAAGATTGTAATCTTTTTTATTGTTCCAAACGATATCAACATCATCATTAACAATGTTCATTTCTGCACCGTATAAAACTTTAAATCTATCTTCTTTTTCTTTTCCTTTATTGTAAGCCTCTATTGCATGAAAAATTGGTGGATAAGCTTGAGCACAGTTATGATCTGTTACAGCAAAAGCTTTTTGACCCATATCAGCTACATATTTTAAAATTTTATCTGGATCTATTACACCATCCATAGCACTCATCATAGTATGCATATGAAGTTCTACACGAGGAACTTCTGCATCATCAATAACAGGTTCATCTTTCGATTTAATTTTTTCCATATTTCTTACTTGTAAAACAAAATCTTTAGAAAAATTATCATATTCTACTTTACCATGAAATCTATACCAAGCACCCTCTTTAATATTTCCAACTACATTTAAATATTCATTTTTATCTTTTTTAAATATTTTAGCTATTAATGAGTTAGTTTTATCACTAATTTTTAAAGTAATAATATTAATAGTTTCTCTTTCCATAGTATCTATTCCAAATACATAAGCTTCTAGTATGACATTTTTCATATCACCTATTATATTTGAAATACTAGTGATTTCCCCATCAATATGTTTTCCTAAAACAATATCACTGTTTTCATTTACCTTAACTTCTTTTACTGAATTAGTACTTTCTTTAGTAGCATTTATCTCTTGAACAATTGAATCATGTTTTTCTTTATTGAAAACAGTAGTTATACTAAAATCTCCAATTCCATAGTCTTTTAAAGCTTTAGTTAAATATTTACTTTCTTTTAAAATTAAATCTTGTTCATTCTTAGTATTTACTTCAATAGAAATTATTTCATCATCAATAATATAATTTGAATCCTTAATTCCAATTAAAGAAGGTCTTTTTTCAATTAATTCATTAACTAGATTACT
The DNA here is from genome assembly GCA_934129945.1 of uncultured Bacilli bacterium. Lineage (GTDB taxonomy): Bacteria > Bacillota_I > Bacilli_A > RF39 > UBA660 > RUG14121. The sequence continues at coordinate 15,774 of CAKOXC010000007.1, forward strand.
TAAATAAGTATTTATATCTTCGTTAGTAACATTATCATAATGCATAATAATTATACATTTTTTATCTCCATTAATTCCTTTTCTAGCACATTCAAAAAGTTTTTTCATTATAGTGAAGTCAATGACATTATCATTTTTTATATTTACTTCAAAAAGATCTTCTTTCTTTTTTAAAATTACTTTTAAAACATAAGATTTTGTAAAACTATTATTTTCGTCATTAAAATTTATACTATTAAAAAATCTTTGTAATTCATTATTCATAATGTCACTTCTTTCTAGTTGTATCTCTATAATATTGTAACATAAAAAGTTAAAAAAAAAGAAATAAATTCTTTGTTTTCAAAATTTATTTCTTAATATTTATTTTAACATTTATACCATTCGCTTTAAAAAAGAGAGAAAGTAGTATTCTTAAAAGCAAAAGGGTTAAATTTGAATCTACGATTCAAATTACTTTGTGAGCACTAGGCGAAGTCCAACGCCGCCAAGGGCACCACCAGCGCTATTACCGAAGGCGAACTGACCTGCAAGTCTACCATCGTCGTAACCGCTGCCTCGATTGAACCAAGGGCCAGAAGAGACAACAAAGCTAGGATTGTCAGCATACCAGCTATTGTGTGAGCGATTATTACTATCATTATCTTGATAACAATAGAATGGCCCCATCTCTCCTGTTGCATCTCCTAGTATTCGCATGCTGTATTTTGTCCATTCACTTGAACTGTCGTAAACATCATAATATTTAGAATTATATGTTTTAAGTGTTGTTGCATCAAATCCGGAACTGCCATATGTTTCACTTCGAAGTGATGCCAAATACTCCCAAGCTCCTCCACTCATATCATATATTCCTGTTATATTTCCTGTTGTACTTGCTTTATATCCAGTGCTTGTATTATATGGTAATGTTACACTTGCATTTGTTCCGGATGTTCCAGGATAGTTACTTTGATCTGATGAATCTGTTGCGGCATATCCTGTTATGAAATCAGAATTATTATTTATTCTAACTTCAGTATTTATTCCATATTTTGAATGGGATAGATATGCTACTGCTCCCCATTCGGTATTCTTCATCATATGTGAGTCATTATCTCTTTTGTAGTTATATGCTGCTTCAAACATTGTCTTAACATCTAAATTTGTTAATGATGTTTGATTTGGTTTTACTGTTATATTTGTAGTACTTCCTGTTGTTTCAAATTTTGCAACCCATAAACCATTAGTTCCCATTGAAATAAATGCAGGACTTGTCATATAATCTCCAACCTTACAATTACCACTTGCTCCACTTGTCATTGGTGTTGTACATTCATTTTCATTATTATCACTTGTATTTGTTGTGCCAAATTTTATTTGAATTTCTTGAGCTATACTTGAATCAGGTTTTCCTTCTATATATCCATCAGTTGTACCTAAATTAAATATTTGATATGAATATTTTGGTATCCATACAAAGTATGATTCAATATTATCTTCTGGTATAGTGTCTCCATTATTATATGTTTTATTTTCATCTACCAAGATTACTGCATTTGCCCATTTTTTATCTTCATATTTATACCATTCTGTATTAGTATCAGCTTTGGTTACTGTTCCATCATCAGCTAGTATAACTGGTATTAAATTATCACTTAGTACTGGATCTGTTCCATTTAGTAGTGTTTCTTTGTATTCTTTATTAATCTTTTTAGTATCTATTCCTAAAGTTCCTTTAAAAGTCTTACCTTGATAATCATTTTGTGGTTCATCTGTATTTTTAAATATTATTTTTAAGGTATATGTTTTTATTGTATTTGCTTCAATACTACTGTTTTTAAATATGATTTATCTTTGTTAGTTACTGGTAGTGGTGTTTCACTTATTACACTACCAGTTGTATCTTCTAAAGTATATACTAAATCTTCATTAAATTCATTAGTTATATTTTGTAAATAGATATTATAGTCTACTGCTCTATTTGATGTATTTTCTACTGTAAATATTTTTGTAAAACTATCTCCTGGTATCATATTATTTGCAGTTATTTCTTTTGTTCCTGTAAATATCAAATTTAATTCATTTGATTTTAAGACTGTCTCTGTTTTATTATTTTCTTTTATTTTTGCACTATAATATGCATATGATACTCCAGATAATATAAGAACTGTTATTATACTGGCTATTACTGGAATTATTACTTTCTTTTTCATATTGTTTATCCACCTATTCTATATTTTTATTTTATAATTTATCATGATAAATTTCAATACTAATAATTTTATCTAGTGTAAAATTTGTTCTCTTTTATTAAAAAACATACATTTAAAATGTACGTTATTTGGTAATTAAAATAAATAAAATAATTTAACTATATTATAAAATTTATCATAATATAAAAATACGATAAATAATGATGCTACGATAAATGGTCCGAATGGAACTTCACTATCTTTTTTTAATACTATTGTTGCAAGAGCATATGGTAATGCTAAAAATGTTGAAAATATTAATGAAACCATTGCAACTTGTACTCCCAAAATCATCCCTATAACGAAAGATAATTTAATATCGCCGCCCCCTAATGCATCTCTTTTATACATTTTCTTTCCTATAAAACCTACTAGAAGCATTACAAAAAATGTAATAATACCACTTATTAAAGTCGGTATAATTGTTTTATAACCATAATATATTGTCTTTAAAATTATTACTAAAACTCCTGATACTATAAGTGGTGAATCAAGTATTATCATATATTTAAAATCACTTACAAATATTATAACGCATAGTGATGATAGTATAAGCATTATAAAGAAATTATAAGAAATTCCAAAATATAAATAACTAAATAAAAATAATACTCCGGTAGCAAGTTCACTTAAAAATACATCAAAAGATATTTGCGTGCCACAATTTTTACATTTTCCTTTTTGAATTATATAAGAAATAAGAGGAATATTTTCATACCATTTTAATTTGTGATTACAAGCATCACAATGGCTTCCCGGTTTTATTATTGATTTACCAATTGGAAGTCTTGTAGCTAAAACGTTATAAAAAGATCCCATTATTACTCCAAATATAAATATTACTATTGAAAAATAAACTGTCATATTAACCTATACTTCCCATCAAATTAAACATCGGAATAACAACAGCTAATATAATAGTACCAACTACAACAGCAAGTCCTGCTATCATAACTGGTTCGATAAAACTTTTTAAACCATTAATAATACTTCTATGTTCTTCAGCATAATAATCAGATACTGTTTGCATCATAACATCAAGTTCTCCTGTTGATTCCCCCGTTACAATCATATAATAAGCAACTTCTGGTACAGCCCAATGATCTTTAAAAGCATCAGATATTTTTCTTCCTTCAATTATATTATTTATTGTTCTAATCATTATTTCTTTATATATTTCATTATTAGTAATTTTGCTTAATATTTCAACACTAGTAGTTATAAAAACGTTGTTTCTTAAAAGTGAAGCAAATGTTTTAGTAAAAATTGTTAGTTCATTGTAAATTATTACATTTTTTAAGAATGGAGTATGCATAAAAATAACTTGCATAACTCTTCTAACTGCTTTAACTTTTCTATAAAGCACAATTAATACTAACACAATTACCGCTATAATAAGAGCAATATACACACCATTTAATTTTAAGAAACTACTGGCATTTAAAACAACTTTAGTAAGACCTGTTACTGATGCATTTGATTGAGCATAAATTTTTTCAAACTGAGGAATTACATATAATAATATAAATGTTATAACTCCAATAGCAAAAACCAATACAATAGTTGGATATGTGATAGCACTTATCATTTCTTTTCTGGTTTGTTCAACTTCAGAATAATAATTAGCCATATCAGTTAAAGTGGATTCTATGTCACCTGTAGCTTCGGCTGCTTTAACCATATTTACAAGTAAGCTTGGAAACATATTGCCTTGTTTTTCTAAGCATTTAGAAAATGTTTCACCATTAGTAAGTTCATAAGTAATTGCTCTAAATACTCTTTTGTGAGATTTCTTTCGCCCCATTTGATTCCCAAGTATTCTAATAGATTCAGCAAGCGTTATACCTGCTTTTAAATATGTAGATAATTGCGTTAACCAAAAAATCAAATCTTTGTTTGACATTTTTTGAGCAAGCATAGAACTTTCACCATACATATGCATTAACCATTTAGAAGTATAAATTTGATATACATCATATCCTTCACTAATTAAGAATGTATAAACATCTAGTTTAGAGTATGCATAAAATATATTTTTTTCTACAACTCCATTTTTATCCCTAGCAACATATTTATAAACTAAAGCTTTTTCACTTCTTACAGAGCCTTCAGTATCAAGAGTTGAAAGCAATTTTTTCTTCTCTTTTTCATAATAATTATTTCTACTCTTAACCCAAAATAATTTGTTATATGCTTCAAGTCTTTTTTTTCTTTTTTCTTCCTTTAATGCTGCTTGTTGTTCTGACAAAGTCATAAATCCTTGTTTTGTAGTTGAATATGCCCTATCAGCTGTTCCACTAATTACTGCATATAAATATGGAATTGATTCAAATAAAATAAATTTTATACCTTTAAAAGCAAATATAAAGATATAAGCAAAGTACATTATGAAAGAGTTTTTTATACCATTTTTTTCTTTTGTATCAGTCATACTCTTCGTACCTCCTTATTCTATAAAATAGTATAACATATTATTTAAATAGTTTCTATTAAAATTTAATATATTTGTCAATAAAAAAATATTAGCTTTTTATCTAATATTTTAAGTTATAATTATTTTGTTTATTTCTTCAAGAGTTAATCCCGTTGCCTTTATTATATCTTCTTTGTTCATATGCATATTCAATAACCTCTTTGCTATGCAAATTTTTTCTTGTTCTTGGCCTAATTTAAGTCCTTTTTCTTCACCAAGCTTAATGCCTTTTTCATATCCTGTTCCTTCTGCTTCTCTTATTAATGAGTTTTGCATCTTTCTTTGATCTTCTTCATGACTCATATATTCTTGAAAAAATGGATCGTTATTTAATATTGTTACACTCTCTACATATTTTTCTGATATCTTATCACTTTTTGGCATTTTCTTTAACTCCCCTTCATTTAAATCTAACATTACTAAAAGTTCATTTTCTTTTATCTTTTTTTCATCCTTACTATACCAAATTTTTTTATAATATTCCATATTTATTTCTATTATTAGTAAATTTTTTATATATACATTTCCATTTTTATCACTTATTCTAAATTCTCTTTTACTTTCTTCATAATCGAGTCCCCATGTTAGATTTATTTGAATTATATCGATATCTTTATTATATGAATCACCAACTAAAGCATTAGTTGAATATATATTACAAATATATGCAGTATTTCTTATATACACGTATTCATTAATACTTGCATTTATTTCTATTTCTATCTTTTTATTTGCAGCAAGTATTAAGGCATCTACCCTCTTTGATTTTATTATGTTATTACCTACTATTAACTCTGTTGGAAGTATTTTTTTTATTTCTATTTTTACTTTTAATATATCTTCTAGTAAGGATTCTAGTAAATCTTCATTCTTGGGATTTAAAAATACTTCTTTAAATGTTTTATCATAACGACAACTGTAAAATTTTTTCATATGTTGCCTCCTTTTTTTGCATAATAACAGGTGTTTTAAAATAATGCAAATTACAAATTTGCTTATTTGAAGCCATTAAAAAATACAGATTTTTAAAATCTGTATACAAAATTATAAAAATTGGTAAAGTTATTTTTACCAATTTTCAAAATCTATTAAATTTCAAAAAATTTTAGTTTTTTTATAAAAATATTATATGCAAAATAAAAAGTACATAACTATCCAAAAATATTGTTATATACTTCTATAAAATTATTTACTTCTATAATACTGGTTTTTTTCTTAACTTCTTCTGGAATATTATCTAAATCATTATGGTTTTTCTTTGGTACAAATACAATACTTATACCGCTGTTATAAGCACCAATAATTTTTTCTTTTAATCCACCAATAGGCAAAATATCTCCTGATAAAGACATTTCACCAGTTAAAGCAATATTATTGTTAACAGCTTTATTAAGTATCAAACTAAGTATTGCTAAAGTTATAGCACTTCCTGCTGATGGGCCATCTTTTTTTGTAGCGCCATCTAGCATATGAACATGAATATCTTTTGTTTTAAAATAATAATCATTAATTTTTAATAAATCTTTATTAGCTTGTAAGTAGCTTATAGCTACTTCAACACTTTCTTTGATAACATTCCCTAAAGAACCAGTTGTTTTAATCTTTCCAGTTCCTTCATACATGCAGCTCTCAATTTGCATAACCATTCCACCATAAGGTGTAAAAGCAAGGCCATTAATTTTACCAGGAATAACATTATTATTTAATATATTTTCAAACTTTTTATTACCCAAATATTTCTTTAAATCAGTTTCTTTTAAAGTTATCTTTAAATCTTCATTATCATTATTTAAAACTATAATTTTTCTAATTATTTTATCAAGTAATCTATTTAATTCTCTAACTCCAGCTTCTTTAGTATAATTATTTATAATTTCTAAAATAATATCATTACTTATTTTTATATCTTTTGCTTTTAATAAATAATTTTTATATATTCTAGGTAATAAGTATTTCTTAGCTATATCAATCTTTTCTATTTCTGTATAACTAGATATTTTTATTATTTCTAAACGATCTAATAATTCTAAAGGAATTTTATTTTCATCATTAGCCGTAAGAATAAATGTTACATTAGATAGATCAAATGGTTCTTCAATATAATTATCTATAAAATATTTATTTTGTTCAACATCAAGAATATCTAATAAAACGCTAGCAGGATCTCCTTTATAATCTTTCACCATTTTATCTACTTCATCTATTAATATTAAAGGGTTTTTGCTACCACACTTTTTTATACTTCCAATTATTTTACCAGGTGATGCACCAATATATGTACGACGATGGCCATTTAATTCGGCACTATCATTTAAGCCACCTACACTTATTTTACTAAATTCTTTATTTAATGATTTGGCAATTGAATTTGCGATAGATGTTTTTCCAACTCCTGGAGGACCTACTAAACAAATAATTGGGCTTATTATATCTTTATTACGTTTTTTAGAACCCACAAACTCAATTACTCGCTCTTTTATTTCTTCTAAACCATAATGTGATTTATCTAGACTTTTTCTTATTTTTACTATATCTGTTTCATCAGTAGTTTTATTATTCCATGGAAGATTTAATACCCAATCAAGATAAGTTCTTATTCCAGAGATTTCTGGGCTCATTTCATTGGTTGATTCGTACTTTTTTATTTCATAAAGTATTTTATCATAAGTTTTTTTTGGTAGTTCTAAGCTATTTAATTTTTGTAAATAAACATCTATTTCATCTTGTTTGATATCATTATCGCCAAGTTCTTTTTTTATCTCTTTAATTTTTTCTCTAAGAATAAATTCTTTTTGAGTATTCTCAAGTTCTGTTGATAAATTTTCTTCAATTTGTTCATCAAGTAAAATAATTTCTATTTCTAAATTAATATCTTTTATTAAGCGATGAGCTCGTTTTAAAGCATTGATTTCTTCCATATATTCTAATTTTTTTTCAATACTTAGTGGTAAAAATAAGGCAATTTGGTCAGTTATTTTATTAATATCTGTTTCATTTTTTAAATAGCTTAAAATACTATTAGATATTGATGGATTTAAATCAATATATTTCTTTAAGATGTCTAGTAATTTTCTTTTGGCAGCATTTAATTCAGCTTCTTCAAAACGTGGAAGTTCAATATTTCTAATACTACACTCTAGTATATCACTGTCATTTACATTATTAGAATATTCTTCAATAGCTACTCTTCTTAACCCTTTTACTTTTATTTTCAAGTGTCCATTTGGAAGCTCAATTTTACTTGTTATCTTGCACACTACCCCAACAAAAGGTAAATCAGTAACTTCAGGTACTTCTTCTTTTTGATCTTTTGGGCAAACTATTAATAACTCATCATTATAATTTTTTGAAGATATCATTACTATTTTTTGGCTTATTTTATTATTAATATCAAGCTTTACTTCTTGGTTAGGGATCAAAACTAGTCCTTTTAAAAGCATTACTGGTAAGTTGTTATTCACAAAAGAACATCTCCCTTCAATCAATAAAGCTTATTATATTTTATATAAGTGAAAATGTCTAGCTTATTTTTGAAATTTCAAAAAAAAATTATGATTTTATCATAATTAATATTTATACAGCTCTTCTGGAATAATTAGCTTGATGTTCATAAGCACTTAACATACCATGATAATTATTTTGTAAATTAGGAATTTGAAAGAAATGTAACATAACTTTATACTTTCCATTTACATCTTTATAGGCTAATTTTTCTACATCTTCAATTTTTTGACAAGAAACATATTGCCATTCATTAGAGCATTTTTCCAAACTTTCTATAACAACTTGAGCTTTTTTTATAAGCATAGCTAAACTATCAGCTTCGACTGGATATGTCATTTTAATCCTCCTTCTATATAATATAAAACTGGTAGCAAAAAATTTACTACCAGTCGTTATTTTATTATTTTAAATTACCAATTAGTTCATCTTTTTTCATAGTAGAATAACCTTTAACGCCTTGTTCTTTAGCTACTGCTTTTAACTCAGCTAAAGTCATTTTACTATAATCTTTAGTTTCAGCTTTCTTTTTTTCTTTTTTAGCTTCTACTTTTTTAACTTCTTTAGTTTCTTCTACTTTTTTAGTTTTAGTAGGATTTGCCAAAGCATCTTTTGCTACTTGTACTAATTTTGTAAATGCTTCGCTATCAGCAATAGCTACCTCACTAAGCATTTTACGGTTAATAGTTACACCAGCAATATTTAAACCATTAATAAATTTAGAATAACTTATATCGTTCTCACGACATGCAGCATTAATTCTTGTAATCCATAATTTTCTAAAGTTTCTTTTATTTGCTTTTCTATCTCTATAAGCATATTCACCACTATGGAATAATTGTTCTTGAGCAGTTTTATATAATCTATGTTTACTACCAAAATATCCTTTAGCAGCTTTTAATACTTTTCTTCTTCTGTTTTTTGAAACATTTCCGCCTTTAACTCTTGCCATTTTGTACCTCCTACTTAATTACTGACTTAATATTGTCAGCCATTCCTTTACTTAATACTCCCTTATTTCTTCTTTGTCTAACTTGTTTAGAACTATCTTTATTAGTTTTATGGTTTCCATTACCTTTTTTATAAGTTAATGATCCATTCTTTTTAACTTTGAAAACTTTGCTACTTGCTTTATGAGTTTTCATTTTTCCATTTGCCATTTTTAAACTTCCCTTCTTTTATTTATAACTATTTCTTTGGTGTTAATAGCATAGACATTACTCTACCTTCTAATTTAGGTGAACTTTCAACTGTAGAAATTTCTTCAAGACTTGTTGCAAATTTATTAAGAACTTCTTGTCCTAAATTTGTATGAGCCATTTCTCTACCTTTAAATCTTATACTAGCTTTTACTTTATGACCTTTTTGCAAATAACTAGCTGCATTTTTAACTCTTGTATCAAAATCATGAATATCAATATTAACAGATAAACGATATTCTTTAACTTCTTTATTGCTTTCTCTTTGTTTCTTTTGAGCTTCCTTAGTTTTCTTTTGCTTTTCATAACGATATTTATTATAATCCATTATTTTTCCAACAGCATTAGCTCCATTATCGCTCATCAAAACTAAATCAAGTCCAGCATAATTTGCAAGTGTTAATGCATCCTCACGCTTTTTAATTCCCATTTGTTCACCATTAGGTCCAATTACCATTAATTCAGAAACTCTAATACTTTCATTAATTGGTAACTCATTACTATTTTTTGCTATATAAACACACCTCCATACAATATAAAAAAGTAGACATAATATATCTACTTCAAAGTTCAATTAAAATATCTATTTTAACTTGGCTTTTGACCTATTGCTCTTTTGCAATCAGGTGAATGTAGATACATTTCTTTCCTTTTTTTATAACACTTAAGATTATATACTAATGTTTTACTTTTGTCAAGCATCTATTTTTCAAAAATATATTTTCTAAATTTATATTTTCTAAAATACATAATAATTCTTCATTTTGGGTTAATCTAAAATAGTTTTCAATATTTTTAGCTCCTAGTGCATTAGCTAACGTTATCACATACCCATCAGTATCTTCATAAACATTAAAAAAAGTTGAATAATTAAATTTTAATTCATAAAAATGTGGCGAATCAATTTGACCTATATACTCAATATTATATGAGTCACAATATTCTTTTAAAGCTTCATTAAATTGATATACATCTTCTAAATAAATTTTTTTGGTTTCAGAAATTTTATTTAATTCGATAAATGCATTAGCTACTAAAGTTGTTAAACTCATTATTATCATTAATTTATTGTCCTTTCTTTTTCAATAAATTATATTAAAAGAAAGTATTTTTATTCTATTACTTGATAATATTTTAAAATTGAATTAGCTATATTTTGGGCAATAGCATCCATATTATTAACTATCCACATAGCATCATAATAATTATCATGATACGCTATTTCAATTAAAGAACCACATTTAATAAAGTCATCATTAACTTCACCTAAAGAACCACTGGCATATTTTACACCACGATCTGATATTTCATCACGATATGGATATATTTCATATAATCCATTATATATATTTGAGGCAATTGATAAACATTTAGAAGTTGATTTATCCACATATATTTCCATTCCTTTCGTATCATGATTTGTACTACCATTTGAATGAATTGCAAAATGGAAATCACTTTTTTTAGCATTACTTTCTGCAAGCCACTGGTTAATATTACCACTCGATTTATTACGATAAACTACAACACCAGCATTTTTTAAATCGGCTTCTAAATAATCAGTTAATTTATTCATCATGTCTCTTTCATTAGTAAATCCAACCTCACTAACTCCTTTGTTACCATATTGATTAGAAGGAGATAAGTAAACTACTAATTTTTTATCTTTTACTTTAAATTCATAAGTATTTATTTCACTATCATACATATTATCTTTTACAGCAAATGTTTTTATCGTTACATCATTACTAATAGTAATTGGTCCTTCATATTTTATACTATTAACAGTAGGTTTTGTACCATCCATAGTATAATAAATATTTGCATTTTCAGTATTTGTCAATAAATTAACTTGGCTATCTTTTTTTATAAATGTAAAATTTTTATCTACATATACAGGTGATACTGTCTTTTTTTCTAAAACATTGATAGTTACTTCATCACTTTTAGCTATTTCTACATAATCTTTATAAGAAGCATTCAGTAATATTTTATAAGTTTCATTTTCTTTAAATAAATCTGCTGATAACACTATTTTATCTTTTTCATAAGGCATGGAAATTGTATTTACTAACTTATTTTTAGAGTTATATATTTTTACATTTAAATTTGTTGCATTAGCCCCACCAGTATAATAAATTGTTACATCGTCCCATAATGTTGTATAACCATTTGTTGGATTAGTTATTTTTATATTTCCCACTATTGGAGCATTTAAATAATAATTTTTTAATGATATTACTCTATTATTTTTATTGTACAATTTAGCAGTTATCTTACCATCATATTGATTTAGTTCATTGTAATTAATAATAATATTTTCTTCAGTAATATCTTTTTTTAAAATAACACTGTCTTTATAATATAACTCTAAATGATAGTTTTCCTGAATATTAAAACCATCAATTTTCATTTTAATATCTTCTTTATCTGTCGAATAATTTTTATCATCGCCAAATGCTGCAACTTGGTTTATATAACTATAAGCTTTATCAGATTTTTTACTTTCATTTTTTCTATTATAAGTAACTACTTCAAAATTGATATTTTGTTTGTATAACAAATTAATTTCTGAGATATCGATGATGTTAGTTTTAGAATCATTCTCATAAACAATATTATTATTTTCATCAAGTGCTACCAAATGATATCTGATTGCATTATAACATTTTGTTGTTTCTAGTAACAATTTATTTTTTTCTTCATAAACTTTTAATATTCTAAAATCACTTAATTTAGGAAATAAATAATAAATATATCCTAAGATTGTAAAAGAAAGTGTTATGGAAATTAATAGCATAATTATGAAAACTAAGGGTTTGTTTATACTATTATTTAATTTCATTTAATCACCTCTTTATTCTTGATAATTATATAATATTTTTGATATTTTTTAAAGTTATTTAGCAATTAATGTATGTTTTTGTCATATTATATTATAGGTGATTATTATGTTTGGAAATCAAATGGTACCAAGGGCTTTTAGTTTTACTAAAATACTTGGTGGAATTTCAAAAACTTTAAACGTTGCTAATCAATTAATTCCTCTTTATAACCAAGCAAAGCCAATTATTTCTAATGCCAGAAATATTTTAGGGGTTTTAAAAGAATTTAATTCAAAAGATTCAGTTAATAATAAAAATATTATTGAATCTAATGATTATCAAATAAAAAAAGAAGATAACTCTTCTAATTCAAATAATCCCACTTTTTTTATTTAATATTAAGATATTTTTTCAAAATTTTATTTTCTTTTTTTATTTTTTTTCTAGCTTTAAATTTAGTGAATGGAATTTTTTCTAAAATTTTCTTATTTTCTTTAAACAAGTATTCATAATAATTTTTATTTTCTAATTTATATTTTCCAAACATTAACTCTTTATTATTCAATTTTTGTTTTCCATGCTTATACTTAGATATTACGTAATAATGGTTTTTATCAAAAACAATTTTTTCATCTTCTAAATAATAATGATTCTTATTCATAAAATTCCTTAATAAATATTGATCATTATTTGAAGATATAATAATTTTATCAATATTTTTAAATTTTTCTTTGTTACTTATTATATGTTTAATTGTTTTTGTTCCCATTCCTGCAATTACAACAGTATTTATATCTTTTACATTAATTTCATTTATTCCATCTGATAAAATACATTTAATTTTTTTAATTAAGTTATATTTTGCTATGTTTTTTTTAGCATTATTAAGAGCATTTTCATTAATATCACTAGCTATAATATTTTTACATAGATTATTTTTAGCTAGATAAATATCTAAGTAAGCATGATCGCATCCAACATCTACTACTTTATCTTTTTTATCAATAAAAAAAGCAATTGCTTTTAATTTTAAAGATTTCATTAGTCAGTTAAAAAATCCTTTAATTTTTTAGCGCGAGATGGATGTCTTAGTTTTCTTAAGGCTTTTGCTTCAATTTGTCTAATTCTTTCACGAGTTACATTGAAACGCTTTCCAACTTCTTCAAGAGTATGACTTGTGCCATCTATAAGTCCGAATCTAAGTTCAAGAACTTCTTGTTCTCTTTCTTGTAGTGTCATTAAAACAGATTTAATTTCTTCTTTTAATATTTCATTAGTTGCATAATCTTCAGGAGACATATTTCTTTCATCAGGTACAAAATCACCTAAATGAGAATCATCTTCTTCGCCAATTGGTGTTTCTAAAGAAACTGGATCTTGACTAATTTTAATAACTTCACGAACTTTTTCTGGTGTAATACCCATTTTTTTAGCAATTTCTTCTTCAGTTGGTTCTCTATTTAATTCTAGAGTCATTTGACGTTGAATTCTTGCCATTTTATTAATAGTTTCAACCATGTGAACAGGAACACGAATTGTTCTTGCTTGATCTGCCAAAGCACGAGTTATAGCTTGTCTAATCCACCAAGTAGCATATGTAGAAAATTTATATCCTTTATCATAATCAAATTTTTCTACCGCCTTCATTAAACCAATATTTCCTTCTTGAATTAAGTCTAAGAATAATAAACCACGTCCTACATATCTTTTTGCTATAGAAACAACTAAACGTAAGTTAGATTCTGCTAAAATATTTTTAGCCATTTCATCACCATTTGCAACTCTAATTGAAAGTTCAGCTTCTTCTTCAGGTGAAAGAAGACTTATACGCCCAATCTCTTTTAAATACATTCTTACCGGGTCATTAATATTAATATCCTTAGTAATTTCTTCATCATCAAGAATTAAAGGCGATTCCTCTTTTTCAAGTTTTTTTATTTCTGAATCACTTGCATCTGAATCATCTTCCTCATCTTCATTTATAACTTCAATATCATTTTCCATTAACATATTATAAATGTTATCTAAGTCATCAGCTTCAATATCTAGACCTTTTAAAGCTTCTGCTAATTGTTCAAATGTAATATGTCCATCTTTTTTTCCTAGTTCAACTAACTCTTTTTCTCTTTCTTCTAATGTTTTTATTTCTTTCATAAACTTTCACTTCCTATTTTCAACTCTATAATTTTTTCTAATATTTCTTCTTTTTTAGATTCATCAAAGGTTGTTTTTAATTCTTTTTTTAATTCTTTAATTGAATTTTCTTTTGTTTTCCTTTTTATAAAATTAATACTATCGTTAAATAATTTATCAGATATTTTATCATTTTTTATATTACTTATTATATCCATAATTTCGTCTTTTAATTTGGAACTATTAGCATATGTCATAAAATCAGCGATATTAATTGTTTTATTTAACTCATAATAATAAATTATTTCACTAGCTATCATTCGATATACTTGACTTTCAAAAAATCCTAAATTTTTAATATACATTTTTATGTACTTAGAATCATTCATCATGTAATATAAAATATTATTAACAGCTTCTTCATAAGAACTCATTTTTATATTCTTTATTTTATTTTGTTCTTCTTTTTTAGAAACAATATCAATATTAGTCGCTTGTTCTTTTAGTAGTTCATCTTTTAAAAGTTCATAACTTACATTATATTCATCACTAATCTTTTTTAATGTTACTTCTTTTAAAATTGGATCATCAGAATCTTTTAAATCAGCAATAACATTTTTAATATAACTTACTAAATCATCCGTGTTATTTAAATTTTTATCTTTTTTCAAGTAATTAAGTTTAAATTCCTGAACTGGTATAGCATTTTTAATATTATTAATCATTTTTTCTACACCATTTTTTATAATGTAATCATCCGGATCTTTTTCACCAGTAAGTCTTACAACATTTACTTCTATTTTTTCTTTTTCTAATAAATTACTATTATCAAATGTAGCTTTTTCACCAGCAGTATCGTTATCAAGCATCAATATAACTTTACATCGTAGTTTTTTTATTATAGCAATTTGCTCTTTTGTTAATGCGGTTCCCATTAAAGCAACGACATTTTTTATACCACTTATATAAAGTCTTATTGCATCCATATTTCCTTCAACAATAATCATTTCTTTATTAAATTTTATTGTATCTTTTGCTCGATGATAATTAAACAAAATATTACTTTTTTTATAGATATTACTCTCTTTACTTCCTAAATACTTAGCAATACTTTTATCTTTATAAACTCTTCCTGTAAACCCAACACATTTTCCATCTAAATTATGAATGGGAAACATTATTCGATTAAAAAATATATCATATATTTCAGCTTTAGTAGATACTAAACCTAATTTTTTCATTTCATCAATGTTATAGCCTTTTTTTTCTAATAATTTATTTAAATTATTGTCATCAAAAGATAAACCTATATCAAATGTTTTAATATCTTCCAAAGAAAGTCCTCTATCAAGTAAATAATTTCTAGCGTCTACTCCTTTTTCAGTATTTAAATTATTTTGATAATATTTTAAAGCTATATCCATCATTTCATAATCTCTTGGATATTTTTCTACTTTTTTATAGGTTTCTATTTTAGCTGATAAAGTAAATCCAGCTTTTTTAGCTACTATATCAACCGCTTCATAGAAAGAAACATTTTCATAATTTTCAACAAAAGTAAATACATTCCCTGTAGCACCACATGAGAAACACTTATAAATTTGTTTTTCTTTTGATACGCTCATACTTGGTGAATGATCCTGATGGAAAGGACATACACCAAAAAAGTTTTTTCCTTTTAAAGTAAGAGGAATATAACTTGAAATAACATCAACAATATCTACATTAGATCTAAGTTCATTTAATTCTTGCTCATTAATGTATGCCATCTTTCCCTCCCCTAATTATATATATTATCGGTAAGATGCCAATTTCCTTTTTTTTATGACTATTTTTCGACATTTTTTGCAAAAAAATTGAAATTTTACACTTTGTTTACACATTTTATGACTATTTGTTTTGTTTTGTCAAACTTGTCGCAGGTTGTTAGATAAAGAGTATTTTTATTATCTACTGGTAGAATTATTCTACCAGTCTTATTTACATATTTTATTTCATTAACATAAAATTTCTTCAACTTATTATTTACAATTAAAATTATTTCATCATTTTTATGTAGTTTATATAAATTTTTAAAGTATGCTATTTTACTAGTTCCTGAATGCGCAGCTAAAATATAAAAATCATTTGCAAAATCACTTTCTTTTAAAAATATTATTCCTTCATTAACATCGCTATTTACATATGACTTAAAATTTTGCTTTAAATTAATACTTTTTATAATAATTTTATTTTCTTCCCAATTTATTTCTTTAAAATTATTAACTTCATAATAATTAGTAAATGTTAATATCAATAAAATCAATATTATTTTTTTCATAAAAATCACCTGAAAATTATCTTAACAAAAAAACGACAATTTCAAAAAATTATCGTTCGACAAATTATTTAATATTTATGTAATTAATTCCCGATGAAATCATTACCGCTATTATCACTCCATCATACATATTGATAAAATATGTACAAATAAAAGTTAGTATTCCTAAAACTATACTATAAATTATTCTTTCTTTTTTTATAGCCGGTGAAAAATTATTAATTGGTGCAATAAAAATCAAAGCGAATATTATCATACTATTTAATACAATTACATGATTAAATAGTACTTTAAAAATTAATACAAGTAAAAAATAGACACTAAAACTAATTAAAGGTATTTCATTTTTATAATATTTATTTAAGCATAAAATAAAATATCCTAGTATTGAAAATAATATTGATGATGAAGCTACTCCAGAAATACCTCTACCAATAAAAATATCTAACAAATCATAAGAATACTTTTTTATCAGTTCTAAATTATTAGCATAGTTGTATTTATTAATTACTAAAAGAACTAGTATTAAAATCAATTTAAATAAAGCAACATAATTTAACCTTAAATTTATCTTGTCAAATACAAAATAAATGATAAAACTAAATATTATATTTAAACTTAAGAAAATTAAAAGATTAGTATTAACTGGTACTATCATACTTAATAAAATCATAAAAATTGTGTTGTCACTAATTTTAATTTTTTTATTAAATATATATTCAAAAAAGCATGAAATAATAATATTTATTAATGGAAATAAAAGTGGTTTAAATAACATAACATAATTATCTGAAAATTCCTTAAATACTAAAATACCATTTTTATAAAAACCAAAAGCAATTAAAAAAATTAATGCTAATAAGTATAATTTATTAAGATTATTCTCTTTTTCGTGTAAATAGTTTTCACTCATTTTTACCACCTTCTAAATACTTGTTAATATTTATATAACTTGGACAAATATAATTACATAAACCACATTTAATACAATCCTCGTAATCACAATTTTTACCATTAATTAAATTAGACACTTTTATTTTAACTGGACATATATCATTACATTTACCACACAAAATACATTTTTTCTCTTTATATTCTCTTTTTTTCATTATAAATATAGAATCAATATCATCTGTTACTATCAATTCTTTAGCATCACAAAAATGATTAGAAAGCAAATTATTTACAATTATTACATAATTCTCAGACTTGAATTTGATAAAATTAGTTATTATATCATCTAGTTTAGTATACATTTTACATTTAAACACCTGAGGATTTTCTATAGCATTACCAGTAATTGTTAAGAATTTATCTTCAACTATTCTCTTCCTTTTTAAAAAATTATACAAATTATATAATTCCATAATATTTAAATAAATAAAATGTTCATTTATATTTAAATATTTACATAATATACTTTTTTCACTAATTAAATACTTATTTGGTAGAAATTTAATATTAATATTTGGATAAATTCCAACTATATTATTTAAATAATCTATTATGTTATAATCAGTATCTTTTACAATAATTGTAATTTCTTTTAATTCTAAAATATTACTGATGTTATTTAAAATTTCTAAAAGTTCATTACTATATTCTTTTACTAAAAACATATAATTACCGACATATAACTGTTCTTCAATACAATTAATTATTATTTTAGAAAAATTACAATTTAATTTTTCATATAGTTTTAAGTCAAAGTTTTTTACCAATTCTAATAATTGTTCCTTATTCAATTTGTTAAGATTTTTTCTTAAACTAACTTTATTTTCTAATTTTTCTTTAAAGTCATTTTCTACAACTAAAAATTTATCATCAGTTAAGTTTTTAAGTCCTACTATTCTACCAGAAATAGGTGAATATTTATTTTTCAAAATTTCTTTTCCTTTATAAATATAATCTTTAGGATTTATAAGTAATTTATCATCATTTACAGGTAAATAAATATAATTTGGATTTAAATATTCAGTTACTGTATCTTTTAAAAGCAAACTATATTCTTTATTTAATGTAATTAAGTTCATTATTATCACCAATTTAATTATACAATATTATATCTTTATTTTAAATGATTAATATTCTTTCTAGTTAAAAATATTAAAAAAGAAAAAGCTATTACTTAGCTTCTTCTTGTGCCCTTGTTTCACGAGTAACAGTTATTTTTATAATACCAGGATATTGCATTTCTTTTTCAACTTGTTCTTTAATCTGTCTTGCAAGTCTAAATGATTCTTCATCACTAATTTCAGTAGGTTTAACAATTACTCTTAATTCTCTACCAGCTTGTAATGCATAAGCTTTTTCTACGCCGTCATATCCATTACCAATAGTTTCAAGTTGTTCTAAACGTTTAATATAATTTTCGACAGAATCATTTCTAGCTCCAGGTCTAGCAGCAGATAATGTATCAGCTACTTGTACTAACACTGAAATAACAGAAGTTTGCTGTGCATCACCATGGTGTGATGCTATCGCATTACAAACAATAGGATCTTCATTATATTTTTTCGCCAAATTAAGTCCAAGTTCAACATGAGATCCTTCGATTTCAAAATCAATAGATTTACCAATATCATGTAAAAGTCCAGCTCTTTTAGCTAATGTTACATTTTCACCTATTTCACTAGCCATGAGTCCACAAAGATTTGCTACTTCTACAGAATGCTTTAAAGCATTTTGACCAAAACTCGTTCTAAAATGTAATTTACCAATTAAGAAAACAAGTTCTGGATCAACTTTAGTAAGTCCAAGTGATACAACTGCTTCATTACCAATTTCCATAATTTTGGTATTCATATCTTTCAATACTTTATCATAGACTTCTTCAATTCTACTTGGATGAATTCTTCCATCTTTAATTAAAGTTTCTATTGCAATTTTAGCTATTTCTCTTCTTAAAGGATCAAAAGAAGATATAACAATAGCTTCAGGTGTATCATCAATAATTAAATCGACTCCTGTAACAGCTTCAATAGTTCTTATGTTTCTTCCTTCACGTCCTATTAAACGGCCCTTCATTTCATCATTTGGTAATGTAATAGTGCTAACAGTTTGTTCTGTTGCAACATCTTCAGCATACCTTGACATTGATTCAATAATTAAATTCTTAGCTCTATCATGAGCTTCAAGTTTTGCTTCTGCTTCTTTTTCTTTAATATACTCGTTAACTTCCTTAGTCATCTCTTCTTCGACACGCTTCATAATTTGTTCACGTGCTTTTTCTTTCGAAAATTTAGCAATATTTTCTAATTGCTTTATCTCCTCTTTTAACATTTCTTCCATTTTGGCATCTTTTTCTTGTAATTCTCTTTGTTTATTTAATAAATTATTATCTCTTTCGTCTAAACAAGACTCTCTTTTTTGAAGCATTTCATCACGTTTATCTAGACTAGATTCTCTTTGTAATAAACGATTTTCTGAATCTTTTGCTTCTTCTTTTTTTAATTTTATTTCTTTATCTAATTCTTGTTTTAAACGATAAGACTCTTCTTTTAATTCTGCAAGTGAATCTCTTCTATGCTTATCAGCTTCCTTTTTTGCTTCTTCTAATAATTTATTTGCTTTAGAAGTAGTACTTTTAGCTTTTATCACTATAGCAACTGTGCTAACTCCTACTCCTCCAAAAATTCCAAAAACAAGAGCTAAAATGGTACTTGTAGTCCATGCCATTTTATTACCTCCAGTTTATTATTTTTATTTATAGATTATTTATCTATATATTTATTATAAATTGAATTTTTCTTTTTGGCAATATAAAAAAAGCATGATATAATTAGTTTAATAATTATAGTAAAGAGGGATATGATGAAAAAAAAGAAAAAATTAAAAAAGAAAGTTTTATATACATTTAGTGCTTTTATCATATTAATATTAGGACTTTCTATATTTGGAGTAAAAAAATATAAGCACTATCAATACACTAAAACTTATGAATATAAATTATTAAATAAAGGTTGGAATGAATCACAAACTAAAGAAATTTTAAAACTTTATAAAGATAATTTAAATGATATTTTAAAAAAAGATGTTAATGAAAATATTATAACTTTAGCTCATGAAAAATATTTTATATATCGAAATTTGGATGAATATTTAAATTATTATAATGATAATTCTAGCAAAGATTTAAAAGATATAGTAGCCATTGTCAACGTTTATGCAAATAATGATTGGTATACACATGATATAGAAACTGATACTTCATTAAATGAAAAAATGCTTGTAAATAAATTTTACCATTTAACGAAAGATTATGCTCCAGATGATATAACTAATATTAGTAATACCTACGCTTATGAAGGAAATAGACTTAGAAAAATTGCTCTTGATGCTTATATAAATATGTATAATGCAGCTAAAGATGATGGAATTAAATTAATTATTAATTCTTCTTATCGTGAATATGAGAAACAAGAAAATATCTATGAAGATTATAAGAATTGGTATGGAGAAGTAAAAGCCGATAAACAAGCTGCTAGACCTGGTTATTCAGAACACCAAACTGGACTTGCTATTGATGTATTTTCTTCTGATAATCAATTGTCTGGTACCTTTAAAGATTCTACTGGATATAAATGGTTAAAAGATAATGCATATAAATATGGTTTTATTGAAAGATATCCTGAAAATAAAGAATATCTAACGGGTTATGAATTTGAATCATGGCATTGGCGTTATGTTGGTATAGAAGCTGCAACTGTAATTCAAAAAGAAAACATAACTTTTGATGAATATTATGCTTATTATATAGAAAAATAAAAATTACTTATTTTCAAGTAATTTTTTTATTTCTTCAGGAGTTAATCCCGTTGCCTTTATTATATCTTCTTTGTTTATGTGCATATTCAATAACCTCTTTGCTATGTCAATTTTTTCTTTTTCTAATTTTTCTTCACCTAATTTAATGCCTTTTTCATATCCTGAATCTTCTGCTTCTCTTATTAACGAGTTTTGCATCTTTCTTTGATCTTCTTCTTGACTCATATATTCTTGGAAAAATGGATCGTTATTTAATATTGTTACACTTTCTACATATTTTTCTGATATCTTATCACTTTTTGGCATTTTCTTTAACTCCCCTTCATTTAAATCTAACATTACTAAAAGTTCATTTTCTTTTATCTTTTTTTCATCCTTACTATACCAAATTTTTTTATAATATTCCATATTTATTTCTATTATTAGTAAATTTTTTATATATACATTTCCATTTTTATCACTTATTCTAAATTCTCTTTTACTTTCTTCATAATCGAGTCCCCATGTTAGATTTATTTGAATTATATCGATATCTTTATTATATGAATCACCAACTAAAGCATTAGTTGAATATATATTACAAATATATGCAGTATTTCTTATATACACGTATTCATTAATACTTGCATTTATTTCTATTTCTATCTTTTTATTTGCAGCAAGTATTAAGGCATCTACCCTCTTTGATTTTATTATGTTATTACCTACTATTAACTCTGTTGGAAGTATTTTTTTTATTTCTATTTTTACTTTTAATATATCTTCTAGTAAGGATTCTAGTAAATCTTCATTCTTGGGATTTAAAAATACTTCTTTAAATGTTTTATCATAACGACAACTGTAAAATTTTTTCATATGTTGCCTCCTTTTTTGCATAATAACAGGTGTTTTCAAATAATGCAAATTGCAAATTTGCTTATTTGGAGGACTTAAAAAATACAGATTTTTAAAATCTGTATACAAAAATATAAAAATTGGTAAAGTTATTTTTACCAATTTACAAAATCTATTAAATTTCAAAAAATTTTAATTATTATCTTTCTTAAACTGTGAATTATATAAATCAGCATAAAAGCCATTTAGTTTTAATAATTCTTCATGTGTTCCTTGCTCAATAATGTTTCCTTCATTCATTACAAGAATTTTTGTAGCATTTTTAATAGTAGATAATCTATGAGCAATTATAAATGAGGTTCTCCCTACTGTCAATTTATCCATAGCATTTTGTACTAATTCTTCTGTTCTAGTATCAACTGATGATGTTGCTTCATCAAGAATTAAGAAAGGAGCATTTTCTATCATACCACGAGCAATAGTTAAAAGTTGTTTTTGCCCTGCTGAAATACTTTCGTTATCAGTTATTTCATAGTCTAACATTTTAGGTAGCGATTTTACAAAATGATCTACCCCTACTACTTCTAAAGCTTTAAATATTTCTTCATCGTTAATACTCTTTTTATTATATTTAATATTATCTCTAATAGTGCCATTAAATAACCATGTATCTTGTAAAACCATTATAAATAGTTCATGAATATTTTCACGTGTTAATTCATTAATATCAATACCATCTATTTTGATACTTCCAGAATTAATATTATAGAATTTCATAAGTAAATTAACCATAGTAGTCTTACCAGCTCCTGTAGGACCTACTATTGCTATTTTATCTCCTTTTTTAACGTCTAAGTTAAAATCTTTGATAATTGTCTTATTTTCATCATATCCAAATTTTACGTGTTCAAATGTAATATTACCAGATACTTTACTAGGATCTAAATACTTTTTCTTATCACTTTCACCATCCATTTCATTTTCTTCTAAGAATTCAAATACTCTTTCACTAGCTGCTGCTGTAGTTTGAAGATTTGTCATTCCCTGAGCTATTTGAGAAAGCGGCGATGTAAATAATCTAACATAAATAATGAATGCCATAATAACCCCAAATGTAATTTGATTATTTATAACAAGTAAAGCTCCGACAATACAAACAGCAACATAACTAAAGTTTCCAATAAATGACATAAATGGCATCATAAGTCCAGATAAAAATTGACTTTTTCTGTTACAATCATAAACAGATTCATTTAGTTTATCAAACTTTTCAGAAGAATTTTCTTCACCATTATAAGCTTTTACAACATTATGAGAAGAATATATTTCTTCAATATGACCATTAAGTTTACCAAGTTCTACTTGTCTTCTTAAGAAATATTTTTGAGATTTTCCAAGTATAATAAACATAAATATAAATCCAATTGATGAAGATAATATTGCTGTTATAGCCATTAAAAAGTTAGTATAAAACATCATTATAATTGAACCAATGAATAAAGTAATTGCTCCTACAAGTGACCCTAATGATTGATACATAGACATTCCGATTGTATCTACATCATTTGTTACACGTGATAATATATCACCTATTTCATGTGTATCAAAATATTTTAATGGTAATTTATTAATTTTTTTAGATATTTTTGTCCTTAAACTCTTAGCAAAATTATTTGAAACAGTAGCCATTATAAAACTTTGAACAAAATTAAATAAAGCACTTGTTAAATATAGGATTATTAAGAACAAACATAATTTTTTAATTTTAACTAAGTCCATGGTTGGTTTAATTAATTTTTTTATACTTTTTGGACTTTTGTCTAAAGTCTTATAAATTCTTTCACTTGATGATTTAGTATTTATATCTTTAGTTAAACTAATAAATTCTGCTTTTTCTTCTTTTGTAATTTTAACATTATCTATAACAGTATCACTACATAATAAAGTTAAAATACTTTCTGGCATATTCATAAAAGTCTTTGACATTTCATTTTTATCAGTTTTATTTATAGAAGATAACGTATTTATAAAAGATATTTTATCTTTACCAGAAACAAATATTTTATCTATTTCACTATCTTTAAAAATCTTTTCTTTACTAGATTCACTTAAATTTAAAAGCTCAGTAAAATTCTTATTTCTCATAAATTCATTAAGAATTACTAAATCTTCTTTTGGTATATTAGATGAAGTTATAGAAAATATTTCTTCTGTATTTATATCAAACAATTTATTTGTAACTTCCATTATTTTTTCTTGTGTTAAATCTGAAGTTATAGATTCTGTTACTTTTTTTAAATTTTTTTGATTTATAATCAAACCTTTAGATATATAATCTGTTAAATCGGATATTTTGTTTGGACCAATTATTGAAAATACAGAACTTAATGCAGCAAGTATTATTGCTATTAAAATGTATTTTTTAAATCCATCTAAATATTCAAATAATTTTTTTATTGCAAGTTTTAAATCTTTAGGTTTTTCAGCTGGTGCTGGCCCATGACCTCTTTTAGGTCTAGAATTTTCATTATTCATTTTCTAGCTCCTTTTCTGATAATTGTGAATAAGCAATTTCTTTATAAATATCACAATTTTTTAATAATTCTTTATGTGTACCAATTCCAACGCAAACGCCTTCATCAAGTACTAATATTTTTGTAGCATTCATTATTGTTCCAATCCTTTGAGCAACAATTAAACTAGTTGAGTCTTTAGTATATTTTTTTAAATCTTTTCTTAGTAAGTAATCAGTCTTATAATCAAGAGCACTAAAAGAATCATCAAAGATATAAATTTCTGGCTTTCTTGCTATTGCTCTTGCTATTGCTATTCTTTGTTTTTGACCACCACTAATATTTGTACCGCCTTGAGCAATGTTAGAATTATACTTTTCTGTCATTTTTTCAACAAAATCTTTGGCTTGGGCAACTTTAACAGCTTCTTTTATATCTTTTTCTAAAATTTTATTTGTGGTTTTACCGTAAGAAACATTATAATTTACACTTCCATTAAACATTACTGCCTTTTGAGGAACATACCCTAATTTATTATGTAGTTCTTCTAAAGTATAATCTTTAATATTTTCTCCATCTATTAATATTTCTCCATCAGTAGCATCATAAAATCTTGGAATCAAATTAATAAGAGTTGATTTACCACTACCAGTTGATCCTATAAAAGCAACAGTATCGCCCTTATTAGCTTTAAAGGAAATATTTTTTAAAATATATTCATCACTATCCGGATATTTAAAAGAAACATTTTTAAATTCTACAGTTCCAGTTTCTTTAGTATTTTTTACACCTTTTCCATCTTTTATTTTTGCATCAGTACTTAATACTTCATTTATACGTGAAGCTGATACTGCTGCTCTTGGATACATTATAAAAATCATTGCAAGCATTAAAAATGACATTATAACTTGCATTGCGTAACTAGAAAATACTACCATATCGCTAAACAAAGATATTTTCATCCCTAGCATAGCATTATTAATTAATAATGCTCCAATAAAATAAATAGCAAGAGTTAAAGAATTCATAACAAGATACATAACTGGTGACATTATTGACATAGCTCTTTGGTTAAATAATTGTGTTTTTGTTAAATTTTCATTTCCTTTTTCAAACTTTTCTTCTTGATATTTTTCACCATTAAATGCTCTTATTACACGAATACCTGTTAGATTTTCTCTAGTTAAATTATTTATATTATCAATTAACTTTTGAACAATTTTAAATTTAGGCAATACTGTAAGCATTAAGAAAATTACCATAAGTATTAAAATTAATACAGCAGATGCAGTTACTACACTCCATTGCCAACTTTTATTTAATATCTTCATTATCGCCCAAATAGCAGTAATTGGGGCTTTTATCATCATTTGTAAACCCATAGATATAAACATTTGAATATTTGTTATATCGTTAGTTGTTCTTGTAATCAAACTACTAGTTGAAAATAATTTAATCTCTTCCATACTAAAACTTTGAATTTTTTCAAATAATTTTTTTCTAACATTTTTAGAAAAAGTAGCTGAAATAAGTGAAGATAGATATCCAACAAAAACTGCAGATAAAAGTGATCCAAATGCACAAATTAACATATATACACCTTGAAGTAAAACATCTCCAATCTTTGTTCCTGTAGTTTGAACAAGAGTTGTTATCTCTTTCATGTAATCTGGTATTTTTAAATCCAAATAAACTTGTAATGCTATTAAAATTACACATATAATAATTAAAAATACATCTTTTTTAGTAAAATTTTTAAATAATTTAATCATTATTTTCCTCCTCATAATCTTTTAAATTTTTTATTATTTTGTCAATGATTCCCATAAAATTATTCAATTCTTCTTTTGTAATTCCTTTTTTTATTATATTCAAATTAACTTCAAAAACTTTAGTAATTTCATTTAATACATTATCAGCTTTATTGAGTAATTTAATTTTTTGATAACGTTTATCATCTGGATCAGTTACTAAACTAATATACCCTTTTTCTTTCAAAGAATTAGTTACTTGTGAAACATAAGCTTTGGAAAAATTATGATTTTTTACAATTGTACATGATTTTAAAGTATCAGGATTATGCTTTATTATTGAAAGAATAAAAACTTCTGACTTTGTTAAATCATATTTTTTAGCAATTTGTTTCATTGATTTATCAAATAATTTCTTAGAATCCTTATTTAAATAAATTATTTTTTCTAATAAAATATCTTTATTCATAACTCACCGCCAATAGTTCAAAAGTGAACTACTATTTCAGTATATGCTCTATGTTAATTTATGTCAAGAAAAAAACAAGAAAACTTGTTTTAATATCTTCCATTAAATTGCTTAAAGCGTTTATTCTTTTTGTATACTCTATCTCTATCTACTAAAACAACTGGAGTTTTTTTAAACCATTCTGGAATAATTGAAAAATCTTTTGTATCAGCATCTAAATAAGAATCTAATAAAAATGCATTCGTACCACGGGATCCATTAATTAATGTATCATTTAAAATATAGCCATTTTTGTCTAATTCATTTTCCCATAGTTTAAGAATATTCAAACTAATATTATTGGCAGGAGTCTTTAAATACTTTTGAACTTCTATACCTAAAACTACCATATTATTTTGGTCTCTTTTAAAAATTTCTTCTTCATTTTTCAAAATCAAGTATAAATTTGGGCATATAACATCTTCATAAGACCATTTAAATTTAACTAGTTTAAAGATAAAATCACCAACTCGGTAACATATTGCAGTGGAACCAGATCCTAAGAATTCAGTTCTTTTATCTTTACTTAAATCTAAATATTTTTCTGTCCATTCATATAGTTTGGGCATAAATTCACTATCAAGAATTTTCTTTTCAAAAGATTCACTACCATAAATTTTCAAAAGTATTTCTAACTCATTAGTCAAAGTTTTATCAAGTTTCTTTTTATAATTATTATATAAAGTATAAAACATTGTATTAGTTTTGCTAAAATACATATTTATATCTTTTTCTAATTCCTCTTTGTCATTATCTAAAAGTAATTTAGCCATTGAGTTTTTAGAATAATTGTTAAATATAAATTCTCTTATGTTTTCAAAGTCAATAAGACTATATTTTTTTATAGCAATTGCTAAAGTACATAGGTCATTTGAATTCATAACTTCATCACTGTTTTTTAAATAATTTAAAATATTAGGAAACAATTCTCTAAATAATTTAAAATTATAATTTATTAAATATGTCATAAATAAATATCTTATATGTAAATTCTTGTTATTTTTGAATGTATTTAGTAATTTTTGGTTTTTACTAGAAATACCATAGAAAAAAACTATTTTTAATTTATTTTCGTCAAACTTTTCAAAATTTTTAATGACATATTCAATTCCCCAATCTGTAGAATTTAAAATATTAAATAGCTTATTTTGATCTATCATATTATCTAAATTATATTTTTCTAACAAATAAATTGTTTGATATTCAAAATCTTTCAAATCATAAATAAGTTCAAAACAAAACTCGGGATACTTGTCTAAAATTTCTTGTAATATTAAATCAATTATTGCAATTTTATCTTCACTTTTTTTTATTTCATTTATTAACTTATTTTTATCATATTTATTTATTAAAATTTCTATATCATTATTTTTATAATAATCAAATGTTTCAAACATACATATACCCCTTTTTTGTAAGGATTTATTATACTTAAATATTTAAAAATGTCAAATTATTTTTTTAAAGTTTTTCTTTTCATATCATTCATTTTCTGAAGTATTTTTAAAAATTCTTCATCCAGTAGAATATTAGAATCATATTGAATAAAGAAATCATAATTATTTGGTTCTAAATTCCCTGCTGAGCATACAATTATTTTTAAATTATTCAACTCATAATTTTTTCTAATTTCATTTATTATATCTAAGGCACACTCTTTTAATGTTCTTTCATCATCAAAAATAGGTAGATAATTATCACAAATAACTAAATCATATGTCATTAAACCACTAGTTTTTTCAATTGCATAAAGACCACTAGTTTTTGATTTTTTCCAGGTTATAACCGGATTAATAAATATCCTATTTAGTGATTCTTTTATATCTTTATATTTATAGCCATTATCTTCAATAATTAAAATATTCATTTTGTTTTTTACTTTCTATATTTTTTTAATTGCCAATTTCTATCAAAAAAATTGAATCAACCATTTCACTTGTACTCGGAAGTATAAATTTTTTACCCCAACTTGAAACTATATAATCTCCTTCTTTTGTTATTCCAGTAACAGACATAGCATGTGCAGAGCCATTTTCTATATACTTTTCTCCTCTAGTTCCATCATCATTTGCATAATACAAATCATAATTACGTGCTCCAACAAAAATACTAGATCCTTGTTTTTTCAAATTTTCTATAAATTCATTATCTATTTGATAAATTTTAAACTTATTACATACTTCTTTTGCATTTTTAAATACTGTAGAAGTAGAATCAACTTTATATTTATATTTTAAAAAAGCAGAAAAATATTTAATTGAATCATCTGTTAGTCCCTGAAAATTTTCTATAGCATATTGTATTTCTTCATCATTATTATTTTTTTGGCCAATCATTGCATCAAAAACTTTTTCTATAGATTTATCCGCATAAAACTTATTAAAAACACTCTTGTTGACATAAATATATAAATCAACAACTAGTGGGGCATAATTATAATTTACTTCACCAAACTCATCTACGTTGTACATTGAAAATCCAAATGTTTCTAAGAATTCTTTTTCACGTCCTTCATATTTTTCAAATATACTATTTACAAATGCCACACTTCCACAACTACTAGATGTAATTTTACTTAAAATCTGCTTCATTTGTTCTACAGTAGCGCTTGGAAATTGATTTTTTAATATTGAAGCCACAGTTGAGTTGTATTCTATTTTTTCACCTTCACAAAAAAATTTTGAAACTTTAATATCTTGAATATTCGACTGAGATCCACCGTATTCGCGACCATCATTAAAATAGTTCAGATCTACAGATTTATCACTTACATATCCATTAAAATAATTAGAGCCATTTTTATCTTGCATATTCATATGCTTAATAATTTCGCTTTTAATTATATTTCCATTTTCATCGTAAGTATAGTATCTTCCAACATTTTTTCCATTAACATCTAATAAATTTTTAATTTTTTTTGTGCTAAGATTAAATTCATATATAACATTCTTTGTACCAACTCTTAAGGTATCATCTTTTTCTTCAACATACTCAATTTCACAAAAATTTGAATTTATATTGTTTATTTTAAAGTATTCATTTGTCAAATTTATTTTTTCTTGATTTTTTGGAGCACTCAAATCCATAGTTTCAACATTGTCAAAATTATATGTATTATCTACTGTGTCCACGCGAACAAATTTTGCATTTTGCTCTAAAATTTGTCTTTTTAAATCACTAATTTTTATATTGTCCATATTTTCGAGATTAATCTCTCTCACCTCACATATTTATATATTAACATAATATCTTTTAAAAGTAAAAAATGACTCATTAAGAGTCATTTAGCATAACTGAAAAACAGTTATAAAATAGAATCAAGTGCTAGATTAATCATATTATTTAAAGAAGTTTGTCTTTCTTCAATAGACATGAAATCTTTTTTATATTTACTATCAACTATAGTAAGAATGCAAGCTGCACTTTTATCTAAGCTATTAGCAATATGAAATAAAGCAAAAGATTCCATTTCTTCTCCAATTAAATCAATATTTTCTGGTACTCTAGCTAAAACATGTTCTGTATCAGAATAGAAACTAAATTGTTCTGTAGTAATCACTGTACCTTCGTGGATAGTTAAATTTTTAGTGCTTGCCACTTCTTTAATTTTTTTATTTAGCGTTGAAGTAGAATTAACTAAATGAATATTTTCACCATTATATGAATAAGCAAAGCTTCCTTCATTATAAGAAGAAGTAGCAAGAATCAACTCTCCAACATTCATATTTTCCTTAAGTGCTCCACATGTTCCTATTCTAATAATTTTTTCTACTCCAAAGAAGTAGAAAAGTTCAAAAGCATAAATACTCATAGAAGGCATACCCATGCCAGAACCCATCACTGTAACCCTTTTATTCTTATAATATCCAGTATATGCAAACATGTTTCTCGTATCACTTACAAGTTCATAATTATCCAAAAAATTCTCCGCAATATATTTTGCTCTTAACGGGTCTCCTGGCATTATAACCACATCTGCAATACTTTCTTTCGTACAATTAATATGTACTGGTTTTAGACCATCTTGTACTTTCGGTGCTTTCACACTAATCACACTCTCTTCTATTCTTAAAACTAGTTTAACACATCATTTGTAAACCAAAAAGCACTTATACGTAGTGTTTACATTTTAGTTTACATTTCTACTTTATCAATTTTCTAACGTTATCTATAGCATTTTTTTCAATACGTGAAACTTGAGCTTGAGAAATATTATATTCATTTGCAAGTTCAGTTTGAGTTTTTCCAAATATATATCTTGATATTAATACTTCTCTTTCTCTATCTTTTATATTATTCATCGCACGTCTTAAAGAAATTACCATATCTCTATCAGTATTAAAATCTTTTTTATCCGCAATTTGATCAAAAAGATATATTGTGTCTCCTCCATCATTATAAATTGGTTCAAAAATTGAAACAGGTTCTTTCAATGAATCAAGTGCATAATCAATTTGATATTCATTAATATTCAAACTTTTAGCTATATCCGCATTACTTGGACTAACACCATATTTTTTCTCATATTCATCTTTATATTTAATAATTTCGTACGCTAGTTCTTTAATACTTCTACTTACTCTTATTGTAGTATTATCTCTAATATATCTTTTTACTTCTCCTAAAATTAATGGGCAAGCGTAAGTTGATAATTGTAAATTATAAGATAAATCAAAATTTTCTACAGCTTTTATTAGTCCAATCACACCAACTTGAAAAAGATCATCTAAATTATATTTTTGATTATTAAATTTTTTTAATATACTTAAAACAAGCTTTAAGTTACCATTTACTATTTCTTCTTTAGCCTGTGAATCACCTGCCTGATACTTTTTAAATAATTCTATAGTTTCTTCACTTTTTAATACTTTTAAATTATTTGTATTTATTCCTGTTATCTCTACTTTATAGTTTGCCATTTTATCACCTTTCAGTTTAGTAATGTGCATTTTTTTTAATTTTTATACAGCCTTTCTAGTTAGTGTAAACAATGTTTGAAAATATAGAATAAAAAGTTATTTTATTGTATAATTAATTAAGGTGATATTATGTTATATCCAAACAATATCAAAAAAGAGAAAAAAAGTTTCATAAATTATGGTAATAGAGGAATGGACTTAGAAAGTTTAATTAATGAAACTAATGAATATTATTTAAAAAATGATATTGCTTTAATATTTAAAAAGCCAACTCCTATTGGGATAGCTAAAGTAAGTTATAGTGCTTATGGAAAAAGTATTGATAAAGCTTATTTTAAAGAACAATCTACACTTGATTACAATGGACTATATAAAGGTAGATATATTGAATTTGATGCTAAAGAAACACTAAACAAGACTTCGTTTCCTTTATCTAATGTTCACCAACATCAAATTGAACATATTAAAAAAGTTGTAAAGCATAAAGGAATTTGCTTTTTAATTATTAAAATGAATGGAATGTATTATATTTTATTAGGTCAAACATTTATTGATTTCATAAATACTAATAAAAGAAAAAGTATACCATATGATTATATAAAAAATAATGCTTTTCAAATTACAGAAAAATATAATCCATCACTTGATTATTTAAAAATAATTGATGAACTTATTAAGGAGGAAAAATAATGGCAAAAATTAACGTCAAAAAAGTTAAAAATAAAATGAAAGATAAGGCTTCAAACGTAAAAGAAAAAGCCAAAAGTAAATTTGGAGGTAATTTAAAAACTTTAATAGTTATACTATTTTATACACTTGGTATTGTAGTAGCTGCTACTGTTTTGATATTTGGACTTTATATAATAATTACTGCTCCAGATTTTAATACAAAACAGTTGTATAAAAAAGAAGCTACTGTTTTATATGATAAAGACGGAAATGAAATAACAAGACTTGGTAATGAAAATAGAGTTTTAGTAACTTACGATGATTTACCTCAAACATTAGTCGATGCCTTAGTAGCTACAGAAGACTCAAGATTTTTTCAACATAATGGATTTGATGCAGCAAGATTTTTAAAAGCTTCTGTTGGTCAAGCACTTGGTAATTCTTCAGCCGGTGGTGCCTCTACTCTTACTATGCAACTTGTAAAAAATACCTATACATCTAATGAAGCTAGTGGTATGAAAGGAATCATTAGAAAATTTACAGATATATATATGGCTATATTTAAAATAGAAAAAACATACACTAAAGAAGAAATCATTGAATTCTATGTTAACAGTCAGTGGTTAGGAAATGGTAATATTAACTACAAAGGTGTTTACGGTGTTGAACAAGCTAGTCAAGAATACTTTGGAAAATCAGTTAAAGATTTATCTTTGCCAGAAAGCGCTTTATTAGTTGGTATGTTTAACAACCCAACAAGTTTTAACCCATTTAATTATCCAGAAAATGCTAAAAAAAGACAATCAGTCGTATTAAGTTTAATGGTTAAGCATGGATATATTACTAATAAAGAAAAAGAAAGAGCTGAAAGTATTCCTATTGAATCTCTTCTTGTTAATAGTGATAACAAATCTTATACAAATCCTTATCAGCCATTTATTGATTATGTTATAGAAAATGTCAAGAAAAATACTGGTGATGATCCTTACTCAGTACCTATGTCAATTAAAACAACAATGGATAGAAGCATTCAAGATGTAGTTAATAATGTTACAAATGGTACTGGTGGGTATACATTTGTTGATGATAAAGTTCAAATGGGTATGGCTATTACCTCTACTAAAGATGGTAGCGTCATAGCTTTATCTGGTGGTAGAAATTATCAAGCTGCTGGTTTAAATAGAGCAACTGATATAAGTAGACAACCAGGATCTACCGCAAAGCCTATATTTGACTACGGTCCTTATATTGAATATCAAAATGGTTCAACAAGTTCTTATTTCTTCGATGAACCATATACCTACTCTTCTGGTGGTTCTGTAAAAAACTATGATAATAGATATAAAGGTATGATTACAATGCGAGATGCCTTAGTTGATAGTAGAAATATTCCTGCTTTACAAGCATTCCAAGCAGTTGATTCTAATAAAATTGCTGAATTTGCTCACAACTTAGGAATTGACTACGGTGAAGGATTATATGAATCATGTTCTATTGGTGGTTTTGATGGTGTTAATCCATTACAAATGAGTGCTGCTTATGCTGCATTTGGACGTGGTGGTGATTATATTGCACCATATGGTTATACAGAAATAACTTATTTAGAAAGTGATAAAACAATTAAATACAATTATGATAAAATTGAAGTAATGAGTGAAGAAACTGCTTATATGGTAACAGATATGTTAGTTACTGGTGGAGCTAGTGGTGTTGGTGGTTCTATTAGAGTAAGTGGTACTGAAGTAGCTGCTAAAGGTGGTACAACTACAATGGATGCCTCTAGTAGAAAAGCTTTAGGTCTTCCTGATTCAGTAACTCCAGATCATTGGAATAATACTTATACAAGTGATTACTCTATATCATTGTGGTATGGATATGATAGATTATCTAAAGGTGGAAGTTATATTACTTCAACTCCTGGTAGCAAAGCAAGACGTGGTATAATGGCTGCTGTTGCTAATAAAGTTTATAAAAAGAATGCTAAATTTACTAAACCTAGTGGTGTTGTAAATATCACAGTAGAAAGAGAAACTATTCCAGCAACATTACCTAGTGAAAATACTCCTGATGATATGAAAATGTCAGCTTTATATAAATCAGGTACTGAACCTACAGAAGCATCAACAAGATACTCTACTCTAGATAATCCAACAAATGGTTCATTTACAGCAAGTGGCACTACAGTCAACTTAACATGGACTGCTATTAAAACACCTGATGCAATTGATGAAACAGCTTTAGCTAATTATTTCAATACAGGTTATGGTCAATTTGCAGATAAATATTATCAAAGAAGACTTGCTTATAATGCAAGTTACATAGGATCTATTGGTTATGAAGTATATCTAAATAATAATGGTAACTTAACTTATTTAGGATTTACTAATAACAATTCTTACAGTTATAATGGCGATGGAATATCTAATTATACTTTTGTAATAAAATCTGCTTATAGTATATTTAAAAACAATCGCAGTTCTGGGTTAACAATTACATCTAAGTATGCTAATCCAGTAATACCTACTGTACCAGATACAACTACTGATACGACTACAAGCAATAGTCAAACAACTACAGTTATACCTGGTACTCCATAAAAAAATGTACAATTAATTTTGTACATTTTTTTTATAATATTTACATTCATTTTTAAATAAACAAGATTCACATAAAGGATTTTTACTTTTGCAAATATATCTTCCAAACAATACCATTTGATGATGGACTCTACTCCATTTATCTTTAGGTAAATATTTCATTAATTTCTTTTCTACCTTATAAACATCATCATTTTTTAAAGCTAAATTAAGCCTTTTAGAGACTCTTTCTACATGAGTATCTACTGCTATGGCAGGAACATCATAAAGATTTGATAAAACCACATTACAAGTCTTTCTACCAACACCAGGAAGCGATTCTAAGTACTTTCTGTCATTAGGTACCATTCCATTATAATTGCAAACTAAACTTTTTGCTATGTCAATCAAATACATACTTTTCTTTTTATAATTACCAAGAGAATAAATAATACTTTCTATATTCTTAGGATTACTATTTGCTAAGTCAAAAATATTATATTTATCAAATAAAACCTTTGTAACTGCATTAACTCTTTTATCTGTACATTGAGCACTTAACATTGTTGCAATCAATAATTCATAATCTTTATTATATTCTAATTCACATTTTGGATTTGGAATCATTAAATCCAATTTGTTAGTAAATTCATTACTCTTCATTATCATTTAACCAATCAAAATCAAAAATTTCATCATTTTTTTCAGTTTCTTTTTTAATTATATTATTTTTAACATCATCCATAGTTTTGTATCCTTTTCTCTTCCATTCATGTAAAACTGTATCTATGTACCTCATATTTGTAGCTCCATTATATACAGCTTCTTTTAAAGCACCTAAAATAAGTTCTTCACTAAAACCTATTTCTAAAAATCTATTGATGTATTCATATTCACTTGGAGATAAAGTTCTAGCAAATTCTTGCTCAAAAGTAGTAAATATATTATCAGCATCTTGACTCTTTTTTGCTTCTGAATATTCCGTATTTATTAAATCATAAAAATTATTTAAAGAAATACCATCATAGATTCTTCCTTCACTATCTTTACCTGTTTCAAAAGAAATCAATTTTTTACTCATTAATTTATTAAAAGCATCCATAATCATTTCTTCATTAATACCCATATTTTTTTTGATTAAATCTATATCAAAAACACTAGTATCAGCATTTTCAAAATACAAAAGAAGCAAAAATTCATCCATAGATAATTTAAGCTCTAGTGCTTTACTAATCAAATGCTTTCCTACAATATATTTTTTTTCTTTTAATATATCATTAATATTCATATTAGTTCATCCCCTGTCTAATATATTTAATAATTTTATCTTTTTTATTTACCAGTTTATTATCTAATATTTCACTTATTATTAATTCTTGCAATATTTTAACATCTTTATATTCCTTAAAACCACTAGTATTTTGAATTTCTTTAAAATCTATATCTAAATCTTTTGAAGAATATATTGATAATTTATCATACATACTAACTATTTCATCATTTTTATAATTTAATATTTTACCAGCAACTGATGAAATGTACAAGCCATATTTATATAATATTTTATTATCAATTACATTTCCAGTAGTTATTTTTTTAATTAACTTAATATTCTTTTTTTCTTCTTTAGTAAAAGGATACTCTATATCAAGCTTAATTTGAGCATACATACCACATAAATCAGGAACATATTTTATATTATTACTATATTCTATCCCTATTATTTTTAAGATTCCATATTTTTTCAATAAGTTTAAACCTTTTAAAAAATTTTTATTTATTAAAATTTTATCTAGCTCACTTTTAATTCTTTCTAAAGATAATTCTTTTATATATTCCTTATACATTACTATACCATCATTTAATGAGTCATCTATCTCAAAGTCATAAATTGTTGAAAATCTAATAGCTCTAAGTATTCTTAAAGGATCTTCTTTTAATCTAATATTATCTCCGATTAATTTAATTTTTTTATTTAATATATCGCTTTTACCATCAAGATAATCAATTAAATTACTATTTTTATCCAAACACAAAGAATTTATTGTAAAATCTCTTCTTTTAAGATCTTCTTTCAAATCTTTAATAAACTCTACTTCTGTTGGTCTTCTTTTTTTATAATTTTTTTCTTTTCTAAAAGTTGTAATATCAAAATTATAATTATTTATATTAAAATTAATTGAACCATAAAGATTACTTTCTTTATTAATATTAAAAATTTCTTTTACATCTTTAGGAAGAGCATTAGTACATATATCTACATCATATGAATTTACATTCATTACTAAATCTCTAACAAATCCTCCAACAATATAAGCATTAAATCCAGCTTGTTCTATTTTGTCTAAGACATCATATATTATTTTATTCATAAAATCTCCTACTAAAAGTATATCAAAAAAAAGACTTTTATTAAAGTCTTGATTTATTATTTTATGAGCACGAGGCGAAGGCCAATGTCGCTGTTGGCATCACCAGTGTAATGATTGAAGTTGAACTGACCTGCAAGTACACCATTGTAGCAATTGCCGCCTCGACTGAACCAAGGGCCAGAAGAATTGGCAAAGTAAGAATTGTCAGCATACCAACTATTATGTGATCGATTATTATTATCAGCATCTTGATAATAATAAAATGGTCCCATTTCTCCTGTTGCATCTCCTAGTATTCTTTTGCTGTATTTTGTCCATTCACTTGAGCCATCATATTCGTCATAATATTTTGAATTGTATGCTTTTAGTGTTGCTACATTAAATCCAGAATTTCCATATTTTTCAATTTGAAGGGATGCCATATATTCATATGTTCCACCGCTCATATCATAGATTCCAGTGATGTTTCCTGTTGTACTTGCTTTATATCCTGTTTCAGTATTATATGATAATGTTACACTTACATCAGTTCCAGAATCTCCAGGATATTTACTTTGATCCGATGAATCTGTTGCTGCATATCCTGTTATGAAACTTGAATTATTATTTATTCTAACTTCTGTATTTATTCCATATTTTGAATGTGATAGATATGCTACTGCTCCCCATTCGGTATTCTTCATCATATGACTATCGTTATCTCTTTTATAATTATATGCTGTTTCAAACATTGTTTTTACATTTAAATTTCTTAATGATGTTTGATTTGGTTTTACTGTTATATTTGCTGTACTTCCGGTTGTTTCAAATTTTGCTACCCATAATCCATTTGTATTCATTGAAATAAATGCAGGTGAAGTCATATAATCTCCAACCTTACAATTACCACTTGCTCCACTTGTCATTGGTGTTGTACATTCATTTTCATTATTATCACTTGTATTTGTTGTACCAAATTTTATTTGGATTTCTTTTGCAATACTTGAATCAGGTTTACTAGAAGTATAACCGTCAGTCGTACCTAAATTAAATATTTGATATGAATACTTTGGTATCCATACAAAGTATGATTCAATATTATCTTCTGGTATAGTGTCTCCATTATTATATGTTTGAGTATCATCTGATAAAATAACAGCATTTGCCCATTTCTTATCTTCATATTTATACCACTCTGCATTAGTATCAGCTTTGGTTACTGTTCCATCATCAGCTAGTGTAACCGGAACTAAATTATCACCTAACACTGGATCTGTTCCATTAAGTAATGCCTCTTTGTATTCTTTATTTATTCTTTCTGTATCAATGCCTAATGTTCCTTTAAATGTCTTTC
>CAKOXC010000008.1 GCA_934129945.1 uncultured Bacilli bacterium
GAAAGACATTTAAAGGAACATTAGGCATTGATACAGAAAGAATAAATAAAGAATACAAAGAGGCATTACTTAATGGAGCAGATCCAGTATTAGGTGATAATTTAGTTCCGGTTACACTAGCTGGTGATGGAACAGTAACCAAAGCTGATACAACAACTGATTGGTATAGTTATGAAGATAAGAAATGGGCAAATGCAGTAATACTATCAGATGAAAATAAAACATATAATAATGGAGATATAATACTAGAAGATAATATTGAATCATACTTTGTATGGATACCAAAATATTCATATCAAATATTTAATCTAGGTGAAACTGATGGTTATACTTCGGGTAAGCCAACCACAAGTAATGCAAAAGAAATTCAAATAAAATTTGGAATAACTAATACAAGTGATAATAATGATAATGAATGTACAACGCCAATGACAAGTGGAGCAAGTGGTAATTGTAAGGTTGGAGATTATATGACTAGTCCAGCATTTATCTCAATGGATACAAATGGACTATGGGTAGCAAAATTCGAAACAACCGGAAGTACAACAAATATAACAGTAAAACCAAATCAAACGTCATTAAGAAATTTAAATGTAAAAACAATGTTTGAAACAGCATATAACTATAAAAGAGATAATGACTCACATATGATGAAGAATACCGAATGGGGAGCAGTAGCATATCTATCACATTCAAAATATGGAATAAATACCGAGGTTAGAATAAATAATAATTCTAGTTACATAACAGGATATGCAGCAACAGATAGTGCTGATGAAAGTAAATATCCTGGAGATTCTGGAACAGATGCAAGTGTAACTTTACCATATAATACAAGTACAGGATATAAAGCAAGTACAACAGGAAATATCACAGGAATATATGATATGAGTGGTGGAGCATATGAATATATGGCATCACATAGAAGTGAAACATATGGAAGTTCTGGATTTGACACAACAACATTAAAAATATACAATAATAAATATTATGAAGAATACGATAAAAATAGTGATAAATATACTTATAGTATGAGAATATTAGGAGATACAACAGGAGAAATAGGGCCATTCTATTATTATCAACATAATAATAATTATTATTCACATAATGGTTGGTATGCTAATAATTCTAATTTTGTTAGTGCATCTTATCCTTGGATTCATCGTGGAGGTGTTTTCGACGATGGTGTACTTGCGGGTCAATTTGACTTCAGTTATGATAACGGTACTATTTCTAATACATTTGGTTTCCGCCTAATTCTAACAAAATAAATAAATAAAACTCACAAATGTGAGTTTTTATATGCAAATAATGTCGAAAAATAAGAAGTTTTTTCTAGTTTTGTCGAAAGCCTTGAAATATAAAAAAATTACTATATAATACAGTCTCGAGAAGCAAAAACTTATTTTAAAGAAGGAATAAACCGGGGGTTTTGGTTGACGTCCACATTAAAATAAATACTCCTTTGTTTTTGCTTCTCTTTTTATTTGAGAACTAATGTATCATTCATATTAATAAATTTTGCATAACCTTGAGGTAGTTCTAAAACTTTTGTATTACTTATTTCATTATGAATAGCGATGATTCTATTTTTACCTAGATTTTCATATTTATAAATAACAGTATTATTTTGATCTAAGCCAATAATATCAATATTTTCCTTCATAAAAAAAGTGTGAATAGAATTACATTTATCAAATAACATTCCATAATTAATATTTTTTTTACCCATTAAGCCATATAATCTATCTTTAAAAGATATAGCTTCTTTAATTTCTAAATTATTATTATTAATAAGTAAATACATAAGTTATCACCAATATAATTATACTATAATAGTTTAAAATTTATAAAAAATATTTTATAATAAATATTAGGAAGGTGATTTAATGAAAAAAATAGTAGTAGGTATTTTACCACAAATTAGATTAAATACAGATAATAACCCATATAATGACAAATATGAATTTTTAGATTTATATAGTAAAAAAATAATTGAGTGTGGAGCAATTCCCATAGGTATTTGTTTAAATAATGGTAAATTAGATTATAGTTCTTTAGATATTTGTGATGCTTTTATTCTACCTGGAGGTAATAAAGTAGACAGATGTTTTTATGAAACTTTATTTTATTGCCTAAAAACAAACAAACCTTTATTAGGCATTTGTCTAGGACTTGAAGGTATGGCAATATTTAGCATGGTTTTAGATAATGTAAAAGATAATAGTGTTGAATCATTTATAGAGACTTATAAAAAATTAAAAGAAGAAAATGATGGAACATTGCTTGCAAGAATACCAAGTCCAAATATTCATGGAGATTTGATAATTGATTATAATGATGCTGATGATGCACGTCATGAAATAAAAATAATAGATAAAAATTCAATATTATATGATATCTATAAAAAAGATAAATTAAACGTTGTAAGTCTTCATAGTTATAATCCTAAATGGATTGGTAAGTCATTTAAAACTACTGCTTTAGCAGTTGATGGTGTAATTGAAGCAATTGAGTATATTGATCCATCATACTTTATTGTTGGAGTACATTTTCATCCAGAATGGGATGATGATAATTTAATCTTCAAAAGATTAATAAAAGAAGGAGAGAAAAGACTTGAAAGAAAATAAATACTTAATATTAGTAAATAAAGATAACCCAATGGAAAATGAAGAAGATTACGAGAAAGTCCTTTGTAAATCTATTTATGCAGATGATAGAACTTTAGAGAAAAAAACATATGAACAATTTTTAAAACTTCAAGATTTTGTAAAAACTCAAGGTTATACTATAGCTATTGAAAGTGGCTATAGAAGTAGTAGTTATCAAAAGAAAGTATGGGATGAATGTGTTTTACTTCACGGTTTAGAACATACAAAAAAATTTGTAGCAGTTCCAGGATATTCAGAACATCAAACAGGACTTGCTGTGGATTTTTTGCTTTATGAAAATAATGAATTCTATGAAGATCAAAAAATGAAAGGACACAAAGTTTTAGAAATAGTTCGTGATAATGCTTATAAATTTGGTTTTATTATTAGATACCCTGAAGGTAAAGAAAATATTACAGGGTATGGATATGAACCATGGCATTTAAGATACATAGATAATGTAGAAATGGCAAAATATATTAAAGAAAATAACTTGTGTTTGGAGGAATATTTAGATACAATAATGTAGGTGGTTTTGTATGAGAAGTGAAAAACATATAGATAGATTTTTAGAAAGTTTAGATAATAAATTAAAAGAAAATGGTATAAATAATTTTATATATTCTCTTGGTAAGAAGAAAGAAGATACAACTTGTTTGAAATTTGAGCAAGATAAATGGTTAATAGAAAAAGAAGAAGAGAAAATTATCTGCGATAAAATAGAAAAAGCTTCAAAAGTCTTTGCTAGTGAAATAAGCTTTTCTGATGAAGAAAAAAATATTATATGTTCAACTATTAGTGATGAATATAAAAAAATTGCTGAATTAAGCCAATTTTCTGTAATAGAAATATATAATTTTTGTTATGAGAATATAATGGAAAGCATTTATAAAGTTGGATATATTAGAACTCTAAAGGTTTATTTAAATTTATTTCAAAGAAGTATATTAAAAGAGATAAATGATGAATTAATTATAGATTCTTTAGAAGTTGATATAAAATACAACGAAATCATTGTGAAATATTATAATAGCATTTCTAAATTAATATCAATGTTAAAAAATAATATATTAGATAAAGATTATGAAACTAAGATTATGATTAGCTTGCTTGTTTTATATAATTCATTTATAGAAGACAAAGAAAAATACTATAAATTAAGAAATGAAATATCTTTAGAAGATAAAAAAGATATAGGTTATAATTTCTATGAGTGTAGTAATTATTTAAATAAGTCACTTAAAAGGTAGCCATGGCGAAATTACATTTTAGATATGGTGCAATGAATAGCGGTAAGACAGCTATTTTAATTCAAACGGCTTTTAATTATGAAGAACGTGGGCAAAAAGTATTAATTATTAAACCGGGAATCGATACTAAAGGAAATGATAATATAGTTTCAAGAATTGGTGTATCAAGAAATGTTGATTATTTAATTGATGCTAAAGATTCTATAATAAAAAAGTTAGATTTAGAAAATATAGACTGCATTTTAGTAGATGAAATACAATTTATGACAAGAAAGCAGATTGAAGAACTATGGTATATAACTAAAATTTTTAATATACCAGTTATCGGTTATGGACTTAGAACTGATTTTAAAACTAATGGTTTTGAAGGAAGCATTAGGATGCTTGAACTTGCTGATGAATTATTAGAAATGCCAACTATATGCAGATGTGGTAAAAAGGCTAGATTTAACGGCAGATTAATTAACAATGAATATGTTTATGATGGAAATAGTATTTGTATTGACGATAAAGAAGATGTTTCATATGAATCTCTTTGTGGAAGTTGTTATTTAAAAAAAGTTAGAAAGATATCAAGAAATGATTTTTGATATCTTTTTTTGTAAAAAAATGTAAAATTTTTATAGATTTATTGCGAGTAGACTTTATCATTGGTATACTTAAAGAGCGAGAATGAGAAAGGAAATGATGTTATGCATAAATATGTATATTTATTTACAGAAGGTAATGCAGATATGCGTAATCTTCTTGGAGGTAAGGGTGCTAATTTAGCAGAGATGACTAATATTGGACTTCCAGTACCTCAAGGTTTTACTATCACTACAGAAGCTTGTACAAAGTATTATGAAGATGGTAAAGAAATAAGCAAAGAAATACAAGACCAAATTAATGATTATATCGTTAAAATGGAAAGTATTACTGGCAAAAAATTTGGAGATAAAGAAAATCCATTACTTGTTTCAGTAAGAAGTGGAGCAAGAGCTAGTATGCCAGGTATGATGGATACAATTTTAAACTTAGGTTTAAATGAAGAAGTAGTTAATACTTTAGCTGAAAAATCTAATAATCCAAGATGGGCATGGGATTGTTATAGAAGATTTATTCAAATGTATTCTGACGTAGTTATGGAAGTTGGTAAAAAATACTTTGAAGAATTAATTGATAAAAAGAAAACTGAAAAAGGTGTTAAGCAAGATGTTGAATTAACTGCTGAAGATTTAAAAGAATTAGCTTTTGAATTTAAAGCTGAATATAAAGCTAAAATAGGAACTGATTTCCCAGATGATCCTAAAGAACAATTAATGGGAGCAATTAAAGCAGTATTTAGATCTTGGGATAATCCTCGAGCTAATGTTTATAGAAGAGATAATGATATTCCTTATTCATGGGGAACTGCAGTAAATGTTCAATCAATGGCATTTGGTAATATGGGTGATGATTGTGGAACAGGTGTTGCATTTACTCGTGATCCAGCTACTGGAGAAAAAGGTTTATTTGGTGAATTCTTAACAAATGCGCAAGGTGAAGATGTTGTTGCAGGTGTTAGAACTCCAATGCATATTGCTGAAATGGAACAAAAATTTCCAGAAGCATTTGCTCAATTTAAAGAAGTTTGTAAAACTTTAGAGAATCATTATAGAGATATGCAAGATATGGAATTTACTGT
The DNA here is from genome assembly GCA_934129945.1 of uncultured Bacilli bacterium. GTDB lineage: Bacteria > Bacillota_I > Bacilli_A > RF39 > UBA660 > RUG14121. The sequence continues at coordinate 5,574 of CAKOXC010000008.1, forward strand.
TGAACATGGTAAACTTTATATGTTACAAACAAGAAATGGTAAAAGAACTGCTAAAGCAGCATTAAAAATTGCTTGTGATTTAGTTGATGAAAAAATGCGTAGTGAAGAAGAAGCAGTAGCTATGATTGATCCAAGAAATTTAGATACTTTATTACATCCTCAATTTGATGTTAAAGCTTTAAATGAGGCTAAACCAATTGGTAAAGGTCTTGGAGCATCACCTGGAGCTGCTTGTGGTAAAATTGTATTTACAGCTGAAGATGCTGAAGAACAAGGTATCGGTGGTAAAGGAGAAAAAGTTGTTTTAGTAAGACTTGAAACTTCACCAGAAGATATTACAGGTATGAAAGCAAGCCAAGGTATTTTAACTGTTCGTGGTGGTATGACTTCACATGCTGCAGTAGTTGCTCGTGGTATGGGAACTTGTTGTGTTTCTGGATGTGGCGATATTGTAATGGATGAAGAAAATAAAAAATTTACATTAGCTGGTAAAACTTATCATGAAGGAGATTATATATCTATTGATGGTACAACTGGAAATATCTATGATGGAATTATTCCTACTGTTGATGCAACAATTACTGGTGAATTTGGTCGTGTAATGGCATGGGCTGATAAATATAGAAAATTAAAAGTTAGAACTAATGCTGATACGCCAAAAGATGCTAAAAAAGCTCATGAGTTAGGTGCTGAAGGTATTGGACTTTGTCGTACAGAGCATATGTTCTTTGAAGCTGATAGAATTGCAGCATTTAGAGAAATGATTTGTTCTGATACAGTTGAAGAAAGAGAAAAAGCACTTGATAAGATTTTACCTTATCAACAAAGTGATTTTGAACAATTATATGAAGCTCTTGAAGGAGATTCTGTGGTAATTCGTTATCTAGATCCACCTCTTCATGAATTTGTTCCTCAAACTGAAGAAGATATTAAAAAATTAGCTGCAGCTCAAGGTAAATCAGTTGAAACAATTAAAGCATTTATTGATGCTTTACATGAATTTAATCCAATGATGGGACATCGTGGTTGTAGACTTGCTGTAACTTATCCAGAAATAGCTAAGATGCAAACAAAAGCTGTTATTAGAGCAGCAATTAATACGAAAAAGAAACATCTAGATTGGAATGTTGTTCCAGAAATTATGATTCCTTTGGTTGGAGAAGTAAAAGAGTTAAAATATGTTAAAAATATTGTAGTAGAAACTGCTGATGAAGAAATTAAAAATGCAGGTATTGAATTAAAATATCAAGTTGGTACTATGATTGAAATACCTAGAGCAGCATTAACTGCTGATGATATTGCTAAAGAAGCAGAATTCTTCTCATTCGGAACTAATGACTTAACACAAATGACATTTGGATTCTCAAGAGATGACGCTGGTAAATTCTTACCTGCATATTATGAAAAGAAAATATATGAAGAAGATCCATTCAAAACTCTTGATCAAACAGGTGTTGGTAAATTAATTGAAATGGCTGTTAAATTAGGAAAATCTACAAGACCAGATATTCATTTAGGTGTTTGTGGTGAAACAGGTGGAGATTCTAAATCAATTGAATTCTATCACAATGTTGGACTTGATTATGTATCATGTTCACCATTTAGAGTTCCAGTAGCAAGACTTGCTGCTGCACAAGCCGCAATTAAAGCAAAAAATCAAAAGTAGATAAAAGAACTATGTAATTTTAAGACTGAGATGACTTTTATGTCGCAAATCTCAGTCTTTTTTGCATCTGAAGTAAAAATATATTAATATTTATGATAAAATATAATTATCTATTAAAAATCCAAATAGGGGGTAATTATGAATAATAAAACTTTGATATTAAGGCCAATGATGAAAATATCTGATATGGTTTTTTATTTGAAAAATAAAAACATTAAATTTGAATGTTGTTCAGAACAGGATGCTGAAATATATTTAAAAGAAAATAATAATTATTATAATGTAACATCGTATAAAAATAATTTTGTTAAATATCAATGTGGTGAGCTTGAAGGAAAATATATAGATTTAGATTTTGCATATTTAAAAGATTTATCTATTATAGACTATAGAACTAGATTAGTATTATTTAAAATGATAATTGATATAGAACATTATTTAAAAATAAGAATACTAAATACTATTGAGGGAATATCAGAAGAAGATGGTTATAAAATTGTTAATTTATATTTGGATAAAGATTTTAATGACAAAAAACGCCCTAAAAGAGTGCATGAAAGCATTAGAAAAAAAGTATCAAATGAGTATTATCAAAAAATATTTTCTAAATACGATTTAGATAAAGATACTAAAATAGAAAATATACCTATTTGGGAATTTCTTGAAATAATCACATTTGGTGAATTGATAAATTTTTTTGATTTCTTTACTAAGTATTATATTTTAGACGACAATAAATATATATTTATTTTAAGAGAAGTAAATAAACTTAGAAATGCTGTTGCACATAATTCTTGTGTATTATGTGAGCTAGACAAAAAAGACAATACGCATAGAGTTGATACGTTAGTTATTAATTATTTAAAAGATTGTGGTATTGGGAAAGAAAATAGAAATACTAAACTTTCTAATTCTAGAGTAAGACAAATTACCTATACTTTATATATGTTTAATATTATAGTAAGTAGTAATGGCGTAAAGAATAATGTGAAACATGATATTACAAAATTATTTTATGGAAGAATAATTTTAAATGGAAAATACTATAATAATAATGGACTATTGAAATCCATATATAATTATTTTAATAAAATTATTGAGAAAAATTATAAAGAAAATTTGGAGCAATAGTTTGACATAGAAAAATATTTGTGATATATTATCTATGCAAGGAAAAAATGTTAAATCATTTTTGTAAGGGGTCTATTTTAGGATAGAGCCCTATTTTTCTGCAAAAAAATTTAAAGAAATAATATTAAGTCAATTCGTTGAAAAAATATCAAAGCATTCCGAACTAAACTGTGACACAAGCCGCAATTAAAGCAAAAAATAACTAATAATTTAAATTAAACTAAGGTACAACATGTACCTTAGTTTTTTATAACGTAAGAAAACATATAAGATAAACAGATAAGAATTTAAAATAAATGAATATTGAAATATATTAGGATTATCATGTATAATAATTTATTAGTTAGGTGATGTTATGGAAAAACAAATAAAAAATAAGAATAATATTTTTAGAATTTTAACAGAGGAAGGATATTGCTCAGATAATGTTCATATTACTAAAGCAATTTTTAATGGTAAAGAATTAGAAAAAACTATAACATTCTCTATTTGGGATGACATGTTATTTAGTGCTGATATTATAAGTGCTGAATTATATTCGAGTTTGACAGAATTATCATTTGAAATAGATATAGATGATCAAATATATTTTTCATTAAATAGAATGTTAGGGGTAAATAATATTTTTATTATAGACGATGACAACACAAGAAAAATATTACAAAATTATTTAGTATTTAAAAGAGATAATGATAAAATTATAATTACATTTTATGATAAAGATATAGATAAACCTTTATTTGAAAGATTTAAGATTTTTATAAAGAATGTTTCACCTGATTTGAGAAGTAAGATTAAAGATTATAATGTTAAATATAGATTATTAAAATTTTTTAGAGAAGCTACAGAAATATTAATCAATGAAAATCATCAATATACATTGGATGAATGCTTTGAATTATTAAAAAAACAGGGTATGTGTGACGGAGAGAATCCATTCATATCAAAAACAAATAAATATTTTAAAAACTCATGTGAGAGTTGTTATAATTGTGTAGCTGATTGCAATAAAGAAAAAAAGATTGATTATTGGTGTGAAAGCTATATACCGTTGTCAAATAAAAAAGCCAATGAAAGTTGTGAAACATGTGAATATTCGTTGTCACAAGAACTTATCGATTCAATTATTTCTGAAAATTCAGAGTATAAAGATTTAACTTATGAAGAAATATATGAAAAAATTGGATACTGTGAATTAATTGATTCCATAGAAATTCCTAGAAAATTAGGATATTGGTGTCCTGCTTATCTTAAAAAAGATAGCGAAGAAACTGTTAAGAAATTAGTACCAAAAATTTAATTATTATATAAAATTTTATATTGACAAAAATGAAAAAATATTATATATTATCTCCCACAAAGGGGGATATTTTGATATGAATGAAGAACAAAAAAGATTTAAAATTTTAAAAAAGGAAAGCTATGAGCAACAGATATCTGAAAAAGAGAAACAAATTACTATTTCAACTTTTGATGCTGGAAAATGGGCTGCTGGGGCTGTTGTAGCACTTGCAAATGCAGATCCTAATGGTTATTACATTTCAATGTTAGGTCTTATGGTATCAGGCGCGATCTTTGCTGTACTTTCAATTAAACATATGCGTATACTGATTGAATCAATTTGTGAGAAAACAATGTTGCAAGGTAAGGTTGAAGATATAGTTAATGAACTAGAAATGCTTGAAATAGAAGAAAAAGGTAGAAGAAAATGATAATTAAAATTAAAGATATTTTAACTTTAGATGATAATAATGAATATGTAGTAATTAGTAAAATAAATCATGAAAATAAAAATTATTATTATTTATTAGACAGAAATAACTTGAAAAATGTAAAATTTTGTTATGAAGATAATGAAGAACTTGTTGAAATCAACGATAAAGAATTAATTACAAAATTATTGCCGTTATTTGTTAAAATTGCTCAAAAAGAAATTAATAATTAGATCAAACTAAGGTAGCAATATCTTAGTTTTTACTTGTTTAAAAATATCTAATTTGCTAAACTTATATAGTTTCCATATTATTAATTAGCATTATAACTATTTTTATAGTTGATATAATAATTCTATATAAAATATTTAATTTATAAATAAAATTAAAAAAGCACAAATTTACCTAAATCTGAATAGTTTCAGGTTCAAATTTTGAAAATTTGTATACAAAAATAAAAAAATTAGAATATGTATATTAACAAAAATTAAAAAATTGTCATTTGCATATTCTTTTTTAATATGTTAAATTGATAATCAGAGAGGAAAATCATGGTGATTTTATGTTAAAAATTAAAAATATTAGTAAGAGTTATAAAACTGGTGATTTTGTACAAAATGCCTTAAAAAATATTAATTTAGAATTTAGAGAAAGTGAATTTGTTGCAATTTTAGGGCCAAGTGGAAGTGGTAAAACTACATTATTAAATATAATTGGTGGTCTTGATAAATATGATGATGGAGATTTAATTATTAATAACAAATCAACTAAAAAATATAAAAATAAAGATTGGGATGCTTATAGAAATAATTGTATTGGATTTATTTTTCAAAATTATAATCTTATAAGTCATATAAATATTTTACAAAATGTTGAAATGGGTCTAACTTTAAGTGGGGTAAAAAGTAAGAAAAGACGTAAGAAAGCTTTAGAATTACTTGAAAAAGTCAGTTTAAAAGATCATATCCATAAAAAACCTAACCAATTATCTGGCGGTCAAATGCAAAGAGTAGCGATTGCAAGAGCCCTTGCAAATGATCCCAAAATAATACTTGCTGACGAACCCACTGGGGCTCTTGATAGTAAGACTAGTGTTCAGATTATGGAATTAATAAAAGAAATAGCTAAAGATAAACTAGTAATAATGGTTACTCATAATCCAGAACTAGCTAAAGAGTATGCAACAAGAATAATTGAATTTAAAGATGGAAATTTAATAAGTGATTCAAATCCTATTAAAGATAGTGAAAAAAATAACGACATTTTAAATATTAAAAAAACAAAAATGAAATTTAAAACAGCATTGAATTTATCTTTTAATAATATAAAAACAAAAAAAGGTAGAACCATTTTAACTGCTTTTGCATCTTCAATTGGAATTATTGGTATAGCATTAGTACTAGCTTTATCTAATGGCTTTCAAAATAAAATTGATGAATTTGAAAAAAACACTTTATCACAAATGCCAATTAATATAAATAAAGAAGTATCTATTTCAAATCCAAGTGATAACAATAATGATATTCCTATTAACACTAAAAAATATAGTGATGAGAAAAATGTCTATCCACTTGTAACAAATGGTAATTTAGTACATGAAAATAAAATTACAGAAGATTATATTAATTATATAAAAAATATAGATAATAATTTAATCGGTGGTCTTGTTTATAATAGAACAACAAACTTAAATATTTTATATAAAAATAATGACAAAATAGCTATTTTCCCATCAGAATTATTATTCCCGTTACCAGAAAATACATCTGGAGAAGAAGATAATATAATAACTGATAATTTTGAAGTAATTGCAGGAAAAATGAGTAAAGAATATAATGAATTAATTTTACTTGTTGATGCAAATAATAATTTGAATCTAGAAACTCTTAAAGCATTAGGATATACAGAAAAAGAAAAAGTATCATTTAATGATATTCTAAATAAAGAATTTAAAGTAATTTTAAATAATGATTATTATATAAATACTAATGGTAATTATATGAAAAATAATGACTTAGAAAAGTTATATAAAAATGATAATAATATTACTTTAAAAATAACTGGAATAATTCGTGGCAAAGAAGATAATGACTTTGGTGAATTAAGTGGAACAGGACTTATATATAAAGAAAAATTAATGACTACTATAATGACTAATAATGATAATTCAGATATAGTTAAAAAACAAAAAAGTATAGATTATAGTTTAATTAATGGTGAGATATTTAATGAAACTAATTCTATAAATGATACTTTGGCATTATTAGGTGCTTCTTCAAATCCTTATGCTATTTCTATATATCCCAAAGATTTTAATGCCAAGGATAAAATTTTGAAATACTTGGAAAATTATAATAAAGATAAAAAAGAAGAAGATAAAATCTTATTTACTGATTATGCTGAAATGATATCATCATTATCAGGTGGTATTATGAATGGAATAACTATTGTATTAGTAGCATTTTCAGCTGTAAGTTTAATAGTATCATCAATAATGATTGGAATAATTATTTATATAAGTGTTTTAGAAAGAACTAAAGAAATTGGTATTTTAAAAGCTCTTGGAGCTAGAAAGAAAGATATTACGCGTGTATTTAACGCTGAAACATTTATTATTGGCTGTACTTCTGGAATTATGGGTATATTAATAACAGAACTTTTATGCATTCCAATAAATATTATAATTAAAAATTTAACTAAATTGGATAAAGTTGCATCTTTAAACCCAATTCATGCGATAATTTTAATATTAATTTCAATTACACTAACTTTAATAGGTGGATATATTCCAGCTAAAATAGCTAGTAAAAAAGAAGCAGTTGAGGCACTTAGAACAGAGTAGAAAAATAATTAAAAGTATAGTATAATTATTAGCGGAGGAATAATAATGAGTGAAGTAGTTATTCAAAAAAAAGATGATATAGTAATGAGATTAATTCATTATTTTATAACTGAAAAAAATTATACTCCGATTGTTGTACGAGGAGTTAAAGATGAAGTTTGGCTAGAAAATGATGAAGGACCTTATAGAATAATAAGAATTAATTCAAATTATATTCATAATGAAGAGCAATACAAAATGGACGTGTTTAAAATTAAAAGCGTTATGAAACAAATCAAGAAAAAAACTTTGGCTTTAAAAATGAATGCTTTAAATATTTTCTTAGATGTAAATGATGATATTAAAATTAAAGATGAAAAAAATATAGATTCTGTTGTATTAAAAGATATAGAAGATGTTAATAAAAAAGAGATTACTGAAGTATTTCCTGATATCAATGATAAAATAATAAAAGGCGAAGAAGGATTAAATCTTATTATTAATGTAACTAATGATATAAATGAAAAGACAGAAAAAAGTAATAAAATATATGAAGATACTTTTAAGCCCAAAAAGGTATATATTACAAATCTATTGATTTCAATTTGTGTATTTATATTTGCTTTAATGGTAGTAAAAGGTGCAAACCCTTTAGGAATTAATGGTTTATTATTATATCTTTTTGGTGCAAATGTTAAAGAGGCTGTAGTAGGTGGAGAAATCTTTCGTTTAATTACATCAACATTTTTACATGCATCTTTATTACATTTATTATTTAATATGTACGCTTTATATATTATAGGTAATCAATTAGAAAGCTACATTGGTAAAATTAAATTTTTAATAGTTTATTTAGTTAGTGCAATTAGTGGAAGTCTTATGTCATGTATATTTACAACTGGTATATCAGTAGGTGCATCAGGAGCAATTTTTGGCCTTTTAGGAAGTTTACTTTATTTTGGATATCACTATCGACTTTATCTTGGTAGTGTCTTAAAAAGCCAAATAATACCTTTAATTTTGATTAATCTTATATTTGGATTTATGGATCCAAGAATTGATAATGCTTGTCACATTGGAGGACTTATTGGAGGATACTTAACAACAATGGCTCTTGGTATAAAAGGCAAAAGTAGTAAATCTGATAGAATAAATGGTATAATAGTTTTAGCAATATATTTTACTTTTATGATTTATATAGTATTTTTTAGATAGAAGTTTAAAACTTCTTTTTCTTTTAAAAATAAAAAAAATAGTGTATACTATTTATAGAATAGTGAGTGATATTATGTTGGCATCAAGTCAAAGTATTAAAATAAATTTATATGAGAAAGATACTTTAATTGGAAAGCTGAAATTAAGTAAGTTTATTAAAGATATCAAGCTATATAAATTTCCATTTGTAAAGACAAGTGCAAAAGTATTAGTAAAAGTTGGTACAGGTGATTATAATGATTTTGATAGTTTTATAATATCTTCTTTGAATGATTATTATAATAAACTAAGTAATCCAACTGATTTAGATACTAAGGAAAATATGCTTGAAAAATATAAGCAATTATATTCATTATGGTCTGAAATATGTAGTGCAAAAGAAAATAATGAAGTTGTAAAATTAAATCAACTTTATAATAAAATTAGTTATGGCCTTTATTTATTAGGGTATAACGATAAGCAATTATGAGGTATATATGAAAATAAATATTGATGTTGTAAAACCTGGAATGGTTGCTAAGCATGCAATCTATGAAAAAAATCAATCATATCCCTTAATAAATGAAAATAGTATTATTACGGAATTTGATTTAGCAAAATTAAAGAACAGAGGATTTAAAAGCATTCATGTTAAAACTAATGGTGAAATAGAAGAAAATTCATCATTTGTTTTGTATGATTATTTAAGGGATGCTTATGAAAAATTAGACTATGTAAAAGTAGTAGAACTTTCTAAAGAGTTAGTTTCTAAAATGTTAAATAATCCATATCCTGTTTTAAATTTAAATCATTACTTTGAAGTTAATGATGACGATTTTATGCATAAATTTAATATCTGTTTAATGAGTACTTTTATTGGCATTATTTATAACAAAGAACAGTTTTACAAAGAAAAAATAGTAAAACTCGATTATCTTGCAGCCGCTTCAATAATGCAAGACATTGGTAAAAAATATCAAAATGCTGAAATATTTAAAAATATTTTTTCACCTAAATTAAATAGAGTTATGTTTCCAGGATATGATGAAAAAATGTTTTCGAATTATGACGAAAAATTATACCCATTATATTCATATGCAATGATGAATAATGAGGCTGAGATTCCAGCAGCCTTAAAGAATATATTTTTATATTTGAATGAAAGAGAAGATGGCAGAGGAATATTTAAAATTCCAAAAGAAGTTATGAGTAATTCAAATAGAAAAGATATAATCTGTTCTAAAATTATAAACATTGCAAGACAATACGACTATTTATTAACTCAAGTTATAAAAAATGATATAGATGTAGCAAATATTCCCATAATTATGAATCAAGCTGTTGTTTCTAATGGATTATCTGAAGAATTAGTAAATATGTTTTTAAATTACATTCCAATTTATGCAAAAGGTACAAGAGTTTTATTGTCAAATTACCAAACTGGTTTTATCAAAAATATAAATCTTCAATTTATTGATAAACCAGTAGTTATTATAGAAAACACTAATGAACTAGTAGATCTTTCTCAAAGAGAAGATATATTTATAAAAAAAATAATCGAATTAGAATTTATTGAAGCAAAAAGTAATAGTATAACGAAATAATTTCATATTTTAATGTGAAATTATTTTTTTGTGAAAATATTTCAATAAAAAAATTGCTAGTATGTAGCAATTTAAGAAGCAGAAAAAGATGCTAATTACTTTCTTATCTAATGACTAAAATTCAGGGGGTTTTGGTAAAACTATGAAATAAGGTAGTACATATGATTAAAAAAGATTTCTTTATCTTAATAATTATATTATTATAATAAAAAGCATCAACTTACATATTGAATAAAGATATTTGTTATAATTTATGACAAATACTATGCCCCAAAAGACTTTTTGCTTCTTACATATTAATAATATCACAAAATTTACAAATATACAACTTTTTGAGTATTATTTTTTTTGATTAATACCTAGCATTGCACCAAAAGTAGAAGATAGAATTAAAATTGCATAATATAATATCGTTTTAAAACTAAATGAAAATGTAATTAATCCTAGAACCATAAAAATTAAAACTAAAATAAATCCTTGCTTGATTCCTTCTATATAACCCTTTTTTTCACATTTTTTACCACTACTATAACCAATAACAATAAAAAGCAAGATAGAACATATGATACTTATAATATTTGTTATGGATTTAGATATCCCAAAAGTATTAAGCAAAGATAGAAACAAAATTAAAAATAATATAAAACCTAAAAAAATAAAATAAATTTTAAATTTTAGAAAAATATTCTTCAAAATGATCACCTAGTAAATATATGATTAAAAAATAGTTTTTTAGAACATAATAAATTTAGGTGATAACAATGTTGATGATAAGTGTAATTGTAAGAACGTTATTTTTTTATTTCTTTATAGTTCTAGCTTATAGAATTATGGGTAAAAGAGAAATAGGGCAGTTGGGAATTATAGACTTAATAATTTCTATATTAATTGCTGAATTAGTGGCAATAAGTATCGAAAATATTAAGGATTCAATTTTTTATACTGTAATACCAATTATTATTCTAGTTATCTTAGAAGTCGTTTTAGCATCCATATCAGTTAAATCAAGAAAATTCAGATCAACATTTGATGGTAAACCATCTATTTTAATATGTAATGGCAAATTAAATTATAAAGAACTTGTTAAACAAAGATATACTATGGACGATTTATTGCTAAGTTTAAGGCAACAATCTATAAAATCGATTGAAGAAGTAGAATATGCTTTCTTAGAACCTAATGGGAAATTATCAGTATTTAAATATAATTTATTTAAAACTAAATCAAGTTTTCCAATGCCTCTGATTCTTGATGGGGTAATTCAAAAAGAAACTTTAAAATACTTGAATAAAGATATAAATTGGTTACATAAAGAAATATATAAATATAATTTAAATGAAAAGCAAATATTTTATGCCTTTTATAGAAAAAATAAAATTTATATAATAAAAAAATGTGAATTATAACTAATGGTATTACATATTCTTTATTAGAAAGGATTGATTTGATGAAGAATGTAATACCATTTACTAAGGAAATTACTTTTGATAACAAAATTAGCGAAATAACTAGTATTTCACTTGAAGAAAATTATAATTGTACAGAGGACACAATAGATGGAGAATTTATTGTATCAGGTGATTATAAAACGCATGAATTAAGTGTTAATAAAGAATCATTTTCATATAAATTACCATTTAGTGTTGATTTGACTGAAAAAATTATTCCTGATACTTTGAATTTTGAGATTACTGATTTTTCTTATGATATTTTAAATGATAATATTTTAAAAGTTAATATTGAATTTTCTTTCGATGCTAAAAGGGATGAAAGCACTAGAGATTATGCCTCTGAAGTAGAAGAGTTACTTAATAATAATTCTTTAGAGGAACCTAAAATAGAAGAAAAAATAGAAGATGAGAATGAAGATAGACTTGATAAAGAGGATGAAAATACAATAATTGATTCAATTAAAGATGAAGATAACGAATATATTACATATCATATTCATGTTATAAAAGAATCAGAAACAGTAGAATCTATTTGTACAATGTATAAAACTAATGCAAATTTAATAGCCGAGTATAATGATTTGACTGATTTTAAAGTTGGTGAAAAACTTATTATAGTTGAAGAGGATGAATAATTCTTTAGAGATTTTAAAAAATATTTATAAACCATATAGATATACATTAAAGGGTAATGTGACTGTTTTAGAAACAATGAATGGGGACTTTATTGTAAAAAAGAAAACTAATGATATTAAAGCAATTTACAATTATTTGAAAAGTAGAAACTTTGACTATTTTCCAAAACTAATTGATGATTCTAGAAGCGATGTAAATGTTTTTGAATATATTAAAGATGTTGATATGCCAAAAGAACAAAAAGCTCTAGATTTAATTAATGTTGTTAGTCTTTTACATAATAAAACAACTTATTATAAAGTTGTTAGTGATGATGTATTTAAAAGTATTTATGATTCAATTAAAAGTAATATAGATTTTCTAAAAAATTATTATGAAAATATGTTTAATACTATAGAAAATATAGAATATATGAGCCCGAGTGAATATCTATTAATTAGAAATAGTTCTAAAATTTTTTCTTGTCTTTCTTTCTGTGAAAAAGAGTTAGATGAATGGTTTGATTTAACTAAAGAAGATAATAAACAGCGAGTTTCTTTAATCCATAATAATTTATCTTTAGATCATTTTATAAAAAATGATAAAGATTACTTGATAAGTTGGGATAAAAGTAAAATTGATAGTCCAGTGTTAGATTTAATAAATTTTTATAAAAATAATTATTTTGATTTAGATTTTGAGACAATATTAAATTCTTATCAATCAAAGTATAAACTTAATGAAAGTGAAAAAAAATTACTTTTTATAGTAATTTCACTTCCTTTAAAATATGAAAGAAAAAATAACGAATTTAATAGCTGTACAGAAGTTAGAAATATTCTAGATTATTTATTTAAAACTGAACAATTAGTAAGGCCATACTACACGGTAAATCAAGAAGATTAAAAGTATTACTTCGATAAATAGAATAAATAAATTAAATCTAATGGGAATAATTAAGGTAATTAAAACTTGGTAAAATATTAAAAATAATAAAATAAATATTCCTAAAATAGTAAAAAAACCATTTCCTCTACATGGTGGTCTATACATATTTATCACCTATAATATAATATGAAAAAAAATATAATATGCACTTACAAAATAGTGCGTATTTTTTCTATTTATGTTATACTGATATAGTAGGAGACTAGATATGAAACAGAAAAATGGATTTATTTTTATAGAAACGATGATTGTTGTAGTAGTTTTGCTAGCGTCTTTATTATTAATTTATTCTTCATATATGGGTTTAATTAGTAATAATCGTAGAATGGCGAGGTATGATGATTCAGAGTTTATTTATAAAACTTATAGTGTAGGAAAATTTTTACTTGATTTAAAAGATGAAAATGGCAGTAGTATTATTGGCAATAAAATAAAAGAACAAAATGCCATTATTAATCAAAGAGAAAGTGGTAATATTAAAAATGAAGATAAAAATAAGAGTCCTATTGTATATATATCTATTAACGATAATGACCTATTTTATGATTCATCTTCATCAGATAATAATTCTGGCAATGAAACTAGAAAAGATTTCTTTAGTACTTTATATAATTCCTTAAATATTCAAACAATTATTTTAGTAAATAAAAAACAAATAACTTCTTCTAAAGAAGGAGTAAAAATTAATGAATCAGAAATATCTAGTGACTTGTACAAATATTTAATGTCTATAGATGTTTCTAATGATAAGGACGATCAGTCTTATTTAGTAGTGATGTATGCTGAAAAAGTTAATGGTACAACTTGCGATGTAAATAAATTATTAAATGGCGTAGAAGTTAAAGATTTGATGGAACGTGAGAGTGCTTGTACTTATTATTATGCTAATTTAAAAGTACAGGAGGTCCAAAATGAATAAAAAAGGTTTTACAATGACTGAACTAATTGTCAGTATAGCTATAATAGCAGTAGTTATGATTTTTTTAGTAAATTTATTAGTTGATATTAGATATGATAAAAAAAATGAATTGTATGATACAAAAAATCAGATAAATCGTGCTGAAATTATTAAAACTATTCAAAATGATTTAGATGGTAAAGTAATAACAGATATAAATGATACTGGAAGTAGTTCAAATAATTTAGTAGTAAAAATAACAACTGATGATAATAGTCCACATATTATAAAAGCTGATAATAATCATATTTCTTATACATCTAGTGGAAAAACAACAAAATGGAGTTTAGAGAAGAATAATGATGAAACTTATATTAAAACAAGTGATGTAGAGCTTAAAGTTATTAAATGTAATAAAGCAGATAATTCTAATTTAACATGTGATTCAAATGATAAAATTATTATAATCAATATACCAATAATAGTTGATAAATCTGAATTAAGAGAAAATAATGATAGTCAAATGGATAATATCATTTTAACTTTCTATAATTATTCTAGTTCTAATATTGAAGGCAAAATACTAAATAATAGAACATAAAAGTAGGGAAATAATTATTTGAAGAATTCTACCTTTAAAATAATTAATAAAATTTAAATTAGTATCTTCTAAGATACTTTTTATTTGGGTAAATATACTTAATCCTCCAAAATTAATGATAATAATAGCAAGTATTTTTTTAGAAGATGACTGGTTTATAATTAATGAATTTAAACCAGTAGTTATTTCAAGTAGACCTTTAAATATTGTTGTAGTTAAAAAATAGTCAGAGATTAATAAATAAAAACTGATAACACCTAAAACCACTATTAAAGAATTAAAGGCTTTTTTAATAGCATTAGGTAATAACTTACTTAAAGATATACTTTCTATTTTAATTTTGTTATCAGTATTTGGCTGATATTTATTTCGTATCAAAAACAAAATGATAAAATTAGCAAGATAATGTGAAACTAATAAAAATAAGACTATTTTTTTGTTAGAAAAAATTAAAGATAACATATTGTATAAAAATAATGGATTAGAAAAATAACATACATATAAAAGCTTATTTACCTCTTCAATTTGAACCATTTTTTTATCTAACATATTTTTAAATAATATAGCATTAGCTGGTGTTCCAATAAAGATAGACATTATAAAAAGATATGTTCCATTATAAGAAAGTTTAAATATTTTATTAAAAATTTTATAAAAGATGCTACAAATAATACTGGGGAAATTATAATTTATTAAAATTTCATTTATGATAATCATTGGAAACAAAGAAGGTACTAGATTATTTGTCCATAAAGAAAAACTTTTTGCTATACTTTCCTTACTAATACTAGGATTTTTAAAAAGCAAAATTAAAAAGACAAAAGTTAACACTAGGATGATAGATTTTTTTAAAATATATTTCATATTTGCTCCTTAAACTGGTATAATTATATAGGTGAATAAAATAATGATTACTAAAATATATGAATTTTGTAAAAGAAAAATTAAAGAAAATTATAAATATTTATTAAGCTTTATAGTATTAGTTTTAGTATTTACTATTGAACTTCCAGTAGCAATTTATATCCCTGGAGGTATGATCGACTTATCTAAAAGAGTTGAAGTAGATAATGGATATAAAACAGATGGTGAACTTGCAATGAGTTATGTTTCGATGCTTAGAAGCTCTCTTCCTTATGTTTTATTAAGTTATGTTATTCCTAATTGGGACTTAGAAAAAAAAGAAGATGTTGTTTATGAAGGGTCTAGTGTGTCCGAAACTATTGAAATTGATAAACTATATATGCAAGAAGGTATTAATAATGCCATAATATCAGCTTATAATTTGGCAGGTAAAACAGTAACTGTAAAAAATGAAAAATTAAAAGTAATATACGTTATGGAAGAATCAAAATCCAAATTAAAAATAAATGATGAAATAATTGCTGTTGATGATAATACTGTAAAAAGTACAAAAGATATTTCTGAAATAGTTAAAAATAAAAATGTTGGGGATACTGTTAATGTTAAAATTATTAGAAATAATAAAGAAAAAGTTATAAAATCAACTGTATCTTTAATTGATAATGAAAAAAAACTAGGAGTTGCGTCAATTAATTTACAACAGTTGAAGACGAATCCTGAAGTAAAAATAAAAACTAAAGATAGTGAATCAGGATCTAGTGGTGGATTAATGACATCATTAGCTATATATAATTCTCTTACTAAAAATGATATAACTAAAGGAAAAATTATTGCCGGTACTGGAACAATTGATGCTTCTGGAGATGTTGGAGAAATTGGTGGGGTTAAGTATAAAATCCTTGGTAGTAAAAAAGCTGATATTTTCTTGTGCCCAAAAGAAAACTACGAGGAAGCTATGAAAGTCAAAAAAGAAAATAAATTGAATATGAAAATTGTAAGTGTTGAATCTTTAAAAGATGCTGTAAATTATTTGGAGGGATTATAATATGAATATATTAAATAGAATGATGACATATATAAAATATAATAGAAAAATATTTATTAATTTAATAATTTTAATTTTAATTATCATTGCTTGTATAATAGTTTTTAAAAATTCATAATATATTGTAGATTTTTTTGAAAATTGTGTTATAATATTTCAATTAAAGGAGAACAATATGCAAGAATATAGTTTAATATATGAAAAATTAAAAATGGAAGAATTAATTAAAGAAATATCTAAAATTGTAGATAATGATATTGATGAAAATAAAATTAATTTGAAAATAAGTAATTTATTTGATATTGTAATGAGACAGTTTCAAGCAATTGAAAAAGTTTATTTAAAAAGTCAAAAAGGAATATATTTAAATCAATTTAAACTAATATTTTCTAATTTATTTAGTGGAAGTATTAATAATTTTTTAAATTCATTAGATATAGCTACAGAAAATAAACTTCTAAATAAAGAGTTAAATAAATATTTTAGTATTTTCTCTAATTATTCAGAATATGTGAAATTTAGTATATTTTTAACTTTTGCAAAAGCTAAAGAAACTATTAAATTTTATGATAATCCAGTAGATTTTAAAAAAATATATATTTATTATGAAGCTATGATCATTGGTATTTTAAACATACTTCCAGAAAGTTATAGGAATATACTTTTAGATAGTAAGATTTTTGAAAGTGAAAAGAAATTAGTGGATGAAATAACCTTTGATTATAAATTTGAAATTAATGATATTCAAAAGTTTTATGAATTATTAATAGAAAATGATTTAAGGGATTATGTTGAAGAAATTTCTTTAAAAAATATAGATAAAGAAAACCAGACATTAAATAAGAAAAGAGTTTAAAAAATTCTTTTTTTTGTGGTATAATTAGTTTGCTTAAGGGTGGTAAAATGAAACGTAGTGAAGTAGATAGAAATAAATTAAGTCCAGGAATGTTACAATACATGGAAATCAAAGATAATTATGAAGAAGAATTATTATTTTATCGTTTAGGTGATTTTTATGAATTATTTTTTGATGATGGACTTATTGCATCAAGAGAATGTGAATTAACTCTTACTGGTAAAAATGCTGGTTTGGATGAAAAAATACCAATGTGTGGTGTGCCATTTCATTCAGTAAAACCATATATTGAAAAATTAGTTAGCAAAGGTTATAAAATAGCTATATGTGAGCAATTAGAAGATCCTAAAACTACTAAAAAAGTGGTAAAAAGGGGAGTAGTTCAAGTAATAAGTAAAGGAACTATTGTTGATAATGATTTGTTAAATGAACATGATAATAATTATATAGCTAGCTTACTTGATTTTAAATATATTTATATTTTGACATATGCTGATATTTCTACTGGTTCTTTAAATGTTTTAGAGATTCCTTATCAAAAAGATAAATTAGTAAATGAAATATTAAATTTAAATATTAAAGAATTAATTTTAGCTGATGATAGCGATAAAGATTTCATTGAACTTTTGAAAAATAATTATGGTATAGATATAAATGTTTCACGTGAATATTTAGAAGATAAATATCAAAATCTTGTCGAATCAGTTCAAGATTTACGTTATAAAACAGGAATAAAACATTTACTTTATTATTTAGTTGTAAAAGAATTAAAAGAATTAGATCATTTTAGTGATGTTAATATAATAGATAAAAACTCTTATCTTTCTATGGATGTTCATACTATAAGAAATTTAGAATTAATTGAAACTTTAAGATTAAAAGAAAGAACATATTCTCTTATCTGGTTACTTGATAAAACTAAAACTTCAATGGGTTCAAGAATGTTAAAACATTGGCTTTTAAATCCTTTGAAAGATAAAAAATTAATTGAAGAAAGATATGATAAAATAGAAAAATTGAATGAAGAATTTATTTTAAAGGATGAACTTCGTAATACTTTATATGAAATATATGATATTGAAAGACTTTGTGGTAAAGTTTCATGTGGTAATTTAAATGCAAGAGATTTGTTACAATTAAAAAATAGTTTAAAAGTATTGCCTGAGCTTAAAAGAATAATTGAAAGTCTTGGATTTAATTATGATATTGATACTCATGATGCTTTATATAAGCTACTGGATGATTCCATTTATGAGAATCCTCCAGTTACTTTAAAAGAAGGGTATCTAATAAAAGAAGGATATAATGAAGAACTTGATGAATTAAAAAATATTCGTAGTGGAGGTAAGTCATTTGTTGCTGATTTTGAAAGTAAATTAAAAGAATCTACAGGTATTAAAACTTTAAAAGTTGGATTTAATAAAGTCTTTGGATATTTCATTGAAGTTAGTAAAGGCCAAGTTAAAGAAATACCACAGGATTTAGGTTGGGAAAGAAGACAAACTTTAACTAACTGTGAAAGATTTATATCTCCCGAATTAAAAGAAAAAGAATCAATGATATTAAATGCTGAAGAAAAAATTATTAATTTAGAATATGATTTATTTTGTAAAATTAAAGAAGAAGTAAAAAAATATTTAATATCATTAAAAAATTTAAGTTATCAAATTAGTGATATTGATGCTATTGCATCTCTTGCTGTAGTAAGTGATGATTATAAACTAGTAAGACCAACTTTAAATGAAGAACATATTATTGAAATTATTGAAGGAAGACATCCGGTTGTAGAAAGAGTTAGTAAAAATTCTTATGTTTCTAATGATTGTATTATGAATAGTGATGTTAATACTTTATTAATTACTGGTCCAAATATGAGTGGTAAATCAACTTATATGCGTCAGTTAGCAATTATTATTATTATGGCTCAAATGGGATCTTTTGTTCCTGCTAAAATAGCTAATTTACCTATTATTGATAAAATATTTACAAGAATAGGTGCTAGTGATGATTTAGTAAGTGGTGAATCAACATTTATGGTAGAAATGAATGAAGCAAAAAATGCTATAACTGGTGCTACTCGCGATAGTT
This sequence comes from uncultured Bacilli bacterium, assembly GCA_934129945.1. Classification (GTDB taxonomy): domain Bacteria; phylum Bacillota_I; class Bacilli_A; order RF39; family UBA660; genus RUG14121. The sequence goes on from CAKOXC010000008.1 coordinate 25,068, forward strand.
TAATTTTATTTGATGAACTAGGTAGAGGAACAGCTACTTATGATGGAATGAGTCTTGCTCAATCAATTCTTGAATATGTAAATAACAATATTAAATGTAAAACATTATTTAGTACTCATTATCATGAACTTACAAAAATGGAAGAAAAACTTAATGGTATAAAAAATGTTCATGTATCAGCTTCTGAAAGTGATGGAGAAATTGTTTTCTTACATAAGATAAAAGATGGTTCTATAGATAAAAGTTATGGTATTCATGTAGCTAAATTATCTGGTATGCCTAGTGAAGTTATAACAAGAGCAAATGAGATATTAAATTTCTATGAAAATAAAAAAGTAGAGCCAACTAATGATAAAGTTCAATTAAGTATGGATTTTGAAGAAGTAAAAAAAGAAAGTGAAATAGAAAATAAAGTAAAAGAAATTGATCCTTTAAATATGACACCAATTGACGCTATTAATTTTTTATATGAATTAAAAGAAATTAGTAAAAAGAGTGTTTAATTTTTAAATTTCCATTTATTTTTTAGAATATATTAATTATAATAATAAAAAGGAATGATAATTATGCTAAAATTTAGAAATAAAGAAATTAATATTGAAGAAGTTAATTCAGTATTAAGTTTATCAAAAAGAATATTAAAATTATTATATGTTGTTATGATAGTAGCTATTGTCTTTTTAGCTTCCGTATTATTAAAAGATTGGGGAGTATTTACTTTTATAAAAACTTTATTAAGTGTTATATCTCCACTTTTTATAGGTTTTATAATAGCTTGGTTGTTTAATCCAGCAGTAAAAAAATTAGAAAAGAAGAAAATCCCTAGAATAGCTGGTTCTTTAATCGTTTATGCTATATTTTTAATATTTTTAGTAGTATTTATTAAAATATTAGTACCAACTATTTATGTTCAATTAAATGAACTTGTAGGTAATTTGCCAGAGATATTTAATGAAGTAAAACTTGCAACTAATAAGTTATTTGAATCCCTTAATGATATGAATGGAATTGATTTAACCAGTGTTAAAGTTAATTTATTTACTACTTTAGAAAATTGGTTTACAAATTTTACAACATCATTACCAGAATTTATTTTAACAGTTGTAACTAGTTTTTTCTCAAAACTTATGACAATTGCTTTTGGACTAATCATTGGTCTTTATATGTTATTTGATTTTGACTCAATTTCAAAACATTTGATAAGCTTACTTCCAAAAAAACACCAAAAAGATGCTGATGTTTTAATTACTGATATAAGTACAGAGGTAAGAAAATGTGTTAATGGTACACTTACAGTTGCTTCAATGGTTTTTGTTGGAGATTCGATTGGATTTGCTATAATTGGTTTACAAGCGCCACTTTTATTTGGACTTTTCTGTGGTATTACTGATTTAATTCCTTATGTAGGACCATATATTGGTGGAATAGCAGCTGTTATTATTGGATTTAGTCAGTCAACATTTACTGGGATAATGGCAATAATAATCTGTTGTGTTGTCCAATGTCTTGAAAATTTTGTCCTTCAACCATTAATAATGAGTAAAACAATGAAATTACATCCAGTAACAATAATAATTGGGTTATTGATTTTTGAGCATTTTTTTGGTATAGTAGGTATGATTTTAGCAACACCAATAATTGCGTTGTTAAAAGTTATTTATTATTTTACAATTGATAAATTAAATTTATTTAAAGATGAAGTAGTTGAAGATTAAGGAATGTTTCATTATTAAATTTAAAGAGAGTTAGTGGTTGGTGAAAACTAATAATTTAAAATGAATACTGCTACCTTATGAAACTGCAGGGTTTAATAAACCGTTATTTTAATTAAGAAATATAAAGGATGGTACCGCAGAATTGCTCCTTAAAAGTGTGGTACCTTTTTTAATGAAAGGATTAATTATGAAAGTAATATTGATTTCAGGGCATGCTGGTTCTGGTAAAAATGAAGTGGCAAATATATTAAAAAAATATTTAAAAAATACTGTAATAACAAATTTTAGTAAATATATTAAATTATTTGCTTTAGAATTTAGTGATTGGGATGGTAGAGATATTACTAAACCACGTACATTTTTACAAAATATGGGTGATAAATTACGAGCGATTGATGAGAATTTTTTGACTAATCGAATGCTTGAAGATTTTAAAGTTTATGAAAGTAATTTTGACTATGTAATAGTTAGTGATGTAAGACTCGTTCATGAACTTGAGTATATTAAAAATAATAGTAAGTATGATGTAATAACAATGAGAGTTAATGCAAATAACAGTAGAAGAAATTTAACTCTAGAGCAAAAAAGCCATCATACAGAAACTGAATTAGATAACTATGATAAATTTGATTATATAATAGAAAATAATTTTGATGATACTTTAGAAGAAAAAGTAAAAGAAGTAATTGAGAGGATGATTTAAATGAATTTAAAAGATTTATATATTAGTTTTTTTGAAAGTAAGGGTCATAAACAAATACCTAGTGCTCCAGTAGTGCCTGAAAATGATCCATCAGTATTATTTAATACAGCAGGAATGCAACCATTAATTCCTTATTTGATGGGACAGAAGCATCCATATGGTACACGTCTTTGTGATTATCAAAAATGTATAAGAACTAATGATTTAGAAAATATTGGTGATACTTACCATCACACATTTTTTGAAATGCTAGGCAACTGGTCTTTAGGAGATTACTTTAAAAAAGAAGCAATCTCTTGGAGTTTTGAATTCTTAACAGAAGCACTTCATATACCAGTAGAGAAATTAGCTGTTACTGTATTTGCTGGTAATGATATAATTCCAAAAGATACTGAATCAATTGAAATTTGGAAATCTCTTGGTATAAGTGAAGATAGAATATGCGAAACTAGTGATGATAATTTTTGGATTGCTGGTGAAACTGGACCTTGTGGGCCAGATTCTGAAATGTTTTACTGGCGTAGTGAAGATGAAGTTCCTCAAAAATTTGATCCAGAAGATGAAAGATGGGTTGAAATTTGGAATGATGTATTTATGCAATATAATAAAAAAGAAGACAAGACTGTAGTTGAATTGCCTCATAAAAATGTTGATACAGGAATGGGTGTAGAAAGAACAACAGCAATTCTTGAAGGTGTTAATGATAATTATATGTCATCAATATGGAAAGATGTTATTGAATTAATTGAACAAATTTCAAATCTTAAATATGAAGGACATGAAAAATCAATGCGTATTATAGCAGATCATATGCGTACAGCAGTGTTTATTTTAGCTGATAATGCTGGAATTAAACCATCAAATACCGATCAAGGTTATATTTTAAGAAGATTAATAAGACGTGCTATTAGACATGCAAAAAAATTAAATATTGATATCAATAGTAATTTTGAAGAAGAAATTGCTTTATTAATAATTAAAAAATATGAAAAATATTATCAAGAATTAAGTGAAAATAAAAATGTTGTAATCGAAGCATTAAAAAATGAAAAGATTAAATTTAACAGAACTTTAGAAAAAGGGTTAAAAGAATTTGAAAAAATTGCTAATAAAATTACTGATAATAAATTAAATAAAGATGATGCTTTTAAACTTTATGACACTTATGGTTTTCCAATTGAACTTACAGAAGAACTAGCACGCGAAAGAAATATTGAAGTAGATGTAACTGGTTTTTATGAAAAATTTAAAGCTCATCAAGAATTATCAAGAACTGCTTCTGCGGGTAAATTTAAAGGTGGACTTGCTGGAAATAGTGAAATAGAAACAAGATATCATACTGCAACTCATTTATTAAATGCCGCATTAAAAGTAGTAGTTGATAAAAATATCCATCAAAAAGGTTCTAATATTACTGATGAAAGAATGCGTTTTGATTTTAACTGTGATCATAAATTAACTGATGAAGAAAAAATGAAAGTAGAACAATTAGTTAATGAATGGATAAATGCATCCCTACCTGTTAGATGTGACGAAATGAATAAGGAAGATGCAGTTAAATCTGGAGCAGAGTGTATGTTTATTGAAAAATATCCTGATGTTGTTACCGTTTATTCAATTGGTAATGATGAATATGGAGATGTTTCAAAAGAACTTTGTGGTGGACCTCATGTTAAAAACACAAATGAACTTGGTAAATTTAAAATAAAAAAAGAAGAAGCATCTTCAGCTGGTGTTAGAAGAATTAAAGCTGTTTTAGAATAAAATCTCGTTTTTTGAGATTTTTTTCTTTTTTTAACATAAAATATATTGAAAAGAAAAAAAGTTTATAGTATAATTAAGAAGTCATGGACCTTTAGCTCAGTTGGTTAGAGCATCCGGCTCATAACCGGGCGGTCGTAGGTTCGAGTCCTACAAGGTCCACCATTGTGCAGGTATGGCGAAATTGGTAGACGCGCTAGACTTAGGATCTAGTGGAGCAATCCGTGCGGGTTCAAGTCCCTCTACCTGCACCAATTTGTCACAAATCTCGAATTAACACTGCCTCGAGATTATAGAATTAGCTAACTAGAAATAGTTAGCTTTTTTGTGTTCTAAAACTCTTGACAGTTGAATATATATTCAATTATAATAAATACAGTTGAATGATAGTTCAATTAAGGAGATGTCTTTGAATGAAAAGTGAAGAATTAGTTTGTGATTGTAATGTAATACATCAAGATGCAGTAGCAAATGCTATAAAGAATAAACCAAATAAAGAAAATTTAGAAAGTTTGTCAGAATTATTTAAAGTAATAGGGGATTTAACAAGGTTAAAAATCCTTTGGACTTTAGATAATAATGAAATGTGTGTATGCGATATTGCTAATGTTTTAAATATGACAAAATCTTCTATTTCTCATCAATTAGCAGTACTAAGAGAAAATGAAATAGTAAAATCAAGGAAATCAGGAAAAGAAGTTTATTATACTCTTGATGATGAACATATAAGTAAATTGTATGAAATAGGTATAGAGCATATTATTCATAAAATGAAAGGAAAAGACAATGAATAAATATAGATATAATATAAATAATTTGGATTGTGCTAATTGTGCAAGAGAGATAGAAGAAACTTTAAATGAAAGAAGTGATTTTAAAAATGCTTCTGTAAATTTTAGTACTTGTAAAGTTTCGTATGAGTCTGAAAAAAGTTTTACTTTAGAAGAATTAAATAAAATAATAAAAGAAGTTGAACCTGATGCATATCTTACTGAAAATAAAGTTGATAATGTAAAAAAAGAATTTCATTTGAGTATATTTTTAATAGCAATTATAATTAGTGCTTTTACGTATTTTTTTGATTTACCTAGAAATGTAAAATTAGTATTATATATAATTTCTTATGCATTGCTTTTATATAGACCTGTTATTAATGCTTTAAAATTATTATTAAAGAAAAATGGAATAAATGAAAATGCTTTAATAAGTATTTCTTGTATTGGGGCTTTTTTACTTGGTGAAGTGATGGAAGGTGTAATGGTTATTTCCCTTTATACTATTGGAAAACTACTTGAAGAAAAAGCCATAAATAAATCAAGAAAATCAATAAATGATCTACTTAATATTAAAGAACCATATGCTAATTTAAAAACTGGTAAAACTTTTAAAAAAATCTCTGTAGAAGAAGTTAAAATTGATGATGTTATAGTTGTAAAAAAGGGTGAAAAAATACCAGTAGATGGCGTAGTTGTTAAAGGCAGTAGTCTACTTGATATGACAGCTCTTACAGGAGAAAGCAATTTAGTACAAAAAAATGTAGGTGATGAAGTATTATCAGGAAGTATTAATTTTAAAGATATCATTGAAATAAAAGCTACTTCAGAATTTAAAGATTCTACGGTTTCTAAAATTATAGAATTATTAGAAACTGCTACTGATAAAAAATCAAAAACTGAAACTACTATTACAAAAATTAGTAAAATTTATACTCCACTAGTAATTGGATTAGCATTATTAATTGCTGTTTTTTTACCAGTTGTTTCTAATACAAGCCTTACTACAAGTATTTACCGTAGTTTAACATTCTTAGTAATATCTTGTCCTTGTGCAATAGCAATATCAATACCACTTTCATATTTTACAGCCATTGGAGTTGCAAGTAAAAAAGGTATTTTAATTAAAGGAAGTAATTACTTAGACAATTTAAGTAATATAACTAGTATTATCTTTGATAAAACCGGAACATTAACTAATGGCTCATTTAATGTTTCTTCAATAGAAATTACTGATGATAATTTAAAAGATAAATATACGATGGATGAAATAATAAATATTCTTATTAAAGGAGAATCTTATTCAAATCACCCAATTGCTAATTCTATTATTAAGTTAAAAGATATTGAAATAGATAATAGTGATGTATTAGATTTTAAAGAAATTACAGGTGGTGGTATATCTTTTACTTTAGATAAAAAACATATAACAATTGGTAGTAGTAAAATGTGTGCTTGTCAAAATGATGCTATGATTCATTTAAATATAAATGGAAAACATGTAGCATCAATTACCATTGATGATGGTATAAAAGCAAATACTAAAAATGTAATAAAGTATTTAAAAGATAATAATATTAGAACTTATATGTTTACGGGAGATAAGAAAGATATTGCTTTAAAAATTGGCGAAAAATTAGAAATTGATGACATAAAATATGAAATGTTACCTCAAGATAAATTTAAATATTATGAAAGTATTAGTAAAGAAAATGATATAACCGTGTTTGTTGGTGATGGAATTAATGATGCTCCCGTATTAAAAAGAGCAGATATTGGTATTTCTATGGGAGAAGTTGGAAGTGATGTTGCAATTGAAGCGAGTGATATTGTAATAATGGGTGATGATCTTTCAAAGATACCTACAGCTATAAGCATTTCAAAATATACTAAAAAGATAATTAAACAAAACTTAATATTTGCTATGACAGTTAAAATTTTAATTCTTTTACTAAGCGTTTTAGGATTTGCCAATATGTGGATGGCAGTATTTGCTGATACAGGCGTAACTCTATTAACTATTATTAATACACTAAGAATAATGAAAAAATTTAGATAATAGAAAGTTGAATTTAATTAATTCTTTAGTTATAATAGATACATAAAATATGTTTAGACAGGAATTTAATATGAAAAAAGAAGTAAAAAATGAAACAAAAAGTGAAGTATTTCAAAAAGCTTTCTGGCTTTATATGGTTGGTAATATTTTAGGATTTTTAATGGAAGGCTTTTGGTGCAAATTAAAATATGGTAGATGGGAATCTCATGTTGTTTCAATGATTGGGCCTTTTTGCTTATTATATGGATTTGGCGCTGCCATATTTTATTTATGTAGTAGGAAATTAAAAAATCAAAATATATTTACGCAATTTTTATTTTCTTGCCTAGTTGGAGATGTAGTTGAATATATTTGTGGGTATTTTTTAGAACATGCTTTTGGAATGCGTGCCTGGTATTATGGAAGATATTTCTTAAATATTAATGGTTATATTTGTTTATTTATGACTGTTGCTTGGGGAATAGTTGGAATTTTATTTATCTATTTTGTAATGCCTTTTTGGGATAAATTTTATGAAAAAATAAAAGGCAAATTTTTGGCAAAAATATGTTATGCATTAGCTTTAATAATGTTTGTTGATTTTATGTTTACAATGGTTTGTATAACAAGATGGGCAAACCGTCATAAAGGATATGAGTCTTATAATAAAGTTATTAATATAATTGATAAGAAATATGATGATGATTTTATGGCCAAGAGATTTAATGAATGGCGATTTATAAAAAAATAAAGCTTAATGCTTTTAATGCCGATTTAGCTCAATTGGTAGAGCAGCTGAATCGTAATCAGAAGGTTGAGGGTTCAAGTCCTTTAATCGGCACCAGATTTGATTAATACTCAGATATACTTTGGGTTTAAATAACATATAGCTAACTAGAAATAGTTAGTTTTTTGTTTAAATGAATATAAAAAAATCTATAAATATATTCATAATAGATAATTATTAAGATTGTTTATTATGCCAACAGAAAGATATAGGAAATAAGATTTTTGCAAAAATCATTCGGATCATTTTGGCTCGCTTTTTGCTAAAAAAATGATGCAATAACTATTAAAACAAAAAATTAATTATTATCAATAATGCATTTTCCAGAGAATTTTCAAATAGCAAAAGATTTATAACGTATAATTATATATCTATTTACTTTTTGTTAAAATTTGTGTATTATAAAAAAGAATTAATGGAGGATTTTTATGAACAAAGAATATAGTTATTATGATGGAATAGCCATAGTTAAAGATGATAAAGATAATCAAAAACCTGTAGAATATACAGATAAACTAGACGATATATTAGTTCAAGAAAATTTAATTGAAACAATTGAAAATGATATTAAAGATTTAGAATATGAAAAAAGACAATATAAATATATTAAATCTAAAGCATTTATTCCACCATTTAGTATAGTGTGCATTTTATTTATAATGGTTGCACCGTCTTTTATATATTATTATTTTGGTGATACATCAATTTATATAAGGGAAGTTAATACGATTTTTGGAACAATAAAAAGTTCTTCATTTTACCAACTGGTATTAACTTTAGGGGTTTTACCATTGTTTTCGCTTATTGATGCATTTATTATTTGGAATCATAAGCATTTTTTGAAAAGAGGAAAGGGTATAGATCAGGGACTAGAATTTTCAAGAAAACAACTAGAGAAAGAAAAAGAGAAATTGAATGAATTAATACAAAAACAAGAAAAGGTTAAAAGAGAAGAAAATTTTGCTGTAGAAAAAATAAATGATGAAGAAAAATTAAGAGAATTTAAAAATATGTTATATTTGTATTATAATATAGGAAAAAATTATGAAAAATATTCAAAATATTATCAGCAAGGTATTTTAGAAGAAAAATTAAAGAAAAAATATACTTCTGAAGAAATAGAATTTTCAAAAGAAATTTTAAAAGAGCAAGGCCCAGTAAAAAAATTAGTACCAAATAATAAAAATAGAAGAGATTAATATTAGTTATTGTATTAATCTTTTTTTAATACTTTTATATAAAATATGATATACTTATTTTTAAGTAAGAAATTATTATATAAATGAATGTAAGAAAAGAGGTAAATAAATGCAAAAATTTAATTATCATACGCATACATACAGATGTGGACATGCTGATTTAAATTATATGGATGAAGACTATATTAAAGACATGATAAAAATGGGATTTAAAAAAATGGCTTTTACTGATCATTGTCCTCAAAAGGTAGAGATAGATAAAAGGCCAAAAATTAGAATGAAGTATAATCAAAAGCAAGAATATTTAGATAGCATTCAAAATTTAAAAGAAAAATACAAAGATATTATAGAAATTCAATCAGGTTTTGAAGTTGAATATTTGCCTAGTGATGAAGAAAATTTAAAAGAATTAAAAAATGAAACTGATAAACTTATATTAGGGCAGCACTTTATTTATGATGATAATAAAAATTTGAAAATATTTAGAAAGCTAGATTTTAACGATAAAGATTTAACAACATATGCAGAATATATAGAAAAGGCAATGCAACTTAAAATACCAGATGTAATTGCTCATCCAGATATATATATGATAAATAGAAAAGAATTTGGACAGATAGAACAAAATGTTGCACATATAATTTGCAAGGCAGCAGAAAAATATAATATACCTTTAGAAATAAATTTAAATGATATTTTCAATAAAACTTATTTTGAAAATAAAATATTAAATGATTTACCACTGGCTAAACAAAAAGAAAAATTAATTAATGTTCAGTATCCATGTAAAGAATTTTGGAAAGTTGCTACCCAATATAACATAAGAGTATTATATGGTATAGATGCTCATTATAAAGGCCAAATTGTTTTATGGAATGAATTATTAGAATTAGCAAATGAAATTTTAGGAAATGAAGTGGTTAGCAATTTAAATTTTATTGATAATACTGATTTATAAAAATAATTGATAATAAATTAGAAGATTATACATTAAATGCTGATAAGATTCGTTTAATGTACAATTCCTTTGAAATGACAATTAATTATAGAGAAATGATTCCTCAATTTAATAATAATAAAGTTTGGTAACTGTTGTTACAAATATTAGAAGAAAGAATGCGTAAAGGTGAATTAACTTTTGCTGATGCTATGCATATTTATGCAAATGATTTAACTGTTTATAAAAAATTAGCTGAAAAATATAGATATAGATTATATATAATAGATTTTACCAATATTGAATATGATGAACTTTTATATAGAAATTCAAAAAGAAAATCAGAAAAATGGGTTTTTGAAGATACTATAAAAAGAGTATATAAATTATTACAAGAAAAGAAAATCTATCAAATTCATGACCATAGAAATCATTTTAATATAGAATATAATAATTATGAGTATTCGTATAATTTAGATGGGAACAAAATCTCAATTATCTGGAAATTTTAGTAATTATTTTAAAAATATTTTTTATAAAATATTTAATGAAAAGCAAATAGATATAATAAAGAATAGGTTAATTGATAATGAAACTAGTATGGTTTTTGGAGTAATTGATACTACAAATGATAAACATATTATTAAGTATGATCACGATAAATTGATCTTGTTAGATGAGATAAATAATTCTATTGACTACTCAAAAACTGATTATGAAAGCATTAAAGAATTCGCTTTGGAGAATAAGATAGAAATTAAAAAATTAGGATATATTGCAAATAACGAAAAAGAATTTGAAGAAATATTTAATAACATAAAACAAGAAGAATATAAATACGATAATTCTTACATCGAGGGTTTTGTAGTTGAAGATTACCAAGGATTTATGTTTAAATATAAGACCGAGTATTATAAAAAATGGAAAGTTTTACGTTCAAAAATGGAAAAAGCATTAAAATGCAACGATTATAAAGTAAAATGCAGTGATGAATTAGAAATTAAATAAAGTTTTGATAAAATAATATCAAAACTTTTTAAGTGATTTTAGATCTAAATATGAAATTTTTATTTTGATTCTTACATTAAAAATGCATAAACATATTAATCCAAAAAAAGTTATTCCAACAATAGTGGAACAACTTTTAAATTAGCATTGTTTCTGATTATACCTTTTTTGTTAAAACATAAGTTTTCTTTTCATTTGTTGGACCTGTTAATTTTATGGCTGAATATTCTCCTGCAAAAATTCTAAACATTGCACTACTAATTGTGTCATCAACAATTGTTTTTAAACTTCTAGCACCACTATTTAATGCAAATGCTTTATCTGCAACGTAATCGATAAAATCGTTATCATAGGAAAATTCTATATTCATAGATTCAAATAATAATTTATATGTATTTAATGGGCTGAAATTTGATTCTAGTAGAATTTTTTTAATATCTTCTTTTGTTAAAGAATTCATAGCAATTAATTTTGAAAATCTACCCATTAATTCTCTCATTATTCCATAATTTACAAAATCTATTGATGATACATTTGAATAATCGTCACTTTCCACTATCCCTGTGAATGCTCCTAAAGCAACTATAGAAAGCTTAGAAGTATCAAATTTATTGCCTTTAAAATAAAATGTTGAACCATCTAATAGTTTTAGTAAGGATCTCTGAACTCCAATTCTTGAAATATGATCAAAACTTTTCCCACTTTCTGCTAATTTATCAAATTCATCAATAACTAAAATACCTTTTTGGACTTTTTCAATATTTTCGCCAGCAGCAGCATATAAATTTTCTAACATGTCTTCAATATTTCTTCCAACATAACCTGTTTCACTAAGAGATGTTGCATCTTCAATAACAATAGGTATTTTATATATATTTGCAATTCTTTTTAAAATTTCAGTTTTACCTGTTCCTGTTGAGCCGTATACAATAATATTTTCTTTTAATTTTGCTATCATATCAAGGCTAAGTGATGAGTTTATAACTTTTTGATTTTTAAAAAGTGATGTTAATATTTGCATGATTTGTTCATCCTGTGAAACAATCGTTTCTTTTATGGTAGAATACATCTGAGAAATATCAGTATCATTTTTTAAAATTGCATCATCATAATCTTTAGATGTGCCTTGTATTTTTTGTAATAAGTTTTGGTCATCAATTCTATAAAACATTCTTTTTTCAGAATCATAAGTGTAATAATCTCCAATATTACATTGATATTTTTTCAAAAGATCATAATAGTTATAATAATTATTATTATTTTTTTTACAAAGATCATTAAGATTTTCAAAGCCAGAAATTTTAGTATCATTAAGATTAGAATTGCACGATATGGTTTTACCAGCACTTTTACCTGTTAAAGCAATAAATCTAAGCCCATTGTTATTAAATTTATAATAAAAACCATAAGCTGCATCAATTTTTTTATAATATATTTGTTTTTGACCATCAATAATAAATTCTTTTTTTTCAAATATATTGGCTATCCCAACATAATCCATAGCATCAGGCATATATTTACCTCCTTGACAAGGAATTATTATAACATACTATTTGGAAAAATACTAAATATATTGAATAAATATACATATTTTGGAATTTTTGATATAATTTTAATATGGTTATATTTTAATTTAAAAGGAGTTTTAAAAATGGCAAAAATAGAAATTAAAAATATTGTATTTGATATAGGAAATGTTATTTTGAATTTTAAATTAGAAGAAATACTTCCAAAATTTACTGATGATGTAAAAGAACAAAAGTTTATTATTGATAATATTATTAATTCTCCAGAATGGTTGAAATATTCTTTGATGGATACAGGTTATATATCAAAAAAGGCTGCTATTTCTAATATAAAAGATAGAACAAATCACGAAAATGATAATTTAGTTACAAATTTTTTGAATAATTGTTTTGAATATGCTACAGTGAATAAAAAAGTGATAAGTCTTATAAAAAGATTAAAAGAAAATGGCTATAAAATATTTTTATTATCCAATATAAATGAAGATACATTTTCATACATTAATAAAAGTGAGTTATTAAATATTGTTGATGGTTATGTTTTATCTTATAAAGAACACAAAATTAAGCCTTATGCAGCAATATATAAAACTCTAATTGAAAGATATTCTTTATTAACTAGTAAAACCCTATTTATTGATGATAACTCCAAAAATATTCAAACGGCAAAAGAATTAGGTTTTATAACTGCAAAAGTATTACCTGATGATTATGATAGTGTCTATAAAGCTCTAAAAAAATATTTATGAGGTGAATATAAATGAATGTTGATAATGAAGAAAATGTCTTTAATTTTGATTTATCGTTAGAAGATAGATTAGATAAATATATAACTAAATATTTTTATATTGCTAAAATAATATCTAATTTAACTCAAGTTTATCTTGTTGGTGGTGCAATTAAAGATTTAATGTACGGTAAGTCACCAAAAGATTTAGATTTTGTAGTATTGGGAAATAGCAATAATGAATTTATACTTCAAGTTTTTGAAAAATTCAATATAAAATATGAATTAAATAAATTAGGTGGATTTAAAATTGAATATAACAATATGATAATTGATATATGGACTACAGAAGATTTATTTGAATCAATTCAGTACAATCTTGATGGATTACTTTATGATTTAAACTCTAAAATGATGATTTCTCTAACTTTTAATGATTTTAAAAACAATGGATTAATAGAAATTAATCATAGAAATAATATTCAAAATAAAAGAATAACAAAGTTAAAGAAATTTGAAAGTAAGTATCTAAAATAATACTTTATTATGTTATAATCAAATATAACATGAGGTGATTTAAATGTTAGAGTACAAAGTAATTGCACTAAATGATGATAATATTATAGCTTTAGAGAATTTAAGATTTAAAGTTTATGGTTATAAAAACATTGAACCAACTGAAACTTATTTTTATCATGAAATGTTAGGAAAAAGAATATTACCATTTGGAGTATATGAAAATAATAAATTAATAGCTGGTTGTTATATTTCTAATTCTTATAAAACATTATTTATAGAGCATTTATTTGTTTTAAATGAGTATCAAAATAGTGAAAATCATATTGGTACAAATTTATTGAGATATGTTTTAGATAATAAAGAAATTTGTGAGAACTTTTTCAAGATGAAATTTGAATTTAGTTATCTTGATAATAGATGTAGTAAATCATTTTGTGAGGCTTTGGGGTATAAAGAAAATAGAAATGATATGATGTCAAGGAGTATATAATGAATAAGAAAAAAGTATTAAAAATTATAGCAATAATTCTAATTTTAACAATTTTAATTTTTGGAGGTATAGCTACTTATTCTTACTTAAGAGTGAAATATGCTAAGATAGAAGTAAAATTAGTTGATGATTTAACTTTAGAATTTAATGATAAGAAGAAAGTATCAGATTATATTAAAAGTATAAATGGTAAAATAGTTAATGATTATACAATTGATTCTACTAAACTTGGAGTTCAAGAAATTAAATTTAAATTTGTAAATGATGATAATATTAAAGTTAACTACTCCTATAAAATTACAGTAAAAGATACTGTAGCTCCTGTAGTATGGCTTAATAGTGTTTATTCTGTTAGTCGTGGTAGTAATAATTTTAAAGATAAAATATTATGTGGAGATAACTATGATAATAGTCCGAAGTGTGAAGTAATTGGTGATTATGATTTAAATACAGTAGGTATATATCCATTAGTTTTTAAAGCAACTGATAATAGCGGTAATGTAACTGAAAAAAACTTTGATTTAAAAGTTTATGAGCCAACAACATCTAAATATACCCCTGTTGTGACTGAAACTGACTTTAATGAAGTAGTAAGTAATTACAAAAACGAAAATACAAGTATTGGTATAGATGTTTCTGGTTGGCAAAAAGATATTGATTTTGAAGAATTAAAAAATGCTAAAGTAGAGTTTATTATTATTAAAGTTGGTGGTACTAAAGGAACTAATGGTGATTATTATGTTGATAGTAAGTTTAAACAAAATATTGAAAATGCTAATAAATATAACATACCAGTAGGAATATACTTTTATTCATATGCATCAAGTAATAAAGAAGCAATAAATGATGCTAAATGGTTATTAAAACAAATTAAAGATTATAAAGTTGAACTTCCAATTGCATTTGATTGGGAAGATTTCAATGATTTTAATTCATATAATCTAAGTTTCTTTGGTCTTACAACGATGGCAGAAGATTTCTTGAAAACAGTAGAAAAAGCTGGATACAAAGGAATGATTTATGGTAGCAAAAATTATTTAGAAAAAATATGGCTTCCAACTAAGTATGATATATGGCTTGCCCATTATACAGATAAAACAAATTATAATGGTAATTATAAGTTTTGGCAAATGTGTGATGATGGTAAAGTATCTGGTATTAGTACACCAGTAGATATTGATATAATGTATAAAAAATAAATTTAACTCATTTGCTAGTGAGTTTTTTTTATTTTCGTGTTATAATACGATTGTATTGCCCAGTAGCCAAGCGGTAAGGCATCGGACTCTGGATCCGACATTTCATAGGTTCGAATCCTATCTGGGCAACCATTTATTTTTAGAAAGTGTGGTTTTTAATGAATAATAAAGATTTAGCAAATTTAATATTTCCTGATATAGATAAAGATATTAATTATTATTTAGAAAAATATTCTAGTAGAGATTTAAAAGAAGGAGAAAAAGTTACAAGATTTGCTCCAAGTCCTACTGGTTTTATCCATTTAGGTGGTTTTTACCAAGCAATTATTGATTTTGTTATGGCTAAAAACAGTAATGGTATATTTTATTTAAGAAATGAAGATACTGATACAAAAAGAGAAGTAAAAGAAGCTACTAAATTAATTATGGATACTTTAAATCATTATAATATAGTTCCTGATGAATATGAATTTAATGGTAAAGTAGTTGGTAATTATGGTCCTTACGTTCAAAGTGAAAGAAAGGAAATATATCATGCTTTCATAAAGCATTTAATTGAAATTGGTAGAGCTTATCCTTGTTTTTGTAGTAAAGAAGATTTAGAAGAATTAAGACAAAAGCAAGAGGGACGTAAATTTAGAACAGGGTATTATGGTAAATGGGCTAAATGTCGAATACTTCCAGTAGAAGAGCAAATAAAAAGAATTAATGAAGGACAAAGTTATGTTATAAGATTTAAATCAAATGGTAATTTTGATCATAAATTTAAGTTTGAGGATCAAGTTAAAGGAAAACTAGAATTACCTGAAAATGATGAAGACTTTATTATTATGAAATCAAATGATAAATTACCTACATATCACTTTGCTCATATCGTTGATGATACTTTAATGCATACTACTCATGTTGTACGTGGAGAAGAATGGTTATCAAGTCTTCCAA
This sequence comes from uncultured Bacilli bacterium, assembly GCA_934129945.1. GTDB lineage: Bacteria > Bacillota_I > Bacilli_A > RF39 > UBA660 > RUG14121. The sequence goes on from CAKOXC010000008.1 coordinate 41,392, forward strand.
AACATTTAGAATTATTTAAAGCTTTTGATTTTAAAGCACCAAAATATGTACATACACCACTTTTAATAAAAAAAGAAGGAAATAGTGTTAGAAAAATATCAAAAAGAAAAGATCCTGAAGCATCAATGACTTATTACAAAGAAAAAGGTTATCCAACACTTGCCGTAATTGAAGCATTAATGACAATAATTAATTCTAATTATGAAGCATGGCATGATGCAAATCCAGATAAAAAATTTTATGAGTTTGAATATAGCCCTAAAAAAATGAGTTCCTCTGGAGCATTCTTTGATTTAGATAAACTCGATAATATTTCTAGAAATGTAATTAGCAAAATGAAGGCTTCAGAAGTTTATGATGAACTATTAGCTTGGGCTTTAGAATATGACTTAGAATTTGCTGACATCTTAAAAAATAAAAAAGAATATTCTATAAATTTATTTAATGTTGAAAGAGAACAAAAGAAACCAAGAAAAGACTTTGTATATTATTCTGATGTTAAAAATCAAGTATGGTATATGTATAATGAATATTTTGATACTTATGATAAGGAATATGATTTTAAAAATATAACTGATAAAGAAGAAATTAAAAATATTTGTAATACTTATATAGAAAAATATTATGATATTAATGATGATAAAGATACATGGTTTAACAAAGTAAAATTATTATGTGATGAACTTGGTTATGCATCAGATATGAAGGCATATAAAGAAAATCCAGATAATTTTAAAGGAAATGTAGCTGATGTTTCAACTGTTATTAGAGTAGCTGTCACAACTCGCTCTATGACACCAGATTTATATGAAATATTAAGATTACTTAATACAGAAGAAATAAAAAGAAGAATTAATATGATAAAATAAAAAGATTTCACTTAAATGTGAAATTTTTTTATGCAAAGAATGTAGAAAAATAAGAAGTTTTTTCTAGTTTTGTCGAAAGCCTTGAAATATAAAAAAATTACTATATAATATCGTCTCGAGAAGCAAAAAGAAGATGCTTGCCACCATACTTAGGGACTAAAATTCAGGGGGTTTTAAAACAATAGAAGTAAAGGGTGGTAGTATGAACAAGAATGATTATATAATCTCAAGATTATTTATAATTATATTTATTCAGTTATTTATAATAATAGCTTTATTTGTAAAAATATTAGTTATTACTTATAAGTA
>CAKOXC010000009.1 GCA_934129945.1 uncultured Bacilli bacterium
TATATAATCATTTTTGTTCATACTACCACCTTTACTTCTATTTTTATAAAAACCCCCTGAATTTTAGTCCCTAAGTATGGTGGCAAGCATCTTCTTTTTGCTTCTCGAGACTGTATTATATAGTAATTTTTTTATATTTCAAGGCTTTCGACAAAACTAGAAAAAACTTCTTATTTTTCGACATTTGTTGCATAAAAAAACCGCTTTTCAGCGATTATTTTGTACCAGTCGATCCAAATCCACCATCACCACGAACAGTTATAGTTAATTTATCAGTTTCTTCAAATTCTACTTTTAAAAATGGTGCTATGACAAGTTGTGCTATTCTTTCTTTTGCAGCAATCACTTGTGGCTCATTTGATTGATTATAAAGTGCAACCATAATTTCACCACGATAATCTGCATCTATAACACCAACTTTATTAGCTGGAGCTAATCCTTTTTTAGAAGCAAGACCACTTCTAGCATAAATAAATCCAGCATATCCAACTGGAATTTCTATAGCTATTCCAGTTTTTATTAATTCAGTTTCCCCAGGATTTATAGTAATATCTTCATCAGTACATGCATATAAATCTGCTCCAGCAGAATATTCTGTTCCATAAGTAGGAATAACAGCATTTTCATTAAGTTTTTTTATTTTCATTAAACATCCTCTTTCTCTTTATATATTACTGGTGCATTTTTCTTTAAACTTTTCTTTACATCGATAAGCCTTTGATTTGTAGACCCTACATAATGAGTAGCAATACTAGCTAAACTTAAAACAAATCTACCTTCACAAAGAACATCAATATTATTTAAAATATCTCTTAAATTTTCATCGTTTGGCATTTGGTCCATTAATTCTTCCCAAGTATATCCTGTATAACTCCAGATAGTTTTATTTGGATATCTTGTTTTAATATTTAAAACTAAATCTCTAATAGTCTTTCTATTTTTTAAAAATAATGGATCTCCACCAGATAATGTAATACCATCGCACCAATCATTTTCAAGTTCTTTGTAGATTTCATTTATTGCATTATCATCAAAATCAACGCCATCATTTTCATTCCAAGTAAAAGCATTTTGACATGCAGGACAATGGTGAGAGCAACCACTTACCCATAATACTACACGTAGGCCCTCACCATTTAACATATCAGCTTTAGTTATATTATGATACTTCATTACATTGATTTCCTTTCTGCAATTTCAGCCATTTTTGCTTTATTTAAACGAGTATCTCCATGAACTCTTGAATAAGACAAATATCCATTCATTCTATCAATTTTTGTTAAATCATCACTACCACACTGTGGACATGTATCCATATCAAGTTCTTCATGGCCACAGTTATTACAATATGCAAGTGATAAATTTACTCCTTCATAGAATCCTTTTTCCATAGCCCTTTCAATCATTGTAATCATTGCTTCTTTATTATAGTTTAAATTATATCTTACGTATTGGATTCTACCACCCTTACATAGTTCCCAAAATCTTCCTTCAAGATCTTGTTTTTGGATTCCATTAATATTTTCCCAAACACCACAGTGGAAACTATTAGAAACATATTCACGTTCACTAACACCTTTTACAATACCATATTTTTTTCTAAATTGTTGAATTTGTAAACCACATAAGTTTTCAGCAGGCGTTCCATAAATGGCATATAATTTATGATCTTCTTTTTTAAATTCATTAATTTTATCATTAATATATTTTAAAACTTCTAAGGCAAAATTACCATCCTCTACCAAAGATTTACCATTATACAATTCTTGTAATTCTTGCAATGCTGTAATCCCAAATGATAATGTTGCAGGTTCAAGTAATGGTTCAATATAATCAGTAGGTTTTAAATTACCTTTGTAAAATCCTCCTTCACAATAAGCAAGTGGATTTGTACTAGCTTTCTTTTTAGCTAAATAATTGTATGTTCTAATATGAATTTTTCTAATCATTTCTAAGTAATAATCTAATACTTCATAAAAATCTTTTTGTTCTTCACGAGCTTTTGCAAGAATCATTGGTAAATGTAAAGAAATAGCTCCAAGGTTAAATCTTCCAACAAAAACTGGTTTATCATTTTCATCAGCTGGTTCAAATCCGCCACGCTCATAGTATGGACTTAAAAAAGCACGACATCCCATTGGAGAAACAATTCTTTTATATTTTTTATACATTTCTGGAACATAACCTTCACCTGATAAAGATAAATAATCAGGATACATCGTTTTTTGACTACATTCAATAGCACTTAAGAAAACATCACGCATTTTTTTGCCTTTACCATGTACTTCTTTATCATATAAAAATACTAATTTAGGGAATAATGTTGGTTTCTTTCTTCCTTTTTTACCTTGACCTTTAGCATGAGTCTCAAGTATCGTTTTTGAAATCATTTTACCAAATTCAGTATCATTAACTCCAAAAGTAAAAGTTACAAAAGGATAATCACCACGGGAAGATCCAACACTATTTAATTTATATTCAATACCTTGATATCCTTGTTCACATTCTCTTTTTGTCTTTTTCCAAGCAAATTTTTCTGCTTCTTCATCATTAGCTTCTGGTTTAATTTCTTTGTATTCATTAAAGTATTTTTTAAAACTTTTTTCAGCATATGGAGCAAGAATTGTATCTACTTCTGGGACTGTAAATCCTCCATATTGCATAGCAGCAGTATTTATAATGACATCTCCCATTACATCAAATGCTGTATCAAGAGTTTTTGGCTCATTATACCAAAGATTGCCCATTTCAAAGCCATCTTTCATAACATTCCCAACATCACATAAACAGCAATTCATTGTATCTCTTCTTGCACTCATATCATGAATATAAATATATCCATCTTCACAAGCTTCTACTTCACTTGGTGTTAAGAAAAACTTTTGATATAATTCTTTATTTAAATGATTATATACTAAACTTCTTTGGGTAGATACTAAAGCACTATCAGTATTTGAATTTTCTTTATCACCGATATAACTTATGGCTTGAGCTTTTTTATAAACTTTATCCAAAATATGAACAAAATCTTTTTTATAATTTCTATACTCTCTATAGCTCTTAGCTACTTGAGGATTAACTTTTTCAAGCGCAGCTTCAACACAATTATGAATTTCTTGAACACCAGCATCACCAGTTTGTGTATCAAGATACTCAAGAACTAATTTTACAACCTCATCCTCTGCCTCAGGAGTTAATGTTACCATTACTCTTTCAGCACTTTTTCTAATTGCAACCTTGATTTTATCAGGATCAAAGTCTTGCTTATTACCATTTCTTTTAATAATTTTCACATCTTTTACCATCTTATTTTACCTCTTCTACTTTCTATGTTAATTAGATTTTAGCACAAACTTTATCTAATGGTACTGTTGCATTTGCAACAAACAATATTTTTTGATAAAATATTTCTTAAGAAAGATTTTGAGGCTAGGAATTATGGGAATTTATAAAACTAATAATTTAAGTAAAGATTTTGTCAATGATATTTCTAAATGTGTTAACGCCTATACAAATACTTACAAAAGCAATTCTAAAATCACCGAATTTGGAACTAATAATAAAGTAGTTGGAATAGTAATATCTGGAGAAGTTGATATAATTCGTGAAGATGAAAATGGTAATCGAACTATCTTAGAAAAATTAACTAAAAATTCAATTTTTGCAGAACAATTAACTTTCTTTAACTATGAATCTAATGATTACATATATGTTTTAAGTAAAACTGAAAGTACTATTATTTTTCTAAATTATGATTATATTATTAAAAGATGTGCTAGAAACTGTGAAAATCACAGATTGTTAGTAACTCATATTTCAGAATTATTAATATCAAGAAGTAATTTTTTATCATCAAGAATTGATATATTATCACGAAAAACTATTGAAGATAAATTACTCGCATTCTTTAAATATTTAAAGACTAATACTAAATCAAATATTGTAGTTATTCCTTTTTCCTTTTCTAGTCTTAGTGAATATTTATGTATTGATCGTTCCAATATGATGCGTGAATTAAAAAATATGGAAAAGAAAAATATTATCAAGAGAGACAAAAATACTATAGAAATATTAAGCAATATTAATTAGAACTTTATTTTTATATCTTCATACAATATCTTAGAATATTTTGGAGGTATTTATGGAATGGTTTAATAATTTAGATTATTATATTCAAGCACTTATTGCTACATTATTTACTTATTTTATAACTATGTTAGGTGCAAGCATTGTGTTATTCATAAAAAAAGTAAATAAAAATTTTATGGATGCTATGTTAGGCTTTTCAGCTGGTTTAATGATAGCCGCATCTTTTTTTTCACTTATAAAACCAGCAATTACGATGTCAGAATCTCTTAAATTAATTCCCTGGATAGTATTAACAATTGGATTTTTAGGTGGTGGATTGCTTCTTTTTACAGGAGATAAAATTTTTGAAAAAGTTACTAAGGATAATGAAAATAGTTCAAAAATGAAACGTTGTTTAATGATAATGGTTTCTATAACATTACATAACATTCCTGAAGGTATGGCAATTGGTGTTGCTTTTGGTTCATTAAAATATGGAATTGATGGAGCAAATCTTGCTGCTGCATGTATGTTAGCACTAGGAATTGGTATTCAAAATTTTCCTGAAGGTGCCGCTATAAGTTTACCACTTAGAAGAGATGGATTTTCTCGTAAAAAGGCTTTTTTTCTAGGCCAAATAAGTGGTATTGTTGAGCCAATTTCTGGAGTTATTGGAGCATTACTAGTTATGAAAATAAGAATATTATTACCATACTTATTAGCATTTGCTGCTGGCGCAATGATTTATGTTGTAGTCGAAGAATTAATTCCGGAAAGTCAAACTAATAAAAGAAAAGAAATAATGGCACTATTTACTTTAATCGGTTTTACTTTGATGATGGTTTTAGATCTTTCTTTAGGATAAAAAAATATTTAAGTTAATTAAACTTAAATATTTTTTTTGCTATTCTATAGCCATTTAATGAAATAAAGTTTCCTAGTTTTCCAGGAATATAAGTTAACCCAGCTAGATTTTTCTTTAATTCTTTATATAATTTTAAATCTTTATCTTTTATATATTGCCATAGTTCATCTCTTTTAACCAATGATTTATCATCATTAATCATTAACAAATAAACATTACAAATTGTTACCATCATTGAAGTAAATTTAATTATATACTTTTTCAATTTTAAAGATATAATATTTAACTCTTTTAAATCAATACTATCAATTATTAATTTTGTAACTTTTATTTGTTGATCAATTCTTCCCATCATTACTTGTTCATTTACAGATTGATCTTCTCTGCCAATAAAATAATGGTACAAATCTAAATCCATATAATAAATAGTTTTAACATACTTTAAAGGCAAAATTGCAACTAAATTATCTACATAAAAAGTATGTTCTGGTAAAACTAATTTACATTCTTTTAAAATATCAGTTCTATAAATAAGAGCATGCATAATTAAATATTGACTATTTTTAAAACTAGCAGTTTCTTCAAAATTAGTAATTTGTTCTTCATGAAAAATATTGCGATAATTCATAGTTTTTTTAAATCCATCATATAAATGATCATAAACATAATTACAAACAAATAAATCAATTTCTTTATTTTCACTTTCCAATTTTTTTATTCTGGTAATTAATTTAATTAAAGCTTCTTCATCTAACCAGTCGTCACTATCAACAACTTTAAAATATAAACCTGTAGCTTTTTTTAGTCCAGCATTCACAGCACTACCATGGCCACCATTAATTTTATGGATTGTCTTTATTATTTTAGGATATCTTTTTTTATACCCTTCCGCTATCTTCTTTGTCTTATCTATTGAACCATCATTAACTATTATTATTTCAACATCTTCTTTGCCTTTTAATAATGTATTTATACATCTTTCCATATAGCTTTCCGAATTATAACAAGGAACTACAAAAGATATTAATTTTTTATTTTTTTTCATACAGCTCTCCTATCAAAAGTATTATATCACATATTTAAATTATTTATTTATATTTAATTTTCTTTAATGTAAATGTGATGATTCTAAAAAATACAAGTAGAAATTTACTTGTATTTTTACATTTTAAAAAGTATTTATCTTAATGTCACCAATATTAGTTTTTATTTTAAAATTATTATTACTATTACCAGTAATTGTATCTCTTTTTATTTTATTATTATTAAGTTTAACTTCACCGATATCTTTATCAAATTCAAATTTATAATCTTCTTGTTTTAATAAAAGTTCTAAATTAATATCACCTATATTAGATTTTATGGTATTTTTACCACTAAGCATTGATTTTACAAATATATCCCCAACATCTAAATCTATATTTAAGTTAGATATTTTTTCAAAATCAATTTTAACATCACCAACATTATTATTTATATTAATTTTTTCTAAAGATATTTCACTTGGAATATAAAAAATCAATTTACTATTATTATTTTTATTAAAATACCATTTATTAACATTATTTTGTTTAATTAAAACTTTTCCATCTTCATAAGAATATTTAATATCTTTATTATTTGTCTCTACTTTAAAATTTTTAGCTGTTTTTAAGATAATATTTGAACTTTTTATGTCTATGTCAATTTCTCTTATTTCACTTTCATTATTAGAGATAACTATATTGTTTTTTAAAAGTTTTGAATTACTATTATTAATTAAATCAGTTTTTTCAAGAATATTGTACCCAACATTTGCAATTGTTGTCACTATGATAAAAATTAAAAATATAGCTAATGCTAAAGCACAATATTTTATTATTTTTTGCATTTCTGTCATTTAATTTCTACTCCACCAAAAATACAAGAAGCATTAATATAAATTGTATGTTCACCTGTATTTTCTTTATTTACTCTTTCATCAGAAACTCCACCAAATATTGAATTAGATTTTATTTTTATTTTACAATTTTCTGGAACATGTATATCTATACCGCCGAATAATCCAGTAGCATTAATTACTACATCACTATCTATAATAGCTTTCCTTAAGTCTAATTCAATACCCCCAAAAACGGCATTTAAAGTTGTACCTTTAAATTCTTCTTTATCAAAATTAATATTTTGACCTGAAAAAGTTGAAGTAAATTCTTCTTTAGAATTCATTTTTTTATTTAATTTTTTAATATTTTTATTAATTTCTTTATTAAACAAATCCTTAAATATAAATGAAAGTCCAATAACTATCAAAATAATTGGTAAAATTAATTTCCAAACTAAAGAAAAATCTATTACATCTCTACAAGAAAGAAGTAAAATTATTCCAACTACTAAACCTATAAAACTTCCTGTTTTATCATCTTCATCAAAAAGCCCAATAAATGATGGTACAATGATAAATAATGTCCACCATCCTTTAAAAAATACGTTGATATTCCATAAGCCTAATGCTTTACCACCAAGCAGTATTCCTAATACAATTAAAACTACACCCCATAAAATATTTTTAAATGTTCTCATCTTTTTCTCTCCTTTTTTGTTTAATTATAACACACATCCTAAATTATTCAAATTTACTATTACGACCTTCTATAAAAAATATTATTAATTTGTAAATTGTTAATCAATATTAAATTCTACGGCCACATTAAAAGTTTCGTATTTTCCCTTTTCATATTCATAATCAATTCCTTTAATAATTCTATAAGTACCTTTTGCTAATTTACCATAGCCATATTTCCAATCAATATCAATCTCTCTGGTTTCTTTAGATAAAAGAACATACGCTGGTAATGTAAAAGCTAATTCAACATTTATTTTATGCCATTCATTATTTTTTTTAACTTCTATTTCATAAGGATTTCCATAGCTAAAATCTTTATCACTATTATTACTCAAAATTAAAGTAGCTCCAGTATTTGTAAGAGTTCCATCTTTAATAGACATAACTACATCATTTGTCTTTGAAATTTTAATATTAGATTTATTTCCAATATTATTTTTTCCCTTATAATCAGCACAACTTGTCACTCCAAAAATCATAACACTACATAATAAGATGGTTAACATCGTTTTTTTTGTAATTAATTTAGATAATAATTTACATTTCTTCATTCAAATCTTCCTTTCAAAAATATTTCTTTGTATAATTATAGCACACATCCTAAATTATTCAAATTTACTATTCCTCCTATAATAAGCAAAAAAGATACTTAAAAAAAGTATCTTCCGCAAAATGCATGATTTCTTTCTTACCTAAGATTTCACACCTTATCGTCTAAATTGTCATATTAACACTAGGCAAGTAATTAACACAATTTTATCTTAAAAACAGCATCATTTAACTAATTCATCCTATACTTTAGTTTCGAATTTTGCTTTTATTTTTTTAATTTTCATAAATTTTATTTCTTGGAAGAATAGTTATATTATTTCCCTTTTTTATAGAATGAATTAAGTTTGATCCAAATACACCTGCTCCAATAATTAGTATTTTCATTTTTTTACTTTTTTTCTCTATATAATTAGAACACAATTTTAAAATTTTTATAAATATACCGTTATTTACTATATTCCATATAATATCTAGTTTCAGTTTCATTAATTACTTTAAATTTTATTTTTTTATATAGTGATATTGCTTTAGTATTTTCTTTATATACCCATAAATATACTAAAGGATTAGATTTTAAAATATTTGTAATAATATTTGTACCTATTTTTTTATTTCTATATTCTTCCTCCAAATATATTTCATCTAACGTCATACTGTTTTCTTTTTTTGTTACTAATAAACATCCTATTTTTTGATTATCATGTACAATAATTTTATAATTAGACATTTCGACTAGAATAGATTTTTCTACATAGTTATTAATATTTAAAATTTCTTCTTCTGTCAAATCATGAGCATATTTAAGTATGTTATACAATTTTGCTTTTTTTATAAAATCAATATCATTATTAGTTGCCTTTATTAAATCATATTTCACTTTATTACCTCCGATAATTATCGATTATTTTTCATTATTTGATACTAATTTTTTTACTGGCCCTTGTTCTTCTTTTGTTGTATCTTCTATTATTTTAGAATCTAGTAATCTTTGATAAGATTCTAATTGTTCTACAATATATTCTCTAGTGAATTCAGATTCAACTTCTACTTGAGGACAAGTTTCTATTTTTAATTCTCCACTTTTAAGCTTATCAATAAATTGTCTCATAAATGTAGGAGCACCAATCATTCCAATATGATATTTTTCTTTTCTACAAATATGTCCTTCTTTAATTTGTAAACCTAAACATTCTAATGCATTATCTTGCATGGAAGCACATAACACATCAATAGGAAGTAAACCTTTTCTAACTAGTATTGTTTTTAAAACCGTAGATTTATTATTTAAAGTAAAATATGGCTTATTATCAAATCCACGTGAAATAGTATAGTAATTCATTTCTTCTGAAAAAATAACAGGGTTTAAACAATTAGTTTTTGATTTTTCACTTTCTAGATTTTGTTCAACAACTTCATAATATTTATTCAATTTTTCATATGATACAGTTGCCAATGATCTATTATTTGCTGTATAAATATTTAATAATCCTAATATATATATATCTTCTTTAAAAACTCTTCCCATAAAAGCCTCCTACAATTTAATTATTTATTAAACATCAAAAAAAATTATTTTAAAACACTTTAGTCATAATGCGTATTTCTAATATGAGGAAACATATTTTTTCAAACAATCTCCATAAAATTTTAGATTTTTTATTATTACTTAATTGTTGATTATCGTCTAAATATAATGATTTATTTAGGTTTTAAGATATTTACGCACTCTACATAATATGAATGTCTATTATGAATAATTGTATTTTATGTGTATATTTATAATTGACTACTTCATAATAAACATATAATTATTAAGAATGTTTATTATGTATAATATAATCTTCTTATAAAGCAATTAGCATAAATTTATATTATATATTTATTATTTTATAAAAAATTTCTTTTATATTTTCGCCTGTTACTTGATAAGCGTTAATGCCAAGTTGTTTTGCTCCATTTACATTCTTTTGATTATCATCAAAAAATATTATATTATCTGCTTCACAATTAAGTGCATTAATCACTTGTAAATAAATATCGCTAGATGGTTTTATAGATTTAAGTTCATATGATAAAAATAAGTAATCAAAATTTATTTTTTTAATTTGCTCTTCATATCTTTTGTAATCCATTAGCCTAAGATTAGATAATAGTCCAACTTTATATCCTTTATTTTTTAATTCATTTATAATTTTCATAGTTTCATCATAAAAAGAATTATCTAAACTATTATATATTTCATAAAATTGATTAATTGATAAATCACTTTTACAAAACTTTAATAATGCTTCAACATGTTCGTCATCTGTGACAAGCCCCATATGAGCTTTTAATACTAAATCATCACCCCACCAATATTGTGAAAATTCATCATATGAAATTTTACAATTTAATTTATTATACAAACCATAATCATCTAAAGATTTTGCTAAAACATTTCCAAGATCAAATAAAAATATTCTATCCATAATTATACCTCAATATTGCTTTCTATATATTTATAAATATCATTATATGTTTCATATCTATCTAATGAAGTATCAAAATAACAAATATTATTTGAAATACATTCATTATAAAGATTTATACTATTATTAATTGTTTCTTTTGAAATAGATAAAAGATCTTCCTCACTGTATCCATAAGTCCAATCAAGATTAATATCATGTTCTAATATTTTATCTTTCAATTCTTCAGCAGAAATTTCTTTACATCCAATACCAATTATTAAAGAATTTTTAAATATTTCTTTAGCATTTTTAATTAAAATATCAGCTGAATCAATAACATAATAAATATTTCTTTTTAAATGTATATTGTTTTCATTAATTATAAAGTTTATAAATTTACAAAAATCTTTATTCTCAATTGTATTTTCTACTGTATATCCAAGTTCAGGATATATATTAATGAAAGCATTTCTAATGCTATCACCACTCATATAATTAAAATTATATTTTGCACACAATATAGATGCTAATGTAGATTTCCCAACTCTAGATGATCCAATTATTATTATATTTTTCATATTTTTCCTTCTTTCAAAACATGCTTTCATAATTTATATTTATTATTAACTCTACAACACATGCAATCTTATATAGTATGTGGAAACATATTTTCCACAAACAACCTCCACAATATTTTTTTCAAAAATCAATAAAAGCATCAATTTTTTATCATTTTTTCACCATTTTTTGAACCCTGCTGACTAGTCGATTTTCTCTTTATTTATAAGGACTTATTGTCTATTTAACACGCATACACATTCAACGTGATAAGTATAAGAAAACATATCTAATGCATAAACTTCTTTAATTTCATAAAAATCTTTTAATATTTTTAAATCTCTTAATAACGTTTGAGGATTACATGAAATATAAATTATCTTACTTGGTAACATCTTTATAATAGTATCACGTGTTTTATCATCAAGACCGCTTCTAGGTGGATCTATAATAATAATATCTATATTATCTTTAATTTCAGGTAATATTTTATTAACATTTCCAACCATAAAGTAAGTATTATTAACCTTATTTATTTTAGAATTTTCAATAGCATTTAATATAGCATTTTCTACTATTTCAACGCCATAAACTTTTAAAGCTTTTTTAGATGCTACTATTGATAATGTTCCAACTCCACAGTATAAATCTGCTACTATACTATTTTTATCTATATTATCGGCAATAATTTCAAATAATTTAGAACATATATAATGGTTAACTTGAAAGAAAGAATTATAAGATACTTTAAAATACATGTCATTAATATTTTCAATTAAAAATGGTTCATTATAAACTGTTTTACCATTAACCATAATTCCTGCAATTTTATTATTTCCTACTAAATCAGCATAATTAATATCAATATTATCACCACTATTTATAATAATTAATACCTCATCATTAAAATTACTTCTTATGGTAATAGATGCATTTACTAAATTTAATTTTTTTACATCATTAATTACATTATTAATACATGATTTAGTTATTAAACATTCATTAATTTCAACTAAATCATGAGATTTACTTTGATAAAACCCAATATTACCATTAACAACTTTTAATTCAATTTTATTACGATAATAAAAATCATTTTCATTTTTAATAAATTTAATATTTCCATCAAATAATTCATTCCTTTTAAATAAATCGTTTATTTTTTTCTTTTTATATAAAGTACTATCATCATAGTTTAAATGTTGTAATTGACACCCACCACAAATATCAAAATACTTACATTTTGGTATTATCCTTCTAGGTGATTTACTAATAATATTTATTAATTTAGCTTCATAATAATTTTTCTTATCATTTATTATTTTGCATTCTACTAATTCATCAGGTAAAGCTTTTTCAATAAAAACAATTTTACCATTAACATACCCTATTCCTCTACCAAAGTCATCTAATCTTTCAATTTTTACCGTCATATTAATCCCTCTTTAAAATATTATAGCATAATAAAGTATACCAGACAATTTTTGGTAAATAATATAAATGGTGAATTATATGAATAAAATAATTGAAAGAATAAAAAGTGAATTTAATGAAACTCCTGATCTAATTATTAGAAAAATTGATATTAACCTTACTAAATACGTTTATATAGCTTATTTAGAAACAGTATCTAGTAGTGACAAAATAAATGATTATATTCTTAAAAATTTGAATTATTTTATTTCCATAAAAAAACTTACTGATATAGAAAAAATTATACCTTCACCTAATATTAAATTTGTAAAAGAACTTGATACACTAGAATATTATTTGACAAATGGTTTTACCATTATTGTTTTAAAGAATACCACTATTGCTGTAGAAACTCGTGCTGACATTAATAGGAGTATTCCTTCACCAGATGTTGAACAAGCTTTATATGGTCCGAAAGATGCATTCAATGAAAATTATCAAATTAACTTAGGATTAATAAAAAGAAGAATAAAAAGTTCCCATTTAAAAATTAAAGAATTAAATATTGGACGCAAAAGTAACACAAAAGTTGGTGTTTTATATATTAATGATATTGCTGATAGTAAAAACGTTGATTATATTTTGAAAATCTTAAATAAAATTGATGTAGATGCTATTTTTGATTCAGGTCAACTAGCTCAATATTTTATTGAAAATAAAAGTGAATTTCCAACGGTTACTTCTTCTGAAAGACCAGACAAAATTTCTAAAGGTTTATTAGAAGGTAAAATAGCTATTTTAGTGGATACTTCTCCATTCGTTTTATTATTACCAGCTTTCTTTGGTGATTTTATAAATCCAATTGTAGATAACTACAATAAAAATATAAAATTTAACGCTCTAAGAATTCTTAGAATCACATGTTTTTTCTTAACAATTATTGTACCTGGTTATTACATTGCAATAATAAATTATAACCAGGAGACTATTCCAACTAGCTTGCTTATTAATTTTTCATCTCAACGATCGCAGGTTCCTTTTCCATCAATAGTTGAAGCCTTAATCTTGTTATTTATTTGCGAAATGTTAAGAGAAAGTGATATGCGTTTTCCAAGTTCATATGGTAGTGCTGTTTCAATACTTGGAGCATTAGTTTTAGGTGAAGCTGCAGTGTCAGCTGGTATTGTTTCACCAATTATGATTATCATAATAGCATTTACTTTTATAACCAGCTTAATGTTTGTTGAATTTGAAATGATAAATGCTATTCGTCATTTTAGAATTATTTTCTTATTCTTCGCCTCTGTTTATGGTTTATTTGGACTAATAATATCAACATTAATATTCTTTATTCATATTTGTAGTTTAAAAACATTAGGTAAACCATACTTTTACCCTATTGCACCATTTAATAAGAATTATTTTAATAAAATGTTTATTAAAAGCGATTCTGCAAAAGATACTAAAAGAAGTAATTTATTAGCAGCTAAAAATATTACAAAACAAAGGAATGATCTTTTATGAAAAAAATAATAATTCTTCTTTTTTTTATATTTTTAAGTTGTAGTTGCTGTGATTATAAAGAATTAAATAATTTAGCCATTGTATCTGGAATTGCTATAGATTTCGATAATGAAAAGAATAATTTTAAAGTAACTTTTGAAGTTTTAAATGATGATGAAGCAAGTGATAATTCTAAAAATGATAATCGTGCTTATTATGTAAGCGGTAGTGGAAAAACTGTAACTGAAGCATTTAATAGTACAAATCTTGAAATAAGTAAAATTCTGTATTTAAATCATGTTAAAATTATGATAATGTCTGAAGAAATAGCAACTAAGAAATCAAATCAAATAATCGATTATTTTATTAGAAATCCAAATATTAATAATATGTTTTATATGTTAGTTGCTAAAGAAAATGATGCTAAAACTATTTTAAAAAGTACAAGTACTGCAAATAAAGTAGTTTCAGAAAGTCTTTATACCATGATAGAAAATACTAGTTCTGAAAATTTATCATTAAAAATTAATCTTGAAGATTTTGTAGATTTAAATGTTAATCCTATGCAAGATTTATATTTACCAACAGTTACTAAAAAAAATGACAAATTAAAACTTGAAGGTATAGCTATATTTAACAATAAAAATGAATTAAAAGATATTCTATCTTATTCAGAAAGTCAAGCTATAAACATACTACTAAATAAAAATAGAAATGCCTTTTATAAATATAAATGTTCTAGTGAAAACGGTGAAGATAAATATGTAATTATTAATATTTATAAGCAAAAATTAAAATTTAATATTACAAATAGTAACGCAAATATAAATATTAATTTAATGGCTAGAATTGAAGAAAATCAATGCAATTACGATTTAAAAAATAAAAATAATTACTACAAATTACAAAATAAATTTAATAAAATCATAAAAAAAGATTTAGATAAGACAATAGAAACTTTAATAAATAATGATAGCGATGTATTAGGTATAAATTTTAAATATTATAAAAATAATAACAAAAAATTAAATTTTAAAGAAATAAATTATAATTTCAAAGTTAATACAAGTATAAATAAAAATGGTTTAATATTTGAGGTGAAGAAGAAATGATAACAAATAGGCAAAAAAATTTTTTTATAATTTTTTGTTCCAAAGCTTTATTTTTAGGAATCGGATATGCTTTACTTTTTGACTTTTCTAAAAATGATACTTGGATTAGTTTTATTTTAGGTAGTTTACTTGGTATAATCTTTTGTTATTTTTTAAAAACTATAATGAATAAAAAAGGACATAAATCTCTAACTGATATTTTAAAAATCATGGGGCCTTTAGGTTTTATAATTCGCTTATTACTAATTATTTATAGTATTGCTGTCATCAATGAAATATTATTTATTATTCAAATATTTGCTAAATCTTTTTTCTTAATTAATTCAAATACTTTATTAATTATTTTACCATTAGTAATATTAATTGGAGTTGTTGCATTCAAAGGTTATAAAATTTTAGCTTACGTCGTTGAATGCCTTTTCCCTATTTCCTTATTTTTTACCATATTTGGGATGCTAGTATTATTTTTTAATGGAGATTATACTAATCTAAAACCCTTTTTTAGTAATTCTACATTTGATATATTAAAAAGTAGTTTATATTATTTTACACTATCAGCTACACCATTATTATTTTTATTAGATTTACAACTTGAAGATGATAATTTTTATAATGCCTATATAACAATATCTATTGCTTTAACTGTTTTATGTGTTATTTTAATCGGTGTATTAGGACCTTATTTAATATATATTTATAGATTTCCAGAATATATGGTTTTAAAAGACATTCAAGTCTTTGGATTTATTGAAAAAGTTGAGAATATTCTTTCAATTTCTTGGATACTAGATAATTTTGTATTGCTTTGTTTAGCAAGTTGTTTTTTAAAAAGATTACTTCCTCAAAAATATAATAACTATTATTTTATTGGAATATTAATAACTATATTTTTAATAGCTTGTTTTGTATTTGGAGATAATTATATAAATGATTTAATAATTTCTTTATATTTTCCTCACTATTTATTTTTACTTAGTATACCAGCAGTTATAACAATATTTATTTACTATAAAACAAAAAGGAAACAATAAAAATTCAAAAAACTCACATTTTTGTGAGTTTGTTTATTTTGTTAGAACTAGGCGAAAGCCATCTTCACTATTAACACCCCCAGTGTCACGCCCGAAACGGAACTGACCTGCAAGCACACCATAGTAGTAACTACCGCCGCCTCGATCAAACCAAGGGTCAGAAGACTCAACAAAGTAAGAACCATCAGCATACCAGGCATTATGTAGGCGATTATTATCACCATCTTGGTAATAGTAGAACGGTCCCATCTCTCCTGTTGCATCTCCTAAGATTCTTTTACTATAAGTATATTTATAACTATTTTTATCGTAAGTATCATAATAATTAGAATTATATGCTTTTAATATTGTTGCATTAAATCCAGAACTTCCATATGTTTCACTTATAAATGATGCCATATATTCATATGCTCCTCCACTCATATCATAGATTCCTGTTATATTTCCCGTTGTACTTGCTTTATATCCTGTACTTGTGTTATATGGTAATGTCAAGCTACTATCTGTTCCATGGGTTCCAGGATATTTACTTTCATCAGCACTATCTGTTGCGGCATATCCTGTTATAAAATTAGAGTTATTATTTATTCTAATTTCTGTATTTATTCCATATTTTGAATGTGATAGATATGCTACTGCTCCCCACTCTGTATTTTTCATCATATGACTATCATTATCTCTTTTATAATTATATGCTGTTTCAAATATTGTCTTAACATTTAAATTTCTTAATGATGTTTGATTTGGTTTTACTGTGATATTTGCAGTACTTCCTGTTGTTTCAAATTTTGCAACCCATAGTCCATTAGTGTTCATTGAGATAAATGCTGGACTTGTCATATAATCTCCGACCTTACAATTACCACTTGCTCCACTTGTCATTGGTGTTGTACATTCACCGTTATTTGAATCATTTGTATTTGTTGTGCCAAATTTTATTTGAATTTCTTTTGCATTACTTGTCGATGGCTTACCAGAAGTATATCCATCAGTTTCACCTAAATTAAATATTTGATATGAATACTTTGGTATCCATACAAAGTATGATTCAATATTATCTTCTGGTATTATATCTCCGTTATTATATGTTTTAGTATTATCTGATAAAATAACAGCATTTGCCCATTTCTTATCTTCATATTTATACCACTCTGTATTTATATCTGCTTTGGTTACTGTTCCATCATCAGCTAGTGTAACCGGAACTAAATTATCACTTAATACCGGATCTGTTCCATTTAGTAATGCCTCTTTGTATTCTTTATTAATCTTTTTAGTATCTATTCCTAAAGTTCCTTTAAATGTCTTTCCTTGATAATCATTTTGTGGTTCATCTGTATTTTTAAATGTTATTTTTAATGTATATGTTTTTATTGTATTTGTATCAATACTAATTCCTGTTTTCAAATATGATTTATCTTTATTAGTTACTGGTAGTGGTGTTTCATCTATTACACTACCAGTTGTATCTTCTAGGGTATATACTAAATCTTCATTAAATTCATTTGTTATATTTTCCATATAGATATTATAATCTACTGCTCTATTGGATTTATTTTCTACTGTAAAAGTTTTTGTAAAACTATCTCCTGGTATCATATTATTTGCAGTTATTTCATTTGTTCCTGTAAAAATCAAATTTAATTCATTTGATTTTAAGACTGTTTCTGTCTTATTATTTTCTTTTATTTTTGCACTAAAATATGCATATGATACTCCAGATAGTACTAGTACAGTTACTAAACTAGCTATTACTGGTATCAAAAGTTTTTTCTTTTTCATATTGTCTATCCACCTATTCTATTTATCTTATTTTATCACTTACCCCCCCCCCCATTGTCAAGGGGGGTGTGGGTAATTTTACACCGTTTTTGCAGTGGTAAGATAAAAGTAGACAATTAATTAAAAAATAAGGGTATTTTGTTATATGAAATCAAATTTTATTGGCACTAAAAAAGGAAACAAAATTAATTGTTTCCTTCCTCTATATTATCATTCATCAATTTTTCTTCTAAATATTCTTGAGCATCATCACCCATGAATTCTTTTTGAAGCATTATTTCAATATCACTATATTGTTTAGCACCAGTACCAGCAGGTATTAGTTTACCAATGATAACATTTTCTTTAAGTCCTCTTAAATGATCAATCTTACCTTTAACTGCAGCATCTGTTAAAACTCTTGTAGTTTCTTGGAATGATGCGGCAGATAAGAATGAATCTGTTTCTAAAGATGCTTTAGTAATACCTAACATAATTGGTCTTCCTTTAGCAGGTACACCACCATTTAGGATAATTGGTTTATTAGCATCAGTAAAGTCTCTTAATGATACTGATAATCCTTCAACTAAATCTGTATCTCCAGACTCAAGTACTTGAACTTTATTTATCATTCTACGTACAATAATTTCAATATGTTTATCTGAAATATCAACACCTTGTAATTTATATGTACTTTGAATTTCTTTTAAGATATATTCTTGAGCAGTAAGTGGGTCAGTAACTGCAAGTAATTCTTTTGGATTAACAGCACCTTGTGTTAATTTATCACCAGCGTTTACTTCGTCTCCAACTGCTACTCTTAGTTTCATGTTGTAATTTGTAACATGCTCACGAGCTTCAACTTCGTTTTCGATAACAATTTTATGTTTACCATTAGTTTCTTCAATTGAGGCAACTTTACCACTAATTTCAGCAATTGTAGCTTTTCCTTTTGGATTTCTAGCTTCGAATAATTCTTCAACTCTTGGAAGACCTTGAGTGATATCGTCTCCACTAGCAACTCCACCTGTATGGAATGTACGCATTGTTAATTGTGTACCAGGTTCACCAATTGATTGAGCAGCCATAATACCTACAGCTTCACCAGTTTCAACTAAGTTACCAGTAGCTAAATTTCTACCATAACATTTTTGACATACACCATTAACTGTTTTACATGTAAGTACACTTCTGATATTAACTTTTTTAATTCCAGCTTTAGTTATTTTAGCAACTATTGGCTCAGTAATCATTTCACCTTTTTCTAGAATAACTTCTTTTGTTTCTGGATTAATAATTTTTTGTGCTGAGAAACGTCCTAAAATACGCTCTGATAAAGCTTCAATAACTGATCCATCTTTATCGTTAAGTAAATCATGAACTTCAACACCATTAATTGAACCGCAATCGTATTCTTTAACAATAATGTCTTGTGCAACATCAACAAGTCTTCTTGTTAAATATCCTGAATCGGCTGTACGAAGTGCTGTATCGGCATCTCCTTTTCTTGTACCATGTGTAGACAAGAAGAATTCTGATACAGTAAGTCCTTCAATAAAGTTTGAAGTGATTGGAATTTCAACTGTAGATCCATCTGGTTTTGCCATCAAACCACGCATACCAGCAAGTTGTGAGAAGTTTGAAATAGATCCACGAGCTCCAGAGTTCATCATCATGAATACTGGATTATCAAAATCATCATTAGCAACACTTTCAAGTTCTTTTTGAATCTTTGCATTTGCTTTATTCCATACATCAATAACATTTGTATAACGTTCTTCTTCAGTAATTAAACCACGTTTAAATTGTTTATTGATTTTTTCAACCATTTGATGTCCTTCTTCAATAACTTGATGTTTAGTTTTTGAAGGAATGATATCAGATGCTGATACTGTAATACCAGCTACTGTAGAATATTTAAATCCTAAATCTTTTAATTTATCAAGCATAACTGAAGTTTCAGTAGTTTTATATCTTTTAAATACTTGAGCGATTATACTTCCTAATGTCTTTTTAACAAATGGTTTAGTCAATTCCATATTAGCAATAGCTTCTGGTATATTTGTACCCATTTCTAAGAAATATTTTTTAGGAGTAATTCCTTCAATATTATCTTTACTACTATCATTAATATATGGATAACTATCAGGTAGTATTTCATTGAATATTATTTTACCACAAGTAGTTACCAAGTATTTATTCTTTTGATCATCAGTAAATATTTTATGTTTAAATGAATTTACTGGGACAGCAATTCTTGTATGTAATGTAATTTCTCTTCTTTGGTAAGCCATTAATACTTCATTAGTGTTTTTATATACTTTACCTTCATTAGGTTCTCCGGCTTTTTCAATAGTTAAATAACAGTTACCTAAAACCATATCTTGTGATGGAGTAACAATTGGTTTTCCATCTTTAGGATTTAAGATGTTATTTGCACCAAGCATTAAAATTCTTGCTTCAGCTTTTGCTTCTTCAGAAAGTGGAACGTGAACAGCCATTTGGTCACCATCGAAGTCAGCGTTAAATGCTGTACATACTAATGGGTGTAATCTTATTGCTTTACCACCAACTAATTTTGGTTCGAATGCTTGGATACCTAATCTATGTAGTGTTGGAGCACGGTTTAACATTACTGGATGTTCTGTTATAACATCTTCAACAATATCCCAAACACATTCGTCTCTATTTTCTATTAATTTTTTAGCTCCTTTAATATTATGAGCTAGTCCTCTTTCAACTAAACCATGAATAACATGTGGTTTAAATAATTCAAGAGCCATTTCTTTAGGAATTCCACATTGATACATTTTTAAGTTTGGTCCAACAACGATAACTGAACGACCAGAATAATCAACACGTTTTCCTAACAAGTTTTGACGGAAACGTCCTTGTTTACCTTTTAACATACTTGATAATGATTTTAAAGGTCTATTACCTGCAGCAGTAACACTTCTACCACGACGACCATTATCAAATAATGAATCTACTGCTTCTTGTAACATACGTTTTTCATTTTGAACAATGATACTTGGGGCACCTAATTCTAATAATTTCTTTAAACGATTGTTACGGTTAATTATACGACGATATAAATCATTTAAATCAGATGTAGCAAAACGTCCACCATCTAATTGAATCATTGGTCTTAATTCAGGAGATATTACTGGTAATACAGTAAGAACCATCCATTCAGGTTTATTACCAGATTCAACAAATGATACTAAACATTCTAAACGTTTACTTAATCTTATTTTCTTTTGTCCTGAAGCATTTTCAAGTTCTTTTCTTAAGTCTTCAATTTCTTTTTCAAGATCAACTTGTTCAAGTAATTCTCTAATTGCTTCAGCACCCATTCCAACTTTGAATGTATTTCCATATTTTTCATAATATGCTCTATATTCTTTATCAGATAATGTTTGTTTTTTCTCTAAAGGAGCTTTTCCTGGATCAATTACTACATAACTTACAAAGTAAATTACTTCTTCTAGATCTCTTGGAGACATATCTAGAACTAGTCCCATTTTTGAAGGAATTCCTTTAAAGAACCAAATGTGTGAACATGGAGAAGCAAGTTCAATATGTCCCATACGTTCACGACGAACTTTAGAACTTGTAACTTCTACTCCACATCTATCACATACTACATTTTTGTAACGTAATCTTTTGTACTTACCACAAGAACATTCATAATCTTTAGTAGGTCCAAAGATTTTTTCACAATATAAACCATCTCTTTCAGGTTTTAATGTACGATAATTTATTGTTTCAGGTTTTTTTACTTCTCCATAAGACCAACTTAGGATTTTTTCAGGAGAGGCAATTCCTACTCTAATTCCATTAAAGTTATTTGCTTCCATCATAGTAAATCACCTTCCTCTTCTTCTACTTCTTCATCACCAGAATATTCTAATTCTTCGTTATCTTCTTCAAACTCATCAATTTCTTCTTCTACATCTGGTTCTTCAGGTTCTTCAAGATTTTCAGTATCAATTTGCTCAATCATTACTGTTTCTTCTTTATCTTCCTCTTCTTCCATGTCTTTAAAATCAACTAATTCATTATCTTTATTTAATACTTGAATATCTAATCCTAATGCTTGTAATTCTTTTATTAATACTCTAAAGCTTTCTGGTACTCCAGCTTGATTAATTGTTTTACCTTTAACTAGAGCTTCATAAACTTTAACACGTCCTACTACATCATCAGATTTTACAGTTAAAATTTCTTGAAGTACATGAGCTGCACCATATGCATATAATGCCCAAACTTCCATTTCTCCAAATCTTTGTCCACCAAATTGTGCTTTACCACCAAGAGGTTGTTGTGTAACTAATGAGTAAGGTCCTGTTGCACGAGCATGTAATTTATCATCAACCATGTGATGTAATTTAACCATATACATTACACCAACATTTATTTTATTATCGAATGGTTCACCAGTACGTCCATTTATAAGTGTAACTTTTCCATCTTCTGGCATATTAGCTTCATTCATTTCTTCATGAATATCGTCTAGGTTAGCTCCATCGAATACTGGTGTTGCATATTTAACTCCTAATTTCTTACCAGCCATACCTAAATGTAATTCTAAGATTTGTCCAACGTTCATACGAGATGGAACACCAAGTGGATTTAACATGATATCTACTGGACGACCATCTGGTAAATAAGGCATATCTTCTTCTGGTAATACTAGTGATATAACACCTTTGTTACCATGTCTACCGGACATTTTATCTCCAACTTGAATTTTACGTTTTTGAATAATATATACTCTTATAATTTTGAATACACCAGCTGGTAATTCATCACTATTTTCTTTAGTATAAACTTTAACATCATGAACTATTCCACCAGCTCCATGGTCAACTCTAAGTGATGTATCTCTAACTTCACGAGTTTTTTCACCAAAGATTGCATGTAATAATTTTTCTTCACTTGTTAATTCTTGAACACCTTTTGGAGTTACTTTTCCAACAAGGATATCTCCTTCTTTAACTTCAGTACCGATTCTTACAATACCTTCGCTATTTAAGTTTTTACGAGCTTCTTCTCCAACATTTGGAATATCTCTTGTAATTTCTTCAGGTCCAAGTTTAGTATCACGACATTCAATATCATAATGTTCTAGATGTAATGATGTATAAACATCATCTTTAACTAATCTTTCATTTAAGATAACAGCATCTTCATAGTTATAACCATTGTATGTCATGAATGCTACTAACATATTTTTACCTATAGCAAGTTCTCCGTTTTGTGTTGAAGGACCATCAGCAATTATTTGACCCATTTTTACTTGATCACCTTTTTTAACTAAAGGTTTATGATTTATACAAGTAGCAGCATTACTTCTTTCAAAATCTGCTAAGTAATAAGTGTCTTTTGCTTTTGCTGTTTTTACAATTATCTTTTTAGCATCAGCATAATCTACTACACCATCAGCTTTACAAACTACTGTTGATCCAGAATATTTAGCTGCTGTTGCTTCAACTCCAGTACCAACAATTGGTGATTCTGTAGTTAAAAGTGGAACTGCTTGACGTTGCATGTTGGCACCCATTAGTGTTCTATGACCATCATCATAGTTTAAGAATGGTATACAACTTGTTGTAACTGCAACTATTTGAGCAGGTGAAACGTCAACATAGTTAACTTCTTCACGTTTTGCCATTACGTTGTCGCCATTTAAACGAACAACAACTTCATCTTCTATAATTCTATTATTATCATCCATTGCAACTGTTGCTTGAGAAATATAATAATCTTTTTCTTCATCAGCAGTTAAGTATTCAATTGTATCAGTAACAACTCCATCTATAACTTTATGGTATGGTGTCATTATGAAACCATAATCATTAATTTTTGCATATCCTGCAAGTGAAGTTATAAGTCCGATATTTTGACCTTCTGGTGATTCAATAGGACAAATTCTACCATAATGTGATGGGTTGATATCACGAACGTCCATACCAGCTCTTTCACGAGATAATCCACCAGGTCCTAAGCTTGATAAACGTCTTTTATCAGTTAATTCAGCAATTGGATTAATTTGATCCATAAATTTTGATAATTGACTACTACCAAAGAATTCTTTTAATACAGCAGTAACTGGTCTAATATTAATTAATGATTTTGGCGTTACATTTTCAAGTTCTTGAGTAGTCATTCTTTCACGAATAACTCTTTCCATTCTAGCCATACCAACTCTAAATTGTCCTTGAATTAATTCACCAACTTGTCTTACACGACGATTTCCTAAGTTATCGATCTCATCGTCATTACCTATACCATCTTGTAAATTTAAATAATAAGATACAGCAGCATATATATCTGAAATTGTTAATCTTCTAACATCGATTGATTGATCATTACCAATAATTTTAATAAGTTTATCATCAACATTTTTATCATATACTAAAATTTCTTGAATTTGATCATAATCATCTAATTCTTCATTAATAATAGTTTTCTTTAACCCAAATCCATTTGCAAGTATTGGTTTAATTGTTTCTAATAGTTTTTTAGTAACAACTTCACCATTCTTAGCTACAATATTACCCTCTTCATCTTTAATATCTTGAGCTAATTTACAATTTAGCAAACGATCACAAACATTTAATTTTTTATTAAATTTATAACGACCAACTTTAGCTAAGTCATAACGGAATTTATCAAAGAATCTAACAATTAATTGGTTCTTTGCAGAATCAAGAGTAGCTGGTTCTCCAGGTCTTAATTTTTCAAATATTTCAATTAATGCTTCATCAGTGTTTTTAGTAGTATCTTTTTCAAAAGAATTCATAATGTATTGATTTTCTCCAAATACACTAATAATATCTTCGTTACTTGATAATCCTAAAGCACGTAAGAAAGTTGTAATTGGAACTTTTCTAGTTCTATCTATTCTTACATAGAATACATCTCTTGCATCTAGTTCGAACTCTAACCATGTTCCTTTATTTGGTATTATTTCTCCATTGATAATACGACGGCCATTTTTATCTATTTCTTTTTTGAAATATACAGATGGACTACGTACTAATTGTGAAACAATTACACGTTCTGCACCATTTATAATAAATGTACCAGCATCAGTCATTAAAGGCATATCACCTAAGAATATCTCTTGTTCTTTAACTTCACCAGTTTCGTGAATAAATACTCTTGCTTGAACTTTTAATGGTGCTGCATAGTTTACCATTCTCTCTTTTGCTTCTTTGATAGTATATCTAGGCGCATCAAAAGAATAGTCACCGAAATCTAAAGTCACATTACCAGTAAAACTTTCTACAGGAAATAAATCTTCAAATATTTCTTTAATTCCTTCTTCTAAAAACCAATTATATGATTTTTTTTGGATTTCCAACAAATCCGTAAGCTCCATAGTGTTTTTTGCTCTAGAGAATGTACGTCTTTCAACGTAATCTCCGAATTTTTTTACCTTATAAGCCACAATTTCACCCCAATATCTAAATATTTTTTAGCTCCTTGCCAAAGAAAAAAATTAACACGTCACCAATTTATAATTTTAACAGTAACATTCTTTAATGTCAATAAGTTTTAGCCCTAAATATATAAAAACCTTTAGATTTTTCCATTATTTCGATTTTATATATTTTTTCTAGTTCCTTAGCAATACTTTTAGCACCTTGATCTTTTCTTATTACAAACCAAAGTTCTCCATTTATATTTAAAAATTCATGAGCTCTTTCAAGAATTTCTAAAACAATATTTTTACCAGCTCTAATCGGTGGATTAGACACTATTACATCAAACTTTTCTTTAACATTTTCATAAATATTACTTTCAAAAGCTTGAGCATTTACTTTATTTTCTTTTATATTCATATTTGTTAAATGAACTGCTCTTTTATTTATATCAACCATTACTACTTTAGAATTTAGTATTTTAGCAAGACTTATTCCAATAAATCCATAACCACATCCTACATCTAAAATACTTTTATTTTTATCAATATTTTTTATCATTGTTTCAATTAAAAGTTTACTTCCAAAATCTAAATGATCTTTTGAAAAAACACCATTATCACTATTAAAAACAAGCGAAAAATCACCATTAGTGTACCTAATAGTTCTTATTTCGCTTTTTAAATTATTTTCATTAGTAAAATAATGTGCCAAAAAATCACCATTCTTCTAAAAGTTCCAAGTGCAATAATTATATAATATTTTGAGGTTTTAGTCAATAAAATTCTGTTATTAAGCCAAGAAAAAAAGAAGGATTAACCTTCCTTTATTAAAAAATTACACTACCTAATATTATAGCAAGTAAAATATATAATATTAGAATTATAAATGCGCTATTATTATTGTTAGAACAAGTTTTTTCTGTCTTTTTACAACAGCTCATTATTACACCTCCTATTTATTAGATAAATGCTCCTACTATGATTATAAGTAAAATAAATAATACTAAGATTATAGCAGGACCAAGTCCAGAACAGTTGTGATTCATAAATCATTCCTCCTTTATTTGTCTTTTCATTTATATTGTATGGTTAACTAAAATTTATGTGCTGGTTTATTATCACACTTGCAACAAATAATTGTATTTTAATGTTATAATTGTTATAATAAGTATTGTTTAGGAGGATAGAAATGAAAAAGAAAATA
This sequence comes from uncultured Bacilli bacterium, assembly GCA_934129945.1. Lineage (GTDB taxonomy): Bacteria > Bacillota_I > Bacilli_A > RF39 > UBA660 > RUG14121. The sequence goes on from CAKOXC010000009.1 coordinate 26,555, forward strand.
TTAGTACTTTGTATGTGTTTAATATTAACATCAGGGTGTGGAAAACAAATACCAAAATTAAAGAATGGTGAAGAAGCTGTTGTTACTATTAATGAAAAGAATAAAATTAGTGTTGATGAATTGTATGAAAAAATTAAAACTGATCATGCTTTAGAAACTTTAATAAGTATGATTGACAAAAATATTTTGGAGGATAAATATAAAGATAAACTTAATGATGCTACTACTAATGCCGAATCAACTATGAAGTCTTTAGAAGAACAGTATAAAGAAAAATTAGAACAAATGATATCATATTATACTGGATATGCTACTAAAGAAGCTTATCAAGAATCTCTTTACTTAAGTTATTTACAAAATTTAGCTAAAGAAGATTATGCTAAAAATGAAGTTACAGATAAGGAAATTAAAAAGTATTATGATGATAAAGTTATTGGTGATATTGAATTAAGTCATATTTTAATTACACCTGAGACTACTGATAGTATGTCTGACGATGAAAAGAAAACTAAAGAAAATGAAGCTCTAGACAAAGTTAAAAAAATTATTGAAGAATTAAAAAAAGCTGATGATGTTAAAGCTAAATTTACTGAACTTGCAAAAAGTGAATCAAAAGATGAATCTACTGCTAAAAATGGTGGTTCACTTGGATATGTAAATTATGGTACATTAAGTGATGATTATGATAGTTTAATTGATGCTGCTGTTAAATTAAAAAATAATGAATACTCTACTACAGCAATAAAAACTTCTTTAGGATACCATATAATTTTAAAAACTAATCAAAAAGACAAATCTAAATTAGATGATATTAAAGATACTATTATAGAAAAAATTGCTAATGAAAAAATAACTAATGATTCAACAATGTCAGTTAAAGCCATGCAACAACTTCGTAAAGATTATAATGTAGAAATTCAAGACACTGAGTTAAAAGAACAATATGCAAAATATATTCAAAATGCATTATCTCAAAATACAAATAATAACTAAAAAACAGGATATTTTAAAATCCTGTTTTTATATTGTTTATTTCGTCACTAGAAAATCCTTTACTTCTAAGTTTTAATTTAATTTGATATTCTAAAACTTCTCCATCATATTTCTTGCTTAATTTATTTTTTTGCTTATTATATTCTTTTATAATAATATTTTTATCACAAGAAATATTTTTAGTATTGATTACATCAGAAACCATTGATTTATCAAAACCATCATTTACCAATGAATTTAATATCTTACTTTTTAAAATATAAGTACTATAATTATGATTAGATTTTATTTTCTTGTCAATTATTTTATTTATTTTATTTTGCCATACACTATCATTAACATTATTTAAATAGTCAATACTTTTCTCTTTAGAAATTCCTAAATCTTTTAATTTTGAAACTATTTTGTTAGGACCTATATTACTAAAATTTATTTGATCATTACAAAAAGCTTGAATGTATAAATTTTCGTTTATTGCTTTATTATTGACTAATTTATTTATCGTCTCTTCAATTGTTTTAGAATCTATATCTTTTTTTTCTAAATATTTTCTAATTTCTAATTTAGTACGCATTTTTTTTGAAATATATTTTAATGACAAATAATATGCATCTAAACTAGAATTATATTTTATTATTTCTTCTAATTTATTAGTATCAAAAGTTTTATTTACTAGCAAATTATATTTTACTATAACATCGTCATATAAAACTATATCTTCACCACTTTCAAATATAATTTTATATTTATTATTTTTTTCTTTTTTAAATGATTTTATTTTCATGCTCATCCCTCAAAAAAATACTATCATTAAAACGAATGTTCGTCAAGAAAAAAAGACTATAAATTTTTATAGTCTAAACAATTTATTTTTCTTTTTAGTGTAAAAATATATTCCTGTAGCAACTATTATACCAACTACAATTACACTAATTGAAATTATAGTTCCAGTCTTAGGGTTTTCAGTAGTATTATTTGAAGATTCATTTTTATTTTGATCTTCTTTTTCTACTATAACAAACTTTCCAACTTTATCAGTATCAATTTGTACTTTATCCCCTACTACAATATGATTTACTAATGTTAAAGTACCATTCTCTTCTACATAATATACTAGTATATTATCTGGATTATATCCAGATGGTATTTTTATTTCAACTGTTACTTTACTTTTAGGTTGAACATTTTGACCATCTTTAGTCAAAGTAATTTCAATTACTTCGAATCTTTTTGCACCAGTAACTTTCTTTTCTATTTCTTTATAAAGATTATCATTTTCATTTATTTTATTATAATTTTCTTGGGTCCCCTCATCAAGTGCATCACCATTATATATTATTGAAGAATTACCGGTAGAATCTTCAATTTTACTTCCTTTAACTTCAACATCTATAGTATATATTTTACCAGTACCCTCAGCTGTAATTATAGCAGTACCAGCTTTTAATCCAGTAATCAAACCATTAGAGCTTGTTGTAGCTACCTCTGCATTATTAGAACTATATATAATTGATGTATCTTCTAATAATGATGCTAAATCAAAAGTTGAATTTATTGATAAAGTTATTTTGTCTAATTTAATTTGTTTTTTCCCTGTATTATCTTCAAAGATACAACAATTCTTATATTTACCAGTAGACGCATCATAATTATAATTAGTGGATTCTACACTTGAAGAACCATCACTTTTAACTATCTTAATATATAATGTAGAATTATCATTAAGATTACTTGAACTTATTTCATTATTATATCCAACTTTAGCCCATTTAGAATCATCAGGGTTATTTTCTAATTCTTTAATAGTTTTTTTATTAGCAGATATTTTATCATTCTTTGCTTTAATTTGTTCACTTATTGTCGAATTTATGCCTTCTATTCTTGTTATTTGTGTATTACAATCTTCATTAGAGCTAGTAAAACTAGCAATATTATCCATTGTAATTTTTTTACTATTTAATAAATTTCCATAATTATTTATTGCTGAATATAAATTAGAATAGCATTGGACTACTATTTGAATATTACCCTTATTAGTCAAACAACTTTGTTTCTGTGTTCCCGATAGGCTATCGCAATTAATAGCATTCATTTCAGTTTCTTTATCATTTTTTTGCTTTTTAAGGTCGTTAAGCTCTGTTGATATACTATCAATTGTTAATGTACTATAATTAATCGACTTATATCCATCGCATGTAGTAACATTGTTTTTTGAGTAATTTTCAATTTGACTATCATAGTCTTTATTCCTATCATCTAATATTTTAAGTTGACTATCATTATTTCTCATCGTTGCTCTATATGACTCTAAAGTAGTATTATTTTCACCATAAGTGTTTCCTAATTCAATTACATCATTACCCAAATTTATATTTTCTTCTTCTAAATCTTTTTGTTTTTTTAAATCAGCCTCTTTATATTTCACCCATTGATAATAAACTACATCTCCATTATCTAATGTATCTAAACCTTCTAATTTAGTATTTCCATTAATATATTTTGGAAATTTTATATCTGCATTTGCAATTACTGGAAACATAAATAATACAGATATTACTAATAATAATTTCTTTTTCATAAATAACCAACTCTATTCTAAGTAAATTTTACCATTAAGTATTATTATTTTCAACCAAAATAAAAAAGACTATACATAATATAGTCAATTACAATTTTTTTTATAATCTTTACATACTTGGTCTAAGTCTTTTAATAAGTTGTCAATTTCACTTTCATCAGTAGTTTTTACACCACTAGCAAACTTATGACCACCACCATGATATTTAGCTGCTATTTCATTAATTATAGGTCCTCTACTACGAATATTAATTTTAAATTGTTTATTTTTTTCATCATTAGTAATGAAAACCCATGAATAAACACCTTTTATATTATTAAAATCATTTATCATATTAGATGGAGTTGCAGTGTCTACATCATACTCTTTTAAAATTTCAGGACTAAATTTTATATAAGCAAGCCCATTATCAGTAATTATTAAGTTATTTGCTATATAACCATGAAATTTAATTTCATTTATAGGTCTTTCATATAATTTAGGATAAAGAGATATAAAATCTATTCCAACTTCATCGATTAATCTATAAACAATTTTAAATGTTTCTTTGGATGTACTACCAACTAAAAATCTATCACTATCTGATACAATTCCTAAAAATAAGTTATTTGCAACATTTTCATCTATTTTTAATTTTGTATTAAATAGTAATTCTGCTATCATTTGACAAGTTGAAGAAGCAGTAGTATCAACATACTCTACTTCACCAAATTTATCTTCATAAGGATGGTGATCAATTTTAACCATCTCTTTATAATTTATATCACTTATCCCATCAACTCTATAAAGGTTTGGAACATCAAGTGCTATTACAAGGCAACCATCAAGTTCTTTGTAGTCTACTTTATCTAAAGAACCATAACTTTTAAATTTTGACACACTATTTCCTAAAGCATAAACTTTTTTATTTGGAAATGTAAGTTTAATTGAATCTCTAAGTGCTATTTGACTTGCAACGGCATCTGGATCAGGTCCAATATGTCTTACTGTAACAATCGTGTCATATTCTTTTATTTTTTTATATATTTTTTTTAATACTTCTTTTGTGATAGTAATCACCTATTTTCTATTTAATTAAATCATAAGTATCTAGTGCAATCATTAATTCTTCATTAGTTGGAATAACATATACTGGAATACTTGAATCATCACTACTGATTAATCTAAATTCTCCTCTAAAATCATTCTTATCATCATCAATTTTAATACCTAATGATGCTACTTTTTCAATTATTTCTTTTCTTGTTTGTTTAGAATTTTCTCCAACACCAGCTGTTAAAACAATAACATCAGCACCATTTAATTCATTATTATACATTGCAATATAATTAGCTATTTTTTGAACATACATTTCTTGTGCTAATATACATTTTTCATCATTAGCTTTAATTCCATCTTCAACATCTCTTGAATCTGATTTACCACAAATTCCTTCAAGTCCACTCTTTTTATTTAAAGCTGTCATAACATCATCTAAACTCATATTTGCTTCATCCATCATATATTGAATGATTGAAGGATCGATATCACCAGGACGTGTTCCCATCATTATTCCAGTAATTGGAGAAAATCCCATTGATGTATCTACTACTTTACCTGAATCAATTGCACATAATGATGCTCCTGACCCAATATGACAAGAAATTACTTTTAAATCATTTCTATTTAAATAATTTGATATTTCTCTATTAATAAATCTATGACTTGTTCCATGGAATCCATATCTTCTTACTCCATATTTTTCATACCATTCATATGGTACTGGATATAAGAAATTTACTGGTTTCATTGATTGATGAAATGATGTGTCAAATACAGCAACCATTGGTGTATTTGGGAAAGCTTTTTTACTTGCTTCAATACATGCTAGCATTGATGGCATATGAAGTTTTGCTAATTTTTTAAATTTATTACATGTTGCAATTACTTCATCATCTATAATTACACTATTTGCATATTTTTCTCCACCATGAACTAAACGATGTCCTATTCCATCAATTTCATCTAATGATGAAACAACTCCTAATTCTACTATTTCTTTTTTTAGTAATTCTAAAGCTACTAAATGGTCTGGTAAATCAATCTCTCTATGAAGTTTTTCACCATTGATTTTAACGTCATAAAAAGACCCACCTATTCCTATTCTTTGAAAATAACCATTGATTAATTCTTTTTCTTCTGGTAATTCGATTACTGAAAATTTCATTGATGAACTTCCAGCATTAATTGTTAATATTTTCATTTTTTCCACCTCTTATTTATTATACAAAAAAAAAGAAAGTTTTACTATCTTTTTATTTTCTTTTTTACACAAATTGGGCCAGTTTTAGCTTGATAATTAAGCAAGTTATCTTCTAATAAATATTTATTTGGACCATACTCATTAAAATCTATATTTTTTCTTTTATAATTTATATCATCATTAAATTCATAATATTTATTAAATTTATTACTTAAATCTTCCATTCTATCACCTGTTTTTATTATGTATATTTTTTTCATTTCTATTCAATAATAAAAACAGGTGAGTTTTAATGGATAATAATTTTTTTAATCAAAATATTGATTGCGATGTTAAAAGTTGTAAAAATTGTGATTATAGTATAGGAAAATGCTTACTAGCCAGTATTAAAATTGTTAAAAATAATAACAAAAATAATATTAATTATGACGAGGCTTTTTGTGCAAACTATCAAAAAAAATAAAATTCTACAATATTTATTGTAGTTTTTTTATTTCATCTAGTGTTAGTCCTGTATGTTTAGATATATCTTTTAATTCCATAGAAGATTTTAGAAGACTCTTAGCTATTTCTATTTTATTATTTCTTATTCCTTCATTATATGATTCTTCTCTAGCTTTTTTTAGTTCATCTTGTCTTATCTCTTCATCAAGTGCTTCTTTATCATATGTTGGTATTTTTATTTCGTCTGTATAATCTGGATTTTCTAGTTTTTCTAAAGACATACCAATTGCTTTTTCAATATCTTTTTTTGTGATGTTCATTTCTAATAGTTTTTTAGTTACACTTCTAATCCCTTCATTATATGATTCTTCTCTAACTTTTTTTAGTTCATCTTGTCTTATCTCTTCATCCAAAGCTTTTTTATCATATGTTGGTATTTTTATTTCGTCTGTATAATCTGGATCTTCTAATTTCTCTAAAGGCATACCAATTGCTTTTTCTATTTCTTCTTTTGAAATATTCATTTCTAATAATTTTTTTGCTATTTCTATTTTATTATTTCTTATTCCTTCATTATATGACTCTTCTCTAGCTTTTTTTAGTTCATCTTGTCTTATCTCTTCATCCAAAGCTTCTTTATCATA
>CAKOXC010000010.1 GCA_934129945.1 uncultured Bacilli bacterium
TATTATACTCTCTTGTATTTATTTTACACCCCCCCCCCCAGCTTATGTCAAGAAAAAAAGCACACTTTCGTGTACTTCTAGAATTTATAATTATAAGAATCATTTTATTACAATTGTAATATTTTTTGTAACAACATATTCAATTCTTGGATCATTGTTTTCAATTTGAACGGCTACTTCATGTTCACCAGCTGTATAACCAGATAAATCAACATAAGCAACTATATCATCAGCTGTTAAAGAATCTATTACTGATTGAACTCCTTTTACAACTACATTGACAACTTGATCTCCTTCTGTTTTGGCATTAGCTGTTAAACCAGATGCTAAATTTTTAGGAGAACTAATTGGAACATTTTCAATAGTTCTTTGTTTTTCATCACCAAAGCTTACTACTATTTTAGCTGTTGTGTCACTCATATATCTTACACCGGATGGTTTTGGTAATGTTACATTATATGTCTTTGAATCTTGATTTCCTAAACCATTTACATCGATAGATACTGGAACACTCTTTATAGAATCTATCACAGATTGATCTCCATAAACATTTAATGAATAAGTAGATGCACCATTAATAGATATTGATGAAATTGATTTACCTGTAACTAAAGTTCCTTTTGTTCTAACACTAATTGGAACTGATGTTGAATAAGTATTTAATGTAATTGTAGCTGTAACTGTTGATGGAACTATATCTATATTTGTCATTTGTTTTCCATTAACATCATAAGCAACTAATGGTACATTATCAATATCATAAGTACCAGCATCATTTAATGTTTCATTATTTAAATCAACAAGTGCTTTTACAGTAGCTATTTTATCTAAAGCATCTTGAGCTCCTTTTACTACTACTTCACTTTTTGATAATTTTACTTCTCCAACACTTAATTTACTATTTAGTTTATTTTCATTTAATAAATCATAACTTACATTACTCAATGAACTAACTTTATTTTTAATTGTTACAGTAACTGTTGATGGATCAATTTTATAACTTAAAGAATCTATTGTTTGATTATAAGTTAATTTTACTTTATATGGTTCATTACTTGCACTATAATCTGTTAAATCAAGTAATACTTCATGATCACCTAGTTGTTTAGCTAAGTATAAATCGCTTTTTCTACCAGTTAATATTATATCAACAGTATCTACTAATCCTTCAACAACATAAGCTTCTTTATTATATAAAACATTAACAGGTTGATTTGTTAAAACTTCGGCTTCAGTTTCAACTAAATTAATAACTTTTGAATCTACTAGAAAAAATACTATTACTGCAAAAGCTAAAGATAAATATATTAAAATATTTGGACGATTTAAAACTTTTTCAATATGACTTGTATTATTTTTTAATTTCTTGTTTAAGTAATAAATTGCTCTACTAATTGGGGTAATGATACTTTTATCTAATAAATTATATAAAGATTTAAAAAACTTACCTATTTTCTTTAATATCTTATTCATTTATATCTTCCTCCTCATCATCTTCTGTTTTTGCATCATAGAATACTTCTGTTTTAGGTTTTAATTCTTGCATCAACATACTTCTAAAATCATCAAGAGTAAGATTGTAATTAATATCTCCATCACAGGCGATTGAAAGTCTTCCTGTTTCTTCTGATACTACTAAAGCTAGTGCATCAGATTCTTCAGCTATACCTAATGCAGCACGGTGTCTTGTTCCCATTCTCTTATTTAAATTAGGATTCATACTAGTTTTAAATACTGCACCTGCACAAGTAATTCTATCACCTTGAATTATTACGCCCCCATCATGAAGTGGACTATTAGGGAAGAATAAATTACTTAAAAGTTCACTACTAATATCGGCATAAATCTTTGTTGCTGGTTCTATATATTCTTGTATAGAAATATCTCTTTCAATAACAATTAATGCTCCGATACGATTTCTTTTTAAGTATTCAACACTTTTCATTATTTCACATACAACTTTTTCTCTTTCATCAACAGTTAGAATTTTATGCCTTCCAAGTAATTGAGTTCTACCAATTGATTCCAAAACAGAACGTATTTCTGGTTGAAAAATAATGATTATTGCTAGAGGTCCCCACTCTAATACATATTCTAAGATTAATCCTACTGTATAAAGATTAAATATCTTACTAATTAATTCTATTGCAATAATTAAAAGAACTCCTTTTACAATTAAAACCATTTTAATATTATTTTTTATATTTTTTAAAATATAATAAAATAACAACCATACTATACAAATATCTAGTATTTTTGTTACCAATGACCAAATAGATGTTAATGTCATTAAATCACTCCTTTATGCTTAATACATTATATCAAAATATAAGTTTATATTCCATAAAAAATAACAAAAAAAAGTTTTATTGACAAAACTTTTCTTACTCACTTAATACCCATTTATAACAAATGTCATTATTTATAATAAAGAATTCTCCCTTATTTTTAGCAGTTTGGATAAAATTAATTGGTATTCTTAACTCTTCTTCAAGATCTAACATTTCATTAAATGATTTTACAAGTACAGTATCTTTACCATCCAAATTTATCATCGTTGCAAGTTCAATAATAACATCACCATAAGATTTTAAAATTCTATCTAATTCACTTTCATATTTAGATTTTGATTTTACATTAAATATTACTTTAAATGTTAATACTAATAGTGTTATTGAATATACAATCATAAGTATACCAATATCAAATTTAACCATATTAATAGAACGATTATCTTTGGTATAAACAATTTCTTGATGATCATTCTTTTTAGTATCAGTGCTTATACTAAATGCCAACTGGTTTAATGGAATAACAAATTTTTCTGTTTTTACGTCTTTAATTTTATTATTAGAAGCATTACCATTTAAATTAATAGTCATTACTACTTCCATATAACCAGTAATCGGAACATTTAAATCATTTTTAAAATTAACTACTTCGTTATTATATTTTGGAAAATCTAGATTAACAGTTTTATTTATATTTATAGTATTTTTATTTTTAACTTTTTCTAAAGTATTTTCTAATAAAACATATTCTTTAGTCCACAAACTTGAATTTTCACCCTCGCTACTACTTTGATATTTACCATAAATAGTAGCTTTTACATCATAGTTATACTCATAATCTCCTGGTTTTGTCGCTTCATAAAGATAATTAAAATTTAAATCAATGCTTGAAACTAAATTTGTAACATAATTATTATTTTTTTGTAGTGAATCTTCATCAATATAATTATTATCTAATATATTAACTTTGTAATTTGGTGTTTGTTCTATATCATAAGCTAAAAGTATTTCTTTAACTGGAGCACTTAAGTTTAAACTTTTATAGATTAAAAATATTCCCACGGCAAAAAATACTATTATCATAGTTTTAATTAATACACGTACCCATTTTTTTAAAGTTCTATACGTTGTATATTTCTTTGCCATGAACTTTACTCCTTGCTACTTATTTTTGAAAATATTCATTTAATAAAACAGAAGGATAACCAACATACTTAACTGTAAATTTTATTTTTCCAACAACTTGAGATGTTTCTACTGGTAATTCATCAGGAAGTTCATTATTATCTCCTTTAGTTGTAAAGATTAATTTTCCCTCTTTATTCTCTATCTTAATAATTCTATGTAATACTACTCTTTTATCTAATTTATATTCAATTATATCATATAATTTTAGTTTTTGACAATCATTATCATTTTTTATTTTTTCCACTATAACTAAATCTCCACGATAAAATATTGGCTCCATACTTCCTGACATAACTGCAATTGGTTTATAACTAAATATTCCAGCTATAAAAAAACAAAATATAATTAAAAATCCAACTAAGATAAATCTAAATCTAGGTGTTGATTTTCTAATTATTCTTCTTGATTCTTTACTAGTTCTATTTAAATGATACTTACTAACAAATAAATAAATTATTATTGGTAATAAGCCTTCGTAAATAGCTGTAAAGAACCAATCTAAGTCCGGTTGAATTGGAATTAATAACTTTATTAATATAAGTGGCATTCTAAATGTAAGGCTTGTTTTAAAGCCACCTACTGTAACTAAATAAGTACATAATATATTAGATGTTATAATTGGAAATATTGTTGAAAAGAAATACTTAAAAAATAATTCACTAGAATTAAAATAATAATTAATATTCATTATTTCAATATCTGTTACAATCATTAACATTGTTATTAATATTAAATAAGATATTCTTTTTCCAGAATGGACAATAAGTTTTTCTCTTACTATTTCTTTAAATATTATTATACTGGCAAACATCCACAAATTTTTTAAAATATTAATTAATTTTGTTGAATAAATGTTTTTAGCAAAATCAAATAAAACTCCTGATAAAAAATATATTAAAATATAAACTAACATGCCAATAAATACGATTTGAATTTTATCAGAAGTACCTTTATATCTTAAATTCTTATCTTTAAATAAAATATATGATAATGCTGCTAAAATAATCCAAAAAATAGGATTTAAGTAAAAATTATAAATACTACTAATTTGTTTTGTAAAAATTGAAGTGATTAAAATGTATGATAATAATAAAGCATATAATATAATTACTTTTTTATTAAAATTTCTCATAATACCTCCCTATGACAATAATCCTGTTTCTACAATTTTATAAGTTGTACCAAGAGGAACTGTTATTTGAAAATCAATAGAAATTGATCCGCTAGCAGGTATTATTGCTTTCCATGAAGGTTGAGTTATTTTTACTTGATTTCCTGTTTGACTACAGGTTGCACTCCAACAACCTGGAATAGAACCACCATCACCTACATCTAAAATAATATACCAATGTTCTACATCTTTACTTGACTTATTACTTATTGTTAATGTTGTATTTGTATGAGTTACTGTATCTTCCCATTTTTGTTTATCCTCAGCTGTCACAGCAATAACTGTTTCTTCTTCATCTGGATTAGTAGGATCTCCTCCATTTAAGCAATGAGACATATCAGCAATTGTTGGTATTTTTTCTACGTTACTGTTAAAGCCATATGTTTCAACATCTTTTATTTTATAATCATCAGTAGGTGCTGTATAAGATACATCATACTTTATACTTTTACCAGGTTCTATTACATTATTATAGTTTTCATCAGGATTTTCGTATATATCAGCATCACCTTCAAAAACTTGTTTACAGTTATAAACATCATTTTTTATGTATCCTTCTGGTAAAATTAAATATGATCTCCATCTATTAACATATTTATCACCAGTATTTGTAACAGTTATTGTTGCATGAACTTTATGTCCTTTATTTGTATCATAGATTTCATAAGCTATTTCATGTTCAAAACTATTATATCCATCAAATTTATGAATACTACATTCAGGATTACCAGTATTTAATCTAACGATTCCTTTTATCCCTAATTTTTCAGACATTAAAGCATAACCGGTTGAGCACACAAAAAGTAGTGCAATTGTAATTGCAATTATTATAATATTTTTTTTATTTCTTCTATTTCTTGATTTCAATCTTCTCATTACACCACCCTACTATACTTCTATTTTCATTGTAACATAAATAATTTGTTTTTAGTAAAAAAAAAAGAATGTTTTACATTCTTTATTAAGCTTGCTCGTAATCAAAATTGATTGTAGCTGTTTTTTCAGTTACAGTTGGAACTGCTTCTGCAGTAGATAACCATTCAACTGTTACTGTATATTTATGAGTTGCATCAGCAGCTAATGTAGCAGCATTATCAGTAGCAGCTTTTACTGTAAATTTAATATCAGCTGGATCTGCAGCATTAACAGTAGCTAAATCAGTAATTTCTTTTAATTCTGCTTCAATAGTTCCTAAATTTGTTACAGTAATATTATAAACAGCTTTATCACCAGGAGCTCCTAAAGTTACGTCAAATTTAGCACCAGTACTACCTTCACCTACAGCAGCTTCTGCTGGATCTAGTGATTGTGTAGATGCACTTGTAGATATATTTGAAGCAGTTTCATCGAAACTAATATCAGTAATTCTTACTTTCCATTTTGCATCTCCAATAGTAGCCTTTCCGTTAACTGTTAATCTTTGTGCTAATGCAGCATAACCAACTGCCATAACCATAATTGCAAATACTAAAGCAACCATTAAGACATTTCTTACATCTTTTTTCTTTTCCATTATATCCTCCTCTATCATAAATAAATAATATCAAATATTATCGAATTATGCAATGTTTGAACATAAAAAAAGTGTAAAGAGTTTACTATTTTTTCTTTACACTTTTTTTAGAACTATTATCATCATCAAGTTTATCTAATGCATCTTGTAATACTTGACGTGCTTTATTTTTAACTTCATTAGCAGCTTTTTCAACAGCTGGTTCTGCTTTTTTCTTAGCTAATTTAACAATTTCATCAGCTTTTTTCATAATAGCTTGACTTTTATCTTTAATAATATCTTTTGCTTTTTCTTTATCAAGATCTTTTAATTCTTTTTTTATATCGTCAACCATTTTTTCAATGTCAACATCTTTAGCTTTGTTTACAAGCTCATCCATTTTTTTCTTTAAATCAGCTCTAGTTTTAGAACCTTTTTGTGGTGCAAATAATAATGCAATTCCAGCACCTACAGCTGCTCCAGCAGCAAATTTTACAATATTCCCTTTTTTACTCATCTTTATCTTCACCTTTCTTTTTTTTACCGATAAATAATTTTGAAAATATAGAACTTATTAATTCAACAGCTCTATCGGTAATCATTGCTAATTTATCAGTAGTAAAATCAATTATAGAGAAAACACTATTTAAAGATTGAACTTTATCATTAACATCATCAACAACTTTTTCAACTTTAGTAATAGTAATAATTGACTTTATACCTAATACTATTCCGATTACTAATATTATTATTAACAAAAAATAAATAACTATAGGTAAAAATTGTAATAAAAATTCCATTATTCTTCTCCCTCTTTATCTTCATACATAGAATCTATTAATTCAAAAAGATCATTTTCTAATGTATCATCAGCTACTTCAGTACTTTCTTCTTTAGTATCTATTTCTTTATCTTCTATTTCAATATCATTATCTTCTTCAATAACTTCTTCTGGCTCTATTTCTTCATATTTTGCTTTTTCTACACGTGATGGAATTTCCATTTCTTTAGTTACATCAATTTCTGTATCAACCGTTTTATCTAATAAATTATCTAATTCTTCTAAAGAATCTTCTTTTTCCATTTCTTTTGTAATATCTACTACATTATCTTCTAATAAGTCATCATAGAATTTTTCTGATGGTTCACTCAATGTTTTTTGAAGATCTTCTTCTAAAGAACCAAAAGCTTTTTTACGAACACTGTCAACATCTAATTTAACAGCTTTTTTTTCAATAATTTCATCTCTCGTAACAACATCTTCTTTTTTATAATTTTTATCTAAGATTCCATAAACAGGTGAAATTACTGGAGATGGTTTAAAAGCTTTTTTAGGTGTTTCTTTAATTGATTTTACAATTCTAGTAGAAGTATATTCTTTTTTATATGGTTTATCATAACTATCAAGAGTTCTTCTTCTTTTATCAATATCTCTATCATATCTTTTTACAGGTTCTTCTTTTTTCTTTGGAGCAAAATCTTCAAATTCTTCTTCATCAAAAGCTGGGAAATCAAATGTTTTTTCAGCTTTAAATAATTCTCTATCTGTTTCTTCTTCAAAATTATAATTATCTTTTTTTACTGTTTCTTTAGTTACTTTTGGAAATTCCATCGTATTTTTAGAAACTGGTTTTACTTTTGGTTCTTCAATTGTTTCTTCTACTTCTTCCTCTTCAAATAAAACATTTTTTAATTTATTTAATAATCCCATTTTAAACACCTTCCTAGTTTATAAAATCGTTATCATGATTATTATCATTTTCATAGTTATCATATTTTTCTACATAATTCAGGTAATTACTTTCTGTTTCAGCGGTTTCAAATATATTATATTCCTCATTACTAAAACTTAATTTGTTATTTCCTAATAGATTTTCTAGTATAGTATCATTATACTCAACACTAGATAAAATGCTTATAGCATTTGCAATGGTTTTATTTATATCACTTTCTTCTACCATTACTTCTATTTTAGCATAATTATACATAATTTCAATTAAATATTTTTCATTTTTCATTTTTTTGATTTCTAAATAACCAAATTTATCGTCATTTTTTAAAACATTAGAATAATAAGCATTAGTCTTTTTTATGTAATCAAAACTTACTTTATTATAATAACTTAAAACATCTACATACATATAATATTTATAAGTACCATCAGATAATAGTTCATTATAATCATTTTTTCCTAAGGTTTTTACTCCTTTTGGAATATAGTATTTATATCCATTTCTACTTGTATTATAAAATTTTAACTCACTATTAAGTGAATCAGTAAGTATTTCATCAATGCTGCTTTTATTTATATCTACACAACCACATACTAATATACATAGTACTACTATTAAGAATATCCTTTTCATAAAATTCTCCTCTATGTTATACAATTATATCAAATATATTGATAAAATTAAATACTAAAATAAGTCGATTTTTGTAACAAAAAACTGGTGAATTAATCACCAGTAGTTTCTAATATTTTTTTAATTTTACCTTTAATTCTTTGAATAGTATTATCTATTTGCTTAGGGCTTTTATCCAAAATGTCAGATATTTCTAAATAATTTTTATCCATTAACATTAATTTAAAAACTTCATATTCTGACTCAGACAAATCCTTTTTTATTTTATTTAACAATTCTTTATAATCTTCATCAACAGTAATATTATGTAAAGGGTCATTCTTAGAATTATCAGATAAAACTTCCTTTAATGGTAATTCTTCTTCATTTTTTTGATAATCAAGTGATAAAGCTTGTAAAAGTATTTCATTTTTTTTGGCTTTTGCTTTAAGTATAATTCTTTGAAGACGTCTTTCAACACACAATGTTATAAAAGTTTTTAAAGATGCTTCTTTATTATCATCATAAGATATTAATGCGTCAGTAAACCCCACTAATGCTTCTTGATATAAATCATTATATTCAATTCCTAGTTTTAATGAAGCCATAATATATTTCTTTATAACGACATTTATAATATAACTATATTTTTTTAATAAAATATCTTTAGCTTCTTCATCACTTTCACAAATCATACTACATAACTCATTATCTGAATATTCTTTGTAGTCCATTATTTTTCTCCATTCATATTAAAAATTAATATTCCTGCTGCAACACTTGCATTTAAGCTATTAACTTTACCATTCATTGGAATAGAAATTATTTCATCACTATTTTTTAATGTTAAATCAGAAATACCTTTTCCTTCATTACCTATTATTAAACATCTTTTAGGGGCATAATCAATTTTATTATAATCTTTTCCATCCATATCTGCTGCGTAAATAAAGAAATTATTGCTTTTAAGTTTTTTTATAGCATCATTTACATTACTCACTAAAACTATTTTAACTCTTGCTAAAGCTCCTGTACTTATTTTCATAACTGTTTCATTAACTCTAACACTACGATCTTTTGGAATTATTATTGATTTTACACCTGCAGCTTCACAAGTTCTAATAATTGCTCCGAAATTGTGTGGATCTTCTAAATGATCTAATAATACAACAAAACTCTCATCAAATATTTCATTTAAATTTGAATACTCATAGTCATCTATTTCAATAACTATTCCTTGATGATTTCCATGAACTTTTTTATCTAAAATATTATTATCAATAAGTTCATATTTAATTTTATTATCTTTTAAATATTTTAATATAGAACTATCTTTTATAGTCTTACTAACCATAACTTTTCTTATATTTTTAGGATTTAATTCTTTCAAAGTGTTTCTTCCATAAGCTATCATTTTATCGCCCCTTTTTGTCAAATATTATATCATATTTTTGGTAAATATAAACTTTTTTTCAAAAAAAGTCACAATTTTAATTATTGTGACTCTTAGATATTACTTTCTAATATCGTTAGTAAATTAATACTAGATTGATTATCAGAAATAAATATGTACAAGTAATATCTGTGTACATACTTATATTATTTACTTTTCTAAATATTTTATTTGACCTGTTTTTTCCAATTTTTCTTTTTCATCGTTTTGATTTAATGCCATACCAATTGTGAATATATATGCCAAGAAGTATACCCATAACATCAGTATAATCACATTACTAAGTCCACCATAAAAGACATTATAATGAGCAAAATTTGCTATGTAATATGAGTAAATGTAAGTTGCAAGTACCCAAAATACTGAGGTAAATAGTGCTCCTTTATTGACATATGAACTTGGTATTTTTCGATCAGGTGCCATTGTATAAATAACTTTAATAAAGAAAAATATTATAAACCACGCTATTGGGCCTTTTAAAACATTAATTATTAATGATATTTTATTAGTAATATTTTGATTTAAATTAACATAAGCTATCATTTCAATTACTTTATTACCAAAAACTGGTACTATCAAAATAAATAGAAACAGTAAAACCAAAATCAATGTTATTATCATTGCCTTTAAACGTCTTTTAAAGAATGAAGAATTCTTTATTCCATAAATAGTATTTGATGTAACAATAATTGAAGAAGCACCATTACTAGCAATGTAGTAACCAACAATTAAAGTAATATAGAACCTTTTTGATAAAGTTACTCCACTTACTATTGGAACAATCATTTCTGCTATAGTTTTATTAAAAGCCTTTATAATAAAGTTTGAAATAAAATCTACAGGTAAATTTAGAAATGATGCTCCATAACTTACAAGAGTAACAATTGGAACTACTGATAAAATTAAAAAGAAAGCAAGTTGACCTGGAAGTAATATCATTTCAGGACGGTTTAAAACTTTCCATAGTTTTTTTGCAAAAATTTTAAATCTTCTTATTAAATCATTCATCTTTCTTTTCTTCCTTTTGATTCTTCACTTGCTCCACTGCTTCGTTAGTTGCATCTTCAACACTTTTGACATCATCAGTAATCATGCTATACCCTATTGAAACACCGTTATCATAAGGTAATTTTTTAAATTCTTTATTCAATTTATGAATATAACTAGTTATTTGTTTTACTTCGTGTCCTACTAAATAAATCAAAAATTCGTTACCGTCAGTTCTTATAATATCAGAATTATCAAGTTGTGTTTTTATTAATATATTTGCACAAGCTTTAATTTGAATATCGCCTTTTTCATAACCAAGTGTATCATTAATTTCTTGAAGTTTATTTAAATCAAGAACTATTACAGCTTGTGGATAAATTGTATTTTTATTCCAATTATCTAAATTTTCATTTAAATAATTTCTGTTTTTTAAAGAAGTTAATTGGTCAATAAAACGCATTTTGTCTTCTTTTTTTATTTTTCTTGCAATTTTAATTTTTTTACTCTTTTTATAAAGAAAATAGAAAACTATAATGAAGATAGCAAATAATAATAATATATATTTTGCAATAGCTCCTAAAAAAGTACCACTTTGTTTAGTAATAAAATAACTATTTAATCCACTATATCTTACTTGATTATTATCTAGTATTTCTAAATATTTATTCAATATTTTATTGAAATTATTATCAGTCTTAACACGATATTTATAAGTCAAATCTAATGTTTGTGTATATCTAATTACATATTTTTTTAATATATTATCTTTATAACTTTCATATCTATTTAAGTCCATTGCAATAATTTTTTTAGTTTTTATTATTTTCTTTAATTCTTTTTTATTTTTATATGTTTTTACATTTAATTTTGCATTATCTTTTAAATATTTATAAAGTTTAGTATTTTCTTCTGCATAAATTTCTTTATCTTCTAAACTGTTTAAAGAATTTATAACTGTATTATCACTTGTACTTGCAATTATAGCTAATACAACATTATTATTTGACGAAATGCTTTCATAACTACTATTGGTATTATAATAATCAAAATAGATATTAACTTTATTATTATAAATTGCTTTACTTAATTTTTCTAGATTGTTATATTTTACAAAATCAATTTTAACATCTAACAAATCAGCAAATTTTTTCATATAAATTGCATTTATACCACCAAAACTTGATCCACTTATTATTTCATAAGGTCCATTATCTATAAATCCATAAGTATAATTTTTTGATTTTATTTTATCAATATCTGCATCTGAAATGTTTAAATTATTTTGAATTAATAGTAATTCATTTTCATTTAAAGAATTTTCATAATTTTTTACTTTCCAACTTTCAAAATATTTAGCTAAAATATTTGCAAGTTCTGTTTGGTCATTGTTAATTCCATAGTAAATTTTTGCGTCTGAAATATGATAAATTATATTAAAATTATTTGTTAATATTTCATCTAAATACATTATTTTTGGAACAATAATAAAATTTAATTCATTATTTTCTTTATAAGCTTTTATTAATTCCTCTTTGGTTTTATATAAAACATATTCATTAGATTCATCACTTAAATACTTTTCAATATAATTTTTAAATTCTTCTGTAATACCAATTTTATAATTTTTTATGTCATCTAAAGATTTAATTATTTTTTCACTTTTATTTACTACAACAAATTCATCATCAAAAAAACTTTGGAAATTTTTTTCTGTTAAAGAATATCCTAAAAATGCGCCAGTAGCTTTATTTTGTGAATTAAAGGTTACAGGATTTATCTCTATATTATAATTTTCACTTAAAGAATTTAAAAAATCATAAAACAATCCTTTCCCCTCTTTACCAAAAACATTTAAATCATTTATAACATTTACACTTATAACGTTATTTTTATTAGCATTTAGCCATTGTTTTTCATTAACACTGAGTCTTTGTTTATCATTTAATATTTTTATACCAATAAAAATTGATAATGATATTAAAAGAATTACTAAAAATATTATTATTAATTTTTTCTTTTTCATATTCACTACCTTATTCTTCATTAACAGGAGTATTATTATTCCATACTAATCCTGTTCCATTTACATTTTTTGTACCCATTATAGAAAATCCAGCATTAGAATCTGTAGCATCTTGTAATAGGGAATAATTTAAATCATAAAATTTTCTTTCTTTTTCGCTAAACAATTCAATGGTATTTAATGCTTTTCCTTCAGCTTCAACTAGAGTGATATCACCATTAAATTTAATATTTACATAAATAACTTTACCAATTTGATGAATTTCACACTCAGTTATTTTATCGTCTTCTTTTATTTTATTTTCTAATTTAGTTATCTCATTTTTAGTAACCTCAACACTTTTAATACCATCAAGTCTATCACCATATTTATCTTTTGATGTTCCTAAAAAATAGTCAATTACTACACTCAATATTAACAATAAGCATACAATAAGAATTGTAGTCAAAACAAATAAAACACGATTCTGATTCCAACTATTTTTTAATTTTTTTATTATTTTTTTCATTTTATCACCTAACCTAAAGTATATTAATTATACTATATTATATTAAATTTATCAATTTCTAATAAAACTTTTAAAATTTAATTTAACTTAAAAATAGCAATTTCTTGCTATTTTAATAATTCTTTTACTTTTTCTAGTGGTAATCCTGTTGTATCAACTATGTCTTGTATATCCATATTTTTATCAAGCATTTTTTTTGCTATTTCTATTTGCTTTTGATTAGAGCCTTCTTCAATACCTTCTAATCTTTCACTATTTAAAATCATTTCTTGATCTTCTTCTGGATCAAATAATATCTCGGCAAATTCTTCTGCGCTTAATTTCTTCTTAAACTTTTCCATTATCTTACCCCTTATCTTACTTTCTTGTGCAAGTTCTTCCATTTTTTTTATACTTGTACAATTTAGCATCGCAAGATTCTTCTCTTTCTCGCTAATATTATTATAATCCATTTCTTTATATTTGCCTAGATATATTTCATGTATTGTTATTTTTTCATCTCTTACTTTATTTTTCTCATCATACATTCTTTTGGTTGTATTTATTATATCTTCATCTATTTCACATAAATAGTTATTTATATTTATTTGATATAACTTAAATTCTTTTTTATAGTTCTTATCATATTTAAATATTTGTAATATTACTTTTGCTACATAACATAAATTTCTATTATCTAGATAATCTCTTTTAAAAT
Organism: uncultured Bacilli bacterium; assembly: GCA_934129945.1. GTDB lineage: Bacteria > Bacillota_I > Bacilli_A > RF39 > UBA660 > RUG14121. Next base: position 14,159 of record CAKOXC010000010.1, read on the forward strand.
TATTAGCTTCAATATTTAAAAATGTATTTGATTCTTTATCTCTTAAACATAAATCTACTCTATTTCTTGTATCTTTTATATTTATAACCATCAATTCTTCACTCGTTAAATCAAAGCTATTTAAATCTAACTCGAAGTAATCTTTAAATATTTCATTTAATAATTCTCTAAATTCACTACATTCTTTAAACATACTTTTAAATATACAATCAGTAAGTAATGAGACTTTTTTCATTTGCATTATTATTGCACCTCCTACTATCTTATTACAAAAAAATGTCTCATTTCCTTTTTTTTCTTATTAATTTCTTAAAAAAATAGCAATTTCTTGCTATTTCATTATTTACTTAATCTTTCTATTTCACTTAATATTTTATCATTATCCCAAATTTCAATATTTAAATCACGAGCTTTTTGTTCTTTGCTTCCAGGATTTTCACCTACTATAACATAGTTTGTTTTTTTACTGACGCTTTCACTAACCGTAGCGCCATAACTTTCTAAAATTTTTTTTATTTCATCACGAGAATAATTGTCAATAGTTCCAGTAATAACAAACTTTTTATTGGTTATTAATTCATCATATTTTTCTGCTTCACCCAAATAATTAAAATTAACTGAAAGTCCTCTTAATTTATTAATGAGTTCAATATTTTTATCTTCTCTAAAAAAGTCATAAATATTTTTACCAAGAGTTGGCCCAATATCTTTTATTTCAATTAATTCTTCATAACTAGCATTCATTAAATTATCTAAATTTTTATATTTTTTCGATAATAATAAAGCAGTTTTATCACCAATTCCTGAAATGCCTAAACCAAAAATTAATCTTTCAACACTTCTTTTTTTACTATTTTCAATAGCATCTAGTAATTTATTTATGCTTTTTGTCCCATAACCTTCTAAGTTTTCTAAATCTTTTCGATGATTATCTAAGTGATATATATCCACTATTGACTTAATATAGCCAAGATTGAAAAAATCTTCTATTATTTCTTCACCTAAGCCATCAATATCCATTGCATGGCGAGAAGCATAATGGATTAAGGATTCAATTTTTCTAGCATCGCAATGAATATTTGGGCAAAAATGATCTACTTGTCCTTCTTTTTTTATTAAAGTTGTTTGACAGATTGGACATTTTTCAATCATTTTAAATGGTTTTTCACTACCATTTCTTCTTTCAAATAAAACTCTAACAACTTCAGGAATAACATCTCCAGCTTTTCTAATTGACACAGTGTCCCCAATCATAAGATTTTTTTCATTAACATAATCTTCATTATGTAGCGTCGCTCTTTTAATTGTTGAACCCATTACAATTACAGGTTCAAGTACAGCATTTGGAGTTATTCTTCCAGTACGCCCAACTGTAAAAATTATATCAGTAAGTTTCGTATAAACTTCTTCTGCCGGGAATTTATATGCTATTGCCCATCTAGGATATTTAGAAGTAAATCCTAATTTTTTTTGAATACTTAAATCATTTACTTTAATTACTACTCCATCTATGGCATAAGCTAAATTACTTCTTTTTGCTCCCATTTCTTCAATAAATTTTAATATTTCATTAACATTTTTAACTAATCTATTATTAGGGTTTACTTTAAAACCTAAATCTTTCATAAAATTTAAAGCATCCATGTGAGTTTTAATTCCATAATCTTCAGGGTTAGGTAAATGATAAATCCATGAATTTAAATTTCTTTTAGCAGCTACTTTACTATCAAGTTGTCTAATAGAGCCACTTGCAGCATTTCTAACATTTTGTAATAATGGTTCATTATTTTTCTTTCTTTCTTCGTTTAATTTATCAAGAGTTTTAAAATCCATATATATCTCACCACGAACTTCAATATCTATTTCTTTATTAAGTTTTAGTGGTATTGATTTTATAGTTCTAACATTGTGTAAAATATTTTCTCCAACTACTCCATTACCTCTAGTAGCAGCAGATACTAAAATACCTTTTTCATATTTTAATGATACTGATAATCCATCTATTTTTAATTCACAAACATATTCTGGCTCAAAATTTTCTTTTTTAATCCTTTGACCAAAATCAATTATTTCTTCTTCACTAAATACATCTGGAAGTGATAACATTGGAATATTATGTCTAACTTTTTCAAATTTATCAATTACTTCTCCTCCTACTCTTTTAGTAGGGCTATCAGATTTAGCCAATTCTGGATTTTGCTCTTCTAAGATTTCTAATTCTCTTAAATACTTATCGAATTCTTGATCAGTAATTAAAGATTTATTCAATACATAATATTCATAATTAGCTTTATTTAGAATTTCTGTTAATTCATTAATTCTTTTTTCTATATCCATAATTTCACCCCATTAATATGTTGCCACTTTTTTTAAAGATTTATGATTTTTCATTAATTTTTTTACTCCGATGTTATTATTAAATGCTACTGTTACAATCATTTTATCACAGCTAATTACTACACCTTTTCCATAAGTATCGTGTTCTACTATATCGCCATTTTTATATTGGACATCATCTTTAGTATACATTGATTCACGATGTATTTTTTTTATTTCTTTTACAGAATTTTCTGCTTCTTCAATGTATTGTTCATCAATTTCATTAATAAATCTCGATGGTTGATTAATATTTTCACGACCATATAGCATTCTTCTTTTAGCATTAGTTAAATATAATTTTTCACGTGCCCTTGTAATTCCAACATAACAAAGTCTTCTTTCTTCTTCAATACCATTTTCTTCTACAAAAGCATTTTGATGAGGAAATATTCCTTCTTCCATACCGATTAAGAAAACAACATCAAATTCAAGTCCTTTTGCGCTATGTATAGTCATTAGTGTAACTTCATCATTAGATTCTTTATGTTCTTCTATATCTGCAACTAAACTTATTTCTTCTAAAAAATCCCCTAAATTTACACTACCAGTTTGTTCCTCAAAACTAGCTGTTATACTTTTAAATTCTTCTAAGTTTTCAAGTCTTAAATCAGCTTCTAAACTTCCTTCAGTTTCATATTCCTTTCTCATTCCAGACTTATCTAAAATATCATCAATTAATTCCGTAAGAGATAAAGATTCACTATCTTTTCTAAGTTCTAATATTAAATTTTTAAATTCCAGTTCTTTACCTGTTTCAATAGCTTCAAACATTGAAACATTCATAGCTCTAGCCATATTTTCTAGATTATTAACGGTTGATGGTCCAATCTTTCTTTTAGGGACATTTATTATTCTTCTAAGACTTATTTCATCATCACTATTTAGTATTAATCTTAAATAACAGATTAAATCTTTAATTTCCTTTCTTGCATAGAAATAAAAACTTCCGACTACTTTATAAGGTAGATTTGCTTTTAAGAATTGTTCTTCAACAACACGAGCTTGGCCATTAGTTCGATAAAATATTGCTATATCTTTCTTTTTATAACCTGATTCTAATAATTTCTTTATTTCACTAATAACTAAATCTACTTCATTTTTTTCATCATAAGCTCTTAAATATTTAACTTTGACTCCATCGCCTTTAGAACTCCATAAATTTTTCTCTTTTCTTTCTTTATTATTTCTAATTACTGAATTTGCAGCATTTAAAATATTTGATGTACTACGATAATTTTCTTCTAAAGGAATAATTACAGCATTTTTATAATCTTTTTCAAAATTTAAAATATTTTTATAATTTGCTCCTCTAAACATATAAATAGATTGATCTGGATCACCTACTATAAATATATTTTGATGTTTTTTAGCAAGTAATTTAGTTAAAGAATATTGAACTTCATTAGTATCTTGATACTCATCAATTAAAATATATTTAAATCTATCTTGATATTTTTCAAGTACTTCAGGGTTATTTTTAAATAGCTTAACTGGTAATAACAGTAGGTCATCAAAATCAACACTATTATTATTTTTTAAAATATTAATATATTCTTTATATATTTCATAAGCTATTTTTTCAGCTGGAGTATTAAAGAATTTTTCTATTTCAGCAATACTCATGTTTTCATTTTTTATAAAACTAATTCTATTTCTTATATAAGCTGGAGCACATTCTTTAGAATCAATATTTTTTTCTTTCATTATTCTTTTTATTATTGTTGTAACATCATCACTATCTAATATAGTAAAATTCCTATTTAAACCAAGTAAATCATAGTTTTCTCTTATTATTCTAACTCCAAATGAATGAAAAGTTCCAACAAAAGCATTATTATTTGGAACCAACAATTCTAATCTTTCACGCATTTCTTTGGCAGCTTTATTAGTAAATGTTATTGCTAAAATATTATAGGGACTTACGCCACTATCTATTAAATTAGCAATTCTTGTAGTTAATACTTTAGTTTTTCCACTACCTGCTCCTGCTATTACTAAACATGGACCATCCATGTGTAATACAGCTTCTTTTTGTTTATCATTTAATTTATCTAAATAGTCCATTTTATACCATCCTCACTTTATTTATTATAGCAAATAAAACTTATAATCAAAAGAAAAAAACTATTAATTTATACTTTTAATAGCTTCTTTAATAATATTTATAGATTTTGTTAATTTGGCTTCTTCATCAAGAGTAAGAGGTATAAATATTTTTTCTTTTACACCAGATGATCCAACTATTGCAGGAGTTGAAATACATAATTCATTATTTTTATCATAACTTGATACTGGCAAAATAATTTTTTGATCTTCTAAAATAGCATTAGTTATTTTCACTAAACACATACCTATTCCATAACAAGTTACACCTTTTTTCTTAATTATTTCATAAGCAGAATTTTTGACTTCTTCTTCAATTTTTTGTTGTTCTTCGTAAGTTAAAAAATTATGAATTTTGGAAAGACCAATTGTAACAGTACTCCAAGGAACAAATTCACTATCTCCATGTTCACCGATAACATAAGCATCAATATTTTCTGGATTAATATTAACTTTAGTACTAATTAAATATCTTAACCTTGATGTATCAAGAGTTGTACCTGAACCAATAACTCTATTTGGAGGAAGTTTAGAGTACTTCAAAGTTAAATAAGTCATGACATCAAGTGGATTACTGGCAATTAAAAATATTCCATCAAACCCACTTTTCATAACATTATTTATAATATTTTTAAAAATAAAACTATTTTTATTAATTAAATCCATTCTAGTTTCCCCAATAGCTTGATTAGCACCAGCAGCTATTACGACAATTTTAGCATCCTTACAATCACTATAATCTCCAGATATAACCTCTATTTTAGATGGTGAATATGATAGACAATGGTTTAAATCCATAGCTTGACCAACTGTATTATCTTTATTTATATCAATAAGTACTAACTTATCCACACATGTTTTTTGATTTAGTAAGGCATATGCATAAGCCATTCCAACATTTCCACAACCAATTAAAACTATTTTATTATTCATTTTATCCCTCTATTCTAAAAAAAGAAGCATATGCTTCTTATAGAAAATCAAATATTTCAATACTTTTTTCTAATTTATCAACTAAATCTTTTGTATCATATTTATTAAATATTTCTACAAAGTTTGAATTATCCATTAAAAACATATCATAATATTTGTTAAATATTTCTTTATAATTAGAAACACCTAAATCTTTTATAAAATTCAAATTCTGTGTAACTAACTTATAATTTTCTTTTAATAAATCTAAAACTTTAGTAGGTACATTTTCAACTAAGTTTTCAATTTCTTCACTAGTAAACCCTATATTCTTTAAATAATCCATTATATTGCTCTCCCACCAATATTAAAATCTTCAATACTTAATGATTCTTCAATATCAGAAGATAAGTTTTTTTCTTTATTTTTTAAATTTTTTAATACTTCAGATACATTAACAATACCGTTAGATATAGCATTATCTTGAGACATAGCATCTCTTAATGCTTCTGTATCATATAAATAAAATATAACATGATTTTCTAAATGTTGAGCAGGGTTTAAACCAAATTCTGTTCTTAGTGTACTAATATTTCCTTGCATATTTTAAACCTCCTTAATATGCCATTAATGGAACATTTTTTGGATCCATTCCATTACTTGTTAATAATGCAATAGCATTATTTAATCTTTCAGTTGAGTATTTAACTAAAATACTTGGATTTAAATATATATCAATAGGTTCTTTTCCAATATTTAATAAAATTTGAATTTTTTCTGTTAATTCTTTGTCATAAAGAAGTGATACATGATCTGTGAAAATGTCTAAATCAATATTCTTATCTTTAATTAATTCAACATTTTTCTTCATTGTCTCTTTATCAAAATTATCTTTTAATTCATCTAAATCTTGACTTGAGAATTCTAAGTAATTAAATCCTAAAGAAGTAAGATAATCTTCTAATGATTCATTACTATTAAATATATTGTCTTCTTTAATTTCAACATCTTCATTTACTGGAATGTCTTCTATTACAAATGGATTAAAAATAGCATCTTCTTCTACTGGTTTTGTTTCTTCTTCTAATTTAAAATCAATATTGCTTTCTAATGGTTCAATATCTTTAGTTTCTTCCATAACAGGTTCTTCTAAATTATTTATTTCTTCTTGTTTTTCATCCTCAATTATTGCATCTTTAGCTTCACTTATTACTTCGGATATACTTTTACCTTGAACATCAACATTATTTATTTTACTATCATAAATATATAATGCATCTTCTGGGAACATCAATATCTTAGCTGCTTCTCTTTGTTCTTCTTCTGAAAAATCAAATTGTTCTAACAAACTAGTTATTGAATCTCTTGTTATATTAATTTTACCTTTTAAAGCTAAATCAAAATATTCATTTAATTTGTCTTGATTAGCCATAGCAGCATCTTTTCTAATACCTAACTCTTGAATAGTTGTAATAGCATTGTTCATTTCTTCTTCAACTGCCACTAATTCTTTTTCACAAGTTTTTTGTTCATTAGAAACCTTATCAATTGTTTTAGGTAAATTTTCTTTAACTTTTTCCATTAATTCTTCAGGGTCAAAATTAATTTTTAAAGAATCCAAAACAACAGCAAATTCATTTCTATCAATACCACTTAAAACTTCTTTTAGTTTTTCTCCTTGATTTTCTAATTCCTCATGTTGGGTTTCTAATTTAGCTATTTTATCTTGTAAATTACTCTTTTCCTCAGTAGTTCTTTCTAAAGTCTTTTCAGCTTTATCCTTTTGCTTATCCATTTCTACTAGTATTACACTATCTTTTCCTCTAAGATTATACATTTTGTCAAGCAACTTAGTTGTTTCTAATGACAATGCCTTCATCCTAATCACTCCTTGCTATTCTAAAAGAATTATAGCAAATTAGAATTAAAATGTAAAGAATGTATTTTCAAATTATTTTCTAATTGCATTAATTATCAATTTATAGTATAATGCACTTCTTTAACACTATTTTATTTTCTACATATAATAAAGAGAAATAAAAGGAGGAATAAATTTTGAAAAAAAGGATTATTATTTCAATCATTAGTTTATTAGTTATTTTTATTGGAATACTTACTTTTGTTAAAGTCACTTCTAATAAAGATAAAAATTTAACTAAAATTAAACTAGCTGAAGTTACACATAGTGCATTTTATACACCACTTTATGTAGCTATAGAAAATGGTTACTTTGAAAGTGAAGGAATTGATATAGAATTAATATTAACACCTGGTGCTGACAAAGTTGCTTCTGCTGTTTTATCAAACGATGTAAATGTTGGATTTGCAGGACCAGAATCAGCAATTTATGTATATAATGGTGGTGAAAAGGACTACATCAAAACATTTGCTGGACTTACAAAAAGAGATGGTCAGTTTATTGTATCAAGAAATAAAGACTTTAAATTAGAAGATTTAATTGGTAAAGAAGTATTAGTTGGAAGATATGCAGGTATGCCTTCACTTAATTTTATTAATGCTTTAAAAAATAGTAATATTGATATTTCTAAAGTAAATATTAATTATTCTGTTGAATTTGCAGCATTATCAGGTTCATTTATTTCTGGAGTTGGCGACTATGTTAATTTATTTGATGATAGTGTTAGAAAATGAAGTCACTAAATAAAAAATTATATGTCTTTTAAAGACAAAAATAACAATTCACTTGATAACAGATTTCGTATCTTTTAGTTCCATAGGTATCATACCCTCTTTTAAATTCATAATTTCCTCTTAAAATTAAAGGTGTTTTTTTTGTTATATCATTATCTTTATAAGATAAAAATATATTTAGTTTTATTTTATTTTTATTATTACCTACTTTTGTTGCTACAATTTTTTCTAGCAAATAACTTATTATTTTTTTTAATATAATCTCAGAATTAATTTTTTGCTTTAAAATCTCGGTAAGTTCTTTAATATTATTATTTGTATCATATAATTCAGATTTTTTTATTTTTAATCTATCTATTTTATTTTCTATTTCATTTATATTTTTATTAAATAAATTATTTCTTTCATTAAATTCAATATTTGATAAATTACCTTGTAAACAAAGTTCTAATAATTTATCTTTTTTTGCATGAAGATTATGTATTGTTTTTTCATATGACAGAATTTTTTCCGTTATATCATCGGTTATTTCTAAGTGTTTGTAATAATTCATAAGAATATCAATTACTTTATTAGAATCTATTTGAAATTTTAAAATTAAATCTTTAAAAATATTATTTAGTTCTGATTCACGAATATTAGGTGAATCGCAACTTTTTTTACCATTTTTTAAATATTCAGAACAAATCCAGGTAATATCTTTCTTATTTTTCCTAAACTCTCTTCGATGAAAAACTTTATTGTGTTTTTCACAGTATATTTTAGCACTATATAAATATCTATTTTTATAAATGCTTTTGTCTTTTTTTCTTATGCTAAATGCTTTTTTTCTGGAGTTTAATCTAATATTTGCTCTATTCCATAAATCCTCATCAATTATTGATGGTATTTTTGCTCTATCTTCATAAATAATCCATTCATCCTTTTTAAAGTATTTAATTTTCTTAGTCATATAATCTACTATTTCAGATTTTCTTGCACAATAATATCCTTTATATTTAGGATTTTCTATCATCCTTGATATTGTTGATACACTCCATTTCTTACCTTGGCAAGTTTCTAATCCTTCACTATTTAAAATCTTCACAATTTTTGAGAGTGATAATTCTTCAATTGCATAAAGTTCAAATATTTTTCTGACATTTTTTGCTTCTTCTTCAACAATATTTAATACTCCAGTATCTTTATTTTTTTTATATCCATAAAGTAAATTATTACCCAATATTTCTCCACGTTCTATTGCGCGATTCATTCCAAATTTAACACGTTCCGATAAACGTCTTATTTCATCTTGAGCCATAGAAGCCATTATAGTAAGTCTTAATTCAGAATCAGACTGTGCAGTATTGATATTATCATTTACAAACAGTACTGCTACTCCATAAGATAAAAGTTCTCTAGTATATTTAATACTATCAAGAGTATTTCTTGAAAATCTAGAAATTTCTTTAGTTATTATTAAATCAAATTTGCCAAGTCTTGCATCTTCAATCATTTTCATAAAATTATCTCTTTTGACATCACTAGTACCTGTAATTCCTTCATCAACATAACCTGGTATATAATCCCAATTTGGCTTTTCTTTTATATATTGTTCGAAATGTTCTACTTGATTTTGAAGTGATTTTTTTTGCTCTAAATGATCAGTTGATACCCTTGCATAATCTGTTACCCTAAGTTTTATATTTGTAAGTGGTATTCCCATATTTAACTGCTTTCGAACATTATATAAATCCAATTTTATCGCTCCTTTTTCAAAAGTTTAAATGATTTAAAAATTTAATTAAAATCACTTAAATTATGATGTTTTAATTCTTTTAAAATATTTTTTTCGGTATATTTAAACATTTTATAAGATATTCTATTTTCATCAAATAGCTCTTTATTTAAATAAAGAGCTACATTTAACAATATTTCTTTATTCTTATTTTTTATTTTTTTATTTTCTATTAAATAATTATTATTCATAATCACACTTCCTTATTTAAAGTTATGAAAAATATTATAAAATAATACTTTAAGAAAAATCATCATGTTTAATATTTAATATTTGATTTTCTTATAACGTAACAAAAAAAAGATTGAATTTTTAAAATCAATCCCTTCATAATTAATCTATTTAATTATTAAAAAATTACTTATTTATTTCATTAACTTCTCTATTTAACATTTCTAAATAATCTTGTTCTGCAGTAGTTAAGTGTGTTTGCATATATTTATCATATTCTTCATGAGCTTTTTTTAAAGCTTGTTCATGTGAAATCTTACCACTGCCTTTTAAGATATCTTTTCTAGTCATTTTTAAGAAATTGTCTAATTCAATTACCCAATCTTTCATCGTCATTGGATGTCTATCTAAAGCATTAATTTCAGCAACATCTAAATATGCGGATACCATCCTATTTAAAACATTTAATTCTTCTTCAGTCAAATAATTTTTAGCTATTTCAGTTTCACTTCGAGTAGGATAACTTCCTTTAAAATTAGTAAGACCTAAATTTTCTTTTTTAAAATCAACTCTATAAAATATAATTTCAGCTGCTGTATTCCCATGTGTTGCATAATGCATTTTATTTTGAACATTCTTAAAAAAATCTACCGATATTTTATCTTTAGGATTATAATCAATACTTGTTGCATAAATATCTAATACTTTTCTCCAAAATACTTTCTCTGAAGATCTAATATCACGAATTCTAGCAAGTAATTCTTCAAAATATGGGCTTGCACCATTATTTTTTAATATTTCATCATTTAAAGCAAAACCTTTAACCATATATTCTTTTAAAATTTTTGTTGCCCATATTCTAAATTCTGTTGCTTTTTTAGAATTAATTCTATATCCAACAGCAATAATTGCATCTAAATTATAATGTAATACATTATAGTTTTTACCATCACTAGCAGTTGTCAAGAAATCTTTGACAACTGAATCTTTATTTAATTCATTTTCTTTAAATATATTACTTAAATGATAACTTATATTCTGTTTAGTCGTATTATAAAGATTAGCCATTACATCTTGACTCATCCATATGTCTTCATTTTGTATATTAACATCTACTTTTATATTGCCATCTTTTGATACATATATAATCATGTTATTTTTCATAAACTAATCCCCTTTCAAAAGTTTTCGATATCTTGTTTGTAAAATTATTTTGTCATAAAAAGTTTTGCATATCTACCATTTAATTTTAATAATTCATCATGTGTTCCCATTTCAACAATATGTTTATTTTCTAAAAATATAATTAAATCAGCCTCTTTTATTGTGTTTAATCTATGTGCAATAATAAAAGCAATTTTACCTTTAAGTAATGTTTTATTAGCTTTTATAATATTTTGTTCAAAATCCAAATCTAGATTTGACGTCACTTCATCAAGTATTACAATATTTCCACTTTTAAGTATTGTTCTTGCATAGCTTAACAATTGTTTTTCTCCAAATGATAATAAATCAGTTTTGGCGTTTATAATTGTATTGTATCCATTAGGCAAAGATATTATTTTTTCGTCTAACCCAAGTTTAATACAAACATCTTTAACTTTTTGAAATTCAATGTTTTGTAATCCATAAATTAAATTATCTTTTACAGACATATTTAAAATAACAGGTTCTTGGAAAACATAAGATATATTTTTTCTAAGCTCATTAAGTTTATATTCTTTGTAATTAGTATCATTTATCAATATCTCTCCATCCATTAATTCATAAAACCTTGGGATTAAATTTACTAGTGTTGTTTTTCCGCTTCCGCTCTTGCCTACAATAGCAATCGTCATAGGTTTATCTATTTTCAAATTTATATCTTCGAGTATTACATTCTCATTATCATAACTCATTTTGACATTTTTAAATTCTATACTTTCAATTTTATTAATACATTTTATGCCATTATCCTTTTCTTTAGCAATTGAACAAATTTTAAGTATTCTCAAAAAAGCATTATATTTACTAAATATACCATGAGCATGGTTTAACAAGCTTTGCATATGATCATTTATATCGCTTATGTAGTCAACCAGTAACATGATCGTTGATGCTACACCTATACCTGTAAGTATTTCATTGCCTCCAATAATTAATGTAATTATTACAGATGAAAAAGTTATTAAAGCAAAAAGTGAAGTATGTAAAGCTAAAATTTTATTAGTTTTTAAATACTTTTCTTTGCTTTTTTTTAAAATTGAATTTATTTCATCCATATTAATCTCTTCAAGTCTTAATGTTTTTGTTGTTGAATAACTTTCAATATATTCATTAATTTTTCCTTGAAGGTTTAAAATCGATCTTAATGTCATTTGATAATTTTTCATATTAATATTATAAAATGGTAACAATATAATATAAGATATTAAAAATATGCATATTATTATTAATGATATCTTAAAATTTATAAATAACATTATTATTGAAATCATTAATATACTTCGAAGTCTTACAGAGAATATTCCTACAAAATTCCAAATAAATAGTTGACTAGCATTAAAGCTTTGGTTTGTGGTTAATTCAAACAAATTTCCAGTTTGATTTTTATCTAATTCACTAATATCAGCATATTGAATAGCTTTAAATATCTTATTTTTTATTTGTCTATCATTATCATAATAACATTTTTTTCGACTAGTTTCTGAATAATAATCAAAAGCAAATCTTATTGCAATAATTATTAATAAAATACCTGATAAAGTACTTACCATTTTCAAATTTTTATTTGGCATATAATTATCTACTACCAAAGATAGTATTCCTTGATAAAATAATAAATATGGTAGGGATTGAAAAAATAAAATAATAGCTAATTTAAAAGTTTTATTTTTATTATTAGTAAAATTTATCATTTCTTTTAAATACTTCTTGTTAAGCATACTCATCACCTACATTATTCAAACTTAATTCGTATAATTTTTTATAATTTTTATTATTTAAAAGCTCATTATGAGTAGTAAAATAAGCTTTACCTTTATCTAAAAATAGTATTTTTTCAAATTTAGGAGCTAAACTTATATTATGTGTTATAAATATTTTTGTACTATTATCATTATTACTCATTAAATTGTCAATAATGGTCTTTTTGTTTATTCTGTCAATTGCACTAAAAGAATCATCAAATATCATTATTGGTTTTAATTTCGTGAAAGCCCTTATTAAAACTAATCTTTGTCGTTGCCCTTTAGATAAATTTAAACCATTTTTGCCAATCATACTCTCATATTTTTTATTAAATTTTTCAACATCTTCATGAAAAGCAAATTCTTTCGATAATGTTATCATTTCTTCGTCAGACATATAAGGCATTAATATTTTTATATTTTCTGCTATAGTTTTTGAAAATAAATAAGAATCTTGTAACAATAAGCAAATTGTGTCTCTTATGTTTTTTTTATTTAAATCTTTTACTTCACAACCACCGATAGTAATACTACCTTCATAATTATAAAAACCAACAAGTGTTTTTGCTAAAATTGATTTTCCACTACCGGTTGCGCCTACTATCATAATTTTTTCATTTGGTTCAATACTAAAATTCAAATTAGTAAGTATTTTTTTATCATTTACAATGATACTTGCATCTTTAAATATTATTTTTGAATTAATTATATTTAAATTGCTTTCTTTATCTTCTAAAGTTAAATTTAATAATTCATTTAATCTTGTATAAGCAATTGAAAATGTATTTACATATTCAAACATTTCACCAAATGACTGAAAACCTCGACCAATTTTATTTGAATAACTAATTGTAACATAAATACTACCAATAGATATAACATTTTTAATGTACAAATATGTTCCTAAAATAAATATAAATGGATTTTGTACTTTAGTTATATTTGCTACTGTCATATTATAAATTGAATCAGTTACAATTTTTTTCTTATTAGTAAGATAATTATTTTGATTAACTTCTTCAAATTTTCTTATTTCTTCCTCTTGTAAATTATTAACTTTAATAAATTTAATATTTGAATAATTATCGTCTATCTTATCGTATAATTTCCTTCTGGCATCTATTCTTTCATTAACTATTGGCCTAGATTTTTTATATAGCCAAATAGATAATAATATCATTATTAAAGCAGATATTATTGTTATTGACGATAATCTAATATCTAATTTAGATAATTGTATAATTGCAAATATTAATATTAGCACAATATCTAAAATATAAGTTAATTGCTTATCAATAAATGCTACAATATCTTTTACATCATCTGCCATGTTTTGCACCAAATCTGCCAGAGATTTTTTGTAAAAATCTTGATATGTTAGATTTTGAATATGATAAAACAAACTTTTTTTTATATTAAATTGAAAGTCTTGTATTATTTTATTTTTAATTATTGTTCTCAAATAAATTGTAGAAGTAAGTATGAATTTCACAAATAAAAGTAACATACACATTAAAGGTATAAATGATAATTTACTATTAAAAATACTAATAATTTTGGCAATTATAACATTAGAAACGCTTTGTTTTAATAAGACATCTAAAAAATATTGAATTATTATAGGTATAAAAATTGTTGTTTGTGCAATTAATAAACTAAATAAAATATAGATAAATATTCTAAATTTTGAATGTTTAAAACTTTTCAAAATTAAATTAAACGATTTCAAATTCAACACTTCCTTTATCATAATTAAACACACAATTATTAAAAATGTTTTAACAATTTAATAATCAATCTAATTATACCAAAAAAATTGAATTTTCTTCAACTTTTGTGTCTATTTATACAAAATTAGCGACTTCTTATTCTTGCACTAAGAGAACCAAATGCTACTAACTTAGAAAAACAAGAATATGGTTATGTTGTTGAAAGTATTGGTAAACTTTCTGGAGAAGTTCCATATACTGCATTCTATGCTCGCAACAGTTATCTAAATGATAATAAAGAATTACTAGAAAAATTTACAAAAGCCATAGATAAAGGATTAAAATTTGTTCAAGAAAATGATGCAAAAACTTGTGCAGATGTTATACTTAATCAATTCCCAGAAATATCTAAAAATGACTTAACTAAAATTATAGATAGATATAAAAAATATGATTCTTGGTTAGAAAATCCATTTATTTCTGAAGAATCATTTAAAAACTTGGAAGATATTATGATAGATGCTAAAATTCTAGATAAATATGTTCCTTATGATAAGCTTATAACTAATCTATACAATGAATAAATTATTAGAGATAAGAAATCTATCTAAATCTTATAATACTCTCGATGGTGAAATAAAAGCTATTGATAATATAAATTTAGATGTTTATGAGGGAGATTTCATTGCTATAGTTGGAACTTCAGGATGTGGAAAATCATCCCTTTTAAACATATTAGCAGGACTTGATAATAACTTTGAAGGCATATATAAATTTAAAAAAGATATAACATTCAGTTATATGCTTCAAACCGACTGTTTATTTAATTGGCTAAATATATTTGATAATTGTAAAATAGGATTGGATATAAAAAAAGATAAAGATCCTAAGAAAATTGCTAAAATAAACGAGTTATTAAAAATCTATAACTTAGAAGAATTTAAAAATAAAAAACCTTCTAGTTTATCTGGTGGTATGAAGCAAAGGGTTGCTCTAATTAGAACACTTGCTACAAATCCTGATATATTACTTTTAGACGAACCCTTCTCTGCCCTAGATTATCAAACAAGACTTGCTATATCTAATGATGTTTATAAAATGATTAAAAAAGAAAAAAAGACAGTTATCATGGTTACTCACGATATTTCAGAAGCTATAAGTCTTGCCAATAAAATAATTGTATTATCTAAAAGACCTTGTACAGTTAAAAATATATATGAAGTGAAATTAACTGGTGCTACTAATCCAATTGAAAATAGAAAAGCTAAAGAGTTTTCAACATATTATGAAACTATCTGGAAGGACTTAGATGTAAATGTCACCTAATCAAAAAAAATATTTATATAAAAAGAAAAAAGAAAAAATACTAGTAATATTTTTTCAAATTAGTATAATTGTTTTTCTAATTGGAATATGGGAATTTTTAGCAACCAATGGTTATATAAATGAATTTATTTTTTCAAAACCAAGCAATATTTTAAAAACCATAATTAATCTTTACAAAAATTTTAATTTAATAAACCATATATTTACTACATTATATGAAGTTATAATTGCCTTTGTTTTAGGAATCTTTCTTGGCTTTTTAATAGCACTTCTTTTATATAGTTTTAAATTACTAGCTAAAATTATAGAACCATTTTTAACAATGTTAAATTCACTTCCTAAAGTAGCTCTTGGACCTATTATAATTATCTGGGTTGGAGCTAATTTAAAATCTATTATTGTAATGGCTTTATTAATCAATCTTATTATAAGTATCATTACGATATATAATGGATTTATTCAAACAGATAAAAATAAAATTAAATTATTAGAATCATTTAATGCTAATAAATTAGATATTATTAAAAAATTAGTTATTCCAAATTCTTTAGTAACTATTATCTCTTCTTTAAAATTAAATATATCAATGTCTTTAATCGGAGTTATTATGGGAGAATTTTTAGTTAGTAAATCGGGTATTGGTTATTTAATTATTTATGGAACTCAAATTTTCAATTTAAATATAGTCATGAGTGGTGTTATAATCCTTATTATTATTTCTTATATTTTATATAAAATCATATCTATTATAGAAAATAAACTATTAAAATAAACCTCGTTACAACAAACGAGGTTTTATTAATAATTATTGTTCATTACAAGAGTTATACTCTACATCACCATCTTCGTAAATTATAAAATTTTCTTTACCAATTTTTAATATAATAGACTTTATTTCTTGAACTATATTTTCTTTACTTTTTTCATCTTTTATAGATAACATGCGGTATTCTTTTAGCTTTTTGTTAAAATAATATCTATTATAGAAAATAAACCATTAAAATCTATAAATACTTTTTATGGTGTTTTTTTATTTAAACTATATATGCTAAATAAAAAAAATTGTTCCTTAAATAGTTAAATTACATTTTCAAAAAAAATTTTCTTTCATAAACTATTATTGAAAGGAGTAAAAAATGAATTTTTCACGTACAACATATCCATGTGGATATAATAATGTAGGTCCGACAGGTCCTACTGGTCTACTATAGTTAGTACAACTCCTAGGAAGGAGTTAAAATGAAGTCAATTATTCAAGAGAAAAAAGAATGCT
>CAKOXC010000011.1 GCA_934129945.1 uncultured Bacilli bacterium
CTGTTTTATTATTTTCTTTTATTTTTGCACTATAATATGCATATGATACTCCAGATAGTACTAGTACAGTTACTAAAATAGCTATTACTGGTATTAAAAGTTTTTTATTTTTCATATTGTTTATCCACCTATTCTATATTTTTATTATATAGTTTTTGGTTAATTTATTCAATAAGAAAAAATTGTATTTATGTAAAATTTATGATATTATTAATTTAGTGAGAAGTAAAAAGTCTTTTAGTGACTTGACGCTTGCCACATGTTTGTTTCAAGCACCTTTATTCAGGTTTTAAGAATAAAGATGCTTTTTTTGTTATATTAATTTAAACGTTATATGTTATAATCATTTTGAGAAAGGAATAAAAATTATAAATGAATAATGTAGAAATAGAAAAAAAATATTTAGTTGACTTAAAAAATGTCCCACAAAAAAACTATCTTTGTAAAAAAATAACTCAAGGTTATATTTATAATGATGACATTACCGAAATAAGAATAAGAAAAGTTGAGAGTGAAGATTTAACAAAATATTATTATACTGTAAAAATAAATAATATTGACATGATTCAAAGAAACGAAATTGAATTTGAAATTAATCAAGAACAATTTCAATTTCTGTTATCTAAAATATTAATTAATACTCATTTAATAGAAAAAGATAGGTATTTAATACCCATTGAAAATAATTTGATTGCAGAACTAGACATTTATTATAATGAATTAGATGATTTAGCTACTGTAGAAGTAGAATTTCCAAATCTAGATATGGCAATTAATTTTGAAGCTCCATCTTGGTTTGGAATTGAGATAACTAATAACAAGTCTTATAAAAATAAAAATTTAGCAAAGAAATTTAAATAAATATATTTATAGTAATTTTTTTATTATTAAAATAAAAATACGATATTCAATTTGAAGTATCGTATTTTATTTATTAATATTATAAGTTTCGTTTTCAATATCACCAAATAAACTGTCAAAATCTGATATTTTACTTATTTCTGGTTCTGTCTTAACTTCTTGTTCTTCCTTTAAAGCCTCAGGTTCATGAGTAACATTATCACTTTCTGCCATTTTAGGAAGTTCAAATCCTAATGGTTGAACATTTTCTTCAGGAAGTTCAACTTTATTTATATCTTCTTGTTTATTAATATAAACTGAACTAAATGGTGCCTCAACCTTTAAAGCGTCATGTTTTTCTTCTTTAATTTCAGGCATTTCTATATTTAATTGATGATTATCAACTGTTGCATTTTCTTTAGGCAATTCAATATTAGTTTGAAATAAGTTATCAATATCTAATGAATTTTCATTAACATTTTCACTTGTTGTAAAATCATTAGTTTTGGGTAAATCAATAAATTCATTATTATTTAATATATTACTTTGCAAATTAGTTGATTCTAAATCTGATGTTTGTGAACTTAATATACTGTTATCCAAAGATACTGTATTATTAATAGTATCACTATCAACAGAGCTTACATCAAGAGTTGGAGTATTTAAAACAGCTTCATCATTAAATTCTAATGGTACAACATTTTCTTTACCCGCATTTAAAGTAGGCTGAGCTATTTCAGGTATTTCTAAGCTTTCCACATTTTCATTAGTTTCTTTAAATGCATTTGCACTTTCTAACTCTAATCTTTTTGTTTCTTCTAATTTTCTTTTCTTTTCATCCTTTTTACCAAAAAATAAAATAAGTAAAAATAAAAATATTAAAATGGCAATTACTATAAATAATGCTATACCAAAGTATTCATTATCATATAACTTATATAGAAATTCCATTTTCTCACCACCTTCGTATTCTAGTAAAATAATACCATAATAAATATTTATAATCAAGAAAAATATTTATTTATAACCATTCTTTATATTTTTTTATGTAAATTTTTTTAATTAATGAAACTATTAAAAAATACATTAAAACTAAGAAACACAAGTAAATATAAAATTTTAATGGCATTATTTCAAAATGAAAAGTTTCTACATTATGTAATAATAAGGGTGTTATAATAGTTAAAACTAACGAAAATAATGTCAATATATTTAATTTAAAACTGGCATTTGATTCAATAAATGGCTTTTTAGAAGTTCTTACATTATAAATAATCATTAATTCTGTTACTAAGCATGTAACAAACCACGCAGTTTGAAAATATGACTGCATACTAATACTATTATATTTAAATATAAACCAAAATATTATAAATGAAATAACATCTATTAAAGAACTGGTAATTCCCATTACTTTCATAAATCTTGATATACCTTTTGTATCCCATTTTTTAGGATGTTTTATAAACTCTATATCAACATTATCATAAGGTATTCCAATTTGTGAAAAATCATATATAAAATCTTGTAATAACATTTGAATTGGTAAAAGTGGTAAGAAAGGAAAGAAAATACTAGCAATCATTATACTAAAAACATCACCAAAATCAGCACTTAAGGCCATTTTCATATATTTAATAATATTACCATAAACCTTTCTTCCCTCTATTACTCCATCATAAATAACATTTAGGCTTTGTTTTAAAATAATTATATCACTAGCCTCTTTGGCAATGGATGTTGCAGTGTTTACAGAAATTCCAACATCAGCTTTACTTAATGATGGGGCATCATTTACACCATCACCCATATACCCTACTACATGACCATTCTTTTGAAATAAATTAACAATTCTTTCCTTTTGAAGTGGATTCATTCTTGCATATACATCGACTTTATCTAACATTAAAGATAACTCTTCATCATTCATTTTATCGATATCACTTCCAAGTAGTATTTTAGAAGTGTTAAGTCCAACCATATTGCATATGTTTTTGGTCGCATAGGGATTATCACCAGTAAGTATTTTAGTTTTTATTCCAATTTCATTAAGTTTAATTAATGTATTTTTAGCACTGCTTTTAGCCGGATCCAAAAATCCTACGAATCCTACAAAAGTCATATTTTTTTCAGAAGTAAAATCAAATTTATCTTTACCAGGATATTCTCTTTTTTCACTTAATGCAATTACTTGCATTCCATCACTTGCTAACATTTTTGCTTTTTCTTTTATTGTATTTATATAATCACTAGTTAATGCAATTGTTTTTCCATTAATTATTAAATTATCACAATCATTTATTATTTCCTCTAAAGCACCTTTAGTTATCATTCTATATGTTTTATTATTTTTAACTACTACACTTTGTTTTTTACGAACATAATCAAAAGGAATTTCATCAATTTTTTCATAATTTTTTAATTGCTCTTGAATATTATTTTTAACAGCATAATTTATTACGGCTTTATCAACAAGATTTTTTATACCTGTACTATAATAACTATTTAAATAAGCATATCCTAATATTGTCTCATTTTCATTTCCTAAAGCATCTATATATTTTTGTAGTGTTATTTTATTTTCTGTAAGTGTTCCTGTTTTATCAGTACAAAGTATATCAATTGCTCCAAGGTTTTGTATAGCTTCTATTTTTTTTACCAATGTTTTTTTCTTAGCTAAGCTTTTGCTTCCCTTAGTCAAGTTTACATTTAAAATCATTGGTAACATACTAGGAGTAATACCTACTGCAACGGATAGAGCAAATAATAAAGCTTCATTAAAATTTTTCTTAATTATTCCATCAATTACAATAACAACGAGACATACTCCAATCATATATTTTATTAATAGATTTGATATACTTTTAATTCCTTTATCAAAATTAGTTAATTCTTTTTTATTATTAACTTCCTTACCAACTCTACCTAAATATGTATCAAATCCTGTAGAAATTACAAGGCCTGTTCCACTACCACTTTCTACTGTTGTTCCCATTAAACAAATATTATCAATATCAAAAATTTCTTTAGGAATTTTATTAATTTTATCTAATTTTTCTACTAAAATACTTTCTCCTGTAAATACTGATTCATTAATAAATAAATCTTTACTCTCTATAATTTTTAAATCAGCAGGGATTATTGTTCCAGCATTTAATTTTACTATATCACCAATGACAACATCTTCAACTTTTACCTCTAATTCTTTGTTATCTCTTATAACTAATACAGTAGAATATATACTACTTTTTAATTTTCTATTAAATTTATATACTGAATAATCTTGAAAAAATCTTATTAAAGCACTAATAAATGCAATTATAATAATTATTATTGATCCCAGTTTATCTTTCAAAAAGAAATTAATTATAGCTAATACTAATAATATGATAATAAATTCGTCTTTAAAAGCATTTAAAAGAAAATATGTCCAATGTTTTTTTGTATCTTTAATTACTACATTTTTACCATTTTCATCTAATCTTTTTCTTACTACATTACTAGTAAGTCCATTTATATTACTATTATATTTTTTTAAAACATTTTCATTATCCATTTTTGAATCAACTATATAATTTTTTAATATCTCTTGATCATCATTTTTTAAATTTTTATTTTTCTTTTTTATATCAAATATCTGAATCATTTTTATTACCTTCTTATCATAATAAATTATAATACAAAAAAATAAAAAAGTGAATTCACTTTTTATTCTTCTATGCATGCATTTAATAACGTAATTACACTCATTAAATCATTTTCACTTAATTTTTCAATAAATTTTAAATTTCTAATTTCATAGTCAATACTTCTTATATGTTCACATAAAACTGAGCCATGAATTTGTTTGGTATCTTCTAATTGATAATGGGTTGGAAATTCTTTGTTATTAGATGTGACTGGACAAACAACAACCATCTTAGTATTTTCATTAAAAACATTATTACTAATTACTATAGCAGGTCTAAATCCTTTTTGCTCATGCCCCTTTGTAGGATTAAAATCTAAAAAAACTAAATCACCTTGTTTAGGAATATATTTTTTTACCATATTTCTTTTCCTACACTTTCATCCCATGAAAAATCTTTTGCAAGATTTTTTCCTTTATATTTTTCAAAACGAGAAGCTAAAGATATTTTTTTACTTTTTGGAATACTAATAATTATTTTATCTTCTTGTTGCTCAATATTTAATATATCATTAGTTTTAATACTTAAAGACTTTAAAATACTACTAGGAATTCTTATTCCGTTTGAATTACCCCATTTTTGCACTCTTGCTTCCATATTATCACCGTCCATTAAAAGTATATACAAAGTTTATATGATTGTCAATAAAAAATAAAAAAGTGAATTCACTTTTTTATTAGCAACATCTTGGTTCATAAACATTAGAATATTCATTTTCTTCGCAACAAGTATATGCTGGAGTAAATGTATGTTTATAAACATGATGATTTATTATTCTAGTGTTACAAGGTATTACATGAGGAACCTCATGACATATATATCTATGGCAACATCTTTCTTGTGGGCATTCCATTATTGGAGGGCACATGTTTGGGCAGCACATTGTTTGTGAAAATCCATCTTTTTTCACTGATTTATCTTCCATTGCTGTTGGGAATTCTTGAGTTGTAAAAGATTTATCATAACATCTTTTATCATTATACATAAAAATACACTATCCTTTCATAGTGTATTTTATGTTTTATTTAATAATATGCGTAGGTTTTAAACTATTATCGTTTTTTGCTTAAATAATTGCAAACTATATAACAATAAATATTTTCATTAAAATTTTCTTCGAATTGATAATCTTTTTCTAAATTTTCAGTAATTATAGCAGCTGCAAATATATATAATTTATCATCTTTCATTTTATTTATAACTTCTAAGTAACCTGCAAGTGTTTTATCAGACATTTTTTCGGGTAGAAAATTAGTTACCATATACTTTCCATCAATAGGTCCAATCACCCTAAAGCAGATATTGTTATCTCTTGTCAAACTTTTTTCATCAGTGTATTCATAATTATAACTTTTTCCAAAATCATCAAAACATTGTTGATGTTGACTAAAAGAATATTTATATGCAACTATTCCAAGAGATTCATCAACAATAATTCCTTCTCTATTTTTCATTCTATTTAAATCATTATCAGTTATAATTATCGCTCTTATTCCTTCTAAATACGAGTCTAACATTTTATTACCTCCTAAAACGGCATTTTAAAATTACCATTAGTCATTTGTTTCATCATAAGTTTCATTTGTTCAAATTGTTTTAAAAGGCGATTTACTTCTTCAACACTTCTGCCACTTCCTTTAGCAATTCTCTGCTTCCTAGTTGCTTTAAGAACTTCTGGATGTTTTCTTTCATAAGGAGTCATAGAAAGTATTATTGCCTCAATATGTGCCATTTGCTTAGGATCAATATTTATATTATTAAGTCCCATTTTTCGTGCACCAGGCATCATTTTTAATATATTTTCTAAAGGTCCAAGTTTTTTTATTTGTTTTAAATTATTTAAGAAATCTTCTAAGTCATAAGAACCTTTTTTCATCTTTTTAGCTTGTTCTTTAGCTTCATTTTCATCTATAATACCTTCGACTTTTTCAGCAATAGACATTATATCACCCATATCAAGAATTCTTTCAGCCATTCTTTCTGGATAAAATTCTTGCAAGCCATCTAATTTTTCTGAATTACCAACAAATTTAATTGGAACATTAGTTAAATGTCTTACTGATAAAGCAACTCCACCTTTAGTATCACCATCAAGTTTTGTTAATATGCAACCAGTAAGTTCTAAAGCTTCATTAAAACCATTAATTACATTTATGGCATCTTGACCCATCATTGAATCTATTACTAAGATAGTTTCATCTGGATGACATAAATTTGTTACATCTTTTAATTCATCCATTAATTTTTCATCAATATGCAATCTTCCAGCAGTATCTATTATTATATAATCATTATTATTTTCTTTAGCGTAGTTTAAAGCTTCACTAACTATATCACAGACATTTATCTTACCTTTAGTAAAAACTGGTATATTTAAAGAAGAACCAATTGTTTGTAATTGCTCAATAGCAGCTGGTCTATAAATATCACACGCAACCAGTAGCGGTTTTTTAGAATATTTTTTTCTAACTAAATTTGCAAGTTTACCACAAGTAGTTGTTTTACCACTACCTTGAAGTCCAACTAGCATTATAATAGTTGGTTTTTTATTAACTTCTAATGGAACATAATTTTCTCCTAATAAACTAACTAATTCATCTTTAACTATTTTTATAAACAATTCATCAGGTTTAAGACTTTTTTCTACTTCTGCACCAAGAGCTTTTTCTTTAACATTATTAACAAATTCTTTTACAACTTGATAATTAACGTCCGCTTCAAGTAAAGCCATACGTATTTCGCGCATTGCATCGCTAATATTTTCTTCAGTAATTTTTCCCATTCCTTTAATATTTTTTATAGCATTAGAGATTCTATCTCCCATATATTCAAACATAATATCACCTGTATTTAATTATACCAAATAAAAAGACTTATAAAAAGTCTTTTTAACTTAGCACATTCCTCCAGCTATAACATAATATTTTCCTACTGCGCCAGATTCTGTTAAATTACCAATTCTAAACATATATGAACTTGATTTACTTGAATCACTAAAAGTTGAATACTTTCCAATTAATGTTGTAGTATCACTTCCCACTTTAAATAGTTTAGGATCAACTAAAGTATATGTACCATTTTCATATGTAATTTGACTAGAATAATAAATATTTCCAGATGACGGTCCACCATCATTAGTAGAAACAATATATTTACATTCAAAATAGTCTTCTGTATAACATACGCCACCCGAAATTACATAATATTCTGCTACGCTACCATTTTCAGATAGGCTACCTATTTTAAACATATAATTATTAGATGTACTTGAATTGCTAAATGTTGAATACTTTCCAACTAATGTTGTAGTATCGCTTCCTATATTAAATAATTTAGGATTAACTAAAGTATATGTACCATTTTCAAATTTAACTTGATCAGAATAATAAATATTTCCAGATGATGCTCCACCATTATTAAAAGCTGTTACATATTCACATTCATAATAATCTTCTGTATAGCCATTATAAGCATTTAATAAATTATAATTAGCTTTTTCTAAAGTTGCATTATCAAGTTTTTCTACATTATACGTTTCTTCTCTAATTATATCATTATAATTAACTGTATTATTTGTCGAATCTATAATATTTGATAATGCGAAAATATTTTTGGTATTAACTTTACTGTTTGAAACATTAATACTATTCTTATAGCCAATTTTTTCTCCAATTTTTATAAGATTATTATATTTATATCCCATTAAACCTGCTGATGATGTTTTTAATTTAGGATATTTTTTACTCAAATTTGGTTTTGTTTCATATAACAGTGTCAACCAATCACTATCATCTGTCACATATACTGGATATTTTTTGCTTTTACTATCTAAATAAGTATCAATCTGATATTCTGCTAATGTTTGCGTTGATTTATGAATTTTCATTGTATCATATGGAACAAAACTTTCACCATTATTTGAAATAAAATCTGACCAATTTGTACCATCTTTAACCTTATATTCCTTTTCATCTACTACAAAATTAATATATTTAACTTTATCTTCTTTTTTTATAGTAATATCCTTTAAGGAATAATCGTCATTTTTGTTTTTACAATCTAAAATAATTTCATTACTACTTGTTGCCATCTTAAATGTTGATGTACATAAGGCACTAGTCTTAATTTCTTCTTTTGTCATATTTGAAGCATTTGTATTACCCATATAATATACTTCATGATTTCCTGTTTCTAAGTGTGTTGCTTCAAATTTTCCATCACTTGTAATTGAAACATCTTGATGTTCTGAAAAAAACACTAGATTTCCTTCTGTTACTAAAACTTTATTATTATTTTCATTTTTATAAACTGTTCCATACATTGAATAAGTTTCGTCTACTAATTCCGTGTCTATTCCCACTGTTGCTTTAAAGATTTTTCCTTGATAATCATTCTGAGGAGTTTCCAAATATTTATATAAAATTTTTAATGTATACGTAACTTTACTTTTTGGCTCTATATTAATAGAAGTTTTTAAATAAGATTTATTTTGATTAGTTACTGATAGTGGTGTTTCACCTACTACACTACCAGTTTCATCTTCTAGTGTATAAACTAAATCTTCATTAAATTCATTTGTGATTTTTTCCATATAAATATTATAATTTACTGGAACATTGCTTATATTTTCAACAGTAAATTTTTTTATACATGAATCACCAGGAATTATATTACTGCAATTTATCTCTTGAGTCCCTGTAAATACAATATTTAATTCGTTTGTTTTAATAACTGTTTCTGTCTTATTGTTTTCTTTTATTTTTGCACTATAAAATGCATAAGTGACCCCTATTGCTGATAATAATACTGTTAATATGCCTAAAACTATTAACATACGTTTTTTATTTTTTATTTTCATAAATATCTACCTCTATTATAATTATATCTTTTTTTACTATTGAAGCAAATAAAAAGCAAAATGCTTTACACTATTTTGCTTTTTTATATTTTAAATAATATTCTATTTTTCCGGTTTCTTTAAATAAGTTCCAATATTCTTTTTTTGTCATTTTAATTACCCTTTCTAATTATATAATGGGTAATTATTTTATTTTTTATTCAGTTTCATTAAAGCCAAACTCATTTATATATTTATCTTTATCACGCCAATTCTTAATTGTTTTAACATATAACTCTAGATAAACCTTTTTTCCAAGTAATTCTTCAATGTCTTGACGAGCAAGCATTCCAACTTTTTTTAGTCTTGCTCCTTGTTTACCAATAATTATTTTTTTTATGGCATCTCTATCAACTATAATATCAACATTAATATTTATAATATCTTTTTTTTCTTCAAAATTTGTTGTTAGACAAGTTAAACTGTGTGGTACTTCTTCAATAGTTAAATGAAGTAATTTTTCTCTTACAAGTTCACTTATCATAAAATATTTAGAAACTGAAGTAATTGTATCATCATCATAATATTTTACATTATCAGTTAAATATTTTTTTATTACTTCTATAAGAGTTTCAATATTATCAAATTTCATAGCAGATACAGGAACTATATCTGCAAACTCTAATAAATCTTTGTATTGATTTATCATCATTATTAATTTTTCGTTATTAATTCTATCAATTTTATTCATTACCAAAATCACTGGAGTTTTATTGCCTTTTAAATCTTCAATTATTTTTTTATCCCCAGGTCCAAGACCCGTAGAAGCATCGATAACAAATAAAATTGCATCAACATCATGCATTAATGAATAAGACTGTTTATTTAAAACTTTTCCTAATTTTTCTTTTGGCTTATGAATACCAGGAGTATCTACAAATACTATTTGACTATCTTCATCATTATACACTGCTTGAATTATATTTCTTGTTGTTTGGGCTTTATTTGAAGTGATGGCAACTTTATGTTCCACTACTGCATTTAATAAAGTACTTTTTCCAACATTTGGTCGACCAATTAAACTTACAAATCCACTTCTCATAAAAACCTCCGTTACTAAAACATATTTACAAAATATGGTCCAAATACAAATAAACAAATTACTACTGCTACAAGTGATAAAACAAAACTAGCTGCACTTCCACAATCTTTAGCAATCTTAGCTAGTGGATTAATCTCTAATGTAGTTAAATCAACTGCTGCTTCAATTGCTGTATTAACAAGTTCCATACCTAAAATTATTCCTAAGGCAATAAATACAATTGCCCACTCAGACAACTTAATCCTAAAAAATAATCCTAAAATTACAGTAAATGTTGTAGCTATTGCATGAACCCACATACTTTGTTCATATCTATAAGCATACATTAAACCTTCAACAGAAAATTTTATGCTTCTAAAAAAGCGCATTATTCCTTTTTTCTTTATTTCATCTCGTGATACATATTTCATTTAACAACCTCTCCTGCAAATCAAACATAATTTTTTCTTCTTCTTTACTATTTACATGATCATATCCTAAAAGATGTAGTAACCCATGACAAGCTAAAAAAGCAAGTTCTCTTTTTTCTGTATGACCATATTCTTTTGCTTGACTAATCATTTTAGGAATACATATATATATATCACCTAAAACTCTTATGTTATTATACACTAAATCTTCGTTATCTTCAAATGCAAATGAAATAACGTCAGTTACTCTATCTATGTTTCTATATTCTTTATTTATTTTATGAATAGTTTCTTCATCAACAAATATAACACTAAATACAGCATTTTCTACCTTTTGATCTTCTAGTGTATGAGAAAATACTTCGTCTAGAAAACTATAATCTTTGTCATATCCATATTCATCAGTTATCGTAATATCATTCATTAAAACCACCAAATCCCCATTATTTTTAAAAAGTATAATACTATTAAAATAGTAAGAACAATACATACTATATTATAAACAAAATCACGTTGTAAAAATTTAGGTAAGTGTTTTTTTATAGCACATAATCCAATATATAGTAAAAAACCTATTATAGCACCACACACATTTAAAATAATATCATCAATATCAAAACTTCTACCAATTTGAAGTTGCACTACTTCCACTGTTAAACTCGAAATTACACTTACAGCTAAAATATGTGATACTTTACTTGCTTTTATATATCCTGAAACAAAATATCCAAATGGAATAAAAATAACTATATTTCCAATTACATTATACATAAATAATTTGCTACCAACTTCATATCTTGTAATTTCTGTAAATGGAATTAGATTATATCCACCTGATGTGTTTGTTTCTACATTTGTAAGTAATTGATATAAAAGTAATACATATATTATAAAAATCAAATTTAAAAACTCTTTATAAAAAATAAATTTTTCTTTATGTATTGATAAATAAGTAAGTCTTATTGTTGATAAGATAACAACAAATATAACTAACATAGGCCATGTACTACTTATTGCATTTTGTACTGTTTGTAACATATTATTCTACCTCTTTTTCTTCTTCAATAAAATTTTCTTGTTTAGAAATAATTTCTTCAACTGAAGTAAAAACTTCTACATACATTGTACTATTATTTACGTCTTTTTTCAAAACTTTTTGATTAATAATATGTTCTTTTTCACTCAATTTCATTTTAATCTTCTCATTTGATAATTCTAAAGCCTTAGTTAGAGCTTGTTCTTCACTGAATTTATAGTTTTTATTTTCAACTTCATATTCATTTAGTAATATGAAATTTACACCCAATATTTTAAATAATTTCTTCTTTTTTGTAACATAATTTTTAAGTCTACTACGAAATATTTTTTTATCATTTACGGCAAAGTTATATCTTTTTTTACCAGTAGTTTTTGATTTTGTATAATTAAGAGGAAGTTTTACATTCGATGAATACCATACTTCTGCATAAACTTCACCATTTGCACAAACACTATTTTTTACTTCTTCGTTAAATTTTATTGAGCCACTTATTAAAATATCGCCCTCATTTACATAATCACCAACATTTTTTAATTCTTGACCCTTAGTATAGTTAATCTTTCTTATTACACCACTTTTTTTAGCAACTAAATTACATTTTGAATCATCATTTTTAATATCTGTTATAATTCGTTCTTCAACTCTTACTACATAAATCATTCCTTTTTTTTCAATCTCAAGCCATTCTAAATTCTTTGGATACTTTTTTAATATTTTATTTTTTATTTGATTTAATTCTTTATAATTTTTTTTCCAAGTAAATTTTTTTATGCCATAATCCTCTAAAGAACTGGCTACTATATCTCTTATATATTTTTTAGAGTGTATTACACGTACAGATATTATTGTATTAGAAAATATAAACAAAAGGATAATAGCCAGTAGAATATTTAAAAAAAATACCTTTTTTGCTTTAATTATATTTATAATTTTATCTAGTCCTGTGCTTCCTTTAATATTAAATTTATAACTTACTAAATATTTTTTTAATTTAAAATAATCTTCTAACATAACTTCAAATTCTAATTCATTTTTTTGGTAATTTATTTTAGAAATACTTATACCTAATTCAAATATTTTTAATAATAATTTATTTTTATTTTTGGCTTTAACAGATACTATTAACTTATGATTTTTATTTTTCATTTATCATCCTCACTGTATCTATATTTCCTTTAATTAAAATTTCTTCTTTATTCATTTCAAGGATTTTAATATTTTCACCCTTAATATCAAGTACAAATTTTTCAAATTTTAACATCAAATTTTTATCATTAAGTTTTAATAATTTTTGATAATTATATGCATGAAGTTTATCTTCAAATATATCAATATAATACTCATGATCTATTAAAAAATCACGTAAATTATTAATTATTTTCATGGTATCACCTTATGAAAATATATGAAAAAAGACTCAAAATAATGAGTCTTATATTTTAAGGTTTTGAATTTCTTCTGTTGATAAATCAGTAACTTTTGCTATATTTTCAATACTCGTACCCATAGCTAACATTTTCTTTGCTATTTCTAACTTTTCTTCTTTTTTTCCAGATTCAATACCTTCTTCAATACCTTCTAATCTTTCACTGTTTAGAATCATTTCTTGATCTTCTTCTGGATCAAATAATATCTCGGCAAATTCTTCTGCACTTAATTTCTTCTTAAACTTTTCCATTATCTTACCCCTTATCTTACTTCCTTGTACAAGTTCTTCCATTTTTTTAATACTTGTACAATTTAGCATCGCAAGATTCTTTTCTTTCTCGCTAATATTATTATAATCCATTTCTTTATATTTGCCTAGATATATTTCATGTATTGTTATTTTTTCATCTCTTACTTTATTTTTCTCATCATACATTCTTTTGGTTGTATTTATTATATCTTCATCTATTTCACATAAATAGTTATTTATATTTATTTGATATAACTTAAATTCTTTTTTATAGTTCTTATCATATTTAAATATTTGTAATATTACTTTTGCTACATAACATAAATTTCTATTATCTAGATAATCTCTTTTAAAATTATTAGCTTCAATATTTAAAAATGTATTTGATTCTTTATCTCTTAAACATAAATCTACTCTATTTCTTGTATCTTTTATATTTATAACCATCAATTCTTCACTCGTTAAATCAAAGCTATTTAAATCTAACTCGAAGTAATCTTTAAATATTTCATTTAATAATTCTCTAAATTCACTACATTCTTTAAACATACTTTTAAATATACAATCAGTAAGTAATGAGACTTTTTTCATTTGCATTATTATTGCACCTCCTACTATCTTATTACAAAAAAATGTCTCATTTCCTTTTTTTTCTTATTAATTTCTTAAAAAAAATAGCAATTTCTTGCTATTTATCACCATTATCTATAAATTTAATTACTTCTTCTACTGTGTTATTAAAATTATCATAAAAAACATCAAACCATTCAATATTCATCTGATTATTAAACCAAGTATATTGTCTTTTAGCATAATGTCTTGAATTTTTCTTTATTAAATCCAATGCTTCTTCTAAAGTACATTCATTATTAAAATATTTAAACAATTCTTTATAACCTATCACAGTATTTAAAGCTTTACAATTAACTTTTTTATCATAAAAATATTTTGCTTCTTTTAATAATCCATTTTCCATCATTTTATCTACACGTTCATTTATTATTTTATAAAGTTTATCTCTTGATGTAGTAAGTCCTATAAAATAAACATTTTTATATAATAGTTTTGGTTCTGCAACATTTTCTTCTTTTCTATTTAAAAATCTTATTAATCTTTTTCTATTATTTACATGTATATTCATATCTTTATCTTTTTTAACACATAAATCATATAATTCTTCGTTTGTTAGATTATCATAAGTATTATTATCCTCATCATTAGAAAAGCGATAATCAAATAAGGCTGATTTTAAATATAATCCTGATCCTCCAACAAAAATAATATTTTTATTTTTATTTTCTTCTATTATTTTTCTAGCATCTTTTTGATAATCAAAAATAGTATAATTATCTTCTAAATTACAAATATCAAAAAGATAATGTTTTATTCCTTCTTTTTCTTCTTTTGTTACTTTAGCTGTAGCTATATCCATTTCTTTATAAACTTGCATGGCATCACAGTTAACTATTATTCCATTATATTTTTTAGCAAGTTCTACACTCATTTTTGTTTTACCAACTCCAGTTGGCCCAACTACACAAATTATCATATCTTAACCTTTCTAATATTAATTCATTATTCTTTTAAACATTTTATCTAAATCATAATTAGAAAATTTGATAATAGTAGGTCTACCATGAGCACAATTATATGGATTTCTACATTGCACTAATTCTTTTAACAATTCTACTTGAACATCATGACTTATATCCATATTAGCTCTTATACTCATTTTACAAGCCATGCTAGCAGCTAGACGATCATTAAACTCTACTGGATTAAATTTCTTTTTATCCAGTAAGATTATATCAATCATTTTTCTAATAGTTTCTTCTTCATAACCTTGATTTAGCCAAGTAGGATGTTCTTTTATTACTATTGTATTAATACCAAATTCATCAATATCAAAGCCTAAATTTCTAATAAATTCAAAATTTTGTTTAATATCAATAAATTCACTAGCAGAAAGTTCAATTGTAATTGGAATTAGCATACTAGTTCTCATTATTTTTTTATCTTTCATAGCATCTAAAACTTTTTCATAATTAATTCTTTCATGGGCGGCATGTTGATCAACTAGATACATACCATCTTCGTTTTCACATACAATAAAAGTTTTATGGATTACTCCGATAGGATGAAGTTCTAATAATTTTAAATCTTTGTTTATGATTATATTTTCATCTTTTTTATCTTCATACTCTTCGCTATCTTCTTTAATTATAGAACTTAAATTAAGTTCAGTTTGAACATACTCTTTTTCTTCAGAATTTTCTTCTATTTTTTCATTTACTATTGTATTTCTTTCTTCATTAAAAGTACTAGGTAATTCTATCGAATCTTTATTTGCATCAGGTATTAATAAATTTTTATATAAAGTGTTTTTTATTGTTTTAAATAATAAATCACTTAATACATCCATTTTTGCTATTTTAATATCTTGCTTAGTTGGATGAATATTTACATCTATTAATGTTGGATCAGTATCAATTTTTATCACAACAACAGGATATTTTGAATCTGGTTTATACATATAATACGCATCATTAATACATCTATTTATGTCATTATTTCTAACTACTCTATCATTAACAATAGTTATCATATGAGTCCTATTACTTTTTAAAACTTCTGGTTTACAAACAAAACCATATATATCAAAATCATCACAACTATTTCTTATTTCTAACATTTTATTAGATATATTTAAACCATAAATTTCATGAATAGTTTTATGTAAATTCCCACTACCACTAGTTTTTACAACTATATGATCGTTATTTATTAAAGTAAATGCAATATTGCTATGGGCTAGCGCTTCTCTTTCAATTAATGATACACAGTTAGCAAGTTCACTTTGTTCTGTTTTTAAATATTTTAAACGAGCTGGTGTATTATAAAAAAGATTAGTTATTGTAATACTAGTTCCCTTTTTTGCATCTGTTTTTTCTTCATTAATAAGTTTCCCACCTTTTATATGAATTTTTGTGCCAATATCACCGTTACAAGTTCTAAGTTCAACCTCTGAAACTGATGCTATTGAAGGTAGTGCTTCACCTCTAAAACCTAAAGTTCCTATAAAAAACAAGTCATCATCACGATAAATTTTAGATGTTGCATGTCTTTGAAAAGCAAGTTTGGCATCCACTTCGTCCATGCCAATCCCATCATCTAAAACTTGAATCAAACGAAGTCCTCCATCTTCAAGAGTAATAATTATTTGAGTTGAGTTTGCATCGATACTATTTTCAACTAATTCTTTTACTACTGAAGAACATTTTTCTACTACTTCGCCAGCAGCTATTTTATTAGCTAAATTTTCACTCATAACTTTTATTTTACTCATAAAAATCACTTCCTAAAAAAGATTTTCTAAACTCAATAATACTATGATTTAAAGTATAAATATTAAGATCACAACTCTTTTTAATATTTATAAACCCTAATCCCTTTATTACTAAATCCGTATTATCTTTAACATGATAAGTTTTTAATTCAAATTCTTCTAATCGATCATTATTTTCATAAACTTTATTTAAATTAACATTATTGCTCATATAGAAGATAAAACTATTATCATTTCCTAAATTTTTAACTCTAATTTTATTTTCAATTAAAATACTAGAATTTTTTTGCATTTGATAAACACCTGGTTTTACAAATTTAGTATTATTAATTTTTTTAATAAAATCAAAATCATCATTATCATAAATTTTATTATTTAAATCAAAACCAGGAGTATCTATAAAAATATAATCATCATAATAAATATTTATAAAATTAAGTGTTGTATTTGGTAACATACTGGTAGTTATTTTATTATCACTACCAGTAATAGTATTAAGTAGTGTTGATTTACCTGAATTAGTATATCCCATCATAAAACATTTTTTTGTTTTATAATCATCCATTACTTTAAAAATTTTGTTAATATTATATTTCTTCAAAGAATTTAAGAAAATAATATCATCATTTATATGATAAGTCTTGTTTAACCATAATTTTATCTTTTCAAAATTAAAAGATTTAGGAAGCAAATCCGTTTTACTAATAACTAAACATTTAGAATTTTTAATAGAATTAAAAGTACTTATTACTTCTTTATTTATATTAAATAGATCAACTAAAAAAAATACTAAATATTTCTTATCATTAACATTTTTTAATATTATTTTTTGATTAATTGGTAGTTTAGTATAATTCATTTCATTATAATGTATTAATCTAAAACATCTTTGACAATATTTAGCTTCATTAATTTTATCTTTTTTTATATATCCTAGTTCGTTTTCATCTTCCCATTGTAGGGTAATGCCACAACCTATACATTTTTTAATCATAATATTTTCCTCTTATTAAAATTTCTCTTTTTTCAAAGTATTTATATACTTTTTTTTCAAAATATCTATTAATTTTTGTCCAAAAATAATCATTACTACTCATTGGATTTACTAAAATGCTCGTTAAATTATTTCTATTGGCACCTAAAATATCAGTAAATAATTGATCTCCGATACAAGCTATTTCTGTATCTTTAAATTTATAATTGTTTAAGATTTTATTATATTTTTTAGAAAAAGGCTTATGCGCAGAATAAGCTGAATCAACATTTAAATGTTCTTTAAAAGGTCTTACTCTATTTTTAGGACTATTGGAAATAATTATAATTTTAAACCCCCTGCATTCAAGTTCATTAAATAATTCTTTTATTTTTTTATCAGGTTCTTTAATATCAACTGGAGCAATAGTATTGTCTAAATCAATTAATAAACATTTAATATTTCTTTTCTTTAACTTTTCATAATCTATTGAATATATACTTTGAGCATATATATCTGGAACTAATATATCCATTAAAATTACTCCTTTATTCTTCTTTACTTGTTTCTTCTGTTTTAATAGATGCATTATGCATTATAAAGTATTTATCTACTTTATCTCTTGTATAATATTTATTACATTTAGAATCAGAGCATAATTTTTCATCATCATAAGTTAATATATATGATTTATCTTCATTATTTTGTTTAAAAGAAAAAATAAGTTTATCATTTGATACTTCATAAGTACCAGTAATAGATGTATCATTAGCATTTTTAGGAGTAGTTATATCTTTTGTATAAAATGTACCATCTTTTAATAGATGTAATTCTTGTACAAATGTATAAAGTAAATTTTCTTCAGTTTCTCCTTCATAAAAATTATACCCTATTACCCAAGTGCCAGTATATTTTTTAGCTATTTTGTTATTATTATTAAAAATTAAATTTAAAATTAATATTAGAGCCACACAAAATAAAAATGTTCCAGCCAATTTCATTATATTCTTTTGTTTTTGATTAATTTTTTTCATATTTAACACCTCTTCTAAGCAACTGTATTATACCATATTAATCTTATTTTTAAAATAAATAGCATAAAGTTTTTTAGAAACAATATTATTTTATAAAGGAAGTGGAAGATGTTTTTATCATTAGTAAATTTAATAAAAGATTTATGTTTTTTTACCGGAAGTTACTCAAATAATGTATTTTTACAACCTTTAAAAAAGGATGAAGAAGATAAATATATAAAATTAATGTTAGATGGTGATAAGAATGCCAGAAATATTTTAATAGAACATAATTTAAGATTAGTAGCCCATATAGTAAAAAAATTTGAAAAAAAGAATATTGATTCTGATGACTTAATAAGTATTGGAACCATTGGTTTAATAAAAGGAATAGATTCTTACAATAATAGTAAATCTACAAAAATTACTACCTATGCTGCAAGATGTATTGAAAACGAAATTTTAATGTTTTTTAGAAGTAATAAAAAGAATTTGAATAATGTAAGTTTAAATGACTCTATTGGTTATGACAAAGATGGAAATGAAATTAATCTAATTGATGTTTTGAAAGATAATAGTCCTGATATGAATGATATTATTCATACAAAAGATAATATTAGTTTATTAAATAAGTATTTAAATTTATTAAATGAACGAGAAAAAGAAATTATTATTAAAAGATATGGTCTTTGTGGTAGTAATGAATATACTCAAAAAGAAATTGCAAAGCAATTAAAAATATCCCGAAGTTATGTCTCACGTATTGAAAAAAGAGCTTTAACTAAAATACTAAAAGAATTTATTAAAACAAAAAATGAAATATAAAATAATATTTCATTTTTAATTGTTTTTATATTCATCAATAAGTCTTTTATGAATTCCAGGTTCAACAATATTAATTGAATTAATTGCATTTTCTAAAGCCAATTTAAAATTACCTTTATAAAAAGAATTTTCAGCCTTTAATAATCCTAAATCAACTTCTTTATTTAAGATACGATATCTATTGCCATAAACAATAGCAAGTTCAGCCATTTTAGCAGTCTTAACAAGTTCATTAATATTAGTATAAACCTTTAAAACTAAATCTCTTGCTGTATCAACCCTAGTATTTAGAGTTTTTATTGAAATAGGAGTTTTATCTAATTCTTTAATGATATCATTAATAGCCATTGTTGCTTCTGATAATTCTACATAATAATTTTTAGGCACAATTGGAAGCTTATATTCTCTAACTTTACCACGAGCTTTTTTAAGAATATCCTTAATATCATCTAATTGCTCTCTTGCCCTTAATTCATCCTCTTTTAAACTTCCAAAAGTTCTTAATGCAACTTCTAATTTTTCTTCTGTTTTTATAAGTTTTACATTGATAAGTTCCATTTCTTTAGCAAGTTTTGTATAATATGATCTTTTACTACGATATAAATCAATTACTCTATCATATTCACTTCTTAATTCTTTTAATTCATGATGAATAACATCTATAACATTAGCTTCTTCATCAGTAAGATCATAACTATATTTAATATCATCAATTTTTTTATATAAGTCATTATTTATTTTTTCTAACTTACTTATTTTTATTAAAATGGTTCTACTATACTCTTCATATATTTTTTTAGCTATTTTTTCTTTATCAAAATCATTATAGATTGAATCAAAATAATCTAATATAGTTTTTAATTCAAATATAGAATCTTCTAAATTTAAAACATTTAATCTTTGAAAAACATCAGCTATTTTTTTATTAGATTCTGCTATATTATAATCAATATTCAAGAATCCTAAATTAAAGCCCTCTTTTGTCATTTTTTCTTCTATATTTTTTATATCATTTATTTTTTTAGGAATTAATTTTTTACCCAATAAAACAATACTTGGTGTTTCTTCAATAACTATTTTTAAATTACCTATAGTATCATCAATTGCTTTTACTATCTTACCAACTTCAGTATATTGGTTTTTTTCCATTGACAATTCAAAAGCACTAAATAATTTATCGACATTTTCAAATTGTAGCTCTAGAGGGCCTTCAACTTCTTTATAATCTTCTTTATTATTGTTATATTTATTAACTATCTCACGATAACTCGCTTTTAATTTTGTAATTGTATCTCTATTTTTTTCCTCAGACAAAGTAATTTCTTTTATTTCATCTAATAAAAAATTAGCTTTAGTTTTTACATAATATATTTCTAACTCAGTTTCAGCTATTTTTTGTTTTAATTCTTTATACTTTTGTTCATGAAAAAGATCTTCTATTTCAATTAAAGCATCAGTAATTTTAGGAACCTCTTCATCTTTTATTTTTTTAAATTTTTCCTGCCAGCCATTATATGTTTCACTCATATTTTCATTATTTACTAAAGGTTCAACTTTGTTAAGTTCAGATAAAATTGAGGCAGATATAATAAGATTTTTATCTCTTTCAAGTTCATTTATTTCATTAGAATATTTCTTCTTATCATGACGTGATATTAAATTTAAAACTAAGATAAGTATTCCCACCGTTACAATATAATATAGTATTGCTACTAGTATAAATGTTGTTGTATCCATAATACCACTTCCTACTCTATATTAATTTTAACATAAAATAATAATTAATGTTAAAAAAGTTAACAGTTTTCCATTAACTTTTTTTCATTGATTTTTAAATTAAATAATTTTATTAAACTTTTTAAAACACTTTTGTCTTCAATTACTTCTATTTCATTCTTTTTAATTTTTGCAAATATTATGTCATTATAATTATCAATATTGATTAGATAAGCAAATTTATCTTTTTCAACTTTGATAACTGAAACAACAGTATATTCTTTGCTATTTACTTGTATGACTGAATTATCTTTCATTATAAACTATATTTTATAACTTTCTGGTTGTATTTATCCAAGTTTTGAGACATACTCATTGCTGAAATAGAAATACTCATAAGCATCCTGGGGGTAAGTAAATCAAAATAATTATTATATTTTTTATACATTTTTATAGCTTCTCTTTCAACAAATAATGCATCAGCAATATCTATTGGTGCAAGAGACATTTTATAAGCCATTCCAATTGAAGAAATACCTGCAATATAAGCCATATTCTTTTTTTCCAGGTCATAGTTTTTTAATATTTTATATTTATATACCACTATAGTCACTCCCTACTACTATTAAATTATTTCATATTAACATTTGGTTGTCTAATATTTTATATTTTACTTTACACTATTAAATGGTTAAAAAAAGTTGCTTTTTTACCATTTTTACTAAGATTTAGCATATATTTATTTGACATTATAAAAATATAGTGTATAATTAATATTGCAGATTAATGGCAGTGCTTTTAATTTTGTAATGTGTTTGTTGGCAAGTGACTTTTAAAGTATTTAGAACTGCCCTAATGAAATATTAAAACAAACTCCCTATAAAATGATAAAGCAAAATTAATTTAGCAAATATAAGGAAAGGAGAATATTATATGGCAAGATATACTGGACCAGTTTATAAAAAATCTAGAAGATTAGGTTTTTCTATATTAGAAAATGGTAAAGAATTAGCAAAAAGACCTTATGCTCCAGGACAACATGGAACTGATAGACGTAAAAAACTTTCTGAATATGGTGTTCAATTACAAGAAAAACAAAAAGTTAGACTTATTTATGGTTTAAACGAAAAACAATTTAGAAAAGTATTTGATCGTGCTGTTAAAATGCATGGTGTTGCAGGTGAAAAT
This sequence comes from uncultured Bacilli bacterium, assembly GCA_934129945.1. Taxonomy (GTDB): domain Bacteria; phylum Bacillota_I; class Bacilli_A; order RF39; family UBA660; genus RUG14121. The sequence goes on from CAKOXC010000011.1 coordinate 22,657, forward strand.
TTATTAAAATTACTTGAAAGCAGAATTGATAATTTAGTTTATCGTATGGGTCTTGCTAAAACAAGACGTGGAGCTAGACAACTTGTTAACCATGGACATATTACAGTAAATGGTGTTAAAGTTGATATTCCATCTTATACTTGTAAACCTGGTGATGTAATTGCTGTTAAAGAAAATTCTTTAGATCATAAAGCTATTAAAGAATCTTTAGAAGCTACTATTAACAGAGTTGCATTTGTAACATTTGATGATAAAAAAATGTCTGGAGAATATGTTAGATATCCAGATCGTAGTGAATTAAATCAAGAAATTAATGAATCACTTATCGTTGAATTCTATAATAGATAATAAAAAAAGAATCTTTTTAAAAAGGTTCTTTTTTAATGCTTAAATTTCTTATTAAAATTATTTATATAAGAAAAAATTGTATTTATGTAAAATCTATGATATTATTAATTTAGGTGAGAGGCAAAAAGTCTTTTAGGGACTTGATGCTTGCCACGTTTGTTGTTTCAAGCACCTTTATTCAGGTTTTAAGAATAAAGATGCTTTTTTTGTTACTTAAAAGTAATAACTAATATTTTTACAAATAATGCTATTATTATAAATAACTGAATAAATATAATTATGAATAATCTTGAGATTATATAATCATTTTTGTTCATACTACCACCTTTACTTCTATTGTTTTAAAACCCCCTGAATTTTAGTCCCTAAGTATGGTGGCAAGCATCTTCTTTTTGCTTCTCGAGACTGTATTATATAGTAATTTTTTTATATTTCAAGGCTTTCGACAAATAGTGACAAATGTTTTATCAAAACATTAAAAAAAGAACTTTAAAGTTCTAATTTTTATTAGCTTTTGGTTTCATTATACCAACTGCCATATTAGTTGTATCAATATTTTTTAGCTCTTCTAAGATTTCATCATAAGTTAATTCTTCATATATTTCTTTAATATTATTTAAAATCTTATGATCATCACTATAAATTATATCATCTTGAATATTCATATTAACTTCTTCACAGTCGTCATATAAGAATACAAGACTTGCTATTGATGCTTTCTTCTTTCTATTAAAATCTTCTTCAGTAATTTCTAAATGATTTACTTTATCTTTAATTAATTTTATAACCTCTTCTGGATAGTTAGTACTTGCTCCTACTTTTATTAAAATATTATCATCAACTGCTGTTCTTGAATAATTTAACCCAGTAACTAATTTATTTTCCATTAATTCATTTCTAAATTCTGAAGTAGCCCCAAAATTACTTCTTAATATTAATGATAATGCTATATTATTTTTAGGAGAACTTTTAAGTTTATTCTTAGCAACTTTAATACACACTGACACTAATGGAATTTGAACATTTCCTTCTATTTCTTCAAATTTCTTAACTACTTTAGTAGGTTCTTTAACTTTTTTTATTTCAGGATATTTATATTTATCAAATTTTTTCTTACTCATATTTTCTTTAATACAAGCCATTGTCTCATAAACATCAATATTACCTGTTACAATCATAAACATATTTTCTGGATGATAGAAAGTATTATAAACAAGTTCTACATCTTCTAAGGTAATATTTTTTATATCTTCTAAATCCCCAACTATTTTATTTTTTCTTTTATCATTAATTAATGTATTTTCTAGTTCTTTATAAAAACATACAGCCCCTGGATTATCAAGTCCTGCTCTTGCCTCTTCTGTAATTATTCCTTTTTCATTATTTATTAAATTTTTCTTAAAATAAGGTGTATAAACATAATCTAGTAAACAGTTTAAATTATCTTTTAAATTAGTGGCTCCTGAAACATGATAAGAAGTATACTCAAAAGTAGTAAAAGCATTAATATCGCTACCTAGTTTATCAAATAAATCATATGCTGTTCCACCTTTGATATTAAAATTAACATGTTCTAAAAAATGAGCTATTCCATTAGGTACTTTACGATAATTTTTTTCACCTTTAAGTTTAAACTCTGTATGTATAGAACCATAATTAACATTTAAAGATGCAAAAAAACTATTGATTTTTTCATTACTCCATAAATAAACATCTAAACCGCAAGGTAATTTTTCATAATAAATTTCTTCTTTTAAGCCATTAATAATTATTTTTTCCATTATTTATTATCCCCCTTACCTAGCAAATACACAAAATTTGGTGTGAATTTTTTACTTACATTTACAACATCTTCTAAAGTTATATCATTTATTTTATTTTCATAATCTTCTAAAAGAGGTATCTCACCTAAGTTATTAAAAATATAATTATCTAATATACTACCAATACTATCTTTCGATAATTTAAATGAAAATTGTAATGATTTTTTAGCTCTATCAAATTCTTCTTCACTGATTTTTCCATTAACCATTTCTTTCATAGATTCTTTAATTAATTTTACAGTTTTATCATAATTGCTTTCATCAAATGAAACATGAACAAATAATAAATTATCATATTTATAATAAATTGGTCTTACACCATAACACAGAGAATTTTTAACACGAAGGTTTTGATAAAGTTTAGAATTCATACCGCCGCCAAATATTTCATTGAAAAATCTAACAGCTATTTTTTCAGTTTCATTTAAATCATCAATATTATATCCAACTACAAGATTAGCTTGTAAAAATTCATCAGTTTCTTTAACAACTTTTACTTTTTTTCGCTTTTTATTTTTTATATATAATTCAAACTCATGATTTTTTACCATTTTAATATTGAATATCTCTTTAATTTTACTTGCAACATCTTCCATATCCATATTACCAATTACATAGACATCACATATTGATTTATTAATTATTTCATTATATGCTTTATATAAACTTGAAGGAGTTATTTTTTCATAATCATCCTCTTCAATGTATATAGATGATAAAGAGTCTGGATCCATATTATAAAATGCTCTTTTTATTGCATATTTAGGACCACTTTCATGAACTCTTTTAGTTGCCGTAATTAATTTATTTTTAACAATATTAAATGATTTTAAATCAAATTCATCATTAGTAACATTCGGATTTAAAATCATATCAAAATTAAATTTTATAATATCATCTAAATAATCTTTTTCTTTAACAAACTCAGGATTAATAAATTCAGTTCCTAAATTTAATTCATAAGAATTTCCTAAACGATGAACTGCAGCAAAAAAAGATGCGTTATAAAGTTCTTCACAACGAATAGATAATTCTCTCCTATTAGGGTAATTTTTAGAACTATCAACCATTAGAGATTTTAGCATACTCAAATTAGCTAGTATCTCAGGATTTTCTATATTATCTCTAAAAATAACATTAATAATACAACTTTTAAATTTATCAGTTTTTACTGTATAAATATTATATGTACTGCCCTCAAATTTTTTGTATTGCATAAAGACCACTCTTTCTTCTTTTATTATATACTATTTTAATTTAATTATAAATCAAAAAAGAAACAATCTTTACATAAAAGTTTGTTATTTTAGTGTTTTTTTGGTAAACTACAGGTGTTGGTGATGTAAATGAAAATAGTTGGAATTATATGTGAGTACAATCCTTTTCACAATGGACATATTTATCATATTAACAAAATAAAAAAAATATATAAAGACTGCATCATTATTTTAGTTTTAAATGGTTATTTTTTAGAACGTGGAGAAATTAGTATTTTAGACAAAATCACTAAAACAAATATTGCCTTAAATAATGGTGTTGATGTGATTTTAGAGCTACCTTTTGTTTATGGTAGTCAAAGTGCTGATAAGTTTGCCAATGCTGCATTAAAAATTTTAAATAATTTTAAGGTTGATAAAGTTGTTTTTGGTAGCGAATGCAATAATCTTGATATTTTAAATAAAATTGTAGACACTCAATTATATGATAATAATTATAATCAAAAAGTAAAAGAATATTTAGATAAGGGTTTAAATTACCCTACTGCACTATCTAAAGCTTTAAATATTAATTTTGATTTTAATAACCCTAATGATTTACTTGGTATTTCTTATATAAAAGTAATAAAACAAAATAATTTTAATATTGAACCTATTGCAATAAAAAGAACTAGTTCTTATCATGATTTAAAAAGTAATGAATCAATAATTAGCGCAAGTAATATTAGAAACAAATTGAAAAAAAATGAATCTATAAATAATTATCTTCCTCAAGAATCTTTCAATAATATTAATAATGTTAATTATGATAAATATTTTGAATTATTAAAATATAAAATAATAACTGAACATAATTTAGCTAGATATTTAACTGTTGATGAAGGAATTGAAAACAAATTAAAAAAAGTCATATTAGAAGTAAATAATATAGAAGATTTATTAAAAAAATTAAAAACTAAAAGATATACTTATAATAAACTAAATAGAATGTTAGTTCATATATTAGTTGGATTATTAAAAGAAGATAATAATATTCCAATTGATTATATCCATGTTTTAGGATTTAATGATAAAGGAAAAAAATATTTAAATTCTATAAAAAAAGAACTGGTTATTCCAATTAAAGTAAATCGTAATTCTAAAATATTTGAATATGAATTAAAAGCTAGTTTAGTTTATGAAATTCTTACAACCAGTAATTCTTATGATTTTGAATTAAAAAACAAACCTATTTTAAAATAAGGTTTGTTTTATTATTATGTTAGAACTAAACGGAATCCTACATAATTATAAAGACTGCCTGCTTCATGGCCGAAAGCAAATTGTCCTGCAAGTACCCCAAAATTGTAACGGCCACCTCGATAAGTCCAAGGAGTAGAAACGTTCACAAAGTAGGAATAGTTAGCATACCAACCATTATGTGGTCTTGAATTATTATCAGAATCTTGATAATAATAGAATAGCCCCATTTCTCCGGTTGCATCTCCAAGTATTCGCTTACTATAAGTTGTCATTTCACTTGTTTTATCATACTCATTATAATATTTAGAATTATATGTTTTTAATGTTGTTGCATTAAATCCTGAACCTCCATAGGTTTCACTTCGAAGGGATGCCATGTATTCATGTGCTCCACCACTCATATCATATATTCCTGTGATATTTCCTGTTGTACTTGCTTTATATCCAGTGCTTGTATTATATGGTAGAGTTACACTTGCATCTGTTCCAGAATCTCCAGGATATTTACTTTCATCAGCACTATCTGTTGCTGCATATCCTGTTATGTAACTAGAATTATTATTTATTCTAACCTCGGTATTTATTCCATATTTTGAATGTGATAGATATGCTACTGCTCCCCATTCGGTATTCTTCATCATATGTGAGTCATTATCTCTTTTATAGTTATATGCTGTTTCAAACATTGTTTTTACATTTAAATTTCTTAATGACGTTTGATTTGGTTTTACTGTTATATTTGTTGTACTTCCGGTTGTTTCGAATTTTGCTACCCATAGTCCATTTGTATCCATTGAGATAAATGCTGGACTAGTCATATAATCTCCAACCTTACAATTACCACTTGCTCCACTTGTCATTGGTGTTGTACATTCATTTTCATTATTATCACTTGTATTTGTTGTGCCAAATTTTATTTGAATTTCTTGAGCATTACTTGTCGTTGGTTTACTAGAAATATATCCATCAGTTGTACCTAGATTAAATATTTGATATGAATATTTTGGTATCCATACAAAGTATGATTCAATATTATCTTCTGGTATTATATCTCCATTATTATATGTTTTATTTTCATCTAATAGTATTACTGCATTTGCCCATTTTTTATCTTCATATTTATACCACTCTGCATTAGTATCAGCTTTGGTTACTGTTCCATCATCAGCTAGTGTAACCGGAACTAAATTATCACTTAACACTGGATCTGTTCCATTAAG
>CAKOXC010000012.1 GCA_934129945.1 uncultured Bacilli bacterium
TATGATAAAGAAGCTTTGGATGAAGAGATAAGACAAGATGAACTAAAAAAAGCTAGAGAAGAGTCATATAATGAAGGGATTAGAAGTGTAACTAAAAAGCTATTAGAAAAGAATATTTCAAAAGAAGAAATAGAAAAATTAATAGGTATGCCTTTAGAAAAATTAGAGGATCCAGATTATACAGACGAAATAAAGATACCAACATATGATAAAGAGGCTTTGGATGAAGAGATAAGACAAGATGAGCTAAAAAAAGCTAGAGAAGAATCATATAATGAAGGAACTATAAATGAAAAAAGAGAAATAGCCCAAAAAATGTTGTTAAAAAATATAGATATTGAGGAAATTATTGAAATAACTGGTTTAACAAAAGAGGAAGTTAAAAAAATTAAATAATTATAAAATAAAAAATATATCAAAATTGATATATTTATCTAAAATAGAAAAGTACAAATATTCCTAAAATTAAACAATAAATTGAAAACTTCCAAAGTTTTCCTTTTTTTACCCAATCAGATAACCATTTGTAGGAAAAATATGTTACAACCATAGCTGCAATCATTCCTAAAAAATATGGTAATACTAATTCACTAATATTAGGAGTATTTACTAAATCTTTAACACCTAGAATCATAGATGCAACACTTACAGGAAAATATAACATAAAAGTATATTTTAAGGCAGAGTCTCTTTTTAAATTACACAATAAACATGCAACTAAAACAGTTCCACTACGACTTATACCTGGTGTAAGAGCAATTACTTGTAAAAGTCCGATAATAATAGCATCCTTGTAAGTTATATCACAATCATCTTTAGTTCCTTTGATATTTTTTACGATAAATAGTGCAAGAGCAGTAATTAAAAAACAAATTCCAAGAATCCAAGTTTTAGTTAAAGTATTTTCGATAATATCTTTTAAAAAAATACCTGCAATACCAACGGGAATTGTTCCAATAATTATTAACATACAATATTTAAATTCATTATAATATTTCTTTTGATTTTTTTTATCAAAAATATATTTAAAGAACCCATTAATTAGCTTTATTATATCTTTGTAAAATATAAAAAATATAGCAATAAAAGATCCAAAATTAACAACAATTTCAAAATTTAAATCATTTAGTAAATTAGTGTTAAATAACTGTTTCATTAAATAAAGATGTCCACTTGATGAAATTGGTAGGGGCTCAGTAAGACCTTGTATAATACCTAAAAATATGTAAATCAAATAATTCATAATATCACCTACAATAATTATATACTAAAATTCTAAAATAATAAATAAAATATTGTAAGGGAGCTAATTTATGAAACCAATTTTATTTTTTGTTGGCATAATTTTTTGTAGTATTTCCATCTTTTTTTGTATAATTTATTTAAATTTATTAACTATTGGGTATAGTTTTTTAGAATATGTTAAGTTTATTAATACAAGATTAGAATGTTTACTATTTTATATTGGAGTAATTTTTATAATAGTTTCATTAGAAAGGAAAATAAAAAATGAATTTTTATTACGAAATAAAATTAAATTTTAGTGATAATGAATTATATAAATTTTACGAATGGAGTGAAAACGACAAGCTTGACTTAATAAAAAAAATACCTATTATAAAAGTTAAAACTGCTTTATTTAAAGAAATTTACAATAATAATTTTGAAATTTCTGAAGATTTATTTAATTATATTTCTGGTAAAACAATTGTTAAAGACAATTTGAATATAGAAAATGCCTGTATATTTTGTGACACTAAAAATTGCGTAGCTATTGAATTTGATAAAAATAGAAAAAGTATTGCAAGAAGTACCTTGCTTTTAGAAGACGAAAACAATATTTGTGAAGTTTCTTTTTCAATAAAAATGAAAGACATAGAAATAAAAAAAATAGATAAATTAAATTATTCCCATGAATTTAGACAAGAGACAAAAATAAAAAATGTTATAACAAAAGAAATATTGGAACTTTATAAAAATAAAGATAAAAATAAATTAGAATATTTATATTATGAATGGTTTAATGAAAAAGAAACAAACTTAGATATAATTTTAAAGAAAATGTTACAAGATATAAAGAAAGAATTAAAAAGTATTCATTGTGAAATTTATAAAATAATTAAAATGTCTTATAAATATAGTGTATAAAAAAGTAACGTTTAAACATAATAATAACAAAGGAGAAATATATATGAAAAATTTTAAAAAAATATTTGTAATAGCAATATCATTATTTTTAACAGTAGGGTGTGCATGCAGTGTTAATAAAGCTAAAGATGCTGTAAAAGATTACCTAAATAATTATAAAAATCTTGATGAAAATGTAACAACACAGTTGGATGATTTAGTAGCAAAAGAAGATTTAACAGATTCTCAAAAAGAAACATATAAAGATGTTTTGAAAAGACAATATAAAGATATGAAATATGAAATTACCGATGAAGTTTATGATGGTGATACTGCTACAGTTACAACTAAAATAACAGTATATGATTATTATAAAGTTCAAAAAGAAGTTGCAGAATATTTAAAAGATAATCGTGAAAAATTCTATAAAGATGGCTCTTATGATGAAGATTCATATATAGATTACAAATTAGATACTATGAAAAAATATGATAAAACTGTTACATACTCTATTGATTTTAAAGTAAAAAAAGAAAATGGTAAATGGAAAGTCACAGATTTAAGTGATACTGATATTCAAAAAATACATGGAATATATGATTACACAAATGATTAAATAAAGGACTAAAATAGTTCTTCTTTTCATATTATTTGATAGGTGATTACATGAAAAAAGTATTAGTTTTTATAGCATTATTATTAACAATTATACCTATTAAAATAAAGGCAATTTCTGCATCTTCTTGGATAGTTATGGACAGCGATTCAAAACGAGTACTTGCTGGAAGTAACATCAATGATAAAAGATTAATTGCAAGTACATCTAAAATAATGACAGCAATTGTAACAATAGAAAATGCAAATTTATATGATAAAATTGTTGTAGACGAAAGTGTTTTAAAAGCATATGGTAGTGCAATATATATTGAAATTGGTGAAGAAATTAGTATTAAAGATTTACTTTATGGTTTAATGTTAAGAAGTGGTAATGACGCAGCATTAGTTATAAAGAAATACTTTGAAAATAAAAAAATAGATTTAGTAGAACTAATGAATGATAAAGCAAAGAAGTTAAAAATGAATGATACTATATTTTATAATCCTCATGGTTTAGAAGAAAATGATGGAAAAGCAAACACTTCAACATCATATGATATGGCTCTTTTGATGAGTTACGCTATAAAAAATAAAGACTTTAAAACAATAGTGGAAACTAAATCATATAAAGCAAAAACTGATAAAAAAACTTATACTTGGAAAAATAAAAATAAACTACTATTTAACTATGAATATTGTAATGGAGGTAAAACAGGATTTACAAAACTTGCTAAAAGAACACTTGTAACTACGGCATCTAAAGATGGAAAAAATTTGGTTGTAGTAACATTAAATGATGGAAATGATTTTAATGACCATAAAAATTTGTATGAAGAATATTTTAAAAAGTATGAATTAGTAAAATTAATAGATAAAAAGAAATTCAAAATATATAATGAAAGTTATTATAAAGGGGTAAAATTTTATGTAAAAAAAGATTTTCAAATGTTAGTTACTAAAGGTGAAAGAGAAAATTTGAAATTAAATATAATTCTTGAAAAAAATGATGATTTTAAAAATAATCAGGCTATTGGGAAAGCACAAGTTTTATTAAATAATCAAAATATTTATGAAGAAGATATTTATATAGTTAAAAAATCAAAAGTTAAAAAAGAAAATTTATGGAACAAAATAAAGAATTGGTTTAAATAAATTAACTTTTAATTTATTTGGCAATATGTTATTATAGTTTCTAAGGTGAATTTGAATGAAACAAATTAATGCAAAACCAGAAATTATTAGACAATATTTGTTATCTTATCAAGAAATAGCAATGGTAAAATTTACACATTGGAATTACAATCAGAAAATAGATAAAGTTTTTGATAACAATGAAAATATGAAGAAGTTATTACAAACCGAATTAGAAAATTATCTTCAAAATGTTAAAATTGAAATGCAGGTTTTAAAATTTGTTCTTAAAAATGAAAAAAAACTGTATTTAACTGATATTTATAGTTTATTTGATATTTTTGATAAAAATTATGAAGAAAGATTTGAATATTTACAAGAGTTGATTAATAATTTGCAAACTGCATTAGATATGGAATATTCATATAGATTTTATTCTCCTAGAAAAAATACTAAATATTTAGACGAAAAAGATTATGAAAATTATATTAACTATGTAAAAGGATTTAATATAAATAGAGTTAAAGAATTTTTAGTTAGTGAAGAAATATATGAAGAAAGTGATTTAGAAGAAACTTTGAAGAAGATAAAGTTTTTAAATGTAAATCCTAAAGATAATTTAGATTTTTTTGGACTGTTTGCAAACGGATTAGTAATTCCAAAAATAAATGATGATTTTTCTTGTATTGTTGCGATACATGAATTAGTTCATCAAGCATTAGTCAATAATAAGGAAGAATTACAAGATGATGAAATAGCTTTTGGAGAAGAATTACCAAGATTTTATGAAGGAGTATTTATAAAACAAAATGATTTTGTTAATTTAGAAATAAAAATGAATAATAACGTTTTAGAAATGTTAAAAGATTATAAAGAAGAAAACTTTGAAGAACAAATTAATAAATTAAAGAAATTAAAAAGATAAACATTAAATTTATCTTTTTTTCATATCTTTAAGTAAGGAGATGAATGATTTGGTTGCATTTATTTGGGCTTTTTTAATTATTGTTGGTGTTGTTTTTTCACTTCTTTCAGGAAATGTTATATCATTAAATGATACTATTTTAACAAGTGCTAATTCTGGATTAAAAATGATGATGGATTTGCTTCCTATTATTGTCTTATGGACGGGTATAATGAAAATAGCAGAGGATTCCGGAATGTTAAATAAAATTTCAAAATTTCTTTATCCATTATTATCTAAATTATTCCCTAAGGTACCAAAAGATAATCCAGCCCTTGGTTATATAGCTTCAAATATTGCTGCAAATGCGATGGGTTTAGGTAGTGCTGCAACTCCGTTTGGTTTAAAAGCAATGAATGAATTACAAAAAATAAATCCACAAAAAGATACAGCAACTGAACCAATGATAACATTTTTAATACTTAATACTTCTGGAGTAACGATCGTACCAACAACAACTATTGCTTTAAGACTTATGCATGGATCTGTAAATCCTGAAAGTATAATTATAACTAGTTTAATAGCAACATTTTGTTCATCTTTTGCCGGACTTGTACTCGATTATTTTATAAGGAGAAAAAATAATGGTATCTAAATTAATTATTCCAATTTTTATTTTAATTATAGTTTTTTATGGTTTTATAAAAAAAGTAGATATTTATGATTCTTTTTTGAACGGTGCAAAAGAAGGATTGATTACTTGCTTTAATATTTTTCCTTCTATACTTGCCATGGTTTTTGCTGTAAATATTTTTTTGGAAAGTAATTTCTTAAATATAGCATTCTCTTTTTTGCTTCCAGTGTTATCAAAATTTAATTTACCACTTGATATAATACCTATGGCACTATTAAGACCAATTTCTGGTACAGCTTCATTATCTATTATGAATGATATTTTTACAAATTATGGTCCAGATTCTTTTGTTGGTCTTCTTGCATCGACAATTCAAGGTAGTACTGATACAACAATTTATGTATTAGCTCTTTATTTTTCTAGTATAAAAGTAAAGAAAATAAAACATGCATTATATAATGGCTTATTTGCTGATTTAATAGGTATAACAGCAAGCTTTATAGTGGTTTCATTGCTATTTTAATAAAACTTTGATATACTATGCTCGTGAAGAGGGATTGTTATGGAAAGATTACAAAAAGTTATAGCAAATAGTGGATTTACATCAAGAAGAAAAGCAGAAGAATTAATCAAAGAAGGAAAAGTAAAAGTAAATGGCAAAATAATTAAAGAATTAGGTACAAAAGTATCATATGATGATAGTATTATCATAGATGGTGTACTATTAAAAAAAGAAGAGAATAAAGAATATTATCTTTTAAATAAACCTCGTGGTGTTATTAGTAGTGTTAGTGATGATAAAAATAGAAAAACAGTTGTGGATTTAATTGAAACAGAAACAAGAATTTATCCAATTGGGAGACTTGATTATGATACTACTGGTTTAATTCTTCTTACAAATGATGGAGAATTAACAAATATATTATCTCATCCAAACAATAATATTGAAAAAACTTATATTGCTAAAATAGAGGGGATTTTATCAAAAGAAAATATTGATGCTTTAAAAAAAGGAATTATAATTGATGGAAGAAAGTGTAAACCAGTTAGATTTAAAGTTAGAAAAAAAGATTTAGAAAAGAATACATCTATGGTTGAAATAACTATTGTTGAAGGAAGAAATCATATTGTAAAAAAATTATTTCATGAATTAAAACATGAAGTAATTAAATTAAAAAGAGAGTCATATGCCTTTTTAACACTAGAAAATTTAAAATCAGGAGAATATCGTATGCTTTCTATTAAAGAAGTAAAAAGATTGTATAGTCTTAAATAACGTAAATATATTTGTATATACTTTGTAAATTTACATTGTATTATTTAACTTGAATAAATAAAAAAGATAAAACACGAAAAATTATGTTTTATCTTTTTTTCATTAATTATCACAGCAATGACATCCGTTACAAGAACATTGACAATCACTATCACAAGATTCTTCACCTTCACATTGACCACAGTCACATTCAGATTCTTCAATGCTTATAGCAGCTACTGGACAAGATTCAATAGCGTTACTTAAATCATCACTATTTAAATTTTCGTTAGAAATAGCACAAGATCTTCCATCACTATCAAAATCGAAATGCTCATTATCAATTGCAATACAAGCACCACATCCAATACAAGTTTCATCATTAACAATAATTTTTTTCATAAATTCATCTCCTCATATAAAAAGATTATATAAATAATATTAAAAAAAAGCAAATAATTATATTTCAAATATTGTAAAATTATGATATCATATATTTGAATAAGGAGTGGTTACATGAAATCTCGTATGGAAAAATATTATGATAACCATGAGCTTACTAAATCTAGATTAGATAAAAATGAGCAATTATATAAAGATATCAATCAGTTAAATCTAGAAAAATTTAACCCTAATAATAATGCCAAAGTTATTGGTGATAATGAAAATATTATTGATGTTGATAAAATAAAAAATCTTTTAGAGAAAAATTATAAAACAACTCCCAAAAGAAAAACAATTACTTTAGATAATTATGAAGACGAAGATATAGATTTAGAAGATACAAAAGAATATGATATAAATTCTATATTAGAAAAAGCTCGTGAAGAAAAAGAGATTGATTATAATAAAGACAGATTAAAAAAAATACGTGATACACAGTTTGATATATTAAATAGTTTAGATTTAAAAGAATATGAAAAAAAAGAAGAAAATCCTGTAAAAAGTGCTAAAGAAGAAGAATTAATGACTTTAATAAATACAATTACTTCAAAAGAACTTGCTAAAACTTCTAAATTAGATCCATTCGATATTTTATCTGATTTAAAGGGAAGCGATAATACTCAAGTATTAAGCGGAATAGAAGAAGAAGTAAAAAAAGATGATACAAAAAAAATGATTGAAAAAGAAAAATTAGAAAATTCTTTTTATACTACAACTAATGCTTTTACTCAAAGTGACTTTGATGATTTTAATGATTTAAAAGACGATTTAAAAGCAACAAAAATAATAATAAGAGTGTTAATAGTATTAATTATTATTGCTTTTATAGCTGGGGCTTTATTCTTTTTAAATAATTATTTCCATATTTTTTAAATAAATTTCATATAATTTAATATGAGAAGAGTTAAAAGAATGAAAAATAAAAGAAGTATCAAAATAAAACATATTATTTGGATAGTTCTTTTTTTAATTTTTATAAATACTTTAATATTATTAAATACTTTTAATAAAAATGTTAACCCTAAGCTTGAAAAAGTTGTAGAAATGGATATAGACAAAATGATTAATAATATTATTAATGAATATTCATTAAAAGAAGATTATGATACGATAAAAAATATATTAATAATTAATAAAAATAAAAATAATGAGATTATCGATATAGATTTTGATTTAGCTTCATTATATAATTTTTCTGGTCACATTACTGATGAATTAAAAAATGATTTATCTAATTTAGAACTTGGTAAAACTAATATGGATTATTATGATGAATATTTATCAAGTAATAAAGATTATTTTGTTTTAATGGTTCCATACGGAATATCTTCTAATAATATATATTTTAGTAATTTAGGCCCTAAAATTCCTGTTAAAGTTAAATTTATTGGTAGTATACTTACTGGTGTTAAAACAAAAGTAACTGATTATGGCATTAATAATTCTTTAATTGAGGTATTTACTACTATTAATATAACTAGTTTAACTATAACACCAGTAGCCTCTAAAAGAAATTCTCGTGATTTTGAAATACTTGCTGCATCTAAAATAATAGAGGGTAAAGTACCAGAAATATATGGTGGAACATTAGAAAAAAGTAGCAATATAACTAAAACTACTCTTGAATAAAAAAACATTCTAATTGACAAACTTTATTTACGAATATATAATATTTTGAAAAAAAGAATTGAGGAATATTATTGAATTTAGAAAAATTATATGATGATAATGGAATGTTTCTATATAATACAGATGATTATAAAACAATAAATGGAAAACTTTATTTTCTAATAGATAATAATTTAAAAGATTTTTTAACATGTCAATTATTATCTTTATTATTTAACATGTCAAATAAAATCTATAAAAATCCAATTAATAAACAAAGAGAATTATATTCTATGTATTTAGATTTTGAAACAAAAGCAAAAGAAAGTAAAACATTTTTAGAAATTTCATTTTCTTTTATAGATAGAGACATAATTCAAGATAATTATTATTTAGAAGTTTATGAATTCTTAAAAAATATAATATTTAATATATTATTTGATGAACAGAATTTAAAAGATGCAAAAAGAAAACTTATCGCAGATAGAAGACATGTATATTCAATTATTAAAAATTATATAAATAAATTATATCATGAACAAACTTTTAGCAATTCAAAAATAGCATACACTTATACAAGTGATATAAATAAATTAATTGATGAAATAAATTCTATTAGTTTAGAAGATATAAAAAACATGTATAATAAATTAATTTTAGAAAATAGTTTTTATCGTGGTTTAATAGTTGGAAATATGGATGTTCAAGAATTTGAAAGTTTTAGAAAATTTATACCATTTAAAAGCAAAATGGAAAGCTTGGATTTTACTGATGAAATTCCTATTATAAAAGATGATATTGAAATACCTGATAATAAAATAAATGAATCATTTATTTATATTACTTATACAACAAAAAAAGATAGTTATGCTATTATCAATATATTAAATTCAATCTTAAATTCTAGAGAGTTATGCCTTCAAATAATAAGAGAAAAATATAAAATTGCATATCATGTTGAAGCTTATTTTAAATATTCAAATAATTCTATAATATTTTTTGGGCAAATATCTAAAGAGAATAAGGAAAAATTTATTGCTGCAGTAAATGAAATAATAGATATTATACAAGATGAACAAAAATTAAAAAAATTAATTTTAGATGGTAAAGAAAAATTGAAAGAAAATTATTTCTTAATATCTGAAAGAAAAAATATTTTAATTGATAATTTAGCTAATTATATTTTAAATTCTAACGGAGATTATAGTTATGAAGATTTAATAAAAAACTTAGATTTTTATGATGAAAAAAGGATTGTAGAATATACAAAATCTTTTGAAAGACAAAGCACTTTTATGTATAGAGGTGATAAATAATGAATAATTATAAAAAAATAATCCTTCAAAATGGTGTAACTCTTTATTTATTTAATGATAAAAAATTAAAACAAACATTTGTGAGTTATTCTATTAATTATGGCTCATCTGGAAAGTGGTTTGATTTTGAATATGATAAAACTAAATATCATGTTGGTCCTGGATATGCTCATTTTTTAGAACATTTATTAGGTGAGCATTCAAAATATGGGGATATTTATTATAAATTTTCTAATAATAATTATAAACAAAATGGAATAACATCATTAAATTCAACTTGTTATTATTTTTATGGTATTAAAAATATAAAAGAATCCATAAAAGAACTAATCGAAGCAATTGATATGCCAGTATTTACAGAAAAAGATGTTGAAGAATCAAAAAAAGCAATAATAGAAGAAGCAAAAATGTCATGTGATAAAAATGTTTTATCTCTATGTAACCTTTTACATAGAAATTTATATTCAGATTTTGATTATTTTCATGAAAGTTTATCTACTATTGGAAATGAACAAACAACTAATGACATAAATTTTGAGCTTTTGAAAGTATGCTATGATGCTTTTTATTATGATGAAAATAAAACATTATTAATCGCTGGAAATATTAATGAACAAGAAATTATAAATTATGTTAATGAAATATATGCTAAAATTCCAAAACATGAAAAAAAATTGGTTGAATATAATTATAAATCTTTAGATGTGAGAGAAAAAGAGGCTACGATAGAAAGAAATGTTTTTAATGAATTTAATGGACTTGGTATAAAAATTAAAATGCCCGAGGGATTTGGACGTAAAGAAATGCATTATTTTAATTACATTATATATCAAAAGAATTTAATAAGTAGTTCAGATTTAATGATAAAATTTATGAAAAATGGAGTATTAGAAAGCAATATAATTAGTTCCATTAACTTAAATAAAAATACTATTGATTTAGTTATAATAGTAAATTCATTTAATTTCAATTTATTTATTTCAGAGTTACTTGAAGCTTTAAAAGAATTTAAAATTGATGAACAAGAGTTTAAACTAATGAAAAAAGTAATGATTGCAAATGAGGTTAGAGGCTCTGAAAATGAATATAATAATTTTAAAAACTTTACTTATAAAAAGGAATATTCAGAAGATTTTTTAGATATTCAATTTATAAGAGATTTAGATTATAACAGATTTAATAAATATCTAGCAGCATTAAATTATGATAATTATGTAGTTGCTAATATGATAAATTCTGAAGAAGAATGCCTAAAAAAATTAAAAAAATGATAGAAAAATAGTTTTAAGAAAAGTCAATTTTGAGTGCCAAATTTGACTTTTTTTGTTATTTTTGGTAATATAGTATTCGTTTCCGCTTATTAGGAGAGGTAGAGTAATGAAAAAATTACCGTCGGTTAGGGTCATAATAATGACCGTAATCGCAATTATTTTAGTAAATATAATATTTTCTTTAGAATATAATGTGAAACAAGATAATAGGGTTGTAAGTAGTGATACAAAACTTTTAGCGTCATATTTATCAATTGATAATATTGACTACACTAAAGAATCTAAGAATTTAACCAAAAATATTAATAATAGTTCTTTGGTAGAGACAAAAACTGTTATTGTAGAGGATATTTTAGTTGAAGAAATAGATAATAGTGAAATTTATCCAGAAATAGTATTCGAAGGTATGACTTTAGAAGAACTAGGAGAAAAATTAAATAGAAGTTTGAAATCAACACTAAAAGGTCAAGGTTATACTATTGCAAAATATGCCATAGAATATGATGTAGATCCATATATGGCAGTTGCTATTATGTTACATGAAACTGGATGCGATTCTGGTAAATGTAGTGGACTTGTTAGAAGCTGTAATAACGTTGGTGGAATGAAAGGTGGTCCAAGTTGCGGAAATGGATCATATAAAAGATTTAAAACATTAGATGAAGGTATAAAATCTTTTATGAGAAATCTATCAAAAAATTACATCAAAAAAGGATTGATAACTCCAGAACAAATTAATAGAAAATATGCAGCAAGTACATCTTGGGCTAGTAGAGTGAAATATTATATTAACAAAATTAAAAATAATTAAAAGGCAACGAACAGTTGCCTTTTAATTTTAAAAAAGATATAATATTATATATAATATAAGGGTTGATACAATGAAAAATAGTAGTTTTATAGATATAAATAATGTAGAAATTTTAGAAATAACTGATACCAAGAATAATAAACGAGGTAGCATTAAGATCTTAGTGATAATTTTAATAATGATTTTAATTCTTTTATTTGGAGTTGGATTATATTTCTTTTTAAAATATGCTAAAGAAACTACAAAAGAAATAAAAATAAATGATAAAGTTGTTGAATTGGGTACAAAAATTAGTAGAAATGCAGAAGATTATGTAGATGAAAAAAATTGTAAATTTGATTTTTCAAATATTAAAGAAAATGACGTTGGAAAATATAAATACACTATAAAATGCTCAAATAAAAATTATTTTGGATATATAGTAATAAAAGATACAACTAAACCTATAGTTGTAACTAAAATTGTTAACATATTGCCTAATGAAGAATTTAATATTCAACAATTTATTCTTAATTCTTATGATTTAACTAAGTTAGAGTATAAATATGATAGTGATTTTGATATAGCTAATTACAATAAATCTATAGGGATATATATATTACCAATACACGTTGTTGATACTTCTAAGAATGAAACTAATGCTAATGGAATATTAATAGTTTCGAGTTTAAAATCAGAAAAATATTTATCAGCAACTAAATATGTTTCAACAAATTATAATGCTACACTAACAACTACTGATAAAATTGGGATAAATTCTTCTAATTATTATGTTAATTCTCTAAGAATTTATGAATATGTATTCAATGGTAAAGAAGAGTATAATAAAGTTAAAGAAGAATATAGTACTACTAATGAAATTGATAATATAACAGGAAATGTTATATTTGATGATACTGAAAATAAAATTACTATATATAAATTACTAAATAAAAGTGATTTAGATTTGCTTAATGGTAATTTTCCATATACTTATACTGAAATAAATAGTTTATATAGTAGATTAGGTTATAATCTTAAAATTGAAAATAATAATTAAAAAATGGAAGAATATTTATTCTTCCATTAATTTTGCATGAATCACAAGTCTTGCATTATTACCTGTACAAGTTGATAGTGTTAATATTTTATCATTGGCATTAACATCGACATTGAAATTATTAATACTACGATCTTTAATCATTTTTATAAATTCTAAGAAATCATCATCACTACTAAAATCAGTAATTAAGTAGTCAGAAGTTTTAGGAATCTTGTATATTGAAAATATTTTAAATTTCATATTATTGTATAATGTATTAAATGTAATTTCTTGATTTTCAGGTTTTGTATACCAAGCTTTTTGATAAGCTTTATGTAATGTACCAAACATAACACCGCTATAATACATATTATGACCATAAATTATAGTATTTTTACTTAATTCACTAGTTGTGCTATTTCTAAAGTCCATAAATACCCAACCATTTTTATCTTCTTCTTTATATAAATTGTGTTTTAAATAATAACTATTATCATCAGTTTTAACAACAGGATAATCAATATTCGTGTTATTAACTTTTAACCAACCATAAACATCTGAATTAATCATCATTAATGAAGCAATATCAGTATTAACTATTTTATATTTATCTTCTTCCTTTACATTATCTGATTCATCAATATGATCATCTATAATTTCTTGCTGTTCTTCTTGTGATTTTTCAATTACATTATTTACTTTTTTTTGTATTCCAGTAACATTTTGCATTGATTTATAATTAAAAATACTTATATAAGTTATAATTCCAATAACTATCACAGAAATAATTAAACCACAAATTTTTAAAGTATTTAAAATTATTTGTTTAAAAATATTATCTTTTAAATAATTTTCAGAGTAAGAAATTTTAAAAACTATTTTATATCTTTTTTTATATTTTTTATTTAATTTTTTTAAATATTCTATACTATCAACATTATTTGAATCATCATGAATAATAATTTTAATATTTTTTAATCGATTTTCTTTAATAATTTTTAAAATAATTTCAATTGAATAATTGTCAAAACTATTAAAATGAATAGTTTTAAGGTATCTATTTATTTTACAGAAAGTTAAAAAATCATCGATATCATCATTTTGCAGAGGTGAAGTGAACCTTATTGAACTTTTATAGTACATTTTTGAAAATTGTTCTAAATTATTTTCTAACATAAAATTAGAAGTAACAAATGTTTCGTTACGTGTTTCTACTTTTATATCATACTTATCTAGAGCTTCAAGCATAAAAGTAGGAGCGCTGAAACAACTAATGTGTTTTATATATTTATTATGAAAAAGTTCTTCACAAATAGAATAGGTTAAATTACAGTTTTCTTTTATTTGAAAAGAAGTTATGTAATCGTTCTTTTTTAATATTTTTAAAATTAAAAGTGCTAATTCACATTTTGAAACATTAACTTTATGAATATCTCTTTCAACACATAGCTCTTTAATAAATAACCCAACTATTTTTTGATTATTATTTATATACTCTTCACTAAATACAAGTTCATTGTCAGAGATAATATTTGTATTTAATAAACTTCCTTGTTCTTTATTGATTGAAGAACGGTAAGTAAAGAATAAATAATCTTCTTTAATATTAATTAGTATCTTTTTCATAAGTCATACCACCTACTATAATATAATACCATAATTTACACTTTTTTTTATAAAATTTTAAAAAAATATAGATTTTATGTATTTTTATGATATAATGTATTCATAATAGAAATAGAGAATATGGAAAGAGGTATATTATGAAAATAAAAAAATTTCTAGGTTTTATAGCACTTGCTGTTTTGGTTATCCTTCCAATTAAAGCAAATGCAGCATCTTATGGTATCGGATGGTCTAATTCTTGTACACCAGACCCTAATGATTCTAATTATTGCACTGTTACTATTACAGGAACAATTAGTGATGGCGGAAGTATTTCAACTGCTTTAGCAGCTACAATGACTCTTCAAAATATGGAATATATTAGTGCTGAAGGTAGTGGAAATTGGTTAGTAACTGTATCTGGAGCTGAAATAACTATGACACCAAGTTCTCCAGAAGCAAATTCACAATTTACAATCGGTACTTTAAGGTTCAAAAAAATTAACTCTGCTGAAGAATGTAAAGTGGTAATTACTTGTGAAGGTAAAAAAACTACAGTAACTCCTCCTGTAACAAATCCTAAAACAGGAAATGCTTTACCTTATGCAGTAATTGGTGCTGGAATTGTTATTGCTGGTGCAGTATATTATGTAACTAGAAAAAATACAAAATTATATAAAATTTAAGTCTTGTAAAAGACTTTTTTTTATTTAACAACATATATTTTACTAGGTGATTTAATTGAAACAAATTTATAAATGTTTTGGAATAATAGTAATAATGGTGTTTAGCTTTTATTATACTGATAAAATTGCATTGATGGTTCAAAGTAATAATCCAATTATGAAACAAATAAACCAAGAAAAAGAAAAACATGAAGAAAAATCTGTAAATGCTATAATTAATGAAGATAAAATAATACCTGGTAAAAATGGGTTAACAATAAATGTAGAAAAAAGTTTTAGTGCAATGAAATCATTTAATGCTTTTAATTCTTATTATCTTATTTATGATCAAGTAAAACCTGATATAAGTTTAAATGATAATAAGGATAAAATAATAACTAATGGTAATTTATCAAATAAAAATATTTCTATTATATTAGAATATAATGAAAAAAATGTAAAATATCTAGAAAATTATAATATTAAAGGTGATGTTTTAATTAAAAAAGATAATTTTTTAAATACTAATAAATTAGAAATGATAAATAATGATTTTGAAAATTATAATGAAGTAGAAATTCTTTTAAATAGGAGTAAATTAAATAATAATTTATGTTTAGCTATTGAAGATAACAAAGATTTTTGTCAAAAAAGGAATAAATATTTGATAAATAGTGAATCGGTTTTAAGTAATGATAATGTTTTTAAAATAAAAAACAGTTTAAAAAATGGTTCAATAATAATAGTTAAAGAAGATACAAGTATTTCTAATTTAGAAATAATTCTTAAACAAGCAAAATTTAAAGGTTTAAATGTAGTATATTTAAGTAAATTAATTAGTGAAGAAAATATAAAATAATGATATAATACCTCAAGAGGGTATTTTTTATGAGTGAATTAAGTGAAAATGTAGAAAAAAGCATAATTAAAAAGTTTAGAAAAGAAATTTGGAGACCTTTTGTTAAAGCTATTAATGATTATGATTTAATAAAAGAAAATGATAAAATAGCTGTTTGTATTTCTGGTGGGAAAGATTCATTTTTGATGGCTAAATGTTTTCAAGAATTAAAAAGACATGGTAAAATCAAATTTGATTTAGAATTCCTAGTAATGAATCCTGGATATAATGATATTAATTCAGAAATGATTTTAAAAAATGCAAAAGATTTGAATGTTCCTATTCATGTTTTTAAAACTGATATATTTAATATAGTTGCATCACTTACTGATGGTAATCCTTGTTATTTGTGTGCAAGAATGAGAAGAGGACATTTATATAATGAAGCTAAAAAACTTGGATGTAATAAAATAGCTTTAGGACATCATTTTGATGATGTTATTGAAACAATATTATTATCTATGTTTTATAGTGGTGAAATAAAAACAATGATGCCAAAATTGCACAGTGATAATTTTGAAGGCTTAGAACTTATTAGACCTATGTATTTGATTAAAGAAAATGATATAAAATCATGGGTAAGATATAATAATTTAACTTTTATTAATTGTGCTTGTAGGTTTACTGAAAATTGTAGTATTAATAAGGATGATTCAACAAGTAAAAGATTGGAAATGAAAAAGCTAGTTGCACAATTGCGTGAAAAGAATAAATACATTGAAAAAAATATATTTAAAAGTGTAGCTAATGTTAATTTGACTCAAATAATTGGTTATCATAAAGATGATTTTAAGTATAATTTTTTAGATGATTATGATGAAAAATAAAAGTTACATATATAAAAAGTGTAATTTTTAATTGACCTAAAATATTATTAAATTATATAATGAAGATGTAGAATAGGTGAAAGACAATATGAAAAATAAAAAACTTTTAATACCAGTAATAGCTAGTTTAGTAACATTACTAGTACTTTCTGGAGTATCATATGCATATTATAGTGCCAAAATTAAAGAAAATAATAAAACAGAGACAGTAATAAAATCTAATGAATTAAATTTAATATTCACAGGAACAAATGAAATAACTGCAAATAATATGATTCCTGGAGATAGTTTTACAAAAACATTTACAGTAGAAAATACATCAAATAGAACAGTAGATTTTAATATTTATTTACAAAATATTACTAATGAGTTTAATGATGATTTAGTGTATGCATTAAATGATGATACTGGTAGTGTGGTAGGTGTAACACCACTACCAGTAACTAACAAAGATAAATCATATTTAAAAACAAAACTTGATATAGATTCAAATACAACAAAAACATATACATTAACAGTAACATTTAAAAATACAGAAGAACCACAAAATGATTATCAAGGTAAGACATTTAAAGGAACTTTAGGAATAGATACAGAACTAATAACTTATGACATAGATGCTAGTGAGGTACAATATTCTAATGAGAATACAGAATGTACTGATATTAGTTGTTCTTTAAATGAATTGTATGAGAGGATAAATGGTGCTTAATTATGAAGAAAAAAATAAAAGTTAATTTTAAAATAATTATAGCAGTTATAATAACGGCAATTATATGTATATCAACAACAGTATATGCATCATATAACTACTTTGCAAAAGATATCGGATTTACTCCTAAAAATGAAAATTGGCAAGTAGATAATTTAGAAGATGCTGTTAATGATTTGTATGAAAATAAAGAAAATAATTTAGTTTGTAATAGTTATCATACTAATGAATTTGTTTCTTCTGATGAAGGCAATTTTTATTCTAAAGAAATAGAAATACCAACAAATGTAAAAAAGGTTTATTTAAATACAATTATATCTACTACTTATGGTTCATACGGAACAAGTATAAATTTTGATGATTCATTAGTCCAAAAAGAGATTAATACATTTTGTGCAAATGCGATTATTTGTGATGTTATTGAAGATTATATAGTAAATGTTGAAAATCAAAAAATCATAAAAATAGATTTTCCGGTTAACGGAAATGGAAAACATTTTGGATATGTTAGAGTTTGCTATTAAAAAACTTATAAATTAATGTTTTACATATTTTTCTTTATGTTTTCCAATTCTTGATTGATTCTATTTATAGCTTGAATTAACATGTCAATATCATCTTTTGAATCCCAATTACTTTTATTTCTTCCATCGGTAAAAATACTTCCACCATTTTTTGCAGATTTACTGTTAATATTTACATTGTGATTATGAATATTAGATTCTAATAATTGCTGCTGGGCAGCATAAGTTAAAACATATTGCCCAGCCATGATAATCCAGTTGCCAATTGAATTTTGTTCATAGACATTAAAGTCATCAACTAAAACGGCACCTACAGCTACAGCAGAAAGAGTGAATAATCCAGGGTTAGTGTGATTTAAAAAATGATTAATAATTATCACTCCCTTTTTATAAATATATTCATTATTGTTTGCATTTTTCTAAAAAAAGTAATATTCTTATGTAGAGAGGATGGTAAAAATGAGAGATTTAACAAAGAGAATTTTTTGGGCATCTATTGCGTCAACATTAGTTATGTTATTATTTGGAATATTATTATTTATTTTTCCAGAAACAGTAATTAAATCTGTTGCTATAGCTATGGGAGTAATATTTATTATGATAGGGGTTATTCCGATTATTAATTATTTTAGATTTAGAGCTACAGGATTTACAACGACATTTAGTTTCTTACTTGGAATTTTTTGCATAGTTGCAGGATTAATTCTTTTAATGAATGAAAATATTTTAGGAACGATCATTCCAATTTTAACTGGAGTTTGGATGATAATTAATTCAATTAATAGAATTTCAATATCAATGGATTTAAGAGATGATAAAATACCTTTCTGGGTAATAACTTTTATATATGCAATTTTAACTTTAGTAGCAGGAGTATTATTAATCCTTGATCCAGTAAATGGTGGAAAGCTAGTTACAAAAACAATAGGTATTATTATTTGTGTTTATTCTGCATTAGATGTTATTGATTTAATATTGATTAGAATTAAAGCTAAAAAAGTTGTAAAAGAAGTAAAAAAAATTATTGAAGAGCCATAATTATATGGCTTTTTTTAATGAATTAATATATAATAATTACAGGTGATTTAAATGATATATCTAGATTATAGTGCAACAACTCCGGTGAGTTATGATGTTTTAGAAACTTATAATACAGTTACAAAAGATTTTATAGGGAATGCTAATTCACTGCATAGTCTAGGTGTTAAATCAAGGACTTTATATAATAGTGCAAAAAAGCAAATAAGTGATATTTTTAATGTTTTAGATAGTGAAATTTATTTTACTAGTGGTGCAACTGAAAGTAATAACCTTGCTTTAATTGGTACATGTTTTGCTAATTCAAGAAAAGGTAATCATATAATTGTGTCAAAATTAGAACATCCTTCAATTTATAGAATATGTGATTATTTAAAAATTCAAGGTTTTGAAATAAGTTATGTTAATAATGATCAAGATGGATTAATTGACTTTGATGATTTAAAAAAACTTATGCGTCCAACTACTGTTTTAGTAAGCATTTGTGCAGTTAATAGCGAAGTAGGAATAAGACAACCATTAAAAATGATTCGTCAAATAATAAAAAAAGAAAATGAAAATACTATTTTTCACTCTGATATGACTCAAGCTATAGGAAAAGTAGCAGTTAATTTTCATGATGTTGATTTAGCTAGTTTTTCAGGACATAAAATATATGGACCAAAAGGAATAGGAATATTTTACAAAAGCAGTAGAATAAATATTGCTCCCGTTTTATATGGTAGTGGAAAAGATAACTCACTTCATCCTGGAACAATAGCATTACCACTTATAGTGTCATTATCTAAAGCAATAAGACTTGCTGTTATGGATCTTGATAAAAAAGAAAATTTCATAAGAAGACTTAATGAGAAGATTTGTAATGAATTAAAAGATATTGAAGGAATACAAATAAACAAATCTAAAATTTCAATTCCACATATTTTAAATATTTCTTTAGACGGAATAAAACCAGAAACTTTTATTCATGCTCTTGAAGAATATGATATTTACATTGGAACAAATACAGCTTGTAGTAGTGGAGATTTATCCACAAGTGTAATGGCTATTTATAATGATAAAAAAAGAGCTATGTCAACAATAAGAATTAGTTTGTCTCATTTAACTACTACTGATGAAATAAATAAATTTTTAAATAGTTTTAAACTTGTTTATCATAAATTACATAATTTGATAAATTAAATTTTCATTTATATAAAGAGGTGAAATATGCAAAAAATAATAATAATTAAATATGGTGAATTAACAACAAAAAAAGATAATATTGGTTTATTCTTAAGTGCTTTAAAAACTAATGTAGAAAATTCTTTAAGTGGTATGAATACACATATTAATTTTGATAAAGGAAGAATGTTTGTTGAAGCACGTGAAAATAATTATGACAAAGTTTTAGAAAAATTACAAAAAGTTTTTGGTATTCATGAAATAAACATTGGTTATAAAATTGAAAATGATTATGAAATTTTAAAAAAAGAGTTAGTTAATGCAGTTAAAGATAGAAATTTTACAACTTTTAAAGTAGAAACTAAAAGAAGTAACAAAAAATTCTTTAAAAATAGTATGGAGATTAGTAAAGAACTTGGTGCTGTAATTTTAACTAATATAGAAAATAAAAAAGTAGATGTTAATAATCCAGAGTTACTTATAAATGTAGAAGTAAGATTAGATGCTTTTTATTTTTACTTTGATAAGGTTAATGGTGCCGGAGGTTATCCCGTTGGAACTCTTGGTAAAGGAATTCTAATGCTTTCTGGTGGTATTGATTCGCCAGTTGCAGGATATCTTTGTGCCAAAAGAGGTGTTAAGTTAGAGGCACTTTATTTTGAAAGCCCTCCTCATACATCTATTGAAGCTAAAAATAAAGTGAAAAAACTTGCTGAAATTTTAGCAGAGTATAATGGAAATATAAAATTGCATGTAGTTAATTTTACAGATATTCAAGAAGCAATTTATAAAAATATTCCTCATGAATATTTAGTAACAATTATGCGAAGAATGATGTATAGAATTGCTACACAAATTGCTAAACATAATAGATGTAAGATTATAGTAAATGGTGAAAGCATTGGTCAAGTAGCTAGTCAAACATTAACTAGTATGAGTGTAATAAATGCTGTTACAGATATTCCAGTAATAAGACCAGTTGCATGTTTTGATAAATTAGAAATAATAGATATTGCTAATAAAATTAAAACATTTGAAACTAGTATTTTACCATATGAGGATTGTTGTACTATATTTGTTCCTAAGCATCCAGTAATTAATCCAGAACTTAGTAAATGTATTTCTTATGAAGAATTAATACCTTATAAAGATTTAATAAATGATGCTGTTAAAAATCATGAAATAATTAATATAACACCTGGTTCTAACCAGGAGTTTAAAGAGCTTTTATAACTATTAGAAATCTAATAGTTTTTTAATGCCAAATTTCGTAAATAACTTTGCAAAAAGGGTATAAATATTATATAATTTAAATATATGATAAGGTGGTTACAATGGCAAAAAAGAAAAAAACAAAAGAAGCAGAAAAAGAATCTTTTCAATATAGTGTAGAATTAACTGGACTTTTATTAATTCTAATTGGAATTATTGGTGTAGGATTTGGTCCAGTCGGTACATTAATAAAAAAATTTGCAATGTTTTTATTAGGAAACTGGTGGGTTTTAGTTTTGCTTTTTGTTCTATATTTAGGAACATATATGTTATTTAAAAGAAAAATGCCTAAATTCTTTTCTTCGAGATTAATAGGAATTTATATTTTAATAATTGTTCTTTTAGTTTGGTCACATGTACCTTTTATTAAAGAATGTGCTAAATCATCAGATATTTTAAAAACAACTATAGATAATTTTATGAGTAGAATTCAAACAATTAGTCCAGCTGCTAAAATAGGAGCAACTGGTCAAACTTCTATATCTGTTGGTGGAGGTATAATTGGAGCACTTTTTGCTTTTATACTATCTGCATGTTTTGGAGAAGTTGGAACATATATTGTTATGGTAATACTAGCTTTATTTGGCTTTATAATGTTATTTGAAATAACATTAACTGATATGTTTTCAAAAATCTTTGGAATATTTAAAAGAGAACATAAAGAAAAAGAACCTAAAAAGAAATTTAATGTTGATACATTAGAATACGAAGAAGAGGAAGAAGATTCTAAGAAAGATGATAAGATTATTATTTCTAGTGTTGAAGAATTAAAGAAAAATAATTTTAGTAATACTGAAGTTCCAGAAACTTTAACTCCAACTAAAGATAAAGATGTAGTTCCTAGTAATTATAAATTACCACCTTTAAGTTTGTTAGACGATCCTCAAAGACCTAAAAAAGTTAATTCAACAGAATTTATAAAAGCTAATAAGGATACTCTTGAAAGAGTATTAAAAGATTTTCAAATTGCTGGTAAAGTTGTAGAAATCCATGTTGGACCAGCAGTTACGCAATACGAACTAACTGTACCAGCTGGAACAAAATTAAGCCGAATTAGTGCCATAAATAAAGAAATAGCCTTAGCATTAGCGGCAAAAGATGTTAGAATACAAGCTCCAATTCCTGGAAAAAGTACTATTGGTATAGAAATTCCTAATGCATCAGTTTCTCCAGTTAAAATTAAAGAAATTTTAATTAAAAATCAAGATGGTGGAAAAATTAATGTTGCTTTAGGAAAAGATATCATGGGTAATGCAAGACTTGCAGATTTATCTAAAATGCCTCATTTACTTATTGCTGGTTCTACAGGAAGTGGTAAATCTGTATGTACTAATAGTATAATAGCATCTATTTTAATGAAATATCGTCCTGATGAATGTAAATTAGTACTAGTTGACCCTAAGAAAGTTGAATTATCTAATTATAACGGTGTTCCACACCTTTTAATACCAGTAATTACTGATGCAAAAAAAGCATCAGTTGCATTACAAAAAGTTGTTGCTGAAATGGAAAGACGTTATGATACATTTAGTGATACAGGGGTAAAAAATATTGAGAGTTATAATAATTATATTGTTAAAGAAAATCAAAAACATCCAGAAAATATTCAGAAAAAAATGCATTATTTAGTGGTTATAATAGATGAACTTGCAGATTTAATGTTAGTTGCTGCTAAAGATGTTGAAGATTCAATAATGCGTATTACTCAAATGGCTAGAGCAGCAGGAATTCATTTAATTGTAGCAACTCAAAGACCATCCACTGATGTAATTACTGGTGTAGTAAAAGCAAATATTCCATCTCGTATAGCATTTGCTGTTGCATCAAATATTGATTCACGTACAATATTAGATATGAGTGGCGCTGAAAAATTACTTGGAAAAGGTGATATGTTATATTTGCCAATGGGTGAAAATGTGCCAGTTCGTATTCAAGGATGTTTTATATCAGATGATGAAATAAGAAGAGTAATTGATTATGTTTGTAAAGAACAGGTTGCTTCCTATGATGAATCAATGAACTTAGATGCACCTGTTTCAAACACACAAGCATCAGGTGTTGGAAGTGGTCCAGATGGATACGATGATCCTCTTTATGATGAAATAGTTAAATTTGCTGTTGAAACAGGTAAAGTTAGTGCTTCGCTATTACAAAGAAGATTTAGATTAGGTTATAATAGAGCTGCAAGAATAATAGATTTACTAGAAGATAGAGGGATAATAGGGCCATCTAATGGATCTAAGCCACGTGAAGTTTTAATTAAATTAGAAAGTAAAGAGGAGGATTAAAAGATATGAAAAAAATATTAAAATTACTAATTATTATATCTTCTTTTTTTATATTTAATAATGTAAATGCTGCTTATGATAATGATTTTGATTTTGGATACATTATAGAAAATTATGATGTAGATATGATAGTAAATGAAAATAATTCGTTTGATATAACAGAAAAAATAACAGTTTACTTTAATGAAGAAAGACATG
Organism: uncultured Bacilli bacterium; assembly: GCA_934129945.1. Classification (GTDB taxonomy): domain Bacteria; phylum Bacillota_I; class Bacilli_A; order RF39; family UBA660; genus RUG14121. The sequence goes on from CAKOXC010000012.1 coordinate 24,311, forward strand.
GAATTATAAGAAATATTCCACTTAAAAATGAAATAGAAAGATTAGATGGAAGTTCTTCCAAGAACAAAGCAAAAATATCAAATATTAATATAAATGAAAAATATTCAAAATCTAAAGAGAATGGTAAATTAAAACTAAAAATAGGTAGTGCTAATAAAACACTTACGGGAAAAAAAGAATATATAATAAAATATAATTATCGTTTATCAAATGATAAAGAAAAAGATTTTGATGAAATATATTTTAATATTATAGGAAATGAATGGGATACTATAATTAATAATGTAACTTTTAAAATTCATATGCCAAAAGATTTTGATGAAAGTAAACTTGGTTTTGCAACGGGAAGTTATGGTTCAACTGATAATGATTTAATTGACTATGAAATAAAAGATAATGTAATTGAAGGAAAATATACTGGAATGTTAAATCCTGGTGAAGGAATAACAGTAAGATGTCAGTTAGAAGAAGGGTATTTTCAAATTCCATTAATAGATAAAATAATGGATAATTTAGTATTTGTCATTCCTGGTATTTTAACTTTAATATGTTTAATTTTACTACTTTCAAAGGGTATTGATAAACACATTGTAGAAACTGTAGAATTTAATGCTCCAAATGGTTTTAATAGTTTAGATGTTGCTTATATTTATAAAGGAAAAATAAATAACAAAGATGTAATGTCATTATTAATTTATTTAGCTAGTAAAGGTTATATTGAAATTATTGAAAATGAAAAAAAAGATATTAAATTTAAAAAGCTAAAAGATTATGATGGTGATGATGAAAGTGAAAAAAGCTTTTTAGAAAGTATGTTTAAAAACGATGATGTTACAAAACCTAGTAGATTAAAAAATAAATTTTACAGAACAATTGAGCAAATAAAAAAAGAAAAGCGTAATGATAATTTTTCATCTTATATTTTTGAGTCTAAAAATAAAAAATATAAAATTGCTATTATAATTAATATGATATTAAGTGTAATTTTTTCAATAGGGTTATCAGTATATAACAATGCTGGAGCAGAAGAATTTATAATTGCTATATTTTTATTAGTGTTTTATTCAATATTTTTTATTGTTGGTTTTGCAGCTAAAGGTAATACAATTTTTCAAGTATTTTGGTTAGGATTTACTACAATGCATTTTATGATTATGGGTGGAGCTTTTGTATTCCAATATATTGATAATAAATTAGTATTATTGTTTGAACTTATTTGTTTATTAATTATGGCTTTCTGTTTAAAATATATTCCAAAACGTACTGAATACGGGTCTGAAATGTATGGCAAAATAAAAGGATTCAAAAGATTCTTGACAACAGCAGAAAAAGAAAAATTAGAAGAAATGGTTAGTAGCAATCCAAGTTATTTTTATGATATTTTACCATATGCTTATGTTCTAGGAATAACTGATAAATGGATTAAACAATTTGAAAATATAACACTTGCTGAACCTTCATGGTATAGTGGAACTAATTTTAGTTATCATACAATGGATCATTTTATGAATGAAACAATGAATTCTTTAAATAAAACTATGGGATCTGTACCAGCATCAACAGGTGGCGGATCATCAAGTGGTGGTAGTTCTTCATCATCTGGAGGAGGATTTTCAGGAGGAGGTTCCGGCGGTGGCGGCGGAAGTTCGTGGTAAAGGCAATTTATATTGTCTTTTTTTATGTTTGATTAAAACATTTGTCACTATTTGTCGAAAGCCTTGAAATATAAAAAAAATACTATATAATAGCGTATCGAGAAGCAAAAAGAAGATGCTTGCCACCTTACTTTAGGGACTAAAATTCAGGGGGCTTTTATAAAAATAAAAGTAAAGGTGGTAATAATATGAACAAAAATGATTATATAATCTCAAGATTATTCATAATTAT
>CAKOXC010000013.1 GCA_934129945.1 uncultured Bacilli bacterium
TATTCATAATTATATTTATTCAGTTATTTATAATAATAGCTTTATTTGTAAAAATATTAGTTATTACTTATAAGTAACAAAAAAAGCATCTTTATTCTTAAAACCTGAATAAAGGTGCTTGCAACAAACATGTGGCAAGCATCGAGTCCCAAAAGACTTTTTGCTTCTCACCTAAATTAATAATATCATAAATTTTACATAAAATCTATTTAAAATAATCGCTAAAAAGTATTTCTTAATGTGTTATTAAAATATTTATAGTATAATTTAATAAGAGGTACAATTAATGTTTAATAAATATAAAATAAGTTTTTTTAAAAATAAAGAAGATATTGAATTGATTTTTACCGATGATGATATTATAAATATAACAGGTATTATGGGCTCAGGGAAAACAACATTAGCTAAAACAATTGCAAACAAAACCAAAAGAGAATTGATCGTATTTGATTGGATGTTTGGTAGAAGTTTAGGCAATCGACCTATCAAAATAGAAAAACTATTAAAGAAATTTGAAAAACAATATCCAGAAACAGTGGATCAACAAATATTTAAAAGTAATAACAGTAGAGATAATGAAATTGAAATTCAAAAATATGCTGGAATAATTTATGAATTTGTTCTAAAAAATATTGAATTACCAATGGTAATAGAAGGACAACATTTGTACAAATGGATGAACTATAATAAATTAAGAGGGAAAATTATTATTAAAAGAACAAGCTTTTTAAATTCTTATATAAGAGCTTTCAAAAGAGATGTATCAAGATTATATAAACAATATAAAAGAAAGGAAGCAACAAAAAGGGAATTAATTGATAAAATCTTTGAAAGAATTAAATTTCTGATTAAAGATTATTATAAAATTAATAAATTTATTTTAACAATGGTAGAGGTAAAGAATGAAAGATATTAAAATGTTAGTAAGTGATTATGATCAAACTTTTTATTTAAATGATCAAAATATAAAGATTAATATTGATATGGTTGAACAATTTAGAAAAGCAGGAAATAAATTTGTAATAGCTACTGGAAGAAGCTACATGGATTTTAAAGAAAAAGTAAATTTATATAATATTAATTATGATTATGCAATATTAAATCATGGAGCAATTATTCTAGATAATAAAGACAAAATAATTGCGGAATATTTTATTGATGAAAAAATAGTAAGTAATGTAAAAAAAGATTTAAATTCAGAAAAATCTATTAAAAATTTTTGCTGTTCTACTTTTGTAAGTAGAATAAATTTTAATAGCAATTATAATCCATTAACTAAAATTTATTCAAAATATGAATCTAAAGAATATGCAATGTATATTAATAATAAAATTAATAAAAATTATTCTGAGTATGTTAATTCTTATTATGTATCAACAAATGCTGTTGAAGTTATATCAAAAGAAATAAATAAATCAAAAGCTATAAAATTGTTAGCAAATTCTTTAAAATTAAATCAGTCATCAATTTATACTATTGGAGATGGTTACAGTGATATTCAAATGGTTAAAGATTATAATGGCTATGCAATGTTTAATTCAATTGATGAATTAAAAAAAGAAGCTAATGGAGTTTATGAAAGCGTTTCTTTATTGATAGAAGATATATTAAATAATAAAATAAATAAATAGAAGTAAAAATAATGTCGAAAAGTAAGAAGTTTTTTCTAGTTTTGTCGAAAGCATTGAAATATAAAAAAATTGCTATATAATAGCATGCCGAGAAGCAAAAAGAAGATGCTTGCCACCTTACTTAGGGACTAAAATTCAGGGGGTTTTAAAACAATAGAAGTAAAGGTGGTAGTATGAACAAAAATGATTATATAATCTCAAGATTATTCATAATTATATTTATTCAGTTATTTATAATAATAGCTTTATTTGTAAAAATATTAGTTATTACTTATAAGTAACAAAAAAAGCATCTTTATTCTTAAAACCTGAATAAAGGTGCTTGCAACAAACATGTGGCAAGCATCGAGTCCCAAAAGACTTTTTGCTTCTCACCTAAATTAATAATATCATAAATTTTACATAAATACAATTTTTTCTTATTGAATAAATTAACTAAAAACTATATAATAAAAATATAGAATAGGTGGATAGACAATATGAAAAAGAAAGTAATAATCCCAGTAATAGCTAGTTTAGTAACTGTACTAGTACTATCTGGAGTATCATATGCATATTATAGTGCAAAAATAAAAGAAAATAATAAAACAGAGACAGTCTTAAAATCAAATGAATTAAATTTGATATTTACAGGAACAAAAGAAATAACTGCAAATAATATGATACCAGGAGATAGTTTTACAAAAATATTTACAGTAGAAAATACATCAAATAGAGCAGTAGACTATAATATCTATTTACAAAATATAACTAATGAATTTAATGAAGATTTAGTATATACTTTAGAAGATACAACTGGTAGTGTAATAAGTGAAACACCACTACCAGTAACTAACAAAGATAAATCATATTTAAAAACAGGAATTAGTATTGAAGCAAATACAATAAAAACATATACATTAAAAATAACATTTAAAAATACAGATGAACCACAAAATGATTATCAAGGAAAGACATTCAAAGGAACTTTAGGAATAGATACTAAAAAGATTAATAAAGAATACAAAGAGGCATTACTTAATGGAACAGATCCAGTGTTAAGTGATAATTTAATACCAGTTACACTAGCTGATGATGGAACAGCAATTAAAGCTGATACTAATGCAGAGTGGTATAAATATGAAGATAAAAAATGGGCAAATGCTGTAATATTATCAGATGATACTCAAACATATAATAATGGAGATATTATACCAGAAGATAATATTGAATCATACTTTGTATGGATACCAAAATATTCATATCAAATATTTAATCTAGGTACAACTGATGGATATATTTCTAGTAAACCAACGACAAGTAATGCTCAAGAAATTCAAATAAAATTTGGCACAACAAATACAAGTGATAATAATGAAAATGAATGTACAACACCAATGACAAGTGGAGCAAGTGGTAATTGTAAGGTTGGAGATTATATGACAAGTCCTGCATTTATTTCAATGGACACTAATGGACTTTGGGTAGCAAAATTCGAAACAACCGGAAGTACTTCAAATATCACAGTAAAACCAAATCAAACATCTTTAAGAAGTTTAAATGTTAAGACAATGTTTGAAACAGCATATAATTATAAAAGAGATAATGACTCACATATGATGAAGAATACCGAATGGGGAGCAGTAGCATATCTATCTCATTCAAAATATGGCATAAATACAGAAATTAGAATAAATAATAATTCTAATTACATAACAGGATATGCAGCAACAGATTCATCAGATCAAAGTAAATATCCTGGAGATTCTGGAACAGATGTGAGCATAACATTACCATATAATACAAGTATAGGATATAAAGCAAGTACAACTGGAAACATCACAGGAATCTATGATATGAGTGGTGGAGCACATGAATATATGGCATCCCTTCGAAATGAAACATATGGAAGTTCTGGATTTGATGCAGCAACACTCAAAACATATAATTATAAATATTATGATACTTATGACAGTTCAAGCGAATGGTCAAAATATAGTAAAAGAATTTTAGGAGATGCAACTGGAGAGATGGGGCCATTCTATTATTATCAAGAATCAAATGGTAGTAGTTATTATCATAATAGTTGGTATGCTACCTACTCTTACTTTGTTGAGTCTTCTTACCCTTGGTTCCATCGAGGCGGCGATTACATCCGTGGTGTACTTGCAGGTCAGGCCGACTTCAGTTGTCACACTGGTGGTGCCAGTAGCAATGTTAGCTTTCGCCTAGTTTTAGCAAAATAAAAAATTTAAAAAGTTCATTAATTTGAACTTTTTTTGACATTTTTTTTAGTAAATATATTTTAAAATATAGATGGTGATTTGATGAGAAAATTTTATATTTTTAATATTAATAAAGAATTTAAAATTTTAAATTCTGATGATGGTTATAGTCTATATAAGCAAATGGAAAATATTCATAATTTAGATAAAGATAATTTTTATAATGCTGTTAAAATCTACGAAACTATTGCTCATAAATTAGATAAAAATAAAATAAATGAAGAGTTAAATCAGAAATATAGTGAAAATTATTTTTATACCAAATATCAAAATACCCATATGATAAATAATTATTATAGAGCTGAAGAAAGTAAACTGACAATAAATACTGCTTATTTAATTCTAGAAACTAACGTTGTTAAATCAACATTTTTAAAAGATTTAAAAAATAAATGTTTATTTGCTTGTGATTTTGATAATAAAGATTATTTCTGGATTGATAAATTAGTAAATTAAGCTTGTGAAATAATAAAAAAAATAGTAAAATGAATATAGTGGAATAGGAGGTATATTATGTTACATGATATATTATTAATTTTACTAGGTTTAGTAATCGGAGCTATAATAGGTTTTGTTATTGCTCGTACTGTTACTAAAAAATACTTGAAAAAGAACCCTCCAATAAATGAAAAAATGATTGAAGTTATGATGAGCAGTATGGGAAGAAAACCTAGTCAAAAACAAGTTAATCAAGTAATGAAACAAATGAATAAATTTATGTAAAATGAGGTGTAGTATGAATAAAAAAGGATATACAATGCCAGAATTATTAGTTGTTCTAGGAGTTGTTACATTAATAGCAATTATATCAATTGTTAAAGTATCTTTTGCTTTTTCTGATATAAATAACAATGAAGAAATTGAAAAACAAGAAGAATTACTAATAGAGAAAGCATCTTTAGGATATGCGAAAACTATTGAAAATCGAATAAAAGATGAAAAAGTAGTTTATGTCTCAGGTGAAGAATTAATAAATAGTAAATTTTTAACTGATGAAAATGAATATAAAAATTTAAAAATAAAACTATACTATAACGAAACTAATGATGAAATTAAATATGAATTAATTAGTGGTAAAAAATAGCATTTCGATAGAAGTGCTTTTTAAATGAATGTGTAAAAATAATGTAAAAATATGCTGTAAACATTGAATAAAGTATATAATATTTAGTAATATATTAATGTAAGGACGTGATTAAATGTTATACCCATCAATAGATAAACTTCTTAATATTGTTGATTCTAAGTATATGCTAGTACATGTTGCTTCTAAGAGAAGTAAACAAATGTTAGAAACAAATCATTTTCAAATGAAAGAAAATGAATATACTAACAAAAAAGAATTAGGAAGAGCTTTAGAAGAAGTTGAAAAAGGGTTAATTACTATAAAAACAAAATAGTAGTTAAAAAAAATAAAAAAACACTTGATTATTATCATTTGTTATGATAAGATAATCATGTCGTTTGGGGAATTAGCTCAGCTGGCTAGAGCACCACGCTTGCACCGTGGGGGTCAGGAGTTCGAATCTCCTATTCTCCACCAAATTGATTAATACTCGAGAAATCGAGTTTTTTTATTGCATAAAAATCAAATTTTTTAGTTTAATCGACCGGTCTAATGGTTGTTAAATACATATAATATATTAACAAAAACTTAAAGAAAGGTCGTATAATATGAAAATTTATTTTATTACTGGTATTTTAATATCAATACTTATTTTTAGCATGTATCTATTAATAAAAATTAATGGCGATGTTAGAAAGAAAGCATACCAGTTATTCTTAAAAGCTGAAGAACTATTTATAACTGGTAGTGGAGCATTTAAAATGGATTATGTTATTGAAAACATTTATCCATATTTACCAAATTATATAAAGATGTTTATTTCTCTAGATTTATTTAAAAAAATCCTTCAAAAGATGTTTAACGAAGTAAAAGATTTTTTAGAAACTGGTAAAACTTCAAATATTTTGAGAGGTGATTATAATGAGTAGAGTTGTATTAGGAGATAATAAAATAACTCAAAAATATAGCAGTTCTCACAAAGGAGTTGACATTGGATATAAAGGTGGAAATAATGATTATATTTTAGCTCATAGTGATGGAGTTATTATTAATGCTGTTAGTGGGAAAAAAAATAATTTAAAAGCTAAAGGTAATGAAACTTATGGAAACTATATAAAAATAAAACATTATAATGGTTATTACACTTTATATGCTCATTTAAATGATGTATTTGTAAAACCTGGTGAAAAAGTTATTAAAGGTCAAAAAATAGGATATATGGGAAACAGTGGAAAAGCTTACGGAAAACACTTACATTTCGAAGTAAGAAATACTAAAAATAAAAGAATAAATCCAACTAAATATGTTTATGAAGATTTACCTAAATTAATAATTTTATATCAAACTTATGATTTGAAAAAGAAAAAATGGTTACCTAATGTTATTACTAATTCTAATAATTATGCAGGAAATTTAAATAATAGTGTTGGCGCACTATATATAGATAGTTTCATTTATAGAGCCCATGATTTAAAGAAAAATAAATGGCTTGATTATGTAAATGGTAGAACTAATTATGCTGGTAACAAACAACCCATTGATGGAATTCAAATAAAAAATGCTATTTATAGAGTCCATTTAAAAAACGGATCATGGTTACCATGGGTTTTTAAAGTAGATAATACTAATAATGGATATGCTGGTATATTAGGTAAAGAAATTGATTTAATTCAAATCAAAACAAATGATTAGTTTTAATTTAAAAAACTAGTCATTTTTTCATTTTTTTGGTATACTTATACTTGATAATGATGGGTGGTGATTTAGAAGTGGATGCAGATATAATTCAAATTGATAATTATATAAATGATTTTTTTAAAAATAAAACTCCTCAACAGATTAAATATTTTTGTAGTAAAATAATAAATTTTGAACCTGTTAAAAATTTGGATAAATATGCTAAAGAAGTTCTAGCATTAAATATTGAAAAAAGAATAATTTTAGCTATTGAAAAAAGCTGCCAAACAATACATAAACCATCTTACTGGAAACATTTTAAGATAGAAGCACCTTTTGTTTATGACAGAGATAACATATTAAATGATTATTTAGACTTGTTTGTAAGAAATATGTATAGCACTTATCCAAATAAAGAAGTTTATAAAGATATAAACTCATTTTATAATACCAAAACTTTAATAGCTTCTAAATCATTTAAAAATAGGCTTATTAGTTTACCAAGTGGTGAAAGAATTAGCATAAATGATATAATTAATTCTTTTTCTAATTTAATCGAGAATAATACAATTGTTAAAACTGAATACGAAATTAAAGGAAAAGTAGGAGAATTAAAAAAAATTGCAGCAATGACAGGAATTCTAACTGTAGTTGGAACATCAGTAGTTCTTAGCCAAAAAACAACTGAAAATGATAAACAAATTAAAATAGAGTACGAAAATCATAAAGATTATAACGCCTCAAAACAAGAAGAAACAAGTGAAACAGTAGTTAATAATTTTGAAAATGAAAATGTATTAGATCCAATATTTATTGGATATGAAAATGCTTGCCCTAAAGAATATCAGAGATATATGTTAGAAATGTCAGAAAAATATGATGTTCCTTTCAATATTTTAATGACAATAGCAGATAATGAATCAAATGGACTATTTGATAATAATGGAAAAATTAGTGATTGGGATGATTATGGCTTTTTTCAAATTAATATTTGTAATCATGATTTAATATTCAAAAATTTAGGATATGAGCCAAGTGATTTACTAAATAACCCATATAAAAATATAGAAGCTGCTACGTACTTAATAAAAAATATTTGTAATATGTTTGAAGAAGATTTAAAAAATAATAATTATGAAAATATATTTGGTACTTATAATGGATGGGTTAATTGGCAAAGCAAAGATACTTCTAAAGAATATGTTATAAAAGCTACTGAAAAAATTAATACTATTTATAATAAGCCAAATGAAGAATTATTTATAAAAGTAAATGAGGATAAAAATGGAAGAACAAAGTAAATATAAGGTAAAAGATATTATTTTGCTTGATGATAATAGAAAATATGTCATAATTAGACAAATTGGTAAATATTATTTATTAATGGCAGATAGTGAGCCTTTTAAAATAATGCTAGTTAAAATATTAAATAATAAAATCATAGTTGAGACAAATAAAGAAGTAATAAAAGAAGTGTTAAGTGAATAAAACTTGCATTTTTTTTATTTTGTGGTATGATTAATCTTACCCAATAAGAAAGGAGTAAAAAAATGAACAATGAATTTAATTTATCTAGTTTAATGGTAGATTATTCTTCTGCATTAAAAATACTAAAAACTGAACTAGAAATATTAAGCGATGAATTTGAATATAATCATAAATATAATCCAGTTGAACATATTAAATGTCGTATTAAAAGTTATGATAGTATTGTAAAAAAATTAGAAAAAAAGGGATTAGAATTAACTAATGAAAATGTAGTAAATTATATAAATGATGTAGTTGGAGTAAGAGTAGTATGTTCATTTATTCCTGATGTATTTGAAATAGTTAAAGTAATTGAAAATTCTAAGAATATAAAAATATTATCAAAAAAAGATTATATTAATAATCCTAAAGATAGCGGTTATTCAAGTTTTCATTTAATTGTCAGTGTTCCGGTAAATTTATCTACAGGTGTTAAATATGTTAAAGCTGAAATTCAAATAAGAACTATCGCAATGGATTTTTGGGCTAGTTTAGACCATAAAATTTCTTATAAATTCCCTCATCCTGACGAGTTACCTGCTAGAGTTATTGAAGAATTAAAAACTAGTTCTGAAATAGTTAAACTACTTGATAAAAAAATGGCTGAATTAGTTGGAATTGTTAATGATATAAAGATAGATGAATAATCATAAAGTGGCTTAAGTGCCATTTTTATTTGAATTATATTGCAAACGTATATTCGATATAGTAAAATATATATGGTGATTAAAGTGGATAGAGTAATCATGCATATCGATGTAAATAATGCTTTCTTATCTTGGAGTGCAGTTTATTATAATTTAAAAGGTAGCAAAGTTGATATTAGAAACACTTATGCTGTAATCGGTGGCGATGAGAAAACTAGAAATGGAATAGTTTTAGCAAAATCTATGTACGCCAAGAAAAAGGGAGTTGTTACGGGTGAAACACTTTATAGTGCTAGAAAAAAATGCCCAGGCTTAAAAACTTATCCTATGAATTATCCATTTTATCAAAAAATGTCTAATAAATTATTTTCTTTAATAAAATCTTATAGTCCAGATATAGAAAAAGCCTCTATCGATGAATGCTATCTTGATTATACAAAAGTAAAAAATATATATGGTGATGAATTGGAATTTGCAAAAAAACTTCAAAAGGAAATATACGAAAAATTAAAGTTTACTGTAAATATTGGGATAGCTAATAATAAACTTTGTGCGAAAATGGCAAGTGATTTTACAAAACCTAATAAAATACATACATTATATGATTACGAAATAAAAGAAAAAATGTGGCCTCTTGATGTTGGAGAACTTTTTATGGTCGGTAAAAAAACTGCTGAGAAATTAAAGATTATGAATATCAACACAATTGGAAAACTCGCTAATACTGAACCAATTAGATTATATCCCATGTTTAAAAATCAAGCTAAATTTTTAGTGGATATAGCCAATGGAATTGATAATAGTGCTGTAGATTCGAGTTCTTATGAAGCAAAAGGAATAAGTAATGAGATAACCTTAGAAAAAGATTATTCTAATTATAAAGAATTAGAGCCATTTCTACTGGCCCTATGTGATAAAGTTAGTTTAAGGCTTAGAAAATTAAATAAAAGTGCCAGTGTTGTTGCAGTTATATTAAAAGATAATACTTTTAAAAGAAGGACACATCAAAAGAAGCTTGATTATCCAACTAATGCTACTGATGAAATCTTTGAAGTAGCAAAAATAATATTAAAAGAAATGCAAAATGATGATGAAATTAGGTTAATTGGATTAAGACTTGATGATTTATCAGTTTGTAATATAAGACAAATTTCACTATTTAATAATTCTTTAAATGATGATAGTAAATTAGATAAAACGATAGATAAATTAAAAGAAAAATATGGAACTAATATTCTTTTTAAAGCTGGAAGTGTAAAATTAAAAAACAAGAAAGAATAAAAGAAAAAAAGATTATAAATATTTTTAAATTCTTTAAAAAAATAAATTTATGCATTATAATGGAATTATAGAAAGAGGAAAAAAATGAGAAAAATATTTAGTGTTATTTTAGTAGTATGTTTATTAATGTGTGGATGTTCTAAAGACACATCAAAAGGTACAATTGAAAAGATAAGCTATGAAGAAACAAATGAAATTACAAATTATGTCAAGTTAGAAACCACAAAAGGAATAATTTTAGTTGAATTATATCCCAATGTTGCACCAATTACTGTTGAAAATTTTCAAAATTTAGTAAATGAAAAGTTTTATGATGGTTTGATTTTTCACAGAGTAATTAAAGATTTTATGATTCAAGGTGGAGATCCTGAAGGTACAGGACTGGGTGGTTCTAGCAAAACTATTAAAGGTGAATTTAAAAATAATGGAGTTAATAATGATTTATCTCACACTAGAGGAGTTATTTCAATGGCAAGAAATTCCATAAGTATGGATTCAGCTTCTAGCCAATTCTTTATAGTTCAAAAAGATTCAACTTATTTAGATGGTGATTATGCTGCTTTTGGTAAAGTAATAGCCGGAATGGATGTAGTTGATAAAATAGCCAGTGTAAATGTTGATTCAAATGACAAGCCAACTAGTACACAAAAAATAAAATCAATAAGATTTATAAAAATTGGAGAATAATTATGTTAAAAGTAGAAAATGTTACAAAATATTATGATGATAATTTAGCAGTAGATAATTTGTCTTTTGAAGTTAATGATGGAGAAATATTTGGCCTTCTAGGAGTTAACGGTGCTGGAAAAACAACAACGTTTAGAATGATTTTAGGATTGATTGATAAAAATAAAGGAAATATAACTTTGGATGGTAAAAAAATAGATTATAGTGTTACTGATAAAATAGGCTTTTTAACTGAAGAAAGAAGTTTAATGCTTAAATTGACAGTAAAAGAACAAGCAATCTATTATGGAACTTTAAAAGGAATGAAAGAAAAAGATATTTTAAAAAAATTAGATTATTACCTAGAAAAATTTAAAATAAGTGAATATAAAAATCGTAAGATAAAAGAATTGAGTAAAGGAAATCAGCAAAAAATTCAATTTATTTGTGCGATAATAAATGATCCAAAACTCCTTATACTAGACGAACCTTTTTCAGGATTAGACCCTTTAAATGTTGAAGATTTTATGAAAGTTATTAGAGAATTTAGAGACAAAGGTACTAGCATTATTTTCTCTTCACATAGAATGGAACATGTTGAATTATTTTGTGAAAAACTTGTAATTTTAGTAAAAGGAAAAAGTGTTTTGAGTGGCTCTTTAAAAGACATAAAAAAGAATTACCAAAAGAAAAATATAATTATAGATGCCTCTGTTGATGAAAATATTTTAAGAAGTTTAAAAGGAATCGAAGAGGTAAATAAAGTAAGCAATGAATTTATTGTTAAAATAAAGAGTGATAAATATATAAAAACTGTTTTTGATTATGTAAAAGAATGTGATAATGTTTTAAAATTCTCTGTAGAAGATGCTTCATTAAATGAAATATTTGTTGAAACAGTTGGAGGTTTATATGAAGAATAAACTAAAATTTTTAATTAAACAAAGTCTTAAGAAAAAAATAGGAACCAAATGGTTTAAGGCAGTAAATATTATCTTGTGTATTTTAATAGTAGCAATGGCAAATATAGATCGTTTAATAACTGCCTTTGGAGGAGATTTTAATAAAGATACTACTGTTTATGTTAAAGATAATGTAGGTGTTTATGATTATTTACAACCTTTGTTTAATGAAACAACAAAAACAGTAGAGGATTTAAAAAATTATAAAGTAGAAAAAACTGATAAAAGTTTAGAAGAATTAAAGAAAAATATTAAAGATACTGATAATATAATTGTAGAAATTAATTCATCAGATACAAATTATATTTCAAGTACAATTACAACTTATGATGCTTTAGATACTATATCTTATCAGTTGCTATTTAATGTTTTAAATCAAACGAAAGAAGCTTTTGTTATTGGGAAACTTGGCTTAACAGAAAAAGAAATAATAGCATTAAAAAGTAATATAGAAATAACTAAAAAAACAACTAATCCTGATTTAAATGATAATGCTAAAGCTAAAGATATTATATCTTCAGGATTGATTATTTTATTTATTGTTCCTTTCTTTATTTTTATTACGTTATTGGTTCAAATGTTAGGCGCAGAAATTAACGAAGAAAAATCTACTAAAAGTATGGAAATAATAATTTCTAATGTTCCACCAAAATATCATTTTATAGCTAAGATTTCAGCTTCTAGTTTATTCGTAATTATTCAAGGAGCTTTACTATTTTCATACACAATTTTAGCAATACTAGCAAGAAATTTAATAGGGGTATTATTTGGTAGTGGTATAGTAAGCAGTGATGTTAGTAAATATTTAAAAGACATTATTAATTTATTAAAAGATAGTGGAATTATTGATTTGTTAATAAAAGGTTTACCGTTTATAATTCTACTATTTATTGTTAATATACTAGCATACGCAATTATTGCTGGCGTTCTTGCATCAATGACAACAAACATTGAAGATTACCAACAATTGCAATCACCAATAATGATTATAATGATGATGGGGTATTTTATAGCTATTATGGCATCAACTTTTGATGGTTCAATATTTATTAAAATTGTATCATTTATACCACTGTTATCAGCACTTGTTGCTCCGGTAATATATTTACTAGGACAAACAACAATAATTGAATTAATCATATCTTTAATTATATGTATGATAACAGTAGCTATATTATATATTTATGGCTTAAAAATATATAAAGTAGGGATACTTAATTATTCATCTAGTAATCTATGGAAAAAAATACTAAAATCATTAAAAGAAAAGTAGGAGGATTATATGAAAGAAAATATGGAATTAAAAGGTTTAAGCAAATATGCAACAAGTGATGATAGTGCAATAAGATTTAAAGAAGAAAATGATGATGATATAAGACCAGCTTTCTTTAGAGATATTGATAGAGTTTTATACTCAACTTCCTATACAAGATATATTGATAAAACCCAAGTTTTTTCTTTTGTTAATAATGATCATATTAGTAAAAGAATAATTCATGTTCAATTTGTTAGTAAAATAGCAAGAACAATTGGAAGAGCCTTAGGACTTAATACAGATTTAATTGAAGCAGCAGCACTTGGACATGATTTAGGACATGTACCTTTCGGACATACAGGCGAAAGAATACTTAATAATATTTCATTAAAACATAATGAAGGTTATTTTAATCATAATATTGAAAGTGTTAGAATTCTTATGAACCTTGAAAATAATGGGAAAGGGAAAAATATAACCCTTCAAGTATTAGATGCAATTATGTGTCATAATGGAGAATTTGTTTTAGGAAAATATGAACCTGTAAAGAAAACAAAAGAAGATTTTATTAAAGAATATAAAGAATCTTATACTAATAAAAATAAAGTAAAAGAATTAAGACCGATGACTCTAGAAGGCTGTGTTGTAAGAATTAGTGATGTAATAGGGTATATAGGTAAAGATATAGAAGATGCAATTATACTTGGAATAATTAATGAAAATGATATACCAGAAGATATTAAGAATACACTTGGTACAACTAACAAAGAAATTATAAATACTATTGTAAATGATATTATTAAAAATAGTATAGATAAGTCATACATAAAAATGAGTGAAGAAATATTTAATGCACTTATAAAATTAAAAGAATTTAATTATAAAAATATATATGCAAAAGCAAACACTAAAGAGGAAATAGAACAATTTGAACTTATGTTTAATACACTATTTGATATTTATCTTGATGATGTAAAAACAAATAATGAAAATTCACCAATTAATAAAGTTTTTTTAAAAGATATGAATGAAGAGTATTTAAAAAATACTTCAGATGCTAGAAAAGTAATAGATTTTATAGCTGGTATGACAGACGATTATTTTATTAATTGTTATAAAAATACATTAGAATAAATATTAATAAAAGCAATGTCAAAATTGACATTGCTTTTAATTTAATCTTGTTGGAGGAAATAATATTAATTTCTTTTGCTTTATAAGTTCTTGTCTTTCTAAAAACATTTTATATAAATTAGATGCATATAACAAATCATTATCAGATATCTGATTTAAATTAGGTTTTATCAAATATGTGCAATACATATAGTCTTTAAAAATTGTATTTTCTATTACACCATTAATTATATTTAATGGATAGATAATATCGCCAGTTTTAAAGTCAATTATTAATTTATCTTTTACTAAAACTTTTCTAAATGTATCTTCTTTTTTTAAATCTTTATACATTAAATAATTACCATTTATATCATCAAATGCTACAACTTCAGCAATATATATATCGTCTTTAGTAATAATATAATTTTTATTATTCATTAGTACCTCCATTATATCCATATAAATTTTTAGCTAATTTTTTACCATATTTAAAATTTATTATATCTTCATAATTTAAGTCATAATCTGAAATAATTTCTTCGAGTGTTGGAATTTTTTTACTGTCATAAAATTTTTTGAAAATAGAATCTATTTTTTCTAAATCATTTATCGAATAGAAATAGAAAGCAAATAAAATGCCAATAAAATTGTATAATTTTAATTTAAAATCATCACTTGTAATAGTTTCAAAATCTTGGCTTAAATTTAAATTTCTCTTAAAGTGATTGATAAAGTATTTTGCTTCATTATAAATATACAAAAAAATTAGATTATATAAAATTTTATTATCACTAGAGCAAATTTTATTTTCTTTTAACCATTCATAAAAATATAGCTCTAAAGTATAAGTTGGTATCTCATTAAAACAAGAATTAGAAGCGTTAAGTTTATAATAATTTTTTCTTAAATTTTGACGACTCATATAGTAAACATGTGTGATTTCATGAGCTAAAGTGATTGGATCCATGATATTATACTGTTGCTCTATAATAATATATGGTGAAAAACTTTCAGCGGCTGAAAAATAAGTAACACCGTATGAAATGAAATTATCTGTCATAAAAATTTTATTATCTTTGGAGACTTTTTTTAATAAATTATAAATATCATTGTTATAATGTTTTAAAAAGTCAAGAGTAATATTTACGGCTTCTTTTTCTTTAATCATATTTTTAAATTCTACGGGATAAAAATTATAGCAATTTAAAGCCTCAGCAATACTAATCGCTGCCCATTTAATAAAGTCTTTATTTTTTATAAATAGTTTAAAAAAATTATCATTGAGGATCTTTTCTATATTTTTATATTTTTTATAAGATATAAAATCATAATTATTTATTTGATCATCAAAAATATCAAAAAAATTACATAAATCATCCAAAAGACTTAAATCTATTAAATTATAGACATATGTTGATTTATTCTTATTTTGTTTTAGTTTGCCTAGAACTGTATTAATATCTTTTTTAATAATTCTTTCAATATCATCCATAAAACCACCTGTAAGAATATTTTAAAATAATTCTTAGTTAAAAGCAAGCTCAGTATCAATATTGTCATCAAATATAGCTATTAATAAAAAAATAATACCACTTATTAAAATTAATGTTGAACCGGTGAGCGAAGCATTAGTTAAAATAACCTTTTTAGGTGAATCATAAATATTTAATTTTTTTACATCTTCATAACTATCTAAAGTAAAATATAAATAGACAATTATTAGAATAGAGAATATTAAAATCATAATCGACTGATAATCTTGCTTACTTTTTGAATTATTAGTAATTATATAATCTTTTTCTTTACTATTAGCAATCCAACTAAAAAATATTATGACTATATAGATTACCCATATATAATTTTCAATCTTAATATCTTTTAGTCTGTCTAATTTATCATTCATAATACATTATATTATAAAAATAAAAAAACTGTTTAATTATTTAATTTGATTAGCTCTATTTTTTAAAACTTTTATTAATTTGTTATGAAGTTGACGTTCTATTGGTTCTTTTTTACTATTTGTTAGTGTTCCATTAAAACAAAATTCTTTTGTTTTGTTATTATATAAATTCGAAACTATTTCAGTTAATTCCCAATTATATTTGATAATAAATGGTTTAAACATTTCTAATTTATAATCTGTTAGTGTTATAAAAGGTTTAGTAGTACCTAGCCATTTTATTGATTCTTCAATCATTTTAGTACCAATACCCATATTTCTATATTTATCTAAAACGTATAAAGTACATATTTTTTGTTCCTTATCATTTCTTTTTAAACAAGCCATTGAAATTATTTCATCTTTATTTTGGGGATTTCTAACAAACAGTATGTTTCGGTCATCACGACTTATAGTATCAGGCAATTGCTTTGTGAAATACCAATTTTTATATTTTGTGTAATCCTCACAATTAAAATTTGTTATCATATATATATTATTAGCAAGTTTTGTGAATTCTTCTTCAGTTATTGTTCCTATATATTTTTTTAAACTTTCAATATTTATCATCATAATATTCCCTCGAAAATTGCTTTTTACATTATAAATTATTTGTAATTATATATAAAAAACGGCATTTTAAGCCGTTTAATTATTAAATTGGTAGCGACGGAGAGATTCGAACTCACGACCTACCGGGTATGAAAAATAAGCTCTAAATTAAATTACCGTTTATTTTTTACCGTTTCCCTTATTAAATAAGGCTTCGCTCCGATATATGTTATAAAATAAAATATAAGTAAATTCAAATAAATATAAATAATTTTATATAAAAATTCCCTAAAATTTCCCTGAATATTTTTTAAGCATTAAATTTATTTTCTTTCTTTTTTTATATATTCAATGTTAAACTCATCTAAATCGCTTATTTTAATTGTACCATCTTCTAGTGAAGATTTTAATCCCTCTTGATATTCGTTAGGGGCATAAATTACTTTAATATATTGACTCTTTTGACAAGGTAAGTAATAAATATATTCATCATCTTTATAAATTTCTTCTAAAGCAGAAGCACAAGTAAAGTTTTCGTTATTTTTACTACTATCAACAATGACAAATTCTTTTTCAATATCATATTTTGAATTATTAAAAACAGTAATATTAAATATCTTTATTATAACTCCTTTTTTATAACCCATACGAATATCATCTATTGAATAAATACTATTAACTTTTGATATTGAATAAGTTAAAGATTTCCACTCAACTGTACCACCATCTTTTAGTTTAAAAGGTATAGGTATTAACAAAATCAATAATATTATAATAATCACAATTTTAGCAATTTTTTTACTTTTCATTTTTCATATCCTTTCCACAAACTATCTTTGTTAATAATATTATACCATATTATTGATAAAAATAGTAATACAATGGTATTGATATGTCAAATAAGATTAAAATGTATAAAAAAAATAGATATTTCTATC
This sequence comes from uncultured Bacilli bacterium, assembly GCA_934129945.1. Lineage (GTDB taxonomy): Bacteria > Bacillota_I > Bacilli_A > RF39 > UBA660 > RUG14121. The sequence continues at coordinate 17,525 of CAKOXC010000013.1, forward strand.
TATTATTACTCATATTGGTAGCGAGGGAGGGACTCGAACCCCCGACATATCGGGTATGAACCGATCATTCTAGCCAGCTGAATTACCTCGCCATTTCTTTTAGTGCAAAATTATTATAACAAATCATTTTGAATTTGACAACAAAAAATAAAAAATAATTGTAATATTTTAAGAAATGTTTTAAAATTAATTAAACGGAGTGAAAAATTATGGAAAAAAATCAAAAAATATTACTTGCAATTATAGGATTATTGATTATTCTTGCGGTTGTTATAGGGGTATTAGCTTTTCAAAAACAAAAAAATAAACCAGTAGAAAAATTAAACAAGTTTAAAGAAGAATATGAATCATTAAATGGAGTAGTAAATGATAAAGGATATACATATCCTACCGTAAATATTGATGCTGATAATCCAGTAGTATATTCTACTGAAGAAGAAGTATTGGAAATACTTAAAAATGGTACAGGTGTTATTTATTTTGGCTTCCCAACATGTCCTTGGTGTCGTAATGCGGTAACACCACTAGTCTCTGCAGCAGAATCAGTTGGACTTGATAAAGTCTATTATCTAAATATAATGGATATTAGAGATTCATTAAGTGTTAATGATGCTGGTGAAATAGTTGTAGAAAAAGAAGGAACAAAAAATTATAAAAAAATATTAAAAGCTCTTAAAACAATTTTAAATGATTACTATGTAGAAGATGCTTTAGGCAACAAAATAAATACTAATGAAAAAAGACTTTATGTTCCAACCGTAGTAGTTATTAAAAACGGAAAAATTATAGATTATCATATGGATACAGTTGATTCTCATGTTGAGGCTGGAAATGGCTATGCTGAACTGACAAAAGAACAAAGAGAAGAATTATTTAATATTTATAGTAGTATGTTTTCTAAAATAACAGATTCTTCTTGTAATGAAGATTCAAGATGTTAATTGACAAAGAAGTTTACATTTGTAAGCTTTTTTTGTTGCATAAAATACTATCTATAAACTATAATTATTTTAAGATGAGAAGGTGATATCATGTTAAGAAAAATATTACTTATAATTGATAGTATATTTCTAGTAATTGCAGTAGCAGTCGGAATTGATTACACTTATTACATTGCTAATATAAAATATGTAAATCACAATGAAACTGTCATATTGTCTGATATCATTAATTTAAATATTGAAGATAAAAATATTGTATATGAAGTTACTAAAGACTCAGAATATAAATTTAATGTAGAAAATTTAAGCGATAAAGTGACTTCATATAATCTACTGTTTAGTAATGTTGAAAATGAATTTGATGCAAATTTAATTTATGAATTATACGAAAATGATAAACTTAGTGTAAGTAAAACAGTTGCTCCAAAAAGTGGAGGCAATAGTTATATCAAATTAAATATTAATATTAAACCAGGAGAAAAGAAATATTATACTTTAAAATTTGATACATTAAATGCTGAAGAAGTTGATAATAAAAAATTTCAAGCTACTTTAAATATTGATTCTTTAAAAATAAATGATTCAATTAAAACAGCTTCTAATTATTTACTTGCTTTTAATCAAATAGGTAGTGAAGAAGATAATGGCCTATTTGAAAGTAAAGACACAAATACTGGAAGTTCATATTATTTCAAAGGTAATGTTATAAATAACTATGTTTCTATAAATAATGAATTATATAGAATTTTAAGGATTAATGAAAATGGTAATATTAGAATAATAAAAGATACCAATTTATCTATTAATACGCAATTTAATACGGAAAGCAAATTAGAAAATTCATATGATTATAAGAATTCCAATGTTGCTAATTATTTAAACAGTTATTATGAAAGTAATTTAAAAAATATAGATAATTTAATAGCTGAAGATGATTATTGTAATGAAGTTCATGCCGTAAAAAGTGATAATTATAAAGTAAGTGATACAAATATAAATTATAATGAGTATACACCTAGTTTAAAATGTAGTAACCCTTTGAAATTAAAGATTGGTTTAATTTCATATGATGAAACAGTACTTGCTGGTGTAACTTATAATAGCAGTTATGGAAGTAATAATTATTTACTGAATGGTTTAAATAAAAATACATGGACTATATCACCAGCTGGTAGTTATTCTTACACAAATGATAGATATGCTTGGAAAATAACTGATAATAAATCAATTACAGAGACTTTAGTTACTAATAATATAACATCTGTAAGACCAGTGATTAATTTAAAAGCTACTTTAAATATAACTGGAAATGGAACAATTGATGACCCATATATATTTAGTGAATAATTACGAGGAAAAACATTGTTTTTTCTTTTTTTCTCTTTTATAATAAGTAGTACAGGGTGATTCAAATGAACAATATTAATTTACTACCAGCTGATAAATATAAAGTTGTGAACAAAACTATATTAACTAGCGAAGATCATAAAAATTTAATTAGTTTATATGAACCAATAATAGGATCTAATGCCGTTAGTTTATATATCACTTTATGGCGTGATTTAGAAAAATATAAAAATTTAAGTTTAGAGTATAATCATCATCATTTAATGACAATTTTAAAAAGTGATTTAAAAACAATTAAACAAGCTCGTGAATCTTTAGAAGCTATGGGACTTATTAAAACGTTCTATAAAGAAGCAATAGCCAATGAATATATATATGAATTATATTCACCATTGTCTGCAAAAGAATTTTTTAATCATCCGATTTTTAATGTTGTTTTATATAATAATATTGGCAAGTTTGAATACGATATTTTAAAAAAAGAATATGAAATAGAAAAAATCGATTTAACAGGATTTAGTGACATTTCTAAAAATTTGGATGAAACATTTAAAGCTGTTAGTGTTATTGATAACTTTGATACTAATGAAAGAACAACACTTGAATTAAACTTACAAAATAAATTAGATTTTGAATTTATTATTTCAGCATTACCTAAAAATATGGTAAATGAAAGAACATTTAATAAAAGAGTAAGAGAGTTATTAAATAATTTAGCATTTATTTATAATCTTGATTCATTAAAAATAAGTGAATTATTAAGAACGGTTATAAACGAAAAAGGATATATTAATAAAGAAGATTTAAGAATAGCAGCTAGAAAATATTATCAATACTCTAATACAGGAAAATTACCAACACTTATTTATCGTACACAACCAGATTATTTAAAAACTCCTGTTGGGGATAATTCAAAACGTGGTAAAATAATAGGGGTATTTGAAAATACAAGTCCTTATAACTTTTTAAAAAATAAAAATAAAGGGGCAAATCCTACTTTAAGAGAATTAAAATTACTTGAAAGTCTGTTAATAGATGTTGGACTTAAACCAGCTGTTGTTAATGTTTTAATTGATTATGTTTTAAGAACTAATAATAATAAATTATCTGCTCCTTTGATTGAAACAATAGCAACCCATTGGAAACGTGAAGGAATAGAAACAGCAGTTGAAGCAATGAATTTAGCTGAAAAACAAAATAAAAAATACACTAAAAAAATGCATGATATTAATCCAAAAGTAAAAATAATTGAAAAGCCAATTTGGTTTAACGAAAATATTGAAAAAGAAACAATTACAAAAGAAGAGTCAGAAGAATTAGAAGAATTATTAAGTGAATTTAGGTGATATTGATGGAAAGTATAAAAGAAAAATTTACAAGTAAAGAAAAGGTTAGAATTAGCCTTCAAAGAAACTATGAACATGCATGTACTACTCCTAAATTCAAAAATTTAGTTAATAAAATTGGCATGAGTCGTGAAGAAGCTATGAAATATACTTCTAAGTTAGAAAAAATATTATTTCAATTAGAGAAGTGTCGTGAATGCAAGGGACTTTTTGAATGCTCTAGTGATTATGAAGGAAATGTAGAATATCCTACTAAAATAGAAGATAAATTCTACTTTACTTACACTCCTTGTAAATATACTAAAACAATTACTGATAAAAAAAATAAAAAGAAAACAGAAACACAAATAATAGCTAATTCAAGGATGAAGGATATTGATATTACAGATAAAAATAGAGTTAAAGTAATAAAATGGTTGAAAAATTTTTATGACAAGTATGATATATCGAAAAATATGAAAGGATTATATTTACATGGTAATTTTGGATGTGGGAAAACTTTTTTAATTTCATGTTTATTAAATGAATTGAAAATAAAAAAGAGTGTAAGTATAGAAATAGTATATTTTCCAGAAGCTTTAAGAACTTTAAAAGATGATTGGGATTTATTTGCTGATAAAATGTTTAATTATCAAAATGTAGATATTTTACTTATTGATGATATAGGTGCTGAAAAAGTTACTGATTGGGGTAGAGATGAAGTATTAGGTACTATTCTTCAAAGTAGAATGAATGATAAATTACCAACTTTTTTTACTTCAAACTTAAATATTAAAGAATTAGAAGATCACTTATCAAATAATGGAAAAGATATTATAAAAGCTAGAAGGATAATTGAAAGAATTAAACAACTTTCAGAAGATATCGAAATGATTAGTGAAAATAAAAGAAAATAAAAGCATTTTCTTTTTTTTATTAAAACATTTGTCGCTATTTGTCGAAAGCCTTGAAATATAAAAAAATTACTATATAATAGCATACCGAGAATCAAAAAGAAGATGCTTGCCACCTTACTTTAGGGACTAAAATTCAGGGGGTTTTTATAAAAATAAAAGTAAAGGTGGTAATAATATGAACAAAAATGATTATATAATCTCAAGATTATTCATAATTATATTTATTCAGTTATTTATAATAATAGCTTTATTTGTAAAAATATTAGTTATTACTTATAAGTAATAAAAAAAGCATCTTTATTCTTAAAACCTGAATAAAGGTGCTTACAGCATAATATATGTGGCAAGCATCAAGTCCCTAGAAGACTTTTTGCTTCTCACTAAGTTAATAATAACATAAATTTTACATAAATACAATTTTTTCTTATTGAATAAATTAATCAAAAACTATATAATAAAAATATAGAATAGG
>CAKOXC010000014.1 GCA_934129945.1 uncultured Bacilli bacterium
ACTGGACCAACTGGACCTGCTGGTACTGTGGGAGATACTGTTTCAGTAAGAAGTGTGAGAACTGGAGAACCTGGCACTGAAGCAATTATTAATGATATTAAAACTAATAATCATCATGATCTAGACTTTATTATTCCAGCAGGACCTACTGGACCTGCTGGACCAGAAAGAATTTCTAGAGCAGCATATTTAGTTTCTTATAATGATGGGACTTCTGCAAACGGAATACCAGTTAATGCTGATGAAAGACTTCCAATTGATAGAAAAGAAATTGACATGAGTGAATTAGTAACATTAGACTCTAATGAAGAATTGATAAAATTTAATGAAATTGGATACTATAAAGTAACATTTACTATTAATACTTATTCTACAAGTAATGCACAATTTAATCCTGATAATGATTTTGTATCTATTGGATTAAGACACGTAGACACTGATGAAATTTATGTTGGAACTAGTAATTGGACATATAATAGTGAAGTTCAACAATTAACAGCTCAAGGAATTATTTCAATAGTAGATACTACTGATGAATATGAATTAGTAAATTTAACAAACCATATTATTTTCTTAAATTCACCTGATATAAAAAATATTAATTCAAAATCTTATTTTGCTAATTCATTTTTAACAATAATAATTGAATATTTAGGAAGACAAGGTACATAGAAATTGTCAAAATTTAAAGTATGTGTTTATGCCATATCTAAGAATGAAGAAAAATTTGTTAATAAATGGTATGAATCCATGAAAGAAGCAGATGAAATATATGTATTAGATACTGGTTCAACAGATAATACTGTAAAATTATTAAAAGAGCATAATGTTCATGTTAAAAAGAAAAAAATTAATCCTTGGCGATTTGATGTTGCTAGAAATGAATCATTAAAAATGGTTCCTAGTGATGTTGATATTTGTGTATGTACTGATTTAGATGAAGTATTTAAAAAAGGCTGGAGAAAAGAATTAGAAAAAGTTTGGCAAAAAAACACTAACAGATGTCAATATACATATAATTGGAGTTTAGATAAAGAAGATAAGCCTTTAGTATCATTCTTTTATGAAAAAATTCATAGTAGAAATAATTTTAAATGGATTCATCCAGTTCACGAAATATTAAAATATGATAAGGGTCATGAAAATGTTGTAGTTAATGATAAGATAGTTTTAAATCACTACCCTGATAGCTCTAAATCAAGAAGTTCCTACTTGCCTTTACTAGAATTGTCAGTAAAAGAAGATCCAACTAATGATAGAAATATGCATTATTTAGGTAGAGAATATATGTATTATGGTAAGTATAACGAAAGTATTGATATTCTAATTAAACATTTGAATCTTAAAAGTGCTACTTGGAAAGACGAAAGATGTGCTTCAATGCGTTTTATTGCCAGATGTTATAAATATTTAAAACGATATGATGAAAGTAATATGTGGTTATTAAAAGCTATTAATGAGGCTCCATATCTTAGAGACCCATATGTAGAAATGGCTTTATTAAAATATGAATTAAATGATTTTGAAGGTATCTATTTTTATATTAATAAAGCATTAGAAATTAAAAGCCATCAGAAAACATACAATAATGAAGTATTTTCTTGGAATGAAACACCATATGATTTATTAGCTATAGCATGTTTTAATTTAAACAAAAAAGAAGAAGCATTAAATGCTATTAATCATGCTTTAGAAATATCACCTTATGATGAAAGATTATTAAATAATAAAAAAATTATAATTGATTCTTTAAACATATAAAAAGACGTAAGATTTTATTCTTACGCCTTTTTTAATTATACTAATTCTAATTTTACTTCTAAAGCGTCGTCTCCAACTCTTTCTTTTAACTTAATTATTCTAGTATAACCACCATTTCTAGATTCGTATTTTTTAGCAAGTTCATTAAATACTTTACTTACAACTTCATTATCATTATGTAAGAAAGCTAAAGCTTTTCTACGAGATACTAAAGTTCCTCTTTTACCATAGGTAATCATTTTATCAACAAATTTACGAACTTCTTTTGCTCTTGCTTCAGTAGTAACTACAGAACCTTCCATAATTACAGTTTTAGTAAGACCAGCTAAGATACTTCTTCTTTGACGAGTTTCTCTTCCTAATTTTCTATAAGACATAAAATTTTACCTCCTTATTCGTGGAACTTAAGTCCCATTTCTTCTACTTTGTCTAATACTTCTTTAAGTGATTTTTTACCTAAATTACGTATTTTTGTAACTTCAACTTCTTTTTTATTAATTAAATCTTGAACTGTATGAATACCAGCTCTTTTTAAACAATTATAAGCTCTAACTGAGAATTCAATTTCTTCAATAGGAGTTTCTAATGTTTTAGTTATTGTATCAACTTTCTTTTCACTCATTAAGCCTGTAACATCAGAAATTGAATTTAAATCTGTAATAATATTAAAATGTTCAATTAATATTTTAGCAGATAATGCCATTGCTTCTTGTGGAGTCATACTACCATTTGTAGTAATATACATAATTAATTTATCATAATTTTCATTATGTCCAACACGAGCACTTTCAACTTCAAAATTTACAAGTTCAATTGGAGAATAAATTGAATCTATTGCAATAACTCCAGGTTTGTTATCTGTAAATAATGCTTTATTTTCTTTAGCATCAACATATCCTTTACCATTTGAAACTGTCATTTCCATATCAATTTTTCCACCTTCAACAAGTGTACAAATTACTAAATCTGGATTAATTATTTCAAGATCTTGGTCAACAACAATGTCTCCTGCTTTTACTTCACCAGCTTTATTTGCTGATAAACGAATAACTTTATCTTCATCAGAATGATTTTTAATAACTACTGATTTTAAGTTTATTACGATGCTTGTAACGTCTTCATAAACACCATCAATTTTTTGGAATTCATGCATTACTCCGTCAATTTTAACACTAGTAATTGCACTTCCAGGTAATGATGATAACATAACACGTCTTAATGCATTACCTATAGTAGTACCAAATCCTCTTTCTAATGGTTCTAATTCAAATTTTGCATAATGTGTGCTTTCTGCACATTCAGTTATTTTATATTCTGGTTTTTCAAATTTAATCATAACTTTTTTCAGTCCCTTCTCTAATTAATTTCTTGGTCTTTTTGGTGGACGACATCCATTATGAGGAACTGGTGTTTCGTCGATTATACTTGTAATTTCTAGTCCTGCAGTTTGTAATGCACGAATAGCTGATTCACGCCCTGAACCTAAACCTTTTACGTGAACTTCTACTTTTTTAACTCCAGAATCCATAGCTGCTTTAGCTGCTGCTTCTGAACTCATTTGTGCTGCAAAAGGAGTTTTCTTTTTACTACCTTTGTAACCAATTGTACCAGCTGATGCCCAACTAATAACATTTCCATCTTTATCTGTAATTGTTACTATTGTATTATTGTAAGTTGAATGTATATGAGCTGAAGCTTCTGGAATATTTTTCTTTACTCTCTTTTTAGAGTTTCTTCTATTATATGCCATTATTTACCTCCTATTTACCTACTTTTTTCTTATTAGCTACTACTTTACCTTTACCTTTACGAGTACGAGCATTTCTACTAGTTCTTTGTCCTCTTACTGGTAAATTTTTCTTGTGTCTAGTACCTTCATAACTGTTGATTTCCATTTTTGCTTTAATATTTAGTTGAGTTTCACGTCTTAAATCACCTTCAACGATATATTTATCAACTTCTTTACGTAATGCACTAATTTCTTCTTCAGTTAAATCTTTAATTTTTTTTGTTGGTTCAACTTTTGCATCTTTACAAATTTGAGTTCCTAAACTTCTTCCAATACCATAAATAGCTGTTAATCCTATTTCAGTATGTTTATTTCCTGGTAATTCGATATTCTTAATTCTTGCCATTATTTACCTCCTATTTACCTTGGCTTTGTTTGTGTTTTGGATTTTCACAAATAACCATTACTTTTCCTTTTCTTCTAATTACTTTACATTTTTTACATATTGGTTTTACTGATGGTCTTTTTTTCATTTAATATACCTCCATATTTTTTATCTTTTATTCCATGTTATTCGCCCACGTGTTAAATCATATTGCGATAATTCAAGTGTAACTGTATCACCTGGTAAAATACGTATCATATTAACGCGCATTTTACCAGAAACGTAAGCTTCTACAGTATGTCCATTAGGCAATTCTACTATATAATCTCCACCCTTTAGGACTTCAACAACTTTACCTTCTACTTCAATTTTATCTTCTCTAGTTGAAGCATTATTTTTAACTGTTTTATTGATTGCTTTTTTTACATTTTTTACTTTTCCCATTTAATCATTCTCCTGTTAAAATTTCATAACCATCTTTTGTTACTAAAACAGTGTGTTCAAAGTGAGCAGATGGTTTTCCATCTTCTGTAACTACAGTCCAATCATCATCTAACATACATACATATCTTTTTCCTAAATTTAACATTGGTTCAACACATATTGTCATACCTTCTTTTAAGGTATAACCAGTATTTTTCTTACCATAGTTTGGTACATCAGGATCTTCATGTATATTTGTTCCAATTCCATGACCAACTAATTCTTCTACAACACTTAAATTGTGGCTATGAGCAAAGTCTTCTATAGCATTACCTATATCGCCAATTCTTGCCCCGGATCTAACTTGTTTAAGTCCAACATATAAAGCTTCTTCAGTATATTTTACTAAATCTTTAACTTCATCACTTACTTCTCCAACTATATAAGTTCTAGCTGAATCTGATTGATAACCTTTTCTTTCTACGCATAAATCAATTGATACTATATCACCATTTTTTATTTTACGTTTTGATGGTATACCATGTACTACTTCATCATTTATTGAAATACATACACTTTTTGGATAACCTTCATAATGTAAACATGATGGATAACAATCATTCTTTATACAGAAATCACAGCAAATTTTATCAAGTTCTTCTGTTGTAACTCCGGGTTTTAAATGTTTTTTCATTTCTTCATGTGCTAAATAATTGTAATGTCCTGCTTCTCTCATCAAAGCTATTTCTCTTTCACTTTTTATACTTACCATAATTTATTTCACCGCATTTACAATTATATCAAAAATCTCTTCATTAGTAAATTCATGAGTGCTAATTTTTAATAATTTATTATTATTTTCATAATATTCTAAAATAGGTTTAACATTATTTTGATAAGTTTCAAATCTTTCTTTAAAAGATTCTTCATTATCATCAGTTCTTGAATCTAGAACACTACCACATTTATCACAAATATTTTCTATTTTAGGTTTAAATTCATCAAAGAATTTATTATAAGTTGTTCCACAATTAGGACAACTTAATCTACCTAATGCTCTTTTAAGAGCTATTTCATATTCTAAATCAAGATTTATTACTAAATAATTATCAATATTTATTTCATTAAATAAATTATTTAAATAATATGCTTGATTTATATTTCTTGGTAAACCATCAATTATGAATGGATTTTGTAAATCCATTTGCTTTAATGCATCTTTTAATATTTTAAATATTAACTCATCATTAACTAATTTACCACTTTTTAAAACCTCTGCAACTTCATTTCCTAATGAAGTATTTGTTTTAACAATATTTCTTAACAAGTCTCCGGTAGAGATATGGTTATAACCACATCTCTCCATTAACATGTTTGAAAATGTACCTTTCCCAGTAGCAGGAGCTGCAATGAAAATTACATTTTTCATTTTGATTTACGCTTCCTTCCATAATTTCTACTTACAAGTCCACTTTCAATTTGTTTATATGTTTCAATAGCTACACCAACTACGATTAGAATACCTGTTCCACCAATTGTTATAGAACTTGGAAGTCCTGAAACATTTGAAAATATTATAGGTATTCCAGCTAATATAACTAAGAATATTGATCCTACTAATGTTAACTTACTTAAAGATTTAGAAACATATTCAGTAGTATCTTTCCCAGGTCTAATACCAGGAATATAACCACCACGTTTATTTAAATCTTTACTAAGTTCTTCGGGATTCATTTGTAAGAATGTCCAAAAATATCCAAATAACATAATGAATAATATATATAATATAAATCCTGTTGGAGAAGTATAAACTATATATTTATTCATAAAATCAACTAATGATTGTTTTCCTATTAAACCAGCAATTGTTACTGGAATAGTAAGAATAATTGATGCAAATATTACTGGCATAACTCCAGCAGAGTTAATTTTAATTGGTAAATATGATGACTTTGCACCATATGCACTAGTTGTATGATTAGCATATTGGATAGCGATTCGTCTTTCAGCAAGAGTAATCCAAATAATTCCAACAATAATTAATACATAAACTAGAATGAATAATACAAATAATAATATTCCTAACCAATTTGCATAAGTTCCAGCAGTTATAAATGATTTGAATGCTCCACTAAATACACTTGGCATACTTTGTAAAATACCAGCCATAATTAGTAAAGATTGTCCATTACCAATACCTTTATTAGTAATTTCATCACCTAACCATAGTAAGAACGCTGTTCCTGCTGTCATTACTAATGAAGTTTTTAACATAACCATTACATCACTAGTATTTAAATAGAATACTGTTATTACATAAGCTTGAATAAAAGCAAATATAATTCCTAAATATCTTGTTATTTTATTAATTTTTTGTCTTCCTACATAGCCTTGTTCTTTCAATTCTTTAAAATAAGGTAATATATCCATTTGAAGAATTTGTGTAATAATAGATGCATTGATGTAAGGTGTAACACCTAAAGCAAATATTGAAAAACTTCTAAGCCCTCCACCACTCATCAAGTTAAATATTTCTAAGAAACCTAATTCTTCATAAACAACGGATGCCCAAGGAATTGTTATCCCTGTACCTAAACAGAATATTCCAAGGCAAAAAAGAGTAAAATATATTCTTTTTCTTAAATCTTTATTAGATTTTGCAAAAATCCCTGAAATATTTTTAAACATTAGATCACCTCAGTTTTTCCGCCGGCTTCTTCTATTTTACTAATAGCATTTGTTGAAAATCTTTGAGCTTTTACTGTTAAAGCTTTTGTAAGAGTTCCATTTGCTAATACTTTTACACCATTTAATTGTTTTTTGATAATTCCTCTTTCTTTTAATACTTCTGGTGTTACAACATCATTTTCTTTAAAGAATTTTTCTAAATCATCTAAATTAATTGTTGCATATTTGATAGCGAAACGAGCGTTATTGAAACCTCTTTTTGGTAATCTTCTATAAAGTGGTGATTGTCCACCTTGGAACCATGCATTAATTGAAGCACCACTTCTTGATTTTTGACCATTTTCTCCACGAGTAGAAGTTTTACCCATTCCACTTCCTGGACCACGTCCAACTATTTTTTTAGCTTTTGTTTCTTTGCTTTTTGGTAAACTTTCTAATTTCATATTATAACTCCTCTACTTTCTTACCACGTAGGGCTGCTATTTTAGCTGGAGTTCTTTCAGATTTTAATGCTTCAAGAGTAGCTTTAGCAACGTTAACTTGTGTATTTGAACCTAAAGATTTAGAAACTATATCTTTAATTCCAGCAAGTTCAAGAATTGCTCTGGCTGCTCCACCAGCGATAACTCCAGTACCTTTTTTAGCAGGTTTAATTAATACAACTGCTCTACCAACTTTAGCTGTAGCTTCATGAGGAATTGTTCTATTATCTATTAAAGCAACTTTAACTACATTTTTATTTGCAGCTTGTAATGCTTTTTTAATAGCTTCTGGAACTTCATTAGCTTTTCCAGAACCAATTCCAACTAAACCTTTTCTATTTCCAACTGCTACTGTTGCAGAAAATCTAAAATGTCTTCCACCTTTAGTAACCTTAGTAACACGGCTAATTGAAATAACTTTATCTTCTAAAAGCATTTTTTTGCTTTCAAAAGATTTTTTATTATTAAATTTTCTTTCAGTATTTCTAACTTTCTTTTCTTCGTTTGCCATTATTTACCTCCTAAAATTCTAGTCCGTTTTCACGAGCTGCATCTGCAAGAGCTTCAACTCTACCATGATATAGGTATCCACCTCTATCAAAAACGACTTTCTTAATTTTTAGTTTGTTACATTTTTCTGCAATATCTTTTCCTACTAATTTAGCGGCTTCAATATTACCACCATTTTTGATATTTAAAGCAACTGATGAAGAGCTAGCTAGAGTTGTTTGTTTTTCATCATCAATAACTTGAACAAAGATTCCTTTATTTGATCTGAAAACACTTAATCTTGGACATTCAGCAGTACCGCTTAAATTTTTACGGATTCTTGCATGTCTTCTTAAACGTGCAACATTATTTGATTCTTTTTTTATCATACTCTTTTTTCCTCCTATTTAGCTGCTTTCTTTCCTTCTTTACGTCTTACATATTCGCCTTTGTAACGTAAACCTTTACCTTTATAAGGTTCTGGTTGTCTTACTTTACGAACGTTAGCCGCAAATTCAGATACTTTTTGTTTATCAATACCTTTTAGTGTAATTTCAGTATTACTTACTTGTTCTACTGAAATACCTGCTGGGCATTCCATAATTACTGGATGAGAATAACCTGCATTGATTGTTATTTTAGATCCAGCTACGTTAAATCTATAACCAACACCTACAGCTTCAATTCCTTTTTCATATCCTTTAGATACTCCAATAATCATATTGTTAATATGAGAGTTTGTTGTACCAACCATCATATTAGCATTTTTACTATTGTTAGTAGCTTCAGTAGTTACTTCATTTTCATTAACGTTTACTTTAACAAGGTTAGATAATTCTAAGTTTAATTCTCCTTTAGCACCTTTAACATTAACAGTATTGTCATTAACAGTAACTGTTACACCAGTAGGAACTATAAGTTTTCTATTTCCAATTCTACTCATATACTTTCCTTACCAAATATAGGCAAGTACTTCGCCTCCTAACCCTGCATTTCTAGCTTCCTTATCAGTCATAAGACCTTTAGAAGTAGATATTATAGCAATTCCAAGTCCATTTAATACACGAGGAATTTCATCACTTTTGGCATATACACGCAATCCTGATTTACTTATTCTTTTAAGACCAGTAATTACTCTTTCTTTCTTTTCTCCATATTTTAAATTTAAAGTAAGCTTATCTCCTTTAATATTTTTTTCATATGTAAAGTCAGAAATATAACCTTCTCTTTTTAAGATTTCAGCTATTCCTAAAGTCATTTTTGTTCCAATAACTTCAACAGTATCATATTTTAATTGATTTGCATTACGAATTCTTGTAAGCATATCTGCTATTTTATCTTGTACCATAGTCTAAATTCCTCCTTTCTTACCAACTAGACTTTTTAACGCCTGGAATTTGTCCTTTATTTGCTAATTCTCTAAAGCAAATACGACATAATTTGTATTTACGTAACACACCATGTGGTCTTCCACATCTTTCACATCTTGTATAAGCACGAGATGAGAATTTAGGTGTTCTTTGTTGTTTTACAACCATACTTTTCTTAGCCATAAATTACACACTCCTTAATTCTTTTTGAAAGGCATTCCAAAATCGCTTAGTAATTTGAATGCTTCTTCATTAGATTTTGCTGTTGTTACAAATACAATATCCATTCCTCTAACTTTTACGATATCATCGTAGTTAATTTCTGGGAATATTAATTGTTCTTTGATACCAAGAGTATAATTTCCATGGCCATCAAATGCATGTCTAGAAATTCCTCTAAAATCTCTTACACGAGGTAATGAAATTTTAATAAGTTTTTCCATAAAATTATACATATTTTCACCACGAAGAGTTACTTTAACACCAATAGTTTGTCCTTCTCTAAGCTTAAATCCAGCAATTGATTTACGAGCTTTTGTAACAATTGGTTTTTGTCCTGTAATTGTTTCTAAATCTTTTAAAGCTGCATCGATGAATTTTTCATCTTTAGCACCTTCTCCAACACCCATATTGATAACAATTTTATCAAGTTTAGGTACTTGCATTACTGATTTGTAATTAAATTCCTTCATTAATTCTTTAGTTATTTTTTCATTATATAAATCTTTAAAATTACTCATATATTCACCCACTATTTCTTATCTTTCTTAGTAGTTTCTTTTTTTGTAGCTTTTTTAGTTTCTTTTTCTTCTATTTTTTTAACGTTAGATACATGAATTGGTGCAGGAAATTCTATAATTCCACCATTTTCATTAGCATTATTAGGTTTTTGATGTCTTTTAGCAATGTTGATTCCATCAACAACTACTTTATCTTCATTTCTTAGAGTTTTAATAACTATACCAGTTTTTCCTTTATCTTTACCAGCTAAAATTTTAACTTGATCATTTACTTTTATTTTCATAAATTTAATCCTCCTATAAAACTTCTGGAGCTAAAGATACGATTTTAGCGAAATCTTTTTCTCTTAATTCTCTAGCAACAGGTCCTAAAACTCTTGTTCCGATTGGTGATTTATCGTCTTTAATGATTACACAAGCATTGTCATCAAATTTGATATAAGAACCATCTTTTCTTCTAATACCTTGTACACTTCTAACGATAACAGCTTTAACAACTTTTCCTTTTTTTAAATTACTATTAGGAATAGCTTTTTTAACTGTACAAACAACTATATCACCAATATTTGCAGTTTTAACTTTACTTCCACCTAAACATCTAATTACTAATACTTCTTTTGCTCCAGTATTATCAGCAACTTTAAGTCTTGATTCTTGCATTACCATAAATAATACCTCCTTATAGAATTACAGCTTCAATTAAAACTTCAACTAATTCATATCTTTTTGTTTTAGATAATGGTCTAGTTGCTCTAATTTTTACTGTATCTCCTGCTTTTGCTTTATTTTCTTCATCATGAGCTGTATATTTTTTAGAGTATTTTACTCTTTTACCATATAATGGATCTTTTTTGTATGTTTCTACTATTACTGTGATAGTTTTATCACATTTAGCACTAACAACTTTTCCAATTAATTCTTGTTTCTTATTTTCTGCCATTATTTGTTTCCTCCAGCTTCTAAGTTTCTTTCGTTAATAATAGTTTTCATTCTAGCTACTTCTTTTTTTAATTCATTGATTTTTGAAGGTTTATCTAATGCACCAGTTGCATTTTTTAATCTTAAATCAAGTAATTCTCTTTTAGATTCAGAAATCTTTGTATTTAATTCTTCAGTAGATAGTTTTCTTAATTCATTAATTTTCATCAGAAACACCATCCTTTACATCTTCTTTTTTTACAAATTTACATTTTACAGGTAGTTTATGTGCAGCTAATCTTAATGCTTCACGTGCTACTTCTTCAGAAACACCACTAATTTCAAACATTATTTTTCCTTCTTTTACTACTGCAACATATTCTTCTACGTTACCTTTACCTTTACCTTGACGAGTTTCTAAAGGTTTTTTAGTAATAGCTAAATGTGGGAATATATTTCTATAAACTTTACCACCACGTTTCATATAACGTGTCATAGCAATACGAGCAGCTTCGATTTGACGAGCACTAACCCAATTACCAGTTTTAGCCATTAATCCATATTCACCAAAGTGTAATTCAGTATTACCTTTAGCATGACCATCGTATGTTAAACGATGAGGTTTACGATACTTAGTTCTTTTTGGCATTAACATTAGTATCACCATCCTTCTTAACGTTCTTTGTAGGAAGAATTTCACCTTTATAAATCCATACTTTTACACCAATCTTACCATAAGTAGTATCAGCTTCACTTATAGCGTAATCAACATCAGCTCTTAAAGTATGAAGAGGAACTGTTCCTTCAGTATATCCTTCAGTTCTAGCCATTTCAGCTCCACCTAATCTTCCAGATACAGCAGTTTTAATTCCTTTTGCTCCAGCTTTCATAGTGTTTCTGATAGCTCTTTTTTGAGCTGATCTAAATGAAGCACGAGCTTCAATTTGTGAAGCAATATTATCTGCTACTAATTTAGCATTTAAATCTGGATTCTTAACTTCAACGATTGAAACGTGAACATCTTCACCTACAGCTTTTGATAAAGCTTTTCTTAATTTTTCAATATCTTCTCCACCACGGCCAATAATTACACCAGGTTTAGAAGTATTAATTGTAACGTCACATCTATCATTTTTTCTTTCGATAATAACAGAAGCAACACCAGCATCTTTCATGTTTTTTGCTAAATATTTACGAATTTTAATATCTTTATTTAACATATCTCCAAATTCACTATTTTTAGCATACCATTTAGATTCCCAGTCTTTATTAACGCCAATTCTGAATCCTATTGGACTAACTTTTTGACCCATACTATTTTGCCTCCTTACCGTCAGATACTTTTATAGTTATATGACTTGTTCTTTTATCTCTTCTATCAACATTTCCACGAGATGCAAATTTAATTCTTTTTAAAACAGCACCAGGATTAATATAGCATTCAGAGATAAATAAATCAGATTCTACAGCGCCATTATTATTAACAGCATTAGCTACTGCAGATTTTAAAACTTTCATAATTAAACGACTAGCTTTTGTATTTGTAGTCTCTAAGATAGCTTCAGCAGTTGCAACGTCTTTACCTCTAATTAAATCCATTGTCATTCTTGCTTTTCTTGGAGCTATCATAGCACCTTTATGAATTGCATATGTTTCCATTCTTTACCTCCTACTTTTGTCCTGCATGTCCGCCGAATTTACGAGTTAATGCAAATTCTCCTAATTTATGTCCAACCATATCTTCTGTTACATATACTGGTATAAATTCTTTACCGTTATGTACAGCAAATGTATGTCCTACAAAATCAGGAAAAATTGTTGAACGACGTGAATAAGTTTTAATAACTTCATGCTTATTTTCTTTATTTAATTCTTGAACTTTTTTTAGTAATCTATCGAATACATAAGGTCCTTTTTTTAAACTTCTTGCCATAATAACCTCCTATTTGTTTTTCTTTCTACTAACAATAAGTTTGCTAGAAGCTTTTTTACTATTTCTTGTTTTATAACCAAGAGCAGGTTTACCCCAAGGAGTCATTGGACTCTTACGTCCGACAGGTGTTCTACCTTCACCACCACCATGTGGATGGTCATTAGGGTTCATAACAGAACCACGGTTTGTAGGTTTGATTCCTAAGTGACGAGTACGTCCAGCTTTACCCCAGTTAACAAGTTCATAATCTTCATTACCAACTACACCAACTGTTGCAATACATGTTCCTAAGATTTTTCTAGTTTCACCAGATTGTAATCTTACAATAACATATTTACCATCTTTACCAAGAATTTGTGCAGATGTACCAGCAGCACGACATAATTCAGCGCCTTTACCTGGTTTTAATTCGATACAATGAATTGTTGTACCAACAGGGATATTTTCTAGTGGTAAACAGTTACCAACTTTAATATCAGCTTGTGGTCCATTTTCAATAATTGTACCAACAGTTAATCCTTTTGGAGCAACGATATATTTCTTTTCTCCATCTTTATAATTAATTAATGCAATATTAGCATTACGATTTGGATCGTATTCAATTGTTGCTACTCTTCCAGTAACTCCAACTTTATTTCTTTTAAAATCGATTACACGATATTTTCTTTTAGCTCCTCCACCGATGTGACGAACAGTAAGTTTACCTTGATTATTACGTCCACCAGTTTTGCTTTTGCTTTGTAATAAAGATTTAGTAGGAGTTGAAGTAGTAATTTCTTCATTTGCAAGTGTAGTCATTCCACGACGACCATTAGTCGTTGGTTTATATTTCTTAATTGCCATTATAATTCACTCCTATCTTTATAAATCAATGCTTTGACCTTCAGCCAAAGTCACGATTGCTTTCTTATAAGTTTTAGTTTTTCCTGTATATCTTCCAACTCTTCTATCTTTAGCTTTAGTATTTAAAGTATTGATTTTTTCTACTTTAACACCAAAAGCTTTTTCAATAGTATTTTTTATTTGAGTTTTAGTTGCAGTTTTAACAACTTTGAAAGTATATATACCTTTTTCTGCATTACCAGCTGATTTTTCAGTAACAACTGGAGCAATAATAATATCTGGATTTAATGCCATTATTTAAGCACCTCCTCAATATAGTTAATTGCTGCTTCATCACATACAACGTAATCAGCATTTACTATATCATAACAGTTTAATTCTTCTGCAAGTATTGCATAAGTATATCCTAAGTTTCTACTTGCCATATATAAGTTTTCACAATCTTCTTTAGTAACAAATAATACTTTGCCATCTAATTTTAATGAAGATAGTAAATTCTTAATTTCTTTAGTTTTTAAAGATTTTAAATTTAAATCGTCAACAACGATTAATGCTTTTTCTTCTACTTTACCAGTTAAAGCAGATTTTAAAGCTAAAACTCTTTCTTTTCTATTAATTTTAAAAGTATAGTCTCTTGAAGTTAAAGCAAATACATGACCACCATGTCTCCATAATGGACTTCTGCTTGAACCTGCTCTTGCACGTCCAGTTCCTTTTTGTTTCCATGGTTTTTTTCCACCACCACTAACTTCTGCTCTACTCTTAGTTTTAACAGATCCTTGTCTTTGACTATCAAGTTGTAGTCTAATCATTTTCTTTAATGCATCATCATTAGCTTCTATTTTAAAGATACTATCAGAAATTGTGATATCTTTAACTTTTTCACCATTAATATTTTTAATTTCTATTTTTGCCATTTTAATCCTCCTTATAGATTAGCAATTATTTGCTTTCCTCTACAGTTTCAGTTTCATTAGCAACTTCTTGTGTTTCAGTAGTTTCTGTTTCAACTACTTCATCAACAACTGGTTCAGAAACATAAGTTAAAACTTCTTTTGGTTCATTCTTTTTAGAATTTTTAACTGCTGTTTTAATTAAAACTAATGAATCTTTAGCTCCTGGAATATTTCCACTTACTAAAATATAATTTTCAGATGCATTTACTTCGATAATTTCTAGATTTTGAATAGTAATTGTTTCACTACCCATATGTCCAGGTAAATGTTTACCTTTTAAAACTCTTTTAGGTAACATTGTTCCTAAAGAACCAGGTCCTCTATGATAATGAGATCCATGTCCCATAGGTCCTCTTGATTGGCCCCATCTTTTAATTGTTCCTTGGAAGCCTTTTCCTTTTGAAGTACCAGTTACATCAACAACTTCTCCTACTTCAAATAAATCTGCACTAAGTACTTCACCGATAGAATATTCTCTATCAACATTTCTAATTTCTTTTAAGAAGCGCTTAGGTGTTGTGCTAGCTTTTTTAGCATGTCCAATACTAGCTTTTGTTGCATTTTTTTCTTTTTTGTCTACTACGCCAAGTTGAATTGCACTATAACCATCAGTTTCAACAGTTTTAACTTGCATAACAGTATTTGGTTCAACACTTACTACAGTTACTGGAATTAATTTTCCGTCTTTAGTAAATACTTGAGTCATTCCAACTTTACGTCCTAAGATTCCTTTCATATTAACTTTCCTTCCTTTTATTATAATTTAATATTGATGTCTACACCACTTGGTAAATCTAAATGAGTTAGAGCATCGATTGTTTCTTTACTTGGTTCTTTGATATCAATTAGTCTTTTATGAGTACGACTTTCAAATTGTTCTCTTGAATCCTTGTATTTATGTACAGCTCTTAATACTGTTACTTTTTCAACATCAGTAGGAAGAGGTACAGGTCCAGAAACGATTCCCCCAGTTCTTTTTACAGTATCAACTATCTTTTGACTAGCTAAATCAATAGCTCTATGATCATAAGATTTTAAGTTGATACGAACTTTACTTTTTGACATATTACATGTTCTCCTTTCGTCTATATCTAGTATAGACTTGCTCCGAACGAATTACCTGAAAGTTTCTAGAAATGTTTTTGACAACTCTTCCTAGTGTATCAGCAACCTCGCACATCTAAGCAGTCATACGAATTTAATTATACCAGTATAAAATATGAAAATCAAGTGTAAATTATTACTTTTTTTATTTTTTTCTTTACATAAAAAATAAGTGGAAAACCGCAAAGTTTTCCACACCTTTATCTTTTAATTTTACATTTAACTGTTTACAGTTTAACTAGAGGTAGAAAGTATTGTTATCTTGGCATAACCGTTACCTTGTTTAGCACAATTAACTGTTGGAGTTGATGAGTTGCAAGATGTCGATGTTGTTTTAGTATTAGTATCTGTTGAGGAAGCACAATTATAACAATACATTCCTTTATTAAATAATGATGTATTACCAATATAACCAGAACCTCCACCGGCTCCACCATGGCCTCCATTTCCACCGCCATAGTAGCCGCCGCCTCCTCCAGATTGAATTACACTTGTATCTTGCGTGATAGCTGCTCGACCAAAAAGACCTGCTTCTACATTTCCTACTCCGCCCCAACCTGTAATCCAGTTGTGACCTCCACCAGAAGTTTGAGTTCCACCAAGACCATATCCATGGCCATAGCCATTAGAATAATTAATAGAAGCTCCAGGATTACCAATGTATCCGCCTCCAGAGCCTCCGTTTCCATCACCATACTCTTCGCCACGATGATTAGCTCCTCCACCACCTCCTGCGACAATTAGAATTGATGATTTGTTATTTTCTAATGTATATAAAAGACCTGAATTTTTAGCTATATGCGTTGCTCCTCCACCAGCTATTCCAAATCCAGCTTGAAATTGTGCTGGTGTATTGCTTCCACCACCGTTATAACCTCCTACATTATTAGAAGTTGTACCTCCTACATTAATATATAATTTGCTAGATTTATTTAAGGTTACTCTTCCAGTAGAATAGCCACCAAAACCACCAATATATGTTGAAATATTACCGCCTTGTGCTCCCCATACTTCTAACCTGTATGTTCCGTTATAAGGTATAGTATATACTTGCTCACCGCCTGTATAATCAAATGTTATTTCTTTTACTATGTTTAAATGAGTATAATTTGAAGCACTACTTGTAAGTCCTGAATTACTTACACTTCTAAAAGTAACATAGTAATCACCAATTTTTGATATATTTTGTGCTGTCCTTATCCATGAAGAATCGCTTATAGTTCTGCCTTCTGATTTTCCAGCATTTACATAATGATAAACTAAGCTATTAACATTTCCCTTGAAAGCATCAGCCAGATCTCCATATGTTTGGTGATAGTATGCAACGTCCATTCCATTTACTGTTACGCCATCTGTATTATTATATAAATCAACCCATATACAAGCTGATGAATTTTGTCTTATGCAATATTGATATTTCTTTATTCCACTTGCTGCAGTACTTAACGTTTTTAATCCAACAACCTGATTATAATTTTGCTCTTTATAATCATATGTCCAGATTTCAGGAGTTGTTGGATCTACTGCATCTATTTTTGTAATTGTTGCACTGCAATTTTTAACATTTCCAGCTTTATCTTTTACATATGCCGTATATGTTCCATTTGTTGTTATTGATTTTGTTTTAGTTGCAGAATAATTTGTTCCATCCCATGAATATCCAGAAATTCCTGACTCGTTATCAGTTCCATTTACTGTTAATGTTGCACTTGTTGTCCAATCAGTTGGTAATCCTGTTATTGTACAAGTTGGTGCTGTTTTATCTACATATACATTTGCTGTTCTTTGTGCACATGTTACACTTACTCCTGCATTACTTTTTATTGTATATGATGATATTGTTGCCGTTTTTGTACTTGTTGAGAATGTCTTGCTTCCACTTCCACTAGCTATTCCTGAGTAACTTGTTCCTCCCCAACTTATTGTTCTATTACCTGTTGTCCATGTTGTTGAGTCACCACTATTTGTACATGTTGGTGTTGATTTATCAACATATACATTTGCCGTTCTTTGTGCACATGTTACACTTACTCCTGCATTACTTTTTATTGTATATGATGATATTGTTGCCGTTTTTGTACTTGTTGAGAATGTCTTGCTTCCACTTCCACTAGCTATTCCTGAGTAACTTGTTCCTCCCCAACTTATTGTTCTATTACCTGTTGTCCATGTTGTTGAGTCACCACTATTTGTACATGTTGGTGTTGATTTATCAACATATACATTTGCTGTTCTTTGGGCACATGTTGTTGTATTTCCTGCATTATCACTTATCGTGTATGATGCTATTGTTGCTGTTTTTGTACTTGTTGTATATGTTTGGGATCCTCCTGTATATCCTGTTTTACATCCTGATAATGTATCACTACATCCCCATGTTATTGTTCTATTACCTGTTGTCCATGTTGTTGAATCACCACTATTTGTACATGTTGGGGCTGTATTATCTAAATTAAATACATTACTTCTTGTTATTGTTTGATTTCCAGCATTATCTGTTGCTAGTATCCATAAGTAATATGACCCTGTTCCTTCACTCTTTGTTATTGTACTTCCGTTTGTAAATGAAGTTGTAAAAGTACTAGCAGCTGGAGCGGTTGTACTTGTTGTCCATTGATATTTTAAAGTAGAAACTCCAGATAGATTATCTGTTACTGTTACTTTTGTACTTTGACTCTTTGCATATGTACTATTTCCATTTGTTCCGAACGTCATTGTTGGTGATGTTTTATCTATCTTTATTTGTGTGTTTGCTTCTTCAGATATATTACCTAATTTATCTACTGCTCTATAATATACTGTTTCACTTCTTTCTCCAGACCAACTATCTGTATTTGAAGTTAAATCATCCCATGAATTATTGTTTCCACTATATTTTAATTGATATTTAGATAATCCTGAATGAGAATCCGTTGAGCTCAATGTTATTGAGACAGTTCCGTTGGTCCAATTTCCATTACTAGAATTTGTTATTGTTGGTTTTGTTGGGCCTGTCTTATCTACATATACATCTGCTGTTCTTTGTGGACATGTTGTCTCATTACCGGCATTATCTTTTATTGTATATGATGCTATTGTTGCTGTTTTGGTACTTGTTGTATATGTTTGTGATCCTCCTGTGTATCCTGTTTTACATCCTGATAATGTATCACTACATCCCCATGTTATTGTTCTATTTCCACTTGTCCATGTTGTTGAGTCGCCACTATTTGTACATGTTGGTTTTGTTTTGTCTATCTTTATAACTGCACTTGTTTCTTCTGATATATTTCCAGCTTTATCTATTGCTCTAAATCTTACTGTTTCATTTCTTTCAGCAGTATATGTTATTGATGTTACACCATCAGTCGTTGTCATTGCTCTTGCTGTCCAACCACTTTCGTACCATTCATAGTGATCTATTCCACTTCCTGTATCTGTTGATGATAACTCTACATATACACTATTATTCGTCCATGTTCCACTTGTATATGCACTTCCTGATGCATTATTTAATTTGAGTGTTACATTTGGTTTTGTTGGAGATGTATTATCTACTCCGTTTATTGTTAAGGAACTTCCTTGTTTATAGTTTATTCCATCTGCTGTTTTTGCTATTAATGTTCCATTACTTGTATATGTTAATGTCGGATTGTTTGCTGCTTTATACCATGTATTCTCTTTTAAGGTACTTCCTACTGGTAGTATTGTTGTACTACATGTATATTCTCCATTATTACTTACTGTTCCACAATCTATTAATTCTATATTGCTTGTTGCACTACCAGTTGTTTTTAATAAGTATGCTCCCTCTCCTTTATATGTTATTGTTGTTGTTTTACTCTTTGCATATCCACTTGCTACTGTATATGTTGGTATTTCTAGTTCATTTGGTGTCTCTGTTCCACTTATCTCTTTTGTTAATGATGCATTATTTGTACACACTAGTTTATATGTATGATTTTTTGATTCTACATTTTCATATGTATAATCTTTTGTATTGTCTTTTATTTCATATGTTGCTTTTTTTGTTCCATCTAAATAGAATTCATATCTTTTTATTCCGGATTCATTATCTGTACATGTTCCAGTTACTGTTATACTTTTTGATGTTTTTGCTTTTGTTTTTATTGTTGCTATTGGTTCTGTTGTATCTATATTTGTTACTTCTTTACTACATTTTCCAATATTTCCTGCTTTATCTTTTATGTATGCTATATATGTATCATTATTATTTATTGTTTTAGTATTTGTTGTAGTATAGTTTTCTCCATCAAAAGAATATGTACTTATTCCACTATGACCATCTGTTGCTGTTATTTTTAGTGTTGCACTTGATGTCCAACTTGTTGGTGTTACATCCACTATACATGTTGGATTTGTATTATCTAATTTGAAGATATTACTTTTTGTTATTATTTGGTTTCCTGCATTATCTATTGCTAGTATCCATAAATAATAATCTCCAGTTCCATCAGATTTTGTTAGAGTATCACCACTTGCAAAAGTATTTGTAAATGAATCTTTTGTTGGTTCTTTATCAGAGTTTGTCCATTGATATTTTAGACTTGCAATACCAGATAGATTATCTGTTACTGTTACTTTTGTACTTTGTGTTTTTTGATATGTGTTATTTCCATTTGTTTCAAATGTTACAGTTGGTTTTGTTTTATCTATTTTATCAATATCTAAACTACAATTTGCAGTATTACCTAATTTATCTTTTGTATATGCTGTATATTTTCCATTTGCAGTTATTTCTTTTGTTTGGGTGCTTCCATATGTTGTTCCATCCCATGAATATGTTACTCCACCACTATGTTCATCTGTTCCCACTACTTTTAGTGTAATATTATTATTTGTATAATTTGTTATATTTCCTTCTATATTACATGTTGGTGGAGTTGTATCTACATATACATTAATTGTTTTTGAACATGTTGTTGTATTTCCTGCATTATCACTTATTGTATATGATACTTCATCCGTTACTTTTGTTTCTTTATAGTTCCATGTTTTAGAGTTTGTTGTATTTAAACATCCACTTTCTTGATCTTTACATGTTACTGTTATATCTGCACTTGTTCTATATGTTGTTGCTTCACCACTCCAGTTACAACTTGGAGCATTATTATCTAATTTAAAGATATTACTTTTGGTTATTATTTGGTTTCCAGCATTATCTATTGCTAGTATCCATAAGTAATAATCTCCAGTTCCATCAGATTTTGTTAATGTATCACCACTTGCAAAAGTATTTGTAAATGTACTAGCAGCTGGTTGGTTTGTTGAATTTGTCCATTGATATTTTAGTGTAGAAATACCCGATAGATTATCTGTTACTGTTACTTTTGTGCTTTGTGTTTTTTGATATATACTATTTCCGTTTGTTTCAAACGTTACAGTTGGTTTTTCATTATCAACATTTATTATTTCTATTTCTTCTGTTTCTTTTTCATTTACTGTATCATTTACTTTGGCTTTTATTGTTCCATTTGTTTTATATATTAATTCTAGATCTTCTTCTGTTTTATAGATTGTATTTTCTTTTAATGTACTTCCAACTGGTAGTGTTTCACTACATTCTAATTTCTCATTACATTCTTTTATTTCTTTATTTGCTGTTACACTACCAGTTATTATTACATATTTATTTATATTTCCTGCATATTTTACTATTACTTTCTTTTCTTGTTCATAATCATCATTTTTCTCTATTGTTGGTATTACTAATTCTTCTTTTGTCTCTATTATTTTACTATCACTTGTTACATCAAAGTTATTTGTACATACTAATTTTAATTCATATTCTTTCTTATTTAATTTATCATATGTATATTTATAACTTTTTTCTTTTGTTTCTATTTCTTTTACTAATTCATTATCTTTATAGAAACTGTATTTCTTTATTCCTGATAATGTATCTATACAGCTTGCATTTACTGTTATACTATTTGTTGTTTTATTTTCTAATGTTATTAATGCTTCTGGTTTTGAATCTGTTACTTCTTTTGTATCTATTTCTATATCTGCGTTAAATTTCTTTTCTTCTTCTGTTTTTTTATTATTTTTTATTATTAATTTATATTTATCTGTTTCTCCACTTAATAA
>CAKOXC010000015.1 GCA_934129945.1 uncultured Bacilli bacterium
GAATTATCACCACTTATAACTCTATTTTGAGTATAAGAGTTATCGCCGCTTACTACTCTATTTTGAATATAAGAGTTGTCTCCGCTTACTACTCTGTTTTGAGTATATGAATTATCACCACTTATAACTCTATTTTGAGTATAAGAGTTATCGCCGCTTACTACTCTATTTTGAATATAAGAGTTATCGCCACTTACTACTCTGTTTTGAGTATATGAATTATTTCCACTCATTACTCTTGTATTACTATTTTCAATTGAAGCCTGTGTCATATTAACACCCATAATATTTGTAGTAGTCCAACCATATGGAACTCCATTAACACTTATTAAAACAGATCCATCAGGATTAGTCTTAAATGTTGCTTCCCCATTTAACCAAAGTTCCTTTGTAGAATCTGATATTTTAACTGGATTATTTCCATTCAAAGCATCATATTTATTCGTATATATTTTACTAAAATCTATATTGTTAACATTATTACTATTACTATAAGTATAATTATTTGAGCCACTATTTACTCTTCCAAATGGGGTATTATTATTTGGATCTGAAATACTACTTATTCTTTCCCTAAAATAAACTTCATTAGAATTTGGATTTGAAACACTATGTATTCTAAACGGATTATTATTGTTTGGATTTGTAGTACTAGTGAATCTTTGACTTCCCAAATCTACTTTTGATATATTATTACTTTCCATATTTCCTCCCTAACATTTACCAGAAACAATACTAATTATTGAATCTATATTTCCTTTAATACTTTCACTTGTATTTTTTAATTTATCTAATTGTTCTTCTTCAATTGTTTTTCCATCTATAATAACATTTTTTTTCATGCATGAATATAAATTTGAAGTGCTTGCGATTAAACTTCCTAATGCGGCAGAACATGAAGAAAGTTGTCCTTTTAAAATACTATATCTTGCTTTTAAAGCTTCTTCAGCTTGTTTTGCAGCGGCTGCTGCGGCAGCTGCTTGAGAAGCTTGTGCTGATGCAGTACCAACCTTGTTAGATTCTTCCATTCATGTCACCACTTTCTATTAATTTGCTTATATCTTTTTTAGTCTTTTCGGCAGTATTTATATAAAACTCATAACAATCTCTAAAAACATATTCATCATTAATATGATAATTATATAATACATATATTTTATCTTTAATATTATTGCATTTTCCTTTTAATATACTTGTGTTTTCTGATTTATAGCTACCATTTATTGAAGATAATGTATTTTGCATTTGGGCATAAATATTTTTTTCTTTTTGATTACTTTCAAATATTAAATCAATAGTTTTATTAATTTCAGTTTTATCCATTGTATAAGTTAATTGACTTTCGCCTTTATAATTAACTCCGGATTTTCTAAATATCTCTACATCATCAATTTTTATTATTTCTGGTTTTAAGGCACTTGCAGCTGCTAAAACTTGTTTTTCTGTTTTTATAAAATCATCAAGTATTCTTGTAACCTCTTTTAATAAGTTATTTGCTATAAGTTTTAGTGAATTTAAATCATTTATTTTTGCTTTAGCTGTTGCACCTTCTGGTAATGTCCCATCTATTGAGTTAAATAAATTAATGCATTTTCCTAATTCTGTAATAACAGCTTTTATATCTGCAAGAATAATATTTTTAGATTTTAATTCAGCAGAAATAATATTTCCGTACTTTCCATAACTTGATGTTAAATTATCATAAATTTGAACCAATTGCTTTATTTCTGCAGTTGCTTGTTCAAATCTAAGTTGCTCT
This sequence comes from uncultured Bacilli bacterium, assembly GCA_934129945.1. Taxonomy (GTDB): domain Bacteria; phylum Bacillota_I; class Bacilli_A; order RF39; family UBA660; genus RUG14121. Next base: position 1,760 of record CAKOXC010000015.1, read on the forward strand.
AGTTTTGTTAAAATAAAAAAATCATCAGAATTTGGATCGTCCCAGTACAAATCAGCATTGTCTAAATATGTTTTAAAAGTTGAATAAATATCTTTATGTTTTTTCATTTCATCTTTTAAATCATTTTTATGTGATTTTAGATTGCTAACATTTATTTTCATACTTATCCTCCTTTTCTTAAAAAATAAATATAAGTATTTATTTTCTAAGAAAAAGATAATAAATTAATATTATCCTTCATTTGTAGTTAAATTAGATTGTTTAACTTGATCAGCAGTTTGTTGTAAGCTTTGAAGAGCTTGTTTAACTTGTTGACCAATATTTTCTTCAATTTTACCAAATTCAGTATTAATTTGTCTTCCACATGTATCAAGTGAATTTTTCAATGTTGCTACTTGATCAGCACCCATAAACATTTCTTTATAACTGTCAACTGTTGCAACAATATTTGAAATTTTAGAAATAATATCACCTTTTATACCCTCTAAGTTGTTAACACTTGTATTTGTGATATCAATATCTCCACCGTATTGACCATCAATACTTTCTTTAATTTTTGTTGAATTTAAAAGTGAATCATCTTGTTCAAATGGAATTTTTGACCATGTTGTATTAACATATGGATTTGAAGCCCAGTTTTGTCCTGCAGCATTAATAGCTTGTACAACACTATTGTAATGGTAAGTTATAGCATTTTTACAATTGTTAAAAACTTTTACATACTCTTGAAAAGTTGTTACTGCTACTGGAGTAAACCATCCATATTCCATATTATCAATAAAACTTTTTTGAATATTTTGACTGAATAGATTCATTATCTCCTTATAATAATTTTTTACTCCAGTTAAAAATTCATTTGCTTTTGCAGGTGTAAATCCATAACCTGTTCCTTCTTTTAAAGCCATTTTTTATTTCTCCCTCCTATTATTACCGATAGTTTATATTATCTATCTAAATTAAGAATATAACTTAATATTAATTTGCGCAACTAAATTAAGATATTTTTACATTTTTTTTACATAATATAAACTAAATAATTAATTTTTACGTAATAATACTAATTCTGCACTATTTCTAATATCTGTATTTAAAATAATTTCATTGTTTTTATAAACTTTTCCTGAATCTTTATTCATTAGTATATATTCTTTAGATTGTTCCAATTGAATATTAGATAAATCACAAACACATTTTAATAACATTTTTTCTATTTTCCAAACTATTTCATTTACTGGAATAAAAACATCAAAAGAAGAATCAAATTCTGGAACGATTAATTTTATTAAAACCTTGTTTTCCATTTAATCATCCTCCTCAGAGATAAAATCAATAAATTTACATAATTCACCTGAACTATCTACTATAAAATATCCCATATCATCTTTTAAATTTTGAGTCATTTCTCTTGAATAAGACGAAATTTTTAATATACTTTGTTCAGTTACTCCATTTCCTATATATACACCTGATGCGTCTGATGTTAATGACTTGTACCATTCTTCAAATGCATAATTTTTTAATTTAGAAGCTGATTCAATAACTAAAATATTGTATTTTTCATATTTTTTTATTGATTTTATCAAATCTTCTAACATAGATTTTGAATCTATTTTATTAATTAATTTTTCTATACCGTTTAAAACTATAACACCATAATTGTCTTTGCCAGTTTGAATCAATTCTTCGAAGTTTTTATTTAAATTATTTATTATATCTTGGAAAGAGTCATGGTAATAGTTAGGAAAATTCTTTTTATCTAAATTTAGTATACTTTCAGAATCAACAACAACTATATTATAATTTTTTATCAAACGTAATTCCATTAACAAGCTTTTAACAAAGTTTACAGTTGACGTTATACGATTTGAAACTACTAAATTTGTTTTAGTATTTTTAAAATCAAAGCACTTTATTTCTAAGTTATTTTTACAAATTCCAATAGGAATTGTTTCAAGATTTTTAAATTTTTCTTTTACATCATCAAAAGTTACTACTTTAGGTAAAACAGGTATTTTTTTAGCCATAGTTTTATTAATAACTCTCTGTTCTTTTATAAAACTAGATAAAAATTCATTTAATTTTTCAGAATGTTCAATAATAGATCCTGTTTGGAATTCATGTACTCCATCTTCTTTAAAGATACCTCTACCAAGCATTTCTCTTGGAACTACATTTGTTTTAGTACCTAATGCAAATTTATAATCTGATTTATCTTTTAAACTTAAAACATAAGAATTATTGAAATTTTGATTAATCCTACTATTTAAAGAATTTAATTTATTTGCTGTTAATATAAAGATAATCCCATAACGTTCACTATCTCTAACTAGATCTGGAAGCAAATCAAATAACATTTCATTTGATTCAAATATAGAATCAAAATTATTTAAGATAATACTTATTATTGGTTCTTTCTCTTTAGAACTTGCATTATATAATTTAAAATCTCCTCCAAAATCAGAAAATAATTTTTTTCTTCTTTCTATTTCTTCTTTTATCATTCTAAATAAGTTATTAAATTTTTCTATATCTTCTTGTAGAACAACACCTCCAACATGTGGAAGTTTTTTATATTGTCTCATAAATTCTGAACCGTAATCAACAATATAAAAATTAATATCATCACTTTTATAATTTTTACAAGTTGAATATAAAATACTATTTAGCATCATTTCTCTTTCAGCACCATCAGTACTATAAATTACTGTGTTACCATCTTTTAAATAATCATACAAAACAACACCTTGTTTTTGTAATTCGGGAGCATCATATTCACCTATAACTGCTTTTACAGAATCTTTAAATGTAACATTATATCTTTTTATTATTCCATCTATTAAAATTACCGCTGGAATATTGTCAAGCCAAAGTCTTACAGCTTTTTTATTACATTGGTTAGCAACATTTATTATGGTACTCATAACAGCTGCTAATTGTTCACCTTGTGGTTTTATTTTAATTCCACTAGATGCTTGGATACTTTTTATAAAGTTACCACAATCATTAATAAAATTTATACTTCTATCAGGTTGTTTTACTATTCTTTCAGATGGATAGTATTTTGCACCACAAAATCCTGATTGTCCCATTGCAAAATACTCATCATATCCTACTTGTAAATAATATCTACCAGCTTGACGAATGTGTGCTGCTTCTGGTCTTTTTAACATTTCTTTACTATCTGCTTCATCTTGTACTTTTAAACACACTCTAAATTTAGTATTTGACCATATTTGGTCATTAACAACACCACTAGGCTTTTGTGTTGCAAGAATCAAATGAACACCTAATGAACGTCCTATTCTTGCTATAGATATCAAACTATCCATAAAATCTGGTTGTTGAACTTTTAATTCAGCAAATTCATCACAAATTATAAATAAATGTGGTATAGGTTCATCCAATTTACCTTCTTTATAAAACTTTTGATACTTATAAATATCGATTGTACTTTCTCCTAATAAATCTCTAGCTTCATTAAATTTCTGTTGTCTTCTTTTTACTTCACTGTCGATACTAACCAAAGTTCTATCCATTTCTGCTTTATCTAAATTTGTTATAGTTCCAGCTAAGTGTGGTAAAACTACTCCTGTAACTTTATTCTCAAATGCTCCGGCAAGTCCACCACCCTTATAATCGATTAAAATGAATGAAATATCATCAGGGCTATAATTAATACACATAGACAAAATATAAGTAATTATAAATTCAGATTTACCACTTCCGGTCATACCAGCTATTAAACCATGTGGACCATGAAATTTTTCATGCAAATCTAGATACATTAAATCTCCTTGATCATCAACACCTATTTCAGCCTTTAAACTTTGTGTTGAATCATTGCTGTTCCATCTATTTAAAATATTAAGTTGTTCTACTTTTCCAACTTTTTCCATTTCTAAAAATGATATTGAATTTGGTAAGTTTCTAAATCCTGTTTCAAATTCTATTGGAATATTAGATAGTCTTTTAGTCAAATTCATCATATCTATTTGATCATTTAATTCGTTCTTAAAACTTATTTGTTCCTGTGATTCAAAAGAATTTTTTAGTAGTATTGATTCATTTACCCCAATAGAAATAAAATTATTACATTTACTTGGAAGTTTACTTAACCTATTTTCTAAAATTAATAAGCTAAATCCTAAATTTTCTTTTGATTCTGTAACAGTATTAATGAATTCCATCTTTTTTAATTTATCACAACCATCAATAATTACAATATAATGAGGTTTAGTATCATTAACTTCAGAACTTGAAGGATTATTTTTTCGATTCATAGATTCATTATTTAAATAATCGGATACTGATTTAATAGATTCAAAATCAGTTGCAAAAAATCTAAACTTTCTTTCGTTATCAAAGCAATGATTTAAATATTTTAAATATTCCCAATTCTTTTGCCTATTTTTATTTGTAAATACAACTATTTTTAAATCTTCATAACTATAAAATGTAATTAATTGTAATATTATATTATTGATAAATGTTGTTGTTTTGTCTATAGGACCCATAATAGCTGTTGTAACATTTTCATATAGTGAATATCCAAGTGGAACATTTTTAATATACTTATAATCATCTGCTAGTTCGTTAGCTTTCTTTTTTAATTCACTTTCATCTATAGCAAAATCTTCTTCATTATAATTTAATTTTGCTTTAAATTTTTCATTTCCTATTCCAATTCTAACGTTTAAAAAATCATTTTGGTCGATTCTTTTATTCCAAAATCCTATACTTTTTCTATTTAAAATATTTAAACAATCTTCCAATGAAATTAAATTTTCTTTTAAAATAATTTGTTGTTGTACTCTCTCATTTTCCAATGTTGTCCTTTTATCATTTAAATAATTTGTATACTTTTTTACAAACTCCGCTCTTTTTCTTTTCTTTATTTTTTTATTATACCATCTACTTATAGTAGGCCATAAAATCATTGATAGTAACATTGCTCCGCAAGACACAAGACTTGGCCATGAATTTTTCAAAGTAGTTGAACCATCAGTTATTTTCAATATTGTATTAAGTAAAGTAGATACAGACATTATACCCATTGTCATCATCGGTCCAATAGTCAAAATTAACGGCAATTCTTCTTCATTGTCATTTCCAGGTGGTGGAGTTAAAGCAAATTCTTTATAAACAATATTTCTTCTTAAAACTGGTGATTTAGAATAATAATCAGTCTTACGATATAAGTCATTTTCTTTTATTTCTAAATCCAATAATTGATCTGAATTTTCATATATATGTGTGCTTAAATTGCAACTTGGAACATCAATCTCTAAATTTGGTATCACATTTATAAGTAACATATTAGACATTATTAAAATTTTTAATCCAAATAACTCAATTTCATCTCCACAATTAATTACATAATTTGAACTATTAATAGCTATTTCATTTACATAAACTAATAAACCTTCATCTTTAGTTAATATTAATCTATTATCTTTTTTATTAATAAACAATTTTTTATTTTCTATGAACTTACAATCATATTTAATATTACAATCAACAGTGTTACCTATTATTAAATTTATTTTTTCATTATAATCATAAGTATTAATTATCGAATTTATTACACTGTGCACAAAAATAACATAGTTTTTATTGTCTCTATTTATTGTATAAAAATTAAAATCGAATATTTCTACACTATCAACAAAATTTCCATTAACTATAACTTTTGATTCACTAGTACTATATAAAGTCCATATTCCATTTCTTTCTTCTACGTTGATTAATTTACTTTCTGTCTCTTCATAATCAAATGTGTAACTTCCCGAAATAATACTAGGCAATTTAAAATTAACTATTTTATCATCTAAAAATAATTTTATTATCATAGTCAAACACCCTACTTTATTTTAATTATAACAAATTAGTGATTAAAAAAAAAGCACTTTATAGTGCTTTATTAAGATCATCCTCAATTTTCATTAATCTATTGTATTTTGCTATTCTTTCTCCTCGTGATAAAGATCCTGTTTTAATAAAAGGAATATTTAATCCTACTGCAAAATCAGCAATGAATGTATCTTCAGTTTCACCACTTCTATGAGAAATAATCATACGATACTTATTCTTTCTAGCAAGGGTTATTGTTTTTATCATTTCTGAAATTGTTCCTACTTGGTTAGCTTTTAATAATATGGCATTACCAGCTTTACTATTGATTCCTTTTAATAGGTATTTACTATTAGTGACAAAATAATCATCACCAACAAGCATTACTTTATTACCAATTTTTTCAGTCAACTTACTTAATGCATCAAAGTCATTTTCATCAAATGGATCTTCTATAGAAATAATTGGGTATTTTTTTATCAATATTTCATAATATTCAATCATTTCTTCAACACTTAATTCTTTATTATCTATTTTGTATTTACCATTTTCATATAGTTCACTGGCTGCAACATCAAGAGCTATAAATACTTCTTTTCCGGGAACATAACCAGCTTCTTTTATAGCATTTATTATTAAATCAAGAGCTAGTGAATTATAGGAAAGATTCGGAGCAAATCCTCCTTCATCTCCAACTCCTGTATTTAAATGTTGTTTTTTTAAAATATTTTTAAGAGCATGGAATACTTCACTACCACATCTTACTCTTTCTTTGAATGATTTAACTACAGGAACTATCATGAATTCTTGAATATCAAGATTATTATCAGCATGTTTACCACCATTTAATATATTCATCATAGGAATTGGCATTGACACTTTTCCATTAGATAATATTTCATATAATTCTTTATTTTCTGTTTTAGCTATAGCTTTTATAACACATAAAGAGACTGCTAAAATTGCATTGGCACCTAGATTTTCTTTATTCTCTGTACCATCTAATTTTATTAATTCTTCATCGATTCCAACTTGATTCAATTCTTGTCCAACAAGTTTATTACGAATTATTGTATTAATATTATTAACTGCCTTTAATACTCCAAGACCATTATATCTATTTAAATCTTTATCTCTTAATTCTAAAGCTTCTCTGCTTCCTGTTGAAGCCCCACTTGGAACAGATGCTACTACTTTTGTATTGTCTTCTAATATCATTTCACATGAAACAGTCGGATTACCTCGAGAATCTAGTATTTCACGAGCAATAATATCTTTTATTTTTTGCATATTTTCACCTTCTTATCCTTATATTTTTATTATAGCAGTATAATTATTTTTATACAATTAAAAAGACAACTATTAGTTGTCAAGTTTACTCATAAATTTTTCTACTCTATTTCTTAATAAGTTAGATGTGTTTATTGTTAAAAGTCCAAATAAAATAGAGAAAATTCCTACTATTTCAATTATTCCAAAACTTTCAAATGGATAGAATATCATTAATACTCCAAGTGAAACTGTCAAAATTGACATAACAAGAATAATTAACCAACTATCTTCTTTAATTAATTTATATTTAATACTGTTTATAAATCCTTTGATGCCATTTATTATTAAATATGTTCCGTAATAAATAGTAATATAATTAACGAATTTGATTGGGTTAACAAATAAGAATATTGCAAGTAATATAAATATAAATCCAAATAAAATGTTTATTTTAAAAATTCTATTAGAGTCACTCATAACAGCTGAGTAAATATTTAGTGCAGCCTCTACTAAAATAAGACTACCTAAAAATGTTGAAATAAATTTATCACTTACAGTCTTATTTAAAATTAAAATTATTCCAAAAACAATAAAAACTATTGCTATTAAAATTTCTAATAGTTTTATATTATTATATTTTTTTTCTTCCCCTTCTAAATCAGCATTTAAAAATCTATTAATCATTTTACTTGCCATTTTAATCAACTCCTCGTTAGCTATAGTATACCATTATACTTATTTAAAATAAAGAAAAAGATTGATTTTTATGCGTTTTTTTGATATTATAATCTCTTAATTTGAGGAGGTAATTTCATGATTAAAGAATTAAGATTTAATGAATTTGAAGAATTTGCTAAAAATCATATGTTATTCAACCATTACCAAACTATTAATTATGCAATGTTAATGACAGAATATGATTATGATTATGATTTAATCGGTTATTTCGAAAATGATGAATTAAAAGCAGCTTCTTTAATTATTTTTAAAAATCTTACTAATTTTAAAAGATATGGTTACGCTCCAAGAGGGTTCTTAATCGATTATCTAAATCCTCATTTACTTGAAAGATTTACTAAAGAATTAAAAGACTATTATGATAAAAAGAATATAGTTTTTATCAAAATAAACCCTGAATTACCAATCAATGAAATAAATATTAAGACTAAAAATTTAACATGTAATAAAAATATAATTGCTAAAAATTATTTGAATGATTATGGATATCTAAAACTAAGAGATAATGTTTACTTTGAATCTAGACTTCCTAGATACGCTGCATTTATCAACTTAAAAGATTATGATGAAAAAAAGATAGATAAAAATACTCGTAATAAAATTAAACGTTCTGAAGCTAAAGGTTTAAGTTATGAAATAGTACAAAATAATGGTATTGATATTTTATTTGATTTTGTAAAGAAAAAAAGAAAAAAAGACTTAATATACTATAAACATTACTATAATACTTTTAAGAAAACAAATAATGTTGATGTCTTTTTAATAAAAATTGATTATAACGAATATTTAAATAATGCTAAAGATTCTTATGAAAAAGAATTAGAATTAAATGGTGAGCTTAATCGTAAACTTATTGAAGATCGCTCTTTAAAAAATATTAATAAAAAGATGGAAAGTGACAAGAAACTCCTATCATATAAAAATGATGTTATGGAAGCTACTAATGGTAGTAAAACTATTGGTTTTAAATATATAGCAGGTGCTATGGTGGTTAAGTTTAATAATCGAATAGATATTATAGTAAGCGGTTTTGATACTAAATACAAGAGATTTAATGCTAATTATTTTTTACATAATTCAATAATTAATTATTATAAAGATTCTTATGAAATATTAGATATGAATGGTATAACTGGTGATTTTACAGATAAAAATCCGTACAATGGCCTTAATAATTTCAAACTTGGCTTTAACCCTAAAATATATGAGTTAATTGGTGAATACGATTTGATATTAAAACCAAGAGCTTATAAAAAATTAAATAATAATGGAACTCTTGCAAGAGTTTTAAATAAAACAGACGAAAAAGAACTAATTCAATTTAAATAATTAGTTCTTTTTATTATATATTTCTTGATGACATCTATTTTCTCTTTCACTATAAAATAGATGATGTAATTCATTTATTTTTTTAGATATATTGTTAACTATAGTTTTATAATCATCTTTACCGTAAGTTGTAAGAATTGATAGTGTATAAGGATTATCTTCAAAAATAATACCTATATCATGAAAGTATATTGAATGCCACCCCCATTTATGAGCAACATTATTTTCTTCATCTAAGTATAAATAATTGTAATATGTGTTTGTCATACATTCTTTTAAAAATGTTCCGTAGTTGGAATTATTCTTCATTATTTCATAAGCATGTTTTAAATAAATATTTGTATCACTTGCACTTTGATTACCATAACTATCTCCAATAGTTAAAATGTTTACTGCACCTAATGACTTACCATATTCTCTTAAATTAGAAATTCCTATAAATTCACTTAACATAAAATGAGCTGTATTATCACTATATTTTAAAGCATAACTGATTAAATCCCTAAGACTTACTTCTTCTCCAACATTTCTTTTAGCCATACCAATGCTATCTTCTGAAATGTATTTGGATAGGTATTTAACAGTAGTTGTATCAAGATTTATTTCATTAGTTGAAGCTTTATCTATCAAGTATAATGCCTCTACTAATTTAATTAAACTGGCTCCATAGTAAACTTCATCTTCCTTATATTTATAAGTAAAGCCAGTAGTAATATCCTCATAATAGACTGATAAATTATAATTATTTAAATATGTATTTAATTCTAAAATTTTATTTTTTAGATCTTCAGACATATCTTCATCAGTATATTTACTGCTCAAACATTTTTCATGTTCATTTTGTTCGTCTTTCAAATCAACTTTTTTTACTATATTATTAGTTAACTCATTAGTTTTTTTCTCTATCTCATTGTTATTTACGCAGTATGCAATTGTTATAGAGATAATAAGTAACAATAATATTTTAAAATTATTTATTTTTAATCTTTTTTTATTGTTTTTTCTTTTACTTTTTTTCATTTATATCACTCTTATAATTTATCATTTATATATATTTAAATCAATATCATAAATTGTCACATTTACACAATTAAACAAGAAAAAAATCGCAATTAATGCGATTTTTCAATTTATATCTTTAATTATTTAATAATTTCAGATACAACTCCGGCACCAACAGTACGTCCACCTTCACGGATTGAGAATTTAGTACCTTTTTCAAGTGCAACTGGAGCGATTAATTCAACTGTCATGTCAACATTATCACCAGGCATAACCATTTCAACACCAGCAGGTAATTCGATTACACCAGTAACATCTGTTGTACGGAAGTAGAATTGTGGTCTGTAATTTGAGAAGAATGGAGTATGACGTCCGCCTTCTTCTTTGCTTAATACATAAACGCTAGCTTTGAATTGATGATGAGGTGTAACACTTCCAGGTTTAGCTAGAACTTGTCCACGTTCAACGTCTTCACGAGCAATACCACGTAATAATGCACCAGCATTGTCACCAGCTTGAGCAAAGTCAAGTGATTTTCTGAACATTTCAATTCCTGTAACAACAGTTTTCTTAGTATCTTTTAATCCAACGATTTCAACTTCGTCGTTAAGTTTTAAAATACCTCTTTCAACACGACCAGTAACAACTGTACCACGTCCTGAAATAGTAAATACATCTTCGATACTCATTAAGAATGGTTTGTCTGTATCTCTTACTGGAGAGTCGATATAACTATCGATTGCAGCCATTAAGTCTTTAATAGATTGAACAGCAGCTTCATCACCTTCAAGAGCTTTTAATGCACTACCACGAATAATAGGACATTCAGAATCATAACCATATTCTCCTAATAATTCTCTGATTTCCATTTCTACTAAGTCAAGTAATTCTGGATCATCAACTTGGTCACATTTATTCATGTAAACAACAATCTTAGGAACTCCTACTTGTCTAGATAATAAGATATGTTCTCTAGTTTGAGGCATAGGACCATCTGCAGCTGAAACAACTAAGATAGCACCATCCATTTGAGCAGCACCTGTGATCATGTTTTTAACATAGTCAGCATGTCCTGGGCAGTCAACGTGAGCATAATGACGTTTTTCAGTTTCATACTCAACGTGAGCAGTATTAATAGTAATACCTCTTTCCCTTTCCTCTGGAGCTTTGTCGATATCAGCATAATCAACAAATTTACCAAAATATTTAGTAATAGCAGCTGTTAATGTAGTTTTACCATGGTCAACGTGTCCAATAGTACCAATATTAACATGTTCTTTTGAACGATCAAATTTTTCTCTTGCCATTTTTTATTTCTCCTTTCATTTCTATTATATTTTATCTAATGCTTGAATATTTTTCAAGTATTATTTTTAGTTAGCGCTGTTTTTCTTTATAATTTCTTCAGCGATTGATTTTGGAACCTCTTCATAATGGTCTTTTTCCATTTGGAAGTTACCTCTACCTTGTGTATTACTTCTTAAATCAGTAGCATAACCAAACATTTCACAAAGTGGAACCATAGCAATAATTCTTATTGTATTTCCAATTGATTCTTGACCCATTGGACGTCCACGACGAGATGTTAAGTCTCCCATAACGTTACCCATATATTCTTCTGGAACGTCTACTACAACTTTCATTATTGGTTCAAGTAATACAGCTTTACATTTATTTTTAGCTTCTTTTAAAGCCATACTAGCAGCGATTTTGAATGCCATTTCTGATGAATCGACATCATGGTAAGATCCATCAAATAATGTTGCTTTAACATCAACAAGTGGATATCCTGCTAAAATACCACCAGCCATTGCTTCTTGTAATCCTTTATCAGTTACAGGTATATATTCACGAGGAACAACACCACCAACGATTGCATCAACAAATTCATAACCTTTACCTGGATTTGGTTCAAATTTAATCCAAACATGTCCATATTGTCCACGTCCACCAGATTGTTTTATGTATTTACCTTCACATTCAGCTGGAACTGTAATTGTTTCACGGTAAGCAACTTGTGGTCTACCTTTATTACAATCAACATTAAATTCACGTTTTAAACGATCAACAATAATGTCTAAGTGTAATTCTCCCATTCCTGATAATACAGTTTGTCCTGTTTCTGTATCAGTTTTAACTCTAAGTGTTGGATCTTCTTCAACAAGTTTAGCAACAGCAATTGCCATCTTATCTTGATCACCTTTGCTCTTAGGTTCAATAGCGATATCAATAACAGGTTCTGGGAATTCCATACCTTTCATTATGCATGGATTCTTTTCATCACATAATGTATCAGCAGTTGTAGTATTTTTCAATCCTACTGCAGCTGCAATTTCACCTGCATAAACTTCAGTAATTTCTTTACGTTGGTTAGCATGCATTTGAAGAATACGACCAATTCTTTCTTTTTCATCCTTTGTTGAATTTAATACATATGATCCACTATGTAGAACACCTGAATAAACTCTAAAGAATGAAAGTCTTCCTACGAATGGGTCTGTCATAATTTTGAATGCTAATGCTGTAAATGGTTCTTTGTCAGATGGATGACGTTTAACATCATTTCCATTTTTATCAGTACAATCGATTGCTTCAACATCAGTTGGTGCTGGTAAGTAATCTATTACAGCATCAAGTAATGTATGAGTACCTTTGTTACCTAAGGCATCAGCACATAATACTGGGAAGAATTCTACAGCTAAAGTAGCTTTTCTTATTGCTGCTTTTAATTCAGCAACAGTAAATTCTTGTCCTTCTAAGTATTTTTCCATTAAAGCTTCATCAGATTCAACTACAGCTTCAATTAATTTAGTTCTATATTCTTCAGCTTTTGCTTTCATGTCTTCAGGAATTGCAATTTCTTTTAATTCTTGTTTATCAGTACCATCATATTCATAAGCTTTCATTTCAACTAGATCTACATATCCAGTAAAATTATCTTCAGCACCGATAGGTAACATGATTGGAGCAGCATTAGCCCCTAATCTATCTTTGATAGTTTTTAAACTGAAATAGAAGTCAGCTCCCATTTTTTCCATTTTGTTTGCACAAATCATTCTAGGAACTTTATATTCATTTGCTTGTCTCCAAACAGTTTCTGTTTGAGGTTCAACACCTGCTTGAGCATCAATTAATGCTACAGCACCGTCTAATACTCTTAATGATCTTTGAACTTCAATAGTGAAGTCTACGTGACCTGGAGTATCAATAATATTTAATCTATAACCCTTCCAATGACAAGTAGTAGCTGCAGAAGTAATTGTTATACCTCTTTCTTGCTCTTGTGCCATCCAGTCCATTTGAGATTCTCCATCATGAGTTTCTCCAATTTTATGAGTTATACCAGTTAAGAATAAAATTCTTTCTGTTGTTGTTGTTTTTCCAGCATCAATATGAGCCATGATACCAATATTTCTTAATTTATCTATACTAACATCTCTTGCCATATTAACACCTACCATCTATAATGAGCAAATGCTTTATTAGCCTCTGCCATTTTGTGAGTATCTTCACGTTTTTTAACAGCTCCACCTGTTCCAGCGGCTGCATCCATAATTTCATTTGCTAAGTTAATAGCCATTCCTCTACCATTTCTTAATTTAGCATAGTTAACTAACCATCTTAAAGCTAAAGCTTGACTTCTTTCATCAGAAACTTCAAGAGGAACTTGGTAATTTGATCCACCAACACGTCTAGATTTAACTTCTAATGCTGGTTTAATATTTTCTAAAGCTTCATTATAAACTTCAATAGCAGGTTTTCCTGTTTTTTCAGATATAATATCGAATGCTTCATATAAAATCTTTTGAGCTGTTCCTTTTTTACCATCTTGCATAATTTGGTTTACTAATTTAGTAACTACTTTTGAATTATACACTGGATCTGGTAAAACATCTCTTTTTTCTGCTCTTCTTTTACGCATAATTATCTCCTTCCTTATTTATTATTTAGGTCTTTTTGTACCATATTTACTACGTCCTTGTTTTCTGTTATTAACTCCTTGTGTATCAAGTGTACCACGAATTACATGATAACGAACACCGATTAAGTCTTTAACACGTCCACCACGAATTAAAACAACACTATGTTCTTGTAAGTTGTGTCCTTCTCCTGGAATATAAGTATCTACTTCTTTTCCATTTGAAAGTCTAACTCTTGCATATTTACGTAATGCTGAGTTTGGTTTCTTTGGTGTTTTTGTTCCAACACGAGTACAAACTCCTCTTTTTTGTGGACTTGAAGTTTCAGTTTGTTTTCTTTCAAGTGTATTAAATCCTACATTTAAAACTGGACTTTTACTCTTTTTAGTTTTTGCTTTTCTGTTTTTTCTAACAAGTTGATTAATTGTTGGCATTTATTGTCCTCCTCTCATTAACACACATCCTGGTGTATCATAATCTTCATTAAATTAGGTTCTACCTAAGGGCAGAACCCAATTTCGAATGCGTATTTAATATATCATTAAAGTATATGCAAGTCAAGAATATTTTATCATTTTTTACTTTATTTTTTAAAACTTTTTTGATATGATAGCTACCTGTAATCAGGTGATCACATGAATATTGAAAAATTAAGAGAAGAATCAGTTAAATATATGTATGATTTAACTGAAGAAAAAATTAAAAAATTGAAGTTAGTTAATAAAGGTACTGATGCTAAATTATATAAGCTATCAAATAACTTGCTTTTAAAATTATATTATACTGATAAAAAAGTCATTCTAAATAATAATGATGATGACGTTAAAACAACTAAACCAACAAGATTTAATAATAGCACAACATTTATGAGTTATTGTTATGATGCTAATGGTGTAAGACTTGGTTATGATAAGATTATTGAAATGGCCAAAAGAAAACAATTTGAAATCAAAAATACCATTCTACCTATAAATCCTGTTTATATTAATCACCATTTTAGAGGATGTATAATAAAATATCATCATAATTACTACCCTATTAGTTGCTTTTCTTTTTTGCCTCAAAAAACAAAATTAAAAATACTAAAAAATTTACTAGCAAAAATTAAAGAATTACTAAATAATAATATTTACCCTATAGATTTATATAATAAACAAAATTCTAATTTACCTCATAATAATATTGTGATTAACTTTTCTCTAAATAGCCAAATCGTCGATTTAGATGGAAAAAGTGTTGCTTATACTGAAAAATTTAATCCCGAATTTTATAAAAAATCATTATTTGAATTATCAACTTTATTATTAGAATTTTTATTTGATCAAGAATTAGAAGACTATTATTTAGAATTTGATCAATATCAAGAATATTATCAAAAATATTTTTATGAAAGATTTAATATGCCTCAAAAATACATTGATAATTTATTATCTAATAATATAGACTTGGATGTTATTGAAGATTTTGTTGACTATGAATTAAGTTTAAAAAAATAACTGGTTAATTTTATTAACCAGTATTTTTATAGATATCCTTCAATAGCTGCTGATGAAGAAAAAGTTCCATCAATTAAACTTGATTGATCAACACTACTATTTAATAAGTATAATCTTATTTCAAAATTCATTTCATTGTTACCATTAAACTTACCTGCTTTTATTAGATAGTAAGTATCATAATATTTAACTAGATCTGTACTTGTTTTAGATGTTGATAATTTACCATTTTTAGTTATATCTGAAAAATCACCACTAGAAATTACTTTATTATCAGCAAGTAATTGCCATTTAAAACTAGAATCAATCATATTTGAAGATATTGTTATATTTTTTAAATAAATATTAAATTTAGCATTATTGTTATTTTTAGCTTGAGCTGTAAAATTAATTTTTTCAGATTTTGATTCTACTTCATTTGTATTTAATAAAGTCATATTTGTAGCATTAATTACACTAGCATCAGTTAAATTAGTATCCATACTAAACGTTCCCGTAGTAAATTTAGTTTCTGTAAAATCATTAGATATGTCTGTTTCAAAAAATGCATATGTAAGACTTATTCCTAAAATTAATAATGCTACAACAAATATAGCACATATAATAACATAATTCTTTGAAATTTTTGTTTCTTCTTTCATACCATCACCTATTATCAAAATAATTATATCTAATTTCAAAAAAATATACAACTATTTTGTAGTTGCATATTCTACTATGTACATTATATTATCATCTATAACTACAGTTACATTACAATTAGTATCATAACCTAAGTCTTCTTCATACTCTACAAAAATAGAGTAAACATAGCCATTAAGTTTTTTGTCGTTAACAGTATAATTTGTTTCTTTAACATCATTTACAGTAACACTTTTAACACAAGGTAATTTTTGATCTCTAGTATCATAACTATTATCTTCAACTTGATCATATAATGTATCCATTACTTTACTTTTAAACATTTCTTTCTCAGAATCATAAAGATAATCTAAACCACCAACATCATATTTACTTATTTTATTAGAAATTGTAAATAAATCAATAACGAATAATTCTGATAATTTTTCACCGTAAATTTTATAATCAATATCATCGCTTTCTAAAACATCTTTTAATTCATAATAAGTGTCTTTAAATAATTTAGTATCTCTATCTTCTAAAGAATATCCATATTTATCCATTTTATCAAGTACAGAAGTTTTAACAATCGGTTTCTTATTATCACCAGTTTTATTAAAGAATTTAACATAAACAAGTAACCCAATAGCAAGTACTAAAAATACTCCTATTATACTTAGTGATATTTTGTATTTTTTACTCATTAGTATTCTCCTTTGTATCCTTTTTATCATCAATTAAAACATCAATATCTGTTCCCTCAGTATAAATTAGGTTGTGAACAATTATAGCATTAGAAACTTCTAATAATTTATCAGAATAATTTTTATACTTTTCTATATAGTTGTCATCTATAACACTATTATTTCTAACATAATATTCTCCAGTTGAATTATTATAATAAACTTTATTTGTTAAGAAATTACCATTAGGAAAAACAACAACATTATTATCTTTTATATTAAATATATCATGACCTAAAGCATATTTATTCTCAATACCAAGCATATTTCCAAGTGTTGGTAATACATCATACATACCCATTGTATAGTTTACTTGTTTATTTATTTTCTTTCTTAAAGTTTGATTTTTAGTCCAGAAAATTAATGGTGTATTTTTATTCATTTCATGATTGTAATAATTATATTCTTTATATTCTTTGTCACCAGGTTCATATACTTCACCAGTTTTATAATTATAATTATATAAATAATTCATTTCTTTTCTTTTTAATTTAGCATCATGATCGCCATAGAATACAAAAATTGTATTATTAAAATGTTCTGAATTATTAATGTAATCGATGAATTCCCCTAACGCTTTATCTGCATAATGAGAACTAGTTATGTAATTTCCAACAGCAGTATTATATAGATAATTTGTTTTCTTAGTTACTTCTTCTTTAGTATTTTCATCTTTTTCAGTGTATGTTGTACTCATATCATATTCACCATATTTATCTAAGTATATAAATGGCGAATGGTTAGAAAGTGTTATTACAGTTCCCATATAATTAGGGTGTGTTTCTTCTATTACTTCAATTTTAGGAACTAATTGTTCAAAGAATTTACTATCATTAATTCCAAGATTTATAACATCATCCTCAGTATAGTCATATGATTCTTCAAAGAACATATCTTCATACCCTAAAGATGGGTGAGCTTTATCACGATTCCACATAGAAGCATAATTACCATGGGTACTAAATGTGTAATATCCTTTTTGTTTTAATAATTTTTGAAGAGTTATATAATTTCTATTATAATAGCTTACAAATACTGTTCCACTTGCAGCTGGCATTAATGAAGATGATAATGTAAATTCTGTATCAGATGATGTACCAGTACTTATTTGTGGATAGAAGTTTTTAAAGAACATTCCTTCACTTGCTAGCTTCTTAACATTAGGTACGGCATCTACGCCATTAAATGAAACATCCATCAAAAAAGTTTGCATTCCTTCCATGTGTACTAAAATTACATTGTAACCATCTAAAATATTGGTATATTCATTCTTTCCATTATATTTTTCTTCTTCTGGCATATTATCAAAATAATCATGAAACATCTTAGCGGCTTCATCATATCCAAATAAACTTCCTAATTTTGGTGTTAAACTTTGAATCAAATCATTAATTTGATATGTTACAATTCCAAATCTTTCAACAACATAAACTCTATTCCATTGTTTAGCAAGTCTACTATAATCTGTTTTTGTAGCTGTTGTAAATGTATAAACTAAACAAACTAATGACATTAATAGTGTAATACCAAACATTTTTTTCTTAACTTCAATTTTTCTTATAACTTTATAATAATATGAGCTTTTTAGTTTTTTATGAGAATAATAGAATATTATTGGGAATATTATATAAATGAAATCATAGAATTTAAATTTTTCATATAAAGAACCTGTTACTGTTTTTACTTGTGATAATGAAGCAATTTCCCCAAATGAAGCAAAAGATGTATAGAATGTATAATAAACTGAATTTACTACTTCTGCTATGGTGAATATTATTAAACATATAAAATAATATTTGTATCTTTTCTCTGGTTTCTTAATATAGCCAAAAGCTCCAATTAATAGTATAGCTGCTAAATCAGCTATAAATGGTTTAAAACTAAATGTATTTCCTATTGTAAAATTTCTAAGTAATATAGTTCCGATTAATGCTAAAACAACGTATGAAATAAATAAACGGTTTGTAGTTAAATAAAATGCAATTGTATTTCTTAACTTTTTTAATGTATTTGATAACTTCTTTTTCATATTTATTCCCTTCTTACTGTTTTTAATTATATCAATATTATCACAATTTTACAATTTCTATTGCAAAATTATTTAAATTTTGATATTATCTAGTTACGCAGGTGTAGTACAATGGCTAGTATACGACCTTGCCAAGGTTGAGATGGGAGTTCGATCCTCCTCACTTGCTCCAGATTGATAGGAAACTCGAACTTTTCGAGTTTAAGTAATAAATGCTAACTAGAAATAGTTAGTTTTTTTGTT
>CAKOXC010000016.1 GCA_934129945.1 uncultured Bacilli bacterium
ATGGAAAAATATTATACTGTAAATGATGATAAAAATAATGAACTAGCTGAAAAATATAGAGAGTTAGCATTAAAGGAGAAAAATGTAATATTTGGTGGAAGACTTGCAGAGTATAAATATTATGATATGGATGATGTAATTAAAAGTGCAATGAATATTTACGAAAGTAATAGTAGTGAAAGAGTTGATTAAAAGTGAAAGAAAATAGAAAATGTTGGATTGATATTTGTAAAATTACCGCGATGTTTCTCGTTATTATACTCCATACAGTTTGCAACGGAATAAAAGATAATCAAAAAGATATTTCATTATTAATTTATTACTTTGGTACGTTTGCAATTCCGTTATTTTTTATGGTAAATGGATATTTACAATTAAATAAAGTTAAGAATTATAAATATGTTGTAAAAAAAATATTAAATATTTTTTTTGTATGTTTTATATGGAATATACCAATTGCAATTTTTAAATTAGTTATTAATGGTGAACATTTAAATATAGTTGGTAATGTTTTTTTAAACTACATTCAAAAAGGCTATTTTTGGCAATTTTGGTTTTTAGGAGCTTTAATTCTAATTTATATTTTTTTACCATTATTCCAAAAGTTATTTAATAGAACTGATAAGTATAAATTTTTTACTATATTACTTGTTATTGTAAGTTCTTTAATTGATTTATTTAATATTGTAAACAATAATTTTTTTGAAAATGATATAATAAAAAATATTATTCCACAAATATTTAGAATTTGGACATGGTTAACATATTTCTTTATAGGAGGATTAATTAGAAAAAGTGATCCTTTAAAAAAATTAGACAATAAAAAATTAATTATTATAACATTTATTTTATTACTTATTACGATTTTATATGCATATGCTTTTTCTAATAATTTATATTCAAGTTTATTTGCTGAAAATTTATATGATAGTTTTATAGTTATTGCTACTACATTTTTAATTTTTAACTGTTTTAGTCGTATACAAGTATCTTATAAATTGATTACAAACATTGGTAAACTTAATATGGGAGTATATATTATTCATCCAACAATAATAAAAATTTTTAAATATTTTAATTTATTATATAACAATTATTTAAACATAATTTTTGCATTTTTAATTTTTGTAATATGTATTATAATTACAAAAATTATATCAAAAATTCCATATTTAAATAGAATTATAAAAATTTAATGGAGGTGAAAAAATCTCATGAATAAAAATAATATTAAAAAAAACTATATATATAATTTAATATATCAAATTTTAGTAATGATAATCCCATTAATAACTACTCCTTACTTATCAAGAGTTTTAGGAGCAGAAAATATTGGTATATATAGCTTTACGTTATCAGTAACAACGTATTTTATTCTTTTTGGGTCTTTAGGTATTGCTATGTATGGCCAAAGAGAAATAGCATATTTACAAAATGATATAAAAAAAAGAAGTAAAATATTTTTTGAAATATTTCTAATGAGATGTATCACTCTTAGTATTTCTATATTAATATTTTATATAGTTTTTTGTTCAAACGGGCAGTATGATGTTTATTATAAAATTTTACTTTTAGAATTAATTGCAAATGTGGTGGATATTAGTTGGTATTTTCAAGGATTAGAAGAATTTAAAAAAACGGTTGTTAGAAATATAATAGTTAAGTTAATAAGTGTTATATGTATTTTTGTATTTGTCAAAGAAACGACTGATTTAAATAAATATTTTATTATTTATGTATTATCAAATTTTTTAGGTAATTTATCTCTTTGGATGTACCTGCCTAAATATATTCAAAAAATAAAACTAAAAGAATTAAATTTATTTAGACATATTAAACCTACAATAATGTTATTTATACCGCAAATAGCAACTCAATTATATACAGTCTTAGATAAAACAATGATAGGTATTATTATTTCAAATAAGGCAGAAGTTGGATATTATGAACAAGCTCAAAAAATCGTAAAATTATTAATGACAATTGCTACGTCTTTAGGTACAGTGATGATGCCAAGAATAGCTGCAACATTTGCTAGTGGTAATCATAAAAAAATAAAAGATTATATGAATAAATCCTTTTCTTTTATATTATTATTAGCATTTCCATTAATGTTTGGAATAATAAGTATTTCCAAAAATTTTGTTCCAATATTTTATGGAAAAGGGTATGAAAAAGTTATTCCCTTAATGTGTATAATTAGTCCAATTATAGTTTTAATAGGATTAAGTAACGTAATTGGAACTCAATATTTACTTCCAACAAAGAAACAAAATAAATATACTTTATCTGTTGTAATAGGGGCTTTATTAAATTTTATATTAAATTTAATATTAATTAAATATTTTGCGAGCATTGGTGCTTCTATAGCAACAGTAATTGCTGAATTTGCTGTAACAACGACACAATTTATTCTAGTAAAAAATGAAATAAAGTTTTTGGATGTTATAAAGTTATCTTACAAATATGTAATTGCAGCGTTAATTATGTTTATGTGTAGCATTGGTGTTGATTATTTAATAAATGATTCTTTTTTAGCTATAATTTTACAAATCATGATATCTTGTATTACTTATTTTACTGTTTTATATATTTTACGGGATAATTTAATAATAGAAACAGTAACTAAAGTAAAAGAAAAAATTATAAAAAATGGAGGTTTTGATAATGAAAGATAAAAGAAACAAAATAGTTAATATAATAAGCATACTCATATTAATAATTTGTATACTATGTTTAAGTATATTTAGTTATAGATTATTTAAATTAAATATTATTCCAACAAAATATTTAATTATAATTTATATTTTCCTTCTTTTAATTATTGGAGGTTTATTCTATTTAATATTTAGTAAGAAAAGTAATAAAATTAAAATAATAGCAGTTTTATTAATAGGGTTATTATCCTTTTCATTCATTTATATTTCTAGTTATTTTAATAACACAAATAAATTTTTTGAAAATACACATAAAGACTATGACAATTTAAACTATTCTATAATAGTATTAAAAAATAGTGATTATAAAAAAATAAGTGATTTAAAGAATTTGAAAATTTCTTACGTTGATGATAGTTATACAAAAGATATAAGAAATAAATTCAAAAAAATTCATTATAATGAACAATTATCAAAAGATTTATCAGTAATTTCAGAGGAATTATTAGCTGGAAAAACTAATGCTATAGTTTTAGAAGAAAGTTATTTAACTCTTGCTTATGAAGAGATAAAAGATTTTAAAGATAATGTAAAAATTATAGAAAATTTTTCTGTAAAAGCAAAAGTACATAAAGAAAATAATGAAGAATTTAGTATTAATGAACCATTTATTTTATATATTAGTGGTATTGATCAATATGGAAATGTTAATTCTGTCAGAGGCAGAAGTGATGTTAACCAAATGGTTGTTGTTAATCCAAAAACACACCATATATTATTAGTTAATACTCCAAGAGATTACTATGTTAAACTTTATAATACTACGGGATTAAAAGATAAATTAACTCATGCTGGTATTTATGGTATTGATAAAAGTATTAAAACTTTGGAAGAATTTTATAACATTGATATAAACTATTATTTAAGAGTAAATTTTAACAGTTTAATTAGAGTAGTTGATGTAATCGGAGGAATAAATATTTATTCAGATAAAGAATTTATTGCTCATACAAATAAAAGCGTTAACGTAAAAAAAGGCTGGAATACATTTAATGGAGAACAAGCTCTTGCTTATTCAAGAGAAAGATATGCTTATATAACTGGTGATCACCATCGAGGTGAAAATCAACAACAAGTAATAACTGCAATTATTGAAAAAATGACTAATTCTAAAGTATTAATAAGCAAATATAATAGCATTTTAAATGCTTTAGATGGTACGTTTCAAACAGACATGTGTACTAGTATGATTACGTCATTTATTAAAGAACAATTAAACGAGATGCCTAAATGGCAAATAGATTCAATTGCAGTAACCGGATATAATAGTTCTAATTATACATATAGTATGGGTAGTCGCCTTAAATTATATGTTATGGAACCAGATTATAATAGTGTAGAAAAAGCAAAGAAAAAAATAATAGAAGTTTTAAATGAAAATTAAATATTTGAAAAAAATAGAAATAGTGCTATAATAAGCAAAGATTTTGTGGGGGAAAAATATGGAAGAAATTAATTTAAAAGACTTATTAAATTATTATAAAAATAAATTAATATATATATTTATTATAATAGCAATTATAGTAGGTTGCGGACTAATATATAAAACATTAATAGAAAAACCTAAATATGAATCAACTACATCTATAATACTTACAGGTTTTAATCAAAATGATAAAACAACATCAATCGATAATAATGAACTTACAATAAACCAAAAATTAGTAACAACTTATCAACAAATAGTAAAAAGTGATAAAGTATTATCAAAAGTTATTAAAGAATTAAATTTGAAATGCAAAGTTGAAGATTTAAGAGATAATATAAATGTAAATGCTTTAACAGATACAGAAATAATTGAAATAAACGTTTATAATACAAATGCTAAAGTAGCATATAAAATAACTAATAAAATAGCAGAAATATTTACTGAAGAGGTAAAAAATATTTATAACGTTAGTAATGTTAGTATATTAGACGAAGCAAAAATAGCAAAAGAAAAGTCAAATATGAGTATGTTAAAATCTTTAGTAATTTTTACATTAGTAGGAATTGTTTTAGGAGTAGGAATTATAACAATTTGTTTTTACTTTGATACTACAATTAAAACATCTGAACAAATAGAAGCTAAATTTGATATTCCAATATTAGGTACAATACCAAATCTTGAAGATAAAAAGTCTAAAAAGAAAAGAGGGAGAAAATAATGGAAGAGTTAATAGTAAAAAAGAGTCCTAAATCATCAGTTGCTGAAGCAATACGTGTTGTAAGAACGAATCTTCAATTCTCTCTTAAGTTAAAAAAAGGAAAGACAATTTTAGTAACATCATCAATTCAAGGTGAAGGAAAAAGTTTTGTTAGTGCTAATTTAGCAGTATCATTTGCTCAAAAAAATTTAAAAGTTTTATTAGTAGATAGTGATTTAAGACTTGGGAGATTACATAGGATATTTAAGGCATCTAATCAAAAAGGATTCTCTAATCTTTTAGTAGAAGATAACCCTACTGATTATCAAAAATATGTTAAAGATACTAAGATAGAAAATTTGTCATTTATATCTCGTGGAACAGTACCACCTAATCCAAGTGAATTATTAGATAGTGAAAATACAAAAAAATTTATTGAAGCAGCCGAAAAAGATTTTGATATTATCATTTTTGATGGAACTCCAATAAATGGCTTAACTGATTCATTAGTATTTACAAAGTATGTAAAAAAAGTTGTAGTAGTTAGTGCCGCTAATTATACTAAAATGATGTTTTTAGAAAAAACTATTCATAGTTTAAAATCGTTAAATGTTGATATAGCTGGAATTGTTTTAAATAAAGCTCCTAAGGCTATTTCAAGTTCTTATTATGGCGGATATTACGGATATTATACAGATAAATAAAAAATGATAGATGTACATAATCATGTGCTATTTGGAATTGATGATGGTTCTAAAAATATAGAAGAAAGTATAAATATACTTAAGAACATGTATGCAATTGGTTATACTGATGTAATTGCAACACCACATTATATTTCAAATAACCTATATGATACTAATAATAAGAAGAAAAAAGAAATTTTAGAAATACTAAAAAATAAATTAAGAGAAGATAATATCCCTATGAATTTATATCTGGGTAATGAGGTATTTATTCAAGATAACATAGATAAAAAAATAATAAATGGTAAAATTTATTCACTAAATAATTCACAGTATATTTTGATTGAATTACCACTTAATGAAAGAATTAATGATGATTTAGATATAATTTATGAACTAATTACTAAAGGTGCAAAAGTTGTATTGGCACATCCAGAAAGAAACAGAGTATTTCAACAAGACATTAAAGAATTAGATAATTTTTTAGAATTAGGTGTTTTGTTACAGGGAAACATTGATTCATTAAGTGGAAAATATGGAAAAAAAGCTAAAACTATATTTAAAATAATTTTGAAGAAAAGACAATATTTTGTTTTAGGTAGTGATATTCATCATGATAAAACAAAATATTTTAAAAGGTTTAAAAAATTAAAAAGCAAAATTATAAAACTGACTGATAAAACTTATTTTGATGAATTGACTAGTATTAATCCTCAAAAAATAATAAATGATGAAAATATATAATTTAGTTAAAAGCTTTGACAATTAAGTGTAAATGATATATTATATTATTCACAAAAAGAGGTATGAGATATGAGTTTAAATGAAAAGAAAAAACAATTATTAAAAAAGAAATTGATGTTACTTGCAATTATTAGTGGAATAAATGCATTTAGTGTAAACGCTTATGCTAAAAAAAATTATTCAAAATTTGAAGCAGTAGAAGATCTTAGTGTTACTTCTGTAAATACAGTAACTGCTTTAGTTAATGTTAATATAAGAACTCTTCCTTCAACAAAAGGAAATAAAATTGGTGTTTTAACAAAAGGATCTAAGTTAGAAAAAATAGCTTTATTAGACAATGGTTGGTATAAAGTAAAATATAATAACAAATATGGCTATATAAATGGTTCATATTTAGAAGAATCAATTGAAAATGATATAGTTTCAGATAGATGCCCTGATAAATGTGTTTATATTACTAAAAATACAGAAATGATTATTCCTAAAGAGTATTCTAGTAGTAATTTAGAAGAAACTATTGATATTCCAAAATTAGAATTTGGTGAAGTTTACAATGAAATTGATGATTATTATTTAATAAAAACTAATGATTATGCTGGTTATGTAAAAATAGATGATACGAAAGAATTAACTGATACATATGTTGTGGTTGATATTTCTGATCAAGAATTAAAAATGTATGAAAATACAGAATTAATTCTTGAAACACCTGTTGTTACTGGAAGGCCTAAATATCCTAGCGATGAAGGATTATTTAAAATATATGATATTAGTAAAAATAGATATTTAGTTGGACCTAACTATCGTTCTTATGTTGATGTTATGCTTAAATATAATGGTGGTGAAGGTCTACATGATGCAGAATATCATACTAATGCAGATGGAAGAAAACATGGATGGCGTAATATTGATGAATTTGGTGGAACAACATATTTAACAAATGGTTCTCACGGATGTATTAATATGCCACATGAAGCTGCAATGATGGCATATGAAAATTTAGAATTAAATGATAAAGTGTTAGTAAAAAAATAATATGTTTAGAACTTTTAAAGTTCTTTTTTTATCATTGAAGTCAAAAGAAGAGGTTTGCTACCTTATTTTAGGCCGTAAAATTCAGATCTTTTTTATAAAATTATGAAAGAATATAGTATGTATAAATAAAAAATATTTTTAAATCTTAGAATTATTTATCTTACTAATCACGTTTATATAAATAAAGTAAAATAAAATGTTGCTGTATAAATAAAATAATAATATAATAAGCATGAAATTTGGAAGTGATCAAATGAATAATAAGAAAATAACACTAATATGTTTAATTATTTTTTGGATGTTTTTAATATTTTCTTTTTCAAGTCAACCTGCTAAAAAAAGTGAATCTTTAAGTGATAATGTTACATTAGTTGCAATAGATATAACAGCTAAATTAACTAATCAAGATATAAGTCGTAATAAACAAGAAAAATTAATAAAACAATTAAGATTTTATATTAGAAAAACCGCACACTTTTCTTTATATTTTGTATTAGGAGTATTAATATTTAATTTATTAAAAAGATATAGTATAAATAAGCAAGTATTGTTTTCACTAATTATTTGTTTTCTTTATGCTTGCAGTGATGAAGTACATCAATATTTTGTTATGAACCGTACTGCAAGATTATTTGATGTTTTAGTGGATACTCTTGGATCTTTAATTGGAATATTAATTTGTTTGGCTTTTCAAAAAATCAAAAAGAGTAGAAAAGATAAAAAATACTAGAATGTTTTTGTAAATAAAATGTAAATATCAAGATATAAGATTATAAATGTTATTAAAAGTGTTATAATAAGCACTGAAATGGATGTGGATTTATGAAAGATAAATTAAAGAAAATATTTACTTTAAAAAACGTAAGTTTATTTATAAAAGGGTTATTTTTAATTTCTGTAATAGTTTTATTTACAATTCTATTTAAAACAAAGATAATACCAACAAAATATATAATAGAGTTATTAATAATATTAGTGTTTATTAATTTAATATTTATTTTAGTAGATATTAAATTTAATAGAAAAAAAGTATTAGTTATTATTTTAGATATTCTTAGTATTATTTTTATTGTAATTTTAAATTTTGCAACTGTAAAACTAATTGAAACAGATTCATTTTTTAATAAGATAACTTCGAATAATAAGGTAGAGATTTCAAACTATTATGTTGTTATAAATAAAGAGAGTAATTATGAAAAGCTAAGAGATATAAAAAATAAAAATATTAAAATATTAAAAAGTGAAAGTAATTATAAAGAAGTAAAAGAAAAATTAAATAGTAAAGTGAAAATTAATTTTGATGATGAAGAAGAGTTAACAAATCTTGGTAATTACTTGTTAGAATCAAAAGATAATTTAATAATAGTTAGTGATGCTAATTATGATCTATTGGATGAAAATATAGAAAGCTTTAAAGAAAGTACAAAAATTTTATATAAATTGTCAATTGAATCTGTATTAGAAGATATTTCAAAAGACAAAAAAGTTACTAAAGAACCATTTAGTATTTATATAAGTGGTATTGATACTTATGGAAAAATTTCTACAAAAGCTCGAAGCGATGTAAATATAATTATGACTATTAATCCTGTTACTAAAAAAATATTACTAACATCAATACCTAGAGATTATTATGTTCAATTGCATGGTACAACAGGATATAAAGACAAACTTACACATGCAGGAGTTTATGGAATAAATATGTCAGTACAAACAATTGAAGATTTACTTGATATAGATATAAATTATTATTTAAGAGTTAATTTTAACACTTTGATAGATGTAGTTGATGAACTAGATGGTATAGAAATATATTCAGATTCATCATTTACACCATGGACTAACCAATCTTGTAAATTTCAAAAAGGAACTCAAAAAGTTGATGGAAAATGTGCATTAGCATTTGCAAGAGAAAGACATGCTTACAATTCTGGTGATAGACATCGTGGTGAAAATCAACAACAAGTAATAACGGCATTAATAAATAAAGCTACAACAAGCAAAAAAGTGATAACAAATTATAGTAATATTTTAAATGCTTTGGATGGATCTTTTCAAACAAATTTAAGTACTGAAGAAATTTATGCTTTGATAAATATGCAAATTGATGATATGGCATCATGGAGTATTGAATCAATTTCTTTAAATGGTTATGATTCTTCAAATTATACTTACTCTTATGGATCACAAAAATTATACGTAATGGAACCAAATTATGAAACAGTTAAGAATGCTCAAGATAAAATTTCTGAGTATATGGAATAGTGTATTGTAAAAAAATACACTTTTTTTGTTAACTTAATGTAAAATGGTATTAGCGATTAGAAAAAATTATTAGTTAATTTTAAATTTATGATATTATTAATTTAGAAAAGAGGAAATAGTGTGAAAAAGAATGTAATAATAACAATATTAGTATTAATTATTTTAGGATTAGGTGGTTATATAACTTATGACAAATTTTTAGAAAAAGAAGATATTAATAACAAAAAAGATGTCGTTAATAATGTCATCAAGAATGAAGGAAATATAAAAAATGAAACTTCAGACGATAGATATAATGATTATCTCAAAAATTTAGAAAATGCAATAAATAATCATTTTCAAAAAGTGCCAGACATTTCGGATGATGAGTTGTCTAAATTAGATTATAAAAAATATTATTCTCAACAATCATATTGTGGTAGTACTGCAGATAGTGGAATAGAATATTGTATAAGTCTAGATAATAAAATTTTAAACTTAAAATTGTCAAATAATGAAGAATCTACAGTTAAATTGTCAGATAATGTTTTAAATTATTTTATTGTAAATGTTGGCCAAGTTGGGTACAAAAATTTATATTATATAACTACAACTGGTAAAATATATGAAGTAGATCATGAAATGCAAATTGACGAAGCTGTAGATAATTTAAACAAAAAAGAATTAAATTTAAAAAATATTGTTAATGTAATAGGAGTTAATGCTGGATTACTAAGTAGTTCTGGAGATGTAGCTTTTATAGACATAGATGGTAATTTATTTACTATTGGTGAAAATGATAAAATTGAACAATTGAATTAATTTTTATAAGTGTATTGTAAAAAAATACACTTTTTTTGTCAAATTAGCACTTTATGGTTGACAAGTGCTAACAAAGTGAATATAATGATATTAGCACTGAGAAATAAATAGTGCTAAGAAGGTGAAAATGTGGAAGAAAGACAAGAACAACTTCTAAAAATAATTGTTGAATCTTACATAAAAACATGTAAACCTGTTGGAAGCAAATCTTTGTGTGATGTATTAAACTTATCAAGTGCCACAATAAGAAATGAAATGGCAACTTTGGAGTCAATGGGACTCATTGAAAAGTGTCACGTATCTTCAGGAAGAATTCCTAGCGAGGCTGGATATAAATATTATGTTGATAATTTAATGAAACCTAAAGAACTTAATGGTGAAGATGTTTTAAAACTTCAAACAATATTTAAGAACAAAGACTTAGAATTAAATGACACTATTAATAGATGTGTTGAAATAATTAGTGATATTACAAATTATACAAGTGTTGTTTTAGGAAAGAAATCTGAAAATAATTTTTTGCAGCAAGTTAGTATAGTACCACTACCTGATAATAGAGTAGTTGCAGTAGTATGTACTAATAAAGGAATTGTAGAAAATAAACAATTTACTATTCCAAAATCAATATCTATTAATGAACTTGTTAAAACTAGTGAAATAATTAACAAAATGTTAATTGGTACTCCAATTGATGAAGTATCACAAAGACTAGAATTTGATATTAAACCAATAATAAGTAAAAAGATAAAACAATATGAAACAGTTTATAATATTTTTCATGAAGCTTTTGATGATTTTGTAGAGCAGTCAGCTAATGTTCATTTTGGTGGTAAAACAAAAATATATGACCAACCAGAATATAATAATATTGATGAAATAAAGAGGCTAGCTAATAAATTTGAAGATGTTAACATGATAAAAAATATTGAAGAAGATAAAGACGGTGTAAATATTTATATTGGTGATGAAAATGATTTTGATTCTAATGTAACAGTAATCAAAAGTACATACAATGTTAATGGTGAAAAAGGTACAATTGCAATTATTGGACCGAAACGTATGGAATATGATCGTGTTGTCGGACTTCTATCATATATTACAGAAAATTTAGAGAGTCAAGGTGATAAATAGTGGATAATAAAGAGACTAAAAAAGACGAAAAAAAAGAGATAAAAAAAGAAACAAAAGAAGTAAAAAAAGAACATAAAATAAAGATTGATAAAGAAAAAGAAGAATTAAAGAAAAAAAATACTGAATTAAATGATAAAGTATTAAGAATATCTGCTGAAATGCAAAATATGAAGCGAAGATATGATGAAGAAATAGCACGTATTTATAAATATGATGGTGAAGAAGTTATTAAACAATTATTAAGTGTCGTTGATAACTTTGAAAGAGCTATTTTAATGGATGATGAAGATTTGACTGATGAACTTTCTAAATTCTTAAGTGGATTCAAAATGATTTATACAAATTTAGTAAATATTTTAAATGCTAAAGGTGTTAAAGAAATTGAATGCCAAGGATTAGAATTTGATCCTACTAAAATGCAAGCAGTATTAACAGATAAAATTGATAGTATTGAACCTAATCATGTAATAGAAGTATTACAAAAAGGTTATACATATAATGAAAAAGTAATAAGACCTGCCATGGTTAAAGTAAATGAATAAGGAGATGATTTATAATGGCAAAGATTATAGGTATAGATTTAGGTACAACAAATAGTTGTGTATCAGTATTAGAAGGTGGAGAACCAAAAGTAATTCCTAACTCAGAAGGAAATAGAACAACTCCATCAGTAGTAGCTTTTAAAGGCGATGATGAATTAGTTGGTGAAACTGCTAAAAGACAAGCAGTAACTAATGTAAAAAATACAATTTCTTCAATAAAGAGATTTATGGGTACTGATAAAAAAGTGGAAGCTAATGGTAAAAAATGGACTCCACAAGAAATTAGTGCAAAAATTTTGATGAAATTAAAGAAAGATGCTGAAAGTTATTTAGGAGAAAAAGTAACTCAAGCAGTTATCACAGTTCCTGCATATTTTAACGATGCTCAAAGACAAGCAACTAAAGATGCTGGTAAAATAGCTGGCTTAAAAGTAGAAAGAATTATTAATGAACCAACAGCAGCAGCACTTGCTTATGGACTTGATAAACAAGAAAAATTACAAACTATTTTAGTTTATGATTTAGGTGGTGGTACATTTGATGTATCTATCCTAGAACTAGGTGATGGTGTATTTGAAGTTAAAGCAACAAGTGGTAATAATAAACTTGGTGGTGATGACTTTGACCAAAGAATTATTGATTACTTAGTTAGTGAATTTAAGAAAGAAAATGGTATAGACTTATCTAAAGATAAAATGGCTATGCAACGTTTAAAAGATGCTGCTGAAAAAGCTAAAAAAGATTTATCTGGTATGACAAATGCTCAAATTAGTTTACCATTTATAGCTCAAAATGATGATGGCCCAATTCATATGGAAATGACTCTATCAAAAGCTAAATTTGAAGATTTATGTCGTGACTTATTTGATTCTACTCTTGAACCAGTAAGAAAAGCTATGAAAGATGCTAAATTATCTAATAAAGATATTGATGAAGTAATTCTAGTTGGTGGATCAACACGTATTCCATATATTCAAGAATTAGTTAAAAAAGAATTAGGAAAAGAACCTCATAAAGGAGTTAACCCTGATGAAGTTGTAGCAATGGGTGCTGCTATTCAAGGTGGTGTTTTAACTGGTGAAGTTGAAGATTTAGTTTTACTTGATGTAACACCATTATCACTTGGTATCGAAACACTTGGGGGTGTATGTACTGTATTAATTCCAAGAAATACAACAATTCCTACAAGTAAGAGTCAAGTATTTAGTACAGCTGTAGATAATCAACCAGCAGTTGATATTCATATCTTACAAGGTGAAAGACCAATGGCTGCAGACAATAAAACACTAGGAAACTTCCAACTTGGAAATATCCCTCCAGCAAAACGTGGAGTTCCTCAAATTGAAGTTAAATTTGATATAGATGCTAATGGTATCGTTAATGTTACTGCTAAAGATTTAGGAACTAATAAGGAACAGTCAATTACAATTACATCTTCAACTAACTTAACTGATGATGAAATTGATAAAATGATGAAAGAAGCAGAAGCTAATAAAGAAGCAGATGATAAGAGAAAAGAAGATGCTAATATTAGAAATGATGCTGATTCATTAGTATTTGCTACAGAAAATGCTTTAAAAGATCTTGGTGATAAAGCCGACAAGAAAGACAAAGAAGAAGCAGAAGAAAAATTGGAAGCATTAAAAGAAGCTTTAAAAGGAGAAGATACTGCAGATATTAAAGCTAAAACAGAAAGCTTACAAGAAATAGCAATGAAACTTGCTCAAAAAGTTTATGAAAATGCTGCTAAAGAACAACAAGCTAATAACGAAGAAACTAAAACTGAAGAAACATCAAAAAAAGATGATGATGTAGAAGAAGCAAATTACGAAGAAAAATAAAAAAATTAGGTTCTAGGTAACTAGAACCTTAATTTTGATTAATATGGAGGATTATGAAAACAAGAGTTGAAATTGATAAAAAATATAAAATTGATTTAAAAGATTTATTTAAAAATGATGAAGAATTTTTAAAAGAAGTAGATCATTTGAATAAAAAAATAGAAGAATTTGAAAAGTTTCAGGGGCATCTTTTAGATGATGATAAAACTTTATTAGAATTTCTAAAGTTAGATGATGAAATAAGTGCAAAATTGGAAGTATGTTACGTTTATGCTCATTTAAATAATGATTTTGATTTAGGTGAAAAAAGAAGTAATGAATTTTTTGGAAAAGCAGTAAAACTTTATAATAAATATTCTACAAATATTTCTTATGTTATCCCAGAATTATTACAAAATGATTATAAGATAATTGAAAAATTCATTAATGAAAATAAAGATTTGAAACAATATGAAAGAATGTTAAAAAATATTTTCAAAGAAAAAAATCACTTTTTATCAAAAGAAGAAGAAAGAGTATTAAGTGTAATTAATGATTCTTTTAGAACTCCTGAAAATGCATATTCTAAATTACTAGATGCTGATTTAACTTTTGAAAGTATAAAAGATGAAAACGGAAAAAAAGTAGAACTTACAAGTAGCAATTGGGCAAAATATCTAGAATCTAAAAATCGTAACGTTCGAAAAAATGCGTTTAAAAAATTCTATAAATCATATATAAATATTAGAAATACTACTACTGAGTTACTTGCAAGTGAAGTAAAAAATAACAATAACATGGCAAAATTAAGAAAATATGATAGTGCTCTTAGTGCGTCATTAGAAAGTAATGATGTTAATCCTCAAATATATAATTCATTGATTAATCATATTCATAATAATTTAAAAAAAACATATAAATATTGGGATTTAAGAAAAAAAATTTTAGGAGTATCAAATCTACATATTTATGATACATATGTCCCAATGGTTGATGCAAATGAAAAAGAATATAGTTTTGAAGAAGCAAAAGAATTAGTATTAAATGCTTTAAGTATTTTAGGAGATGATTATACAAAAGTTTTAAATGAAGCTTTTGATAACAATTGGATTGATGTTTTTCCTACAAAAAATAAAAGAAGTGGTGGGTATTGTACAGCAGTATATAATTCTCATCCGTATGTATTTTTAAACTTTGATAATAGATATGGTGAGGTTTCTACTATTGCTCATGAACTTGGGCATGCTATGCATTCTTATTATTCAATCAAAAATAATAATTATGTTGATTATTCTTATTCAATATTTGTTGCAGAAGTTGCAAGTCAAGTAAATGAAATTATATTATCTGATTATATGATAAAAATTAGTAAGGATAAACAAGAAAAATTATTTGTTTTAGATGAACTTTTAAAAAGATTTAAAGCTTCAGTAATACGTCAAGCAATGTTTGCTGAATTTGAAAAAGAAATACATGAAAAAGAACAAAATGGCGTAGTTTTAACAAGTGAATATTTAAATGATTTATATTATAAATTAAACAAATTGTATTTTGGACCTTCTGTTGAAATCGATAAAGAAATAGCTTTTGAATGGGAAAGAATACCCCATTTCTTCTATAATTTCTATGTTTATCAATATTCAACTGGATATATCGCAGCTCTTAAAATATCAAAAGATATAATTAATAAAAAAGAAAATGCTTTAGAAAATTATTTAAAATTTCTTTCCCTTGGTTGTACAATGGACCCTGTCTCTGAATTAAAAGTAGCCGGAGTAGATTTAACCAAAGATGAAGTTTATAATGAAGCATTTGAAGAATTTGAAAAAGAAATTGAAGAATTTGAAAAAATTTATAAAGGAAGTGAATAATAATGGCTGAAAATAAAAGAGATTATTATGAAGTCTTAGGTCTTTCAAAGGGAGCATCTGATGAAGAAATAAAAAGAGCATTTCGTAAACTTGCTAAACAATACCATCCAGACGTAAATAAAGAACCTGGTGCTGAAGAAAAATTTAAGGAAATTGGTGAAGCATACTCAGTACTATCTGATCCTCAAAAAAAAGCACAATATGATCAATTTGGACATGCAGCTTTTGAAAATGGTGGAGCTGGTTCTGGATTTGGAGGATTTAGTGCTGACGACATCGATTTAAGTAGTATTTTTGATGATTTATTTGGTTCATCATTTGGTGGTGGCTTTGGATTTGGTGGATCTTCAAGAAGAAGTTCTAATCGTCCAACTAAAGGTAGAGATACTTTAGTAAAAATGAATTTATCATTTGATGAAGCAGTATTTGGATGTAAAAAAGAAATTAAAGTTGATTTGAATGAGACTTGTGATAAATGTCATGGCAAGGGTGGATTTGATGAGGCAACATGTAAAACTTGTGGTGGAACAGGTAGAGTTGTAGTTTCACAGCAATCTCTTTTTGGTATGATTCAAACTCAAACAACTTGTAAAGATTGTGGTGGAGCAGGAAAAACATTTAAAACAACATGTAGTGCTTGTTCTGGAAATGGACATGTAAGAAAAAATAAAGAAATTTTAGTAACAGTGCCTGAAGGAGTAGACACAGGATATCAACTTAGAATTAGTGGCAAGGGTGAAGCAGGATTAAATGGTGGACCTAATGGTGACATCTATATTGAATTTAATGTTAAAGAGCATGAGTTATTTAAAAGAGACGAAGAAGATATTTATTTAGAAGTTCCTTTAAATATTTGCGAAGCTATCCTTGGATGTAAAAAAGATGTTCCAACGATAAATGGCATTGTAACTGTTGATATCAAAGCTGGCATTCAAAATGGAAGCAAGTTGAAGTTAAAAGGAAAAGGTGTAAAAGTACCTAATTCTCTTAGAAAAGGTGATATGTATTTAATTATTAAGGTTATTATCCCTACAAAATTAGATCGTAGTCAAAAAGCTCTTATTAAAGAACTTAATGATACAGATTTAAATAATGAGACAGAAATAAAAAAATTTAATAAATATTTATAAAAATTAAAATTTTACAAATTTTGAAAATTTGCTTAGTTTTAAAAACAGATATTTAAAATCTGTATACAAATTTTA
>CAKOXC010000017.1 GCA_934129945.1 uncultured Bacilli bacterium
GATATAATACCAGAAGATAATATTGAATCATACTTTGTATGGATACCAAAGTATTCATATCAAATATTTAATTTAGGAACTACTGATGGATATACAGAAGGAAAACCTGATTCAAGTAATGCTCAAGAAATTCAAATAAAATTTGGAGCAACAAATACAAGTGATAATAATGAAAATGAATGTACAACACCAATGACAAGTGGAGCAAGTGGTAATTGTAAGGTTGGAGATTATATGACAAGTCCTGCATTTATTTCAATGGACACTAATGGACTTTGGGTAGCAAAATTCGAAACAACCGGAAGTACTTCAAATATCACAGTAAAACCAAATCAAACATCTTTAAGAAGTTTAAATGTTAAGACAATGTTTGAAACAGCATATAATTATAAAAGAGATAATGACTCACATATGATGAAGAATACCGAATGGGGAGCAGTAGCATATCTATCTCATTCAAAATATGGAATAAATACCGAGGTTAGAATAAATAATAATTCCAATTACATAACAGGATATGCAGCAACAGATAGTGCTGATGAAAGTAAATATCCTGGAGATTCTGGAACAGATGCAAGTGTAACTCTACCATATAATACAAATACTGGATATAAAGCAAGCACAACAGGAAATATAACAGGAATATATGATATGAGCGGTGGATCTTGGGAGTATATGGCTTCCCTTAGAAGTGAAACTTATGGAGATTCAGGGTTTGATACAACAACATTAAAAACATACAATTCAAAATATTATGATGAATATGATAAATCAAGTGATGTAGTTGCATACAGTAAGAGAATACTAGGAGATGCAACTGGAGAGATGGGGCCATTTTATAATTATCAAGATGCTGATAATAATTCAAGACCACATAATGGCTGGTATGCTGACATTTCTTACTTTGCACATTCTTCTAATCCTTGGTTCGTTAGAGGAGGACGTTACGAATGTGGTCTACTTGCAAGTCAGTTATATTTTGACTATGCTACAGGTGGCATTCCTGGTAACATTAGCTTCCGCCTAATTCTAACAAAATAAAATTTCACATAAAACAAAATGTGAAATTTTTTTATATTATAATTTTTTTAGTATATCTTGATTTATAGAATATAAATAAATATTAGTTGGTTTATTATATTTTGTTTCAATATATTTTTTATAACCATTTAATTGTTTTTCATATTCATCACTATCTATATTTGATAATTTATAATCTACAATATCAAAATGATCTTCATATTCTAATAATAAATCTATAAAGCCATGATAATGATTGTCATTATCTTCAAACATAATTTCATGTTCTTTAAAAACATTAGCATTTTTAATATTTTTAAATTCTTCATGTTTAAAGAAGTTATTTATTTTTTCTTTAACAAAATCACTTACATTTAATTCTTCAATATTATTAGTTTTAAAATCAATAATTTCAAATACATAATGCATATAAATACCAAAATCTAAATTTTGCTGTAATTCTTTAGTATTTAGTTCTTGCATAGATTTTGAGAAATGTTTATATTCTTCTTTTTTATTATTAATAGTTAAATTAATAGTATTAATTTTTTGAGAACTATTGTTAATATATTTTTTATAATTAAAAGATTTAACTAAATTATAATCATTATTAATATTTAAAGTAGTTATATCGATATTTTTAATATATTTATTTAATTTATCTCTTAAAATATTTAATATGTAATTATAACTTGTACATTTCAATAAATTATTTTCATTAATTATTTTATTAATAGGGTTAATTTTTTTGTTATATTCACTAATAATTATAATCTTTTCTTTAGCTCTTGTAAGTGCTACGTAAAATAATCTTATTTTTTCTGATAGAGTTTCTTTAAACTCATAATTTTTATTTAAAGTATTAATAAATGTTTTACCAATTCCATCTTTATAGAAAGGAAATATAATCCCATACTTATTTGTAAATGAAAATAATTCATCATTTTTTTGATTAGAAAAATTACTATTTAGGAATGGTAAATAAACATAAGGAAATTCAAGCCCTTTACTTTTATGAATAGTCATAATTTTTACTGAATTAGAATCGCTACTGTTTATTGACATATTAAATTTATTATCTGTATTATCAATTATTTCATTAAAATAATTATTTAAATCATATATATCATAACCAAATTTATTTAGAGCTTCAGCATTATTTAAGAAATATTCTAATTTGGTTAATCTATCGTCAATGTCATAAACAGTAGTTATTTTGTTAATAAAATCAAATCTATCTATTATATTAGTTAATAGTTCTTTATTGGATATTCCATCACAAACTAAAGATAATTCATAACAATATTTAAAAATATCAGTATTTTTAAAAGTATTATTTATAAATATATCAAAAATTTCATCATCACTCATATTGAATAAATAACTTCTAGCAAGTGATATAAAATAATGTTTGAAACTGTTATCATAACAATTATTTTTAATATTAATAATTAAATTAATAATATTTTTTAATATATATATTTCATCATCATTTTTAATATCTATATCTTTATCAATAGTGCAAGGTATTTTAAAGCTTTCTAAAATCTTTTTTATTGTTTCAAAATTTTTACTTTTATCAATAAGAATAACAAAATCTTTAAAAGTAATATTTCTAGTAACCATTTTATTATTTTCAAAATAAGCAATTTGTTCTTTCTTTTTAATTCTAGCTAAAATATCAGTAGCAATAGTAAAAGCTTCAATATCTATTTGTTTATATTTCTTATCACTATTGTTATAATTTAGTATCTCTATGTCATAGCTATCATTAACACTGTTATCATTATAATTTGTGTTACCAAAAATCATTTCATGTTCATTTTTATAATCGGCTCCACCAATACTATCAAGCATTATATTATCAAATATTAAATTAATATTATTAATAACTTCATTACGTGATCTAAAGTTTTTATTTAAATCAATTTTAAAGCCATTGTCATTATTTTTATATCTATCATATTTATTTTTAAATATATATGGGTTAGCATTTCTAAATCGATAAATACTTTGTTTAATATCCCCAACCATATAAACATTATTATTTTGAATTAAAGAAATAAAAGTCTCTTGAATATCATTTGTATCCTGGTATTCATCAATCATAATTTCAAAGGTATTATTTTTAATTTCATTTTTTACATCATCATTTTCTTTTACTAGCTTTATAGCTTTTAGAGCAATATCACTGAATTCATAAGAATTATGAATATCTTTAAATTCATTTAATTTAACATCTATTTCTTTTAATATATTAATAACTATTTCAGCATATTCTTTAGTACTTAAATAATTTTCTTTTAATTCTAATTTAGTAAATTGAAGATAATTTTTTAAATCTTTTATCTTAGTAGCAATTTCTTCTTTTATTTCTTTTCCTTCATCAGTATAAACATTTTTTAAAGCTCTTGCTAAAGAGAAATCAACAGAATATTTTAAATCATCAATAGAACTACTGTTAATGAAATTAACAGTTGCATTCATATTTTCAATTAATTTATCTGGATTAATTGTTTCATCATTTAAACAATCAAGTAGAGCAGTAATATCATCTTTTAAATTTAAAACATACTCTTCATATTCATTCAGATAATCATTTACAGTATTATCACTATAAAATTTAGTTATATAGTTATTTAAAAAATCATTTTTATCAATTAAATTTCCTAAACTTTGATAAGTTTTAATTATAGAATCTCTAATATTTTTATCATCTTTAATACAAAAATCACTAATTAATTTAATAAATTTAGGATTATTTTCTTTATATAATCTTTCAAATATAATATCAATAATATTATTTAATTCAGTTTTAACAATTGTTGCATCAACAATAGTAAAGTCTTTAGAAATATTTAATAAGTAATTATATTTTTTTACTAAACTTTGAGCAAAAGAATCGAATGTAGTGATATATGATTGGTCAAGTAATAAAGCTTGATCTTCTAAATTATTATCATTAATAATTTTTCTAATTCTTTCTTTCATTTCTTTTGCAGCATTGTTTGTAAATGTTAATATAATTAATTTATTTATGTCGATACCTTGATTTAAAATTCTTAAAACTCTTTCTTTTAAAACCGTAGTTTTTCCACTACCAGCTCCAGCAGAGACAATAATATTAGTATTTTGTTTATTAACTGCAAGAAGTTGTTCAGTTGTTAAATTACTCATTATTATCATCTCCTTTTTTTATAACTTGGAAGTTAAAATCTTTATTTTTTACAAAGCAAATATCTTTATAATCACAGTATTTGCAACCATCTTTTTTATTTTCAATTTTAATAGGGTTGATTTTAAAGTTACCGTTACATACATTAGATATACAGTCATTAATTAAGTTTTTTGTAGTTTCTAACAATGTTTTATCATTATCAAAAATATTTTTTGCTTTACTAATAGAACCATCAGCTTTGATTTTTAAACCTTTTATTACTTCTGATTTCTCATAAGAATCATCAAAAATGCTAATTAAACTTAAATTATTAAATGTAATACCATCTAATTTCAAATTGTTTTCTAATTCTTTAGTTAAGTCTTTATTTGGTTCATATTTACTATTTAAATTTAAAATATGTTGTAAATACACTCCAGCAATTTCTATATTTGGCATCACACTTTTTAATAAATATAAATAAAAAGGAAGTTGAATTTCAATGCCAAAATCAATTAAATCTCTATCAAATGGTTGATTGTATGTTTTATAATCGATAATTAAGGCATTATTATCAAGTATTAAAACTTTATCTATTTTACCTGTTAACTTAGTTTTAATTTTATAATTAATAGGGTAATCTAATTTTAGTTCATGTTTTTCTACATTATGTTTAGAATGACCATATTGTTTTTTTATTGTATTAACTACAAAGTGTAATTCTTTTTGCAAATGACTAATAAAGAATTTATTTTTATTTGTTAATTCAATTTTATCTTTATATTCATTAAAATAATTCATAAAATACTCATCAACTTTGTCTTCTTTAATATCCAATGTATTTTCTAATACATAATGAAATATATCCCCAATAAACTGAGCTAGAGTAGTTTCATATTCATTAATTTTTAAAACACTATTTAAGTAAAATTTAAAAGGACATTCATAATAAGTCTTTATATTTGTAGCACTAAATGCTAAATTATCATTAATTTTGTTTAATAATTTTTTTTCATCAATACCTGTAAAATCATTAGTATAAGTATTATATAAACTTTCATAATTATTATTTAATATAGCAAGCTCTTCATTATTTTCATTAAATTTAATTAAACTATCAATCTTTTTAGCTAAATTTAATTTATTTAAATCATCACTATAATTAGATATATTATAAACTTTTTTCACGACTTTCAAATAATCATTATCAATTAAAAAACTTTTTGAATAAGAATTAAAATTTGAATTATTTTTATAAGTTATTATTAAATTTTTAATATTTTTAAAAGCTTTCATATATTGTTCTTTAATTAACTTATTATATTCACTAGAAGTTTCTAAGTAATATGGTTTAATTTCATCGTTAATATAGTCTTCATCCTTTTTTAAGATAGGTATACTTCCTAGATTAAAACCAATTAGAAAGACATATTCATCATCATTAAAAACATTATCTAAAATATTAGTTGTTCTAATTTCATTTTTTAAATGCTCAGTAGGTATTATAGTATTCATCATTTCATATGTTATTAAATCTTTTTTTTGTTTTATATCATCACACCAGTAATAAGTATTTAATAAGTTAAATAATTTATTAAAACAAACACTGCTTACTTGATTATTTGTAATATCAAATTTATCTTTCATTTCTTCAAGTAATACAGTAATATCTTTATTTAAATTATTTAAAAAGTATTTTCCAAAAGCTGTATCATACAAGCTATTTTGAGATTCTATGTAGTAGGGGATATTAAATAATTTAAAAATTGTATGAATACTAAAATAATATTCTTCACTATAATTAGCTATATAAATTTTATTAAGAGAAACACCATTATTAATAAGATTTGCAATATTTTCAACAACATAACTTATTTCATCATTAATATTTTCAAATTCATATACTTGATGTTTATAGTCAAAATTTTTTTTAGGAATTATTTTAACATTTTCTAGTTTAGATAACATATATTTATTAAATTTATTTATATAGTCAAAACCATAGACATAAATAGAATCTTTACTTTTTAAGAAATTTAAAAATAAACTATCTTTAATTAATAAATTATTATCTTCTAAGTCTTTTTTTAAATCTATGAGAAATTTAATTTTTGCATTATTAGAGTTAACTTCATCAAGATAATATAAATCATTAATATAATTTTTTGCTACCGAATAATTTATTTTGTAATTAGTCATTATATAATCAATAGTTTTATTATTATAATCAAAAAATAAACCTTTTTTTAATTCATTAAAATTCATTATTTTAATATTTTTTAAAATATTATTTTGATCGATATATTCTAATACTTTATTTTTTATATTATCAGGAATTATTAGAATAGAGTTGTTATTAATAGTATTTATAAATTCCATAGAATCACCTGTATAAATTGTACCATTTTAATATCTTTAAATCTATAAAAAGGCATAAAAAAAACTAGAAATTTCTAGTTTTATTTGGCAACTTTAACTTCCATAATGACTGGTAGAATAATAGGGTGTCTACCAGTAAGTTCACTAATAAAAGGATGAAGTTCTAAAATTATTTGATTACGTAAATCAGTATAGTTATATGCACTAGTACTTAAGGAATTATTAACTATCTCACTAACTTTTCTTTCTATTTTTTGAATTAATTCAGTATTCTCATTAACAAGGATAAATCCTCTTGTTGTTATATTAGGTTTTATTAATAATTCTCTTGTATAGGGATTAATATTTAAAATTGTTACTAAAATACCATCTTTACTCATTAGTTTACGATCTTTAATTATTACTGATCCAATGTCTCCGATACGAGAACCATCAACATAGACATCTCCAGCTTGTACACGAGGTCCTTTTTTTACAATGCCATCTTTTAATTCAAGAGTATCACCATTTTCAAGAATAAAGATATTTTCACGAGGAACTCCACAGGCAACTCCTAAATCAGCATGACTTTTAAGCATGCGATATTCACCATGCATTGGCATAAAATATTCTGGCTTAATTAATCTTAACATTAATTTTAATTCTTCACCTTTACCATGACCAGAAGCATGAATATCAGAAAATTCTGAATTAGTAAAAACTTTAACTCCCTTTAAATATAGTTTGTTTATTACTTTGTTAATACTTGCAGCATTACCCGGAATAGGGTTAGATGAGAATACTACTAAATCATCTGGCATAAGTGTTATTTGTTTATGAACACCATTAGCAATTCTAGATAAAGCAGCGAGAGGTTCACCTTGAGAACCAGTACATAATATACAAACTTCATTTTTTCTTAGATTCTTAGCTTTAGCATAATCAATAATAATACTTTTATCAGTAATAAGTCCATTATTTAAAGCAAGTTCAATACTTGTTTCCATACTTCTACCAAAAACTACTATTTTACGATTATATTTTTTACATGTTTCAACAATATGTTTAACACGATAAATATTTGATGCGAATGTTGCAATGATAATTCTTGCATGATGTTTAGATACAATATCATCAAGAGCTTCATCAACTAAACTTTCACTTTTAGAAAAACCTTCTGATAGGGCATTAGTACTATCACTTAATAGTAACTTAACACCTTTTTTACCAATTTCAGCCATTTTATGTAAATCAGCCATTGGACCAATTGGAGTTAAATCAAATTTAAAATCTCCTGTTTCAAAAATAGTACCATTTGGTGTATGAATTGCAAGGGCAAAAGAATCAGGAATAGAGTGAGTAGTAGCAACAAATTCAATATTAAAATGTTTGAATT
The DNA here is from genome assembly GCA_934129945.1 of uncultured Bacilli bacterium. GTDB lineage: Bacteria > Bacillota_I > Bacilli_A > RF39 > UBA660 > RUG14121. The sequence continues at coordinate 7,932 of CAKOXC010000017.1, forward strand.
TTAAATGTGTATTACCATCTATTGTTTCAATATTCTTATAACCAATATTTCTATCTTCTAATTTATTTTTTATTAATTCTGCAGCAATTCTAGGAGCATAAATAACTGGAATGTTAACATTTTGAAGTAAGAATGTTATACCTCCGATATGGTCCTCATGACCATGAGTTATTATTAATGCTTTAATTTTACTTTCGTTTTGCTTTAAATATGTAACATCTTGAATAACATAATCAACACCTAAAAGATCACTCTCAGGAAACATAACTCCTGCATCGATTATAATAATCTCGTCTTTATGAGTTACAACGTACATATTTTTACCAACTTCACCTAAGCCTCCTAAAGCAACTAGAGACGTAGTGTTTCTATCATTTTTCATATAATCTTCCTTTCAATATTAAGAATAAAAGTTGTTTTGACTTGATAATTATAGCGCAAAAACCTTTTCTTGTCCACTATTTCTGTGATATACTCTAAATGGTGATATTGATGAATAAAAAAGGATTTACTTTAGCAGAATTACTTGGAGTAATAGTAGTTTTATCTATTATTGTTAGTATTGCAGGTTTAAGTGTAATTTCTGTAATGAACAAAGCCAAGAATAAAACTTTTACTGAAATGACTGATAATTTAAAAGATGCAGCTAAAACTTGTTATTTAGATAATGAATTAGATGCTACAAATTGTAATACTGTTAAAAAATTAAAAGATAATGGATATTTTGAAGATAATAAAGATTATTGCGATAATGATATTACCATAAGCTTTATTGAAACTAGAGATGATTATCAAGTGAATTTATCTAAAAAATGTGGTAATTAAGGAGGTTTTTTAATGGGATTATTTGATAAATTAAAAAGTATAGTTTCTAAAAAAGAAGAAATAAAAGATACTACTGAAGAAAAAATAATTGAAACTTATGATAAAGGTCTTGAAAAAACAAGAAAAGAATTTGTTTCAAAATTATCTGTTTTAGGGCATAAATATACAAAGGTAAATGATGAATACTTTGAAGAGTTAGAAGATTTACTTATTATGGCTGATATAGGTGTTAAAACAGTAATGGATTTTATTGATCGATTAAAAAATCGAGTAAAAAAAGAAAATATTACTGATACAGAATATTTAAAAGAAGTAATTGTTGATGAACTTTTTATTATATATGTTAATGGTGAAAGTTTAAGTGATAAAATAAATATTCAAAATGATGGACCTACTGTTATTCTAATGGTTGGAGTAAATGGTGTAGGAAAGACTACTACTATTGCAAAACTTGCATATAAATATAAAAAAATGGGTAAAAAAGTTGCTATGATAGCGGCTGATACCTTTAGAGCAGGGGCTGTAAAACAACTTGAAGATTGGGCTCTAAAAACAAATTCAATATTTTATGGTAAACAAGATACAGATCCAGCAGGTGTTATCTATGATGGTCTTGATAAAGCTGTAAAAGAAAATGCTGATATTGTATTAATTGATACGGCTGGAAGACTTCAAAATAAAGTTAATTTAATGAAAGAATTAGAAAAAATAAACAAAGTAATTGGAAAATTTATTCCAAATGCTCCACATGAAACTTTATTAGTAATTGATGCAACTACAGGGCAAAATGGTATTTTACAAGCTAAAGCATTTAAAGAAATTACTAATATTACTGGTATAGTATTAACAAAACTTGATGGAACAGCAAAAGGTGGGATAGTTCTTGCTATTAAAGAAGAAGTTAATTTACCAGTCAAATTCATTGGGCTAGGTGAAAGCATGGAAGACTTACAAACATTTGATATAGAAAATTATATTTATGGTTTATTTAAGGATATGGTTTAATGAAAAAACTAGAACATTATACAAAATTATTTGATATTTATAAAAACATTTTAAAAGAAGAAGAAAAAGAAATATTTTCTGATTATTACGAAGAAGATTTATCAATGCAAGAAATAGCTGATAATTATGAAATTTCTAAAAGTGCTGTTGGTAAAAAAATAAAAAATATTGAAAATAAATTAGATAATTATGAATCTTCTTTAAATATTTCTAAAAATTATGAAATACTAAATAATATACTTTTAGAAAATGATATTAATAAAATAAAAGAAAAAATAAGTATAATTTTAAAATAAATGCTTAAAATAAAAAAAGGAAGCGTGTTGATTTAGCTTCCTTTTTTTATAAAAACTATTGCTATATAACTAATTTTATAGTATCATTTATATATACTATGGTAGGTGTAATGAATGAAAGATAATAAATTAGTTTTAAAATATTGTCCTAATTTTTATAAAATAATGAATATGGATTTCCAAGAAGGAGATAATATTAGTACTAAATTAGTAGATATTTATGAAGATTTTATTTTTAAAGCAGATTTAACTAAAGAAGAAAATATAAAGCTAGTGAAAGATATAGATCATGTTTTAAATTCATATATTGAAGATTATGCTTTTAGAAAAGAAGTAAAGAGTAAGTTATTTACAATTAGAATTAAAAAGACAGGAAAAGATATTTTAACTTTAATAGTTGAAGCAATCATTGGATTATTTGATAAATATATTGAAGAAACAACAAGAAAAATATATATAGCAAGATGGATTTAAAGTGCACAAAAGTGTACTTTTTCTTTACGAAATTTTAAGAAAAACTACTATCAATTTATAAACTTTTGTGATATCATTTTCTTAATGATAGGAGAGTATATTTATGAAGAAAAAAATTATTGTAGTATTAATTTGTGTGCTATGTGTGTTTACAGGGGTTAAAAGCGTGAATGCTGAAACATTAATTCAAAATTATTATGAAACAGTAAATCCAACTTGTCAAATAAGTGCAGATTCTAAAAAATATGTTTGTGAATTTAAAATAAAAGCACTTAAAGATTTTTATAAAGAAGAATTAGTTTTAGGATTTATTAATTTAAAATCGGTAGGTTTTAATGAAGGAAATCTTGTAGAGGCAGGATCTGGGTTTCAAACCACAAAAATTGATTATAGTGCTGATACAATTACTTTAAAAAATACCAAAACATTTGTAGCATCAACAGTATATACTGTTGCGACAGTTGCTTTTGACTATGATATAAATGGTGAAAAATGTAATGTTTCATATTATATTCAAGATTTTGATGTTATAACTTGTGGTACAGATAGCGAAGGAAATTACTATGATAATAATGGTAAAAAGGTAACTAAAAATGAAATGTTAAAAAGTTGTTATAATGCAAAATGCAAAAAGTTATCATTTAAAATCCAAGGAAACATAGAAGATGTATTCTTTGGAATAAATGGTGATGTTGTAACTGAAGAAGAATATAATAATCAATGTGGTTCAAAAACTATTTGTGAAATAAAAGATGGAAAATACTATAATAAAAATGGCAATGAAACAACACAAGAAGAATATGTTAACCAATGCGAAATGCCATGTTCTAAATTAGATGATGGTACTTTTGTTGGAATCAATGGTACAATAGTTTCAGAAGAAGAATATAATAATCAATGTGCAAAGAAGACATGTGAAATATCTTATGGAAAATATTATGATAAAGATGGTAATGAAACAACAAAAGAAGAGTATATTAAACAATGTAAAAAAACTTGTAGTGTAACTCAAGATGGTGAATATGTTGGAAAAGAAGGTACTTTAGTTAGTAAAGAAGAATATGAAAAACAATGTACTATTACTGAAGTTGTAGTTCCAAAATGTAAAGAAGAAAATGGAACATATTATGATAAAGATGGAAATGTTACAACAAAAGAAAACTATGAATTAACTTGTAAAGTTCATAAATGTGAAGTAATAAATGATAATTATTTTAATGACAAAGGAAATAAAGTAACAAAAGAAGAATATGATAAAGTTTGTACTAATCCAGGTACTGGTATAAATTTACCATACTTTTATATAGCTGGTGGAATACTTGCAGCAGGATTAATATTTATTTATAGTAAAAAATATAAAAAGTTAAATAGAATTTAAATTGGTTAATAGCCAATTTTTTTCTTTTTTTAAAATAATTGTAAATTGACTTATTTTGATTTAAATTATATACTTGTAAATATAATATAAGGATGATAAATAAATGGAAAAGAAATATAAAATAATATTAATAATAATATTTACAATAATTCTATCAATAGCTGTTATTGGTACAGGGTATTTTTTATATAAAAATAATCTAAAAAAGAATAGTGCTGAAGTTTTAATTGATGAAAATTTATCAATAAATTATTTAAATGGAAGAAAATTTGAATTTAATGATAAAGAAAAAGAAATAAATTTTTCTGTAATAAATGATTCAGAAGAAGAAAGCATGTATCATATTATTTTAAATAATGTAAATATAACTGGAAAAAACGTAAGTTACAAATTGCTAGAAAATGAAAGTGTTAAAGTTGGAACTACTGAGTTAACAGAAAGTACATATTCTACTATTTCTAGTTTTATAAGTATAAAAGGAAATGAGAATAAAAGTTATAAATTAGTATTAAGTAATCCTGAATCAGCTAAAATTAGTTTTACTTTAAGTGTGGAAAAAGCATCAAAAGAAGATCCTAATTTTTCCCAAATAATTTTAAATAATAATTCGATTAATAAAGAAACAAAAACAAAAGTTGGAGAGCAAGTAGCAGTTACTGATGAAGGATTAATAATGGATATTGATGATAATGGTAATACTTTTTATTTTAGAGGAAATGTAGCAAATAATTATGTTGAATTTGCTGGAAAAATATGGCGTATTGTAAGAATTAATGGTGATGGTACTGTTAAAATTGTTTTAAATGACAACATTGATAAAACAAGTATTTATGATGATAAAACGACTGATAAATTAAGTTCTTTATCAAAAAAAAGCAATAATAAATTATATAATTTATTGGATCAGTGGTATCAAAATAATTTAAAAGATTATGATGACTTAATATCAATATCTAAATATTGTGTAGATTTAACAAAAGAAAAGGAAAATTTATCTAATTATAATAGAATAAATATTTCTAATAATCCAACATTTAATTGTCTTGGAAACACTTATAGCTCTAAAATTGGAACTTTATCAATCGATGAAGTTATCTATGCAGGTGCTTGTTTAAATGAATCCAATACTTATTATTATTTATATAATCCAAGTATAACAGATTCTTGGTGGACACAATCAGCATTTAAAGATAGTGTAGAAGGATTATATTTTTATGAAATATCAGCAAATGGTGAAATCTTATTAAATTCTACTGGAGAAAGTACAAAAAGTGTTAAGCCCGTAATTAATTTAAAAAAAGATGTTGAAGCTACAGGGGAAGGAACACAACAAAACCCTTATAAAATAAAATGATTTTTATTTACATAATGCTTTACAAAAAAATGTAAATAAATTAGAAACGTATTTAAAGTTAATAAAAATATGTTAAAATAATGATGTAGGTGATAAAAGTGAAAAGTATGTTTATAGATATATTGAATTTCTTAAAGTCTTTGACTTTAATTGATTATGTTCTGTATTTTGCTATTTTAATATTAATTATTTTAGTAGTTTCACTAATTTACTTATTAAAAACTACTGGTATTGACGAAGAAGATTTAAATGAAACAGATGATAATGAATTTGATATAAAAAATGCTATTGAACAGATTTCACAAGAACAACCTAAAAATATAGATTTAACAGAATATGAAAAAGAACAAGAAGAAAAAGCTATAATTAGTTATGAAGAATTAGTAAATAGTATTAAAAGAAATAAAATAAATTATGAAACAGAAGATAATGATAATGATGTTAGCATTAAAAAAATAGATTTAGATAACTTAATAAGTGATGAAGAAGACAAAAATGAGAACTATACATATAAAAATGTTACATTTGTTCATGAAGAAAAATATTTGCAAGAATTAAAACAATTGATAAAATTATTAGATTAAAAGGTGATTATATGAAAAGAAGAATATTATTATTAAGTTTGCTTTTAATTATAGTTACTGGTTGTGCTAAAAAAGAAAAAATTAATAAAAAAGAAACTATAAAAGAACAACCAGTGGTTGTAACCAAATTAGAAAATAAATCAGTAAATAATTTAGAAATTAAAAATGCTAATATAAAAACATCTGATGGAATATCAGTGTTTACTGCAGATGTAACTAATAAAAGCAAAGAAGATATAGATATTGATAGTATTAAAATAACTTTAAAAGATAAAAATAATAAAGAATTAACTGTTTTGACAGGATATATAGGTGGAACAATAAAAAGTAATGAGACTAAACAAATTGTTAGTAATTCAGACTTTACACTCAAAAATGTTAAAACAGTAGAATATGAAATAGAAAGGATTAATTAGTATGAAAAATATTAAAATTGACACAAAAAAAATCATAATAGCAGTTATAGCTGTTTTACTAGTATTGGTACCTATAATTAGTGCAGTGGTTATTAAAAATAATAAGAAAGAAAATAATAATAAAACAACAGAAAAGAGAACAGAAAATAAAAATTCTAATGTTATTTCAAATCAAGAAATAGAAGGTTTTAAAATATCTGATGTAAAAGTAGAAATTATTAATGGTTTAACAACATTTACTGCAAAAGCTACTAATGTTACTAGTGAAGTTAAACATTTATCAGGATTTAATATTTACTTTACAGAAAAATCTGATGGAGATATGGGTATGGTTACTGTTTATATCAATGGTGATATTAATCCAAATGAATCAGTTGATTTAATAAATTATTCAGATTTAGATCTTACTAAAGCTACTAATATTAAATATGAATTGATTCAAGAATAAGCAATATTTTTATAAGTTTCAGAAGTACACGAAAGTGTGCTCTTTTTTTGACATAAGTAAGTTGTTGGTGTAAAATAAATACAAGAGAGTATAATATGGA
>CAKOXC010000018.1 GCA_934129945.1 uncultured Bacilli bacterium
TTATTGCTAGTATTATTTTTTTCTTATTCTCTTTCATTTTTACTCCATATTATACTCTCTTGTATTTATTTTACACCCCCCCCCCAGCTTATGTCAAGAAAAAAAGCACACTTTCGTGTACTAATAAATTACTTGTTATTACTATCTAAATTTTTTTCTTCAAAACCATGAGTTTTATATTTATCACACTTTATATAAGCTTTATACTCAGTAACATTATTAAATGATAATTCTACGTAACCATCACATTTTTTATTATCTACTTCTAATTTATCAATCATATTATTATCATGTAATTCATTATAAGTAATAATAATATTTTCACCATTGACAGGAAAATTAAAATCTGTTGCCGTATAACTTTTTGTAACTTCAACTAATTTTTTTTCTAAATCTTTATATTTTTTGGTTTTGTTTTTATACATAAAACCCATCGTAGTTAGAAAAGCAAATAATAGTACTGCAACTATTCCCCAAACTACTGAAACTTTTTTTAATTTATCCATTATCAACTAACCTCCAAGCTTGATAACCTTCACTTGCATAATTTTTACAGTTAATATATGCATCACTAGTTACCATATTATCTTTATTTCTTATTAAGGCATAACCCTTGCATGAGTCATTATTATTAGTTTCAGTTAAATCAGTATCAGTAATTAAATCATATTTTTTTAAATTATCAGTAGATATTACTATTACCCCATCGCCAATATCTTCTCTATAATAATTACTTATATATTTTAAAGAAGCTGTTTTTACACTATTTTCAATATCTTGATATTCAACAGGGTCTACTATAAAAGTATTTAAATTAGGTAAGCCACTATAAAGTCTTATAATAAAGAAAGCAGCAAATAAAAGGGCAATTAGCAAAATAGCTCCACCTATTAAAAACTCTCTATATCCCCAACCATTTTTATTTAACATATTTATCCCCCTTAGGTTAATTTAACGGTGTATCACCATTAGTTTTTTGTTCAATAAATATTGGTCCGAATTCAGTAGCATTAATACTATCTCTTTCATATTTATACATCTTATAACCTATTCCTACGCATTCATAAGTCTTACCATCAGCATACTTATATGTTTTTTCACTAATACAAAACATTGGTTTTTCATCTTGTCTAGTTCTAAAATAATCAATAAATACTATAAATACCCATGCAACAAATATAACTAGTACTATGATTTTTAAAGATAATATCAATCCTTTTTTCATTCTTTCACCTCATCATTTTTATTATATATAATTTTATTTAAAATTTCTACTATTTAAATTATACTTTACTGTTTATTTTCATTTAAATATTGATCTAATAAATTGAATAATTCTTCTTCAGTTTGACACTTACATACTTTAATTTTATATTCTTTACTATTAGGCATACCAGAAAAATAATATAAAATATTAGTACGCATTTCTAACAGAGCTGTTTTTTCATTCTTATCTTGTTTTAATAAATTATAATGTCTTTTTATCATTGCTATTTTTTCTTCTAAAGAAACTGTTTCTGGTATTTTACCAGTATCTAAATATTCTACTATTTCTTTAATTAACCATGGATTTCCAAGACATCCTCTTCCAACCATAACTGCATCGCAGTGAGTTTCGTCTAACATCTGTTTTGCTTTTAGATAACTTGTTACATCACCATTACCTATAACTGGAATACTTACACTCTCTTTAACTTTCTTAATAATATTCCAGTCGGCTTCTCCGCTATATCCTTGACTTCTAGTTCTTGCATGAATTGTAATAGCACTTGCTCCAGCACGTTCTATGACTTTAGCAACTTCACAAGCATTTATATGATTATTGTCCCAACCGCTTCTAATTTTTACAGTAACTGGTACATTTACAGCTTTAACTACTGCAGATACTATTTCAAATATTTTATTAGGGTCTTTTAAAAGAGCACTTCCTGCTTGATTTTTTAAAGCAACTTTAGGTACAGGACAGCCCATGTTTATATCAATAATATCTGGTTGCATTTTTTCTTCAATAATTTTAGCAGCTTTAACAAAAGATTTAATATCACTACCAAATATTTGTTGAGCAATAGGTCTTTCACTATCACGCATTTTTAACATTTTCATTGTTTTTTCATTATCAAAACAAATTGCTTTATCGCTTACCATTTCAGCAAATATAAGACCTGCACCCATTTCTTTAATGATTGTTCTATAAGATGTATTAGAAAATCCTGCCATTGGAGCCATTACAACTTGATTTTTTATTTCAACATTACCTATTTTAAAACTCATAATATTAAATCAACCTCATCCCCTGTATTTAAATTAAAAGCATTAGCATCATCAGTATCAATATGAAGTTCTAATAACGCATCATCACTTGTTTTAATAAAAGCTTTAACTATTCCACCTTTATCATTAGGAATAACAATTTTTACCTCATCATTATCTTTTAATCTTAACTCTTTAGCATAAAAATTACTTATATGAACATGACGATTAGCTATTATACAACAATCTTTTAATTTATATCTTCCTTGTTCATTAGAAATGATTATATCACAAGCATCTTTTAAATCGCCACTTTTTCTAACAGGAGGATTTATACCAAGAAACCTAGCATCTCTTCTTGAAATTTCTACTTGGTTATATTTTCTAAATGGTCCAACAATTCTAACATTATCAATTTTCTTACCATTAGCTTCAATAGTTAATACTTCTTCACTAGAAAACTGTCCAGGTTGAGATAAATCATTTTTCTTAGTTAAATTTTTTTCAAATAATAAACGATAAGCATCTTCTGTAAGATGGATATGCCTATTACTTACACCCACTTTTATTTTCATTATATCCTCTTTATTCTTCTAATAAACTTGCTGTATCTTGCATTTCTAAAGGTCTAGATATATCCATATAATCTAAGATAGTTGGTGCTACATTTGTTAAGTCACCACTTTCTTTTAATTTAACATTTTTATCTGTTATAATAAATGGTACTTTAGATAACGTATGAGTTGTTACTACTTCATTATTTTCATCAAGCATTATATCAGCATTACCATGATCAGCAAGTATAATTACTTTATAAAAATTATTTAGAGCTTCTTCTACTAGTTTTCCTAAACATAAATCTACTGCCATTACAGCTTTTACTGTAGCATCATAATTACCTGTATGACCAACCATATCACAATTAGCATAATTTATAAATATAAAATCAATATCTTTTTCCATACAAGCAATGGCTTTTTTTGTTATTTCTACAGCACTCATCTGTGGTTTTAAATCATATGTTGCAACATCTGGTGATGGAATCAAAAATTTACTACAGTTTTCTAAAGAGCCATTAAATCCACCATCAAAGAAATATGTAACATGGGCATATTTTTCGGTTTCAGCTATTCTTGCTTGAGTTAGTCCTAGTTTAGATAAATATATACCTAAAGGATTATTAATTAAAGTAGGAGTTAAAAAAGTCTTAGTATTTATATTTTTACCTATAGGTAAGAAACTATAAACTTTAGTATTTTCTAAATTATTAGTTTTAAATTCACTATAATTTGGATTAGTTAAAGCTTCCATTATTTGACGTGAACGATCATTACGATAATTCATCCATATTACTACATCACCATCTTTAATTTTACGATAGTTTAAAGTAAGAAGTGGTGGAATAAATTCATCAGTTATTTTTTTCTTATAACATTTATCTAACATATCTTTAATATTATCTGTTTTAACACCACGGCCATTACAAATTAAATTATAGTAATCCTTAATTCTGTCAAAATTTGAATCTCTATCCATAGCATAATATCTACCACAAATACTTGATATTGTTGCTTCTTTATTATCTTTTATTTTATCTTCTAAAACTTTAATAAAATCATATGCTACATTGACTTTAGTATCTCTTCCATCAGTAATTAAATTGAAATTAATATTTTTTATACCAACTTCTACTAAACGATCATAAAGAGTTAAGAAGTGATACATTGAAGAATGAACACTTCCATTTGAAAATAATCCCATAATATGAACTGGTTTTTCAGTTTCTTTAATATAACTTACCATATTCAAAAATTCTTCATTTTCTTTAATGTCATTTTCTAAAAATTCATTAATCAAAGTCTCATTTTGTTTTATTTTTCTACCAGCACCAATTGTTTCATGTCCAACTTCACTATTACCAAATTGGCCTTTTGTAAGTCCAACATATTCTTCTGATGCATACAATGTAGTATGAGGATACTTTTTCATAAGTTCATTGAAGTTATTTGGTACTGCACTTAAAATAGCATTACCATGAGTTTCTTCTCGGTAACCAAACCCATCTAATATTACTGTTATAATCTTTTTCATATATCATTTTCCTTACAAAAAGATAATACCACAAGATAAAAAAAAAGACAATTTATATCATCACGACTTTGTTGTCTAATCTTAATCTATCAGTTAAAGTAATAATAAATTCAGCATTTGTAGGTTTGCTTTTATCATAATCAATACTGTTACCAAAATATTTATCCATTAGTTGATAATCTCCTCGTGACCAACTAACTTCTATAGCGTGTCTTATTGCTCTTTCTACTCTTGATGTTGTAGTGTTATATTTAAGTGCAAGTTCTGGATATACTTCTTTTGTAATTCCTTTTAACATATCTGGTTCTTCATACATCATAACTATTCCATCACGAATATATTGGTATCCTCTAATATGAGATGGTACTCCAAGAGTGTGTAACATATCAGAAATTTTAATACGTAAATCCATTTCTTTATCAGAAACTTTTCTTTCTTTTACATTCATAATTTCTAATATTCTTTTTTCTAGAGATTCTAGATTAAATGGTTTTAACATATAATAATCAATGTTATATTCTGATACAGCTTTTACTGTATACTCTTTTTTATAACTTGTTAATATTATTACATGTTTTTGAATATTATTTTCTTTCATTTTTTCTAATATTGCTATTCCATCTATTTCTGGCATTATTAGATCCATTAGAATTAGATCATATTTATCTTTTTCATTGATAATTAAATCCATTCCATCTTTTCCATTTACTGCAGTTAATACTAAATCAATTACTTCATGTTTACTAAAATACTGTTTTACTTTGTTAACGATATATTCATTATCATCAATCATAAGTACATTAATTTTCTTTGACATGATTTTTATTTTCCTTTTCTATAATATTTTCTGCACTACTTCTTCATTATAAGTAAAAAAAAGACAAAATACTAGAATTTATTTTGTCGTTGGTTGTCACTTTACACAATTTTTTGTCGAATTATGACATTTTATTAATAATTTGTGATAATTTGTCTAAATCAAGTCCTGAATTTGAAATTAAAAATCCTTCAATTTGAGAATTATTTATAAAATTATCTATATTTTTCTCATTTACACTTCCACCATAAATTACTTCTTTATTTGTAAGCTCTTTTATATAAGATATTATCTCATTTATATAATTATAATCTAATTCTAAATCGTTACCAATCGCCCAAATTGGTTCATATGCGATTATGGCATCATCTTTTAAATATAAATTTACACTGTCTATATACTCTTTAATTTTTCTTTTTGCACTATCTAAATCACTTTCTTCTTCTGTTACACAGTATATTACTTTTATATCATTTTTATTAGCCATCTTAATTTTACGTATTAAAACTTCATTATTTTCTTTTAAATACTTTCTTCTCTCAGCATGACCAATTAAAACATATTTTATTAAAAGCTCTTTTAACTGTTTACCAGTAGTTTCTCCCGTAATTACTTCTTCATATTGGGATATATCTTGGCTACATAATTCATAATCTATGAAGTTGTAAATATAGGGTAATGATGGACATACTACAAATTTAACTTTTGAAGTATCTATGTTTTTAAGTCCATTAGTATACTTCTTTAATTCATTGTATGTTAATTTATTCTTATGGTTACATATCAAGTACTTCAACTTCATCATCCTCATCAATTCCTTCAAGACCTGGTAGTTTATTAGTTGTTAAATATTCTAAAGTTGCTCCACCACCACTTGAAAGATAAGTAAAAGCATTAGAGTAGCCAAAATTGTTTATTGCACTTACACTATCTCCTCCACCAGCAACTAATATTTTATTACTTAATGAAAGCATTCTTAAAAATTCTTTAGTACCATTAGCAAATCTAATATCTTCATATTTTCCCATTGTACCATTAACAAATACAGTTTCACTCTCATCAATAGCAGTCTTATATTTTTCAATAGTTTTATTACCACAATCTAAAATAATATCATTTTCATCAAGTTCATTTAATCTTTTATATTTTACATAATTTTCATCATATGTATTTGCTACGATTACATCAAGAGGAAGCATTATTTTATCACGATAATTTAAAAGCATATTTTTTACTTTTTCTAAAATTTCAGGATTTTTAGAACAAAGTGATGCTCCGATATTAATATTTAAAACTTTTAAAAAAGTATTAGCTATACCTCCAGTTAATAATAGATAATCACATTTATCTAAGAATTTTTCAATTAAACCGATTTTATCTTCTATTTTAGCTCCACCCATTACTATAGTAAGAGGTCTTTTACCATTAATTACAAATTTGTCTAAACATGTTAATTCTTTTTCTACAAGAAATCCAATGCAGCTAGGTACATATTTACTAATACCATATGTTGATGCATGTTTACGATGGCTTGTACCAAAAGCATCCATGACAAAAACATCACATAAAGAAGCCCAATACATTGATAATTGTGGATCACAGCCACTTTCTAAATTACCATTTAAATCTTCAAAACGGGTATTTTCTAATAATAGAACATCTTTAGGAAGCATTGATTCTACTTGCATATATAAATTAACTGCTCTTGTTTCTCTTGAAAAATATATTTCTCTTTTAAGTAATTCTCTTAATCTATTATAGACTGGCTCTAAGGTATTTTTAGCTTTATCAGCTTTAGTTTTAACTTTTCCTAAATGACTTAGTATTATTATTTTACAGTCATTTTCTATCAAGTAATTAATTGTTTCAAGACTTGCTTTAATCTTAGAATCATCTAGTATAAATCCATCTTTAATTGGAACGTTTAAATCACATCTTAAAACAACACGTTTATTTTTAACATCAGTGTTTCTTAGAGTTTTAAACATAATAATACCTCCCTTTTTTATTATTCAAATAAACATCTAGCAGTTCTTAGCATTTGACAAGTATATCCTAGTTCATTATCATACCAAGCTACGATTTTTACTAGTTGCTTACCATTAGATTCAACAATATTTGTAAGCATTCCATCTACTAGAGCTCCACATTTTTTACCCAAGATATCACTAGATACAATTGGATCCATAGTAAATTTTAATGTTTCATTTTGATTATCTTCTAATAATTTATTTATTTCTTCAACACTAGTTTTATTTTTTAATTCAAGTGTTACATCAATTACTGATCCATCACTAACTGGTACTCTAAATGCTGTTCCATCTAATTTAGCTTTAAGTTCAGGGATTACTTTACCAATGGCTTTTGCAGCACCAGTACTTGCCGGAACTATATTCATAGCACAAGCTCTTCCTCTTCTTTGTTTATAACCTTTTTTATGTGCTATATCAAGTGTTGCTTGGTCATTAGTATATGCATGAACTGTTGTCATAAATCCTTTAACTATTTTATTATTATCATTAATAACTTTTAATACTGGAGCAAGACAGTTAGTTGTACAAGATGCGGCTGAAATAACTTCTTCACTCTTATCTAAAATATCACTGTTTACATTATAAACAATGGTTTTCATTTCACCTTTACCAGGAGCAGATATTATGACTTTTTTAGCACCAGCTTTAATATGTTTATAGGCATTATCATAATCAGTAAATAGTCCTGTGCACTCTAATACTAAGTCAATATTTAATTCTTTCCATGGTAATTCTTCTGGATCTTTTTTTGCATATACTTTTATTCTCTTTTTATTGTTAATTATAATCTCATCATTTTCATAAGTTATTTTATCTTCATGAAAACTACGATGATTTGTATCATATCTTAATAAGTATGATAATTCTTCAGCATCTGTTAAATCATTGATTGCTACAATATCAAAATCTTCGCTTAAAATCATTTCTCTAAATGCTATTCTTCCTATTCTTCCAAAACCATTTATTGCTACTCTTATCATTAAAAATCACCTTTCCATCCTATGAATTCTCTTAAAATTGAACTACTTGAAACATATTCACTTGTAACTGGATAAAATCTTTTTAAAAATTCTATTAATCTTCTAGCTTCGGCATAATAATTTGATTCATAAGTTACAGAATATAATAGTGGTTCAACAAATACTTTTAATACGTTTAATTCGTATGGTAATGCAGTATTAATTATTACATCTGCTTGATGAATATAAGGGAAAATATATTTCTCTTCACCATCTCTTACTGATTGCCATGTTTTGATAGTGGCATCAACACTCATTCCTCTAGTTCTAAAATCTCTTAGAATTCTTCTTAATAATCTTAAATCTAATGTTGATATATAATTATGTGGATCTATATTTAAAGGAATAAATGGACTTAGATAAATTTTATATTTATATCTGTTATCAACATTTGGTGTTAAATCATCATTTAAGCAATGTAATCCTTCAATAAGGATAATACTATTATTCTTTAATTTAACTTTTTTATTACTTCTTATACCTTTTCCTTCAGTAAAATTGTAAACAGGCAAATAAATTTCTTTACCATTAATTAAATCATTTAAGTCACTATTAAATTCTTCTAATTTTATTGCTCTTAAACATTCAAAATCATATTCACCCTTATCATTCTTTGGTGTTTTTACTTTATCTACAAAGTAATCATCAGTAGATAGTTGAATCGGATCAAATCCTTGAGCTTTTAAATAAGAAGATAATCTTTTACAAGTAGTGGTTTTACCACTGCTACTAGGACCCGCTATTAGAACAATTTTTATTTCATCTTTTTCCATTATTGTTTTAGCACATTCATGAATATTTTCATTAAATGTAAGTTCACATGCATCAATAAAATCTTTTATTTGACCACTACTTATCAAGCCATTAATATTTGATAGATATGGACACCCTACTTTTTGTAACCATTCTTTTCCTTTTAAGAAAGAATCAATTATATTTTGATAATGAACATATTCAGGAATAAAACCATTAGTTCTCTTAGAAGGACATAGTAACACAAAATAATTATTATCTAAGTATTTAATATCAAATTTATCAATAGCATTTGTTGAATATGGTAATTCAGTATAAAAATAATCTAATTCATTTTTTAAACGATACATATTAACAACATCATAAGATTTATTATATATGTTTTTAGCTTTTTCATCCTCACCATGTGCTTTAAAATATTTAATTGCTTCATTCTTATATATATTTAGTTTTTCAAAAGGTATATCTTCAGCAATAATAGATGCCATTTTTCCTTTTATTTTAGAAACATCTATCTTTTCTATTAATACATTTTCTACTTTAGCAAGCATTCCTTTAGGTACACTATGTTCAAAGATAACTTTAGCTTGTGAATTAACTTCTTTAACTGCTACGATAAAGATAAATTTTAAAGCAGCTTGATACATTTTATACCCATCTTGATCCATTACATCTACAAGTTTTAAAGAACAATCATGAGTACATTTCATACTTAGTGGTGTTAATTCATTATTAACTTTAACTGCTAGTATTTTTTGTACTCTATCTTTATTTAAATAATTTATTATGTCATTATATGTTGTACCATATGGATAACTTTTTATTTCACCATTTATTTCTACATTAATATTTTGCATAAATCAACACCCTTATTCTTTAATAATTTTAACATTAAAAAGCACTTTTTTAAAGTGCTTTTTTATTTTTTACATCCGTTAACTCCCTTAATCCATGAGGAAGTATCAGAATACCCTAAATATTTTCTAGCAATATCTTCAGTAGTGTTAAGTCCTTGATCAAAATAATTTCTTTTTAAATTATCCAAATAAGCCTTCATTCCTACTTCCTTTGAAGAATATTTAGCATATCCTCCTTCATTTCCTAAATCGCCATTGCCAGTTACTCCACCATAGTTAAACCCATGTGCTAAATGTTTATAATTACCTGTTTCCCATCTAGAAATACCGACAGCAATATCAATTTGATCAGAATTCATTCCCATTTCTCTTGCATATTTTGCTATTTCATTACTATCATCATATTTATAATTTTTTTCATTATTGCTAGCATCGATTTGCGTATTACTTTGGTTTACATCAAAATTCATCTCTTCTATTGTATTAGAATCAATATTATTTTTTTCTAATGGCTTTGAATTATTAACTTCTTCATTTGCAATACTATTTTGACCGTTTTCATTAATCTTTGTAAATCCAATTGCAACATCTCCATTGTATATTCTTTGAACACCATTATCTAATGTTTCAAGTGATAAATCCATTTCTTCCCAATTTGCGCTATTTACTTTAACATTATTTGAATCGTTATAAGCATCATTACTATTGGTATATATTTTATTAAAATCCAAATCACTTGAATCAATTTTTTTAAAATTAATATTACTCATAAGTCCAATTATCCTTTCCTAATATTCTAGAAAAAATAAAGTAAAATCTTTTCCAATCTAAATAATTATCCGTACTATTTTTATAAATATCGTATAATAATTCTTTATTAATATCTATATTTAATTCTTTTAATGATTCAAGAATTTTATTAAAACCTTTATATATTGAGTTAATATTTTCACTTGAATCAAAATACATACTAAATACATTCGTAAAATGAACAAGTTCACTTAATAACTCGAAAGCGATTTTTTTGCTTTTAAAACTACGTTTTTTTGCTTCTTCACACATCCAAAGCATATTATAAGTTAATTTATCTATTTCATTTAACATATAATTTTTGCTATCGGTTATAGAATTCTTTTGATATGAATATAGTAATATATTATTATCACAATATACATAATTATCAGTTCCAATTTTTAAAAGTCTATTAAAGCAATTATCTTCGCCATTTCTACTATTATTAAAACTAAATTTATATTCATCAATATATTTTCTTGAGTAAAGTTTTCCATGAAGTTGAAAAGAATAATTGTTACTAATTGCTTTGATTTCATTATTTTCATCTTCGTAAAAAACATTTCCACATATAATGTCATTTTGTCCTATTTTATTATATAAGTTTTCTAAAGCAAAGCAATCAATAAATATATCATCAGCATCTAAAAAATAGATATACTCATTTTTAGAATGATCTATCCCATATTGTCTTGCATAACCAGGTCCCATATTTTTTGATAGTTTCAATTCACAAATATCAACTTTATCTTTAAATAATTCGATTTGTTCTTCGTAAGTATAATCAGAGCAATCATTTATTATAAAAATTTTTAACTTTTTTATTATTGTTTGGGAACAGACACTTAATATTGTTTTATTTATTGTTTCTTTTGCATTAAAAGCAGGAATAATAATATCAATCATTAATATCACCAACTTCATTTAAAAATTGATCGAACAACTTACTATGATGCAAAACATTTTTATAATTTCCCACATTCGTCATAACTGAAGCTATAGAATTTTGAATCAAGAATTGATCTTCATCACTTAGTTTTTTCCCATTGAGATAAATATTATAAATTTCTTTTAACTTGTAATCAAATTCAGTACAATTTCCAATATTATAATTATAGTAATATAAAACAATTAATGTTTTATAACTTAGTTTTGATAATTCGTAACTATTGCATTTATTTAAATTAAAATTAGTTATAGCATAATGCATTGCACTCAAATATTTAAAATCAATATTCGCATAATATTTATCATTTCTAACAAGTGATTTTTCATTAAATAACCACACATAAGTTGAATCATTTAAATAACTTATTTTAGGATTATAAAGCAGCACTAACTGATTAAAAGAATTATCTTCTTCTGCATATAAATTTGGAAAGCGAATCTTATTTTTAAGCAAAAACTGTCTATTGTACATTTTACCATGTAAGGCAACCCAGTCATTAAAATAACCTTTAAATGAATTATCTTCTCTTTGTTCAAAAAAATTTGAACATAAAACGTCTGAATTGTCTTTTTTTATTTTAGAATACATTTTAACCAAAGATAAAGGATTTGAAAAGATATCATCTGAATCAATAAATACTATATAATCTCCACTTGAATGATCTATTCCATATTGTCTTGCATAACCAGGTCCCATATTCTTTTCATACTTTAATTCTTTAATTTTTATAAATTTCTTAAAAAAATCTATTTCTTCATCATAGTTATCATTTTTATCATCATTAACAATATAAACTTTAAGATTTTTTGAGTTACGTTGACATGAAATAGAGTATAAAGTTTTTTTTATTGTTTCATGAGCTTTATAAGCTGGAATAATTACATCTATCATAAAATTTAATAATTCCAACTTACTACTCTATTTTGAGTATAAGAGTTATCGCCGCTTACTACTCTATTTTGAATATAAGAGTTGTCTCCGCTTACTACCCTGTTTTGAGTATATGAATTATCACCACTTATAACTCTATTTTGAGTATATGAATTATCACCACTTATAACTCTATTTTGAGTATAAGAGTTATCGCCGCTTACTACTCTATTTTG
>CAKOXC010000019.1 GCA_934129945.1 uncultured Bacilli bacterium
TAACACCCTTTCATTTCTCACCATTACTGCTTTAAATACGATATCATTCTTTGCAGTATAAAATTGATTAACCAAAATATATCACCCCCTTTCTTGGAGTGATATTCTAATACTTCACTATTAAATAATTTGTCGAACCATGGAAATTAAAAAGAATCATAATTTTTTTATGACTCTTTCAGTATCTATTTTCCCTTTCTAAATCTCTTCTTTTGATTGTTTCTCTTTTGTCATATAATTTTTTACCTTTAGCTACACCAACTAGGATTTTAACTTTACCATTTTTGAAATATAATTTTAAAGGAACTAAAGTTTTACCTTCAACACTAATTTTTTCTTTTAATTTTTTTATTTCTTTTTTATGTAAAAGTAATTTTCTACTTCTTCTTTCATCATGGTTAAAAATATTACCCTCTTCATACTTTGCAATATACATGTTTATAATAAAGGCTTCATTACTTTTTATATTTACAAAGCTATCTTTTAAATCTACAGAACCTTTACGTACACTTTTTATTTCGGTTCCTTTTAATACTATTCCAACTTCTAATTCAGATTCAATAAAGTAATCAAAATAAGCTTTTTTATTCTTTACTTCTATCATTTTTTATATCCTCTTTTACAAGTTCAAAATCTATCATAGCTGTTACTTTTGAAGCTGCAACACATTTAACTTTAACTTTATCACCAATTCGATAAGTTTTTTTAGTACTATTACCAACCAATGATAATAATTCTGGAACATAATTATAATAATCACCTTTTATAGATTTTACAGGAATTAAACCCTCAACTAAATTAGGCAATTCAACAAACATACCAAAGTTTGTTACACTTGAAATTATTCCTTCATATTCTTCACCAATATGACTTTCCATATATTCAGCCATTTTCATATCAAGAACATCACGTTCAGCATTTATTGATGCTACTTCTCTTTCAGAAGAATGTTCACAAAGTTCTACCAAGTTATTTTCTAAATATCTTATTGTTTGCATTGACATATCTTTTTCTACTAAATATTTCTTTAATAATCTATGCACTGTTAAGTCTGGGAATCTTCTAATTGGAGATGTAAAGTGAGTATAAGCCTTAGAAGCAAGACCAAAGTGTCCAATGTTTTCAGTAGAATATTCAGCTTTCTTCATACTTCTTAAAAGCATGTTAGATAAAATTTCAAATTCTGGTATATCTCCAAGTTCATTTAATAGTTTTTGCATTGACTTAGGAGATAAATCAACAGCTTTGGTTTTTATCTGATAACCCATTAGTTTTACAAGATTAACAAAGTCATCAATTTTCTCACTATTAGGAGTACCATGAACACGATATACAAATGGTAAATCCATATTATATATGTGTGATGCTACTGTTTCATTAGCAACAATCATAAAGCTCTCAATTAATTTTTCGCCATCATATCTTTCTCTTTTAACAATATCTACTGCTACTCCAGATTCATTTTGGATTACTTCTGCTTCATCTAAATCGAAATTTATATAACCACGATTTGTAATTTCTTTTTGTAATATATGAGCTAAATTATTCATTTGTTTTAAAGTATCAGCAAATGGTTCATAACCATCAGGTACAATATCATTCATTAATATTTGATTTACACACTCATATGTCATTTTTTTACTACTTTTAATATAAGAAGGGAAAATATCATAATTTACAACTTTACCTTGTTCATTTATATCCATTACACAACTCATCGTAAGTCTTATAACGCCTTCATTTAAAGAACATATACCATTAGATAATTTATGAGGTAACATTGGTATAACTGTATCAGCAAGATATGCTGAAGTTCCTCTTTCATAAGCAGCATCACCTAAAGCTGTATTTTCTTTTACATAATTAGAAACATCTGCAATATGAACACCTAATCTATGTAAATTTCCAACTTTTTCATAACTAATAGCATCATCGATATCTTTAGTATGAGACCCATCAATAGTAAAAATAACTTCGTTTGTTAAATCACGTCTTCCCACTAAATCTTTTTCTGAAACTTCATTTGGAATATTATCAAGTTCTTCTTCAACTTCACTCCCAAAATCAGGATCAAAACTATATTTATAAGCAATACTTAATATATCAACTTTAGGATCGTCCTTATGTCCAATTATTGTTTTAACAGCTGCTAAATATTTTTTCTTACCTAGTTCTTTTAGAATTTTAACAACCACTTTGTGACCTTCTACACAATCTTTTGCACTATCTCTATCGATAATTATTTCTAAATCTTTTTTTGTATCATCAAGTTTTAAACCAAAAGATCCATTGTCAAGTTTAATGATTTCACCAACTAAATCACTTAAATTTCTATTTAATATTCTTACAATTCTTCCTTCTCTTTTAATACCATTACGAGTAATTTCTGCAAGAACAGTATCATCATGAGTAGCACCATTTAAATCATTTTCTGAGATATATAAATCTTCTTCTTTATCAAGAATTACAAATCCAAATCCTTTTTTATTTAATGCAAGTCTTCCGATTTTTAAATTAGTACAATTCTTTAAAAGAATATATCTTTCTTTTTTTGTCTTATAAATAATATATTTTTCAGACATATCTTCTAAAGTATCTTGTAATTCTTTTAATTCTTCTGCTGTAGTTAACCCTAACATATCATTAATTTCTATTAGAGTTTTTGCTTCATGAATGTTATCTAATATTTCTAATATTTTTTCTTCCATTTTATCACCTTATATTCCTTATTTATTATAAATACATTTTTTTTCATCGTCATTAACAGTAATTGTTACTTTTCTATTTTCTACATTTCTATATGTTTCATCAAGCAAACCAGATTCTATTAAATTTTTTACAAAAATTTCTTTAGATCCACTTGGATTTAATTCTTCTGAGCTATAATAAACACATGCAGCTTTTTCAATTTGTTCTTTGTTGAAGTCTTCTTCTCTTTGCTTAGTAGACTTTAATATTGATGTAATATTAACCCCTATTACTAGACTCATAATTGCAAGTAATCCAATGGTTGCCATTAATTCAACTAGCGTAAATCCTTTTTTATTCATATGATCACCTATCATAATAAAATTATAACTCTTTATAGCAAAAAAAAAAAGACAACTATACTTTTAGTTGTCACTTAATTGCTATTTAATAAATAATATAAAAGATATTATAAAGAAAACTATACCAAGTGTTAAAGTAAGACGACTTATGAAAAGTTCTAATCCTCTTTCTTTAGTTTGTTGAAATAATGAATCAGCTCCACCTGTAATAATTTGACCAGCATCACTAGCTTTATTACTTTGCAATAAAACTATAGCGATAAGTAAAACTGATACAACTAATAAAATAGTTTCTAACATGTCTATTCACATCCATTCGTTTTATAATTTATCATATTTTTAATATTTTTTCAATATTATAGTCCTAATTCTTGTTTAATAGAATCAATATCTTCTAAATATTTAGATATTTTTTTATCTTTTATTTTAATTAAAGTTAAATCTTTTACTTTTAACTCTGATGCTTCAGTTGCTTTTGGATTACTTTCATTCTTATCATAAAATTTTTCATTCATTGAATCATTCAAATCAGCTGTATAAATTTTTAAAGCATTTTCTTTATTTTGATAAGAAGATACTAAATTAGCATAATAATTAGCTTGTAAATCTTTACTATTATAGACTAATACATAATATTCATTATATGGACGATTAAATAATGAACCTAAGATTGTTTTAGTGTAATCAAATGGAACTTCAGTTTTACTTTCACTAGTTTTATTATCTTTAACGACATAATTTTTTGTTAAAAAATACGCTGCAACGACAATTATTACTACGATTCCTAATATAATTAAAAATTTTTTTATTTCTTTACCTTCTTCTGTTTTACTAACTTGTTTTGCAAGTTTCTTTAATTCTTTTTTATTAACTTTTGCATCTTTTATACTTTTTTCTGCCATATTATCACCCTCGCTATATATTATAGCATAAAATATTTTGTTCTGGCAAATTATTAGATATAACAAAAAATAGACTTGCGTCTATTTTTCAGCATTTACTACTCCAACATTATTCATAGATGTAGCAATACTTATTAAATCATCTTTAGCTATATTTGTACCAGTTAAATAGTAATTTACATTATTACTTGTCCAAGATAATGAATTTGCCGATAACGCTCCAACAGAATCATTAATAATTTCCGGATCACCATACACAGGTACTATTTCAAAATCTTGTGGAATACTCATAGTTTCTTCTACTAAGACAAAACTATTATCTCCCGCAAATGTTAAAATGACTCTTTCTCCATTATCTGTATTTATAACATCTTTACTTTTTAAAGATGTATTTGAAGGAACATACAACGGATAAATTACATCTTTTATTGAACCTGTTGTTTTATTATTTTCACAACTATTACCACAAGTTGATTCATCAGTATTTTCACAATTTGTTGTACATTCTGGTTCTTTTATTAATTTATCTAATTTGAAATCATCATCATTTAATGAAGCTTTATAATTTATTTTACTAAATTCTACTTTAATCTTTACAACATCTTTATTATTATAAACTTCTACCTTTTTTAAATCTTTACTTTTATCAAAATAAACTTTTTCATAAGTTAAATCATCATTATTAGGATAATCAACTTTATTTTTAATTATATAGTATCCATCTTTTTCACTATATTCAGCTTTTTGGTCATTAGTCATATCTTTTAATATGGAAGATAGTAAATATGACTGACTACTGTTATTTGGCCAATTGCTTTGGAATTTGAAACTTTTATTTAATGATGGTGTTACTACATATACTCCATCTTCATTTTTCAAAATAACTTGTTCATGATTATTTGTTTGATTTATTAAATTAACTTTGTAATAATCACTATCATCATGTAAATAATTTACTTTTAAATTATATTTAAATACATCCTCATCATTAATTATTTCCATTATTCCAGTAAGTTCGTATGATTTTGTTTTATTTACTTTAGTTTTAAAGTCATTTATAACACTGGTTTTGTCAACTTTGCCACAACCAGTAGCTAGCAATATCACTACGAGTAAAAGTACACCTATTTTTTTCACATAACCACTTTCCTTTTCTACTTAAATATATATTTCTTATAAAAAAAATATTCATGTATATTATTTATTTTTTTGCGAATAATAAAAGTAAAGGAAAGTGATTAAATGGAAACTGTTCAAAAGACATGTTTAATTTTTACTATTATTGGTGCAATAAACTGGGGATTAGTTGGTTTCTTTGATTTCAACTTAGTCACTGCTTTATTTCAAGAAACAAGTGCAATAGTAAGAATAATTTACGGAATAGTTGGAATATGTGGTCTAATAAATTTAGGTTTATTATTCAATCATATAACTTCTGATCCAGCAAAATAAAAAAGCTTCACTAAATTTGTGAAGTTTTTTTATTTTTAATTAGATGTAGCTAATATTGTTATTTTAGCATAACCGTTACCTTGTTTAGCACAATTAGCTGTCGGAGTTGAGGATGTACATGTTGTTGAAGTAGTTTTGGTATCAATAGCAGTTGATGATTCACAATTATAACAGTACATTCCTTTATCTGTTAATGCTGAATTACCTATATAACTTGAGCCTCCAGCACCTGTAGACATTTGAGATGCCCCTCCACCAAAATAACCAGAACCGCCCCCTGAACCTTCATTGCAAGTTCCACCAATATGTTCTCCTCCTTTTCCAAATTTTCCATAACCTGATGTTGTATTATAGGTGGTTCCACCTGATCCACCTTCAATCTGATTTCCACCTTTTGATTCTATAATAGTACAATTTACACATTTCAATCCTGAATTATTAGCTTGATACCCTCCAGCTGATCCACCTGTTCCAAATGCTCCTGTATAGGCATCATAATATGCTCCAGCACCTGCTCCTGATACAATTATAATAAAATCTTTATAATTTTCTAATGACGACAATAATCCTGTTTTTGTAGCAATATGAGTTGCTCCACCTCCAGAGTATCCATATCTATTAACACCATTACAATTTCCAGCATAGCCTTGTCCTCCACCATTATATCCGCTAAGCTGTGAATAAGAACCTTGACCACCTATATTTAAATATATTTTTTCAGCTGTTTTTAAATTTATATTTCCAAAAGAATATCCTCCATATCCTCCAAATGCTGTATCTTCGTTATAACCACCACCTTGAGCTCCCCAAGTTTCTAACTTGTAAGTTCCATTTACTGGTATGGTTAATGTTTGTTCCTTACCTGTATAATCGTATGCATATACTCCTCCTGCTGTTAATAATGAACTTATACTTGAGCATGAGCTATTTCCCGCATTACTTGTTATACATTTTTTATAATAATATGTTGTATTTGATGTCAAATTACTAAATACACAATTATTTCCTGACAATGTTCCAGTACTTGTTGGATTAGAAGTTGCTCCATAATAACATATTGTATTTTTTATTCCACTAACTGCACTTCCTGCACTATATACTGCTGTTATACTATTTATTGTTCCACTACTTGATGATAATGCTGGTGCGTTTATAGTATTTTCTAAATTAAATACACTACTTCTTGTTATTATTTGGTTTCCAGCATTATCTGTTGCTAGTATCCATAAATAATATGACCCTGTATCAGTTGCTTTTGTTATTGTACT
Organism: uncultured Bacilli bacterium; assembly: GCA_934129945.1. Taxonomy (GTDB): domain Bacteria; phylum Bacillota_I; class Bacilli_A; order RF39; family UBA660; genus RUG14121. The sequence goes on from CAKOXC010000019.1 coordinate 6,673, forward strand.
TCCACTTGTAAATGAAGTTGTAAAAGTACTTGCAAATGGAGCGGTTGTACTTGTTGTCCATTGATACTTCAATGTTGCAACTCCAGATAGATTATCTGTTACTGTTACTTTTGTACTTTGACTCTTTGCATATGTACTATTTCCATTTGTTCCAAACGTCACTGTTGGTGCGGTTGCATCAATTTTTGTAACACTTGCACTACAATTTTTAATTCTTCCAACATTATCTTTTACATATGCTGTATATGTTCCATTTGCGTTTATTGATTTTGTTTGGGTTGATGAGTAATTTGTTCCATCCCATGAATATCCATAAACTCCTGATTGACTGTCTGTTCCACTTACTGTTAATGTTGCACTTGTTGTCCAATCAGTTGGTAATCCAGTTATTGTACAAGTTGGTGCTTCTGTATCTATTTTTGTTACATTTGCACTACATGTATTTGTATTTCCTGCTTTATCCGTTACTGTTGCACTTACACTTCCATTTGTTGTTACTGTTTTACTTGCTGATGTTGTTCCGGTAAATACTACTGATGATAATCCACTTCCTCCTGTATCTGTTCCTGTTGCTGTTAATGTTGCACTTGTCGTCCAACTTGTTGGATTACCACTTATACTACATGTTGGTGCCGTATTATCTAAATTAAATACATTACTTCTTGTTATTATTTGATTTCCAGCATTATCTGTTGCTAGTATCCATAAATAATATGATCCTGTTCCCTCAGATTTTGTTATTGTACTTCCGTTTGTAAATGAAGTTGTAAAAGTATTTGCAGCAGGAGCGGTTGTACTTGTTGTCCATTGATATTTTAAAGTAGAAACACCAGATAAATTATCTGTTACTGTTACTTTTGTACTTTGACTCCTTGCATATGTACTATTTCCATTTGTTCCAAATGCCACTGTTGGTGATGTTTTATCTATCTTTATTTGTGTGTTTGCTTCTTCAGATATATTACCTAATTTATCTACTGCTCTAT
>CAKOXC010000020.1 GCA_934129945.1 uncultured Bacilli bacterium
ATATGATACTCCAGATAATATAAGAACTGTTATTATACTGGCTATTACTGGAATTATTACTTTCTTTTTCATATTGTCTATCCACCTATTCTATATTTTTATTATATAGTTTTTACTTAATTTATTCAATAAGAAAAAATTGTATTTATATATAATCTATGATATTATTAATTTAGGTGAGAAGCAAAAAGTCTTCTAGGGACTCGATACTTGCCACATAAGTTTGTGTAAGCACCTTTATTCAGGTTTTAAGAATAAAGATGCTTTTTTTGTTATTTACAAATAATAACTATTATTACAATGAATAATGCTATTATTATAAATAACTGAATAATTATTAAATTAAATAGTCTTGAAACTAAATATTCTCTTTTATTCATTTCTACCACCTTTACTTCTATTGTTTTAAAACCCCCTGAATTTTAGTCCCTAAGTATGGTGGCAAGCATCTTCTTTTTGCTTCTCGAGACTGTATTATATAGTAATTTTTTTATATTTCAAGGCTTTCGACAAATACTGACAAATGTTTTGATATTAAATATAAAGCCAAAAAATATTTTTCTAAAAAAGGCCTAGAAATTAGCCAATTACATACTTTTTAAGCAAGCAAAAAAATCTCAAAACTGAGATTTTTTATTCATTATTTGTTTTAAAGCCATAGTGTTCTTTAATTTTATTTTCTAATTCTTCTTTTAATTCTTTATTATTTTTCAAAAGATTTTTAACATTTTCTTTCCCTTGGCCAATTTTTTCGCCATTATAAGAATACCATGCTCCACTTTTATCAATTATATTTAAGTCAGAAGCTATATCAACTATTTCGCCTTCGCGACTAATACCTTCACCATACATAATATCTACACAAGCGGTTTTAAATGGAGGTGCTACTTTATTTTTAACAACTTTAATATTAGTTTTATTACCAATCACCTGGTCTCCTGCTTTAATTTGTTCACCTCTCCTAATATCTAGTCTTATAGTTGCGTAGAATTTTAAAGCTCGACCACCAGGAGTTGTTTCAGGATTACCAAACAACACGCCAACTTTTTCTCTTAATTGATTAATAAAAATTGCTGTAGTTTTTGTTTTATTAATTGTTCCAGATAATTTTCTTAAAGCTTGAGACATAAGTCTTGCTTGAAGTCCAACATGAGAATCTCCCATTTCTCCTTCTATTTCTGCTTGAGGAACTAATGCTGCTACTGAGTCAATAACAACAATGCTTACAGCTTCACTTCTAACTAATGCCTCACATATTTCAAGGGCTTGTTCACCTGTATCTGGTTGTGATAATAATAATTCATTTATATTGACACCTAAATTTTTAGCATAGACTGGATCAAGTGCATGTTCAGCATCAATAAATGCAGCTCTTCCTCCAGCTTTTTGAACTTCTGCAATTGCTTGTAATGCTATAGTAGTTTTACCAGAAGATTCTGGACCATATATTTCAATAATTCTTCCTTTAGGAAATCCTCCAACACCTAAAGCTGTGTCAAGTGTAAGTGATCCAGTTGATGTTACATCTATTTCCATATGTTCATTGCCACCAAGTTTCATAATTGCACCTTTACCGAATTGCTTTTCAATATCGGCCATTACCTGTTCAAGAACCTTATCTTTATCTTTTGTATCTTTATTATTTACAGTTTTCATTTATTTCCTCCTATGATATCTTTCATGAATACATTTATATTTTAATATATAAATTTTCCTTTGTCAACAGTTTTTGAAAACATTTGTTTGTGTGTGAAATTTTATTCAAAAAAAAGAAATCTGCTAAGCAGATTTACTAAAATTTGTTACTTTTTTATTACAAATTTTACTTTTCTTTAAATATTAAATCTTTAGCATTGTAATAATATTGGCATCCAGAGAATACTGATAATACAGTTGCTAAGTAAATTAATATCATATCTAGTCTAAAATTAAATATTTCAAATGGAAGATTATAAAATAACAATAAAGTCAAACCAATCATCATACAAACAGTTTTAGCTTTACCAGCAATTGAGGCTCCAACTACTTTTCCTTTGTTACCACTTGCCATTTTAATCGAATCAACAAATGTGTCTCTTGTAATAATAATTACAGGAATAGCAACAGAAATAAATCCTTCATAAGCTAATATAATTAATAAACCATTAACTAAAAGCTTGTCAGCTATAGCATCCATTACTTTTCCAAAGTCAGTAACTAGATTTCTTTTTCTAGCAATATTTCCATCTAAGAAATCTGTTAAAGAAGCTATCATAAAAACAACACCAGCTATTATATATTTAATATCAACAATTATTTTACCAGCTACTGTAAATGTCTTAAATTGTACTCCTAACTGATCCCAAGGTATCATTAGAAATACTAATAAAATAACTGATAATATAATTCTTGCTACCGTAATTTTATTTGGTAAATTCATTTTTTTCATTTTCTATTCCTCCACATAACTAATTTCACTAGAACTTATTGTATTTATTGTTAATTGTTTTAAAGACCAAGTAATTATACATAATACTAACATAATTATTATTAAATAAATAATTATATAAATTTTACTTGTATGTTTTTTTGCATCCATAGTGTATGGTGAAATTACTTTTTCTTCTTTATTTTCTTCTTTTTCTTTTTCCTTAATTAATTGTTCAATTTCTTTTACAGGTATTTTTGAAGTATATTCAAACATATAATCATTAAATTCATCAATTAATTTATCTGGATTAAGACCAAGATATTTAGCATAATTTTTTATATAATCTTTAAGTACATAGATATCTTTAAAGCAACCTATTTTACCATCTTCAATGTTTTGTAAAATTTCCACTTTAATATTAACATCTTTACTTGCTTCTTCTATACTTACCCCTGATGATTCTCTTGTAGACTTTAACGTGCTACCTATCTCATCCAAGATTGTTCACTCCTTTATTAAAAATAAAATAATATCTTATAAGCCATGTTCTGTACCCTAAAAGGGCGGCAAATATTTATCTATCTTTCGATTCTTACATCGGTTTAATTCCCTAGTAAAACTCCCCTACCAAAATTTGGGTTTCTCGCTCATGGGGTTTACCACGTTCCACTCTATTTGTTTCCAAATAGTCTCGTCTCTTTGGCACTTTTATACCTAATTTAACCATTTAAGGTTATTTCGGAGCCGTTAGCAAAGCTACCTTAGATTATTTTTTCTCTAAGCATGAACACTACAATCATCGCAGATTGTGCGAGCATGGACTTTCCTCTACATAAAATTTATGCAGCATTTGCCCAGATATTATTCATCTTTTCCATAAACTATTTTTTCTAATTGACTAATTCTTTTAAGAAGATCAATATTATTTACACTACGAGATTCTCTTGCACCATCATCTGCTGCTTCGATAGTCATATGAAGACGACGTAACTCATTTTTTAATTTTGAATTATCTTCAGTTAAAAGTTTAATTTCTTTTTCTTGCTTCTTTATAATAGAATTAAATTCAGTATAATCTCTTATAACCATATCTAAATATTTATCTACTTCTTGAGGCCTATATCCTCTAGCATCGACTTTAAACTCTTTTTCCAATATTTCATTTGGTGTTAAAAAAATCTTATCATTATACATTTTATTCACCTTCTCGTATGTTCTAATTATAGTAAAAAAGTACTTGAGTTGTCAAGAGGTAGGGTTTTATATTAATTCTTATTCTCGTGTTAAAATTCTTTCGTCACTACAATATTCCAGTACAAATTTATTATTTTTTCTTACAATAATTATTCCTATTGTTCTATCTTGGTTTATCTTTTTTAAATTTTTATCTATATAATTCATATATATTTGAATTTGGCCAATATGTTCCTTCTTTAATTCTGTAACCTTTAGTTCTACCACTACATAACAATTATATTCTATGTTAAAGAGTAATAAATCTATATAATTATACCTATTTCCTAATCTTAAAGGATATTCGCTTTTGATGAAAGAAAAACCTGTACCTAATTCTTCTAAAAAAGCTGAAACATTTTCAAGTATTAATTTTTGTAACACCTTCTCTGATATATTTTCATGAATTTTTTTGCTTTTTATAATTATCGGATTTTTTACAAAGTCTTTAACTTCTAAATTTTCTTTATTTTCTTTTAATTTTAATTTAGTTTCTTCACTAAGTCTTTCATATTCTTTTGCTTTTATTCTTTCTCTTAATTGTCTTACTGATAAGTTCTTGGATATAGTTATATCAGCATAATAATTTATTCTTTCATTATCATTTATTGATAACAACTCCACATAATGACTCCATGATAATTGTGCCGACAGTGTCGGCACTTTTTGTTTTTTTGTATAATCATAAAATTTAAGCATTTTATACAAAACTCTAACACTATATTTTTTATTTAAATCAAAACGTAATTTTTTAGAATATTCTTTAATTATCCCCTCACCATAACATTTACCAGCTTCACTTAACATTTTTCCAACTTTATAATATGTATTTAAGTCACTTTTATTTACTACATAATTCTTTACTTTTTTATTTACTTCATTATTTAATAAACATTCTCTTATTTCATTATAATAATTCATTAAAAAAATCTCCTTTCTTCAAAGAGATTATTCTATACTATTATTTTTAAATTTTTTGTCACTTTTTGTCTTTAAGCAATTTTTCTTCTATTCTTCTTTTATCAGCCTTCATATTTATTTCTGAAAGCTTATAAATCAAATTATTTATATAATTATCTAAACTCATATAATCACACTTTCATTACAATTTTTAAATTTTTAATAACTTTCTTTTCTATTCTAGAAATATAAGATTGACTAATCCCAAGCAATTCAGCAACTTCTTTTTGAGTATACTCTTTTGTATTATTCAACCCATAACGCATAACCATTATTTGCTTATCACGAGGTTTTAGTTTATTTATTTCTTTTTGTAGTGCTAATTTATCTACTTTATCTTCATATTCTTTACTTACCAAATCATCCTCTGTTCCTAAAATATCTTCTAAATGTAATTCGTTACCTTCATTATCATAGTTTAAGGCATCTTCAAAACTAATTTCTGTTTTTCTTTTTTTATTTTTTCTTAAAAACATAAGAATTTCATTAGCTATACAACGAGATGCGTAGGTTGCGAGTTTTATATTTTTATCAGGTTTATAAGTATTTATTCCTTTAATAAGCCCGATTGATCCAATACTGACTAAGTCATCTAATTCATAACCAGTATTTTCATATTTTTTAGCAAGAAAAACTACTAGTCTCAAATTATGTTCGATTAAAATATTTTTCGCATTCTCATCGCCTTCTCTAGCTCTAATTACATAATTTAATTCTTCTTCTTTAGATAATGGTGGTGGTAATTTATCAGTACTCCCGACAAAAAAACATTCATTATATTTCTTTTTTAAATAAGCTATTATTTTTTTAAACATTTAATTCCTCCATTAATTTATAATTTAAAAGACAATCTATTCCATCAATATTAAATTTTTCTTCTGCTAACCCAACTAAATAATTATTATAAGATTTGCCATTTATCTCAATAAACTGTGGTTTAATACATTTGATTAAGCCAGTATTATTCAAAGATTTAAATGGTACATAAATAGGACTTCTAATATTTATTTTCCCAATAATTTTATTTATATCGACTAAAATTATTCCTTTATTTGTATATGGATCAACTAATTTGTTACCTGTATCTAAAAAAGAATTTAATTCTATACAAATATTATTTTTAAACATAATTTTTACTAAATAGTAATATTTATAATTAGATTTTATTTTATTAAAGTATTTTATTATTTCAATAGATACAAGTGGTAGTAATATAATTATTAAACAACTATAGAGATATTTAGAAATTACATTTTGTTTTATAAAATAAAGTATGCCACCAAAAATAGTAGAAACCATGTAAACATAAGCCATATTATTAATCATATATTTTAAGTTTTTAAAGTCAAAAGCTATTATACATAATAATATACACAATATTATTTTTATGATAAATAAACTAGTTTTATTAATATTAATAAATAAAAATATTAAACTAATATTTCCCAGTAATGAAGCCAATATGATTCTATATAATTTAGTATTTCTTTTTAATATTTTATTTACTATATAAAAAATATTATAATCTAACAAAGTATTTATAATTAAAACTATATCTAAATATACTTTCATCATTATCACCAATATTAGTGTACTAAATTAAACATAAAAAAAATGTCAGTTATTGTTGTAACTAACATTTTTTTATTTTGTTAGAACTAGACGGAAAGCAAATGATATCTTAGTACCACCATTTCCTCGATCAAAGTATAATTGACCAGCAAGCACACCATCATTGTAAATTCCACCGCGGCAAAACCATGGTGAAGAAGAAACAACAAAACTAGAGTCGTCAGCATACCAACCATTATGTGGTCTTGAATTATTATCAGCATCTGAATAGTTATAAAATGATCCCATTTCTCCGGTTGCATCTCCTAGTATTCTTTTGCTATAAGCGTATATATCACTATTTTTATCGTATTCTTCATAATATTTATTATTGTATATTTTTAATGTTGTTGCATCAAATCCAGAACTTCCATATGTTTCACTTCTAAGTGATGCCATATATTCATATGCTCCACCACTCATATCATATATTCCTGTGATATTTCCTGTTGTACTTGCTTTATATCCTGTACTTGTATTATATGGTAAAGTTACACTTGCATCTGTTCCAGAATCTCCAGGATATTTACTTTCATCAGCACTATCTGTTGCTGCATATCCTGTTATGTAACTAGAATTATTATTTATTCTAACCTCGGTATTTATTCCATATTTTGAATGTGATAGATATGCTACTGCTCCCCATTCGGTATTCTTCATCATATGTGAGTCATTATCTCTTTTATAGTTATATGCTGTTTCAAACATTGTTTTTACATTTAAATTTCTTAATGACGTTTGATTTGGTTTTACTGTTATATTTGTTGTACTTCCGGTTGTTTCGAATTTTGCTACCCATAGTCCATTAGTTCCCATTGAAATAAATGCAGGTGAAGTCATATAATCTCCGACCTTACAATTACCATTTGCTCCACTTGTCATTGGGGTTGTACATTCATTATCATTATTATCACTTGTATTAATTGTTCCAAATTTTATTTGAATTTCTTGAGCATTACTTGTCGTTGGCTTACCAGAAGTATATCCATCAGTTTCACCTAGATTAAATATTTGATATGAATATTTTGGTATCCATACAAAGTATGATTCAATATTATCTTCGGGTATAGTATCTCCATTATCATATGTTTTAGTATTATCTGATAAAATAACAGCATTTGCCCATTTCTTATCTTCATATTTATACCACTCTGCATTAGTATCAGCTTTGGTTACTGTTCCATCATCAGCTAGTGTAACCGGGACTAAATTATCACTTAGTACTGGATCTGTTCCATTTAGTAGTGTTTCTTTGTATTCTTTATTAATCTTTTTAGTATCTA
>CAKOXC010000021.1 GCA_934129945.1 uncultured Bacilli bacterium
ACAGTTACTAAACTAGCTATTACTGGGATTATTACTTTCTTTTTCATATTGTCTATCCACCTATTCTATATTTTTATATTAACATTTATTCATAGAACTTGTCTATACTATGTCAGTAAAAAAATAACACTTTTGTGTTATTTAATAGTCTTCTCCAATACTTTCAATTGCTTCTAATTCTGATTCAATGGCTTGACGCAATTTTCTTTTAAATAGAGCTGTTCTTCTTCTTAATTCTTCTGAGTCATGTTCTATTTTATCAGCTCTAATTAAAGCCTCATTAACAATTCTAGACGCGTTTTTCTTAGCTTCATCAACAATTTGTCTATATTCGTCTTTTGCTAATTTTTTTATTTGATTAGACGCATCTTCTGCAACTAGTATAGCTTTGTTAAATGAACCTTGCATTTCTTTATATTTTTCAATTTGTTCTAACAATCTTTTATTTTCATCATTTACTTCTTTTAAATTGTTTAACATTGATTCATATTCTTTAGCTACTTCTTTTACAAAAATATTAACGTCCTGTTTATTGTAACCATAAAGGCTTGTTCCAAATTTTTTCATGACTCACCACCATTAAAATATTACCAATCTATATTTTCGGTACTACTATTTTTACTCTTTTCACTATCATCAGTTATTTTACCTTGAATGTTAACATTCTTAGGTGTACATAAATAAATACCTACACCTATTTTTTGCATTTTTCCACCTATTGAGTAAATACATCCACTTAAAAAATCAATGATTCTTTTTGCTTGATCTGATGTAACTCTTTTAAGATTAACAACTACACTATTTCTGTTTTTTAAATGGTCTGCTATTTGTTGTGCCTCTGAATAAGCTCGTGGTTCTAAAAGAATCATTTTATTTCCTGTTTTATCTGCCTCTTTTAATGCATCATCTTCAGAAATTGAATAATATTCATCTTCAGTACCAACTAAATTTTCTTCTTCATCAGCAAATAATTTTTTTAATTTATTTAACGCCATAATTATTCCTCCATCACATTTACCCTATCTTACTTAATAATTTTATCAAAGAATTAATGACTTTGCAATTATTAAGTTAAAAAAAAGCTAATATTTAACAAAATAATTAGCTTTTTATAGTTTAATTTACTTATTAAAATTTAATTCTTTCATTTATATATGAATTTAATTCTTTTATAGAAATTTTTGTTTGTTGCATGGTATCTCTATCTCTGATAGTTACAATGTTATTTTCTAATGTATCATCATCAATAGTAATAGCAAATGGTGTTCCAACTGCATCGCTTCTTCTATATCTTTTACCAATAGATCCTGATTCATCATAGCTACAATTAAAGTCTTTACATAACATAGCATAAATTTCTGCTGCTTTTTCAGCATGGATTTTTTTAATTAATGGTAAGATTGTAACTTTATTCGGAGCTAAATAAGGATTTAATTTAAGAACTTCTCTTGTTGTACCATCTTCTAATAGTTCTTCTTCATAAGCATCTGTAAGTACTGCCAAAAATAATCTATCAACACCTACTGAAGGTTCAATAACATATGGCAAGTATTTTTCGTTAGTTTCAGGATCTAAATATCTTAAATCATTTTTAGAATGTTCCATATGAACAGATAAGTCATAATCAGTACGATCTGCTATACCCCATAATTCTCCCCAACCCATTGGGAATAAAAATTCTATATCTGTCGTAGCTTTACTATAGAAAGATAATTCTTCTTTTGCATGGTCTCTATATCTTAAATTTTCTTTATTTAACCCTAAATCTTTTAAGAAATCTAGGCAATAATTTTTCCAATAACCGAACCATTCTAAATCTGTATTAGGTTTACAAAAAAATTCTAATTCCATTTGTTCAAATTCACGAGTTCTAAAAATAAAGTTTCCTGGTGTTATTTCATTTCTAAAACTCTTACCTATTTGGCCAATACCAAAAGGTACTTTAGCACGCATACTTCTTTGAACATTTAAGAAATTAACAAATATTCCTTGAGCAGTTTCACCACGTAAATATACTTTACTTTTACTATCTTCAGTAACTCCTTGATGGGTTTCAAAAAGTAAGTTAAACTTTCTAATTGGAGTAAAATCACTGTTACCACATTTTGGACATGGTATTTTATTTTCAGCAATAAATTTTTCTAATTTTTCGTTATCCCAACCATCACCAGTTTCTTTTCCACCAGTAAAATCTTCGATTAATTTGTCAGCGCGTTGTCTTGATTTACACTTTTTACAATCAATTAAAGGGTCTGCAAATGATGCTACATGGCCTGATGCAACCCATACCTCTGGATTCATTAATATTGCTGAATCAAGGCCATAATTATAGATATTTTCTTGTATAAATTTTTTCCACCAAGCATTTTTGATATTATTTTTTAATTCTCTTCCTAAAGGACCGTAATCCCAAGTATTAGAAAGTCCTCCATATATTTCACTTCCTTGAAATATAAAACCATATTGTTTTGAATAATTTACTAATTTTTCCATTGTTAGTTTTTCCATTTTTATCTCCTTCTTTCACTAAATTTAATTTTTTCATATAATTCTATAAACTCTTCTTTGTTATTGGCAATGTCGTACATTTCTTTAATTGATTCTCCTACAAAATTATTTTCTATAAAGGAATCATACATTTTATAAAAATATTCAAAAAAATTATTTTCATCATAAATGATTATTGGTTTATTAACATCATTTGAACGTTTTTCTTCAATATATGAAGTAAGTTCTGAAATAGTTCCAGGTCCTCCTGGTAAACATACTATTAAATCGGCATTTTCAAACATTCTTTGTTTCATTTCAAAAGTTGTATTACAAATATGGTGTTTTGCCTGATTTAAATTTTTTAAATCTTCAATATAAGGTCTAGTTGTAAAAGCATAAATATTACAATTATTTTTCTTAAATTCATCATAACAAATACCCATCATTGAAGTTGAAGCTGCCCCAAAAATTAAATTATCACCATTGGTTGCTAAATAATGTGAAATATTTCTTGCAACACTTTTGTAATAATCATCAATTTCATCTCTTGATGAAGATATTATTAAAACATCCAACATCATCACTCCTTTAAAATAAAAAACTTCTAAAAAATCTATAGGGACGAAAATAAATTCCGCGGTTCCACCCTAATTATTCTTAGAAGAATCACTTTCTTTTATATAACTCCGAGTTTTCCAGGCTCATCAACGTTTGTATGAACTTATTATAAAATATTTTATTTAACTTTACAAGACATTTTAAAATCTAATACCACATATTTGTAAGATATCCATCCTTTTTATAGACGTTATCCATTAACATAATATGCGTAAACGTATTTTTTAACTTAACTGTATTATATTTATTTAATACGACGCCTTTAAATTGTGGCAAACTCTCTGCTACATAGTAATTTAATTCATTATCTATTCCAGCAATTATTGCCATATGTCCAGAGTACGCTATTAAATCTCCAACTTTTACATCTTTAGAAAATAATAATTCATCAGTAATTTTTGTTTTTATACCTAAATCATATAAATCGTCATTTCTACTAAGAATATTTCCTGCTCCATTATCACCTACATCAAATCCACCATTTAATAATACCCATGATATAAAGCCACTACAATCAAATCCATTTGGATATTTCACTTTAGGCACAAAGTTGTATCCGGGTTCATCTTCAAATTGCATTATTTTACATCCCCATGATCCAGGCCCTGTAAATTTATTACTTATATTTTTATATTTCCCCTTGCTTAAATAAAGTCCTTTATGATAATATCTACCTTCACCGTCAACTTTTTTTATTGAACCATAGTTGTTAAGTCTGCCATTTTCATAAAAGTAAGGAATTCGATAACTAAATTCTAATGTTAAAAATCTAGCAGCAGCTACTACTCCTGCTCTTGTTTTAAACCCATCAGTATTTACTCTATCTTCTAGAGTTTTATCCAAGATTTCATTTTCTTCATCACTAAATTGATTGCAAGAAATAAACTTTTTACTTTTATCAAACATTTCTTTTGATTGTTCAATTCCATTTACAACATAAATCCTACCATTAAAGCAATTAAAATTTTTTATTTCAATAGAAAAATCTGTATATCCAATATTTTTAGCAACAATCTCATTATTTTCAATACTAACTATGTCAGGATTAACAATATTAATTTTATATTGAACATTATTAGGGTTATCAATTTCTAAGTTTATTTTAGAATTAAGTGACACGTAATATTCTGTCTTTTTTAACATGAAGTTATAATTAGCTATTATTTTTTCAACTACGTAAGCCTTTTTTACATGTATTCTTTTATAATATGTAATTATTAAAGTCCCTACTGATAAAGATACTACTAAAACTATTATTAAATATATTCTTTTTACTCTTTCCATTCTTTTTTTCCTAACCAATCTTATTTAAATCTTCTAAAAATTTTTTACTTTTTAAATATAACCCTGTGTATCTATCATAATATCTATTTAAGAAATAATTTATTTCATATTTAGAATTATCATTTATATTTATAGAACTAATACTTTTTATATCAACAGCATTATACATTCTAATTAATTTTATTGCTTTTAAACTAACCATTTTCTCATTAGTATAGCACTTATTACAAATAAATCCTCCACTATCACCATCTAATGTTATTATATTTTTAGTACTACCACAATTAACACATTCATTAAGATTTAATTCTATTCCTAAATATTTTAAATATTGTAGTTCTATTATATTTGTAATTATTAAGGGATCAATATTACTATCTATTTTTATTAACGAATTAATAAAAAGTTCATATATATTTTCATCAAATTCCATTTTGGTAATTTGATGTGTTAATTCAGTCAAATAATTAGCATAAGCAATTAAAAGTATATCTTGTTTTATATTATTAAATGAATTAATTAAATCAACGTCTTTTAAAGTAGATAATTTGTCTTCTTTATAATAAATATAAAAGCAACCATAAGTAAGTGGCATAGTAAGTGCTCTTAAACTATTTTTCATAGATTTAGCACCTTTACACATTATTCCAACTATCCCTTTTTCTTTTGTTAAAACATTTATAATTTTTGATGTTTCTCCATAAGGAGTTTCATTTAATATTATTCCTTCTAATTTTGTTATCATTTTTGTTACCTCTGTTTATATATTTTTCAAATATTTCTAAATCATTTGCTATTAATATTATAGCTATAGAAATTAATATAGCACCTATTATATCAGTAAAATAATGAACTCCTAAATATATTCTAGAAATACCAACTAATAAAATTATAATAATCTCAAGTGAAGTTATAAGATATTTTTTTGTCGAATATTTTTTTACTATATAATTTCCAATTAAATATGTTATGATGCATGCTGCCATTGTATGTCCACTAGGAAAGCTATAAGTATTTTCAATTACTAATGATAAATCACTTGGCCTTGGTCTTCTAAAAATAATTTTTATAATATTATTTATTAATGCTTCACTAAGCATCATAAGAATTACATAGTATGAATACTTTCTATTTTTTAAAATTATAAGAAATATGATGCAATAAATTATGATTGCATAAGTTGAAAATAAGAAGCTAATTATTTTAAAAAAGTTATCACAAAAAGGACTTCTTAATTTAATTATAATATTGTAAATATAAGAATCTATAGCAATAGTACAATTTTTTAAAGCTATTATACCTACCAAAATTGAAATACAAAATAAAAAAAATGCTAATAATTTTTTCTTCACAATATCACATCCATATTCATTAACAATTATACTATAAAATGCAAAAAAAATCTTACAAATGTAAGATTTATTTTGTTAGAACCAGGCGAAAGCCAATGTAATCATGCTTGCCACCTGCATAAGGATTGAAATAGAATTGACCAGCAATTATTCCATGGTTATAATTACCACCTCTAAAAAGCCACGGCTCCGAATAGCCATTAATACCAGACTCATCAGCATACCAACTATTATGAGATCTTAAAACATTATCTGCATCTTGATAATAATAGAATGGACCCATCTCTCCTGTTGCATCTCCTAGTATTCTTTTGCTATATTTTGTCAATTCGCTTGAACCATCATAAACATCATAATAATTTGAATTATATATTTTTAATGTTGTTGCATCAAATCCAGAACTTCCATATGTTTCACTTCTAAGTGATGCCATATATTCATTAGTTCCACCACTCATATCATAAATTCCTGTGATATTTCCTGTTGTACTTGCTTTATATCCTGTAGTTGTATTATATGGTAGAGTTACACTTGCATCTGTTCCAGCTGTTCCTGGAAATGTTGTTTCATTAGCACTATCTGTTGCTGCATATCCTGTTATACAATTAGAATTATTATTTATTCTTACTTCTGTGTTTATACCATATTTTGAATGGGATAGATATGCTACTGCTCCCCATTCTGTATTCTTCATCATATGTGAGTTATTATCTCTTTTATAGTTATATGCTGTTTCAAACATTGTTTTTATATTTAAACTTCTTAATGATGTTTGATTTGGTTTTACTGTGATATTTGCAGTACTTCCGGTTGTTTCAAATTTTGCTACCCATAGTCCATTTGTATCCATTGAGATAAATGCTGGACTAGTCATATAATCTCCAACCTTACAATTACCACTTGCTCCACTTGTCATTGGCGTTGTACATTCATTATCATTATTATCACTTGTATTAGTTATTCCAAATTTTATTTGAATTTCTTTTGCATTACTTGTGGTTGGCTTACCCGAAGTATAACCATCAGTTTCACCTAAATTAAATATTTGATATGAATACTTTGGTATCCATACAAAGTATGATTCAATATTATCTTC
>CAKOXC010000022.1 GCA_934129945.1 uncultured Bacilli bacterium
ATATTTAAAATTTGTATACAGATTTTAAATATCTGTTTTTAAAACTAAGCAAATTTTCAAAATTTGTAAAATTTTAAAAAAATGACAATAATGTCATTTTTCTAATTTTTCAAATCTAAATTCTTGCTTACAATCAGGATATTTATTTTTATCAACTTTTGACATAAACATTTTAAGTGGCCTAATCCAAATATCACCATCGTGTTCATAAACGACCATTTCTTCTAAAGTCTCTGTATTTTTACCTACAGCAATTACATTAATTAACATTCCTTTAAAATGTTTATATTTATCACCAGAAGCTGGTTTATTCATGTTTTTTATCCTTTTTAACTTTTTTATCTTTTTTCTTAGAATCTTTTTCTTCTTTTATATCTTTACCAGCAGGGATAGGTAAAGTATCTTTACGAGATAAGTTTAATCTTCCACGATTATCAAATCCCAATGCTTTAACTCTGATTTCATCTCCTACTTTAAATAAATCGCTAGGTTTATTTATTCTTTCATGAGCAAGTTGTGATACATGGCACAATCCTTCACAACCAGGCCATAATTCAACAAAGCAACCAAAATCTTCAACTTTAACTATTTTACCTGTATATATTGCACCATCTTCTACTTCTTTTACAACACTTTCAATCATTTCACGAGTTCTATCAATAACCTCTTGGCTATTATGATAAATTGTAACTTTACCATCATCATCAAGATCAACTTTAACAGCATCTTTATCTGTTACAGTATTAACACCGCTAGCTTCTAAAATAATCTTAGTTATCATTTCTCCGCCACGTCCAATAACATCTTTAATCTTTTCAGGTTTAATATAGAACATTTCAACTTTTGGTGCATATGGACTTAAATATTCTCTTGGTTCTTCAATTATACCAGCCATAAAATCAAGAATTTCCATACGAGCTTTTTTAGCTTGAGCTAGTGCTTCTTTTAAAATATTTTTAGTAACACCTTTAATTTTAATATCCATTTGTAATGCTGTTATACCTTTTTTTGTACCAGCAACTTTGAAATCCATATCACCCATATGATCTTCAAGTCCTTGAATATCAGTTAAAATTGTATATTTTTTACTAGTATTTGAAGTTATTAATCCCATTGCTATTCCTGCAACTGGTGCTTTAATTGGAACACCTGCTGCCATTAATGAAAGACATCCAGCACAAATTGTTGCTTGACTACTTGAGCCATTACTTTCTAATATTTCACTAACAACTCTAACTGTATATGGGAATTCTTCTTCACTAGGCATTACTTGTGCAAGAGCTCTTTCTCCTAAAGCTCCATGACCTATTTCTCTTCTTCCTGGAGCACCGTATCTTCCTGTTTCACCTACTGAGAATTGAGGAAAATTATAATGTAACATGAATCTCTTCATATCTTCAATTCCAAGACCATCAAGCACTTGATGTTCACCTAAAGCTCCAAGTGTTGTTGTAGCAAGCGATTGAGTTTCACCACGAGTAAATACTGCACTACCATGTGTTCTTGGAAGTAAATCAATATACCCACTTAAAGGTCTAATCTCATCCATTTTTCTTCCATCTGGTCTAATTTTTTTCTCAGTAATTAATCTTCTTACTTCTTCGCCTTCTATTAAATCTACAACTTTTTTAACATCTTTAAGTTTTAATTCAATTTCTTCATCATCAGCATAAACTTCAGTAAAGTTTTCTATAGTTCTTTCTTTTACTTCATCAATTGCAGCATATTTTTCTAATTTATCTTTAATTTGAATAGCAGCAAGCATATCTTTTGTTGCAAAATTTCTTACAGCTTTATCAACTTCTTCATCAACTTCGGCAAGTGGTAAAACAACTTTTTCGCGACCTATTTCATCAATAATTTGTTGTTGGAATTCACATAATTTTTTAATATGTTCATGTCCAAACATAATTGCTTCTAACATATCTTTTTCGCTTAATTGTTGAGCACCAGCTTCAACCATACAAATTGCATCTTTTGTACCTGCTACGGTTAAATTAAGTGTACTTTCTTCCATTTGTTTAACAGTTGGATTTATAATAAATTCTTTCCCAATTTTTCCAACTACTACACCAGAAACTGGTCCATCAAATGGAATGTTTGAAATTCCTAAACAAAGTGATGATCCAAATAAAGCAGCCATTACTGGTGAATTATCTTGATCAACAGATAATATAGTATTTACTACTTGAATTTCATTTCTTAATCTTTCATCAAACATCGGTCTGATTGGTCTGTCAATAATTCTAGCAGCTAAAGTAGCTTCATCAGTAGGTCTACTTTCTCTTTTAATAAAACCTCCTGGAATTTTACCAACAGAATATAGTTTTTCTTGATATAAAACTGTTAGAGGGAAAAAATCAGAAGTAATAGTATTTTTACCCATTACACAAACAGATAAAACTACTGTATCACCATATCTTACTAAAACAGAACCATTAGCTTGTTTTGCAAGTTCTCCTGTTTCTACCGTTAGTTTTCTTCCAAGAAAATCCATTTCATAAACTTTTTTCATTACAACTCTCCTTTATTTAAACAAAAAAAGGCCTATAAAGTGCCTTTTATTATTTTCTAATATTTAATCTCTTAATTACATCTCTGTAACCAACAACATCATTCTTTTTAAGATAATCTAAAAGTTTTCTTCTACGTCCAACTTTCATTAATAATCCTCTTTTAGAATGATAATCATGAATATGAACTTTTAAATGTTCAGTTAAATCATTAATTTCTTTTGTTAAAATTGCAATTTGTACTTCAGTACTACCACAATCTTTTTCATTTTTAGCAAATTCTTTAATGATTTTTGCTTTTTCTTCTTTAGTCATTATTTTTCCTCCTTATTATAATAATTGGTTCAAACATAGAATTGAATCAAGGATCTTCAAAACCAAGAATGAACTTCTATTTAATTATATTATGAAACACTAAAAAATGTCAACTATAATTTTACAATTACGTCGACATTTTATTTACAAGTTATTGCAATTCAATGGAATTTATTATTCCACTATAGAATGCTTTACAAATATTCTCATTTGCTGTACTAGAAATTTCATATGTAAGCAAATATACATTATTATTTTCATCATTAAATGCACTATAATAAACATTTTTTAAATCGTGATTAACTACAACTGAATTAATACTTAAATTTTTAGAAGATACACTATTAGAAACATCATTAGATACATTATTATAATCAGCTATTTCTTGGATCAATTTTTTAGAATCATTATAATCTTTAATATTTCCTAGTGTAAATGAACAAGTGCTTCCCTCATTTGTAGTATCTGTTTGATAACTATAATCATATAAGTAATTACTGTTAAGTGAACCAGATTTAAAAATAAGTAAATATCCCATGTTTAATTTTTCACCTAAATTAATATTCTCATTATAACTTAAACTACCATTATATTTATTAGTGTCTAAATTATCTGAATTGTCATTAGAATCATTATCTTTATTAATATTTTCATTAACATTACTAGAATTATTATTTTGATTAAAATTCAAACCTAACTTTGAAATAATTGTATAAATTACTGATGCAAACATAGCCATTATAACAACAGATGCTACTATTGTTAATAATACTGAAATAAGTATACTTAATACAATATTAGTTCCACCAGCTTTTTTACAAATATTTTTTAAATCAGTAATAGATTTACTTTTATTCTTATTTTTTATTTTATCAATTTTTTTCTTAGCTTTACCTAAATAATACTTATTAAAGAAGAAACATAATATTAAACTAATTAAAATTTCTAATAATAATGCTATGCCAGGATTTATTATTGATAAGAATAAACTAGAAAAAATTAAAATGAAAAATAGAACAATTCCCTCTAAGTACAATTTTCTATATAATAAATAAAAGACATTAAAGAAGAATGCAGATAAATTATATTTTCTTTTAGAAATTTTTTCATAATTATTTCCAACAAAATCTTCAATTAAATCATCAGAAGTAATCATGTTAGTAGTTGGACTTGATACCATCATATTAGGATTTGGTACAGCATTAAGTAGTTCATTAGGATCTTGTTTTGGTTGTTCAACAGGTTTTATAAAACTATTATAATCAATTTGATTTGGTTGATTTTGCGTTTTTAAATCATCACCTAGAACTTCAATATTATTTAGATTACTAACTGGAGTTCCTCCAGTAGAATTTATAGTATTATTTCCTTCATTATTATTTAAATTACTATTATTCATAAGCCACCTCTATTATCCTTATTAATAGAATACCATTTTTTTTCAATAAAATAAATATTTTTTTAAAAAATACTAGTTTGTTCTAGTATTTTTAGCTATGTATTCTACTTTGCTTACTGGAATATCTAAAGTTTTTGATATATCATTAACATCGACATTTAATTCTATTAATTTTTTTACCGAATTATTTAATAAAAAGTTTTTTTGCTTCTGAATTTCATCATTTTGTTTTTGCATTTCATCATTCTGTTTTTGCATTTCATCATTCTGTTTTTGCATTTCATTTTTTTGTTTTTCTAATTCTTCAATTTTTTGATCTTGTAATATCCTTCTTTGTTCTCTTCTTTGTTCTCTTTTCTCTTCTTTTCTTTTTCTTATCAGTTCTTCTGTCTT
>CAKOXC010000023.1 GCA_934129945.1 uncultured Bacilli bacterium
TAACACCCTTTCATTTCTCACCATTACTGCTTTAAATACGATATCATTCTTTGCAGTATAAAATTGATTAACCAAAAATATCACCCCCTTTCTTGGAGTGATATTCTAATACTTTACTATTAAATAATTTGTCGAACCATGAGAATTAAAAAAAATACTAGTTTTTTCTAGTATTTTTAAGCTCATTCATAATAAGTTCATATTGTTGTCTATCTTTTTTTACTATTACTTGTAAAATAATACCACACATTAATGATAGTATAGAAGTTAAGAATATAAAGCACCCTACTATTAATGAAGGAAACTTAGCTACTTCTCCTGTTGCAAAATATCCTGCAAATGGTGGAATTAAGAATATTAATGAAATTAAAACAAGTAATAAACTAATTAATCCAAAAAATCCCATTGGTTTATATTCTTTAAATAATACTGCTATAGTCTTTAATACTTTCATACCATCACTATACGTATTTAACTTTGATACTGATCCTTCTGGTCTATCACGATATGTTACTGGCATTTCTACTAGTTTATAATTTTTATCTACTGCATGAATAGTCATTTCTGTTTCTATTTCAAAACCTTTTGATAAAACTGGAAATCCTTTTACAAAATCATATGAGAATGCTCTATAACCAGTCATTATATCTTTAATATGATTACTAAATAATTTATTAATTAATAGTCTTACTATTCTATTACCAAAGTTATGAAATGGTCTTTTATTTTCAGTAAAGTATGTTGATGATAATCTATCACCTATTACCATATCTGCTCTTCCATTTAAAACTAAATCACACATCTCACGAGCATTTTCTGCTGGATATGTATCATCACCATCTATCATTAAATAACAATCAGCATCTATATCCCTAAACATAGATCTAATTACATTACCTTTACCTTGACGATATTCATATTTTACTATAGCTCCAGCTTTTTTTGCTATTTCATCAGTATGATCTTTAGAATTATTATCATACACATAAATATCTGCTTCTGGTAAAGCCTTTTTATAATCCTTAACAACTTTCTCTATTGTTTTTGATTCATTATAACACGGTATTAATACCGCTATTTTACTTTTCATAATCATCTCTCCACGAAAATATTATAACAAAAAAGCAACGATTTGTCGCTATTTATTTTCGATTACATTAATTTCAGTTATTTTATTTTTTAATTTTATAATTAAATATATAATAAATTTTCTAATACTCTCAATTATTAAACAAGAAATATATATTAGAAATACAATTTTTATAAAGTAAATTATATATCTACGAGAATATATTAAACCATTATCAATCTTTAAAAATGTATATATCCAAGCTCTTACATATTCATTATCATGTATGAAGTATATTCCTAATACTAATGATGCAACTTTGTTTATAATTTTACTTTGAAAACTAAATGTCAAGAAAAATATAAAATACGCTACACTCTGAATCAAAATTAAAGGATTACTGTAAGATAAATAAGAAATATTAATATTATTACAAACGTAAGCAATATATTCATTATTGTTACAATCAATTTTATTAATATAAAATAACAATCCATAATTCAAAATAACACATAAACTAAAAATTACAATAGATACTAATCTGATCAAAAGTTTATTATCTTTTAATTTTAATGGGAATTTTTTTAAATATGCTCCAATAAAGTACAGCAATATAAATTGAATTAAAGTATAACCATTATTATTTAATACTTCTTGACCAGATATAGTAGGAATTATTGAAAAAAATATTATTAATAATCCAATCAAAATTTTATGATCTCTTTTTGAAATATTTTTTATAATAATATTTAAAAAAGGTGTAAAACAAAACAATAACAAATAAATTTTTATAAACCAATATTCATTAATATTTAAAAATAATAAATTTTTTATTATTGAGAACTTACTGATTTCAATAATATTAAAATAGGAAAAAATAAATATAAAAGTTAAACCATAAAATAAATTCAATAACCATAATTTAATTATTTTCTTTATTTTAAATTCTGATTCACATTGATAATATCCACTAACTAAAACAAAAGAATTAACATGTACAATCGTAATAATTTCTAAAATCAAAAAAAATGTTTTTAAAAAAGGTGTAGTACTATTTTGAATTACGTGACCATGACAAATAGTATGATATAAAACAATTAAAAACATTGATATTATTCTCATTAATTCAAAATTAGAATTTCTTATTTTTTTTGACATGCAAACTCACTTCCAATACTCATATTATAAACATTATTTATTTCCAAATGTCATAACTACAATACCAATAACAATTATTAAAGCACCTATTAAACTTTGCACACTGAAACTTTCTTTAAATATTGTGTATCCAATTGTAATAATTATAATTTGTGAAATTCCTGTAACTATTGGCACCATAGTTGATAAATCATATTTTACTAATAATTTTTGCCATAAAATAAAGCTTATTAAATAAAACATAAATCCAACTAAAGTAATCCAACCTATTTTAAAACTAAAACCTTTTGAAAAAGATAAACTAAGTGAATCACCACCTAATTTCATAAAAGTTATACCACAAGTTGTAAATATTATATAAATAATTGTTAATAAATATTTTGCCATTATAACTCTCCTTTAAAAACGTCAAATGCACTTTTAATTACATCATCCATATCATAATATTTATACTCTGCAAGTCTTCCACCAAATATTACATTTTTTTCCTTTAATGCTAACTCTCTATATTTTTCAGCTAGTTCATTATTTTTATCATCATTTACAGTATAATATTTTTCCAT